>SUUZ01000008.1 GCA_015062235.1 Alphaproteobacteria bacterium | reverse complement strand
GTTTCGGGTCTAATGCATGTAACTTATCGCTCTATTAAAACTCGCTTTCGCTGCGCCTACACCTACCGGCTTAAGCTTGCTACATACACTAAGTCGCTGACCCATTATACAAAAGGTACGCCGTCAGGTCTTAAGACCCTCCGACTGCTTGTAAGCATTCAGTTTCAGGTTCTCTTTCACTCCCCTTATAGGGGTGCTTTTCACCTTTCCCTCACGGTACTCGTTCACTATCGGTCAATCAGTAGTACTTAGCCTTGGAGAGTGGTCTCCCCTTCTTCAGACAGAATTCCTCGTGTTCCGCCCTACTCAAGAATATATATACTTCCTACCCATACAGGACTATCACCTTCTTTGGCCTACCTTTCCATGTAGCTCTGGTTCTTATATATATATCCATCGGCTGGTCCGATTTCGCTCGCCACTACTCTCGGAGTCTCGGTTGATTTCCTTTCCTACAGGTACTTAGATGTTTCAGTTCCCTGCGTTCGCTCCTAGTACAATATGTATTCTTGTCTAGGTACCACTCGCGTGGTGGGTTCCCCCATTCGGATATCTACGGATCAAAGCTTATTCACAGCTCCCCATAGCTTTTCGCAGTGTATCACGTCCTTCTTCGCCTCTGATTGCCAAGGCATCCACTAAATGCTCTTACCATTCGCTTGATTCTTCTTTATGTATAAATAATCTCTCTTATTCATACTTCATACTCAGTAAAATTTACCCACATTTTTTTCAAATAAAGGTATATTATACTTTTCTCCTTAAAGAAATTTCTTCTTTCTTCCTATTCACTCTGTATTTATAACTACTCAATATCGAGTATCATCCTTATTGGTGGAGGTAAGGAGGATCGAACTCCTGACCCCCTGCTTGCAAAGCAGGTGCTCTCCCAGCTGAGCTATACCCCCAATACTAATGGTGGGTCTGGGAAGACTTGAACTTCCGACCTCACGCTTATCAGGCGTGCGCTCTAACCACCTGAGCTACAAACCCATAATCGCTTATAGACTTGCCACCAGATAAATAAAAGGATACGTAGACGGTACCATATAATAGAAATACGCTCTCTATTCTTTGAAAGGAGGTGATCCAGCCGCAGGTTCCCCTACGGCTACCTTGTTACGACTTCGCCCCAGTCGCTTACCCTACCGTGGTCGCCAGCCCCCTGATCACTCAGGTTAGCTCAACGCCGTCAGGCAGAACAAACTCCCATGGCGTGACGGGCGGTGTGTACAAGACCCGGGAACGTATTCACCGCGGCATGCTGATCCGCGATTACTAGCGATTCCAACTTCATGTACTCGAGTTGCAGAGTACAATCTGAACTGAGACACCTTTTTAAGATTCGCTCAATCTCACAATCTCGCTGCCCTTTGTAGGTGCCATTGTAGCACGTGTGTAGCCCAACTCGTAAGAGCCATGATGACTTGACGTCATCCCCACCTTCCTCCGGCTTGTCACCGGCAGTCCTTCCAGAGTGCTCAACTTTACTTGCTAGCAACTGAAAGCAGGGGTTGCGCTCGTTGCGGGACTTAACCCAACATCTCACGACACGAGCTGACGACAGCCATGCAGCATCTGTCACTTATCCAGCCTAACTGAAAGAAATTGTCTCCAATCTCCCCGATAAGGATGTCAAGAGTTGGTAAGGTTCTTCGCGTTGCATCGAATTAAACCACATGCTCCACCGCTTGTGCGGGTCCCCGTCAATTCCTTTGAGTTTTAACCTTGCGGCCGTACTCCCCAGGCGGAATGCTTATCGCGTTAACTTCGTCACCGATCATCAGACCAACAACCAGCATTCATCGTTTACAGCATGGACTACCAGGGTATCTAATCCTGTTTGATCCCCATGCTTTCGTGCCTCAGCGTCAATTTACAGCCAGATAGCCGCCTTCGCCACCGGTGTTCTACCCAATATCTACGAATTTCACCTCTACACTGGGTATTCCGCTATCCTCTCTGTAATTCAAGATCAGTAGTTATAATGGCAATTCCTAAGTTGAGCTCAGGTATTTCACCACTATCTTACTAAACCGCCTACACACCCTTTACGCCCAGTAATTCCGAACAACGCTCGCCCCCTTCGTATTACCGCGGCTGCTGGCACGAAGTTTGCCGGGGCTTCTTTAGATGCTACCGTCATCATCTTCACATCCGAAAGAGCTTTACAATTCGAAAACCTTCTTCACTCACGCGGCATGGCTGGGTCAGGGTTCCCCCCATTGCCCAATATTCCTCACTGCTGCCTCCCGTAGGAGTCTGGGCCGTGTCTCAGTCCCAATGTGGCTGATCGTCCTCTCAGACCAGCTACAGATCGTCGGCTTGGTAGGCCTTTACCCCACCAACTACCTAATCTGATGCAGGCCGTTCTATCGGCAATAAATCTTTCCCCCTCAGGGCTTATCCGGTATTAGCACTCGTTTCCAAGCGTTATCCCAAACCAATAGGTACGTTCCTACATATTACTCACCCGTGCGCCACTCTCATGTCCTAGTGCAAGCACCAAAACAATCCCGTTCAACTTGCATGTGTTAAGCCTGCCGCCAGCGTTCGTTCTGAGCCAGGATCAAACTCTCATCTTAATATGATTGCTTGCAATCCTGTCTAAATTACTCAATAAAAGAATTTCTATAGGTTCCTTTTTCTCAAATACTTCAGACTTTATTATGTATATTCCGTATCTCAATACATAATACCGTCTGCGTATCCTCTTATCTACTTCTTATTTACTATGTATTATAACTACCAACACGTGTTACCGCATCGGCAAAGGGGGTTATATTCTAACCAAACTTAAATGTCAACAAGAAAAAAAATTTTTTTTCATTTTTTTTAATATTTTTTGCAACACATTGTTTTTTCGATGAAATTATATTCACATTTTTAGAGAATCGATATCGTTTTTATCCTATTAGTTATATTAATGATGTAAATTCATGACGAGAATCTGATATCAATTGTTTTATACGCGAATAAACACCCTTATACCCTAACAGTTTATATACTATATACTCCCGAATATCCCATTTATAATTAAACTTAGCACTATAAAACTTTGTTAACTCCTCTATACCATCTTTAGTTTTTAATCTACCACTGCACTGTAATTCTTTAATATATTTTTCTATTTTATCATATTGCTTAGTATATTCATTTAGAATATCATTAATATTTAAATCATCCGCAATATGTTGGTCGGGTTCAATTACCCATTTATCATTTAACAACGAATATACTCCCATAAAATCATTATCACTATCTCTGATAGATATATCAACAAAACGATTATTTAATGTGAAATTAAAACGATGAGTACTTCCAAACTGCAAAATTTTGAGTAATTTTCCTAGATATGTATCTTTATCAGGAAGATATGGACAATTGTCATTATAGACTTCTATGCTTATATCAATATCAGATTTTTCACGATAAAAATAACTAGCTGATGAACCACACAAAACAATGTCTTTTACTTTTAAGTACTTTATTCCTCCTATAGTTTTATTGATTACAAAATTAGCATTTGATAACAACTGCTGACGGACATCTTGATGCATTTGCCCACCATAGTTAAATAATCTTACATCTAAAGTTTCATTTGGATGTAATAAATGATAAGCAATATCTCTAATATCTATGTAATTAACCATTGTTTCGCCTTAAAAAATTTTGATAAGAATCATCAATATAATTTCTAAAAAAGGACCATGTACCAAATTTCTTTAATAATCGAAATAAATTGTACTCTAAACTATACTCATGTTCTGGAGAATATAATTTGGCTTGAAATGCCTTTTCGTTGAGCGAAAAAATATAATTTTGCAGCTGTTTAATAGATTTTTCTGTTAAGAAAGAATTGTTTATCTTTTCTAGTGATGCAGCATAATCATGAAGTTTTTTGTTATATTTGCAATATTCACAATATAGCTCTTGTGGTGTAAATATAAACTCTTGTCTTACTGGTTCATTTTTCCAGCAATTATGCAACCAAGAATAACTGTTGTGATTATGTACATATTTGGCATCGCTATGAAGAATGCCAAAATCTAAAGAGTGCCCATAAAAAGATGGCTTAAATGACATCATATTGATGTAAGACGTTATTCCTCCCAATATATACTCGCTTGTACATTTATCATCTGGAAATATAGACTCAATAATAATCCACAGATCTAAGTCTGAATTATCATTGTACATATAACTACAGAGACTCCCATTAAGAGTTATGTCTTTAATTGTAATATTTGGAAAACACGAAATACTTTGTTCACTTACAATATCAACAACACAATGTATTTTGTCATATACTTCTTGCCGAAGCTGTTTTTGCTCATTAAACAGCTTCGGACAAAGTGTTGAATGAGAAAACATCATTCCTTCAATGATATTTAACTTTTCCTCCTTAGATAAGGATAACATTTATACTATCCCCTATAAACCCCAAAATCATTCTCAACAACTGAAAGTAGTGCCTTTACATATTTGTCATAACACTCCTCTTGACTAAGCAATGCTATAGATATAGTCCCTTTTTGCAATAAATCATATTCAAAACAATATTCCATAGAGGCATCTCTACAGGTTGATGTTACGCTACCATTGAGATTAGCACCACCATCACTACTACTGCTACTACTGCTATCATCAGGTGCTTTAGTACATGATGATGCCCAACAATCAAGGCGCGTATCCACATTTCTGTAGGGGTGATAGTCTGCTTCATCGCTACGACAGTTTTCATTAATAAGATTACCATTCGCATCTAAAATCTCGTTCAGAGTAGCATACCCTTCATCTGCACAACGCTCAACTGTAGCATGACATGCGCTTAGTGACGAATACCACACCTCACCTGGATCACATCCCATATCACAACTTTGTAACCAACAATCAATCTTTGAACCATCCGTCAAATATATCATCTCATCCCCACCTTGAAGTGTACACGCGGGATTGCTTACATCCTCTATACCAGCGAGTCCTGCATTATTACATGAGGTATATACTTTTCTACATGATCCATCAATAAAAAGCTGACCTGAAGAACATGATGATCCGCCACAAAACACAGCATTATCATCAAAAGGACATTTAAGCATAAATTGTCCTGCACAATCGCTAGCAGTCTGCTTATAACCAAGTGCCTCACAAGTTGGCGGTATTGCACAATTTAAAGCTGCATAAGCCGATGGTGATATTGTTAAAGCTGTACATAAAAGCAAATATTTTTTCATAATCGTTCTCCTTTTTTCAAGTTGCCCCCAAATTATCCGAATCGTGCATTTAAACCACCGTTTAAATGCTATAGATTTTGAGTTGCTTTTAAGATGAAAAAAGAAAGATAGAAAAACAAGCTAACATATTGAAAATATGCTATAAAACATAATTAATTGCTTTTTTACTTTTTTTGATGTATAATTAAAATAAATATAGCGTTTAAACGGTGGTTTAAATGCTATATTTTTGTTTTGTAATGCATTGATTTTACTTGAATATGCTTTTAAAGCAAGGAAGATGGCTAATCTCATTCGCTAACGCTTATTCAAGCCATGACGTTATATTAAATTTTGAAGATCGCTAACCTCGCTCGTTAACACTCGCTCAGGGCATGACATTATTGAAGAGGTTTATATGATAAAAAAAACCGCCTTCGCTCTATGCTTAAAAAGCATTAAAACAAAGGCGGTGTTAGATAATATAACCTATATTTTAGGCGATATTTAATTCAGCCATAACTTCTTTTTTCAAGGTAACGTTATCAGCTTTTCCTGTTGCAAACACAGGCAAAGAATCACGATAAATAATAACCCTAGGCAAATAAAGTTCAGACAAACCATTTTGCTTAATATAAGCATGCAATCTATCTATTGTTGCTTTTTTATTGTTCGTAGCCAAAACAATTTGTTCGCCCTTAGTCTCATGAGGAACAGCCACAATTCCATAAGCATGTTCAACACCATCTGCCTCAAATGCTTTGACTACAGTTTCGTGAACAGCATTAAGTGAAACCATTTCACCACCAACTTTAGCAAAACGTTTGATACGATCACGGATATAGACGAAACCAATCTCATCAATTTCAACTACATCACCTGTATGATACCAACCATCTTTTAATGGAACTAACACTCCTGGATTTTCTGGCATATAGTATCCCATCATTATATTAGGACCTTTAACACACAATTCTCCACCTTTAGCAATTCCATCAACAGGAACAATTTTGTGCTGAATCTTAGGCAATAATTTACCTATTGAACCAAACCTATTAAAAATACAGTTATTAGCTGTAACTACAGGAGCACACTCTGTTGAACCGTAGGCCTCTTTAACACTAATACCTAATCTTTCACCCCAAAGATTACGTGTGTCTGGTTTAACAGCTTCTGCACCACCATACATAATACGAATGCTACGGAAATCCATTGGATGAGCAATTTTAGCATAGCCACGGAAGAATGTATCTGTTCCTAAAAGTGCTGTTGCTCCAATCTCGTAGGAAAGCTCTGCAATAACACGATAGTGTAGTGGCGATGGATACAAAAATACTTTACATCCTTTGAAAATTGGAAAAAATGTACCAACTGTTAAGCCAAAACTATGAAACATTGGCAATGCATTGAGTAAAATATCTCTTGTTGTCAAAGTTTCGATACAACTTAACTGGTCAACATTAGAAATAATATTGGCATGGCTTAATACCACAGCCTTTGGAGCTCCCTCTGAACCAGAAGTAAATAAAATCACAGCCTTTTTATTACCACCTTCTGGGTGAGGAACACGTTTTGCTTTATAGCGAATATATGCTTCTATCTTATCACGCAAAGAAACATGTTTACGCATATCCTCAAGATAGAAAATTTTATAACCAGCTTCACGTAAATCACTTACAACGTCTTCTAATTTAGCATTGCGAATAAATAAATGTGAAGTAATAATCAACTTAACTTGAGCTGTCTTACACATAGAAACCATATTTCTAGAGCCAACCGAAAAGTTTAGCATTACAGGAATACGTTCATAAGCAGATAAACCAAACAATGTACACAAATTGGCTAAAGCATTGGGCAGAAGAATCGCAACATGTTCACCTGGATTGGTCATTCTTTTGAAAAAACGACCTAAAACAAAAGATTTGATAACAATATCTTTGTATGACTGTGGTACACGATTAATATCTTCAAAAAACTTAGGTCTATGAAACCAACCTTGTTTAGAGTTTACCTTGGCGGCCTTCATCAACATACCAAAAAGTGAAATATTGCCATTGTTGGCAGCATCGTAACACATATCACGCATAATCATATAAACTTCGTTACTAATGTGATCACGTTGACGACGTAATTCATCTTTCAACTTGAATTTGACTGGTTTTCTAACTGTAATTGTGACTCTTGGTAATGGACGATGTGGTAATTTACCTTTGGTTTTTGAAAAATAACCAAATTGTGGACCATCAATCCAAACAGGAACTATAGGAGCACCAGATTTATCTGCAGCCAAACCTGGAGCTTCGTAAATCTTCATTAAACCGCCGTTTTCAGTCATACGCCCTTCAGCAAACATTACGCAACATCTGCCACTATCAATTTTGGCAATTAATTCCTTCAAATCACTTGGCTCAATAGGATTAAATGGCATAACATCAGCTGTTTGCATTAGCATCCTAATCCATTTATTGCGATATAAATGGCCGTTAAGTGCAAAAATAGGATTACCTGGTAAAAATGCAAATAACATTATCGGATCAAGAAAAGACACATGGTTTGAAATATAAACCGCCTTAGTGGGAAGCTTATTTTCATCAAACTGAATATTGCATCTTACCTTAAAGATATTAAAGATAACGCGTAAACAAAAGCGTACAAAATTTCTCACGATAGTTTCTCCAATAGTTCATGTTAAGATATTTTTAACCTATAAACTATCCTACTGTAAAGAGAAAAAAAATAGCTTGCTTTTTCAATCAACTGATTTAATTGATAACGTATTGAAAAAAAACATTTTTTAATCTTTTACACAAGAGTGGATAAAACTAAGTTGTTTTTTTTTTATGTTATGTTACAAAGTCGTATATTAGTTAAAACAATATGTTACGGAGTAAAAATAAATATGGCCACTGATTCAAAAAGCAAATTATTGCTTAGTGCTTTTGAAGAATTTGCTAAAAATGGCTTTTGGGGAGCTTCAACCCGTGATATTGCTGCCAAAGCAAACATCAATATTTCATCAATTTTATATTATTTTGGTGGTAAAAAAGGAATTTATACTGCGGCTCTAAAAAATATTGTTGATACAGTAAACACCATAACTGATGAACAAACTAAACAATATCAAAAAGTTCTTGATAAACAAGATCCTGTTGCTGCTCGTAAACTTTTAAAAAAGATGATTGAAAAATTTTTATCTATTCTTTGTACTGAAGAAATTTCTCATAATATTAAAAAGGTGTTCTTGAGTGAATATTCAAGTCCTACTGCTGAATTTAATATTTTATATGACGAACTCATTCGTCCTGTGCATGAACGTATGGCAAATCTTTTAAGATTAGCTAGCGAAAACAAGATAGATATTAAAAATTGTTATTTCTATATTGTTCCATTATTTTCGCATTTGTTTATTTTTGCTTCTCGTAAAGATTCTGTGTGTTCTATGATGGAATGGCAAGATTATGATGCAAAAGCACAAAAATATTTGCTTGATTATACTGCTGCACAGATAGACTTTTTACTTGATTATCTTCCAACCAAAAATAAAACCGCGTAAAACGCGGTTTTGTTTTTCTTATTCAATACAGCAGTCAACTGCCTTGCGTACAAAAGCTTTCATCTTTGCAAAGGCACCACTATTTTCTTCTTTAACTTCTACTTCTTTCTTTTTTACAGGAGCTTTATTTTCTTCTAGCTTAACTGATATCTTCTTAATGTCATCTATGTTATCTTCAACCCATTTAACATCAGAAACATCAAGCATCTTCATATTAAGCCCCCAAAATAGACAATATAAATCATAGGCCTGATTAAATAAGTTGTATGCCAAATCTTTATTACCTAAAGATTGTTGCTTGGTACCTACCTCCATTAAACGCATTGATGAAGCAAGCAAATGCTTAGAAATACACCAAACCTCACCCTCATATTCAGGAATTACACGTTGCATCAAATTTTTGCGCAATTCTCTGACATTTTCAATCAAATCATAAAAACTTGTTTTACCTGTTTTAGCTCCTGAAAATACTAAATGTTCTTCAATTGAAATCAAATTCATGATAGCAATTGTTAAATCTTGATCAGAGGATAAATCCTTGGGATTAACCTTCTTGGAAGCATCCACTCTTTCAACAAATTCTTTTACATCTTTTGCTTTTTTCATTATTTATCTCCTGAAAATTCATATAAACTTGAAGCATCTAACAAATCAGCCTTAACTGGTAAAGCTTCACTTAATGGGTAGTAATTAAAATAAATACTTAACAATGCCAAAGCTAAAACTGGTAGAACAACTTTTTCAAATGGAAAGTGAGCATGTCCACCATTTTTTGCTTTCATCCATTGATAAAATTTAGAAACATAGATAAATGTCAAAGCTCCTAAAATTGTACTAAATAACAACGGATCCATATAAAAAATTCCAATAACCTTTGCTTGATACGGCATATTTATATACATAAAACCGATGGAACCAACCGAAATGACCATTAACAATAAATCACGGCCAATAAAATTCCAATTTTTCTTTTCGAACCATAAGATGAGCCAATATCCTAAAAGAGCAAGCATTGCCCCAGCCCAAACACCAACTACAGCATCATCAACGCCATAACGTCGAGCTACTTCTAACGATGCTCCAACAGCAACAGTACAAACTGCACATGCTGGATTAGCCAAAACTTTTGATGTGAATAATAAAACCATCGCTAGACCTAGAAATACTGACATCACTTACTCCCTTTATTACGATACAAAACTATAACATAGATATAATTATATGCTATTGTTGTCAAGTATCGAAAACGTGAACTTGTTTATTATCATCTCTATTCATAACAATATTTTTTTAACTTTATAGTGCTATGGTGGGATCTGGTGTTTGGAAAGGATTAAAATGATTAATACGATAAAAAAGGCTCAAATTACGCACGAATTGTCTCAGCAGGAAATTATAGATATCTTGCAAAATGATGAATGTAATAATGAGCTTTTTTCTGCTGCGGATAATGTGCGTTGTCAGTTTGTTGGCGATGATATTCATTTGCGTGCATTAATCGAATTTTCTAATATTTGCAAAAATAACTGTCTTTACTGTGGTTTACGACGTGATAACAAGAATATCACAAGATATCGTATTGATATTGATACTATTTTTGAACTAGCTCAGCATGCTGCAAAAAATATGGGATTAAAGACTATTGTTCTTCAATCTGGCGAAGATGTACATTTCACAAAAGAAAAAATGTGTAAAATTATTCGCCAAATAAAAACTCTTAACGTAGCTTTAACTTTGAGTATTGGTGAAAAATCGTTAGAAGAATATCAAGCTTATCGTCAAGCAGGTGCTGATAGGTTTTTGTTGCGGATAGAAACAACAGATCAAGATTTATATCATTATCTTGATCCTAAAATGAGCTGGCAAAATCGTAAACAATGTTTGTTAAATTTACGCCAAGCAGGATTGGAAGTGGGATCGGGTATTATGGTTGGTCTTCCCAATCAAACTATTGAAAGTATAGCCAATGATATTTTATTTTTTAAGGAGATTGATGCTGATATGATTGGCATTGGGCCTTTTATTCCTCATCCAGATACTCCCTTAAAAAATGAAAAGGGAGGAAATTTAATTATGTCATTGAAAGTTATGGCTTTAACTAGATTATTGTTGCCTGATATTAATATACCTGCAACAACCGCTATGGAAACACTTGCAGCAAATGGGCAGATGATGGCTTTGCAGTCTGGAGCCAATGTTATAATGCCAAATGTGACATTAAGCCAATATCGTAAGAACTATGAACTTTACCCTGGAAAGTCAAACACTAACTGTACGCCTGATGACACTTTACTACTTTTGCGCAACAAAATATCATCAATTGGACGCAAAATAGCCGATGATTATGGTTTTCATAAAAAACAAATATAACTTTATTGGTTATTATTTGTTTTTTTGGGTTCTACTAAACCACCAGAAACGATGAACTTTATAGCTTCTTCAACTGACATATTCATTTCAATAACATCTTTTTTGGGAACAAAAATCAAAAATCCTGATGTAGGGTTCGGAGTTGTTGGAATAAAAACATTAACCATTGGCTCTGGTAATTTTTGTTCTATCTCTCCTTGTAAATCAGCACTAACAAGACCTAAAATCCATATTCCTTTGCGAGGATATTCTAACATTACAACTTTTTTGAATGCCTGAGTTTTGCTGGAAAATACGGTTTCAAATATTTGTTTTAGTAGTGAATATATTGATGATACTAAAGGCATTTTTGCAACAAACCATTCACCTAATCTGATAAAAAATCTGCCTAAAAATCCTGCAGCAAACATTCCTACTAATATTAAAAAAGCTATTAAAACAACCAGACCTAAACCAGGAATAGTCATCGGCAAATAGTTGTCTAATCTATATTGTGGTGGCAACATTCTATTAACAAAAACATCTACCCACAAAATAAACTTGTATGCTAGATAAAAGGTTATAGCTACTGGTGCTGTGACCAAGATACCTGTAAACAAATAGGCTTTTAATTTAGAACCAAATTTCATAAATACTTCGCGTTCACGTTCTAAACGGCGGCGTTTTATTTTTTGAATATTTTTAGCTCTTGTCACTACATTTTTGTCTGCCATTTTAAACTCCTAATATTCTAAATAGACTTTCTAACATCATTTATAATAAACTGTATTTCATTACGACCATTCCATTTGTCACGCCGCAAAACACCAACAACATCAAACTTTTCGCCTTTGGCATTTAGCATTGCATTGCCTATTTGATTGTCTCCAACCCTAAAAGCTACAGCCTTAATTGAAGCACCGTTGTCTGAAATTAATACACAACGTACATGCCCTACCCCAATTAATGATGGTTTAATTATCTTAACATTTTTTAACATTAAAATAGGCTCTGTATTACCTGCACCAAAAGGTTCTAGTTTTTCTAAATAATCAGCTAACTCTATATTAGCACCGCCAACATCAAGTATTGCATCTATATTTAGTACTGGGGTTATGGCTTCATCACCTATTCTGGCAATAACATATTCGCCCACAAATTTTTTGAACTCCTCAATCTTTTCTTCTTCTAGAGAAAAACCTGCAGCCATAATATGACCACCGCCTTTGGTCAGAATCCCTTTTTCTTTAGCAGAAATAATTAATGCTCCTAAATCAACCTGAGAAATAGAACGAGCAGATCCTTTAACCTCGTCAGCTTCAATCGACATAACAAAAGAAGGTACGTTATAACGCTCTTTTAATCTTCCAGCAACAATACCTATTACGCCCTGATGCCAATCTTTACCATAAACAAAAGCTATAGGATATTCTTGAGGAGTTCCCTCTACCTGTTCAATTGCTGATAACAAAACATGATTTTCAATATCTTTACGTTTTAGATTAAATTCATTAAGTTTATCAACCAAAAGCTCTGCTTGATAATCACTGTTACAACACAAAAGCTGGTTTCCCATATCAGCATCACCAACACGTCCACAAGCATTAATTCTAGGACCCAACACATATCCTAAATGAAAAGCATTTGGTATATCTGATAAATTGGCTTTATCCATAAGAACCTTTAATCCTATGTTGCTACGATTAGCCATAACTTTGAGCCCTTGACTAACATAAGCTCGATTGATACCTTTTAGCGGTACCACATCACAAACCGTACCTAATGCCACTAAATCAAGCCACCTCTTAAGATCTGGTTCTGGTCTGTCATTATTATAAAAACCTCTTTGACGAAGCGAACGATTCACAGCAACTACAGTCATAAATACTACTCCAACTGCCGCCATAAACTTTAATGATGGATAATCATCGCTTTCATCTAGTCTTTTGGGATTTACTAATGCATATATTTTAGGAAGCTTAACTTCGGCTTCGTGGTGATCTAAAACAACAACATCAATTCCTAAAGATGTAGCATATTCCAAAGGATCAAATGCCGTTGTTCCACAATCAAGTGTCAATAAAAGATCAGCTCCTTTGTTTTTGAAATCATCAACAGCTTGTTTACTTGGTCCATATCCTTCATCACGGTCTGGAATATGGATATATGGCTCAATTCCTACTGAGCGTAAAAATAATTTCATAACAGATGTAGAGGTAGCTCCATCAACATCATAATCACCAATTATAGCAACTTTTTGATTTTTTGTTATGGCATCAGCTATTCTTTCTGCCGCCTTTTGCATATCTTTTAAAACATGTGGGTCTGGCATTAGCGTGCTGATTTTGGGATCTAAGAAGTTAGCTACGTCATCCGAAGTAATACCTCTTAGAGCTATTATTTCAGCAATTAAAATGGGGAGTCCATACTTTTGAACTAATATTTCGGCCAAACGTTCATCAACAGAGGCAACCTGCCACAGGTTGCCTCCTAGTGAAATATTATCGTCAATATTTTGTTCCATTTAAGCTACTTTTAGTTAATAAGCCAAATAAATCTCGGCTCTGCGATTCAAACGTTCGCCTTCAGGCATAACTTCTTGATACATTGGCATAGAATCTGACAAGGCTTGAGTTATAATTTTATCAGCATCTACACCAAAACGACGCAATGCTTTAGCTGTATTGGTTGCTCTATCAGCAGATACTTTGAAATTGGCAAGTTTATGACTTGCTGGGTCGGTATCTTTTGTACGTGAAGAAGCAAAGCCATAAACCATAACTTTAGCATTGTTATCTTTGACTATTTTAGCTACATCTCGTAAAACTTTATTATATGATGAAGCAACTACAGCTCCACCATTCTCAAAATAAATTGTTGCAGCCAAATAATTAACCGTTGGTTCGGTTATTTTATCTTCATCTTCCTCATCAGCTATAACAACCTTTTCATTGACTTTTTCGTCTTCTTTTACAATGGTGGTAGTTTCATCCAAATTATCAACTAGTTCCTTTTGCTCTTCACTGGGAAGTGGATCTATTTCAGCTGTTTCGACAGCAACAACTTTTGCTGGTGTAATTTCCTCAGCTTCGTTTTCGATTAAATCATCATCTTCATACGAGGCATTTTCTTTATCGCTAACCAATATACCTCTCGCATCAACTTCTCTGATTTCAACCTTACCTCCATCATCTACGATAATTTCGTTATAGTCTTCAAAATCAGGAAAAACCGAACTCGCACATCCACCTACCATAAAAACAGTAGCTAATGCAAAACAAGATAAATAAAAACCTCTTTTCAACAGCATTTTTGCTAAACCTTATTAAAAAATTATACCTTTTGACAAGATAAAACAATTATATTTATTACACAAGAGCAAAAAATTACTTTTAAGCAAATAATTAAAAAGTGATTATTTTGAAATATTTGTTTGTAATTATCAAAGCTTATATTATAATTTGGATATCATTGTTTTATATATGTTGGGTTTCTTAAATGATTGTACAAAAAATGGATTCATCTCTGGATATTGTTAATTGGTTTTATCGCAAGGCTGAAGACGATAAGAAGATTATTGATGAAAAAAAAGTTCAACACTTGCTGTTTTTATCACAGATTCATTTTGCTCTAAAAAATGGATGTTATTTGATGCCATCACTTTTTGTTTGTGAAAAGACTGGTTTTTATGAACCAACAATTAGAGCAATATTAAGTTTTGGACTGCCTCTTATGCCCAAAAACAGTGTCTGCGCTGAAAATAGTAGATTTTTGGAACTAATTTGGCAGAAGTATAGTAATAAATCTGAAAATGAGCTGTCTCAATTTGTTATGTCGCTTGATTGTTTTAAGCAATCTTATCGTTCAGAAAAAGATAATGTTGTTGACCCCATAAACTTTGTTGCTTCTTTTGAAAACTCACTTCAAAGTCAATGCAACAAGCAAAATAAAACAAAAATTTTAATTTCACAAAATGGTCCTGTAAAGGTATCGGCTTGGTCACCGAAAAAATTGAAAAAATAAGGAGAATATCAACGATGTCGAAAATGTCGCGTGTATTATTAGCAACTTTGTTTTTATTTGCATGTTCTCAAGAAATGGAACAAAAACCTACTACACCTTTGGTTATTACAACATCAAATGGAGAAGTACGTTTTAATGTTGAAGTTGCTTCAAGCCCTGAAGAATTGCAAAAAGGTTTGATGTTTCGTACTCAAATGCCAGCAAATAATGGCATGATATTTAGTATATATCCTGTTAGACCAACAGCTATGTGGATGAAAAATACTAAACTGGCACTTGATATGCTGTTTATTGCTCCTGATGCTACAATTAGTATGATAAAAGAAAATGCGACTCCTATGTCAGAAGAGCATATTATCTCGCGCGATCCTGTTCGGGCTGTTGTTGAATTAAACGCAGGACAAGTTAGACGTCATAGTATTAAAATTGGTGACAAGGTTAGTCATGCAATTTTGAATAATTTGACATCATTATCAGATAAACCAACACCTCCTCAGGCAGTGGCAAAAGGACCTAATGCTAATGTTAAAGGCCCTGTTGTTCCTAAAGGACCAAACGCTAATCCTAATGGTCCCGTTATCCCTAAGGGACCTAATGCTAACCCTAACGGACCTGTTATTCCTAAAGGACCAAACGCTAACCCTAATGGCCCTGTTATTCCTAAAGGACCTAATGCTAACCCTAATGGCCCTGTTATTCCTAAAGGACCTAATGCACCAGCAAAACTTCCTGTTGTTCCACCAATGTAGTAAAAATCCCCCTAAACAGGGGGATTTTTTTGTATCGTTCAGTATATGATTTAGTAGCTAATCGCGCAGCTGACATAATTATTAAACTGATAAGCAGAATAGCCAGCAGTACCATTACTGCCCATGTAAAAAGTAAAAGCCGTATAACCACCACCACTATCTGTTCCCGTTCTTTCGGTAGATGACCAGTAGCCACCATTTGCTATAGCAGTTCCGCCAGCTTTAACCCTAGAAGAGCTAACCAACTCCTTATTGTCATATATATCTGAAAGCTCTCTCAAGCTGGGTAAAAACCAACCTGTGCATGTCAAGAATGACAGTATTTTTGTCATCGCCTAAACATAGCATTAACGAAATACGATAAAGCTCAGATCCATGAACTCTTTTTTAATTCCCAATTCCAAGCTGTTTGAACAATATCTTTAATATCGTTATATTTAGGTTGCCAACCTAAAATATCTTTTGCTTTTGAGTTGTTTGCAAACAGGCGTGCAGGGTCGCCAGCTCGACGTTCGGCATATTCAACAGGACACTTTTTTCCACTAACATCTTCGGCTGCTTTAATAATCTCTTTAACACTTGTTCCAACTCCTGTACCAAGATTTATACAGCCACTATATGAACCAAGTTTTTCTAAAGCTAAACGATGAGCTAAAGCCAAATCTTCAACATGAATATAGTCTCTAATACAAGTTCCATCAGGTGTATCATAGTCTGTACCAAATATTTTTATGCTAGCTCGCTCCCCTTTAATAGCCTTTAATACTAAAGGAATAAGATGTGTTTCTGGATTATGATCTTCTCCAATAGAAGCATCTGATGCAGCTCCAGCTGCATTAAAATAACGCAAAGCAATATATTCTAAATCATAAGCTTTTGCATAATCACTGAATATTTGCTCAATCATTAATTTGGTGCGACCATACGGATTAATAGGATTTTGCGAATGTTTTTCATCTAAAGGCATATACTTTGGCTCACCATAAGTGGCACAGGTACTAGAAAATACTATTTTTTTAACGCCATAGTTTTTCATAGTATTAAGTAAATTAACTGTTCCTACCACGTTATTATAATAGTATTTTTCAGGATTTTCTACGCTTTCACCAACATAAGTAAATGCGGCAAAATGAACAACTGCATCTATTTTATAATTTTGAAAAACTCTTTGTAATGATATGGTATCTAGTAAATCTGCATGGATAAAAGATGCTCTTTTATCAACAGCATTTAAGTGTCCATAAATTAGATTATCGGCAACAACTACTTCATAATCATTATCAAGTAAATGCTTAACGGTGTGCGAACCGATATAGCCAGCTCCACCCATGACTAATATTTTTTTCATTTTTAAAGTCCTCTTGTTGATTTAAGAAGATTATTTTGTTTTTTGTTGAGCCAATTTCTCGTTCAAATTTTTAATTAAAGCATCTATTCCGCCTGCATTGTTCTTGATGAAAGCTGTATATTCGCTACGAGAAGCTTGAGCCAAACTTACACCTTCAATAACAATATCAACGATTTTGTAATTACCATTTTTTTCTCTTACACGCCACAATACTTTTGCTGGTTCACCTTGGTCCATAGGAACAATGGTGTTAACAAAAACTTGTCCTTTAGAACTTGAAGGCGAAGTACCCTTGAATACAAAATTTTTGCCTTTGAATTCGTTGAATCTTTTTGACCATGTAGCAATATTTAAATCACGATAAACATTGATAAAATCTTTACGTTGTTGTGCTGTAGCTGTTCTCCAATTGCGTCCTAATACGAACTGTCCAATAAAGTCCATATCCAAAGCACCATTCAATAAATCATAAAAACGTTTATCTTTTTCTTGTTGGCTGACATTTGCATTGATAATTTGTTCAACACCTTTAGCTGTTGTTGTTTTAATAAAATCTTCTGCTTTTGTTGCATCAACCTCTGCATTTGCTGTTGAAACAAAGCCCATACAAACAGCTAAAATCAAAGTAAAGATATTTTTTTTCATCGGTAACTTCCTCGTTTTTAGTTAAAAAATTATTCTTCCCAATCTTCATCAAAGTCAAAATCATATGACTCTGTTTGTTCTTCTGGAGCAAAGCGACACTTTAATTTGCGTTGATTTTGCAAATAAGCAGAACGCATTGTTGCATAGAAGTCAACTGAATTTTTCTTAAAATCGTTGTATAAATCCATATAATTTTCGGCTTTCGCGGTATATTTCAAAGCGGCATATGGATAGGCAATTTTATCATGATAATTTGCGTCATTATAAGTCATCCAATAAACAGGATCGGCAGCTGCATCTACAGCTGTACCAACGATACCACGAGTTGTATTGCCACCAATAAATGGAACGACCAGATATGGACCGTCTGCTACACACCAACTAGCCATTGTTTGGTTAAATGTAGCCTTGTCAGGTTCAAGCCCCCACCCTTGTGCAACATCAAAAGTACCAGCAAGTCCTAAGGTTGTGTTGAGAACAACACGAGTTAAGTTTTTAACTGCAGCTGTAAATTCTAACTGCAACAAATGGTTGGCAGCTGAAATAGGTTCATCTAGATTAGCGACAAAACTATTAACTCTTTCACGAATAAAAGGAGTGGTTACAGCTCGATACCCGCGAGCAACAGGAAAAAAAACATTCTCATAAACAGCATCGTTAAAAGAAAAAACTTTACGATTAAAATTTTCAAAAGGATCTGCTTGTTCTTCGTTACGGTGAATATTGGTTGCACAAGCAGAAACAAGTAGTAAAGTTGAAATAACAGCTAGTTTCTTTAAGTTATTCACAATTTTTCTCCTAACATATAAAAAATAACTAACAGTGTATATACCATTTTTGTTTGAGAAAATCAAGATAATCTGTTGTATGTTGCATAAGATTAGCTATTTGTTACAAATATGAAAGATTTTGTGTTTTGCTAACTAAGTATTTTTTTTTTAATATCCTTGCCAGAAAACGTGTAACTACTAGATATTAAAGGAAGAATATAATGTTAAATAAACCAGAAAAAGCAATACCTCTATTTGACTGCAAAACTACTCAACAAGTTATTGGACAGCAGAAGTTTTTAGATGCATTCAAAACAATTTTAGATCATGGAGGCTATTGCCAAGGTCCAGAAACTAGAGAACTTGATACAGCTTTGGCAAATTATTCGGGTACAAAATTTTGTGCTACTTGTGGTTCTGGTACAGATGCTCTTACTCTTGCATTGATGGCATGGGGTGTTGGCGCTGGTGATGCTGTGTTTGTTTCATCATTCACTTTTGTTGCATCAGCTGAATGTGTTGCTATTGTTGGGGCTACTCCTATTTTTGTTGATTCTGATCCAAATACTTTCAATATGGATATAAATGATTTGGAACGCGCTATTGCTGAAGTTAAAAAAGAAGGAAAACTTACACCAAAAGTTATCATCCCTGTTGATATTTTTGGTTCTCCTTGTGATTATGATGCAATTATGTCTATCGCAGCAAAAAATAATCTCAAGGTTTTGTCAGATTCTTGCCAATCTTATGGTTCTGTTTATAAAGGTAAAAAAGCAGGATCAATTGCAGATATGACTGCAACTTCGTTCTATCCAACCAAACCTCTTGGTGGTTATGGCGATGGTGGTGCTACTTTTACTAATTCCGAAGAAGAAAATGAGCTTTTGAAATCTTGTCGTGTTCATGGTATGAGCGCAACAGATCATTATGATAATATTCGTCTTGGTATGACTGGACGTATGAATACTTTCCAGGCTGCAGTATTATTGCAAAAATTGACAGTATTTGATGCAGAATTAAAAGCTCGTGCAGAAGTTGCTGCTCGTTATGATGCAGAACTTGATAACTACTTTGGTAAACAACATATTTTGCCAAATTGTAAATCTGCTTATGCTCTTTACACAATTCATTGTGAAGATCGTGATGAATTAATGGCTTATTTGAAAGAAAAAGGTATTCCTTGTGGTGCATATTATCCACGTCCTGTAAATACTCAAACAGCTTATGCAAAATGGAATACTCGTCCAATGCCTGTTTGTGAAAAACTTTCAAAAACGGTTCTTAGTATTCCAATGACTCCATATTTGGATAAAGAACAACTAGACTATGTTATTGGCTGTATGAACGAATTTGCTTCTCAAAAGAAGTCTAAAGCCGCCTAAATAGTATCAGTCAAATTTAAATAAGGGCGCAACTCCGTTTAAACACATTTAAACGGAGTTTTTTTGTATATCCATTTTATTTAGCAATATATAAATATGGCTAAAATTATATAGAATGCTCCTTTTTAATTACTATATCTCAAATGTGTGATAATAGTGAGGTGATACGATGATAAAAGCATATTGTGACAGCTCATTTGATGATAAAAGGGGAATTGCAGGTATTGGTATAATTATTGAGAATGGCAGTAAAAGAAAATTATTCTCAACATGGACACAAGCTCGGTCAAATAATGAGGCCGAGCTTTTTGCTATACATTTGGCCAGTATCTTAACTTCTGGTAATGGAACTATATATACTGATAGTCAGGTTGCAATTGACTATATTAAACGTGGAGTTAAGGATAAACCTAGAACCAACGAACAGTTTATTCGTCATAAATACTGTGAATATTGGGCATACCAAATTAGACGTCGTGGTATTCAGCTAGAAAAAATAAAGGCTCATCAACGTGTTTTTCAAACTCATTCTATTGGCAATCGTTTCGCTGATCTGGCTGCCAATGAAGGAAGAGCAAAATTTTATGAACACAACAACTATACTCGTTAACTTGTGGTTTTAGCTGGTACTTTACTTGTTTTTTAGACGTTCAAAATAGCTATATTTTAAAACTATGCTCCAAACAATAATATTTACGCCAAAGTTTAGCAACAACACAAAATCTCCGCGCGGAAAAGCATATATCAAACTTAAGACAGAACCTAACAATGACAACAGCGCATAAGCACGAGATATACCTTGAGAATGTCCGTTTTTAATACTTAATACTGCTTGGGGCAATCCACAGAGAGCATAGGCCAATGAACCGATATAACCGATTATTTGAATCATTGCTTAGCCCCCTTAAAAATATCATGCAACTTATAATAAAAGACCACCAAAATCCCCATAAGTCCGCAAAGGAAATTCGGTATAATGGCATATTGTTTAGTTGCAACGACATAAACCAAAGAGCATGCACCTCCAAGTGTGGCAAATATCAAAAGATATAACGAAACACCTTGAGCTGTTTTATTTTTATAAGCCATCCATGCTTGCGGCCATGAATTGACCGCAAAGCATAGTGACCCAATTAAACCGATTAATTCAAACATTAAATATTACTCATCAGCATGAGGCATTTTGGCTTCTTCAACCAGAGCTTTGATAAAGTCATCTAAAGCCATAACCTCTTGTTTGTCAGAACCGATACGACGAACAGTAACTGTACGATTTTCACGTTCTTTAGCACCAACAACAGCAATAACAGGTATTTTGGCAACAGAATGTTCTCTGACTTTGTAGTTAATTTTTTCATTACGTAAGTCTGTTTTTGCAGACAGACCAGCTTTTTTCAAAGCATTTGTAACTTCGTTTGCATAATCATCAAATTCGTTGACAATCGGGCAAACCACGACTTGTTCTGGCGATAACCACAATGGTAATCTTCCAGCATGATTTTCTATCAAAATCCCTAAGAATCTTTCAATAGAACCAAACAAGGCACGATGCAACATCACTGGTTGATGTTTTTCGCCGTCTTCGCCAATATAACTGATATCAAAACGTTGAGGTAAGTTCATATCAACTTGAATTGTTCCGCATTGCCATTCACGACCGATAGCGTCACGCAAAATAAATTCTAACTTAGGACCATAAAATGCGCCCTCGCCCTCATTAATTTCAAACTCGTAACCATGTGAAGTTAACGCATTAGCTAAAGATTTTTCACACAAGTCCCAAATTTCGTCAGAACCAATACGTTTTTCTGGACGTGTTGAAAGATAAATTTTAACCTCGTTGAAACCGAAATCTTTGTAAATATCCAAAATCAATTTCAAAGTTGTAATGCATTCTTCTTCCATTTGTTCTGGTGTACAGAATATGTGAGCATCGTCTTGAGTAAATTCACGAACACGCATTAACCCCATTAACGAACCTGAAGCTTCGTAACGGTTTACCATACCAAATTCGGCCATACGCAACGGCAAATCACGATATGATTTAACACCTTGTTTATAGACCAAAAGTCCACCAGGACAATTCATCGGTTTTACACAAAATACTTTTTCATCTTCGGTTTTACCAGAATAGTTGTGAGCACCATATTTTTCCCAGTGACCCGAAGTCTCCCACAAGCATCTATCCATAATACGAGGAGTTGCAACTTCAATATAACCATTGTTATCTTGGCGCTTGCGCATATACTCAATAAGCCTACGATAAATTTTATATCCTTTATCATGCCAAAAAACAGCACCAGGAGCATATTCTGGCTCAAAATGGAACAAATCCATATCACGACCGAGCTTGCGATGATCACGTTTGGCTGCTTCTTCCAACATTTCTAAATAGGCTTTGAGGTCTTTTTTATCAGCCCATGCTGTTGCATAGATACGTTGTAACATTTCTTTGCTAGAATCACCTCGCCAATAAGCTCCAGCAACTTTCATCAATTTGAAAGCATCACCAACTTTACCTGTTGAGGGAACGTGAGGACCACGACAAAGATCGGTAAAGTTGCCTTGAGAATATAACGAAATTGTTTCGCTTTCAGGCAAATCTTCAATAATCTCAGCTTTATAATTTTCACCGATACCTTTGAAATAAGCGATAGCTTCATTACGAGGCAAAACTTTGCGCTCTACTTTTTCGTCACGTTTCACAATCTCGTGCATTTTAGCTTCGATTTTTTCAAAATCTTCGGTTGTAAATGGTTCTTTACGAGAAAAATCGTAATAAAATCCGTTTTCAATAGCAGGACCAATTGTAACTTGTACTTCAGGCCACAATTCTTTAACAGCTTCGGCCATTATATGTGAACAAGAGTGACGGATAATTTCCAAGCCTTCCTTATCTTTACCAGTAATGATAGTTACGGTTGCGTTGGTAGTGATAGGAGTGCTCAAATCGGTAAGTTTTCCGTCAATCTTTACTGCTAAAGCAGCCTTTGCAAGTCCTGAACTAATTTTGTTAGCGATGTCAAAACCATTGACCCCGCTTTCCATTTCCATCACACTGCCATCTGGCAATTTAATCGCAACCATAATTAAATATTCCTTTCTATTTATTTGATTAGTTCGTGATAAACTGCAATTGTTTTATCACACATTATTTGTTTCGTAAAATTATCTTTTACGTTTTTAATTGCTGCTTTAGAAATTTTTTCTCTTTCTTTGGCAGGCAATTTAAGCGCCCAATCAATAGCATCTGCTAAAGACTGAGCATTATTGCTCTCAAACAATTTGCCAGTTATACCGTCAATTGTATTGTCGAGCGAACCTCCAATATTGGAAGCTAAAACAATTTTACCCATAGCTTGTCCTTCGATAGCTGCACGACCAAAGGCTTCGGGTTCTATAGCTGTCGACAAAACTATATCGGACAGCATTAGAATTGCTGGAATGTCAAAGCTATGATCAATAAATTGAATTTTAGCATCAAGATTGTACTTTTTAGCTAAATCTTTAAGTTCGTTAGTATAATGTATACGACCTTGATCAGAACCGACAATTAAACAGTAAAAATCTTTTGTTTTTATTTTTGATAGAGCTTCAATTAAAAGGTGTTGACCTTTCCAACGAGTAACTCGACCAACAAGAGAAATAATTGGTTTATCTTCGGGAATATGATTTTCTTTTAACGCCTTGATAATACGTTCTTGGCTTACCTTTTCTGGAGCAAAATTGTCAATATTGACACAACGATGAATGAGGCGCATTTTTTCTTCTGGCACTTTATATTCTTTTATCATGTGGTTTTTGATATGGTTAGAAATTGCAATAACAAGTTTGCCATACGTCATAACACGATTATATATCTTTTTAATTCCTAGTGGTCCCAAGCCATACGTACCATGAAAAGTCGTAAGATATTGAACGCCTGCACGCTTAGCTGCCCAATATGCACTCCATGCAGGAGCACGTGAACGAGCGTGAACAATATTGATCCCATTTTCTTTGATAATTTTTTCTAATTTTCTAGCATTAAGCCAAAGTTTGATAGGATTTTTGGTTTTTAGTGGCAATTCAAAATGTTTGACCTTGATCTTTTTAAGATCATAAACCATACGACCACCTGCAGATGCAACAAAGTTTTTAATCCCTTCTGCTTGAAGCCCAGAAGCAATCTCAACTGTACCCATTTCAACTCCACCATGGTTCATTTCGGGTAGAACCTGCAAAACAACAGGCTTTTTGTTCTTTTTTTCAGCCATTTTTCCCTCAAAACTATGTTTAATACACCAACATCAGCTTATATCAACTTTATCTTAACGCCAAGTAAGAATCGGCATAAATTAACAAATTTTAAGTTTAGTCTAGTTAAAAGGGCTTGGCAACAGCAAATTTTAACATCTATTTAATCTTATTGATTATAGTATAATGATATTGATAAACTTTGTTAGGAGAAAAATAATGAAATTTGTGGTTTGGATTCTAATTTTAGTTGGATTAGCTTGGGGCGGAAAATATTTGTATGACAATGGCTATATGGATAGTTTTTTAACAAGTTTTAATAACACGGTTGAAAGAACATCTGATTTTGCTACCGACAAAGCAGTTAAAGAAGCAAATTTTGAATAAAATTTTTAATATCGTAGAAAAGCCTCTCAAAACGAGAGGCTTTTCTGTTGTGTGTGTGAGTTTATAATAATAACGGACAGATTGTTCGTCCTTTAGAACTTGTACATAAAGTTTAGACCATACATATTAGCCGAGCTTGTATATTCGGCATATGCATTACCTGGCATTGCGACATCACCTTTTTGCATAAACAAGTGAGCATAACCGGCATCAATTTGCCAATTGTCAGCCTCATAACTCAAACCGGCAGATAACCAAATACGGTTGGTATCGGGAATACGGTTTGAACGATTGAATTGGCTTTTGGCCGGAGATTGGTCATAAGCAGTACCAAAGCGGAATGTCCAGTTGTCATTATGATAGTAATCAACACCTGCAGCCACCGTCCAAGTATTGCGCCATTCATACGGCTGTGTCTTGTTACCAGCAGCAAAACCCGAAGTCATAGTAAATTGATTAAATGACTTGTTCCATTCGGTCCAACGAACAGAGGTCGACAAACCTATTTTATCACTAGCTTTGTGATAAGCCGAAAGCAATACACCAGCTGGCAAATCAGGGGATGCCAATCCGTTAGGATCAACAGTTGTTGGGATCGGCGAAATATCTGCAGGAAGCACACTCTCATAAGTAAAATCACCTTTAACCTTTTGAATACTGCGGAACTTATAGCTTATACCAACACGAGTATCAGGTGTAAATTCATACATAGCCCCAATTATACCGGTTCCGGTCCAACCGTCCAGGTCATAGTTTCCTTCACCGATTTTTGTTGCGGGATTTCCTTCAACTGCATATACATCACCAGTCATGTGGCCATGAATATAACGAAGGCTTAATGTTGCACCCAAAGACAATTTATCTGTAAACTTATAGGCTGCGGCAACAGACGAATCGATAACTTCCAATTCTGATTTACGAGCCTCACCAGCAACAAACCCTTCTTTGTCATGCTTGGTTGACAAACCGTAAGGAGCATAAATACCGGCACCTAAGAACAATTTGTCGTTAACATTCCAATGAGCAAAACCGGACGGCAATGGTACGCCATAGTGCATATCGGTTGATTTACCTTCGAAAGTGCCTTTTCCTTTTACATCAGATTTCATTTCAGCCATAGTCAGACCTCCTTGGAAACCTGAGCGTTTCATTAAGGTCATACCTGCAGGATTATAGGCAAGAGCCGAATAATCATCGCCCATTACACCTGCACCAGCGAATGAACGACCTAAACCTGTTACTGAATACTCATTAAGTTGATAACCAGCAGCATGAGCTTGTGATGCACAAACAAGAGCTAAACCAATAGCTGTCAAAGTAATTCTTTTCATTTTTGCGTCCTTATTAAAATGTATGATTATTTTTGCGTTTTATGTTGATTTTATAATATGTTTCTGCTAGAAAAGTAAAGTAAGCACTTGGAAGTGCTATAGTTTCTCAAAAGATACTATTGTATGTTTCTTGCGAGTTTTAGGAGTTTTTTTTATGATTGATGATGTGCAAAAATACTTAGCAGAAATGACCGTTAAATTGATTGGCGATCGTTGGAAAATGCAAATTATCCAAACATTGATGGATGGAACTAAACGTTTTGGCGAATTAAAAAAGTCTTTGGGGGATATTACCCAAAAGGTTCTAACGTCTAATTTGCGTGCTTTAGAGGAAAAAGGTTTGGTCATTCGTGAGGTATATGCACAAATTCCGCCTCGTGTGGAATATACCCTAACAGCTGTAGGATATGCGCTTAAGCCTGTGATTGATTCTATGGTTGCCTGGGGTGCCGAATACCGCGAAAATATGATGTTGGGCATTGAAAACTTAGCGTAAAGTATACTATAAAAAAGGTTAACCCCTTTATCGAGTTTTCGATAAAGGGGTTTGGTTTTGAAACCATCTAGTCCCACTTTTCTGCACCAGTAAGTTTTCTGATGATAAAGAGAGCTAATGACACCGTCATTACTGCTCCTACTCCTCCAAGAGCAATCATTCCCCACTGAGGAAGAGGTGTAACACCCTTAATTCCGAAATAGTAAAAAAGTGCAACCTCAATAACACCGGAAACAACTGCTGTGATGAACAACTTCTGATTCAAATTTTTCATAACTATTAATTTTAAGTAATTTATTTATTATATTTAATCAGTTGCTACTGTAGCATATTTTTAAGATACATACAACATTTTTTTATATTATTTATTCCAATACCTGTAACCTATATCATCACGAATTGTCTTAATGTTATTTGAACCATCAGAATTAATATAAATACTCATACCAATTTCATTATCCAAGTTATATTCTTTATTATTATAGATTACTTTTGTACCAGTTATTTTGATTTCTGGATGTTCTTGAAGATTGGCTTTGTTGGAAGCAAAAGAATATTTATTTTGCCAAATGTCTTTAATAAATCTTCCGCTTCTTGAAGATACTATCTCGAGTTTTCCTTGTTTGTTTTTGAAAGCAACTACCTTAGCATCAGGACTAATAATAATATCAGGTGTTCTTACAGTGATTATACTGAATAAACCAATAACAATTGCAAAAAGCCCCCAATAACGCCATTTAGCTTGCCAAATAATAAACCACAATCCTCCTCCAATAATTAGTACTAAACCCCAATGAGGTATTGATGGAACTTGAATGGCAGCATTGGGCAATGACGCAACATAAAATGTTATTTGATTTACTAAACTTATACCAAATCCTGTAATCTTAAGAAAAATTGTATCTAAGCCAAATGGCATAAATAACAAACTTAATAATACAAACGGCATTATGACCAAACCGATAACTGGACCTGCTAAAAAATTGCCTAATGTCGTATAAACAGCAATCATATTAAAATGATATATTGCAAAAGGCAATGTCATCACTGATGCAATAAAGTCAGAAATTATGATACCTAAAATATATAGCAAAATAACTCTTACCCATTTGCGAAAGCCTGAAATGTTTAAAAACTTTTGAACATAGTGTGATATTTTTTCATAAAAAGCTATTAGCCCCAAGACCGCAGCAAAAGACATCTGAAAACTAGCAGATACTAAAACTTCTGGCGAAACTAATAATATTATAAAAGCAGCTAAAGAGATAGTTTGTATTGATATTGCTCGGCGATTGGTCAAAACCCCTAGCAATACTACAAATGTCATGATAAAAGCTCGTTGAGCTGGTATAGCATTGCCAGATATAAATAAATATATCAAACTTAAGATAATAGCGAAGATAGCCGCTATTTTTTTACTATCAATTCTCAAGGCTAGCTTAGGAAATAATGCAATTACAAAACGTACTAAAAAGAACATTAATCCCGCAAGCATACTCATATGTAGTCCAGAAATTGATAAAAAATGAGCTAATCCAGAGTTACGATATTGTGTATATTGTTCTTCGTTAATAGCTCCTCTTTCGCCTGCAATAATAGCTGAAGCAATAGCTGCCTCTGAAGATGGTAATATTTGTTGAATATGTTTAACAATTTTTTGTCGCCAATTAGCAATAATACTGGCAATTGGCTTTGCTTTACCAATGTCTGAACAAGTAATCTTAAACCATCTGCTCTCAGCAAACCCCGATCCTTTCAATCCTTCAAAATAGCCTTTACGGTCAAATTGATATCCATCAACAATAACTTCTTTGGAAAGAGGCGATATTGTTCCAACCATTTCGACACAATCGCCAATTTCTGCTTCGTCTTTTTTAGATCGTTGGGTTATGCGATATTTGCCTTTATAAATTTTGCCATCAAAATCTTGAATATTTTTTAGGGTAAATCGCTTGCGTCCTTGATAATTAGTATCTACAGACACAATTTGTCCTTTAAAATAAAAAGTATCAGAAGGAAGCTTTTCTGTTGGATAATTAAGCCAAATACTCTTTAATTGGATTGTTGCAAAACCAGCAACAATAATTGCTAAAAATCCTAGTATACGCAAAATACTTATATAATGACGAAATAAAATTGCTAAAATAATAAGTGTTTCGATTAGAATAAGAGTAAGCCATTTAGATGGTTCTAATGTAAAAGCAAAATAGCAAGCTATACCCAAACCAAACAAAACTGGAGACCACAAAACTCGTCTAGCTTTGTCTTCTTGCCAACAGTTTTGAATAAATTTTAACATTTAATTAGTTCCAAAATAGCATCGGCAGCATTTTCGCTTGGAGTTTGTGTGCCATTGGTTAGATAGTCTTTAATTTCAGAAAAACCCTCTATTTGCTTTTCGTAAGCACGACCATTTTTCAACAATTCATTTATGTGATGAACAATGTTTTGAGGTGTGCATTTTTCTTGCAATAATTCTGGAACAACTAAGCGATTTAACAGAATATTGGTCAAATTAACATACTTTATTTTAACTAAATATTTAGCAAGTAGATAGGTTAGAGGAGCAACTTTGTAAGATATGATATGAGGAATATTACAAATTGCTAATTCTAATGCTACAGTACCAGAGGCAGCAATAGCCGCTGATGATGCTTGAAAAGCACTATAACGATCAGCTTCCGTTTCTAAAATGACCATTGGTAATTGAGAGTTTTTTACCATGTGTTTTACGCGATTTACGACTGTTTTAACTGTCGGTAAGGCAAAAAACACATCAGGATTTTGTTCATAAATAAGACGTGCAGCGGTTAAAAAATCTGGTAAAAGTTTGCTAACTTCAGTATGACGAGATCCTGGAAGAATTGAAATAATTTGTTTTTCATTGCCTATTTTGTATTTTTTACGAAAATCCTGCCCATCAGCCTTTAGAGCATCGCTTTCAATTACAGGGTGACCTACAAAAATAGTATTTAAATTGTGTTTGGTAAAATATTGGGGTTCATTAGGTAAAAGAGTTAATAATTCATCGACATATTTATACATAGTTTTAGCTCGGCGTTTCTTCCATGCCCAAACCTGAGGAGCAACATAATGAAGCTGTTTTATACCTGTGTTTAGTTTACGCAAAGCCCTGTGTATGCGACTGCAAAAGCTCCAACTATCAATAGTTATAACAATATCTGGTTGCACTTTAATGATATCATTAACAGTTTGTTTTATACGTTTTAAAACTCGTGGAATGCTAGGAATTACCTCAATCAATCCCATAACAGCAAGTTCGGAAATATCAAACAACGATTTTAGTCCTGCTTGCTCCATAGTATCGCCACCAAGACCAAAAAATTCTACACTATCATTAGTTTTGTTGCGTAATGCACGCATCAACCTAGAACCTAGCAAGTCACCACTAGGCTCACCCGCAATTAAGTATATTTTTAATTTATTTGAGGTAGTCATTTGGTGTTGCTCCTATGATAAACATTTTATATTTGTCTGCTAATGCTATGGTTTCTTTTTCATCAACAATAAGTCCATTACCTGCATGAACAACTATTCCTTCTAATCCACTTTCATGAGCCCTTTCAACTGAACGAGGACCTATAGTTGGTAAGTCAATACGCATATCTTGTTGAGGTTTGCGAAGCTTTACCAAAACACCGCCACCACCTTTGCGACGATAATCTTTGCAACGACGCAAAAGTTCATCTGTTCCTTCAATACCTTCAACAGCTAGAACCAAACCTTGTTGGACAACAACTGCCTGTCCAATATCGAGTCGTCCTAGTTCAAAAGCTGCTTCGACACCTCTTTTTATATCAATAATATCTTGTTTTGATGGCTTACGTTTGGTTAAAACCCCTTCTTTAACTAAAATATCAGGCATTACTTCGTGAATTCCCTTAACTTTCATACCATCTTTTTCAATTTCTGAAACAACAGCACGTAAAAGTCCATCATCACCTAGCGCTTTAGCTCCAACCTTAGCAAAAAATGCGGTAGTTCGCAAATCAGGTACCAAATCAAAAAAGCTAGGACGGCGGATTGTTCCTATCATAACTACATCTTTAACACCCTGTTCAACAAAAAACTTAAATCCCGTTCCTGCTTGACCTAAGCGAATCCATTTATAAGTAAATGTTGCATTCTTAAAAAGATTACTATCGGCATTACCCTCTATCGCAAGAACAACAAAATCCAATTGCTGTTTTTGACATTGTTCAATCAGTTGTTGAGGGATTGAACCTCCACCGGCAATTATGCCAAGCTTGCGTTGTATACTGCTCATTTTTGTTTTAACCCTTATAAAAAAAACAAAACTTGATATTTGACTAGCTCAACGTAACAGGTCCAAAACAGCGGCATTATAAAATCTGACAAGCAGAACAGCGACCATTTTTTACTATTACTAAAAGCATCATATATCAAGCTTTGTAAAAATTGATTTAAGTTTTTAGACCAAATCAATTATCTTACCAAAATTGAGGACCTTCCCAAACTTTGGCAAAACCAACTATTCAGCAGTCATAACTTTACGACGTCCAGCTAAGCCGTCTGCAATAAAGTCTATCTGCTCTAAAACAAGTTCATTATCAGCAAATTTTTCCTTTGCTTTTTCAAGACGAACTTCAAAAGTATCTTCCTTGCCCTTAAAGATGTACATAAAGGCACGAGTAACCGATTTAACTGTTGCTTCATCCATACCACCACGCATCATGCCAATGCGATTCAAGCCACGAAGTTTGCCACGTTCACCAGTAACAATACCAAAAGGAATAACATCTCTGTCAACGCCAGCAAGACCACCAATCATAGCTTTGCGACCGATGCGACAGAACTGATGTACCGCACAGTTACCACCTAAAATTGCACCATCGCCAACACGAACATGCCCACCAATAACAGCATTATTTGTCATAATTACATGGTTGCCAACAACACAGTCATGAGCAACGTGAGAGTTTACCATAAACATACAATCATCACCAACAATAGTAGTTTGTTGCTCTTTAGGAGTACCTGCGTGGATTGTAACATTTTCTCTAATAACGTTGTTTTTACCAATTATTACTTTTGCCCCAGCAACAAATTCATTACCATGGTCTTGTGGACCAGTACCAAGGCATGCACCAGGGAATACAACAGTACCATCACCAATAGTAGTATCGCCATATACTGTTACACGGGCAAGAAGTCTTACATTTTCACCAATTTTAGCTTGAGAGCTAATCCAACAAAATGGACCAATTTCTGCAGTTGAAGCAATCTGAGCGCCGTCTTCAACAACGGCTGTAGCATGAATATTCGCCATAAAAGAGTCCTTTAATTATCAAAAAAATCTACACTAAATGCACTCTAGCGAATATTATATACAATAGCAAAACACAAAAATTTTCTAATTGTTACAATTAGATTTTATTGTGTTTTTTCAAAGTAATAACATCATAAATACCACTGGAAAATATATGATTATTTTTTTATTATAATGAAAAAAACATTATAAAGTTAAATTGTTCGTTACATTGTCTGAAACTAGGCTATACCTTGGTTATATATTGTATTATTAAAGTTAAAGCTTATTTAGTATTTTAGTTTATTAGAAGATATTAAAGAGGCTTTAGCTATGCGTAATTATACCATTTATAAATACATATTTTGGACTGTAGCTGTTGTTTTAATTTATGGCTTCTTTTTTTATAATCCCACTGCTTTGTCTAGTACTCCAAGTGACAATGCTTTGACAATCAATGTGTTGCCATTAAAGCCGCAAGATGTAGAAACAACATCGCAATATGTTGGTTATATCACACCAATAAAATCTGTAGACTTGGTGCCAAATGTTAGTGGTTATATTGATGAGGTATGGGCAGAAGGTGGACAAAATGTTGCTGAAGGCGATAATTTGATATTGATTGACCAACGTCAATACAAGGCACAGCTTGATGCTGCTACAGCAGCTGTTGCGCAGGCAAAAGCTGATTATGTAAATGCAAAATCTTATTTTAATCGTGTAAAAAAAGCAGGCAAAAAGGCGATATCAGCCTCTGATATGGATGATGCTAAAGCAAAGTTTTTAGCTGCTGAAGCAGCCCTCAAACAAGCGCAAGCTGAAGAACAAAAAGCTTTGGTTTTGTATGATTACACCGTATTGCAAGCCCCCATAAATGGAACAATTGGTAATGTTTCCTTAACCAAAGGAAATTATGTAGCTCCCAGTGATAAACCTCTTTTAAGTATTATCCAATTTGATCCTATTAGAGTTATGTTTGCTATTTCAGATAAAGAATATTTGACTGAACTACAAAAATCTGCTGATGGTAAGTTGTTTGCTAATGAAGATATTAAATTGCGCTTGGCAAATGGTGATATATATGAAAACAATGGCAAATTTAGATTTGCAGATAATCAAATTGATAAAACAACCAATTCTGTGAGTATTTTTGCTGATTTTGAAAACAAAAATAGAAAGTTAATTGCTAATTCTTATGTTGATGTTTTGTTATCAAGAAAAATGAATGATGTTTATTTGATTAGGCAAAATTATGCAATTCTTGGCGATAGAGGTGCTTTTGTGTATGTTATGCAAAATAATAAATTAAAACAAGTTCCTCTTAAAATTGTTGGATATTTTGAAGATTCTTATGTGGTTGCAAATAAATTTGCTAATAACGAATTTTTGGTAACAGATAAAATTGGTAAAATAGCTGATGGTACAAGGCTTAAAATGAAAATAGCAAATTTGAAAATGGAGAAAAAATAATGTTTTCAAAATTTTTTATTGACAAGCCCAGATTTGCAGGTGTTGTGTCGATAGTTTTAGTTTTGCTTGGTCTTTTGGCTATTGGTGTTTTACCAATTTCGCAATATCCTAATATTACACCACCGCAAATTATTGTTAAAGCTACTTACCCTGGAGCATCGGCTCAAGTTTTGGTAGATACTGTCGCCATACCAATTGAAAATGCGATTAATGGTGTTGAAGATATGCTTTATATGTCATCAAGTTCAGATGATAATGGTAGTTATAGTCTTACGATTACATTTAATATTGGTACAGACCCAGATATTGCCAGAGTTAAAGTACAAAACCGCTTACAACAGGTTAATTCTCAGCTACCTGAAATTGTTACTAAACAAGGAATTGATATTACATCTCAGCTTTCTAATATGTTGGCAATGTTAGTATTGCGTTCGCCTAATAATAGTTATGATAGTCTTTTTTTATCAAACTTTGCTTATAACAATATTCAAAACCCATTATTGCGTATTGATGGCATGGGAAGTGTTGATATTTATGGTCCGCAACACTCAATGCGTATTTGGTTAAAACCTGAAGTCATTGCCTCATTAAACCTTAATAGTACAGATATCGTCTCAGCAATTAGTAGCCAAAATATTCAGGCATCTATAGGTTCGGTCGGTTCTTCGCCTAGTCCAGAAAATAATCCTGTAGTTTTGTCTTTAACAGCTAAAGGACTATTAAATAGCGTGGAAGATTTTGAAAATATTATTGTTACGACATCTGAAAATGGCGGAATTGTTAGACTAAAAGATGTGGCAAGAATCGAAATTGGAGCTGATACTTATAATATGAGTGCCCATTATGATAATGCTCCTGCGGTTATAATTGGGCTTAGCCAAACACCAAACTCAAATTCGCTAGATATTATGAAAAATGTGCAAAAAGAAATAGAAACTTTAAGTAAAAGTTTTCCTAAAGATATGGAATTTAAAGTTGCTTATGACTCAACAAATTTTGTTAGAGCTTCTATTGCTAGTATTATAGAAACACTTGTTATAACTTTTTCTTTGGTTGTATTGGTTACTTATGTATTTTTGCAAAAAATAAAAACTACTTTTATTCCTCTTATTACAATTCCAGTATCATTAATTGCTACTTTTGCTGTAATTTATATGTTGGGGTTTGATATAAATATATTAACCTTATTTGCAATGATTTTGGCAATTGGACTAGTAGTTGATGATGCTATTATTGTGGTTGAACGAGTTGAATATTTGATGGCTAATGAAGGGCTAGATTCTAAAACCGCTTCAATTAAAGCTATGCAACAAATAGGTAGTGCCATTGTTGCTACAACATTTGTGCTATTATCTATTTTTATACCTGTGGGATTAATGGCGGGAATTACTGGAAAAATTTATCAGCAATTTGCTGTAACTATTGCAACATCCGTTGTTTTTTCAGCTATAAATGCCCTTACATTAAGCCCTTCGCTTTGTGCTATTTTTCTAAAAAACGATAAACAAAAAGAAGCTAAAGGATTTTTTAGACAGTTTGATGCTTTTATTGATAAAGGAAAAGAAAAATACATTAAAGCTGTTAGTTTTTTTGCTAGCAAAGTCAAATTAACAGCACTAATTACTTTGGTAACAATCGGCTTGATTGCCTTGTCTTTTAAAATGACACCAACATCTTTTTTACCCGAAGAAGATCAAGGAATTGTTTTTGCTAATATTCAACTCTCTAATACGGCAACAATTAATCAGACTAATCAAGTGTTAGCTGAATTAGGAAGCGAGATATTGGCAATGGATGGGGTCAAATATTTTATATCTGTAGCTGGATATTCTATTCTTGGTGGCGGTGGTGAAAATGTAGCTTTGGGTGTTGTTGGATTAGATGATTGGGATAAACGTAAAAATAAAAATTTGTCAATGGAAGCTATAACTCAAAAACTTGTTATGCAATATGGACATAATGATAAGGCACAAGTTGACTTTTTTGCTCCACCATCAATACCAGGAATTGGTAATGCTAACGGGTTGTCTTTTCAATTGTTAGCACTTGATGGTAATACAACAGGATTGCAACTTTATAATGAAATGGAAAACTTTTTGCAAAGTTTGAATCAAAATCCCAATTTAGCTTATGCATTTAGTACATACACTGCTGATACACCTCATATTTTTTTAGATATTAATCGAACAAAACTTGAAAGCCACAGTATTCCACTTTCGTCACTGTTTAATGTATTAAATAATAACTTGGGTTCTAGTTATGTTAATAATATTACATTAGATGGACAAATAAATAAAGTTATTGTGCAAGCAGATTATCCATATCGCCGTAATATTGATAATGTAATGAATTTATATGTAAAAGCTAATGATGGGGCTATGGTTAGGGTTAAAAGTTTTGCCAATACAAAATTGCAAGTTTCACCTAAAATTTTATATCGTTATAATCTATATACAACTGCTGCTATTACGGCTCAATCTGCTTCAGAAGTAAGTAGTGGAACAGCTATTGATACTGTTGTAGCTATAGCTAACAAAATTTTGCCTAAAAACTTTCAAATTGCTTGGACTGGTTTAAGCTTACAAGAAGTAGAAGCGACAGGATTGGCTATATTTTTAATTATGCTAGCTCTTGTATTTTGTTATTTATTTTTGGTAGCCCTTTACGAAAGTTGGATGCTTGCTTTTGCTGTTATGTTTTCTACAGTTTTTGCAATCTTAGGAGCTATTATTGGGCTTCATTTTATGGGACAAGCACTTAGTATTTATGCTCAGCTTGGGTTAATTATGCTAATTGGTTTAGCGGCTAAAAATGCTATTCTTATTGTCGAATTTACTAAAGATTATCGTGAACAAGGTTATTCTATTTTAGAGGCTTCAGAAAAAGGGGCTGGTGAAAGGTTTCGTGCAGTATTGATGACTGCTTTGACTTTTATTTTAGGCGTATTTCCAATGATTGTAGCAACAGGGGCTGGAGCAGCAAGCCAAATTGCTATTGGTTCGTCCGTTTTTTATGGGATGATTGCTGCTACATCTATTGGTATAATATTTATTCCTGCCCTATTCTCTTTGTTTGAACACTTAAAAGAATGGCATCCATTTGAGAGGAGAAAATAATGAAAAAAATATTTTTGATAGGAAGTATTTCTCTTCTTTGTATTGCTTGTAGTGTCGGACCTAATTATCATCGCCCTCCTATTTATAAAAATAATAAAATTGCCGACAGTCTTTATCTTAAGTCAAATTCTAAAAGAAAAATAAATCCTCTATGGTATCAAAGCTTTGGAGACGATAATTTAAACAAGCTTATTGAACAAGGGTTAGAACACAGTCCAAATATCAAAGTAGCAATTGAAAAGATGCAACAAGCACGATATAAACTATATATTGATAGGTCTGGATTTTTACCAAGTTTTGATGCTAAAGGACAATATAATAAAAGCAACCAGACTTTAGCTGGAGCTCTTCCTATTAACAGTGATTATTATCAAGTGGGACTTGATGCTAGTTGGGAACTTGATATTTGGGGTGGAAGACGACGCCTTGATGAAAGTGCTAGAGCAATGCTAAAAGCTACTGCGGCTAACTTTGACAATGTTAAAATATCGCTGATTTCAGAAATTGCTAATCAATATATTAACTGGATATTGGCTGAAAAGCAGTTATCCTTAATGGAAAACAACTTAAAATTACAAACAGATATTTTTGAAACAGTAGAAGCTAAATACAAGGCTGGTTTGGCTGATAGTTTAGATTATGAACAGGCAAAATCTCTTTTAGATTCAACTAAAATGAAAATACCTCAATTAAGGCTTGAAGAAAAATCATATCAAAATGCTTTATCAATATTGGTAGGAAAACTTCCTGTAGATATAATTAAAAATAAATCAGATATTTTATATAAAAAATTTTCATTTGAATTAGCTTCTCTCTATGACTTGCCTATAGATATTGTTAGGAATCGTCCAGATGTGCAGGCAACTGAACAACAATTAATTGCCGAAAATGCTTTAATTGGACAAGCTATTGCTAACTTGTTTCCATCGGTATCTTTAAGTGCTTTTTTAGGATATCAAAACAATACTCTTTCGCCTATTTTTGGACCTAATTTTAATATGTATACTAATGGTGCGGTAATTAATTTACCAATTTTGCATTGGGGGGAATTAATTAACCAAGTAAAATTACAAGAATCTGCCACTAAACAGGCTTTTGCTTTGTATCAAGCTAGTTTACTTAATGCTGTTGCTGATATTAGCAATGCAATAAATTCGGTTAAAGAAGAAACAAAACGCAACATCTCGGCAAAAGCTATGATGAATTCGACCAAAGAAATAAGTGTATTAAGCTTGCGAAAATATCAAAATGGTTTAATTGAATTTTCAGACGTGTTGACTGCTGAACAAAACAAAATAAGTGCCGAACAAGAATATTTACAAAGCAATGCTAAGATATATCAAAACATTGTAAGTTTTTATAAATCTGTTGGTGGTGGTTTGGCTATTGATCGTAATAAATCGGTTTGCCAAATGGCTTGTTCAACTGAGGATGGTATGCCTTGTAAAGATTGATGTTGGTAATTTCAGGAATATCGTGTGTACGGAACCAATACCCTTTTTGCTTCATACATGCAACGTATTCTTGAGGATTCATATCACTATCGTCATAGCGGGAATTAACTATTAGTGGTTGAGCACCATCATAGGGAATATATGTTGCCCAAATACCTCGACTAGAATTCCAATCAGCTTTAGCATTAATTTTGGTTTCTTCGGTATAAAACCAAGAACGAAAATCAGGAAAAAATTGAATTGCTTTAGACTGAAGCAAACATTCACCATGATCAGATGCAAATTTTTGTACACCTGTATGAGTACGTTCCCAATGGTATACAACCTGCCCTGCTCCTCCGCTAAAATATGAACAAGACGCTAAAAACAAACAAGCAATAACTGACAATTTTTTCATATCAAAAGTCCAAATTAGTGTAGTTACGGGCTGGTAAAATACCACGAATAGTATCTTTGAGAATATCCTTGAATGCGGGACGCGATTTAAGCTTTGAATACCACAATTTTGATGCGGCAAATTCATCCCACGGAACATCGCCCAAATAATCTACTATTGAAAAATGGGCGGCTGCTGTTATATCTGCCAATGAAATATCTTCACCAACCAAATATTGATGTTTATCAAGAAGCCATTCAATATATTCAAGATGATAGCCTATATTGTTTAGACCAATCTTTAATATTTTAGAATCTGGAGCAACTCCACTAGCAAAACGTTTGTAAACTTTTTCGGTAACAATATTGCGATAAACCTCGCGATAGAACTTATTATCAAACCAATCTACCATGCGGCGAATTTCTGCTCTTTGTTTGGAAGAACCATAAATAAGAGGAATATCGGTTGATGTTTCTTCAAGATATTCAGAAATAGCGTAGTGTCCGACAATAACATTACCATCATTTAGAAAAACAGGAAGCTCACCTGCAGGATTTAGTTTGTAAAAATCGGCAGACAAACGCCATGGCTCTTCTTCTTTTAAGATGAAGAGCATCTTCTTTTCGCTCATTTGCAAACGAATTTTGCGTGCAAAAGGCGATGTTGTATGATGAACCAATAGAACCATAGTACTTTGAATATATATTTTCTTTTATTTAGCGTCAAGCTTGTTATCAATGTTTTCAGATGTCTGTTGTTTTTCTATTGTTTCGGGCTTTTCTAAACCAAATGTTGGGGGAACTACACCTTCATGCTGTTTTTCAAAATCATTGATAATTTGCTGGAGATTCTTCTGAATGATATCTTTATTATTTTTGTCTTGAAGATATTTGGTTAAGCGCTTTGATATAAGTTCACGATGGCGTGATGTTTTAGATACTCCGACAAATACTGGAATATTCCATAAAGTTTGTTTGGCTGGAGCTATTTGTTTTTTTAATCCTAGTTTAATTGCTTCAATCATACCATAGTAATAGCTAGTTATTATATAGTCTACTTCGCGAGTAAATAATTTTTCAAACATTGCATAAGATGAATCGACTTCTACAGGATTGAGCTCAGCAACTTTCTTTTCTACAAAATCGCTGAAATATTCATATGTATTACGCACGCCTTTGAGTTTTTTTAAGTCATCGGTTGATTTTACCTCATTAATTCGATTAGGCAGCATAAATACGGTAATTGGGTTGTAGATAACAGCAGGATATAGCAAATGAAGTCCCTTAAATATTTCGGTTTCGAAATACGCTCCTACTAAAAAATCAATATCGCCTTGACGAACCTTTTGGGTTAAATCATCAAAGGTTTTTTGCTGAAGGTCGTAATGCATTTTAATATTGGCTTCTTTTATAAACCAATCAATCATCGGTTGAAAAACCGTGTGAAAATTACCATAAACGATTGCATTAGGGTTATCGACCCAACCGAATGGTGCATAGTCAATATATCCTGTCATATGTAATTCTGTTCTGACTAAAGGATTTTTTTCTTCATAACGAACAAAAGCATTAGCATGATAAGGTGTTGTTATGATAGAAAAAAGAATAAAAATTGTGAGCAGGATTTTTTTCATGGTTGCTTTTATCTCCAAGGTTGACTATATTTGTGATAACTATATCATTATATCTGTTAAAAAATCTTTTATTTTAAGGACAAAACCATAAAATGAATACACTGGCTGGATATGCCCAAAATGAAGTTGCTGGAATGAGCGAGGCTGAGCTTGAAGCTAGGGCGCTTATACGTACGGCAGCAGCGCTCAACAAAGTTAAAGAAAATTGGGAAACTTCGAAAGATGAGTTGTCTTCAGCTTTGGATAAGAATCGTCATTTGTGGAGTATTTTGGCATCTGCAATGAAGGAAGATGATTGTCCTCAACCACCAGAAATTAGGCAAAATATACTTAATTTAGCATCTTTTATATTTAAAAGAACTGTTGAGATAATGACCAATCCAGAACCTAAGAAGTTGGATATATTGATTGATATCAATATGAATATTGCAAGAGGTTTGTCTGGCAAAGCCTAATTATTTTTTTATTGTAAACAAATGCCACGATTGTATTGATTGTGGTTTTTTTTGTGCTCAAAATGATATGGTGATAGATAACGTTCTTTGTTCCATAAATGATTGTTGACAAAAATTATTCCTTTAGGATATGGGCAATCAATTTTGCGATAAAATTGCAAATTTTTTTGATAATCCAGTAGGTTATTTGGGGTTAGAATATGCATTTTATTGCCTCTTATAGTGGTTTGATAATGATGATATAATTATTTGATTTATGGTTATAAAGAGGATATAAAATCAATGGCTATAAAAAAAATTATATTTTTCTATAAAAAAAATATTGACTATAGCAAATAAATATATTATCAATTCATTCAGTTTATGGGGGTGTGGCGGAACTGGTAGACGCGCTAGACTCAAAATCTTGTGGCCTCAGGCCGTGTCAGTTCGAGTCTGACCACCCCTACCAACTAAAGTAAAAGAGTTGCAAATATTTTTGCAACTCTTTTGTTTTTTTTAGATTGTGTTATCAATTTTGAGACGTAGATAATTAGCAATTTCTTTAAAATCTTCAAAAACCAGTAATGGTAAGGAAGAATTTGTTTTTGCTTTGATATAAGCATCGTCCATAAATTTTCCTTTACCAAGCAAAATTGGTTGAATATTAGCATTGTATGCGCATTCGGTATCTTGTTTGCTATCGCCAATTAGCCAAACATTATCTTTGTCTATCTTATAACAGACATTGTCTAGTGCGGTAAAAACGGGATCAGGACTTGGCTTGTTTTGAGGGGCATCGCCATTACCTAGAATTTTTTTAAATAAGATATTAGGAAAGCAAATGTCGACTTCCTTTAGCAGTAAAGATTTTTCTTTGTTGGAAACAATATATAAATCGATATTGTTTTGATTGCAGAACTTTAGAAAAGAACTGGCATTTTCCATTGGCAAAACTTTGTTGTAAGCATATTTGGTGTAGTATTTTAGATATTCGGTATAAGCATTGTTAGCATCTGAACCAAAAAAATTGGGGAAGTTTTCTTTTAGTGATTTTTTGGTGTCTCTGTATTTGGTTTTTGTAATATTCCAAGGTTCTTTGTTGTATTTTTTTAGAGTATGTTCCATTGCCTCTATAACGGAACATCGTGTGTGAGCAAGAGTTTCGTCCCAGTCGAGTAAAATTGCTTTTGGCATTTGTCTGCTATCCCTTTTGATTGATAACGGCTTTGCTTAGATTATTATATATAACTTATTGTTACTGTAAGCAACAGTATTTGCATAAAAAAGCACGAGCTGATAGATTATCCGAAGAACTTACAAATCTTAAATTTCAAATGATAGATAATGTTGCTATTTAATCTGTGTTTTGTATAAAGAACCATAGATAGAATTATCTTTTGCCAATAATTCTTCATGTGTTCCTATTTCTACAATCTCACCATAGTTTACAACGACAATCTTATCGGCATTCCTAACAGTAGATAGGCGGTGTGCAATAATAAACACCGTTCTGTCTTTCATTAGGTTATCAATAGCTTGTTGAACAACTGCTTCAGATTTATTATCAAGAGCTGATGTTGCCTCATCTAAAATAACAATAGGAGCATCTTTGATAAAAGCTCTAGCTATTGCTATTCTTTGTTTTTGACCACCTGAAAGCAAAACGCCTCGCTCACCAATCTCGGTATCTAAACCTTTTTCAAGACTAGATATAAATTCTTCTAAACAAGCACATTTAATAGCTTCGTTTAGTTGTTTTTCGCTTACATCTGTTCTACCAAGTAGGATATTTTCTCTGATAGTACCTGAAAACAAGAAATTGTCTTGAAACACAATAGCTATCTTATCACGCAAGGAATTTAGCTCTAAATCTCTGATATCTTGTCCGTCAATGCTTATACTTCCCGATTTAATATCATAAAATCTTGGCAACAAGTTTACCAGTGTGGTTTTACCACCACCAGAATTACCTACAAAAGCTATGGTTTCACCACATTTGATACTTAAATTTATGTTTTTAAGAATTGGTTTATTACTAACATATTCAAAACAAACGTCTTTATAGTCGATAGATTTCTTGATTTTCCCTAGTTTTTTTGCATTGGGCTTATTTGTAATTACAGGAACTTCTTCTAACAATCCAAATACACGTTCCATAGCCATTAAAGCCATTTGTACCGAATTGAAGTTATTTCCAATGGATTTAATAGGATTGTAAAGCATTATTAAGGCTGTAATGAATGATACGAAGTTTCCTGGGGTTATTTGATGAGTTACAATTAAATAGCTTCCAAGCCAAATCACAGCAGCTATACCCAAGGATACAATAAAATGCATCATTGGAGACATCATACCCGTACGTTGAACCATTTTCATACCTAGTTTGAATACAGAACGTAATGTTTCCTTAAAGCGTTCATTTTGATAATCATATAAGTTGTATGAAGTAACAATACGGTTTCCACTAAATGTTTCATTATAGTGTGTCATCACACGAGCACCAGAGAAAATAGTTTTATCCATTACAGATTTAATTTTTCTCCTTACGGTTGTAAGTGGATATAAAGCTCCTGCTAAAACCACAACTGCAACCAAAGCTAATTGCCAAGAATTATAAAAAAGCACTGCAATCAACGAAATGGAAGAAAAAACTCTGGTTGTAAAAAGCTTTAAGTTAGCTAAAAGTCCACTACAAGCCATATCTACATCGTTATTAAAACGAAATAAAACATCGCCAGAGTTCAGCTTATCGAAATATCCAGCATTATAGTGCATTAGCTTATCAAACAAATCTATCTTAACTCCTTGGGCAATCTTCTGTCCGACCCAAGTATTCATATAGGTTGCGGTATAATTGAAAAGGCTTTGAAGTGAACTAAAAACTATGATTAATACAGGAATTAACATAGTTTGACTAGCAGTGGTTTGTTGTTCAAGCATAACCACATCCATATAAGGTTTCAAAGACCATGCAATAACCGCATCCATAGAACCGATTGGAATTGTTATTAATACAGCAATTAATGCCCTAATCCAATATGGTTTTACATATGGATAGATTTTAGAGTAGTTTTGGATTAGAGAGGATTGTTTTAGTTTCTTTAGCATTATGTTACATTTTCAATTATAATTAAATATCATTTGGCTCACATATCAATAATGTTTCACTGGATATTCTATCTGTTTATAAATTTTTTATATAGCTAAATGAAGTACTTGTAATTAGCGATTGTTGTTTATTACCTTCTCGTATTGAATAAACAAAATCGATATTTTTTTCTGTTAGCATATCTTTAATTTTTTTAATCAACATCTGCTCTCCCTTGCGTTCAGTGTCGTCAATAATTATTATAAAATTTTCATCTAAACTATTATTTTCAATAACTTCTAAAATATTAGATCTTGGAAAATTTTTCTTATGCCCAATTGGACCATCTATAATTATTAAATCAAACTTTCTATCTTTTGTAATAGTATTTAGATTTGCATATCTATCATTTCTGACACCATCATAATCAAAATATTCTAAATCCAAATGATTTATATTAATATTTTTTTCATCAGGAAGCTGTTTTTTATAAATATTTATCCATTCTAAATCATGTTCACAAACGTCTAGTTTACAGTTACTATATATTGCATATTGAGATGTAAGTTTTGTTGTTTGTCCCAAGCCAAACTCTAATATACTTTTAGGCTTTGCGTTATCTAAAATTTTAAATAATGTATAAATAAAACTATAATTAGCAGCAGCTCCATATAAAGAAAAGTTTTTATTCTTTAACCATTCTGAATTTAATGTACTATCGTGAAATAAATTAGCATAATTTAACTCACTAAATAAATTTCTTATTTTTAAAAATTTTTTTTCACTATCATTTTTAATATTATCTAATTTATTTTGCACCTTATTTAATTGATCTTCTGTGTTTTTTTGCAATTCCCTAATATCTGCCATTTGGCATTCAAGATTTTTAATACGTTCTTTTTGAATAAATCTCTTTCTTTTAATTTTAAATTTCAATCCTAAAACAGTAATTATTTTATGCTTTTTGTCGCCACTTTTAGTAATTGAGAAAATTTTATTAAACCACATATCATTATAATTTTTCTTATTTAGTTTTTTTAGTAATTGAGGATAATGACTTATCAAATTTTGTAACTTTTTATCATTACCAAAATTTTCAACATTTTCATGCCATAATCCAACTTCTTGACTTCCATCAACATAACATAGCCTATTAATATTGTTTTTACATATAGCGATCTTAGTTTTGTTTAAATTAGCCATAGCCCAAAACCATAAATCATCACCATCATAAGCCAACGACATAAATAGATTTTCATTTAAGACATCTTTATACAAAACTTTAGGTGGATACAATACGGCTCCAACACCTGTTTGTAAAATATTATAACTTGGATTATTCTTTTTATATTGACTTTTCCATTGTGAATAAGGCAGTATATTCTTTTTTTTATCAAATAGTATATAATGTCCTCTATGGCAAATTATCGTTTTTTTATGTTTAAGATGTGACTTCCACAATAACTTAATACAATTTTTATCATAGATAACATCGTCATCAACAGTTATAATAATGTCATTTGGATGTTTTATTAGTGTTGGTATAAGTTTTTTATACGAACGTATATCATGATACCAATCAATTGTAAGCCCTTTATTTTGTAATTCTAGCAACTCTTTTGGCAAATCATTTTCTTTGTTTTTAAATTGTTCTAATGCCAACCATAAAATCAACTTATCTGCTTTTAATGTTTGATTAAGTAAACTTTCTATTGTTAAATGAACAGTATTAATTCTTGCTGGATATGATGTCATCGAAACAATAATTCCCTTTTTATTTTTAGTATCTGATCTATTAATATCCAAATGAGAATTTTTATTTCTTTTTATTTTTATCTTTAAGCCTAAAAATTGTAATATTTTACGTGTTTTATCTTTATTATTTTTTATAGAAAAAATATTTTCTAAAAAAACATTATTCTTATTATCCCTTTTCACACGAACTAATTTATTATTTTTAAAAGGAGTTTTTTTATAATAATTATACCAATCTTTTGCATAAGAAACATCTTTATATATCCAAGGTTTATCTTTGCTAGAAAAATGTATTACACATGCTTGTCTTTTTATCTCCTCAAAACAAGTATATGAACTATTGAATAATTTATTAATATCTTCTATATTCCATTTTTCTTTTGCCCTTTCTAAATTTAAAATTAGTAAGTTGTATCTTATATCAACTATCTTAATTTTATCTTTAAATACAATATTTAACACATTTTGATCCATTAAATTAGAATCATTTAATTCTTTCTTTGTATTAATTAACTTATCTGTTAAATTGTGCTGTCTCATTAGTTCCAAATTTAGCAACATCACACCTGAATTAAAATAATTTGGAAATATTCTATTATATCCACTATCAAAGTATAATTTACCAGTATCATGTGCCGCAGCAACATAATTACTTCCTAAATCTGTATTGTACAAACCATCTAACGGATTCAAAACAATAACATCACCATCCAAATAAATTACTTTTTCATAGTCGGCCAATATATTTGGCAAATCAAATTTTAGCAATGCTGCTTCACTAGCAGAAAGATACTTTCCTTGACCTTCCACATTATACTTATGAATATTTTTTATTTTATTCACATCTGCTTGAATAACTGTAATATTTTGCTTATAACAAGCAATATTCTGAATAATATTGATATTTTCCTGTGATAAATCTGCTCCTATAACAAAAATATCATAATTAACATTTCTTCTATTTTTAATTAAAGATACTAAAGCTACACTTGTTTGCATTACAAAATTATTGTCTGTTATAAATACTATTGGAATATTTTTATTAGGCTTATAAATAATCTGTTTTTCCATTTTACTAACCTTTATATTATTAAATTTACTTATAATTAGTTTTAAAATTATTGATGCTTAAGTAATATAATTTGAGTATAATACGGCCCCAAAAACTAGCGTATTTTTTTTCATAAAGAATATTGGGTATTATCGACTTATAAAAACAATTTTTATACATTCTATATTTGTCTAATCCTCTTAATTTGTTTTTTATGTACCTAAAAGCTCGGATTACATTCAAACAGTTTTTCCCTCTTTTGCGAGAAATGGCTCCTTCTGCATCTGTTCTATAGTGATAAAATACAGAATTTATGTATCCGATTTTTTCTGCCATAGCAAAAGACAATCTAGTAAATGCAATATCATTACAAGAACTCAAATTTTGAAATTCTAATTTATTTTTATTGATAAATGCGGAACTGTATATCTTATTCCATGCTGGAGGGTTTGAAATATAGAATAATGTTTCAGCATAATCTTCTGGATAAAAAGGATTTTCTTGCGGTAAAAAACTTTTATTCAAATTTCCATCATTACAATGAAAAGCATTATTACAGTATGTATCAGCATCAAAAATTAAAAAATCTATATCTTTATTTTTTAGAATATATTTATAAACTTCTTCGCATGTACTTAGCTCTGCCCAATCATCAGAATCAACAAACCAAAGATATTCTCCTTGTGCTACTTTTATTCCTTGATTGCGACTATCTCCTGCACCTGAAGAAACTGTTTTTTCTATAATTTTTATTCGATTATCTTTTTTTGCATATTCTTTCAAGATGCTTAAACTATTATCGGTAGAACCATCATTTACACATATTATTTCTATATCCTTTAGTGTTTGATTTACAACACTAGTTAAACATTGTCTTAAATATTTTTCTGTATTATATACTGGTATTATGATAGATATTTTTGGTTGTTTTTTCATCCTAATATCCTCTCATACACATTTTGAAAAAACGGAATATAATTTTGAAAGGAAGGTCAGAATAATACCAAACACCTTCTTTTCTTAACTGAATTAAATTTTCCTTTAATTGAGCGACTAGCTCTTTATGATTTATTGGTTCTCTTTTAACCTTATTAATCATCATTTTTATAGATGCAGCAATTCTCTTCTTTCTGACATCTTTTGCATATTTTATTTTTTCTTTTGCCTGAAAATACTGATGTGTAAAACGAATTCCTGTGATATAATCATTAAGTTTTTTAGTGGTAAACGTACTTCTTACTGTTGATACATTTTCATCATTATAAAAATAAAGTGAATAAGGTATTGTTGCATATTGGTCGATGGTTGAAAATAAACAAGTAATAAAAGGCCAATCTTCAAAATAAATACCTTCAATAAATCGCCAATCCTTTAATATTTCTCTTTTATAAAGCTTATTCCATATGACTGAACTTGACCAAACATTATTTAAAAGATGTTTTAACGGATTATTGTGTAAATTGTATTTAATATCATCTGTTTGATATTTCTTTGTATTCTCATGATTTTTGCTAAGTTGATTTATATCCTCTGTAGCAACAATAAAACATCCTGACTTTTCGGCAGCTTTATACATAATTTCCAATGTTTGTTTATGAATGCTATCATCAGAATCTACAAAATAGATATAATCACCTTTAGCTACATCCAACCCTTTGTTACGAGCAACAGATTGCCCTGAATTTTCTTGATTTATGATTTTTATTCTATCATCTTTTTTTGCATATTCTTCTAATATGCTTAAACTATTATCTGTTGAGCCATCGTTAATACAAATTACTTCAATATCAGACAAACTTTGACAAAGTATGCTGCTAAGACACTTTTCTAAATACTTAGCAGTATTATAAATGGGAATTATTACTGATATTTTATGTTTGATAGACATATAAAACCTCATATAATAAAAGAAAATAAATCTACAAAAACCACCGTTTATTTTACATATTAAAATCTATAAACTTATAAAAATAATAATGCAACAAAAATTTAAATAAATACAAGCAGTTCTGTGATTTTTTTCATTATGTCTAAAGACAATAAAATCGCCTCTACAAAAACGGTGGTTTTTGGATATTCCACCAAAAGTTGCAAAGAGGTTTATTTTGATCATAGGTTACCTAGATAAAAGCCCCAAAAACATTGGTCTTGACGCCCAAAGAGACATTGTGAATCAATATGCTCAAAGCGAGGGTTTTTCGGTTGATGTTTTTTTTAGCGATTCTGATATCAAAAACATAAAATCCAACCTCAATACAAAAGAAAACACCATTATTATTGCTAATATTACCAGTATTGGCCACAAGATTTCACAAATAGCAGACAATATTGAAAATCTAATATCTGAAAATTTTCGCCTGATAAGCGCAAAAGAAAATCTAAGTTTTGACAACTCCAAACAAACGAAGGTTCTACTTAAAGGTGTACGTTTATCTATAGATATCAGAAATAGTATGGTTTCAATAATTACAACTAATGCGTTAAAACGAAGGAAACAAGAAGGCAAAGTTTTAGGTTTTCCAGCTGGACGCAAGAAAAAAAGCCTCTTAGAACAGCACAAATACAAGATAATGCAAATGCTAAGCCAAGGCAAAACCAAAAATGAAATAGCCATAAACATAGGTTGTAGCAGGGGATTGATATTTAAATACTTACACGACCACCCCGAGCTTAAAACAAAAATGAGGGAAATATGACTAGACTAGTAATATATGCCTCATACGACAATCAAGGGATAGTCCATGATTATGTAATAAGTTACCTAAAGAGGCTAAAGCGAGTTGCAGACAAAATAATTTTTATTGCAGACAACAAAGCAAAAGCTGAAGAAAAGCAGAAACTAAACGGGTTAGTTGAATTTTGTGACTTTGCACCGCATGGCGAATATGACTTTGGTTCTTACAAGCGTGGTTATCAATACGCCTCAAAGCAAGGTTTGTTAGAAGAAGCAGACGAACTTATTTTATGTAATGATAGTTGTTTTTCCGTTATGGATTTTGACCAAATGTTTAGCGAAATGAACCAACGAGACTGTGATTTTTGGGGTGTTACAGATAGTTTAGAAATTCAGCATCATTTACAAAGCTATTTTTTAGTGTTTAAGAAAAACGTATTCACACATCAAGAATTTGCAAATTGGCTTGGAGCTGTTACTCATAAAAATGATTTTAGAGAAATAGTAAAAACTTATGAAGTGCCTCTAAAGTCATTTTTAGAAAAACTTGGTTTTAAGGGAGAAAGTTTTATTAAGGCTAAAACAATCTGTAATCAAACAGAATATCCAATAACGTTAATACATCAAAAAGCACCGTTATTAAAAAGAAAAGTTTTTGTAATAGGGGCATGTAGTAAGGAATCAGTTAGAGGTTTGCTAATTTTTCTAAAGCAAGATTTTAACGATTGCTACCGAGATATCTGTAACTATTTTAAGACAACTTTTAATAGAATTTTCCCATTAATACTACCCAGAGATTTGGAATTATTAAAGCGCCTTTTTTATCAAAACAAAATAACTAAATCAGGCAAGTCACTCATAAAAATTTGCAAGATACCATTGCCAATCAATTTTTTTAGAAAGAAAGGCTTAAAATGATAAATTTTAATATGCCAACTTTTACGGATAAAACCACAGAATATATTTTAGATGTATTTGCACAAAACCACGCTTCAGGAGATGGTAAATATACAAAACTTTGTCATGAGTGGTTTAAGAAAAATTTGAATTGCGAACAAGCTCTTTTGGTTCATTCTGGGACAGCAGCTTTAGAAATGGCTGCAATTTTAGCAAACCTACAACCTGGTGACGAAGTTATTATGCCCTCCTACACCTTTTGTTCAACTGCAAATGCTTTTGTATTGCAAGGAGCTGTTCCTGTATTTGTTGATATTAGGTCCGACATATTAAATATTGATGAGACTAAAATAGAAGCAGCAATTACTTCAAAAACGAAAGCAATTTGTTGCGTACACTATGCTGGTGTAGCTTGCGAGATGGACGTAATTATGGACATTGCCAAACGTCATAATCTTTTAGTTATTGAAGATGCAGCTCAAGCATTTGATTCCAAATATAAAGGAAAGCCACTTGGTACGATTGGAGATATGGGGTGTTTTAGCTTTCATGAAACTAAAAATATTATGTCTGGCGAAGGAGGTTTATTTGTAACAAATAATGATGAATTAGCAGAACGAGCCGAAATTATCAGAGAAAAAGGTACAAATAGAAGTAAGTTCTTCAGAGGACAGGTTGATAAATATACATGGGTTGATAAAGGTTCAAGCTATTTACCTAGTGATGTTGTGGCAGCTTATCTGTACTCAGTATTAGAAATATCTGATAAAATTCAATCAAAACGTGTTGAGGTATGGAAAAAATATTATAATGCCTTTGTTCAATTAGAAAAAGAAGGAAAGGTAAAGCTTCCTACTATTCCTACAGATTGTACAAACAATGGTCATATGTTTTATCTTTTGTTTAATGATTTAGAAACAAGAACAAAGTTTATCAGTTTTCTAAAAGAAAAAGATATATATGCTCCATTTCACTATATTCCACTACACAGTGCTCCTGCAGGAGTAAAATATTGTAAAACAGCTTCACCAATGGAAATAACTAATAAAATTTCAAATACCCTAGTTAGATTACCTATGTTTTACGATATTACTAATAAAGAAATTGAAAAAATAATTGATGCTGTTCTAAAGTTTTGGAAAAAAGGAAATAATTTAGAATTAAGTGAAAGTTTTTAGATGTCTATTAATCAAAAAGAACCAAAATTTTCAATCATTATGCCAACATATAATAGGGCTTTTTGTATAGAAAATGCTATAAATTCTTTGTTAGCACAGACTTATAAAAACTATGAGTTAATAATCATAGATGATGGTTCAACAGATAACACAGAAAAGCTCTTAAAAAATAAGTACAGTAAATATTTTATTAGAGGCAAATTTATATATGAATATAAATCAAATGAAGGTGTTTGTACTGCCAGAAATACAGGATTAAAAAAAGCAAATAATGATTGGATTGCATATTTAGACACAGATAATGAAATTACTCCTACATTTTTAGAAGAATTTAAAAAGGCAATAATTTCTAATATAGAAGCAAAATGTTTTTATGCTCAAATGAATCATCCTAATATTGGAGTAATTGGAAAAGCATTTAGTTTTACAGATCTTTGTAAAAAAAATTACATCGACATGGGTTGCTTTGTACATCATAAATCTTTAGTTAGTAAATACGGTAATTTTGATACAAAACTAAAGAGACTTGTCGATTGGGATTTAATACTCCGTTATACCAGACAATCTACTCCTATTTTTATCGAAAAGGTATTACTAAATTACTCCGATGATAATAGCTATACCAGAATTACAAATTCAGAAAAATATGAGACTTCTTTAAGAAGAATAAAACTAAAAATTAAAATATACAAAATTATTAATTTTTTTCAAAATTTTCGGACTAGCTGTAAAAAGTTAGGAATGAAATTATACAGAAGTATAAAATGGAAAATAAATAACATAAAAATATCTTATAGGATAAAGAAAGATAATGTTAAGTTTGTACATTTAATGTTTAACGACAAATTTAATAAACCTTTTGTAGATTTTTTGAATAGTAATTTTAACTCTAAAGAGCACCTAATATTATGCAAAAAGGTTTTTGACCAATATCCCTTTCCTTTAGGTGAAAATGTTATTAAGATCGACAGATTTAAAAAATTAAACTTTAATAAATGCAAGAAAATTATATGTCATTCACTATTTGATAATGAATTAGTCGAGTATTTATATAATCATAAGAAAATATTGAAAGAAAAAGCTTATTGGGTAATTTGGGGTGGAGATCTTTATAACGCTCCAAGAGATGAAAAAAATGATTTTGTTAGGAAAAATCTAAAGGGTTATTTAAGCGATTTTGATGCTAACTACGCACAAATAAAATATAATTTATCTAATAAACAATTTTACTGTGTTCATGCTATATTTCCTATTACACTAAAAATGATTAAAAACGCCAAACATTCTTACAAAGATTGCGATTATATTAAAATACAAATTAACAACTCTTGTGATAAATCAACATTAGGTATGTTGGATAATTTAGCTAAATTTGCAAATGAGAATATCAGAATATGTACCATTCTGTCATACGGAGATATGAAATTTAAATCAGAAATTATAAAAAAAGGAAAAGAAATATTTGGTAATAAGTTTGAATATATAGAAGAATATATGTCTCCGCAGAATTTTGCTAATCATCTTGCTAAAAATGATATTTTGATATTAAACCAAAATAGACAACAAGGGGTCGGTAATACAATTGCTTCTATAGCCTTGGGTAAAAAAGTGTTTATAAAAAAAGAAATATCCACTTTTAGTAGTCTGAATGATTTCGGTATTAAAATTTTTGATAGTAACGAAATAGCCAACTTAACATTCGAGGAACTAATTAGAAATAGAGATGCAGATATTTCTAAAGATAATGCTTCAAAATTTTTTAATAACAAATATAAAGCTTCACTTTGGAGAGAGGTTTTTAATGCAAAATAAAAAAGTAGCAATATTACAATCTAATTACATTCCTTGGAAAGGCTATTTTGATATAATCGCCGCAGTGGACGAGTTTATATTTTACGATGAAATGCAGTATACAAAAAATGATTGGCGTAATCGAAATAAAATAAAAACTCCAAGTGGTTTACATTGGCTATCAATTCCCGTCGCTACAAAAGGACATATAAGCCATGATGTTAGAATAATGGATGCCAAAATTATTGATAGAAAATGGGCTAATTCTCATTGGAGTACAATTAAACAGTTTTACAAGAAAGCTCCTTTTTTTAAGGATTATGCAGATGTTTTTGAAAAAGTATATAAAGAATGTGAACAAGAAGAATATCTTTGCAAGGTGAATTATAAATTTATTGATGCAATCAATAAAATACTGGGTATAAATACAAAAATATCATTTTCTCAGGATTATGGTCTAATTGAAGGTAAGACAGAAAGACTTGTCGATCTGGTAAAAAAAGCCGGTGGGACAGAATATTTATCAGGTCCTGCAGCCAGAGATTATATCAAAGCAAACTTGTTTGAAAAAGAAAACATTAAATTATCATGGATGGATTATAGTGGATATTCTGAATATCCGCAACTAAATCCACCCTTTGAGCATGGCGTAAGTATTCTGGATCTGATTTTTAACTGTGGCCTAGATGCTAGAAAATATATGAAAGCTTAAATGTATGAAGAAAAATAAAAAATTGATTATATTTGGAAATACAAATTACTCTGAGATGGTTTGTGATTATTTTGAGGAATATAGTGAATATGAGGTTGTTTGTTTTACTGTAAACAAGGACTATAAACAAAGTAAAATATTTTATAACAAAGAGTTAGTTGATTTTGAAGATATTGAAAAAAAATATTCACCTGATGTTTATGAAATGTTTATTGCTATTGGTTATTCTAATCTGAACAAAAGTAGAGAAATGATTTATAAGCAAGCAATAGAAAAAGGCTATAACTTAGCAACCTTTATTCATCCAGATGCATATATAAGCGATAAAGTGTCAATTGGAAAAAATTGTATAATTATGGAGTGTGCCAGAATTTTAAGAAAAAGCATTATAGGAGATAATACAATAATATGGCCAAGTGCTTTTATTTCACATGATAACATCATTAAAAACAATTGTTATATAGTTGGTTCTACCAATGGATTTTGCGAAATAGGAGAAAATTGTTTTTTGGGATCTGGTGCAATTATAGCAGATAAAATTAAAATAGCCCCCTATAATTTTATAACAATGTCAGCAGTTATTAGAAAGAATACAGAAGAAGACTCTATTTATGAAGGAATTCCAGCAAAAAAACGACTGGGAATTAGCGCCTCATTTTTTGCAAAACATATAAAGTAATAAAGGATTAATTACTATGGCACATTTGACGTTTAATCACTCAAAGATTATGGGAATATGCACTGTTGTTCCTGAAAATAGAATCAAGCTTGATGACGAAGCACAGTATTATGACGATATTAATAAAATTAAACGCTTAAAAATGGTTGTCGGTTTAAATGAACGAGCCGTTTCATCTGAAAGCACGACTCCTGCCGATCTTATGGAGTATGCAGCAAGCAGAATTATTGAGGGTATGAATATTGATAAAAATTCAATAGATGCTCTTGTATGTGTTTTAGATAATCCTGATTATAAATGTCCTCCTACTTCATGTGTTTTACAAGGTAAATTAGATTTACCAACAACATGTATGTCTTTTGATATAAACCATGGTTGTGCTGGATATGTTTATGGTTTGTGTATGGCATGTTCTCTTATTGAAAACGGATGTACAAGAGTTTTACTTTTGGTTGGAGATACAAAAACCAAGACTATTAATATAAAAGATAGAATTTGTGCTCCAATTTTTGGAGATGGTGCAGCCGCCACTATAATTGAAAGAAGCGAAACAGAAAATAATTCATATTTTATACTTGGTACAAAAGGAAAAGACTATAAAAACATTATAATTCCTGCGGGAGGTGCTAGAATTCCTTATTCTGAAGCGACATCTAAGGAAAATATTGATGAATATGGAAATATAAAATCACTCAATAATTTCCAAATGAATGGAAAAAATGTTTTTGATTTTACAATGAATACTGTTCCACAAAATATATACGATACACTTAGTCTTGCCGATTTAACCGTAAACGAAATTGACTATTTTGTGCTACACCAAGCGAATAAGAATATAATTCAAAATATTGCTCTAAGAATTGGCGAAAAAGATTTTAATAAAGTTCCAACGTCCACACTGGCAAAATATGGAAATTTAGCGGTAGCTTCAATACCAAGCGTTATAAATGATTATTTATCAGATGATGTTACAAACAATAGAAAAACATTATTACTTTCTGGTTTTGGTGTCGGACTAGCTTATGGTGCAGCTGTCATAAATTTAGATAAAATATATGCACCTACAATATTTACTTATAAGGAGAAAAAATATGAATAAAGAAGAATTCTTAAATGAGCTAAAAATAGCTATTAATACAGATACAAATTTACATGAAGATATAATATTAGAAGATCTTCCTGAATGGGATTCTCTTGCTATTATGTGTACAATATCTATGTTTACTGACAGTCTTAATATTCAAATGGATTTTGATGAAATTAAGAATTTTAAAACAATAAAAGATCTAATGAATAAAGCTGGAATAAAATAATTTTTACAATTCTATATTCTGCGAAAAGTAAATAAAATTCTACTTTCGGTTGTGCTTATTTTGCTTGTCTGGTTGTGTTTTTCAATCTTGGGTTGAACCAGCGGCGTCTATTTATTCCCCAAAAAAACATCTTGTATCATTACCCAAAATATGATACTATCGCCCCATCAAAATAAATATTACTAATACTTATACATATGAAAATTTTTAGTTTTAAGAAAGCTGTGTCTTTCAAAGATGAAAACATCGTTATCAACGATTTGGCTTACAATCATAAGTATCAACGCGAAAATCAATATCTAGTTGTCGAGGGCAGAGATTCTAATTACAAGAATTCTTACAAAGCTTTCTATGACCATGATGGCTACTTCTGGTTTGTCAGACTATTCAAACATCAACACAGCGTGGTTACGGTGTCTTGGAAAGAAGAGTACGACGTTGATACAATCGAAAGAATAGATAAATGGGGCAACAGACTTATCGTCACCAGCACCTATCTATCCACAGACTCTTTCAATCACAAGCTCGTTGAAAAATCGTTTTACTCAAGCATAAACAATGAAATATGCCGAAGAGTTTTCAAGCTAAATGGCAATAAATGGGAGACTGAAGGAAATTTTTCTAAAATACACTTCCGTTATTGGCTTGCAAGCAAATAAAAATCAAAGGGGGATATATTCTTTTGAATATTCCCCCTTCATCTTTTAAAACATTTCTAACTTTCTCAAAATAACAAATGCCTATCAAATATACACTTACTTCTTAGCATCTATAATCTTGATAGCTTCATCAAGGCTAGGTTCATGCCCAGAAATCTCTTTAGGCAAAGCATAATTATTTTTACCACACTTAATATATGGTCCATAACGCCCCATTAATAAAACAATTTCTTGTTTGTTTTTTGGGTGAATACCCAAAGCTTTTCCTTGTGGTTTTTCTTTTGCTCCCGCCAAAAGTTCCTTAGCTCTTTCAAGTGTTATATTAAAAATATTATCCTGTCCGCGCAAGCTAACAGACTTTCCTCCAGCCTTCAAATAAGGCCCAAATTTTCCTGCATTAACTTCAATTCCATCACCCAAATCAAAAGGCAAACTAAGCAATCTAGTTGCTTGTTCTACGGTTATCTCATCAGGTGTAATTCCATTTGGCAAAGAAGCTCTTTTCGGCTTTTCAGTAGTAGCAGTTTGGTCTTCACCAAGCTGAACATAAAAACCATAAGGACCTTTTTTCAAATAAATATTCAAATTATTCATTTGTCCCAAAACCTGATCAGCCACTTCTTTAATTTTGGCTGTATCATTATTTTCTTCCTCAGTTGTATCAACCAAAGGCTTTGTATATTTACATTCAGGATAATTTGAACACCCAATAAATGCACCAAATTTTCCAAGTTTAATGCTCAACTTTCCGCTACCACACTCAGGGCACACTCTTGGATCGCTACCATCACTTTTTTCTGGGAACAAGTGATGCGCCAAAACCTCGTCTACTTTTTCAATAACTTCAGAAACTTGCAAAGGTTTAACTGCTTCCACATTATGAGCAAATTTTACCCAAAAACCTTCTAAAAGCTTTTTCCATTCCATCTGTCCCGAAGACACATCATCCAAAAATTCTTCCATTTGTGCTGTAAAATCATATTCAACATATTTTCTAAAATAATTTTCCAAGAAAACAGTTACAATCCTACCACGATCTTCTGGTATAAAGCGCAATTTTTCTACACGCACATACTTGCGTTCTTGCAACACAGCAATAATAGTTGCATAGGTTGATGGTCGTCCAATTCCTAATTCTTCCAATTTTTTTACAAGACTTGCTTCAGTAAATCTTGGTGGTGGAGCTGTAAAGTGCTGTTCTGCTGTAATTTCACCTTTATCGACTTTTTCACCATGTTCAACATTTGGCAAAATTTTGTTTTCATCATCATCATCTGAGTCGTCTTTTGATTCTTGGTACAACCTTAAGAAACCGTCAAACTCAATAACTTGACCATTAGCACGAAGCAAAATTTGCATGTCTTCTGATCTTGAATCAATAACTACCTTATCCAAAACAGCAGGGTTCATTTGGCAAGCAACCGTACGCTTCCAAATAAGCTCATAAAGCTTATGCTCATCGGCAGCTAATTTTACTTCCATTTTCTTTGGTGTGTTCATAACATCTGATGGACGAATAGCTTCGTGTGCTTCCTGAGCATTTTTTGATTTTGTTTTGTATTCTTTAGGTTCTTTTGGTAAATACGCATCACCAAAATATTTTACAATAGCTTCACGACAAGCGCTAACAGCTTCAGCTGATAAATTAACCGCATCAGTACGCATATAGGTAATAAGACCTTCTTCATAAAGCTTTTGTGCAATTTGCATAGTTTTCTTAGCTGAAAAACGAAGCTTGCGAGCGGCCTCTTGTTGTAATGTAGATGTTGTAAAAGGTGGAGCAGGGTAACGATTTGTTTTTTTACGTTCAATATTAAAAATAGCAAAATTTTGTGCTTCTATTTTAGCTTTAGCCTCATTAGCTTTTTCTTCACTGTTGATATCAAATTTTTCTAATTTTTTCCCATCAAGCTCAATCAAACGAGACTTTATCAAAGCCTTTTTTGCAGTCAATAATTCTGCATCAATTGTCCAATATTCTTCTGGTTTAAATTTTTCGATTTCTGTTTCTCGTTCGCAAATTAACCGCAGAGCAACAGACTGAACTCGCCCAGCCGAACGTGATCCAGGAAGCTTACGCCATAATACTGGTGACAATGTAAAACCAACCAAATAGTCAAGCGCACGCCGTCCCATATAGGCCGAAACCAAATTATCATCAATCTTACGAGGATTATTTATTGCCTCAGTAACAGCAGCCTTGGTAATTTCATGAAATACTACACGCTCAATATTTTTACCTTTTAAAGCTTTTTTATTCTTTAATTCTTCTAAAATATGCCAAGCAATAGCTTCTCCCTCTCTATCAGGGTCGGATGCAAGGACTAACGTATCAGCATCTTTCAAAGCTTTTACAATATCTGCAAGGCGTTTTTTACCACCAGTGCTTAACTCCCAAGTCATTGCGAAATCATCATCAGGTTTAACAGATCCATCTTTACTAGGCAAATCTCTAATATGTCCAAAACTAGCTAAAACCTGATAGTCTTTGCCCAAATATTTATTAATTGTTTTTGCTTTAGCAGGGGATTCCACAATAACTAATTTCATCTATTTCACCTTAAATTAATCTTGATTAATTAACGCTACTTTGTTTCCAGATCTTCGTTCAACAATTCCACTTAACTCAAGCTCTAAAATTTCCATAGCAATAGTCGATGTATCTTTACCTGTCAGCCTAATTAATTCATCAACCGAAACACCATCAACTGTTAAAAAACTAATTAAACTATCATCCTTAATATTTTGTTCGTTTTCTTGTTCGCTATAATTAACATCATTATTTTCAAAAACAAGAACTTTTTGTATAGCTTGTTTTTTTTGTACTTTTTCTCCTTTTTTATTACCTTTTAAAAAAGGTAATATATCAGCAGACATCTCCACCAAAACAGCTCCTTTTTTTATCAAATAATTTGCGCCCTGTGACCTCGATTCTCCAGGAGTCCCTGGTACCGCAAATATAGTTTTTCCCATTTCTGAGCCAAATTGAGCTGTTATTAAAGAACCAGAATTTATACCAGCTTCAATCACTAATATAGCTTCACTCAATGCCGCAACAACACGATTCCTTTGCGGAAATTGTGATGCAACAGCTTTTGTACCAATAGGAAACTCAGATATAATACAGCCATTTTGCTGAATTTGTTCATATATATCCTTATTTTCTGGAGGGTAAACAATATCTATTCCCGTACCCAAAACAGCTATAGTACTTCCTGTCTCATTTTTAGCAAACATAGCGCCTTTATGGGCCGATGCGTCGATTCCTCTAGCCATTCCAGAAACAATACAAACACCTTCTTCAGTAAGTTCCTTAGCTATTTTCGCAGCTGTTTTACGCCCATTAATTGATGCAGCTCTTCCACCAACAATAGCTATAGAGCTATCAAAATTCAAAGCGGTAATATTGCCTTTAACATAAAGCAAGGGAGGTGCATTGTTATAATTTCTTAAAATTGCAGGATATTCGTCATCACTATAAAGAATTATTTTGGCATCAATGGCTTCAACTTTTCTAAGCTCTATTTCAGCTTGTTCATTTGACCAAGGTTTATATTTTCCTTTTGCCGAAACAAAATCAACAGCAGCTATTACAGAACCATAATTTTCAACAAGTTGATAAAACTTCTTAGCGCCAATTTTATAGGTATTAATTAGGCGCAAAGCAGCAATTATTTGTTCTTTTGAAGCCACTATTTATCTTTCTTTTTTCAATTTAATTTTACTTTCTTCGCCTTTAAGCAATCGTTTTATATTAGCATGATGTCTAATCAACACAAGCAATGCCAATCCTGTAAAAAATACCGTATATATTGGCGCAGAATAAAAGAAAGTTATAATTGGTACCGCAAATGCCGCAGTAATTGCTGACAATGAAGAATATTTAAATGTAAAAGCCATAACCAACCAAACACCAATAGCTGATAAAGCAATCATTGGTTGTGTTGCCAAAATAAAACCAAATGCTGAAGCAACGCCCTTACCGCCCTTAAATTTTAACCAAACAGGGAAATTATGACCAATTATAGCCATTGAACCAGCAATTAAAGAGGCAAAAATATTTGCCTGACTTATAGTACCTAAAAACATAATAGGTTTTGCAGGTACAAATTTGAAAGCAAGCCAAGCAACGATACCAGCCTTAGAAGCATCCAAAACAACAGTTAACAAAGCAAGCCATTTATTACCCGTACGCAAAACGTTAGTTGCACCAATATTTCCCGAACCAATTTTTCTAATATCGCCATAACCAGCTAAATAGCACAAAACTAAGCCAAATGGAATTGAACCGAGCAAATAACCGCCGATTCCCCAAAGAGTAAAAAGTAAATTATCAGACATAAACCCTCTCTAAGCATTAAAAATCAAGACTCAAATATTAATTACTCCAAGATTCACTTTTTGGCAACCTTTTTACAATAGGTTGTTAAGCAAATGAAGAATTTTGATGACAAAACGATTCTTTTTATTAATATAAAACAAAACAACTTTATGCATAAGAGTTTATAATGAAACCAATATACAAAAGAGTTTTGCTCAAACTTTCGGGCGAAGGACTTATGGGAGATAAAAGCTTTGGTGTTTCACCAGATATTTTGCAATCTCTTGCTCTACAAATTAAAGATATTCGTAAATCAGGGGTAGATGTTTGTATAGTTGTTGGTGGCGGAAATATTTTTCGTGGTGCCAAAGAGGCGGCTAAGGGCATGAATCGTACAGTAGCTGATCAAGTAGGCATGCTTGCAACATTGATGAATGCTTTGTGTTTGCAAAATGCTTTGGAAAATAATGATGTTGCTACCAGAGTTCTGTCTGGATTAAGCGTTCCCCAAGCTTGCGAAAATTATATGTATCGCCGAGCTCTTCGTCATTTAGAAAAGGGAAGAGTAGTTATCTTTGCAGGAGGAACAGGGAATCCTTATTTTACAACAGATACAGGTGCAGTGTTGCGTGCATCTGAGATGCAGTGCGAGGTTGTCCTAAAATCAACTCAGGTTGACGGGGTTTATTCAAAAGATCCAAAGACCAACCCAGATGCTCAACGTTTTGATGAGATATCGTATGATGATGTTATACAAAAACAGCTTAAGGTTATGGATTTGACGGCGGTTTCATTGGCAAAAGAAAATAATATACCAATTATTGTATTTTCTCAGCATGAGGAAGATTCGCTTAAAAACATTATGCAAGGCGAAGGAAAATTTACAATTATCAGAAAATAACGAGGTAACAATGGCAGACTTTTCAGAAATTAAAAATGATACAAAAAATCGTATGGATAAAACAATTGAATCTCTAAAAAATGATTTTGGTTCGTTGCGGGCAGGGCGAGCTCATATTAGTCTTCTTGATGGTATTATGGTTGAGGCTTATGGTTCTATGACACCTTTAGCGCAGGTTGGTACAATTTCTGTTCCAGATGCTCGTACATTATCTGTAAGTGTTTGGGATAGAGGACTGGCCAAATCTGTTGAAAAAGCAATTATGGAGTCTGACTTGGGGTTAAATCCTTCTTCAGATGGACAGTTAATTCGTATTCCAATTCCACCTCTTTCAGAAGAACGTCGTCGCGAATTGTCAAAGGTTGCAGGCAAATATGCTGAGGCTTCTAAGGTTGCTGTTCGCAATATTCGCAGAGATGCTCTTGATGATATTAAAAAGCTAAAAAAGGATAACGCTATATCAGAAGATGATGAAAAGAGATACGAAACCGAGATTCAAAAGCTAACAGATGATGCAACAAAAAAGATAGACGAAATGTTAGCTCAAAAAGAAAAGGATATTCTCCAAGTATAATCTTGGTTTAGGACGAGTAAACGTGGATAAAAAGTTAAAACATATCGCCATTATTATGGATGGAAACGGACGTTGGGCATCAAAACAAGGATTGCCTCGTTCGGCAGGTCATAAAAAGGGTGCCGAGACATTGCAAGAAATTGCTAAGGCAGTTGCTGATATGGGCATTGAATGTATGACAGTTTATGCTTTTTCTACTGAAAATTGGAAAAGGGATAAGGCTGAAGTAGATTATTTAATGAACTTACTGCGTCAATATCTCAAAAGCGAACTTAAAGAAATCAAAGATAGAGGAGCTCGTATCAAGGTTATTGGTGAAAGAGATATGTTAGCTCCAGACATTATAGAGCAAATAAACAATCTAGAAAAAGAGACATTAAATAACGACAAGTTTACTTTTTGTATCGCACTAAGCTATGGTTCACGAGCTGAAATCTTGTCAGCAGTTCGGCGTACCTCATCATTAGTTGCTAAAGGTGATTTGCATTTAGATGATATAGATGAAAATATGTTTTCTAACATGCTATACACCTCAGGTATTCCTGATCCCGATATCGTCATCAGAACTAGTGGTGAACAGCGCATAAGCAACTATCTTTTATGGCAATTAGCTTACAGCGAATTATTTTTTACCAAAACATTATGGCCTGATTTTACAGTCAATGAACTAAAAGAAATCATCAATGATTTCAACTCAAGGGAGAGACGCTATGGAAAAGTCTAAGATAAATTCATTTTTAAAACGGTTAGCTACTACATTAGTTCTAGTACCAATAGTTGTAGCATGTGTCGTTTTTGGTTACCCAACAATTTATTTGCTAGCATTGTTAGGTGCTGCGTTATTGTCATGGGAATGGGCTAATATGATTCCATCCTCTCGTCAGTTGTTTTATGCTATAACTTATCTGTTTGTCGCAGCTACGGTAATTTTAATAGAGTCACTAATTATTGATGCATTTGTTATAGTAACAGCTTTTATCATAGCCTTTTTCAAATCCAAAGGCGAGATATATCGCAAATTTTTACTTTTAGGAATTCCTTATATTTCAATAGGTATTGGGGCTATAACAGCTATCTATAGTGCCTATGGTGCTCAGATTGTATTGTGGTTTTTGTTTTTAGTTTGGGGTGTCGATATCGGTGGTTATATCTTTGGTTGTACTATCAAAGGTCCCAAACTAGCTCCTAAAATCTCACCAAATAAAACATGGGCAGGCTTAATTGGTGGTATGCTTTTAGCTATGGCCATAAGCTATGCTGTATGTTGGTTCTTTGGAGCAGCATCTTGGGAAGTATCTAGATACTATGTAATAATGGCTGCTATTTTGGCTGTGATAGCACAAATAGGTGATTTAATAGAGTCCTATATGAAACGTCGTTTAGGAATTAAAGATTCTAGCAATCTAATACCAGGACATGGTGGAATTTTTGATCGTATAGATGGTTTAATTTTCGCCGCACCTTTTGCATTTGTTATGCTTTTAAGTTTGGTTTATATCATTAGATAGGAGTTTTTGATGGATTGGCTTATCAATATAATTCATTATGTTGTCCCATTTCTTGTTCTTCTTGGGATATTAGTTTTTGTACACGAATTTGGTCATTATATTATAGCCAAACTTTGTGGTGTTAAAGTAGCTGAATTCTCAATTGGTTTTGGTAAACAACTGTGGGGAAAGCGTGATTCATCAGGAACATTATGGAAAATATCTGCAGTGCCACTAGGAGGTTATTGCAAATTTTTAGGTGATGGAGATGCGGCATCTTCTTCTAACGAGGCATCAAATCTTTCAGAAGAAGAAAAAAAATATGCGTTTGCTTATCAAAATCCTTTCAAAAAATTAGCAATCGTAATAGGTGGTCCTGCATTTAATTATTTATTTGCGATAGTTGTTTTTACAGCTATGCTTCTTTCTTTTGGTAAAATGGATTTTCCACCAATAATTGGTTCGGTAATAGAAGGAAGTCCAGCTCAAAAGGCAGGTATTATGCCTCAAGATAAGATTTTGAGTGTCGATGGTCGCGAAGTAAAAACATTTAACGAGTTTCATCAAGAAGTTCAAATGAATACATCAGGGACTGTGGCGCTAGAATTAATGCGCGGTGACCAAAAAATAAAACTAGATGTTACTCTAGCAATTATTCCTCTTGATAAAGAGCTCAAGCAAGAGCAAAAACCAATGCTTGGTGTTGTTTCAGTAACAGAGGTTGAGTTTGATCCTGTAAAACTATCATTTTTCGAAGCTGTAAAAGAGGCTAGCATCAAAACATGGGATGTTAGCGTTGTTACGTTGCGTGGTGTTGGGCAAATGATTACAGGTCGCCGTGGAACAGATGATTTAGGTGGTATTGTCCGTATTGCTGAAATGTCTGGAGATATCAGTAAGTCTAGTTCTTGGTTAGACTTTTTAATATTCATGGCATTACTATCAATCAATTTGGGCTTAATAAATTTATTTCCTATACCAATGCTTGATGGTGGTCATGTTGTTATCTATATTATCGAAATTTTACTTCGTCGTGAAATTAACGAACAAGCTAAAGAATATGTCTTTAAGTTTGGTTTTCTTTTGCTCATAGCTTTAATGCTATTTGCAACATATAACGATTTTGCTCGTTTGTTTAATCGTTGGTTTTCTTAAAATTTGTACTTATGTGGGGATACACAAATGAAAAAAATATGTTTAGGTACTTATGTATTTAGTCTTTTAGCATCAACTAGCACACTAGCTGCGGATGTTTATGTAAAAGATATTAAAGTTGAAGGATTAGAGCGTGTTGAGGCAGAAACTGTAAAGTCCTATGTTAATATCAAATCAGGTCAAAATACTAATGATGAGCAATTAAATGATGCTCTAAAAAATCTATATGCAACAGGTCTTTTTGAAGATGTTGCAATAAATGTCAACAATGGAACAATGTTTGTAAAAGTATCTGAAAATCCTGTTATATCAGAGGTTTTGTTTGATGGTAATGAAGACGTTGATGATACCATGCTTGAAAGTGAAATTAGATTAACCCCACGATCTACTTATTCACGAGCCAAAGTTCAAGATGATGTTCGCCGTATTCTAGATGTTTACAAGCGGAGTGGACGATATGCAACGGTTGTAAACCCAGAAATTATTCGTCGTGATCAAAATCGTGTCGATTTAATTTTTAATATAAATGAAGGTCCTCTAGCTGTCATTGATAAAATAAACTTTATTGGTAATGAGCATTACTCAGCTAAAGAACTTCAAGAAGTATTAATGAGTAAAGAAAGCCGTTGGTATCGTATTTTTTCATCAGCAGAAAACTATGATGCCGAAAAAACAAATTATGACAAAGAGTTATTACGACGTTTTTATTTAAAGAAAGGCTATGCTGATTTTAGAGTTGTTTCAGGTATTGCCGAATTAAGTCCTGATAAAAAATCTTTCACTTTAACTTTTGTTGTCGATGAAGGCAAAAAATATACAGTCAGAAATGTTGATATAGTCTCTGAAATAGCTGATGTTAATGCTGAAGATTTTAATAAATTTATAGAAGTTGAGGTTGATGAAAAATATAACTCTGATGCTATAGATAAAACTGTAACAGCTCTAACTGACGAGTTAGGTAAAAGAGGATATGCTTTTGTTGAGGTTGTACCAGATGTTAGCAAAAATACAGCAACTGGCGATGCTAATGTCTCGTTCCGCATTAAAGAGGGTAGTCGCTTTTTTGTAGATAGAATTAATATCAAAGGAAACACCAATACTCACGACAAAGTTATACGTCGAGAATTACGTATTAATGAGGGCGATGCTTTTAATGCGGCTAAAATTAAGGATTCTCGTCGTAACGTTGAAAATCTTGATTACTTTGAAAAAGTTGAAATCAACACCAATCCAAAAGATAACAATCGGGCAGATTTAGATATTGAAGTTAAAGAAAAATCTACGGGTTATTTTAATGTTGGTATTGGTTATTCAACAGTAAATGGTGCTTTGGTTAGGACAGGTGTTACCGAAAACAATTTCCGCGGTCTTGGTCAACGTTTAGGTTTTGATGTTGCGGTTTCACAAAAATCACAAGATTTTGATGTCAGCTTCACAGAACCATATTTCCTTAATCGTCGTTTGCGTGCAGGTGTTGACTTATTTCATTCTCGTCAAGACTATCAAGATGAAAGTTCATACGACAGCAAAATAACTGGTGGTCGTTTACGTACAGGTTGGAACTATACTGATGATTTATCTCAACAGTTACGCTATACCTTAAAACAAGATGAAATTACTAGCGTTGGCGAATATGCTTCTAAATATATTAAAGATGAAAAAGGCAAATATACTAACTCATCAATTGGAACAACATTTGTTTATGACAAACGTGATAGCGCAATGTTTACTCGTGATGGCTATTTCTTATCTGCAGGTACAGATGTTGCAGGTCTTGGTGGTGATGAAAAATATGTCAAATTTGATGGTAAAGCATATTGGTACAATACGATGGCTGACTACTATACTTTAAAGCTATTTGTTAATGCTGGTATGATAGAAGCTTATGGTGACGAAACAGTACGTCTAGCTAACCGTTATTTCCTAGGTGGTTATACAATGCGTGGTTTTGAAGCAGGTGGTATAGGTGCCCGTGACAAATACACCAATGATGCTTTAGGTGGTAATTGGATGGTGTATTCAGGTGCCGAATTTGGTTTCCCAATTGGGCTTGATGAACTAGGAATTTCTGCTCATGTATTTACTGATGTTGGTATGATTGGCAAGCCTGACAACTTAAATACAGACGATATTTATTACTCAGACACACCTCGTGTTTCGGTTGGTTTTGGATTCCAATGGTTGTCACCAATGGGACAGATAGATGTTGACTTTGGTTTCCCAATTGTTAAAGAAGACTATGACGAAACAGAAGTATTCCGTTTGAACTTTGGTACTAGACTATAAGGAGATAACAAATGGTTGATCCTCGTTTTTACAAAAATAATGGACCTTTTTCATTAAAGCAGATTGCTGAAATCTGTAATGCTTCTTTGGTTGATGAAACAAAGTCTGATATTATGATTAATGATATTGCTAGCATTTTCAAAGGAGGCGAGGGTGAAATATCTTTTTTCTTTGATAAAAAGAAAAAAGACGCAGCCACCAACATTAAGACAACTGCTTGTGTAACATCAAAAGACTTTGCCAGCTTGATACCACAAAATGTTATTGTTTTGCTTAGCGATAATCCTCATGATAGCTTTGTTAAATTAAACTATGCTATGTATAGCGAAATTTTATCAGAAGCTAAAATATGCGAAACAGCTAAAATTGCAAAAACAGCTAAAATTGGCCAAAATTGCTATATAGGTGATTATGTAGTTATTGGTGAAAATGTAGAAATTGGTGACAATTGCTATTTAGAACCAAACTGTGTAATTGCTGACGGTTGCAAACTTGGTAATGATTGTAGAATAGGTTCTTGTGCTAATATTATGCACTCAATCATTGGTAATAATGTTTATATCTATGGTGGTGCACGTATTGGCTGGGATGGTTTTGGTTTTCAAACAGTTCAAGGACAACACAAACGTATACCACAACTTGGTCGAGTAATTATTGGTAATGATGTTGAAATCGGAGCAAACAGCTGTATCGACAGAGGAGCTCTTGATGATACAATTATAGGCGATGGCTGTCGTATTGACAACTTGGTTCAAGTTGCTCACAACGATGTTTTAGGTCGAGGCTGTATTTTGGTTGCTTTAACAGGTATAGCTGGAAGTTGTAATTTTGGTGATTATGTAGTTGTTGGTGGGCAAGCAGGTTTTGCAGATCATTTAAATATCGGTTCTCAAGCTCAGATTGGTGCTAAATCTGGTGTTATGCGTGATGTTGAAGCTGGAACAGCAGTCATGGGAATACCAGCAATAGGTTTTCGCGACTTTATGAAACAAACCGCTACAATTCAAAAAATGTGTAAAAAATAAAGGAAAACATAATGGTAAAAACATATAATGAAGATGAAATAAAAGAAATGCTCCCTCATCGAGATCCATTTTTGTTTGTTGAAAAATTAGAGATTTTAGAAGATGGTGTTGAAGGTGTTGGTTACAAAAGCATTACAATGGCTCAAGACTTTTTCCGTGGTCATTTTCCAAACAATCCTATTATGCCAGGAGTATTGCAAATTGAAGCGATGGCTCAGGTTGCAGGTTGTGTTGTTATAGAAAATATGCCTAACTATAAAAATGATAAAAAGGGTGTATTCTTTATGTCTGTTGATGGTGTAAAATTTCGCAAACCAGTTGTTCCAGATACCATGCTAAAAATGCATGTTAGAAAGATTAAAGAACGTGGCAAGGTTTTTGTTTTTGAAGGTAAAGCATACCTTGGTGATACTATATGTTCTGAGGCGACTTTTACAGCTATGATAACTGGATAATGTTAGGTAAAACAAAACCGCTGTTTCTTTGATAGATACAGCGGTTTTGACACTAGGCAGTAGTAACAACAACTATTGCAAATCCATAAAGCACCTCTTTAAATTTTACCTTTAAAATTTCAGGAGGATTGGCGGGCAAAGCTTCGTATTCTTTCCAAGGTAAGACAACATCAGCTTCAAAATCATTGTCGACAACAACAAAACCTTTAATATAATCATCACCTCGTATACTAATTATTTCTTCTGTTTTCATATCATAGTAAACATCTTTTTCTAAGATTGCATGAATTGAGAACAAAAGCCATGTCGCAATAATTACCGAATAAATAAACAAATAGGCAAAAATTGCAGCAAGCCAACCAGCTACAGGTGGATAAGCAATACAGTCATATACGATAAAACCTGTAAACAAGACAAGCTCTGTAATAAAAAAAGCTCGAAGTCGTAATTTGTTAATGTGACAGGTAATAAGTCCACTCGCTCCAACATAAAGAACAAAAAGATGAATAGCTGTAAAGACAACTAAAATTGCTCGTGATACAATGTAATTTTCCATAATTATAATTTTTATTAAGTTAAACATCATTCATACATAAAAATTTAAATATTTGGCACAACTAACACATATATACATATATTTCAAGTAAAAAATGTCATTACCGAATCTATTGAAGTAATCACTCTATCCAACCTATTTATAAAAAAGCAATTAGGTTGTTTATTGACTTTTGCTAGCATTTCAGATAGCATCAATTTCGCATTGGATGATAACCAATGTGAGGTTTGAAAGCCTCTTGCAAGTTGTTCCTTTGATGAACGTAAAAACTGCCTTTTAGTCTATCGACTGGAAGGCAGCTAATAAGGTATATATGTATATATAATACCAAATACACTGCACATTTCTTGCAAATGCTTTCAACTTCCAGTCGCCCTCATCAAGCGACTTTTTTTGTGTTTGTTTAAAAGGAAGATAAAACATGGTAAAGCGTTTGTGCCTATTTGCAGGATATAGCTCAAAAAGTGTTATTGAAGATTATGTTGTATATTATATTAAAGAACTATCTAAATACGCCGATATCTATTATTGTGCAGATTGCGAACTATCTCAAATAGAATTACAAAAAATTACTCCATACACCAAATATACGATAGCACAAAGACATAAAAAATATGACTTTGGATCTTGGGGAATTTTGTTTTCTAAAATTGACAACTTAAAAAAATATGATGAGATTTTGCTAGTAAATGATTCTTGTTTTGGCCCCCTATTTTCACTAGATACAATTTTTGCTAAAATGCAAGATTCCCAAGTATCAGCATGGTCTATATGTGGCAACAAATTTATGATGAGCTTTTTTATTATCTTAAAACAAGATATATTCCTAAGCAGTTGGTTTAAAAATTTTATAACTTCAATAGGTGAGGAAATAGATAAAAATGATATAGTACGACTTTATGAAATAGGGCTTTCGGATATGATTACTGAGAAAGGCTTAAAATGGGATTGTGTCTTTTCTTCCAAGAATTTAAGACAACAAATAAAACAACACAAAAAATTTATCAAAAGTAATATAAGAACAATACCTTTATCAATCCGAATTTTTCATCATTTTCGTCCCAATAAAGTTCGTTGTTATGATGATGATTTTTTTATTCTATTTTTACTAGGAATGCCTTTTATAAAAAAACAAGCTTTTGGTTTTAATGTTAACCATTTTAATTTGTTAGCTCCTTTATTTATTAACAAATATTCAAAATATGATTATAATTTAATCGAAAAAAGTCTTAAACTTAACAACATCAAACCATTAAAAATTTCATTTTGGCAAAAAATTATAAACCATATTAAAAATTTTATTTTTGAAAAGAGATATAAAGAATATGGAATAGTTTATCGTTTTTGCAAAATAAAATTTTATGTAAAAAAACATTAAAAGTAGTTATTTGCTGTCATATTAGAACTATTTCTTAAAAGCAAAATATTTGAACAAAATGTAGCTAGAAACAGTTGTGCATACTATAGCTATTATTTGAGCATAATAAGGATTTAAGCTACCAAATTTTACCAAAATATCTAATACACCAGCATTAATAAAATAAGCCACCAACCAAACACCACAACATTTGCTATATTCTTTAATCCAATCCTTTAGTTTTCCTTTGGTACAAAAAACAAAAACTTTTTGTGTTACAAAAGATGAAACCGAAGATATTATCCACGACAAAATAAGCGCTATTTGATAATGTTCTACTCCAGATATCCATAGAAATAAGGCAAACAAGGCATATTGTACTGTAGCATTAAAACCGCCTACTAATAAAAATCTAATCTTATCAGGCAAGGTAAACCAAAAATTCCAAACCATCCAAAACAACTTAATAAAAAGTTTCATATATCAGCTCTTTAAATCAATTAACAAAGACAACATTTCATCATTAACAGTTAAGCTTTGAGCATTAAGACTATAAGCACGTTGAACTACAATCATTCGTGAAAATTCTTCCTCAAGATTAACTGTTGAACTTTCTAAAGATTCTGTTGAAATTAATTCTGAGGTATCAACATAATATTCATTACCCACCTCACCATTAGCTTCAAACAGGGTTGTATTAAACGGAGTAAGGTTTTCTGGTGCAGTAAAACCTGATATTGCAAGTTTAGCAATTGTTACTTCACTATCATTACTATATTGGGCTCGTAGAATACCATTATCGTCAAATCTTATAGCAATTAAATTCCCCGAAGGAAAACCATTTTGTTGAATATTAGTGACAACTGAACTTTCGCCATACTGAGTCATTTTAGATATATCAATATTCACATTACTAGAACTTCCATCATCCCAAGCAATTGCTACATCTAAATTTTCAGGAGTTTTAATAGTTCCATCTGTATTAAAAATAACTTCTGTAACAGCGCTAGAAGCTTTTCCATCTTCTAGGTCAAAGGATAAATTCCAACAGTTCTCCAATCCTTCAATTTTTTTAAATACGAGGCTAAGATTAGATCCGTCATAATTTTGCGAATAAACGTGAATATTATATATGCTACTGTCGATATCATTGGCTGGTACATTTGCAATAATAGAAGCTTCAGTAGTTTCTTTTTGTGGAACTACATTGGGAGCATCAATAATTATATCAGATGGTACATTACTAAATTCATCTTTTCCATCAATAGCTGTAAAACCTTGAACATACAAGCCGCCTGAAGATACTAGATATGCCTTTCCTTCTTGAGCTGAGCGCTTAAAATCACCCGCACGCGAATAATAAACATTGCCGTATCCATCATCAAGTTTAAAAAAGGCATTGCTATTACCGCTTATTGCTACATCAAGAGTATTGCCTGTTGCTTTTACTAGCCCCTCAGCATCAATATTAGTACGGTTATAAGCCCCAACGCCAGTAATTGATGCACGCGAAGAATGTAAACCACTCTGTGATCCGACCCCTAAACCAGACGAACCAAGCAATGTATAGAACAAAGTTTGGTTTTGCTTATAACCTGTAGTGTTCATATTGGCAATATTTTCCGCTACGCTTTGCTGAGCTGTGCTCATAGCATTTAAGCCTGTAACTGAAGGAATAAAGCTTGCGAGTGTCATTTTAGCCTCATATTTTAAATTAACCTAACGATGTATATGCAATTATTATGCCAAAAAACAAGCTCTGTAATATTTTACAGAGCTTGTTTTTCAAATATAAAAACTACGCTGTTTTATTTTTACGACTTTTGTCTACCAACATCAAATCAGGTTTTGGAGCCTCAGCGGGAATAGGTCCCCCTTGTCTGATACAATGTCCATCAATATAAGCACCAGGTTCAATCGCAATAGTATTATGCGCCGCATCTCCAATCAATTTAGCTGACTTTGCAATAAATAAATTATCAACCAAAGCCTTACCTTTTAATGCTCCATAAAGTTGCAAACTATTTGCTGTAACCGAACCAGAAACACTACCTTTCACACCAATTATTAATTCATCACAGGAAATGTCTCCCTCAACAGCACCATCAACATGGATAATTCCGTCACTCAAGATATCGCCTTTAACCTTAGTATTTTCACTAACAATACTGGGAACAGGAGCTCCTGTTGTACTTTTGCTCAAACGGCGGGCTAATTTTAAATAAATCAATCTTTTAAGTTTTTTCATAACATTTTACCTTTTTATAAATTTGACTAAGATATCTTTGCTTGCATAAATGGCAACGGATCTACAGGATGATTTTGATACAAAATCTCATAATGCAAATGAGGTCCTGTTGAACGCCCTGTATTTCCAACTTCGCCAATAGCATCATCTACTTCTAAATAGTCTCCCTCTTTAACATAAATTTTATGTAAATGAGCATATCTAGTTTTAAAGCCATTACCATGATCAATATCAACTAAATTACCATATCCTTTGTTAGATATACGAGTTCTAACTACCCGACCTCTAGCAGGAACCTTAATTTTATTGCCTGTTCTAGATGCTAAATCAATTCCTTTATGTCCTGCTCGACGTTTATTAAATGGATCACTACGATATCCAAATTTTGAACTTACCCAATAGCTCCAAACAGGCTTGCCTAAAGGAACATATTGTGAAACTTCACGATAATATTCTAGGTCATCAACTGATTTATAAATATTACTTATTTTTTTTATAATTTTATCATCTTGCAACTCAATTGCCGCAGCAGGAACAAAGGCTCCTCCCTTCGAATCTCTTTTTTTAGAGTTTGCTAAAGGATTAAAATAAAGACCTTGTTGCTTTAATGCTCCATTCACTTTACTAAATGCGCTTTTAATTTTATTAATTTCTTTCGAAGCAATGGACTCTACCTTGGCAAATACTTCTAATTCAGCTTTTTTAATATTTTGTACAGCAACTTCCAATTCTTTGAGTTGTTCTTTTAGAGCATCTCTTTCAGCAGCAGCCAAATCACGCTGCAACATAATTTCATTAAGCTCAGCTTTATCATTTATTTTTTTACTATCAGCCCAATCTTTTTCTTCGGTAATTTGTTTTATTTTATCTTCTACCACCATTGCTTGACGTTTATAAAGATCAATATTTTTACCTTTGTTATCTTTCATTGACGTCAAAACACTATCAATATTTTTCTGGATAGCAACAAAATCGCTCATTAGCTCAACATAAGCATCTCTAGTTTCAATAAGTTCTTGATCTTTATCTGAAATTATTGCACCAGATTTATTATACATATGATACGAATAAACACTCCAAACAGCAATCATACAAAACATAGCAATTGTAAATAGCTGAACTTTGGAGGAAATCTTCAAGACCATTGCTTTGCCAGCGTTTCTGAAAATAATCTCTTTTTCAGAAAAAAATGGTTTCTTTTCAGTATAATGAGGCGAATACTTACGCTTCAATTTTATTTTCTTATATTTCATAAGCAACTACATCGTTGTTACAACAATTAACTCTAGCTATAGCAGAAAAATGAAAAAAAGAAACTATTTTTTAAAAAGTTATCCAAAACCACATTTATCCCATTGATTTTACTGTTTAAAAATATCAACTAAATTTTGCCACCAAGGTTGTTTTTCTTCACATTTTTCAATTTTTGCGTTCCAATAACCACCATTTTCTTCACAAAGGCGTTTATCTTTACCTGTCCAATACAAATATCCTGCAAAAATGCACGCAATTGCTATAATTAATAAAACAAGTTTAAATAGGTGTTCAGCTATAAATAGAAGCAACCATAACAGACAAGTACCTGTCATAATAGCTTTATGCATAAAAATATTATTATCAAGAACAAAAGCCTGCAATGAACAATAGGCTATTACCAAAATGCAAACGACATTAAAAGGGTTTCTTAAAATCAATCCAAACAATTTATTTGCAAAACCTTTTTTTTCATTATCAGCCATATTTTTATCCTTTTTTATTGTCGTACCACAAGCAAAATCATAGCAATTAATGAGCTACTTCAATTTATTGAAGGCATTCTAGCAATATAATAAAATTTTTAAAGAAAAAATGCAATTTTATCACAATTCAATAGATTATCCCAAATAAAATACCACCAGCATAAGCAGGTGGTATTCCAATTTAAAAACAAAATCTCTTTGTTTTTTTGATTTTTTTAAGCTTTTCTTTTGCCTCTTCGCACATCAAGTAACGACGTTTATACATCTTTACAAGCTTCTGTGCGTTTGGCAAATCTAGCATTGCAATCTCAGCCTCTCTGCAAAGATAATGATGTCTAATATACATCTTCACAAGGCTGAAAGCATTACCAAGCTTCAGCATCTCCATTTGTGTTCCCGCACACAGTGGATAGTTTTTGAAATACATTCTCAAAACATTAACATCCTGCAAATCTAGCATTTTTATCTCAGCTTCATCGCAAAGGACATGATGTTTAATATGAAACTCTATCAAATCCAAGGCATTTGGAAGACAAAACAACTCCAATTGTACTGTTCTGCAGAAGGAATATCTCTGAGTATAATACTTTATCAGTTCTTCTGCATCGGGAAGGTAAAGAAGTAATTTTTCTGCTTCATTACACAGAGGGCGACATCGAACATATGTACACACAAGCTCCTGTGCATTTGGAAATTCAAACATTTTTAATTGAGCTTCATCACATAAGCAATTTCCTTCTTTTATGTAATCTAGCAAAAGTTGTTGAGCATTAGGCTGTGCTAACATCTGTAGTTGTTGTTTAATAATACTACTACACATAATTTTAACTGTCGGTTATAACAAGCATCGACTCCTCGCTTTTAATTAATAATAAAATTTGTAGGCACAAAGTAGTAAAAAACACTTGAATTGTCAAGAACAGTTTTTAATATTTTTGTCTATAAAAAAACTCCCAAAATTGCGAATGCAATATTTGGAAGTTTCTTTGTGTCAAATTATAAATACTAACTAACTCATTTTATAATTTTGTTCCACTTTTCTCGAGCCTTATTACAAAGCTTAAAACGTTTAACATACTCTGCCACTAGCGATTTAGCATTTGGCAGTTCTAGCATCTTCATTTCTGCTTCATTACACAGAGGATAATTCTTTATATAGATAGCGACAAGCCTTGGAGCATTTAGTAAGTCGAACATTTTCAACTCAGCTTCACGACAAAGAAGGTGTTTTCGAATGTATAAACTAACAATCTTTTTAGCATTTGGAAGTTCAAACATTTTTAACTGAGCTTCATCACAAAGATTTCGATATTTAATGTATGACTTCAAAAGCGTCTCAGCACTTGGTGATTCTAACATTCTTATTTCAGCTGCATTACGAAGACAAAAGCTTTGAGCATATATTTTTACTATATCTTTTGCTTTCTCTCCACAACTGATAAGCTTCATTTCAGCTTCACAAGAAAGAAAATGTTTTTGAACATACAATTTTATAAAATCTTTACCATCTGGATATTCAAACAATTTCAACTGCGCCTTGTCACAAAAAGGATGTCTTTGAATATATGCCTCTATAAGCTCAGGTGATTGACAAAACAACCTCAACTGAGCTTTATCACAAAAACTTTTATGCTCAATATAAGCCATTATCAACTTTTCAGCATTTGGAAGTTCAAACATTTTTAATTGAGCTTCATCACAAAAAAAGTATTTTTGAGCATATATTTCTACAAATTCTTGCGCATTTGGAAGACATAACAATTCCAATTGAGCCTTTTCGCAAATCTTTCGATATCGAATATAATCACCTACTAAAACGTTGGCATCTTGACGCTTAAACAATTTCAACTGCGCCTTATCACAAAAAGGATATCGTTGAATATATGTTCTTATAAGCTCCTGTGCATTTGGAAGACAAAATAACTCCAACTGAGCTTTATCACAAAGCTGGTTACTTTGAATATAAACTCTCACCAATTTCTTGGCATTCGAAAGCTTAAACATCTTCAATTGTACCACATCACAAAGGCAATTACCTTTATTGGTATAATTTAACAAAAGTTCTTTAGCATTAGGTTGCGCCAACATCTGTAGTTGGTATTTAATAATACTATTACACATAATTTTAACTGTCAGTTATAACAAGCATCGACTCATCGCTTTTAATTAATAATAAAATTTGTAGGCACAAAGTAGTAAAAAACACTTGAATTGTCAAGAACAGTTTTTAATATTTTTGTCTATATACTAATACAATAGCAGTTATCAAACAAGAAAACTCCCAACCTAAATAGTTGGGAGTTTTCTTAAAATAAGTATGAGTTCTAAACGTTTTTCAACTCATATTCAGCCTTAAGTTTGTTCAGCATAGACTTAACAAACTTATCCATACGGCTGCCATCAGAATAATCTGCGGGAGCAATAATATCTACTCTTCCGTCTTCCAAAAGCTTGTTGGCCAGCATTTTATTACCTTTTTTTCGAGGTGTATAAACAGCTGCAGCATATCCTCCAAATTTTTTCAGAGTTGCCATACAAGGTACATCAGTCAAACCATCTCCTACATAAAGCATATTTGCAAATGGAATAGCTCTATTTTCAGGGCTAGTACGGTCATTAACGGTCTTGTCACTCTCGTCCAAACACCCTTTGCTTATACGAAACAAATACTGAGTTTTTGTTGTATAATTAACAACCTGAGCAGGCCAAAAGGCAACACCATTTGCATCATACATAAATCGATTAGCATATACCTTTCTAAAGTTAGAATATATAGGCATACCCTCGACAATTTCTTGCAATCCAGAAGACAGCAAATAGTGCTCTACCTCAATACCTAATTTAGCCGCATATTTATTGATGCGCTCAAACCACGTATCAACTCCTTTAAACATTCGGATATTTTTGCCACAAGCCAAAAAATCTTCCCTTGTTGTTCCAAATTTTTTGGCTTCCTCCAACATTGTCCACATGTAAGCCAAGTTGCTATCAGCTTTTTGCTCTGCTGCTAAAGTATCTGACTTATTCCAAAATTCAGATGCTTCAATTTTTAGGTTAGACATAAAATCATACTCTTGCATGTTGCCATAGGCCAACGTGCCATCAAAGTCGTAACATATAGCGACTTTGAAAAGAAAATTCTTTCTTATCATAAGCTTTTATTTATTTTTTTATATTTTTAGTGAATTCATAATACATACTAGGGGTTCAGAAATATTTCATTTTCATAATTTTGTCAACACAAGAACAAACACTTATTGTTGCAAAATAGAAATGTTGCAAATTTTCTTTTAAAGACCTATAATGCTTTTCAAATTACAAATTACTAACAAATAATTTCTTTAAATAAATTACAAATAATATGAATACAAATGAGAAAAAAATGAGAAAAGAAGCTTCGTTATCAATTGTTGAAGATGTTAAAAACCACAAATTTCTAATGATTCGTCATCACAGAGGGATTAATAATGGTTGTATTAATTTTCCTGGAGGCAAAAAAGAGGCAGATGAAACAATAGAGGATTGTGTAATTAGAGAAACCTTTGAAGAAACAGGAATTACAATAAAAAATCCTGTTAAAGTTGGATATATTGAATTTCCTAGTAAGAATTTTTATGTTCACGTCTTCAAAAGTACAGAGTTTTCTGGTACTATTAAAGAAAATGAAGCTGAGGTTGACGCTTTTTGGCAAGATGCTGACAATATCCCATATCAAGAAATGCGAGAAGCTGATCGTGATTTTCTACCAGAGATTTTGGCAGGAAAATGCGTCAATAGAAGATATATCTATGATGAAAACTTCCATATTATAGATATCGTTAACCTTTAATCATCCTAATTAACAAAAAATAAGCCAGAATATAAAAATCTGGCTTATTTTTTTATGTTTTTTATTAAAAAGATAAGTATTTCAATAGAAAAAACAAACACAATAAACGCTATCCAAAAACCACCGTTTATTTCACATAGCAAAATTCATAATCCAACAAAAATAATAATGCAAGGAAAAAATGAGATAATACAAGGATTTTATCCAATTTTCCTACTCTTTTGAAAA
>SUUZ01000007.1 GCA_015062235.1 Alphaproteobacteria bacterium | reverse complement strand
CTAGTAGCTATGCTCCTGGATATTGTTATAATTTAACCGAAGGAGGGCAAACAGAAGGTTCATGGTTTTTGCCAAACTTAAAAGAATTAAAAGCTATATATGATAACAAAGCTACCATAGATACCGCCCTCACTAACGCTGGTGGAAGTACATTTACTAACAGCTACTACTGGTCTTCCACCGAGTACAGCTCCCTTGGCGCGTGGCCCCTCAACGTGAGCAGTGGCTTCATGCTCTTCAACGATAAGACTTACGGCTACTACTACGTTCGGTGTGGTTTAGCTTTTTAAACTTTTGTCTATTTAACTATTTTAAAAAAATTATTACAAGTATGAGGGGAGAATAATGATTAATAAGCGTTAGAGATTTTTGGTTAAGGTGCCTCCTTGTTTAAAAAAATAAGGGAGACACCTAAACTCACTCGTTACACTCGTTTGTGGTGTGATATTATGTTGAATTTTGAAGGTCGTTAATCCTCGTCGTCTCTCCTCGGAGCGATGATATTATTAGGGAGCTTACTAGCATTCGCTTAGATGATGATATATGAAAGGGAAACTTTTCGTTCAGAGTGACTTTTTTATAAACAATTTTAGGTAGTATTAAAAATGGGGTTGTATAAAGATTTGCCAGTTTATCGAGATTGTTAACTTTTGTGATATAAAATCAATTTTAAGGCGCTTTTTTTGACTGTAGAGCGAAAAGTGCCTTTTTTTATGGGTATAAATAACAAAAAAAAGTGGTTGAAATATAAGAAAATTGATATGATTTGAACAGTTTTTAATGTGGCTTTTTATAAAGGATATTTGAAAAGTGGAAGAAGATAATTTGATTGAAAATAAGCAGGATATTATGCCTGTAGAAATTTCGGAAGAAATGCGTCGCTCGTATCTTGATTATGCGATGAGTGTTATTGTTTCGCGTGCTTTACCAGATGTGCGTGATGGTTTGAAGCCAGTGCATAGACGTATTATATATTCGGCTTATGAAAATGGTTATGATTATAATAGGCCTTTTAGAAAGTCGGCTCGTATTGTCGGTGATGTTTTAGGTAAGTATCACCCCCATGGTGATAGTTCAGTTTATGATGCAATGGTTAGGTTAGCACAACCATTTTCAATGCGAGTGCCTTTGATTGATGGACAAGGTAACTTCGGGTCGATGGATGGTGATAGTGCGGCAGCTATGCGTTATACCGAAGCCAGATTGGCAAAAGTTGCTCACGCATTGATTGATGATATTGATAAAGATACAGTCGATTTTATGCCAAACTATGATGAAAGTTTGCAAGAGCCTACAGTTTTGCCTGCTAGATATCCAAACCTTTTGGTTAATGGTACAAATGGTATTGCTGTTGGTATGGCAACCAATATTCCTCCACATAATTTGGGGGAAGTCTGTGATGCTTGTTGTGCGTATATTGATAATCCTGATATTTCAATTGAAGATTTGATAAAAATAGTTCCAGGGCCTGATTTTCCGACTGGTGGTTTGATTTTGGGGTATTCTGGTGCAAAGTCGGCTTATTTGACAGGTCGCGGTTCGGTTATGATGCGAGCTAAATGTACTATTGAGGAATTGCACAAAGATAAAGAAGCTATTATTGTTCATGAGATACCGTATCAAGTGAACAAAGCAGCAATGATCCAGAGAATTGCCGAACTTATTAAAGAAAAGAAAGTTGAAGGAATTTCTGAAATTAGGGATGAATCTGATCGTCATGGTGTGCGTGTCGTTATTGAAATTAAACGTGATTTTCAGGCTGATGTTGTATTGAATCAGCTTTATAAATACACACCTTTGCAGACCAGTTTTGGTATGAATATGCTTGCCATTTATAATGGTCGACCTGTTATGTTGACACTGAAAGATATTGTAAAAGCTTTTGTTGAGTTCAGAGAAGAGGTTATTAGAAGACGTACTATTTTTGAATTGAATAAAGCGCGTGATAGAGCTCATACTTTGGTCGGTTTGGCTATTGCTGTTGAAAATATTGATCCTGTGATTGAGCTTATTAGAACAGCTCCAAATCCTCAAGAGGCTAAAGATGCTTTGTTGGCAAAGGCTTGGCCAGCAGGTGATGTGGAAGCTTTAGTTAAGTTGATTGATGAGCCAGATAGAAAAGTGGAAGATGGTACATATAAACTATCTGAGGCGCAGGCTCGTGCAATTTTGGATTTGAAATTGCAGAGATTGACAGGATTAGAGCGTGATAAGATTCATGAGGAATTGGTTTCGTTAGGAGATGAGATCAAAGAGTGTTTGTCTATTTTGAGTTCTCGTGAAAAATTGTATGGCATTATGCGTGATGAATTAGTTGAGATTAAAGATGAATATGCTAATCCACGTCGTACCAAGATAGAAGATATTGAATATGATACTGATATTGAATCATTAATTCAGCGTGAGGAAATGGTTGTTACTGTTACTGATGCTGGATATATCAAACGTGTTCCTTTGAATGCTTATAAGGCGCAAAAACGAGGCGGTAAAGGTAAATCTGGTATGGCTACAAAAGAAGAGGATTTTGTTACTCGTTTATTTGTGGCAAGTACTCATACTCCAGTATTATTCTTCTCATCAAAAGGGTTGGTATATAAGATGAAGGTTTATAAATTACCATTAGGCTCACCAACCTCAAAAGGAAAACCATTTATTAATTTGCTACCTCTAGATGCAGGAGAAACAATAACTACTATTATGAAGTTGCCAGAAAATGAGGCAGAATGTAAAGATTTGTCAATTATGTTTGCAACAGCATCTGGTAATGTTCGTCGTAATTCGTTGATGGATTTTGTTAATGTTCAATCTAATGGTAAGATTGCCATGAAGTTAGATGAAGGTGACAAACTTATTAACGTTAGAATTTGTAATGAAGACGAAGATGTATTACTTGCAGCAAAAAGCGGTAAATGTATTCGTTTCTCTGTTACAGAGGTTAGGGTATTTGTTGGTCGAAATTCAACGGGTGTTAGAGGAATTAAACTTGGAGATGGCGATGAAGTTGTTTCTATGTCGATTTTGAAACATAGTGAGGCAACTTCAGAAGAGCGAGAAGAATACTTGAAGATTTCGTCTGCGATGAAACGTATTCAGGCTGAAAAAGGCGGTGATTGTGAAGTAACAATAGCGGATACTGGTGTTGAAATGACTGTTTTAACAGAAGATAAATTTGCTGAAATGAAAGAAAAAGAACAATTTATTCTCTCTGTTACAACGACTGGCTATGGTAAGCGTTCATCTTCTTATGAATATCGTGTAACTGGACGTGGCGGTCAAGGTATTGCTAATATGGAAATGTCAGCTCGTAATAAAGAGATTGTAAGTTCATTCCCAATAGAAGATGATAATCAGATTATGATGGTTACAGATGCTGGCAAACTTATTAGAATGCCTGTTGAAGATATTCGTATTGCAGGAAGAAAAACACAAGGGGTTATACTCTTTAGAACAGCCGATGATGAAAAAGTTGTTTCGGTAACTAAGTTGGAAGCAGATGACGATGATGAAGAAGAATTGGAGACAGCTGAAGGTGAAGAAATTTTAGGTGAAAATATACCTGAATTTGATGAAACTGAGGCAATAGTCGAAGAACCAGAAGTCATCGCTGAAGATAACGAGTAATAAATAGTTAAAAGGCATTCTTTTTTAAGAGTGCCTTTTTTAATAATAAGAGGAGAGTTTGGTATGCCATTTTTGACAATAAAAACTAATGGGTTTAGTAATGATAATAAATTAGTTGAAAAAGCTGCTAATGTGGTTGCTGATGCGTTGGGGAAACCTGTTGGTTATGTTTGTGCAGAAATTAAATATAGCTCAGATTTAGCGTTTGCAGGTAGTAAGCAAAAAATTGGTGCTTGGATAGAAATTGCATCAATTGGTTTTAGAGATCGTCAACAAGTGGTTGATGTTTTGACGGATTTTGCAGTTGAAAACCTTAATGCAGAAAAAGAACTTGTCTGCATTAAGTTGACAGACCTACCAGCTTTAGATGTTGCGCATGGTGGATATTTGTTTGGGTAGCGTTTAAGGCTCTGGCGTATAATATTTGAGAAGGGGATTATGTCTTTTAGACTTAGCTCCCAGTTGTTGATTGATTCTTTTAGACCTTTTTATTCTTTCAAATAAATCAGCTTCTTGTTGATTGGTCGGTGATTGATAAGGATCAATATCATCGTAAACGTAGGCAATGTTACGATCTGTTATTTCTAGAGTGCTTTCTTGATTGTAGTGTTTGAATTTATTAAATTCACACTTTATCAACGGGGTAATTTCTGCAAGTTTTTTGATTTGTTCATCGGTTGCAGTTTCAGGTTTATCAAAAACTATAGATATTCCACCAGTTTGTTCATGTAATAAAATAGGCGGTAATAACCATTCAGTTTGCTGATCATCAAATTTGCGAAGCCTGAATAATTGATAGTGAGTTAGCTTAGCTTTATCCTCATCTGCAATGGTGAAATCGACGGTTGTTTTGGATTGACTTTTTTGAGGATTGTAAGTGCATACAACACGATAACTATGCATGAAAAACTCCTATTGTTTATATATATGGTTGAATACTAGCATAAAATAATGTTTAAGGCAAGAGATTTGATGGATGCTAGTTATTATAGCACGCTAAATAGCAACAAAAAACGCCACCACGAAGGTGACGTTTTTTACTGGCTCCGGCTGCCTGATTCGAACAGGCGACCAATCGGTTAACAGCCGATTGCTCTACCGCTGAGCTAAGCCGGAATAATACGGTGTAATGTGGAGGCCGGTACCGGAATCGAACCGATGTACAAGGATTTGCAGTCCTCTGCATGAGCCACTCTGCCAACCGGCCAATCATGGTTACCGTTCTCTCAATCGGTGCCTCTATATATACAATAATTTTTTCACACGTCAATATATTTTTTTAAAAATTTGTTTTTTTATCACAACTTTGTTGTATGATAGAGAAAGTTTATAATTTTTTGTATGAGGTGATTGATGAAAATAGCAATAGGTTCAGATCATGGTGGGTTTGAATTAAAAGAGTTTTTAAAAAATAATTATCAAGATATTGATTGGTTTGATATTGGTACCTATTCAAGCGAATCGTGTGACTATCCTGTTATTGCAGATAAGATGGCTGATGTTATTAATAGTGGACAAGCTGATATGGGTGTATTGATTTGTGGAACTGGTGTTGGTATATCTATTGCAGCTAATAGACATAAGGGGATTAGAGCAGCGTTGCTTTATAATAATGAGGTTGCTGCGTTAGCTAGAGAACATAATAATGCAAATGTGGCGGTTTTTGGAGCAAGAGTTCAAACAAAAAAAGATGTGTTGCAATATTTTGATACTTTTTTAGCGACTCCTTTTTCTAATGGTGAAAGACATTGTCGTAGAATTGAATTGTTGGGATGATTGAGGAATAAAAAATGGATTTTATACAGAACTTAGAAATTGAAGATAATGATGTTTATCAACTTATCCAAAAAGAATTAAAGCGTCAGCAGCAACAGATAGAATTGATTGCATCTGAAAATATAGTTTCTCATGCAGTTATGGAAGCGCAAGGTTCTATTTTAACTAATAAATATGCAGAGGGCTATCCAGGAAAACGTTATTATCATGGATGTGAATTTGTTGATGGAATTGAAAATTTAGCAATTGAGCGAGCAAAGCAGTTGTTTGGTGCCAAATTTGCCAATGTTCAACCTCATTCAGGTAGCCAAGCTAATACAGCAGTTTATTTAGCTTTATTAAAACCATATGATACGATTATGGGGATGTCGCTTGATGCTGGTGGACATTTGACACATGGTTCAAAGGTTTCGATTTCTGGTAAATGGCTTAATGCGGTGGCTTATGGTGTTAGAAAAGAAGATGGACTGATTGATTATGATGAAGTTGAGCGTTTGGCTTTAGAAAATAGTCCTAAGTTGATTATCGCTGGTGGGTCAGCGTATCCACGAAGAATTGATTTTGATCGTTTTAGAAAAATTGCAGATAAGGTAAATGCATATTTAATGATTGATATGGCTCATTTTGCTGGTCTTGTTGCAGGAGGTGTTCATCCTAATCCTTTAAAATATGCCGATGTTGTTACAACGACAACACATAAAACTTTGCGAGGTCCTCGTGGTGGTATGATTTTAACTAATAATGAAGATTTAGCTAAGAAAATCAATTCTGCTATTTTTCCTGGTTCGCAAGGGGGGCCTTTAGAACATGTTATTGCAGCTAAAGCAGTTTGCTTTAAGGAAGATTTGAGTAATGAATTTAAGAGATATGCTAAACAAGTGATTGATAATGCGGTTGTTTTGGGTAAAACTTTGAAAAAAAGAGGTCTTGATTTGGTGTCAGGAGGCACAGATACGCATTTGTTGTTGGTTGATTTACGTCCTAAAAATGTTACAGGTGATGTAGTGGCAGATGCTTTGGATAAGGCTCATATTACTTGCAATAAAAATGCTATTCCTTTTGATCCTATGCCACCTAAGATTACTTCTGGTATTAGAGTTGGTACACCAGCTGGTACTACTAGAGGATTTAAGGAAAAGGAATTTGAATTAATAGGTAATTTGATAGCAGATGTAATAGATGCTCTGGGTACGAATAAACAGGAAGATGTAATTGCAGAAGTAGCAAAAAAAGTTGTAAAACTTTGTGAAGATTTTCCTATTTATTAAGATACTAAAGAACTGTTTTAAAACCGTATCTTTTATTGGATACGGTTTTTTAAATAAATTGTTTAACATTAGATAGTATGATGTTGGGAAAGATTGTTTAATAAAGAAGGATTTAATTATGTTAAAGATTACAGCTAGAAAATTGTCAGAAATAGTTGGTTTTAATGGTAAAGTTATTGATGTTGAAATTGGTAATATTACTACAGATAGTAGAAAAATAAAAAAAGGTGATTTGTTTATCGCTGTTAAAGGAGAAAAGTTTGATGGACATAGTTTTGTAAAGCAAGCTTTAGAACAGGGGGCAGAATTAGCGATAGTTGATCATTTGCTTGAAAATGTACCAGAGAATAGACAAATTGTTGTTAGAGATACTTTACAAGCCTATGGTAAAATAGGGGCTTATAATCGTTCGATGTTTAAAGGAGTTGTTATTGGTTTGACAGGTAGTGCAGGTAAAACAACCACTAAAGAAGAAATAAAGTTTGCATTATCACAATTTGGTAAAGTTTATGCCACAGAAGGAAACCATAATAACAATGTTGGGGTGCCAATCACGCTTTGTAATATGGATATGGAGGCTGATTTTGCGATAATTGAGATGGGGATGAGTGCAAAAGGCGAAATAGAGGAATTAGTAGATTATGTAAAGCCTGATATAGCTATAATTACTAATGTTTATCCTATGCATATAGAGTTTTTTAAGGATTTTGAAGGAATCGCAGAGGCTAAAGCTGAAATATTTAAATCTTTGAAAAAAGGAGGTATTGCTCTTATTAATGAAGATACAAATTTTGCAGATATTTTGGAAAAAAGAGCTTTAGAAAATGGAGCGAGAATTGCAAAATTTGGTAAAAATCAACATCCAGATGTTGTTTTGAACTTGGCTGATGAGGGAGAGCATAATTTTTATAATGCTTGGTGTGTTTTGACATTGGTAAAAGAGCTGGGGCTTGATACTGCAAAAACGGCTAAACACTTGTCAGATTTTAAAGCTTTAGCTGGTAGGGGAGCTAAACACAAACTTAAGTTGCCTAAAGGTGGATATTATACTTTAATTGATGACAGTTATTCAGGACAGCCAGAAGCAATGAAAATTGCAATCGAAACTCTTGGTAAAACAAAGCACAATGGGCGAAAGATAGTCGTTTTAGGAAAGATGGCTGAACTTGGAAATACCTCTATGGCAAGACATGTTGAGATAGGAAAAACAGTTGAAGCAACAGATGTTGATGTAGTTATAGGTGTTTGTTCTGAAATGAAAGATATGTTAGCTCAGGTATCTGATAAAAAAGAGAAGTATTTTTTTGAGAATAAAGAAGGTTTAGATGACTTTTTGTTAAATAAGTGCTTGCAAAATAATGATATTGTTCTTATAAAAGGGGCAAGATATTCATCAAAGCTTTATCAGGTTACTGATAGTCTTTTGGAAAAAGGAAAATAGGTAATGAAGTGTCCTTTTTGTGGATGCAATGATACACAAGTAAAAGATTCTCGTAATGCAGATGATGATACAGCTGTTCGTCGTCGTAGGGAGTGTCCCGAATGTGGTCAAAGGTTTACAACATTTGAACATGTACAATTACGAGATTTGATGGTTGTGAAAAAAAATGGCGAGAAAGTTATGTTCGATAGAGATAAGCTAGCTCGTTCAATCTATTTAGCGGTTCGTAAAAGACCTATTGGCAATGAAAGGGTAGAGAAAATTGTTAATTCAATCCAAAGACGCTTAGAAAGTACTGGAGAGGCGGAGATTTTATCTACAAAGATTGGTGATTTGACGATGGATGCTTTGGCAACTCTTGATCATGTGGCGTATATTAGATATGCTTCAGTTTATCGAGATTTTAGAGAACCAAAGGATTTTGAAGAATTTTTAGAGACTTTGGAAAAAATGGCCAAGATAACAGGAGAAAATTAATGGCTAAATTTATTTCAGAAAAGATAAAGAAAAAATCAGCGGCTCGTTTGGCTGCTGTTCAGGCAACATATATGATTGAATATGGTCAATTGTCAGTTGACGAGGTAATTAAAGATTTTGTCAATGGTAATATTGGACGTTTTGTGATAGAAGAAGATAGTGATGGTTATGAAGTGTTTGAAAATATGGTTGAAATAGAAGAAATGGATACTAATTATTTTGCGATACTAACTCGTGATGTTCATAAAAATAAAGAAATGTTAGAAAAATCTTTAGCTCATTACCTTAAAGATGGATGGCAATTTGATAGATTTGATGGAACATTACGTGCTCTTTTATTGTGTGCATCATATGAATTGGTTCATACCACAGATGTTGATGCAGCAGTGATTGTTAAAGAATATGTTGATTTGGCGTATGCTTTCTTTTCTAAAAATGAGCCTAAAATGGTTAATGCTTTGTTGGATTCAATAGCAAAACAGGTTAGAGTGTAAATGGCAATATTAAAGCTTTATGAATACCCACATCCAGTTTTGAAAAAAAAGGCAGAAAAGGTTGCCGAAGTTAATGATGAAATACGCAAGTTTTTAGATGATATGCTAGAAACAATGTATGCTAGTAATGGTTGTGGTTTGGCAGCTCCGCAAGTTGGTGTGTCAAAAAGAGTTGTAGTGATAGATATTGCTCATGAAGGAGAAGAAGCGAATCCTATTTATATGGTTAATCCTGTTATTATTTGGAAGTCGGAAGAGACAGAAATTTGTGAAGAAGGTTGTTTGTCAGTTCCTGGACAGCGAGCAGAGGTTGAACGTCCTGCAATGGTCAGAGTAGAATATTTAGATTATAATGGTAAAAAACAGGAACTTTTGGCGGAAGACTTTTTAGCTGTTGCAGTTCAGCATGAGTTAGATCATTTAGAGGGGGTTCTTTATATTGATAAAATAAGCAGATTAAAAAGGCAGATGTTATTGAAAAAACTAGAGAAATTTAGAAAAGAAAAAGCTTAAGTGTCGTAGAAATATATTAAAATAACAAATAGATGTGTTTTGTATGTAAATACAAACAGAGCCATACAACTTGCAATGATGTGAAAAATAACCATTAGCCCTTTGGTAATATAGAATTATTAAGGGGCTAAATTTTTTTATGTCCTATAATTGTTTGACCATCTTTGCAAAGGTTATACCTCGTTCTTCAAATATTTCTCCTTCTTGGATATAGCCAAGTTTTTCATAAAATCCGACAACTGTAAGCATTGCGTGCATAACAATTTTTTTATATCCTATTTTTTTAACACGATTTTCAGCATAAGTAACAAGGTTTCGTCCTACTCCTTCTCCTTGACATTTGCTATCGACGGCTACTTGCATCATACGAATTGTTGTATCATCTAGGGGGATTAGCATCATTCCACCAATTAGTTTATCATCTAAATTTTCTATACAACCAATATGAAGATAATTTATCTCTTTATCTCGATGGGAATCCAGAAATTTTAGACCAAGGGGTTCTAACAAAACTTTATAACGTAGTTCAACTAGTTGCTCATAGCGACTTGAACCAAAATCAATATCGATAATTTTTCGCATGATAATATCTCCCCCCTTTTTTAATAATAGTTTATGAGTTTAATTATGCGCTTTTTCTTAAAATGAGTCAATCTTTATAAGTTAATCCCAAAAATGCTTGCCTATTTTAATTTTTCTAGTATTTTGGCTTAATATAAATAAATATGCTTTAAGAAAGATTAAGAAATGAGCAATCACAATATCGATTTAATAAGAAATTTTGCAATTATTGCCCATATTGACCATGGTAAATCAACTTTGGCAGATAGATTAATAGAGCTTTGCGGTGGTTTAGAAAAACGAGAAATGACCGAACAAGTTTTAGATAATATGGATATTGAAAAAGAAAGAGGTATTACGATTAAAGCTCAGACAGTACGTCTGAATTATAATGCAAAAGATGGTAAAGTATATCAACTTAATTTAATTGATACCCCAGGGCATGTTGATTTTTCTTATGAGGTATCTCGTTCATTGGCTTCTTGTGAAGGTTCAGTTCTAGTTGTTGACGCAACACAAGGGGTTGAAGCTCAGACATTGGCAAATGTTTATTTAGCTATAGATAATAATCATGAGATTATTTCTGTTCTTAACAAGGTTGATTTGCCCTCGGCTGATGTTGATAGAGTTAAGCAACAAATTGAAGATGTTATAGGATTAGATACGGCTGATGCTGTTGAAGCTTCGGGAAAAACAGGGTTAGGGGTTGATAATTTATTAGAAGAAATTGTTAATAAGTTGCCAGCTCCCAAAGGTGACGAAAATGCTCCACTCAAAGCTTTGTTGATTGATAGTTGGTATGATAGCTATTTAGGGGTAATTATTTTAGTTCGTGTTAATGATGGAATTTTGAAGAAAAAAACACAAATAAGAATGATGTCAAATAATGCAACATATTTAGTAGATAGAGTTGGTATATTTTCACCCAAGATGACAGATGTTGATGCTTTATATCCTGGTGAGGTTGGTTTTATTACTGCGAGTATTAAGAGTGTAGGAGATTGTAGTGTAGGTGATACTATTACTGAACATAAAAGGCCGTGTGATGAACCATTAAAAGGATTTAAGCCATCAATACCAGTGGTATTTTGTTCTATCTTTCCAGTTGATTCAAGTCAATATGAAACATTAAAAGATGCTTTAGCAAAACTTAAGCTTAATGATGCCAGTGTAGATTATCAGAATGAAAATTCAGCAGCTTTAGGGTTAGGTTTCAGATGTGGATTTTTGGGGCTTTTGCATATGGAAATTATCCAAGAACGCTTGGGCAGAGAGTTTGATCTTGATTTGATTACAACAGCTCCATCTGTAGCCTATAAAATACATATGACAAATGGAGAAGATATTACCCTTCATAATCCTGCTGATATGCCAGAGCCAACAAAGATTTCTTCTATAGAAGAACCTATGGTAAAAGCTACTATTCTTGTTCCTGATACATATTTAGGATCAGTTTTAAAGCTTTGCACTGAACGACGAGGCGAGCAACAAGAATTAACTTATGTTGGTTCTAGAGCGATGGTGGTTTACAAAATTCCACTTAATGAAATAGTGTTTGATTTTTATGATAGATTAAAATCAATAACATCTGGTTATGCTAGTTTTGACTATGAGTTGATAGGGTATCAGCAGTCTGATTTGGTTAAGGTACAGATTTTGATTAATGAAGAGCCCGTTGATGCTTTGGCATTTTTATGTCATAAAACAGAGGCAGAATCGCGAGGTCGTCAGATTTGTGAACGTTTGAAAGATTTGATTCCTAGACATTTATTTAAAATTCCAATCCAAGCTTGTATAGGCGGAAGGGTTGTTGCTAGAGAAACAATATCAGCTTTGCGTAAAGATGTTACTGCTAAATGTTATGGTGGTGATATAACACGTAAACGTAAATTGTTGGATAAGCAGAAAAAAGGTAAATTACGTATGCGCCAGTTTGGAAAAGTTGAAGTTCCACAATCTGCATTTATTGAAGCATTGCGTATTGGTGATGAGTAAAGTTAGTACATAACCTTATTTAAATACAAACCGCAGGCGGGGGCTGTTGCTCCAGCTTTGGATCTATCTTTAGCTTCGAGAATTGTTTTTATGTCTTTGGGAAGCATTTTTCCTTCGCCAACTTGTTTTAGTGTGCCAACCATATTACGGACTTGGTGATGTAAAAATGATTTTGCCTCAACTATGAATATTATTTCGTCATCATTTTGTTGAATGTCTAGTTTATCAAGAGTTTTTATTGGTGATTTAGCTTGGCAAGCAGCTGCTCGAAAAGATGTAAAATCGTGGTTTCCTAATAAAAACTGAGCGGCTTCTTGCATTTTATTGATGTCCAGAGGTACAGGAACCCACCAAACACGATTATTACGAAGAATAGATGGAGATCTACGGTTTAGAATGCGATATATATAGCCTCGTCCTTTAGCGGAAAAGCGTGCATGAAAATCATCACTTACTTCTTCAACCTCTAATACATTTACTGGAGCTTCAAGTTGACGTAGGTTGGCATTGAAAGCTTCACGTATTTTCCAAGTTTCCATTGATGTATCAAAGTCTATATGAGCTACTTGCCCAAGTGCATGAACACCAGCATCGGTTCGTCCTGCGGTAGCAACTTCAGAATGTTGTCCTGATAAAGTTTCTAAGACTGTTTCTAAATATTCTTGAATTGAGGGACCATCCAATTGTCGTTGCCAACCAAGAGTATTGGTTCCGTCATATTCAAGTGTTAGTTTGTAGCGCATAATTTTTCTTTCTTTGCAAAAAATAAGGGGCAAGATATTTATGCCCCTTATTTAAATTTTTGGCAAGATTTTTATTCTGCAGCGATTTGTAATGAATTACTGAAGTTAAGAGAGTTTTGAATTTTCCAAATAACGCGCAAAGCTTCTAGAGCTTGTTCTCCAGTAATTCTGGGGGGTTCCTTACCATTTATACAATTCGCAAAATGAGATAATTCTGAATTTAGGGGTTGTGCTTGCATAATAAACAAGTTTTCAATGCTGCCCTTTAACCCATAACGCATATTTTCTGGTAAATCATTTTGATTTACATTGTGCATACGACCTTGGGAATGAACTGCAATACTTTGATTAATGAAATCCATATCAATATAATTATCGTTCGTTGTAATATTTAATGTACGTACGCGAGATTGAGTAATGCGTGAAGCTGTTAGTGTTGCTGTTGCACCATTAGCAAATTCTAACATAGCATTGATATAATCCTTGCCAGATGGTGATTTAGCTGAGCGAACAGCTGATGCGTGAACGTTAATAACAGGTGATTTAACTAAAGACATAACAACTTCAGCATCGTGAATCATTAAGTCCATAGCAACATCAACATCGGTAATGCGACCAGAAGCAGCTGACATACGGCGTGCTTCAATAGCGCAAATTTGAGATTTATCAATTAGAATTTTATGAAGTTGTTCAACAGCTGGATTAAATTGTTCAATGTGTCCGACAAGTAAGGTTACATTATTTTTTTTGGCGGCAGAGATAAGGCGTTGGCATTCAGCCTCTGTTGTAGCAAGAGGTTTTTCAATTAAGCAGTGAATACCTTTGTTTAAGAAAAATTCACCAACCTCAGCATGGGTAATAGATGTAGTAACGACACTTACAGCATCAACGTTTGCGGCTACATCATCTAAAGATGTAAAAGCTTTAATGCCAAACATATCTGCGGCACTTTTTGCTGCATCAGCAAAAATATCATAAACGCCAACAAGCTCAAAACCGTGCAGGTTTTTATATGTTCTAAGGTGATTTTTACCCATCATTCCTGCGCCAATAACGGCAACCTTTATAGGTGTATTCATTGTTTTTATCCTTTTGTTTGTTCGTATAAAGTTTATTTTGGTTTACATGTACCAATTATTTTGGTAAAAAGCATTTAAATTCTTGTTTCATATTGTTACAAATGTGAGGTACTTTTATGATAAAACGCTTAGCATATGGATTGGTTTTTGTTGGTGGTATTACGTTACTTGCAGCGTGTGCTGGTGAAAAGAAAACTTTAGGAATCGCTTTAAAAACCAATGATTTGGTTGTTAATGAGCCTGTTGAAGCGTTACCATCTAAAGTAAATGTTTATAATGCTATGGCTAGAGCTGCTAAATATAATGCAGATGTGTCAGCTCAAAATATGCTAAAAAAAATATATGATGAAGAGAATCCAAAAAAAATTGCTGAAGGAATTTTGTATTCTGGAGTAGATGCTGATAAGCTCTATAATGCGGCAAAGGCAATGGATTTTGCCGATATATATGCTATGAGTGTTTTAACGGATAATCAAAAATACATTGAGAATACTCTTTATGCTAAATCAGCACAGAATTTGAGTGTCGCAGCTATAAAATTGCATCGGGAGGAAATATTTGCTGATAAGCAAATTGGGCAAATTGATCGTTTGATGAAGCAACAGGGTAAAATATTGAAAAATCTTAACGATAGAATGGAGCGTAGCGGTGATTTGACTGAGTCTGAGATTAATTATCGTAAAGATTTGGAGGTTGCGTTAAATAACCTTGGTGAAATAAAAAAACAACTTGAATATGTTAATTCTGAATATATGCAGCTTTTGAGAACTTCAGATAAAAAAATAGAGCTAGAAGGCAAACGGTTTTATGAATTAGATGATTTTGATAAACGCTATACAGTAGATATTTTTCAAGATTCTGCTGTAAGTAATCGTAGAGAGTTTACTTTGGCTAAGGAAAAGTTGGGTAGTTTTAATGCTGCAAAGGCCAGAAGGCAAGCTTTTGTAGATTATCCTCCTGTAGCAAGGTTGGATATAAATGGTTTGGAAATAGAAGATAATAGATATGAAGCTGAACTATTTAATAAAGCTAAACGTGTTATAGTAAATTTGTTATCAGCTGTTGAGGAATATAAAGCAAAACCAACAAATGAGATTTTAAAGCAAAAAGCTTTTGATGAATTGGCTGCCTTAGTGATGACACAGGTAGAACTAGCTTATAGATTGGTTGAAAAGACATCTTTTGATTATGAGGCGAATCGTTATAAAATAGCTGATACGAAAGAAGCTGTTAGGAATATGGAGAAGAAAAGGAATGTTCCTAATTATGAAAAGGTGGATTTACTAGATAAAAAAGTAGAATTGATTGCTTACGAGCAAAAAGAGGTTCAGATATTAGCAGAGCGTGCTGCAGCGCTGCGTAATTTGTACTATTTAGCAGGGCTTTCACCTTTTGATAAAAATTTGTTAAAAGGACGGGTTAAAGATATTGAAACCACATTGAAACAAGCATTTAATAAAGATTTAGTGGCAATGCTTTCGGCTGTTAAGGAAGCTCCTCGTTGGGATGATGGTGGAAATTCTTGGGCTCATAAGGATAATTGGCTTGAAGAATTGATTGATGGTAATGGCAGTAAAAAAGTTTTTACTCCTAAAGCAAAAACTTCTAAAAGTGAAAATAAGGTAAAAGTTATGGGAGCTAAATATCATACTGTTATGCAGCTAGGGGCTTATACGGATATGAATAATGCTGTGGTTGAGCAAAAAAATATTAAAGATAATGTTTCAGCTTTGTTAGGATATGATTTTTATATAGAGCAGGCGGTTGTCAATGGTGTAGTATATCATCGATTGATGGTAAAACCTGAGGCCGATAAATTACAGGAATTGTGTAATCAGGTTATTGATGCAGGTTTTGATTGTATTCTTAAATAAAAAATATTTGTCAAATTTTAAAATTTAGGCTATGGTATGTAGATACTAATTGCTGAAAAGGGACTGTAGATGTCAGACGGTGCAAAATTAGGCGATATCAGGGCTAGGATTAAAGATAATCAAGATAAATTTGATCGTGAACTTCATGATGAAATTAGGGGCGATAGTGCTTGGCATATGGTATCTAAACAGACAAATTCGTCAAATAAAAACATATTTGATGATGATAAGTTGAGATTTGTTGGTAAAAATCTAGAAAATGGTAAATTTGCTGGAGAGGATTTGCGTGGAGCTAATTTTTCTGTGGCAAATTTGACAGGAGTTGATTTTTCAGGTGCGAATTTGACAGGAGTTGATTTTTCAGGTGCAAATCTAACGGAAGCAAATTTGTCAGGAGCTGATTTAAGCGGGGCTATATTATCAGGGTCAGTTTTGCATCGTACTAATTTTACTAAAGCTAAACTTCATGGTGTTAAGTTTATTGATGCAGATTTGGAAGATGTAATTCTTTTGGACATAGATATTGACGTTATAGGGATAGAGGAATTACAATCTCTGATTGAGTATTTAGCTAAATATTATCCTCATAAGCTTAATCTGAGCAAAATTAATTTGACAATGCTTAATCTTGCAAAGATTGATTTGAGTAAGTTAAATCTACGGGGAGTTGATTTTAGTGGTGTTGATTTTACAGGAGTTAGTTTGGTTGGGCTTGATTTGAGCGAAACAAATATTACTCCAGAACAGATTGCTCAAGCATTAGGACGTGTTCCTGGAAAAGAGGAGTTGGCTCGTATTATGGCTCCTAAAAAGAAAAAAAATAATTCTTTTAATGGTCTTGATATGACAGAATTGTTTTTAGGTAATGGTAGAGAATTTGGTGTACTTGATTTTTCGAAAGATAAAGGTGTTAGTATAGATACTTTACTTAAAATGGGTAAAAAGGTATTTGGTTCAGGTAAAAAACCTGAAGTTAAAGATGAAAAAGCTTTGGAAAATGCTAAGAGTGAGCAAGAGTTAAAAGCTAAATCACATAACGAGGAATTACGAAAGATTATTGAGGAGCGAAAACAGAAGGAACTAGCAGCTCGCAAGGCTATGAAAGAGAATGTGGAAAATGAGCAGCAAAAAAATAAAGAGAAAGTTGTTCCTGTGAGAGATATGAGTAGAGGGCGCTGAGTATAGCAATGAATGGAAATGTCAATATAGCTCAGGAAAAAAGCAGATTAAGAGCACTTTTTAATGTTGGCGTACTTTTTCTTGTTGCGTATTTGACTTTTTTATTTTTATCAGCAGTTTGTTTTTTACTTTTAGACCTAGCTTGTCGTTTCAATTTTATAATTCATGAAGATGCATTACATGTTAATTGGATAAAGTTTTTTTGTAATCCCTTATATATATTTGAGCTTTATGGTCAGTGGTGGAATATGCTAGTTCGAAGTGTACGACTTATGGTATTGCGTCCAGTGCTATTTATTCCATTTATTGTACCTGCGGGTATAGTTATTACAACAATATTGTTTTTATTGACTAGAGATTATTCTTTTGGCTTGTGGTATGTTTTGAATCATCATTTTGCAAAACTCAAAGATGTTAATGAGATGGGGCTTCATAAGGGAATGTTTATGGTGTTGGGGCGTTTTGCTAATATGCTTCTGAGTGTTAAGCCTGCAGAATCAGTTTTGTGTATTGGTGAAATGGGGACAGGGAAAACATCTAGTGTAGCAATACCATCGGTTTTGCGTTCTGATAATGCATGTATTATTGGGGTGGATATGACAGGGCTTCTGCCTAAATATACAGCAGGATATCGTTCTAAATTAGGTAAGGTTGTGTATTATAATTGGGATTTGCTAGATGATCACGATAAGGGGATGTTTTATCCTAGATGGAATCCGTTAGCAGATGATAATATGCCGATTAATATGCAGGAAAGAGATGCTTATTTGAAGCGTATAGCAGGTTATTTAATAGATGTCGAGGACAAAGAAAAAGATAATTATTGGAATGTACTAGCCCATTCAATTATTGTTGCTTTTTTGGGATATTGGACGGCTAAAGTTGCTCAGGCTAAAGCAAATGATTATTTTTTGACTAAAATGGTAGAGGGAAAAAGCCTCAGTAAAGAAGAAAAAAATATTTTACTTAGTTACTATCTTCAAATGCCAAATTCATATGCTAAAGATGTGATGTTATTATTGGAAAGAGATGAAATAAATCAGGATAACTATTTACCTATAGGAAGTTGGGCAGGGGTTCCTGAGCAATGGATTGGTAAAGAAGTTTGTTTTGCATTGATAACAGATTGGTTGATTGATAATTATATGTCTTCAGTAGATGATAATACTAAAGATTGGCGAGGATGGTTTGAATCTCTTTTACGAGAATCGGTATTTTTTAGTTATGGTAATATTGTTACAACAGGGTTTAGGCAAGTTTTGGCATTGTCTGTTAAGCAACGTCAATTAGCTTTAGCTTGTGTTATGAGACCTTTTAGAATATTCACTCATCAGGCAATTAGAGAACGTACTAATGGAAATGATTTTAATTGGGACGATATCAGAGGAATTTATGATAAAGAAACGCAAAAGTGGTGCCCTGTTACGATTTATTCTATGGCTAATACCTATGCATCTAAAATTTTAAATCAAATGTTTTTAGATGAAGCACTATATAGAAATCTTAATTTAAAACAACATCAGGGACCTCTTCCTGTAATGTTAGTTTTGGATGATGTAGGTCATAATTTAAGATTAAAAAATTTGATACATATGTTAGAAGCATCTAAATCAAAAAAAATATCGGCATTATTGTTGTGTAATAGTTTGAGCTTAGTTGAAAATACATATAGTAAAAGAGAGTTAGAATGTGTCGTTGTTAATACCTCGTACAAAATAATTAAAGCTCCAGATAATCAAAAGCTTAGTAGACAGCTTGATAAGTTGGCAACATTTGCTACAAAATCTGTACAAATACCAAGATTTAAGAAAAAAAGATTATGGGAAAAGAGAAAATATTTTGCTGATGCTAGTTATTTTCATCGATTGGCGCTAGATTTTAAATTGCGAAAAAATGTAAAAATAGATACAAAAGACCATCAGATTGTTTTAATGGAGGGATATTATAATCGTCCTATTTTGGCAGATAATGTATTTTTTGCAGAAGATAATAGATTTAGTAAGTTAGCTGTTTTAGATGCTGAGTATACATTATCTCAAGATGTTTTGAATAAAAAGATAAAAAGTAATCTAGAAACGCCTAAAATTAGTGATGTATTTAATCAGAAAGATTTGGGTGTTGATGATATTGTAGAATTAGATCAGTATATGGATTTGGTATTTGATGAGGTATCGTTGGAGGTTGCACCTAAAAAGAAAGAAGAAAAATTAAAAGGAAAGATTAAAAATGAAAGTGTATCTATTGAGCCTATAAATGAACAGGACAAAAGAGATGATTGGTGGTTAAATGAAGACGCTTTTATGGTAAGTGAAAATACTAAAACTAATCCTTTTATTGGTAAAAAATAATGATTGTTTGTAAATAGTATGTGTTATATTAATCTTTAGATAAAATAGTATATAAGTTGGTATAAAATTATGGAAGATACATTATTTTCAGCAAAAGTTAAACGACCGTTGGCAGATAGGCTTCGTCCGCAAAAATTGGATGAGGTTGTTGGACAGGATCATATCATTGGAAAGGATGCACCTTTGGGACGCATGATATCGTCTAACAAAGTTGTATCATTTATTCTATGGGGGCCTCCAGGTTGTGGTAAGACTACTATTGCAAGGTTGATTGCCGAAAATACTAATTTATATTTTGAACAAATTTCAGCGGTATTTTCTGGTGTAGCTGATTTGAAAAGAGTTTTTCAATATGCTAAAGAAAGACGTGCCAATCAAGGAATCGGAACACTTTTATTTGTTGATGAAATTCATCGTTTTAATAAATCGCAACAAGATGGTTTTTTACCATATGTTGAAGATGGAACTATTGTTTTAGTGGGAGCAACAACAGAAAATCCATCATTTGAACTTAATGCTGCGTTATTGTCGAGATGTCAGGTTTTTGTATTAAATAGGTTAAATGAACAGGATTTTGAGGAGCTTTTGCAGAGAGCTGAACGAGAAGAAGGAAAAAAACTTCCTGTAGATGATGAAGCTAGAGATTTTATGAAATTAACTGCAGACGGTGATGGTAGATATATTTTGAATTTAGCAGAAAGTATTTGGAATTATGCTAAGGAAGAAGAAATTTTTGATAAAGATAGTATTATTAAAATAATTCGAAGTAGAGCTCCTGTTTATGATAAAGGACGTGATGGGCATTATAATTTAATTTCAGCAGTTCATAAATCACTTCGTGGTTCTGATGTCGATGCAGCGCTTTATTGGGTAGCTAGAATGATTAAATCAGGTGAGGATCCCAAATATATATTGCGACGTTTGACGAGATTTGCCGTTGAGGATGTATCATTGGCAGAGCCAGGGGCTGTAGTACAGGCAATTGCTTGTTGGGATACTTACGAGCGTCTAGGTTCGCCAGAAGGGGATTTGGCGATTATGCAATTAACAGCGTATTTGGCTACTGCACCTAAATCAGTTGGAGTTTATAAAGCTATGCATGCTGCTTTTGATTTGGCGGATAAAACAGGTTCTTTGATGCCTCCTAAAAATATTTTAAACGCACCGACAAAATTGATGAAGAATTTGGGGTATAATGAAGGGTATGAATATGATCCTGATTGTGAAGACGGTTTTTCGGGAGCAAATTATTTTCCAGAAGGAATGCGTAGACCAAAACTTTATCATCCAGTGGACAGAGGTTTTGAACGTGAGATTAAAAAACGTGTGGAATATTTTGATAAATTAAGATCCGAGAAACAAAAGGCAAAAGGAAAAGTTGATGAATAAAGTATTTTTGGTGAAGGTTAAAGAACAAGATGATGGTATGCGTCTTAATCGTTGGTTTTTAAAATATTATCCTAGTCTTCCTTTATCAAGATTGCAGAAATTACTTCGAACAAAACAGATTAAAGTTGACGGAAAAAAAGTTGAAGTTTCTCTAAAATTGGTTAAAGGGCAAGAGATAAGAATCCCCCCAATGGAAGAAAAAGCAGAAATTAAAGATAAGAGTTTCGTGTCACAAAGGGATGAAGCTTTTGCTAAATCTCTAGTTATATATAAAGATAAAAATATTATTGTTTTGAATAAGCCATCGGGTTTAGCGGTGCAAGGAGGAACGAATACTACGCGTCATATTGATGCGTTACTACCAGCTTTGAAATATGAAATGGAAGAAACTCCTAAATTGGTACATAGAATTGATAAAGAAACATCAGGTATTTTGGTTTTAGCTAGAGATAGAAAAAATGCGGATATTTTAACTAAAGCATTCAGAGAGCATAATTTGCAGAAAACATATTTAGCTTTAGTAAGAGGATGTCCTAAAAAAAAATCTGGACAAATTAAAGCTGCATTAGAAAAAATTGGAGAAAAATCTGTTGTTTTTGAAGGTGGTAAAAAAGCTATAACAGATTATGAAGTTTTAGATAATTTGGCGGATAAGTTTGCGTTAGTTAAAGCATATCCTTTGACAGGTAGGACTCATCAGATTAGAGCGCATATGGAATATATTGGAACACCAATAGTTGGAGATGATAAATATTTTGGTAGTATGAGAGAAAAAAATACAGAAATAAAAGATAAATTGTATCTTCATGCTTATAAAATTGATTTGTCGAATATATATAAAGGGATAAAGATTAAAGCTGATTTACCAGAATATTTTTCTGCAGCATTAGATTTGTACGGTTTGAAGTGTGAGGAGTAGAGTATGAGATTTATCAAGAAAACGGCATCAATTATTTCTAGTTTGATTATTATATTGGCAATAGGTGGTTTTGTTTTTGTGCGTAATTTTGATTTGAATAAATACAAACCATATATTCAAAATGAAGTAATGAAGCTTACAGGAAGAAATTTGCAAATAGATGGGGATGCTAGTTTAGGAATCTCTTTGATACCAACAGTAGTTATAAATGATGTATCTTTTTCAAATCCAAATTGGGCAAAAAATCCATATATGTTAAAATTAGAAAAATTAGAGATTAAGTTTGCAATAATGCCTCTTTTGAAGAAAAAAATTGAAGTTAGCAAGCTTATTATCAAAAAACCTGAAATTTATTTAGAAATTGCAAAAGATGGTGAAAATAACTGGAGTTTTGGTAATAAAGAAGTTGGAATAAGTAATAAAGTTTCTCAAAATGTTCAGCCAAAAATTAAAGATGCTTCGGCGGCATTAGGTATAGGATTGATTGCTGAAGGAGTAGAATTTGATGATGGTGTTGTTAGTTATTATGATGCAAGAACAATGAAGACTGTTAATGTTAATATTAACGAAATAAATATGGAAGTTCCTGCAGATAATAAACCTATAACGATAGATGCTGATGCTATTTATGAGGGAAATAATATAAAGGTAGATGCTGAAATAAATACTTTGAATAGTTTGTTAGAAGAAGGAAGAGTAGATTTTGTAGCCAATTTGAATGCTTTAAAAATTAAGGCTGATTTAAGAGGTGCTGTAGAAGATGTTTTAGATTATCCTCGTTATGCTGTAGAACTTAATATTCATAATCCATCTGGAAATTTAGGCATTCCAGAAATTAGTACTGAAATGCGTCTTGATGGTGATATTTCATCTGTTGATGCTATTATAAAAAGCTTAAATATTGCAGCTAACCAATTGACGGGAACTGCTTCAGTCAATTGGCCCGAAAACAAACCAATGGTGAAAGCTAATTTGTCTACAACTAAATTTGATGTTAATAGTTTGGCGAAAACTTCGCTTTTGTCATTTAAGATACCGTCATTAATTAGTGAGGCAAAAGCGTTGACTATGGTTCCTCAAGACAAGATACCTTATGAGTATTTGAAGTACGTTGATGGTGTTTTTGATTTGCGAGCAGGACAAATTATATTAGCAAATAATTTTACGATAAATGACGTTATTGTGAATGCAAAATTACAAAATGGTATTCTTGATGTGTCTGGTTTTGATTTTAATGTTGGTGGTGGTAAAGTTAATTCTAAGTTGTATGTAAATGCACTAGATAAACGAATTAAGCTTGATCTAGTTAGTAATAATCTAAAGCTTGAAGATGTGATTAATTTGAATTCTTCTGGTGTTTTACAAGTGTTAGCTGGTGGAAGATTGGATATAGATACTTCATTAACGTCATTTGGAGAAACATATCGCAAATTGTCTGAAAATATTAGTGGGCAATTTGTAGCTGTTATGGATAAATCTGAAATTAAAACTACAAAAATGGATTGGTTGACTAAAGGTATTTTAGGACAGCTTATGTCTATATTGAATATAGATACTAGTAGAGTTTCGAAATTAGATGTTTTATGTGCTGTTGTTCGTTCGGATATAAAAAATGGAAAAGCAGAGTTTCCTAGTGGGATAGTTTTTAATTCTGAGCAATTAAAAGTTGTTGGTAATGGCAATGTAGATTTAGTAGATGACAAAATTGATTTTACTATAGCTCCAATGATGAATAAGCTATCAAAGGGTAATATTACACAGGCTTTAGCTTCGTTTATTAGGATAGGAGGTAAATTACAAGATCCTAAACTTAAGTTAGATAAAACATCGGCTTTAACAACAATTGTTGGTTCTGTTGCAACAGGGGGAGTTTATTTGGGGACAGAAATGTTATTGAATGGAGATGATGATCCTTGTTATTCTGCGTTGCAAGGTACAAAATTTGCTAACAAATTTAAAGCTAGTAAAGGGGTTAAAGCTACAACTAAAAATATATATAAAGATGTAACTAATCAAACAAAAGATGCTGTTAAGGAATTGGGTAATGCTGCCAAAGATTTATTTAATGCTTTTACAGGAAATTGAAAAAGGACGTAATTAATTGAAAAATATACTAAATAAAGCTGTTCACGAAATTGTTAATTATAGAGAAGATATAGAAATTAAACTTTTGGAATTTGCTAAAACGGACTTATTATTTTTTTGGAGTGAAAAAAATGATTTGTATTTACGCCAAAAAAAAGAATGGCAGCCTATTTTAGATTGGGTAGAAGATACCTTGCTTGTGAAAATTAATACGACAAGTAAACTGGATGTTCCTAATAATGAAGAACTTCAGAATTCATTGAAAGGTTTGTTTGCAAAAATGACAGAAAAAGAATTAGCTTGTTATTATGCAGCGGCGCTTAATATGAAATCGGTATTGCTTGCCTTGGCTTTGGTTAAAGGAAAAATTGATGCTAAAGAAGCTGGAAAATTATCTTATTTGGAAGAGTTGTGGCAAAATGAGATGTGGGGCAATGACGAAGAAGCTATTAAAAGGCGCAAAGAAAGATGTGATGAGCTGGTAGAAATTGAAAGCTATTTGAAACAATGAAAGATGTAGTAATCAGAGTAAGAGGACGAGTGCAAGGAGTTGGTTTTCGTCGATGGGCGGTGGCAAAAGCCAAGGAAATCGGAGGAATTTCTGGTTGGGTTCATAATGATCATGATGGTACAGTTTTGTTAAGATTAAAAGGTAATGAAGATAGTATTGATAATATGATGATTGCTTGTCAAAAAGGTCCACTATTTGGGCGAGTTGATAGTTTGGAATTTGTAGTTGGGCGTATAAGCTCGTTCTTGCCAGAAGTGGAAGAAGGTGTTTTTGTTAGAGTTTAAATTTTTTTATCTGTACTATGGCAAAAGTTTGCGATAGGGCAATTATTGCAGTTTGGTTTTTGAGCTTTGCAAGTGTAACGTCCGAATAAAACAAGCCAATGGTTTAAGTGTTTTTTGTATTTATCAGGAAGTTTGTTTAAATCTTCTTCGACACCAAGCGGGGTGGTGCTGTCGCTTAACTCTAATCTTTTGGCAAGTCTTAATACGTGAGTATCAACGGCAACGGTTGGCTCGTTCCACCAAACATTAAACAAGACATTTGCGGTTTTACGTCCAACACCTGGAAGAGATTCAATTATTTCGCGGTTGTGTGGAACTTCACCATTACATTTATTAACCAATATTTGTGATAAGGCGATAATGTTTTTGGCTTTGTTGTTATAAAGTCCAATTGTTTTGATGTGTTCTTTTAATTTATCAATTCCTAAATCAAGCATTTTTTGCGGAGTGTCAGCAATTTTGAATAGTTCTTTGGTAGCTTTGTTGACACCTTTGTCTGTGCTTTGGGCAGAAAGGACAATGGCGACTAATAGTGTATAGACATTATGAAAATCTAATTCGCTTTTAGGGTTAGCATCAAGGGATTTGAAAATATCTAAAATTTGGCATATTTCAGGGATTTTTCTCATGCTTTTACTCCACCAGCACCAGCTGCTTTAGGTGCTGTTTCATCTAAAGGCCAACGAGGTCTTGGTTTAAAATCTAACTCGTTAAATAAGCCTTTTTGTGCGCGTTCAACTCCAGCCCAAGCAATCATAACTCCGTTGTCAGTGCAAAATTTGATAGGTGGGGCGGCAAAAATAAGATTTTCAGATTTTGCAAGTTGTTCAAGTTTGGAGCGTAGATAGGTGTTGGCAGCTACTCCTCCTGCAACAACAATATGCTTTCCATCAGGATTGTTTTGTTTAAATATTTGTGTAGCTTTTTTTAATTTGTGAAGTAAACATTCTGTTGCGGCTTTTTGAAAGCTAGCGCAGATATCAGCAATATCTTGTTTGGGCAAAATAGCATGTTCAATAGAACCATCGTTTGAGTATGATTCTATAATTTTACGTACAGCAGTTTTTAGCCCCGAAAATGATAGATTGCAGTCGGGCGAGTTATATAAAGGTTTTGGTAAAACAAAACGATTTTCATTGCCCAATTCTGCCATTTTTTCAATTAGTGGACCACCAGGATATCCAAGACCAAGCATTTTTGCTACTTTATCAAAAGCTTCTCCTGCAGCATCATCAATGGTTGTTCCAAGACGTTCAAAATTACCAACTCCTTTAACTATTAATATTTGGCAATGTCCGCCAGATGTTAATAGTAGGAGATATGGGTAACTGACGTCTGAATTTAGGCGTGCTGTTAAAGCATGGCCTTCTAGGTGATTGACAGCAATAAATGGTTTATCTAAAGCAAGAGCAAGTGCTTTACCAGCCATTACGCCAACAGTAACACCACCAATTAGTCCTGGACCAGCGGCTACAGCTATTGCATCAATATCGGAGTAGTTGATCTTAGCTTTGATAAATGCCTCTTCAATTATCTCGTCAATATGATCAAGATGAGCTCTTGCGGCTATTTCTGGTACTACTCCGCCAAAATTTTTGTGTTCGGATTGAGTAAGTACAACAGAACTGAGAATTTCTTTTTTATCACTTACTATTGCTGCGGCAGTTTCGTCACAGCTACTTTCGATGCCAAGTACTAACATAGTTGTTCTTCTTATTCTAAAATATTATTGCTTCTTTTTTTATATTATATAGACTATAAAAAAACAAGAGTTTAAATGCTTCAAAAAAGAAAGGAGCTGTTATGGTAAAAGCACAGGATAATAAAGATATTTTAGCAGTTGTAAAAGCTAAGAGAAGGACTATTACAAAGCCATTGACGATGATGTTGGTTGTAGCTGGTGTTGTTATTTTGGGGTATAAGTTGTGGGAAAATCCACAGATTTTGCATCAAGCTAAAGAGATGTTTATTGCAGATAAAAGTCAAGAAGAGGCTTGTAAATTGCAGCTAAATAATATAACGAAGCAAATGGACGAATTGAAAAAAGAATTGAATTTGGTAAGAACTAAGGCTGAAAATCCTGATTTTTCGGCTATGCAACAAAGAATCGACAACATTGAACATATTAGTGTGAACACAATTAAGTCTAAAGCAGATGTTGATGCAGTTTTAGGTTTGATTGTAAGAATGGATAATGTTGAAGGACGAGTTGCTGATTTGGCAAAGGTTACAAATAAAACAGCATTGATATTGACAGCAACAATGTTGGTTAAGGATGCAGCTGAACGCGGTGGTAATTTTGTTTATGAGGCAGAAGTTTTGAGCGAATTGGCGGCAGGTAATTATAAAATTGATAAAGAAATTGCAATCATTAATAAGGTTGCTCCAAATGGGATAAATTCTAAAGAAGAATTGCAACATAAATTTGCAGATATTTTTGCTAGCAAATTTGCAAATTTGGATAAAGATGTTGTTATTGCTGAAAATTGGAAAGATAGAATTTATCAGCAAGTTAATAAAGTTGTTAAGATTAAAAAGGCTGATGAAGAAGATAAAAAGGTTGAATTTTCAGAGACTGATAGAGCTTGGGCTGTTATTAATGATATGGTTGCAAGGGGCGAAATTGAGCAGGCAGTTGCAATTGCGAGAAAACCTTTGAATGCAGAACTTTTAGCAAATGAAGATTTTGTAGAATGGTTGAATATGGCTGAGAGTTATAAGGATTTTTATGCAAGTATTAATAGAATCACAGCAAATTCTTTAGCTGTTATGAAAGTTGAATTTTTGAAATCTGCTAAGTAGTAAAAATGTCCCTTGATATCAAGGGACATTTTTAAAGATATTTGATTAGAGCAAAACCACCTATCAGTAAGATTAAAAACAAAATAGAAAGTATTCCAAGATGTTTTTCTATAAATATCTTCATCGGTGCACCGTATTTTTTTAGCAACCAAGCAACAAGGAAAAAGCGCATCCCTCGGGCAAGGATACTTGCAATAGTAAATACCATTAAATCTAAATGAACCACACCGCTAGCAATGGTTATTATTTTGTATGGAAAGGGAGTTATACCAGCACCAAAAACAATCCAAGCACCATATTGGTGATAATAATTTTCAAATTGATGAAATTGTTCTAAAGCATTGTAAAATTCAAGAATGGGTTTGGCAATCATGTCAAAGGCAAAAACACCAATTCCATAGCCAAAATATCCACCTAAAACGCTAGCAATAGTTGCTAGCCCAGCTATTTGCCAAGCTTTGTTGGGGGTCGCTAGTACCATTGGTATTAACATGACATCTGGTGGTATGGGAAAAAAAGAACTTTCAGCAAAAGCGACAATGAATAAAAAAGCCATAGCATTGGGCTTTGCTGAGAGAGATAGCATAATGTCATAAGTTCTTTGAACTAGATTGTTGAACCAATTTATCATTTTTGTTTCCAAAATACTTTTTATTAAAGATTTTGGAATTCTAAACAATCTAGTGAGGATTGCAACTATTTTCTGATATTTGTATTATTTTTTCTAAAATATAAGGTTTGTATACAAATTCGATGTTGTCTTGCTTCTTCATATATTTTGATGTTATGTGATTGCTCATTATTGCATAGTGTGGATGTTTAAAATTTATGGCTTTGTCAATGATTTTTACTATTTCTTTTTCATGATGATTAGCAAAATTTTGATCAATAAATATCCATTCTGGTTGAGCTGTTTTAGCGTATTTGGTTAGAAGAAAAAGGTTGTCTGTAGCAAAAACTTGCCACCCTTTAGTCTGTAGCAATTTGGAATATAGCTCCAGAAAAACTTTATCATTATCTAGCATAAAAATTACGTTGTTTGACATAAAAAACTCCTGAAGCTTTGCAAAAACTACAGGAGTATATAATATTGTTTTTTTATTTTTTTAGTGGCTGTGACACTTTTTATCTTTGCAACAACATTGTTTTTGATTTTTTTGAAGACAAAAAGCTTCGTATGTATTGGATAAAAGCATAGCGATGGTCATAGGACCTACGCCACCAGGGACGGGAGTTATATAAGCTGCTTTTTCTTTAACGTTTTCAAAATCAACATCACCGCAAAGTTTGCCATCTTCACGATTGATGCCAACATCAATAATAATAGCCCCTTCTTTAATCCAGTCAGACTTAACAAGTTTAGCCTGTCCGCATGCTGCAATAACGATATCAGCAGTGCGTAAAATTGAGGCAATTTCTTTAGTTTTGGAGTGGGTTATAGTTACAGTACAGTCATTATTGAGTAATAACATTGATACTGGCTTGCCGACAATATTGGAACGCCCAATTATAACAGCATGTTTACCCGTAAGTTCTGTCCCTGTTGATTTTAAAAGCTCTAAAATTCCTTTTGGTGTTGCAGAAATAAAAGCTTTTTGGTCATTGTAAGACAAAAGACCTGCATTATATGGGCTGAAACCATCAACATCTTTCAATGGGTTTATTTTAGATAATATCTTGAGAGCATCAATATGTTTTGGTAATGGTAATTGGACAATAATGCCATGAATATTTTCATCTGTGTTTAGTTGTTCAATAACTTCTAATAGTGCATTTTCACCAATTGATGATGATAACTCCAATATTTGGCAATTAATACCAATTTCGTCAGCAGCCTTTTTTTTGTTTCTTACATATATTTGGCTGGCCTCGTTATCGCCTACAAGGATTACAGCTAGGGTTGGAGAAATAGCTGAATTATTTATGCCTATTTTGCTTTTTAAGTTATCACGTATTTGCTTGGCGATACTTTTACCATCGATTATATGAGCAGTCATGATCGTTATTCCTTTTCTATCCAAGCCTGTAGTATAGGCATAATGTTTAACTTGTCTGTGGTTATAAGAATTTTTTTGTACCTATCAAGTTCTCCAGATATGATAGAGATATTAGACTTAGCTATTTTTAATTGTTTTGCTAACCATGATATTAGTTCTTGGTTGGCTTTTCCTTTTTCAGGTACACTAATGATATTAATTTTTAGGTATTCTATATTGTCGGGAGTTTTAAAAATTCCATTTGTTTGGCAACAAGAAGAGTTAGGACTAAGCCTAACTCTTAAAATAATTCCTTGTGTTGTTTCATCAAAAAACAAATTAACCTACAATCAAAATACGCAAACTTGTGATTACACGACTAATAAAGTATAGAACTAACAAAACACCAAATGGAGCAAAATCAATTCCAGAAAACACTGTTGGAATTTTTGATTTGATTTTGTTATATACAGGGACAGTTGCTTTATCTAGTAATTCTACAGTCTTTGAGGCATATTTATTTGATGGTTCTAATACTTTAAAGTGGATAAGCCAATATAAAACTACTTGAACAACAACGATTTTGAAGTAAATATCAACAATGAATCCTAAAATTTCTAAAAATGGATCAAAAATAACCATATAAAATCTCCTAATATCTATTAAATACAATAATCGTTACTTACCTGCATAACGCAAGTTTTGATATATGTCAATTATAAACGCTATTTTAAGCAGACATTGTGTTAGTAGCTTCGCGAAATTTTGTAATTTCCCAACCACGCAAATTTCTTACATTGTTTCTGACTGTAGAACTGTTGTGGGTATTGGTATTCTGGTTTTCGTTTTTCCACTGTTCAACGGTTTTTCCATTACGTAATGCTGCAACCATAGCCTCCATTTGGGCTCTATTTCTGTAGGCTGATTTAATTTTGTTATTTGCTTGTTCAATAGTTTGGGTTTCTGGGCGCATATTAACAAAAGTTTCTCCAAGGCCATGCTCAATGGATGCATTAAAAGCTTGTTCAGCAAGACGTTTGTCTCCTAAAGATAGAGCTTCCATAGCAACAATACCTGCTGTAGCAGATGTTGCTATTTGTTGTTGACGGCGCTCTTTTTGTTCAAAATACTCTTTTGAATCAGCACGAGATTTTGTGGTTTCTGTGCGTTGGCGAAGTCTTCTTAATTCGCTTAGTTTGAATGTTAAAAATTTAAGTTTTTCTTGAGCACTTTCTTGCATGCGGCAATTTGTGTTAAAAGCTGCTCCAGCATAAAGTTGCATAACACGTTTTATTTCTGTTTCTCGATCATCAAGAAAATTAATGAAGGTATCACGGGCTACAATTTCATCTTCAGTAGTTCCACCAGTATTAATATCTATTTCGATTTTTTGTTGGCGTTCGCACCAATCATAGTATTCAGCGGCTGGATCTTCTGATGAATATAGGTGTTGCAAATTTTCGGCAATTAAATAGTCCATATCAAAGGCGTCAATGTTCTTTTTGCCATTTTTGGTAGAAATTTCAACTTGTTGTCTTGAATTATCTTCACGAGCTTGCCAAATAAGAGGACTCCACATAGAACTAAATTGATTATAGTTATTATTGCTTTTGGATGCCATAAGATTAATCAGGTCATCGTATTTTCCCGCAATCTTTTGGTTTTGGAGTAATTCATCTGCTTTCATTCGTAAATGCTCTGGAGGCATGAAACCTATGGCAGAGGAAAGAGCTTCATTACGAGATTTTATTTCGGGCGGAAGATAAGTATGAATAAATTGGCGATTTTCTAGTTCAAATCCAAATCCATTCTTAAATTCTTCATAATCTGAGAAATTGGGGATGTTATCAGTGTTTATATCTTGTAAGTTTACAATCATTTTTTCCATAGGAGCAACTCCTCATCTAAAAAATACTAAAGTTGTTCAAAAATAAGTTTACCTTCTTCAAGCCAAACTATGCGATCTATAACCCATTTGCTAATTTGTTCTATTTTTTCTAATTCAATTCCCATTGCTTGTCCTATCTTGCCGATAAGAATGATTTCTCTATCAGATAAATCGCCATCAGAATTTGCTAGCAGGCAAGCCTCTTTTATTAGTTGAAGAGCTGCTTGACGTTTTTTTATCTTGGAGGCGTCCTTGATAACTTCGTCATCAGTTAATGGAAGAAGGATGTCATCTATTTTGTCTTTTGTTATGCCAAATATAATAGCAATATCTTTGATGAACGCTTTTTCTTCATCATCAAAATTGTTATCAGAACGAGCTAGAGCAACTAATACCCTAAGAAAGATTATTTTTTCTTCTTCAGTCATTTCAGAAATGTAGCTCATTTGGTTCTCCATATTGTTGTTTGACATAAAAAATCTCCTGTAAAAAAGTTCTCTGTTATATAAACAATAACAAAAATATGGTAAAAGTTCAATTAAAAACGGACAACAGCCTTGAAAAAAATAAAAAAATCGTTTATCGTTGTCATAAGTTACAGGATATACTTAGAAATTTGAAAGTAGAGATGAAAAAATACTATATTAAAACTTTTGGTTGTCAGATGAATGTTTATGATTCACAAAGAGTGGCAGCTATTTTAGAGGACTTGGGGTTTAGTTCAGCTTCTTCAATTAGGCAAGCAGATTTAGTAATTTTTAATACCTGTCATATTAGGGAAAAAGCAACTGAAAAGTTGTTTTCTGATTTGGGGCGTATTAATCTTATTAAACAAGAACGTGAGCTGGAAGGTAAAAAGACAATCATTGGTGTTATTGGTTGTGTGGTTCAAGCTGAAGATGAACAAATAGCAAAAAGAGCCGAATATGTTGATTTTGCATTGGGACCTTTGACATATCATAGGTTACCAGAGATTTTAGCAAAAATTGAAAGAAAAATTGGTGAAACGATAATTGATACAGAATTTCCTGCCGAATCGAAATTTGATTTTTTACCTAACAATAGCAGTAATGGTGGATGTTCATATTTAGCAATTCAGGAGGGGTGTAATAACTTTTGTACCTATTGTGTTGTGCCCTATACTCGAGGGATTGAAACATCTAGACCAATTGAAGATGTTATAAAAGAGGCTCAACGCTTGGTTGATGGCGGTACGTTAGAAATTAATTTATTGGGGCAGAATGTTAATTCTTACCATGGTGAAGATGTTAATGGTAAAGAGCGTAATTTGGCGTATTTGCTTAATCGATTAAATGAAATTGATGGGTTGAAACGCATTAGATATACAACATCATATCCTGCAGATGTTAATGATGAATTGATAGATTGTCATAGGAACATTGATAAGCTTATGCCTTATTTGCATTTGCCAATACAATCTGGTTCAGATGTAATATTAAAAGCAATGAACAGAAGACATAATTCATCGCAATACTTGGATATTATCGCTCGATTGAGAGAAGCAAATCCTAAACTTGGTTTTTCTTCGGATTTTATTGTGGGTTTTCCAGGGGAAACAGATGCTGATTTTCAAGCAACTTTAGATGTGGTTGATAAGGTAAAATATATTCAAGCCTTTTCGTTCAAGTATTCTCGCAGACCTGGAACACCAGCATCTGTTATGCTAAATCAAGTCGAAGAAAAAGTTAAAAAAGAACGATTAGCAATTTTGCAAAGTAAATTATTTGACTATCAATTAAAGTTTAATAAAGAATTAGTTGGTAAAGTGTTACCAGTATTGTTTGAAAGTAAAGGTCGACATCAGGGGCAGTTGGTTGGTAGAACACCATATATGCAGAATCTTCATGCTGATGCAGATAAAGGACTTTTGAACAAAATTGTGAATGTTAAAGTTAATGAAGCGACAATGAATTCGTTGTCAGGTGAGATTGTATGAGGTTAAATATGGCTGAGATTTCGTTTGAATTGTTTAATAATACGCTGGTTCAACAAATGGTTGGGGCACAGGATGCAAATTTAAAACTATTGGAAAAAATTTTGGGCGTGGAAATAGTTTCGTTTGGTAATAATATTACTATTAAAGGAGAGAAAAGTTCTATTGATCAAGCAAAGACAGCCATAGATGTTTTGTATAATAAGGTTAGTAGAGGTATTGAAATTGGTGAGCAAGAGGTTAAAGCTGCTGTTAGGTTAAGTGGTGATAATGTTGATACTCAAACAGCTCAAGATTTAAGTAATATTGTTTTGAAGACTAAAAAACGCCATATTTATCCTCGTTCAGCGACACAGGCTGAATATATTCAGACAATGATGCAAAATGAATTAGTATTTGGTTTAGGTCCTGCTGGTACTGGTAAAACTTATTTGGCGGTTGCCTTAGCTGTTTCAATGATGCTTGAAGGAGCTATAGATAAAATTATTTTGTCTCGTCCAGCTGTTGAAGCTGGTGAAAACTTAGGTTTCTTGCCAGGTGATTTAAAGGATAAGGTAGATCCTTACTTGCGTCCTCTTTATGATGCATTGTATGAAATGTTGCCTGCAGAGCAAGTTGATAAAAAAATTGCACTTGGCGAGATTGAGATTGCGCCATTGGCATTTATGCGTGGACGTACATTGTCTAATGCGTTTATAATTTTAGATGAAGCGCAAAATACTACACCAATGCAAATGAAGATGTTTTTGACTAGATTGGGTGAAAATTCACGGATGGTTGTTAATGGTGATTTAAGTCAGGTGGATTTGCCTAGGGGGGTTGTTTCAGGTTTGAGAGATGCATTGGATGTTTTAAAAGGTACATCAAATATAGGTTCGGTAAGATTTTCTGCAGCTGATGTGGTTAGACATGGTTTGGTTGCTAAAATTGTCAAGGCTTATGAAGAAAAAAGTAAAAAAGAGTATGGTGATGAGTAGTAATCAACTTGATGTTATAATTGAAGATGATAGGTGGAATGTAGAGCTTGATAAAATAGATACTTGGCCTAAGTTCGTTTTTGAAAGTAGTGTGGATTTTTTGCGACAAAAAGGCTTGGGTTTTGATGGTTGGAAAGGACAGTCGATATTTATTACTTTGGCTTTGAGTAATGATGAGCATGTACAAAAGCTTAATTGTGAATTTAGAGGTAAGGATAAGCCAACAAATGTATTGTCTTTTGCTAATATAGATGATGATGCGTTTTTTGATGTTATTGGTGGTGTTGATAATATTGAATTGGGAGATATTATTATCGCATTAGAAACGTTAGATAGTGAAGCAAAGGAACAGAAAATCTCTCTAAAAAATCATTTTACTCATTTATTGGTGCATGGGATTTTGCATTTGTTTGGTTATGATCATCAAGAAGATGATGAAGCTGAAGAGATGGAGCGTATTGAAATTGAAATCTTAAAAAAATTAAATATTAGTAATCCGTATGAATGATAGATTTTTGGCAATAAGATAATGATAAGTAAAAATGTATCAGAGCAGAAATATAGCAAAATTATAGCTTTTTTCATGGGTTTTATTAGTGTTTTAGGTTTTGCTCCAAGGTATTGGATAGTTGCGTTATTTGTTGCATTTTCGATATTAATGTGGCTATTGCTTAATATTAAGACAGCTAAAAAAGCTTTTGCTATTGGTTATTGGTTTGGTTTTGCTCATTTTGCTTTTGGGTTTAGTTGGATTGGTAATGCGCTTTTAATTGAACCAGAAAAGTTTGGTTGGTTGTATCCAATAACTTTGGTGGCTGCGGGTGGATTTTTTGGTTTATTTTTTGCAATTCCTGCATGTTGTGTGGTATTTGGTAGATGTAATTGGCAGAAGTGGATAATATTTGCATCGTCGCTAGTAGTTGGTGAATGGATAAGAAGTTTTATATTCACAGGATTTCCTTGGAATTTGATGGGGTATTCTTTAGCATTTTCTGATAAAATGATACAGCTAGCATCTGTGGGAGGAAGTTATCTTTTATCTCTTTTATCAGTGTTGTCATATAGTGTTATGGGGCTTTGGTTGTTTAATAGAAATAAGAAAAATTTTGTTTTTATTGTTACTTCAATAATTTTTATATTTTTTATTCTGTGGTTATTTGGTTATTTGCGTTTACTTAATTCTAGAGTTGTAGAAACAGATGTAGTTGTTAGAATTGTTCAGCCTAGTATTCCTCAGACAATGAAGTGGAATAAGGAGTTGATGGAGCAGAATTTTGAAGAATATGTTAGCTTGTCAGCTGAGCAAAAGGAAAAAGTACCTGATTTTATTGTTTGGGGAGAAACAGCATCGCCGTTTATGTTGGATAGAGATAAAAAACATCAACAAAAACTGGAACCAATTTTGCAAAAAGGAAGTTATTTGTTAGCAGGAATGGTAACGTATGATTTTGTATTTAATGAATATCAACTCTATAATTCAATGTTGGTTTTAGGTAAAAATGGTAAAGTAGTAGATTATTATCATAAATCACATTTAGTTCCATTTGGTGAGTACATTCCTTTACGAGAATATTTGCCTAGTTTTATTAGGCCAATAGCTAATACGATAGGAACGTTTAGTAGAGGAGATGGGCCTAAAGTTATTAAGATAGATGGTTTACCATCTTTTGGGGGGATTATATGTTATGAAGCTATTTTTCCTGGTGAAGTTATAGATCAAAATGATAGACCAGATTTTTTGGTTAATTTAACTAACGATGGTTGGTATGGTGACTCGGCAGGACCTTATCAACATTGGGTTGCTACTAAAATGCGAGCAGTTGAGGAAGGAATTACTATTGTTCGTGTAGCTAACAATGGAATTAGTGGTGTTTTTAATTCGTATGGGATTGAGAAGGGAAAATTACCATTAAATTATAAAGGTATTCTAGATATAAATATTGATAGTACATTAGGATATAAAACGTTGTATAGCCATTTTGGCAATAGATTAACTTTAGGATTTTGCTTGATTTTATTATTTTTAAGCATTATAAAGACAAGGTGTAGGGCACCTGTTGTTTGATAATAATAAATAAATATTTATTATCTTTACGATTGTAGTAGATAAGTGTAATGATTATATAAAGGATTTTTTGTGAGGACTAGAAAATGAAATCTGTATCGCGTAAAGCATCTAGAGGAAGAACACCACAAGGTGAACCAAATCCTGTTGATATTTATGTAGGAAAACGTATCAAATTACGTCGTAACTTACTTGGTTGGAGTCAAGAAAAATTGGGCGATATGCTAGGTCTTACTTTTCAGCAAATTCAGAAATATGAAAAAGGATTGAATCGTGTTAGTGCTAGTCGTTTGTGGGACTTTAGTATGGTATTAGAGGCGCCAATTTCATTTTTTTATGATGATATGGATAAGGTTATTGCTAAGCAAAGTCCTCGTATGTTTAGTAATCCTGGGGCGTGTGTATCACTAAACGAGGATGTAGAGACTTTTAATGTAGATCCTATGTGTAAACAAGAGACATTAGAGCTTGTTCGAGCCTATTATAAAATTAGTAATCGACAAGCTGCAAGACATTTGTATGATTTAATTATTGCTATGGCTAAGAGTACATACTTACATAATAAAGAAGAAGCTGAGGATAGTATGTAAATTAAAAACCGACTATTGAATAGTCGGTTTTTTAGTGGTTAGTTATTTTTACAACGTTTATCAGTAGCTCTATCTGAATTTGGTAAATTATCTTCATCACCAAAGTTATACATATTTTTTTCAAATTCACATTCGTCATCAAGTCCAATAATTGAATCAATAAGACGCATTTTTTTTAAAGGTTTAATAATAAAATCTTGATCATCAATATCACTATATTTTAAATTTGAAAAATTTTTAGTGATTGTTCCTTTGGGTTTTTCTGAAATCATTTTTACCTCCCTTTGTTTATAAAGATATAGGCATGTTTTTTTATTTTTCCACATAATCTGTTTTTTTCTTGAGATTATAATTTTTTTTTTTAATATTCCTTTAGCGGTTGCGTATTAGATGGAAAAAATATGTGGGATTTTAAAAGTCATAGATCAGATTATAATAAAGTATTTAAATCAATTAAGCGTCAATTAAATTGGGATGCTAATTGGCAAAATGCTGATTTGTTGTATCAGCAATTATGTAAGGATAAGGCTTTTAAAAAGGAATTGTTTCGTAAAGCAATTCATCTTAGTTCGCTTTGGATTCCAGCAGCAATTTATTTTATGCCAAAAATTGTTTTGATACCAATATTGCTGATCATATTAGTAGGTAATGTGATTTTGGAATATGGTAATTTTAAAAAATATCCTTGGGCAAGGAAGTCGTTTGGTGTTTTGTTTTTTAGAACGCTAAGAAATAAAGAGACATCTAGAGAGCATTTTCAGTTTACAGGTGCTATTTATGTTTTGGCTTCAGCGTTATTGTGTCTTTGCTTTTTTGGTAAAGAGGTTGCTGCTATAGCTTTGACTGTGATGTTGATATCAGATAGTGCAGCGGCCTTAGTTGGTCGTTCTATAGGAAAGGTAAAAATTTATAAAAATAAGACGCTTGAGGGTACGTTAGCATTTTTTTTGACAGCAGTTATAATAAATTTGTTGTTTTTTCCGATTTATCCATTTGGGTGGGGAAGTGTTATTGCTTGTTTAGTTGCAACGTTAGCTGAAGTATATGAGGATAAGATAGAGATTGATGACAATTTATCTGTTCCTATATTTTTCTCAGTTATTCTTACGTGGCTTTAGTCTTTAATAAATTATCCCGCCACCAATAATTTTTTCGTCATCATTTAAAACTATTGATTGTCCAGGAGTTATTGCACTTTGGGGTGTGGTAAATGTTACCGCAATTATATTATTATCTTTAGGTTGTACAGTAACATCAAAAGGTGTTTGTGAGGAACGGATACGAGCTTGACAATTGAATTTGGTTGTTGGAGTGGGTATTTGCCATATTAGATCTGTTGCAATGAGTGATGTCTGGATACATTCTTCAGAATATCCAAGAATTACTTCATTATTTTCTTTTATTATATCTATAACATATAGTGGGCGGTCTGATGATATACCAAGCCCTCTACGTTGACCGATGGTAAATTGCCAGTAGCCATTGTGTGTTCCTAATATTTGACCATTTTTGTTTTTAAAAGTACCTTTTTGAGGAGTAAATTGTAATATATCGTTAAGAGGACCTGTGTAAAAATCTTGGCTATCTGGTTTGTCAGATACAGATAGTCCTGCTTTTTTAGCCAATTCGCGTATTTCTGGTTTCGTTTTATTTCCCAGAGGAAGGATAATTTGAGATAATTGTTCTTGGGTTAATCTGTAGAGAAAGTATGATTGGTCTTTTTTCTGATCTATTCCCCTCATTATTTGGTATAGTTTAGATGTTTCATCATAATATAATCTAGCATAATGACCTGTTGCAAATTTATCAAATTCTATATTTTGTGAACGAGCAGCATCTGGTAAAATATTAAATTTTATCTTAGAATTACATACTATACATGGATTGGGTGTTCTGCCTGACTGATATTCACTACGGAAATTTGCAAGAACAATTTGTTTAAATTGTTTGGTACAGTCAACTATAATATGTGGGATATCTAGATTTTGGCACATTTGTTTAGCTTGCTGAATATCATTATCATGAGGGGAGAAGCACCCTTTGCCAGTTAGTTGGCGGAATGTATCAGAATTATCCCAAATGGTCATTGTGGCACCAATAACGTCGTGACCTGCTTGTTTTAATAATAGAGCGGCGACTGTAGAGTCAACGCCGCCGCTCATTCCTACCAAAATTTTCATATCTAGTCCTTATTGAAATCTAAAACTTGCGCGGTGATATACCTTTATGCCAGTTTTCTTCAATTTTTTCAAGAGAAATTCCTTTGGTTTCTGGTACAAAGAAGTATACAAACAATAAAGAGAGTATTGTTATAAAGCCAAAGATTGCAAAAGACGTACTTTTGCCCCATATTTCAATCATAGGTAGGAAGCTTAATACAACAATAAAGTTAAAAGCAAAATTAGCAACAGTTGCTGCGGACATTGCAAACCCACGAATTTTAAGAGGCATTATTTCTGAAACCATAATCCAGCAAATAGGACCTAAACTCATGGCAAATGATGCTATATAAACTACTACTGATGCTACAGCAATCCATTTACCACTTTCTCCCATTGCAAAAGAAGCAGAAAGAGTAAATAGGCTTAATAACATTCCTGTTAAACCTATGTATAGTAGAGGTTTGCGACCAAAGCGATCAATATAAGCAATAGCAACAAAAGTCATAAGAAAGTTTACAACACCAATTCCAATAGTAGCATATAGTGCACTAATATTATCGGCAAATCCAGCTAAATTGAATATGGTAGGGGTGTAATAAATTATTGTGTTAATACCTGTACATATTTGCACAAACATTAAACCAACACCTACAAAAATAGGCATAAACATCCATTTCTGTAGTTTTATTTTTTCTTGATTAGTCGAAGATGCTAGAGTTTCTTTAATCTCGTTGATATGTTGTTCAACATCTTTTTGCGGATATATTTTGTTGAAAACACTACGAGCTTCATCAATTCTGTTTTTACTGATTAACCAACGCGGTGTGTCATGAAGGAATAAAATGCCTATTAACAAAATAATGGCAGGTAATGCTCCAGCACCTAACATCCATCTCCAATTGTATTCAGCTAGAGCAAATATACGGTTTACCATGTATGAAAGTAAAATACCTGCAGTTAAGGCTAATTGGTATAAAGATACTAATTGTCCACGAATTTTTTCTGGAGCCAATTCAGAAAGATATATTGGAGCAACAAAACTTATCATACCTACAGCAATACCGATGATTATTCTCGAGAATATTAACCAATTTATGGTGGTGGCATATGCACACATCAGAGAGCCGATTATAAAAATAAGAGCTGTTGCAATGATAATTTTTTTACGGCCATAAATGTCCGCTAAAAATCCATTAGCAGCGGCACCAATTACAGAACCAACTATTGCAGATGAAACAAGCCAACCTTGAGATAATGAACTTAGTTGCCATGTTTCGTTAATGTATAGTAATGCACCTGAAATTACTCCCATATCAAATCCTGATAGTAATCCTCCAAGTGAAGCTGTTATAGCTACAAGGATAAGCATGGGAGAAATATGTTGTTTTTTTTCAATCATAAAAGCCTCCTTATTATATTTTTATGTTATATATATAGGAGGCTTTTGGGGTTATTAAAGACGTTCAAAGTCTAAAAATACGGGTTTACGTCCTTCACGTATTGCTTTACGTTGATATTTGGTTTCAATCCAATCTGTAGGAGGATTTCGCCAGTCAGAAGATGTTTTAGCTGTCCATTGGAAATTTTTGTCTTCTTTGAGGCAACGTAATGTCCAACCTTTATATATTTTATGGTCTGTAGCAACACGTAAAATACCACCTTTTTTTAGTATGCGTGCAATTTCTTTAAGATTATCTGGGTTAATAAATCGCCGTGAAGCGTGGCGTTTTTTGGGCCATGGGTCAGGAAAAAGTAAAAATATTTTACTTAATAAGCCATCAGGTATTTGTGAAAATAAAATACGAACATCCTCACTCCAAATTCTTAAATTATCGCAACGAGAAGGAAGAAGTTTTATTTCATCTGGTATATCAGAATTTTCTTTAATACCAGTTATTAGTGTTAGTAAGTTAGCAACACCATTTTTGAATACTTCGGCACCGATAAATCCAGTTTGAGGATTATTTAACGATTGTCCAGCAATATGTTCACCATTACCGAATCCTATTTCTAAGCAAATATCTTCAATGGGAGAACCAAAAATATTTTTATTGATGGGAGTATTTGTGTCAATAGCAACTTCTGGAAGAAAACGTTCTAAAAGACTTGATTTTGCTTTACGTATTTTGCGACCTTGGCGGCGTCCATAAAATTTTGGTTTGTTATTTGAAAGCATTTTTTAATTCCTCTGTATAATCAAGCTGTTCCCAAGTGAAAAATCCGTCTACCGTAGAATTTCGTCCGAAATGTCCATAAGATGAAGTTGGAAAGTAAATAGGATTTTGTAGTTTTAGTTGTTTTATTATTCCTGCAGGGGTTAAATCAAACATATCTTTAATTGTATTTAGTAATTTTTTTTCATCTACTCTAGCAGTATTTTTTGTATCTATATACAGAGAAAGCGGATATTTTACTCCGATAGCATATGATACTTGCAAAGTACACTCGTCAGCTAAATTTGCTGCGACAATATTTTTTGCAATATAGCGTAACATATATGCAGCAGAACGATCTACTTTGGTAGGATCTTTGCCAGAAAAGGCTCCTCCACCATGAGGGGCATATCCGCCATAGGTATCAACAATTATTTTACGTCCAGTGAGTCCAGTATCGCCATCAGGACCACCAATTACGAAGCGTCCAGTTGGATTAACTAAAATATTGTTATTATCAATTGTCCAACCATTAGGTAGTGATGAGCGAATATAGTGATGAGCAATCTCTCTGATTTCATCTTGGTTAAGCCATGATTCGTGTTGAGTTGATAAAACAACCTTTTTTATGCCAATAGGTTGATTGTTTTTGTCATATTCAATAGTTACTTGGCTTTTAGCATCTGGAAGAATCCCTTTGATTTCTTTTGAGTGACGAGCACAACTAAGGGAATAAAGAATTTTATTAGCTAGATATATAGCAAGTGGCATATAGTTTGTGTCAATATTTTGTTCTTTTTTAGCATATCCAAACATAATGCCTTGATCGCCAGCACCAAGGTTATCTACCCCTAGGGCAATATCTGCAGATTGTTTGTGAAGATAGCTTTGGATATTAATATCGCTCCATGAAAATCCTTTTTGTTCATAGCCAATATTTTTAACTGTTTGACGAACGGTATTTTCGATTTCTTCGTGAGATATAGATATGCTAGAAGAAGTTTCGCCCGAAATAATGACTTGGTTAGTTGTTGCAAGTGTTTCAATAGCTGTACGAGCTTTTTTATCGTGATTTAAGTATAAATCAACTATGGCATCAGATATGGCATCGCAAACTTTGTCAGGATGTCCTTCAGATACAGCTTCGCTTGAGAAGAGAAATGTCATTTGTAATGTCCTTTGCATTTGAAATAAAAGTAGTTGGTATGTTATGCAAAATTAGTACTAATGGCAAGTAAAAATATCTAATACAAAGATTTATTGTTTTAGGAATATTTAGAGCATATTTCAAAAGAGATGATATTTTTTAGAAAGGAGTATTAGATATGTTTCCAGTACCAAGAACTTCAGAGAATTTAAAAAAATGTTTATGTTCAGATTGCCCATCTTATACAGCTGGATGTAAAGTTAAAAGTTATCCAATTAATATGGTTAAGTTGATAGATGGAATAGAAAATATTGAACATTATGAAAAGATGTTTTGTGCTTTTGGTAAAAGTAATTGCATTAGTGAAGATAAAGGATGTTTATGTGATAGTTGCAAAGTATTTCAAGAAAATGATTTATCCAGAGAGGATTATTGTCTTGCGGATGGTGGTTTAGATTGTGGAAAATGTAGATATAAAGCTAAAGTAAAACAGGAAACTAAACAATGAAGGAAAATATCCCACAAAATATCGTAGAAGCTTATACAATAGCGGCAAAAATTGGAGAGTTGGATCCAGAACAAAAGTATAAGGCTTTTGATGATGTTATATCTTTTTGTGAGGGTGATGCAAATTGTTGGGCTGAAGATACTTTGAAACGTAATACATTGCTTTTTTGGGCATATGATAAGTTGGCTCAATCAAAGATGAAAGAAGCCAAATATACTGAGGCATTAGATTTATGGGAAAAGGCACAAAATTTGGTTCAGTCATCACAATCAAAAGTTAAGTTAGGTAATAAAATTTTGGAAGCTATTGAAAAATCTAAGATTGGAATTTCTGATAAAGCAAAAAGGATTGTAAGAGTGACTGCGTATTTACAAAAAGTTTATTCAGAAATTGGTGATAATGAAAGTATGAATAGAATGGAAAGGCTGCAAAATGTAGCAGCCTTTTTATTGGGAAATTCTAAGACAAAGCATTAGTCATTGCATAGTGTGCAAAATTCTTGTTTTTTATTGTCTAACATTGTTTTATTTTCGCCAGATATTGGAGCATATTTACGAGCAATTGTATATTGGGGTAATAATTTTTTTATTTCATCTATAGGACGGTTCCAATTTTCTGGTTTAATACGTATGGATTTGTTTTGTCCAGCTGATACTTTTGAAGTTATTTCGGCGGTTGTAGCATCTTCAAACTCGTTAAGTTTTAGCTTTATAACTTCTAAAGAATTAGGTACAAGAAATTCGAATTCTTCGTTAGCATTAATAAAGTTGCGAATTTCAAAAATTGCTTCGTTTCCCTGCCATTCAATAATTGAGCCAGCAAACAACCAGTCTCCAAGGGTTCTAGTATATTCATAGTTTTGACTTATGTTAGTTAGTTTACCGTCGTGGAAGCCGAGACAATATCCTCTATTTTGAAGAGTTTCAAGTTCTGGCATGTATTTATGATAATCCCAATTATTAGGATTTTGGTACCAATCATCGATAGCTTGACGGTATGTACGAGCTACAATACCAGCATAATATTCGGTTTTGTTACGTCCTTCAACTTTTAGGGAGTCTATACCGACAGATAATAAATCAGGTAGTCTTGGCATTAGGCACATATCTTTAGAGTTTAAGAAATATCCCCCATGTTCATCTTCAACAACTTCAAAATATTCACCAGGACGAAATTCTTCTTCTAGTAGAAACTCGAAAGAATCTTTATTGTTTTCATCAATCGTAAGTTCTTTAATGGTTCCATCTTTAAGGCGGAGATGTAGTTTATAATGCCAACGACAACAATGTGCACATTTGCCTTGGTTTGCTGAACGGTCAGCAAGATAGTTCGAGATTAAGCAACGTCCAGAATAAGACATACACATTGCACCATGCATAAAAGTTTCAAGTAATATGTCGGGGCATTTTTCTCTAATTTCTTTAGCCTCAGCAAAAGTTACTTCTCGACCAAGAACGCAGAGTTTGGCTCCTTGTGATTGCCAAAATTTAACAGCGGTCCATGAGCATATATTGGCTTGGGTAGAAACAAAAAGGTTAAGTTCAGGTGCATTTTCTTTTACATATTGAAAGACACCAGGGTCGGCAATTAAAACACCGTCAGGTTTGAGTTGACGTAGAGTTTCTACGAAAGTTGGTAGTTTTTCAACATCTCGATTGTGCATAAAAAGATTTAATGTTAAATATATTTTTTTGCCATGAGAGTGAACATAGTCAATACCTTCTTTTAATTCTTCTAGTGAAAATTTTGATTGGGCACGTAAACACATGTCTGGGGTACCAGCATAAACAGCATCAGCACCATATAAAATAGCAGTTTTAAGTTTTACTAATGAGCCTGCTGGCAATAGAAGTTCAGCTTTGTCTAACATTATTATTCCTCGATAGTAATTTGAGTTGTATAAGCGTTGAGTTCACCCAAAGGAGTATCTTTTATTGAGATTTGGGTAATGAAAGGGTAGTTGCTATTCGCGTCTTTGGCTATCCAAAAAAATATGGGTTTGTTGGCTGAAAATTGCCATAAAGTGTCATCATCTTCGGATAAAAGTTTGTCAATATGCATTGAACATAAGGCAGCTTCCCCTGTATAAAAAGAATGTTTATTAGCGGTTAGCTTGGATTTTCCTTTATCTTTTATTATAACATCAAAACGGCGTTTGCCGTCATATACGGCCAGTTTTGAATCGCAAAATCCAAATTCGTAATATTGTTTAGCAATTTTAGCAAAAATTGTTTGAAGATCAAAGGTGTCGGCAGGAGTAGGGCTAGGTTCAAAATTTCGTTTTTTATCTTTGCCATTTTTGGTTGATATCTGGTATTGAGGTTCTCCTTTTTCGTTAAAGAACACTTTTTTACCGCGAGATTTAAAGCGAGATTTTGACTGATAGCTATAGTCTATCGTCGTCATTTTATCGTTATGTATTTTACCAGAGGTTTGGTAAGTAGCTTGAAAAGGGTAGATAGAATCGAAGAAACCGTTGGTTGAAACATTAGAAGTTATTTTGTAATTAGAAGGAAGAAGTTCATAGGCAAATTCTGTAATACTTGCGTCGAAAGCTCCAACGGTCACAAAAAAACGATGTTTTACGGAAAAAGCATTAGTAATCGTAGGAAATAGAATGGCGATTAAAAAAAAGGTTGTAAATTTTTGCATTGAGTTTATTCTTTCTTTAACATTTTGGCATACCATAACACAAAAATTTATAATTTAAAGGATTTAAAAAATGGCTAAGAAAGTTTTGGTTTTAATGGGTGGTTTTTCAGCAGAAAGAGATGTTAGTCTTTCATCGGGAAATGATATTGCTAATGCTCTAAAAACAAAAGGATATGATGTTGTTTTGTATGATTTGCAAAATGCTTGGGATCTTGTAAAAACCTTGCAGAAAGAAAAGCCTGATGTAGTATTTAATGGATTGTATGGTAATTGGGGCGAAGACGGTGCAATTCAAGGAATGCTGGATTTATTGCAAATTCCTTATACACATTCAGGAATGAGGGCATCTGCTGTTGGTATGGATAAGCATTTGACTAAATATATAGCTAAAACCTGTGGTATTAGAGTTGCTCAAAGCCAAAAAATGACCGCTAGGGAATTTTTTAAAAATGGTACAATAGTTCCAATGCCATATGTTGTAAAACCTGTTTCTGATGGTTCATCGGTGGGAGTATTTATTATTCATACACCAGAAGATGTTTTGAAAGTAAAGTATAAAAACATTGATAGAGAAATTTTAGTTGAGAAATATATTCCTGGGCATGAGTTGACAGTTATGTGTTTAGAAGATAAGGCATATGTTGTAACAGAACTTAAGGCTGGTAATGAGTTCTATGATTATAATGCTAAATATACAACAGGGAAAACAGAGCATGTATTACCAGCAGAAATACCTTATGAAGTTAGTGAGATATGTAAAGCATACGCAGAAAAATTGCACCAAGCTTTAGGATGTAATACTGTTTCGCGTGTTGATTTACGTTGGAATGAAGAAGATGGGGTGTTTTTATTAGAAATTAATACTAACCCAGGGATGACGGCTTTGTCATTAGTTCCTGAGCAGGCTAAATATGCAGGAATCTCATATGCTGATTTATGTGCAAAATTGGTTGAGGGAGCTAAGTGTAGGGGGCTTAGTGATTGATTTAAATAACATAAAGCCAAATACAGTAATTGTAATTGCGGGGCCTACAGCATCGGGAAAGTCTGCATTGGCTTTGGATTTGGCTGGTAGTTATAATGGTGTTGTTATCAATGCTGATGCTTCGCAGATATATAAGACCATTCCAATTATTTCTGCAGCTCCATCAAAGGAGGACAAACAGCAGGTAGAGCATTTGTTATATGAAATTTTTGAACCAGAAAAAAATGGTTCGGTTTCTGAGTGGTTAAATCTGGCAGTAAAGGCTATTAAAGATAGTTGGAAAAAGGGAAAGTTACCGATTGTAGTTGGGGGAACGGGGTTTTATATTGAAAGCTTGATAAAGGGGGTGTCTCCAATACCAGAAACTAAAGTTAGCGTCAAAGAAAAAGTTCGAATAATGCTTGAAAAAGGTGGGGTATCAGAAATTTATGAAGTTTTAAAAAAATGCGATGAAGGAGGAGCATCTAGAGTAAATCCTAATGATGTAACTAGAGTTAGAAGGGCTTTAGAGATATTTTTAGATACAGGAAAATCGATAAATGAATGGTTTGATGAGCCATTGATTAATTGTTTGCCAGAAGCTGATTTTAATACAATTGTATTGTTGCCGCAATTAAGTAAGTTAGAAGATAAATGTTCGTTAAGGTTTGATTGGATGATGCAAAATGGGGCGTTGCTTGAAGTTGAAGCTTTAAAAGAAAGAGAATTAGATAAAAATTTGCCTGTTATGAAGGCAATAGGTGTTCCTGAATTAATAGCTTATTTGAATGGTGAATGTTTGTTAGAAGATGCTGTAAAACAAGCTAAATTGCATACTCGTCAATATGCCAAAAGGCAGCTTACGTGGTTTAGAAATCGCCTTAAAAATATCGCTCATTTAGTTATTGAATAGAATTTATTTATAAAATAGTTTTTCTTGTGAACAAAATACTTTATTCTTGCACATCAAATGATATGGTTATAAAAAGAAAAAAGTATTAAATTTTATTGCGGAGAATGTATTTATGCTTTCAAAGATTATGGGCTGGTTGTCAGCTGATATGGCTATTGACCTTGGTACAGCTAACACGCTTGTTTATGTTAAAGGTAAGGGTATTGTTTTGAACGAGCCTTCGGTGGTTGCGATTGAAGAATATCGTGGTAAAAAGCAAGTTTTGGCAGTTGGTAATGAAGCAAAACAAATGCTTGGACGTACGCCAGGGAATATTCATGCTATTCGTCCATTGAGAGACGGTGTTATTGCTGATTTTGAAATTGCTGAGGAAATGATTAAATATTTTATCCGTAAAGTACATAATCATCGTCGTTTTGCTATGCCCTTGATTATTGTTTGTGTGCCGTCAGGTTCAACAGCCGTTGAACGTCGTGCTATTCAAGAATCTGCTGAGGCAGCAGGTGCTCGTAAGGTGTGGTTGATTGAAGAGCCAATGGCAGCAGCTATAGGTGCAGACTTGCCAGTTACAGAACCAACAGGATCTATGGTGGTTGATATTGGTGGTGGTACAACCGAGGTAGCAGTTCTTTCTTTGGGTGGTATTGTATATGCTCGTTCGGTACGTGTCGGTGGTGATAAAATGGATGATGCAATTATTTCTTATATCCGTCGTAATCATAATTTGTTGGTAGGCGAGGGCAGTGCTGAGAAAATTAAAAAAGAAATAGGTTCAGCTTGTGCTCCTGAAAAGGGTGATGGCCGTACTTATGAGATTAAAGGTCGCGATTTGATGAATGGTGTGCCTAAAGAAATAGTAATTTCAGAGCGTCAGGTTGCAGAGGCTTTGGCAGAACCTGTATCTCAGATTGTTGAGGCGGTTAAGGTTGCTTTAGAGCATACAGCTCCTGAATTGGCTGCTGATATTGTTGATAAAGGTATTGTTTTGACAGGCGGTGGTGCATTGTTGGCTAATTTGGATCAGGTATTGCGCAATGCTACAGGGTTGCCTGTTTCGTTGGCTGAAACTCCGTTAGCTTGTGTTGTTAAAGGTACGGGTAAGGCTTTGGAAGAAATTGGAAGATTGCGTACTATATTGTCTTCTATGTATTAGTTTTGTTTATCTTTTTCTATGCCAAAGGGCCTGTGCGATAATATCATACAGGCTCTTTGGGTGGAAGAAAGTATAAGGGAATATTAATGAAGCGCCGCAGAAGTTTATTTTTGCATCTTAACCAGCTTAAATTACTAGCCAAAAAATTTGCGCTGGTTATTTTGTTTTTAGCGGCATTAGCTTTGATGTTATTTAGTAAAAATCAGAATCCTGTATTGGAACAATCAACAGGTGCTACAACAAGTTTAGTTGGGGCTATTGTTGATGTGTTGGTTGTTCCTGCAAAAATGTTAGCTCGTAGTTATGGTTTTTTTAGTGATTTAGCAACAATAAAAAAAGATAATAGGATTTTGTTGGAAGAAAATCGAAAGCTTCGTTTGCTTAAGGATAAGTATGAAGCTTTAGAAGTTGAAAATAAGTTGTTGTCAGATTTATTAAATTATGTTCCGTTACCAGAAGTGGATTTTGTTTCGGTTAGGGTTGTAGCGGAAGAGAGTGATGCTTTTGCTCATTCAATGGTTGCATATATTGGAAATAAAAATGTAGCTAAAGGTGATGTTGTTTTGTCTGATAGGGGGGTTGTTGGTAGAGTTGATAAAGTTGCCCCCTATTATGCTAAGATTATTTTAATTACAGATATTAATTCTAATATTCCTGTTATGACTGAAAAGACAAGAATTAGAGGAGTGTTGTCTGGAGACAATACGACTATTCCTAAACTGGTATTTGTTCCTTTAGATGCAGAAATTAGTGTTGGAGATAGGATTGTTACATCGGGGGTTTCTGGAGTGTTTCCTGCAGGACTACCCGTGGGGCAGGTTATGAGTGTTAATAAAAGTGAAATCAAGGTAAAGCCATTTACTACATTGGAAAAGCTTGAGTATGTAAGGGTAGTGAAATATGGCATAGAGGGGCTTTTGCATACTAGTGAAGAGGAAACGGATGAGTGATGATTTTGAAGAAAATGTAGTTTCCTTGTTTCAGAGACTGTTACCTGTGTTGACGTCAATTATATTTATGCTTTTAGCATATATTCCAGTTAATTTATCTGTGTTTAATAACATTCGTGCGGATTTGGGTCTGGCTTGCATTTATTTTTGGATGTTGCATCGACCAGATTTGTTTGGTTTGGGATCTATAATTGTTTTAGGAGTGGTTAGTGCTGCTATTAGTTCAGCACTGCCAGGTAGTGGACTTTTGGCTTATTTGGTAATGTATGTATGTGTGTATAATACGCAAAAGTTTTTTAATGCAAAGCCCTTTGTTGTGGTGTGGTATGGTTTTATGGCTTTGTGCTTGGTTACATTATTGGTTAAATGGTTAGTGGTTTCAGTTTTTTATGGTGCCTTTTTGCCTTTGTCTATGTTGTTTTTTTGTTATCTGATAGGGGTTGCTATGTATCCTCTGATTTCTGTTGTTTTGGCTTTTATGCAAAATAAATTTATTCAGGATGATGGCCTATGAATCGCGATAATGATAAAGGAAAAGTTTTAATCGCAAGATCATTGTTTTTGGGGGGAGTACAGCTTTTTTTGCTGTTTTTAATTGTTTTTAGATTATATTATTTGCAAGTTTATCAAGCTGACAAATATAAGACATTGGCCGATGAAAATAGGATATCAACACGTTTATTGATTCCTCCACGGGGAATTATTTATGATAGACATCAAGAGGTGTTGGCGGGAAATAGGCAAAATTTTCAAGCTTTGATGGTGGCAGAACAGACAACAAATATTGATAATACGTTGTTGGCATTCAAGAAGATTATGCCGTTAAGCGAAGATGAAGAAAAACGTATTCGTAAAGATTTGAAACGTAATAGAAGTTTTGTGCCTATCAAAATAAAAGATAATCTTAGTTGGGAGCAAGTTACACAGATTTTGCTTAATGCTTCAGATTTGCCAGGGGTGTTTATTGATGAGGGATTGTCTCGCTATTATCCATATGGTAATATTTTTGCACATATTATTGGGTATGTATCGGCTGTTGCTGATAGTGATGAAAAAGATGATCCATTGCTAGAAATACCAGGATTTAAGATTGGTAAATCTGGTATTGAAAAACTTTATGAAAAAACATTACGAGGACAGGCTGGCAACTTAAAGTTGGAAGTTAATGCTGTTGGGCGTATTATGAAAGAAATAGAAAGAGAAGAGGGGATCGCTGGCAATAGAGTTGATTTGAGTCTGGATTTGCGTTTGCAGAAAAAAGCATATGAACTTTTAGGTGAAAATAGTGGTGCTATTGTGATGATGAAAGTTGATACAGGAGAGGTATTGGCTTTTGCATCGGCTCCTGCGTTTGATCCAAACATGTTTACTAGTGGGTTGTCTGAAGAAGAGTGGAATAATTTGCAGTCTAATGAAAAAAAACCTTTGTTAAATAAGGCTGTTTCAGGTTTGTATTCTCCTGGATCTACATTTAAAATGATTGTTGGTTTGGCGGCACTAGAAGGGGGAATAAATAATAAAAAGACACGCTCATTTTGTGCTGGTAAAATGGCTTTAGGAAATCATACGTTTCATTGTTGGAAAGATGTCGGGCATGGATATATTGATGTAGTTCAGGCTTTGCAACATTCTTGTGATATATTCTTTTATGAAACAGCTCAGAAAATGGGAATCAATAAGATTGCATCTATGGCTAAAAAGTTTGGTCTAGGAGAAAAAACTAATGTGGGTATTGAAAATGAAAAAAGTGGTTTAATACCAGATGTTGATTGGAAGAAGAAACGCTTTGGTGAGCCATGGCAACAAGGCGAGAGTATTATTTCTGGTATTGGACAGGGATATATTTTGACAACTCCTATTCAATTAGCAACAATGGTGTCTCGTATTGCTAATGGTGGATATGTTGTTAATCCTACATTTAAGAAAATTGATAGTAACAATAGGCCTGAACTGAAAAAAATAGATGTTTCTCAGCAAAATATGGATATTATAAAAAAGGGTATGTATGCTGTGGTCAATGAGGTAGGAGGAACAGCTTATTGGCATAGATTTGATTTTAAAGGGCAAAAAATGGCTGGGAAAACGGGTACAACACAAGTTCGCCGTATTAGTATGAAGGAAAGGCAAACAGGGGTGTTAAAACAAGAAGATTTACCATGGAAATATCGTAACCATGCTTTGTTTGTGGCGTATGCACCTGTTGATAAACCAAAATATGGAATTGCTGTTTTGGTAGAGCATGGTGGTTCAGGGACGGTAGCCGTACCTATGGCTGGGCAAATGTTGTTGGAAGCACTAAAGTTAGATGAAACTGATAGGCCAGTTGATTGAGGTGAAATATGTATAAGGCTTATGAAACAAGTTTTAGGAATAGAAATCTTAGTTTTAAGGAAAAGTTTTGGGGAATTAGCTTTTCGTATGTGCTAATGATTTTTATATTAGCCTCAATAGGAATTGTTATGCTTTATTCAGCAGCAAATGGAAGTTGGAAACCATGGGCTGGACCACAGTTGATGAGATTTGGTTTAGGGTTTTCGGTGATGATGTTTATGGCTTTTATGGATGTTAAGTTTTTCTTGCGTTTTGCTTACTTGTTTTATTTTGGGGTGCTAGGTTTGTTGATTTTGGTTGAGTTGGGTGGACATGTAGGAATGGGAGCTCAGCGCTGGATTAATCTAGGATTTATGAAGTTGCAGCCCTCAGAATTGATGAAAATAGCGTTGGTATTGGCATTGGCTCGTTATTTTAATTCACGAACTTTACAGAGTATTGAAACAATTAAAGGAATAATAATACCTCTTTTGATGGTAATGATCCCTGTAGGATTGGTTTTGATACAGCCAGATTTGGGAACTGCTCTAATGTTATTGTTTACAGCGGGGGCAATGTTTTTTGTTGTAGGGGTGCAGTTGTGGAAGTTTGCTATTGTTGTTTTAGGAGGACTTGTTTCATTGCCTGTAGTGTGGCATTTTTTACATAATTATCAAAAAAATAGAGTTCTAACATTTTTAGATCCTGAAAGAGATCCTTTAGGTGCAGGATATCATATAATTCAATCTAAAATAGCTCTTGGTTCAGGGGGAATTTTTGGAAAAGGTTTTTTGAATGGTACTCAGAGCCACCTTAATTTTTTGCCTGAAAAACATACAGATTTTATTTTTACAATGTTATCCGAAGAATTTGGATTGATTGGGGCAGTATTTGTTATCTTGATCAATTTTTTGATTATAGCTTATAGCTTTGTTTTTGCATTAAGAAGTTCTAGTTATTTTGGAAAGTTGGTTGCAATAGGTTTAACAACGAGCTATTTTTTATATGTAATAATTAATATTGCAATGGTTTTAGGATTATTGCCTGTTGTAGGTGTGCCTTTGCCTTTGATTTCGTATGGGGGTACAGTTATTATTTCGGTAATGACAGGATTTGGAATTATTCTAGCGGTTAATACTAATCGTAATATTAATATTGGTAAAGACTGAGTTGGAAAAATAAATATATTAACTTGCATTTGATGGCAAACCAATATTACAATACTAGATGTTATTTGGAAGGATGCATAGAGTGGCTTTTAATAAATTTGATACAGAAAAATATTTATTAGAAACTTTAGATCGTGTTTCTAAGAATCGAACCGATTATAAAGTTTTATATGTTAATGTCTCAAAACTTAAACCGAAAAATCGGCATCCTCGTTTTGTTAAAATTATAGCTAGACTGTTTGATGATTTGGTTGCAATAGCAGATAGTGTAATGTTTGTGTTGTCAAATGGTGACTTTGCTATTTTGGGTAAAAATATTACAGAAAAAGTCGTTGTTGATGCTGTTGATAAGTTGAGACAAGGTTTGATTACTGATCCAATATGGACAAGCCATAGTTCAAGTGAATTTACTCATTTGTATATGCCAGAAGAATTTGATGAGTTATACAAAAAAATAGAGGGTTTTTTACAAGATGATTTTTCGACAGATGCTAATTTGTATAGACATCCTTTAGACGCAGGGCAAATTGATATTGTTAAAGAACACTTAGATGAGATAAATATTGTTGATTTGATTAAGCATCAAAGTGTTTTGCGGTTTGAAAGCTCAACAGATTTTAAATTGATGTTTGAAGAATATTTTGTAGCAGTGAAAGATTTAAGTAAAAGATTTGATCAAAATGTTGATTTGGTTGGTAATAAATGGTTGTTTTTGTATTTAACGCAGACTTTAGATAAAAAAACGATGTATTCTTTTATGTTTTCAGACATCAAAAATAAGCCAGAAAAAGTGAGCCTTAACCTGAACTTATCAACCATATTTACATCAGAATTTGAGGATTTTATAAAACGATTAGTCGAAAATGGGCAAAGAATTGTTGCGGAAGTTCAGGTAATGGATATTCTAAATAATCTAAATGCTTATTTTGACGCTAAGACCTTGTTGCATCAGGCAGGACATCAGATATTGATTGATGCTGCAAGTATTGAGATGTTGCAGACATTGAATGTCGAGCGCCTAGAACCTGATTATATTAAGATATTTTGGCATGCGTTAATGGAAGATTATGAAATTAGTAATGATAATATTAAATTTGCGATTGAGGGATTAGGGCGCGATAAATTTATTTTAGCAAAATGTTTGGATGATAAAGCTATACGTTGGGGAATTAAAAATAATATAAGGGCTTTTCAGGGACCGTATATTGACGCTATAGAAGTTGCCATGATTAGAGCAAAATGTCCAAATGGAAAAATTTGTGCAGCGCAGGATTGTCTAAAACGTAAGCGTTTGATTGCAGGATCTTTCAGAAATGAGTGTCAATATAAAGATTTTTTGGAAAAGGTTTCGAGATAAAAAATGGTTGAATATCAAACACAAAATATTAAGCGAGAAAATGTCATTTTTGATGATATAAGTAAGTTTTGTTTGAATAGTCGTAACAACTTTAATGTGTTGTATATCAATGTTCATAAATTGCAATCTAATGTGGCTACAGTTTCAAACAAAAAAGCTATTAATGATATTTTGATGCCTCCTGTAAAGAATGGAGTAGCAAAAGTTTTTATTTTACCAAATGAAGATATTTTATTGGTGTTTGATAAAAAAATTATTGATGAGATATCGTCTAGTTTGGTTAGAATTAAGTTTTTATTAAATGAAGATGCAAAAATTAAGGCATCGGCTAGTTTAGAAGAATGTGGTATAGCATTAATTTATGATTTGGCTAGTGAGTATTCTGATTTTTCTAAAAAAGTGGTGATTAGTTGCCATTCTTCACAGATTAAAGGTGAAAAGGTAGAAGAAAATAAGAAAAATTCTTTTTTTAATACAAGTAATCGTCGTTTTAATAAAGAGTTTACACCAGATATGCTGGCTAAGGTGCAAAAAATTATATCAGTAGCTGATTTTTCAAGTTTTATTAGACGGCAAGCAATTTGTGCGGTTATAGGTAAGTCTACACCACAAAGAGTTTTTGAAGAGGTTTTTGTTTCTATTCCAGATATGAGGGATTCATTGTTGCCAGACGTTGATGTTACAGCAAATCCTTGGTTGTTTTTAGCTTTAACTGAAACTTTGGATAGACGTGTTTTAGAAATAATTTCGCGTCATGATGATGGTTCGCTTATTGGTAATTTTAGTGTTAATATTAATGTTTCAACAATATTGTCAGATGAATTTTTACGTTTTGATGATAGCATAAGTGGCTCAATGAGGCAGAGTATTATTTTGGAGCTGCAGTTGGTTGATATTTTTAGCGATATTAGGTCATTCATTTTAGCAAAAACATTTGCCAAGGCTAGAGGATATAAGATTTGTATTGATGGGATTACAGTAGATAAATTGAAATATCTAAATAGGAAAAATTTGGATTGTGATTTGATGAAGATTGTATGGCATCCATCATTGGTTGAAATATTTAATGAAGATAAGCATTTTATGGATTATATGAATAAGGCTGAAAGGGCAAAGATTATTCTTTGTCGAATAGATGATATTAATGCAATAGAAGCTGGAAATGCGTTGGGAATTAATTTGTATCAGGGGCGGTATGTTCAGAGGCTTTTAAATGCGGCAATTAAAAAATAAAATTAATTTGATAATAATATTTTGAAAAAGGAGCTTTAAAGGCTCCTCTTTTGTTACAAAATTGTTAAGCCACTGGCGGGTTGACAAAATTTGTTGACAAAAATAGGAGGGGGACAATGGTTATATAGATATTTTAAGATACTGCTGGTTTGAGGAGAGTTTCAATGGAAAATGGAAATGTTGATGCAGTTTTGACTAGTTTAGAAGAGATGGATCTTTCGGATTTACAAGTACAAATGAATCGTTTAAAAAACAAGGTTTCAGCACATGAAAAAGCAGATAAAAGTTTTGATGAAACAATTTTGGAATTGTTAGATATAGCCACACAAATAGAGTATATTTTTGAGAAGTCGCAAAATATAGAGTTAAAAAGATTATTGCTTAAATTTGTTTTTGAAAAGCTTACTTTGAATGAAGGGAAGTTGAATTATAAACTAAAATTTCCATTTAGTGAATTTGTGGATAATAACATTTTGTCGGAACAAGTTGCAAAATTACACGAACCGATGCAAAAGCAAGCAGAGCAAGGCTTACAAGCAAATAATAACGAATATCTCCAAATTGGGTGTTTGAAATCAATCGAACCGACGCAAAGCCTTAAAAATCAAGGGTTAGCAAAAAAATTTGCCAACCCTCTCCAAATTGGTGCGCTAGGCCGGAATCGAACCGGCACGGCCTTGCGGCCAACAGATTTTAAGTCTGCAGCGTCTACCAGTTCCGCCACAAGCGCATAATCTAGAAAACCTTATACATATCTTTTTTGTTAAATGCAAGAATATTTTTTATTAATTTGTTATTATAATTAATAAATTTATTTTGTGGTTGTTTTTTTTAGAAAAATATGGTTTGCTGAGTGGGTTATAACAATTGCTTTTTTAGATGACAGTTGACAGCGTCACGGTTTAGAGAAGCTTAATTTTAGGGAAAATAAAATGATTAAAACTTTTGATATTTCATGGAAAAATTATTTGTTGCCAAATATTCATAATGAAGGTTGGCGTTTTGTTGGAATCTTTGCGGCAGTAACAGCGTTATTGGCAATGATTTGGGAACCTTTGGGATGGATTGGTTTAGTTTTGACTATTTGGTGTTATTATTTCTTTCGTGATCCTCAAAGAATAACACCAGAAATTAAAGATGTTGTTGTATCACCTGCTGATGGTACTGTGCAGATGATTGCGACAGTTCCAGCTCCAGAAGAGCTAAATATGGGTAATAAGAAATTTACACGTGTTAGTATTTTTATGAGTGTATTTAATGTTCATGTAAATAGGTCTCCTGCAGAGGGAAGAATTACTAACGCTGTTTATGTACCAGGTAAATTCTTGAATGCAACTCTTGATAAAGCAAGTAAAGATAATGAACGTCAATTGATAGCAATGAAAACTAAATCTGGTAAAGAGATATGTTTTGTACAAATTGCGGGGCTTGTAGCTCGTCGTATTGTTTGTGATGCTCAGATTGGACAAGATTACAAGGCTGGAGAGCGTTTTGGAATGATACGTTTTGGTTCTCGTTTGGATGTTTATTTACCAGAAGGTGTTGAACCTCAAGTGGTGTTAGGGCAGACAATGGTTGCAGGAGAGACTGTTATTGCAAATTTAACTAGTGATGCAAAAGCTGTTAGTGGGGTTATTAGATAATGGAAAAGATTAATCAAAAATTGCAGTTATCTAGAGAGAAGCTAACAAGTCTTCCTTTTCGTAAGATTGCGCCAAATATCGTAACCATGCTTGCTTTATGTGCAGGTGTTACATCTATTCGTTATTCTATTTCGGCAGAATGGGTAAAAGCTGTTTTATGTATATTTTTAGCAGCTTTTTTTGATGGGTTGGATGGAAGAGTAGCAAGAATGTTGAAAGGCTCAACAAAGTTTGGTGCAGAGCTTGATTCTTTGTCTGATTTTGTTAGTTTTGGTGTGGCTCCAGCTATTTTGTTGTATCAATGGTCATTATTTGATTTGCCAAAATTTGGTTGGTTTTTTTGTCTTTTGATGTCTATAGGAATGGCAATGCGTTTGGCTCGTTTTAATACTATGCTTGAAGCTGAGCCACAACCAGAATATTGGAATCATTTTTTTGTAGGAGTTCCTGCACCAGCAGCTGCAGCGTTGACGATGATGCCTATAATGATATCATTCGATTTTCCTGAGCTAAGTTATGTTGTCAGATCTCATGCTTTTTGTGCTACATTATTATGTGTGGTTTCATTCTTGATGGTTAGTAGAATTCCAACATTTTCAACGAAAAAGTTAAAGGTACCTACTTGTATGTTAATGCCTTTGATGTTAATTGTTGCTTTGTTTGCATCTTTTATAATTACACAGCCGTGGTTTACACTTGGTATTATGACAATATGTTATGCTTTGTCTATTCCAGTAGGTATTTTTGTTTTTATGAAGGAAAAGAAAAAATATCAATAATAAAAATGCCAACGTTTAGTTGGCATTTTTATTATTTGTTATATGCAGCATAGCGATTACTAATAATAGAGAAATGAGCTGCATTTGAACGAGACTGTGATTGATTATATTTAAACACATCAGTGCCTCTTTTTCCTAAGCTTGCATTTTTAACTACGCTGTTAAATATTATATTAGGGTAATGGTAATCAGAAGAGGCATTGGGAGCAGTTATCAAACCCATGTGATGTCCGTTTTCAATATTAGCAAGAGGTTCTTTAACTCCATTTTCATTTACAATATCAAAATTTTCGGCTAAGGGAAATGCTATAACATAATTTTTGTTGTCAGGCATTAAACTTATATGACAAGGGTTGTCTGATGGGTGATATTTGCATTTTTCATATAGTTCTGGATTAAACATTTTAATAAAAGGTTCTTTACGCATTGTATCATCAGGATAATTACTCATAAAATAGACACCAGAACATTTGCTTTCTTTTTGCATTGGTAAAAATGCATAACTAACAATAAATATGTTTTTTAATGCTTCTTTAGTAGTTTGTTCATCATATAGTTGATTAGCTATATGGGAAAATGCGTTTATCCAACGACTGGCATGAGCAGTACCTGCACAATAACCAATAATTGTTATATTTTGACAATTTTGTTTGAATTTTTCTGCGCTAAAAGCTTTTCCTTTAATGACTTTATATTTATCGTCAATTTTAATATCTTCGCCGATAAATCCTTTGAGATATGAGGATACAAAACGCATATCGGTTTCTGTAAAGTAGTTGTTAGGATTGTTTAAGGTTTTTAAGGATAAAGCAAATTTTTCTCCTCTAGGTTGTTCAATGGGGAAATGAGCCATATATACATCTACTTGGGAGCCATAAATAGCTTTGTTATCTAGTGTTTTGTTTAAATATTTTGAAGACCATGCTTGTAGTTCTTCTTGTGTACTATTGATATGAAATGGCATTGCAAGAATTAGATTTTTACGATTGGGATTAACAATAAAGCCATAATTGTTAAATTTAGCGGAAGCTAAAGAATCGTCGATATGAACTTTCCAAAATTGATAATCGCAGTGTTCTTTGAAAATATATTTGCTACCTTCAATTTTTTCATTGCAATCTACAGAATATTTAGCTGCAGCTTCATATAGTTTTATAAGATCTGGATCGCAAGCGTGTTTATTGGATAATTTATCAAGTTCTTGTTGCGCATCACGAATGTAACCACTTAGCTGAAGTGAAAAAGTAAGTAAGTTTTTTTCGTTAACATATTGGGAAATTGGAGGAATATCTGGTAGACCAGATTTTTGTAAAAAGCGATTAATCGCTTTTTCAAAAAGAGTAATACGTTGGTTGCGCAAAATATTACCGATAGTATTTACTTTAGGATCTTCGATATTTTGTATGAGTTCTTTTCTAGAAACATTTTCAATAAATGCATCTCGAATTACTTGAGCTATTGGATTGTTATACATTTTTATTTTTATCTTGCATTCTATTATATTAAGTCGTTAAATTAATTAGATTGTAATCTATAACAGAAAAAAGAGAAAAGTGTTGTCAATTTTTAATAATAAATGTTACAAAGTTGGAAATCCTAAAAAATTAGTAGTGTTTATACATGGATATAATGGAAGTCCTGAAGCTATAGATTATGCTGTTCAAGACCTTAAGAATAAGTTGAATGATAGTGTAATTGTTGTTCCTAGAGCGCCTTATAAATGTGAAAAAGATGCTAATAATTTGCAGTGGTTAAGTTTTTATCAAGAAGATCCAGAAGTTAGATTTCGTAATCCTGAAGCATCAGTTGATGAAATTTTTGATATTTTTAATAGATTGTGGAGAAGTTTTGCAAGTGTAGCAAAACAGATGAATGATTTTATAGATGAACAACAAAAACTGTGGAATATTGGAAATAAAGATACTTATGTTGTTGGTTTTTCACAAGGAGCAATGATTACAATAGCAACATCATTAACAAGAAATAGTGAAATTGGTGGAGCGATAAGTATTGCAGGAATTGTTCCAGGGTATGAATTGTTGCCATCTGAAATAGTATCTAGACCACCATTCTTGATTTTGCATGGTAAAGATGATATTACTGTGCAATATAAGACTACATCAAGAACATTAAAGTGGTTTAAGGATCAAAATATCAAAGTTACATGGTACGATTTTGCGGAATTAGCTCACCGTATGAATGATAGTGAAATGCAAAAGGTTGCTGATTTTATTAACTCTTAAGGTAGGTAGCTTCAAGTTTTTTGATTTTATCACGATAAGATATTGCTGTTTCAAAATCTAGGTTAGTAGCGGCGGCTATCATTAGTTTGTTATATTCTCGTATTTTTTTATCAATATCTTTAATGTTAGAAATATTTTCTTCTATGGTGGAGCTTTCTTTTGCTGTCATTTCTTGCATTACTCCAGATACTTTTTTCTTTATTGTTTGAGGAGTGATGCCATTGGCTATATTATATTCAATTTGTTTTTTACGTCTACGTTCAGTTTCCTCAAGAGCTATTTGCATTGATTTTGTTATATGATCAGCATATAGAATGACTTTCCCTTCAGCATTGCGAGCAGCTCGACCTATGGTTTGTATTAAAGAACGAGATGAACGTAAAAATCCTTCTTTGTCAGCATCTAATATGGCAACGAGAGAGCATTCAGGTATATCAAGTCCTTCTCTTAATAAGTTAATACCAACTAGTACATCAAATACACCAAGGCGAAGATCTCGAATAATTTCAATTCGTTCTAGGGTGTCTATGTCAGAGTGAAGATAACGAACTTTGATGCCATTTTCATTTAAATATTCGGTTAAATCCTCTGCCATTTTTTTAGTTAAAGTTGTTACTAGAATACGATTACCTTTAGTTATTACGTTTTTACATTCATGCATTAAATCATCAATTTGATTTTCTACAGGGCGAATAATACAAAGGGGATCTGTTAGACCAGTAGGGCGAATAATTTGCTCGGTAAATGTGCCAGAGCTTTGTTCGAGTTCCCAGTCACCAGGAGTAGCAGAAACAAAAATTGTTTGATGACGCATTTTGTTCCACTCATCAAATTTAAGAGGACGGTTATCAACACAAGATGGTAGTCTAAAACCGTATTGAGATAATGTTGATTTTCGATTAAAATCTCCACGAAACATTCCACCAATTTGTGGTACAGATACATGACTTTCATCAATGAATAGAATTGTATCTTTAGGAAGATATTCAAATAAAGTAGGAGGAGGTTCGCCAGGAGCACGTCCTGTAAGATAACGCGAATAATTTTCAATACCTTTACAATGTCCAGTGGTTTCTAGCATTTCTAAATCAAAGCGTGTACGTTGCTCAATTCGTTGAGCTTCAAGTAGTTTATTTTCAGAAGTAAAATTTGCTATTTGCTCTTTTAATTCTTTACGAATATTGGTAATTGCTTGAGATACTGCAGGTCTTGGTGTAACGTAATGATTAGCTGGATATATGGTAACTTGGTTAAGGGAAGATGTTTTTTTACCTGTTAGAGCATCAAATTCGTCAATTTGTTCAATTTCATCACCAAAAAAAGATATACGCCAAGCTCTATCTTCATAGTGTGCTGGAAAAATATCCAAAGTGTCACCACGAACGCGAAAAGTTGAACGGACAAAATTTTGTTGGTTACGTTCATATTGTAATTCTGTCAAGCGTAAGTAAATATCTTTAGGATTTATTATTTGACCAACTTCTAATGGTAATGTCATGGCTGAATATGATTCGACATCACCAAGACCGTAAATGCACGAAACAGAAGCAACAATGATAACATCGCGATTTTCTAAAAGAGAGCGTGTGGCGGAGTTGCGCATACGATCAATTTGTTCGTTGATTGCGGAATCCTTTTCAATATATGTATCTGTTTTAGGAACATAAGCTTCTGGTTGGTAGTAATCATAGTAAGAAACAAAATATTCAACATGATTTTCGGGAAAAAAATCTTTCATTTCGGTATAAAGTTGAGCTGCTAATGTCTTGTTAGGAGCCATAATTAAAGCAGGACGAGAACTATGTTCAATTATTTTTGCCATAGTGTAAGTTTTACCAGATCCTGTAACACCAAGCAATACTTGATCTTTTATTCCATTTTTTAATCCATTAAGTAATTCTTCAATAGCTTGAGGTTGGTCTCCAGATGGAGCAAATGGGGAGTGAAGCTTAAAAATACTATTCATCTTTTTCTTCTTGGGATTTTTCTTTTAATGACTCGGTATAGAATTTTGCAAATTCATTAAAGTTTTGAACATCAGAAATTATTGTATTTATAGCTTTAATATCAACTTCATTTTTTTCAAGATGATTGGTAAGTACGTTAAATGCACTATAATAAGGTGTATCTTTGAAATATGGTGTAAATTTATTGCGTAAGCGTACTAAAACAGTTTCTTTTCCTGCTTGTTTTAATGTAGTTGCCCAATCTAAAATGTAATTGATTTGTTCAGTTGAAAGTTTTTTGCCTGGGGTTGGTTCTTCAATCAAATCGCGTATGGTGTTAGATGCTCTATCCCAATCTCCAGCATTCCAATAAATTTCAAACTTATGACGTAAAGCATTAGGGCTAAAGTCATCTTCTAATAACTCTAAAGCTTCTTCTGGGCGATTAAGTGCTGATAGTGCTCGTGCGGCAATAATACGGCGTGGGTTAATAGTTTCAGGTGCGAGGTTAGGTGCATCGGTAATTTCTATCATATCAATTGCTGATTTAGGTTTATTTTCAAACAAAAAGATTACAGCAAGACGTGCACCAATACGAGCCTTGTTATCTGGAGTTAAATCATTTTTTTGCAATAAGGTTAATAATAACTCTTGGGCTCTAGGGAGCAAGTCGACAGCGACAAGTCTGTCGGCAAGTTTTTGAATTATTAAGTTTTGTTTAGGACTTAAAGATGCAAGCCATTTAAAATCTTGATAAAGAGCAAGAGATTTTATGGGAGACAAAACGCTATCAGCATGGTTGCCAACAAAAATGTCTTCAAATATTTTTATCATTTTATTAGCAACAATTTCTTTTTGTTTACCTTCTACGAGAAAGCCTTCTTCATTGAGTACTCTCAGTGAGTTATAATAGTCATTATTTTTAAGGTAGAAGCTAGATAATTTGCTTAAAACCCGTATTTTGAAATCTTTTTCGCCCCAAGCAAAACGTAATTTTTCAAGTTCATCAATAGCAGATTTAATATCTATAAAGTTTACCATTTCACTTAAAATAGTATGATGTAAACGAGCGTATGCTGAGAACATTGCAGAGTCAGAATCAATTAGTTTTTGATATTCTTTGATAGCATTACGAATATAACCCTGCATTTCTAGTTTTTGGGCTGTAAGGTAAATAATTTGCGGAGTAAGGTTGCGCATACGGTCAGGTACAGAGCTTAGGATATCAATGAAGTTTTGTGATGATAAGTCGTCTCCTGTAGCAATTGCATTGCGGGCCGCTATAATTGCAACTTCGTCTTTGATTGTTTGGGGATAATCACGCATTAATGATATATGAGCAAAGATAATCGCATTATTTTCTTCTTTGTATTCAGAAGCACTCTGAGCTATAGTTCGCCAAAAAACACCTTCAGGACTATTAGGTATTGCTCCTTCAGAAAAATCTTGGATTGCTTGTTTGTAGCGGCGAGCCAAGAAATTAGCAATACCAGAGAGAACATAAAAACGATCTGTTTTACTTTCTGGGAGTCCAAGTTTCCGCATTTGGTTTATAATATAGAGAGCGTTTGTTCCTAAACCATTATAGATATAGTATTGAGCAAGCTTGAGACGTAAAAAGTTTTTTTGATCTATTGGAGCTGAGATAATTTGTTTTTTAAAGCTTTCAACCACATCATATAAGTTATTGTTTAGAAGATCTTGAGGAATTTGTAGGTCAAATGCGTTGATATGATTTGTTTCTTCGTTCGTTATAAGTTGTTGGTTGCGTTTTAGTGTATCTAAATCACTTGTAATATTAAGACCGCGTCCCATAGCTTTAAGTGTTATTCCTGAATTACCGCGATTAAGAATTATATCAGGAGCATTGACAACGAAGGCAAGACCTTGACTAGCTGATAAGATATCAAAGTCTGGGTAACGATAAGGTATGTTGAAGCCAAGTCCTAAATCTGCTGTGGTTGCTATCGAGATAATATCGCCAATTTCTGGATCAATAAGCGATATGATATTGCCAGAGCGATTAGTAGGAATAAATAAATAAGCATTTTTTAAACTATCATATTGTGTGAAAATAGTCAGATTTTGAGTTTCAAATTTAGGGGGACGTCCTGTATAAAGGTCGACAATCCAAAGCAATCCTTCTTTACGAAGAGCGTATTTTACACCACTTGTTGGTGTTATAACAACGATAGTTCCTCCAGGGTGGGGAAGGGTATATATTTCGCTTGCCATATGTTTGGCTTCGGCTTTTAGGGTTTTAATATCTATGCGGTTTTGATGATCAAAAACAACCCATATTTTGCCATTACGTTCAAATACGGCGGCATTTACAGGGGTGTTCCAAATGAAACGCAAACTAACAATTTCGTCTTTGACAATACTATCTTTTTCTGAAAAAAGGTTTTGGTTTGATATAATGTTGTTTTTATTTTTTAGTTCTGGTAGCTGTTCTGTTCCAAAATCAATTATACCAGAGTCAATATTTTGGGCATTAGCAGATAAGAAGCCAAACAGAAAAATACTGATAGCTAGAAATAATACAATTATGTTTCTTTTTGTTTTCAAGGTATTTACACTTTTTATTTATTAAAAGTTATTTCCTATCAATACTGCTGTGATTTCTTGAGCCCGTTCTGGAGTCATTTGTGAGATGATAGCCGATGATGTCGATGGCTTCATTCCTTTTAAGATTGCTACGGTAATTTCTAAATCTAGTGTGTTGAAAATACGCGCAGCATCTTTAGGTTTCATGGATGTATAAAGCTTAACCAAAGAATTGATGTTTTCTTGTTCTTTTTTAGTATATTGATTTATTAATTTGGTTAAACGGTCTTCATATTCTTTAAGCTGATTGAGTTTTTTATCAATTTCTCCTTCGGCTACTTTAAGTTGGATAGCTCGTTTGTCAATTTCTTTAGCTCTTGCATCAAGGGCTTCACGTCGTTCAGCTAGTTCTTGAAGGATCATAATTTCAGAACTGGTAAAAGATGTGTTGATGTTTTTTTTATTTTCAGTTTTATCTTCACCATTTTCTAGAATATCGGTAAGTTCGGCGGTTTTTTTATCTAATTTTTCTTGAGCTATAGCTTGAGAAGCGGAAATAGTAACTTTTTTATTTTCAATTTGACGATAATGATCATAAACACTATTTATTTTGATGCTTAAGGTTAAAAAAGCAACAAACATAAATAATGGTAGTAAACGAAATTTTATTTTATTATTTAACATTTTTAATCTCTTATTTAATAGATCTTAACGCTTTTAATAATTCAAGCTCAGCAGCGGCACGATCATTGACAATATTTTCAGTTTGTTTTTCTTCATTTGGAGTAGGTGTTTTGATATTGCGAGATGTACTAATAACATTTTCAAGACGATCAGCTAAAGAATCTGCACGTTCATTAATAAATAACAAGTCATTTTTGAGTTCTTTAGCACTATCGACAACTTCTTTCAACCCTTCAGATGAATGCTCGGTTGCTGATTTGAGCTTAGGAATAGAATTTTCAGCCTTGAATGTTGCTTCATTAAGAGCAGAAACTAGTTGTGCCAAGCTTTTTTGGTTTTGACGCAGTAAATTAAGACTCTTGTTTAAGCTATAAGCATAAATTATAGTTGGAATGAGGAGAGCTATAATAAGCAAGTCGATAATAAGCTCTAAGCTAGTCATTTTTTTCAGCCTTTCCCTCTATTTTGATAACAACAGTGTCTTCTTTGCGTCCCATAGAGCCTTGAAAAAGTGGAACATCCCCACAGAAAATAGAAATGTTCTCACAGGGTGTTATTTCTAGGGGTAAAAAAGAGCCCTTTTGCCAAGCAGAAATATCACTTAAGCGTGCTTCGGTTTCTTTGATAACGGCTTTGATTTCAACATCAGTTTCCCAAAGTTGTGACATAAGATGATTTTCCCAAATGGTGTCTCGTCCGAAGCGTTCGCCCATGAACATTTGCAGTAATAATTCGCGAACAGGTTCTAATGTTGCATAAGGCAACATTAGATCGATGCGGCCCCCTCTATCTTCCATATCAACACGAAGATGAGCAACAATGACAGCATTTGACATACGAGTAATGGTTGCAAAACGAGGATTGGTTTCTAAACGGTCAAAAATAAAACCAACTGACGTGATAGGATCAAAAGCCGTTGATAAATCACTTAAAATCAACTGAATAATTTCTTTGACTATATTTAGTTCTATAGTTGTGTATGGACGACCTTCTATGCGCATTGCAGCAGTTCCACGGCGGCCACCCAAAAGGACATCAACCATTGAATAAATTAAAGAACTATCAAGCGACATTAATCCATAATTGTCCCATTCATCTGCTTTGAAAACATTAAGCAATGTAGGCAAGGTTAAAGAATCGATATATTCACCAAAACGCATTGATTCGATAGAATCAAGCGATACTTCGACATTGTCTTGGGTAAAATTACGCAGAGATGTTGCCATGAGTCTAATAAGGCGGTCAAAAACAATTTCTAACATTGGTAAGCGTTCGTATGATACCATGTTAGAGCTTAGTATCGCCTGTACGCCATTTTGTTGTTGAAGCGAACTTTCATCATCAATACCATAACCTAAAAGGGAATCAATTTCATCTTGATTCAAAACCTTAGAATCGGTAATATCATTTTCGCTGTTGTAATTGTTATCTGTCACCTTAGTTGTCCTCTTTTAATTTTCGAGCTCAAATAAGCTAAAATTTATATTTTTTATTTTGACTGGTGCTGCTACCAGATTGAAACGATATAAGATTTCTTCTTTTAACCAGTAAAGACCTGTAGAACCTTGAACTTCGTCAAAATTTAGTTCAATAACATGACCGATAACAGCATCTGTAAGTTTAGCGGTTATGGCTTCGATGATTTTGAGATCATCAATGCTTGAAAGTTCAATATTTATCTTTAATCGAAGATTATGATTACGCTCTTTACCTTTTATAGAGGTTTTAAGTTCAGGTAGATCATAAAAGACGGTAACAGAATTAGAAGAATCTTTATTATATTCGATGATGTTATAATTTCCATCAAAAGAATCGTACTTGTTGTTTATTGCAAAATAAACAGCAACAGAAACACCAATAACAATTAGCAATGGAAGCAGCAAAATCATTAGTTTTTTGCGCTTTTGCTTAGGGCTTGCGAGAATTTCTTCAGCCACGTCTATATCATCATCATCAATCATAAATGTAAGCTACCATTTACAAAATTTATATTATTCTTTTTTGTCATTCTAGCTTATTATTTTTATAAATAAACGCAAATTTGCTAGTTATTAAATGTTTTAGCAAAAAAAGCATAAAAATATTATAATTTAATATATTTGAAACAATTTGTGTGCTATAATCATAACAGATGGTCTGCAAAAGGAGCATATCTTTATGTATGTTTGGGTTGTTTTAACAACATTTTTGGCGATGATAGCTGCCTATATTTTGCCAATTAGAGAGGATACCAATAAATTGGTTAATACTCCTGTGGCTCAAGCAAGGTTGATGCAAATGGTTGTTAAGCAAAAGGCTGGTAAACAATATATGAAAGAAAATCAATGGCCTTATTTTAGTACACAGGCAGAAAAGAAGGTTAATTATACGACAGGGGTAATAACTGCAGACAAAATGGCAAATTATTTGCCGCATGGGTTTATTAATAATGATGAGTATACGACTGTAATTTATTGCTTAGATGAGGATATGACAACAATCAGAACTGGCGAAGATGCTTGTCGCAAAGTTGGTTCAGAAACCGTAGTAAAAGTTTTGATTACCTATGGTCCAATACCTGAAAAATGGCAAGCTATTTTTGCTGAGGGTGAAGGCGAAGGTGTCACTTATGATATCAAGCCATCACAAGATATGATAAATGCTTTTAGGTCGCATTTTGGCGTAACAGAAATGGTCGGTTATACAATAGTTGAAGATGGTTTAATTAAGATTGTAAATTATGAGGGAACAAAATTTGATGTTCCTGCAATAATAGCTAATGATACAGAATATTCGGGCTATAGTTTGAGTAATTGTATTGATGATTATACAACTTGTTTAGCCTATATGGATTGATAGGAGGGTGTTATGAAAAGGTTTAATATTAGAGAAAGCTACCAGAAAGGTAGTATGATGATAGAAGCCTTAGCATTGTTGGGGCTGATTACTATGGTAACACCTATTTTGTATAAAAAAGCAGCAGAACGTACAACAGAGTTGCAAGATATTAATGTGGCAACGCAAATGCGAACAATTTCAAGCGCGGTAGATCAATATATTAAAGATAACTATAAAACAGTTGGTGAGGAGCACGCAGGGGAATCAATATTTGCTTTGACTGATGCTGAAATGGACGAGGTGGCAAAATATTTGCCACATGGGTTTGATTTGGCTGGATCAAAATTGTTTAATGATTTTGAGGTGGCAGTTCGTAAAAGAGAAGTTACTGATATGAATGGCGAGGTTCACAACACTTTTACCTCGGCGGTACTAGCACCATTAAGAGACAGTATTTCGATGATGAGGTCATCAAAAATTGCTTCAATGATTGGAGCAAATGGTGGTGTTTATCGAAACAATCAGATTGATGGTGTGCAAGGGACATGGCAGGCAACATTAGGGGATTATGGTTTGGAGCCAGCAGAAGAAGAACCCGTGGTAAAAGATGGTAGTTTGGTAGTTGTTTCGACAGAAGCTATCACATCAGCAACGGCAGCAGGGGCTGTGAGTGATGATGATGTGCTTTATAGAGTTGATGATGGCGATGAAGAAAAAAATACTATGCAAACAACTCTATATATGGGGGGGAATGATCTTGCAAGTGTTGGTCATTTGATTGCAGCTGGTGAAAAAATTACTATTGGTAAAGATGAAAATGATAGTGGTTTAGATGTTTTAGGTAATTTGCTTACAGAGGGAACATCTAATTTAGTAGGATCTGTTACAGTTGGAGATGGTACAAACTCTAGTGATTTGACGGTTCAGAAAGGTAATTTAGGAGTTACAGGAAATGCGACTGTTAGTGGAACAGGTAGTTTTGGTGATAAGGTTACTATTAATAAGCCTGAAGAAGGTGGTAGCGGTGGTGGATTAGCTGTTACAGGCGATACCTCTTTGGCAGGTAATTTGAGCCAAAGTGGTGGTTCAGTTAGTCTTGGTGATACAAGCAATACCATGGATTTAAAAGCATCTACGATGACTGGAGGTGCTACAGATATTACATTGACTGCTACAGGAACAGCAACAGTTAGCGGAGCAGAAGTTGTTTTGAGCGGAACAAATAGTGTTGATATAGGAACAGCAAATCAAGGTATATATTTTGAAGAAGGTGTAGGAACGACAGTTGCAGGTAAAACGACATTTAATGATGAAGTAACTTTTAATGACAAGGTTACTTTGACGGGAACTGGTGGTGAGATTACTCTTGATCCTAATGATGCTGAAGGATCAAAAGTTACAGCAGAATGGGTTGTAGCGAATCAAGGTATTAAGCTTGGTAATGGTACATTTCGTGCAGCAGGTGAGGGATTTGAGTTTACGGATATGAATAATAATCCTAGGTTGAGTATTAAGGATGGAGAATCTCATATTGGTGTGTATTTGGGTGCAGGAGTTAGTAAGGGATTGACCGTAAAATCAGATAGTACAAAAGTAGCTGATGTAAATAGCTATATGGAGCTGACAGATGGTAATGCAACCTTAGCTTTTGATAAAGATGCTGATGGTAATACTTGGGTCAGAACTGCAGAAAACGAGGTTACATTGGGAGTTGGTACAGGTGGTGATATTTCGACAACAGAAGTTCATTCTTTGATAAAAGCAACGGATAGTGAAGTAGGGATGGAGTATAAATCAGGGACTGATGGTGTTAGGGATTCATCAGTTTATTTGAGTGATAGTGGAATTGCTGTTGGTTCACCAAATATGCTAGTTGATGAATATGGTATAGCTCTTGCGAAAACTGGTGCTAATTTTGACGATAGTACGAAGAGTGCCAATGTTGATGAAAATGGTAATGCTTTATATGATGCAGAGGATGATGTAACACCTAAATCAATATTGGGAGATAATAGTAATGTTACTATTAGTCGTCGTGGTATTATAGAAGTTGGATCTGACGATCTTAATACTGGTGGTTATATTAGAGCCAGACGCTTGGTTAGTGATATCAAAGTGCCAGATGCTGCTGCTTTCCATAAAGCAACTGTCGGTGCGACTAGTGAAGATGGAGATGCAAGCAAGGGGTATGATTATTATCAAGTTAATCCTGCTTATACTTCGGTGATGAATGATATCAAGCTAACGACACGTGGTGGTGCTAGGTTAAGTGATATCTTACCTGATTATATCAATAAAGGAATTTATGTTGCAGATAATACTTTTGCTGATTCGTCAACAAAGCTTGCAAATGGTTGGGAAAAAAATATAGGAGATATAGATGAAGATGGTTTAGATGATTATCAAGGGTTGAGTGCTTTAGCTGAAATAGGAAAAGATTTGAATAAAGGAATTACGGTTTCAGGCATAACAGATTGTGAAGACAGTTCTTGTATTGCTTCTCCATGGTTAGGATTTATTCCTGCACCGCAATGTCCACGTAACTATAACAAAGCAATAGCAATTAATCCTATTAGGTGGAGGATGTCAGAGGTTTATGCTGTGTATGATAGTGAGACTAACAGAATTAAAGATCTTGCTATGGATAATTATAATGAAGTAATTACAGGAAAAGGTGATATGGAACATAGTGGAGATAATACATATCCCTATAAATTTGTTAATTATTTTAGTTATTTTACGAATCCCAGAGATGCTATTTTTTCTCTTGATTCCGCTAGTGGAACCGAATCGCATACTCATGATATTGCACCAGGAATGCCTTTGACTTTTCAGACTAATACATGGTTGAACACAACTATTTCACAGGTTTTTACTAAGAAAGACACAAATGAGGAATCTAGTATACGAAATGCTGAAATGCTTCATGGTTGGCATGCGGTTATGGGATTTGTTTATCCTGTTTCGTATTATAGCGACTTGTTGGGTGATATAGGATATGCTACTGATGCAGATCAGATTTATTGGAATGTTTTCCCTGTTTATGCGGGTGATATGGCGGCAGTTGCTACAGTATATTGTTTGTTTGATAGAAATCCAGAGATAAACGGAGATAGAGATTGGACATGGGGAGATAATTCACCAGTTGATCAATATGATCAAATTTATAATTATAGAACAGGATTTACTCGAGATAGTGGGTGGTTGGAACAAGTTAATGATCCTGATTTAGATTATGATGACCCTTGGTAAGAAGAAAAGGGAGTTGATAAAAAAGCCTCAAATTTTATTTGAGGCTTTTTTGGCGAATGATGATTTTAAGATGGTAAAAAAATTAGTCTTTATGACGGAATGTGATGCGTCCTTTGGTTAAATCATAAGGAGTCATCTCAATATCTACTTTGTCACCAACCATTACGCGAATGCGAAATTTGCGCATTTTGCCAGCAGTATGAGCCAAAATCTCTACGCCATTTTCAAGTTTTACACGAAACATAGCATTAGGTAATTTTTCAATAACATCACCAGTAAGTTCTAAAAGTTCTTCTTTACTCATATAAAATTTCCTTGAATAGTCTTTTTCTTAATTTTAGTTGTTTATAGTACTTGATTTATTTTTTTGCAAGTTTTTTATTTGTTGGAAAACACAAAGTAAAGCAAGTTCCTTTGCCGATGGTTGATGTTACGTTGATTGAACCACCAAATTTTTCAATGATAGATTTAGTTATAGCAAGCCCCAAACCTGTACTAGCACCAGATTTTCCTTGCCGTCCGTCAGAGAAAAATGGGTTGAAAATATTGGGTAAAACAGTTTTGCTAATACCAATGCCTGTGTCTGTAAAGCTTATTTTGATTCCAGATTGAGAAGAGTTGCTTAATTTTATTTTTAAATTACCTTTATTGGGCATAGCTTTAATTGCGTTGAGAATGATGTTGATTACAGCAATTTTGAAATCGGTTTCGTTGCCATTAATAAAAGATGGTTTGGCGGGGATTTTGAAATCGATATCAACACCCTTGCTTTTAGCTTCAAAATCAAGAAGACTTAAAACATCAGAAATACTGTCGCCACAATTAATTTGAGTTTCGTTAGAATCATAGCCACGGGTAAGTTTTAGAAGGCGTTCAGGAACATTAACAGCATTGACAAGTTCTGAATGAATCATATTTATCATTTTCTTTTCATCGTTATCATCAGGTTTGTTAGCATAGTATTTGTCAATTAGATGTTCTATGATGATACGTAATGCTCCTAGATGATTTTTTATTTCATGAGCAAGAGAAGATGATAAAAATCCTAAAGATGAAATTTTTTGTTGATGTGAAAAGTCAATATCTTTACTAAGATCGTGAATTGATTCAACAATGTATTTGCGATGAGTATCATATATTAAAGGTGCAGCATTAACAGCTAAGTGACGATTTGGAAGATTAGCAAATTGTTGAATGGTGTTGATACTTTTTTTGCCTTTTTGTAAAATTTCGTGTAAAGGACAATATATATTTTGAGGATTACAAGGGTAGTCAGTTTTGAATGATGATGTATAACAAGTCTTGCAGTTGTGAGGGGTATCGCCAGTTTGTTTATAATAACTTTTGTTGGCAATAATAATGCGATAATTTTCATCAATTACACGAATGCCATCAGGGATACTATCTATTAGAGCTTGAAGGAAATTTTCTTTATCTTTAACTTCTGATATCATATTTTCTAAATTGTCTAGCATTAGGTTGAACGTTGAACTAAGTTTGTCTAATTCATCGTGATATTTTATTTGGGTACGTGGAGGAATGCGCAAATTTAGGTTACCAAGGGCGATTTGTTCAGATATGTTGGAAATATTGTTGATAGGAGTTAAAACCCAACGATTTATTAAATAGCCAATAAAAATAATTAGGAATGAAAGTAAAATAGCACTAGCAACAATTATTTTAACACCTTGATTGATGGTTTTGTATTGTTCATCAAATTGTTGAGTTCTTTCAGCAAGGGCTTTTTGTTCGCGTTGTAAAAAATCTGATTGTTTAGGATCATAGACAAAGCTATATATGTGTTGATAATTGGATGGTGTTATAGATATATTAGGATTGGCTGTAAGCAGATTTTTTAGTTCTTTGATAATATTGGTATTATGATATAGTAAATCAGAATATTGTTGGTTTCTGGTAATAGAAGCTTGTTGGTCTTTTTCTATTTTTGATGAGTAGGCAGTATAAAATGTTAATATAAATATTAGAGAGGAAACCAAAAATAATCCAAGAATGGAATAAACTATTTTGCGATTTAACGATAAAAACATAGAACTACCCCAATAAAAAAGAAAAGATTTACTATGAGGTTAGTTTAGCAATAAATTATTGCTAAAAGATAAATAAAAAACGGAGTTTATCACTCCGTTTTTTATTTTGTGGATTTAAGCTTCATTTAGTAAAGCGTATATTCCTGTAGGATTGGACATTTCTCGTAACTTGGTGCAGGTTCCTTCGTCTTTTAGAATGCGAGACAACATAGCCAAAGCTGTAAGGTGATCGGCACCATTACCCTCAGGAGACATAAGTAAGAATACTAAGTCAACAGGTTTGTTGTCAATAGCATCAAAATCAAGAGGATACGACGGCTTAGCAAAAAAAGCATATACCTTATCAAGTCCTGTGAAACGACTGTGAGGGAGCGCTGTGCCTCCGCCAAATCCTGTAGAGCCCAAATTTTCTCGTTCAAGAATAGAATCAAAAATAGCTAATGCATCAATGTTGGTGTATTCAGATGCCTTTTGCGCAAGATCTTGTAAAAACTCGCGTTTTGAACCAGACTTCAAATCAAGAAAAATGTTTTTCTCAGTTAAAATATTTGAAATATTCATATCACTACACTTTGTTATATTTTTATATTATTTAGGTTCTACCCAACCGATATTACCATCTTTACGGCGATATACCATATTGAAGTTTCCTGTCGCAGTGTTTTTGAACATGAGAGCAGATTCATTGTTTAAGTCCATAAACATAACAGCTTCAGATACAGAACAAACTGGGATATTTGCTTCAAGCTCAGCTATTGTTAATGGAGCATCATCAAGAACAACTTCTTCAGCTTCCTCATTAATAGAAAAAACAGCTTCATTGGCAATTTCAGTAAGACCAGCTTTACCTTTATGGTCATTTAATTTTGTCTTGTGACGGCGTAAACGTGTAGCAATATGCTCGTTAGCAGCATCAAAGGCTGAATATGGATCACCAGCTTGACCAGTACCTTTTAATACAATATTTTTAGCTGGGTGTACGGTAACTTCGGCAGTAAACTCGTCCTTAACCTTAGAAAAGTTAACAGAACAGCTGATAGGAGCTGGAAAATATTTGTTAACTGAATTTAATACGTTTTCTTCTACATGGCTGCGGAGTCTTTCTCCGATATCAACCTGATTGCCTGAAAGTGAAATTTGCATATTTTTTTCCTATTACTAATTAAAATACATTATAAAACAGATATAAAAAACTGCTTTATTTGAAACAACCAAATACTATTTTATTTTACACAAGTCAATAAAAAAGTCAAATAATACCGCATGGTTATACCCGTTTAGTGCGTTTACGTTCGCTAGATGTAGGAAGCCCCATAGCTTCACGATATTTGGTAACCGTGCGACGAGCAATTTTGATTCCTTCTTGTCCTAATAAATCAACAATTTTATCATCAGACAATATATGTTTTGGATCTTCATTATCAATAAATAATTTTATTTTATGTTTGATAGTAGTGGTTGAGGTGTCGTCGCTTCCAATATAACTGCCTGCAGCAGTTGAGAAAAAATATTTTAATTCAAAAATCCCTCGTGGTGTTGACATATATTTGCCTGATGTTACGCGGCTTACAGTGCTTTCATTGATGGATAAGGCTTCGGCGATATCTCTTAAAGACATAGGTTTTAGGTATTCAATACCTTTTTCAAAAAAATGATATTGACGAAGAATAATTTCTTCCGAAACTCTTAGAATGCTAGTAGCTCTTTGATGCATTGCCTTTAATAAAAAATTAGCGTGGCTAAGATTTTCTTTTAGGTAGCGTGATGCTTTTTTATTATTTTTTAGTTCAGCATAGTAGGTGTGATTAATAAGCAATTTAGGTAAAGACATAGAATTTAATTCAACACGATATTCGCCACTTGGAGAACGTTTAACAAAAATGTCTGGAATAATGTATGATATTTGCTCGTTTGAATAGCTTATTGTTGGTTTAGGGTTGAGTGATTTTATAATTGTTATTAGTTTTAAAATATGTTCAGAAGTGCATTGGCAAAGTTTGGCAAGTTCTTTAAATTTGCGCTCAGCAATTAAAGTCAGATTATCTAATAAAGTATTTAGCTCGGGGGTTAGCTGGTTGTTATCACTAAGTTGAATTTTAAGACATTCACTCAATGTTTCAGCAAAAATGCCAGATGGTTCAAAAGTTTTTAGCTTAGTTAGGATCATTTGTAATCGTGATACAGGAGTATTTAAGAGCGATGATATTTTATTAAGGTCACCACGAAAATAACCAGCACCATCAAGGTGTTCACTTAAAATTTTGGCAATTATGCGATCGGTGTTGCTTGTAAAATTTAGGTTTATTTGTTCGTCTATAATAGTATAAAGAGACTTTTCTTGAGATAGTTTTTTTTCAAAATAATCAAAAGCATTTTCGTCATTTTGTTTGTTTTTGGACTGATTGTAGTCAGACCAGTCCGTAGTTTCAAAAGTGTCATATCCTTCGGTATCAGAGCCAAAATCATCAAATTCATTTTGATAGTCAGAATCGTTGGAAATTTGATCACCATCATAAAGGGACTGATTATCTTCGTTGATATCGTCAATAGTTCGTTCGTGGGTATCTTGTGTATTGGCTAGATGATCATCTTCGCGTTCTAGTAAAGGATTGTTTTGAAGTTCTTGTTCTATTAGTTCATTAAGTTCTAAATTAGTCATTTGTAACAAACTAATAGCTTGCCGCAATTGAGGTGTTAATAGCAGCGATTGAGATTGTTTGGTTTCAAGTCTTGGTGTTAAAGCCATTAGCTTAAAACATTTTACATTGTGAAGTTGTCACCCAAGTATACTTTGCGGACTTCTTCGTTAGCAACTATTTCTGATGGTGTTCCTTCCATCAGCACGGTTCCACCATGCAAAATATATGCACGGTCTGTTATGTCTAGGGTTTCGCGAACATTGTGATCAGTTATTAAAACACCAAGACCACGGTGTTTCAGTTGAGATACAAGGTTGCGAATTTCTCCTACAGCGATAGGGTCAATACCTGCAAGTGGTTCGTCAAGTAGAATATAGTTGGGATTACTTGCTAGAGCTCGAGCTATCTCTAGGCGTCGTCTTTCGCCACCAGATAGTGCAAGAGCAGGAGATTTGCGTAGGTGAGAAATTGAAAATTCGTTAAGTAATTCTTCAAGCATGGTCTCTCGTTGGCTTTCATCGTCAATGACCATTTCTAAAATTGCTTTAATGTTATCTTCAACACTTAGTGTGCGAAAAATAGAAGCTTCTTGAGGAAGATAACCTATACCCAAACGAGCACGTCGATACATTGGAAGATGGGTAATATCATGTCCATCAATGTGAACATCACCATAGTCAGGGGTGATTAGTCCTGTAACACAATAAAAACATGTTGTTTTTCCTGCACCATTAGGTCCAAGTAAACCAACTGCTTCGCCACGGCGAACATATAATGACACATTACGCAAAACAGGTCTTTTTTTATAACGTTTTCCTATATTAAAAACTTCAAGTTTTGCTTCAGGAGAAAAGTTTGACATTTGTATTTATTCCTTTTTTTTCTTTTCTTTGAAAACACCGCTTACACGTCCCTTGTTTCCACTAGATAATATTTTACTTATACCTGTATTTAAATTTGTTTCAGCTTGAGCTCCTTTTAAGATATTGCCATTTTGATTTATAACAACATTATCAAAAAGTTTGACGGTGTTAGATTTTGCATAGTATGTTCCTCTTAAAGCTGTAATTGTAGTATCTGAACTAACAATTTTTACATTTTTTTCGATATCTATTTTATCAAGAACAAGTTTGTTATTGTTATCTTTGGTAAACCAAGCAGTCATAAGATCTGCATGTACTTTATTTCCTTTAGAATCGGTAGCAGTAACATTTTCTTTGGCAATAGCTTTTTGTTTTGATTGATAATAGGTTATGGGGCCTTTGGATGTTATTATTGCATCGTTCGTTTTGATTTTTGCGGGATTTCCTGTAAGAATAGCTGTATCTTGCTTAATGTCGTAAATCATTTTATCGCCCCAAGCAGAAGCTTCTGGTGATATCATTGTTACGTTCATAATTGCTTCAACCCGAGAAATTTTGTTTTTTGTTTTGGGATTGTAATATCCAATAAGGGTTGATGCTTTGATTGTTAAATTGTCTTTAGTTGCTATAGCATTGCCTTTTGCTACAAGTTTTTGTTCTTTTTGGTGATATTCGACTCTTTCATCTGCATCAAGCTTTATATCTCCAGCAAAAGTTGGTTTTATAATAAGTAAAAACAATATAAGGGTAGTTATTCTTAGGATCATCAGCTATTTTCCTTATTTGAGATTTTCTTCATTTATTAGGATATGTGTTTTACCCACAAATATTAGTATATTATTTGAGTTGTCAAATTCAAATCCCTGCGCGTCAATTTCACCTATAAATCCATATCCCTTGATGGGTTTTGAGGAATAACCATGTGATTTTTTAAAATCAAAAAAGGCCTCTTCAGTTTCTATATTCATTCCTCGGCTATAGAAAGCTTCAACATTGTTTTGAAGATGTAAAATAGAGGTGCTTTGGTTAAATTGTCCACCTGGCGATTTAATGGTGAGCCATTCGTTTTCAGAAGTTGGCATAATTGCTTCAGGAGAGGATAAATTATATATTTTTGATCCAGTTTCAGTTTCTTTTATGCTGTTTGCAATGAAATTGTTAACTCTATTATTTTTGTCTGTAATGTATAGTGTTGTTTTTTCCGCATTAAGTTTTTCAATTTCACCTTTGCCAAGAGTGAATTCTAATCCAAAATCTTTAGAATCTTTTTTAAGTTGAGGGATTATTAGTAAAGTTAAGGCAAGGATAGCCGCTATGCTAGGAAGAGTAAGTTTTGCTAATATTACTTTTCTAGTGTGGCGTACAGTTTTTGATGACGGAGCTTTGGAGCGCTCCGTCATACTATTAAAGTAACTGTCTATTTCCTTAGGATCTAACAATTTTTTATGCTACTCCAGCGCGCAAGCAGTCATGTATGTGGATAATACCAATGGGTTTTTCATCTTCAATAACAAAAAGTTGGGTTATACCTTTACCTGTGTTATTCATAATGTTAACGGCTTCTGCGACTAGAGCGTCGGGATCAATACAACGAGGATTTTGGGTCATGACACTACTGACTTTTTGTTGTAGAGCGTTAGCAGATAGACAACGACGTAAATCTCCATCAGTGATAATTCCTTTGAGTTTACCATTATTGTCTATAACGCCCACGCATCCCAACATTTTAGATGTCATTATGAGAAGAGCTTCTTGCATATCGGTGTCTGTTGTAACTAAAGGCATTTCTTCACCTGTATGCATTAGGTCTGAAACCTTTTGTAGAATAGCACCAAGTTTTCCTCCTGGATGGCGTTGCTTGTAGTCGGTTTTACTAAAACCTTTACGCTCCATTAGAGCCACTGTTAAAACATCACCCAGTACAAGGGTTGCAGTAGTTGATGATGTGGGGGCTAAACCCAGAGGGCAAGCTTCGCCCAAGTCTGGAAGTTTTAATAAAACATCGCCAGCTTTACCCAAAGAGCTTTGAGGGTTTTTAGTCATGGCAATTAATGGTATACCATAGCGCTTACTATAAACAAGAATGTCAGAAAGTTCGCGAGATTCACCGCCATTAGAAATGGCAAGGATGACGTCATTATTAGTTACCATTCCTAAATCACCGTGGCTAGCTTCAGCAGGGTGTACAAAAAAGGAAGGAGTTCCTGTAGATGCTAAAGAAGCTGCAATTTTACGAGCAATATGTCCTGATTTTCCCATTCCAGTTACAATTATTCGTCCTGTAGCGTTTTGCATTAAATCTAGAGCCTTTGATAGGCTATCATCAAATTCGCTTTCCATTAAACGTAAGGCTTCAATTTCCTTATCAATAGTTTTTTTAGCTGAAATAATGTCTTGATTACTCATATCTTGCAATTCTCCATATTTTTAGTTTATTATGGAGCAGAGCTTAGGATTTTTATCGGAATAAAGCAAGTTTTTTTTAATACTTATGCAAGAATTGTACCAAATTATTGACAAGGTAAATAAGAGGTTTTACTTTGGTTGGTGGGGTGTTGAGTTTTTTATTTGGAGTAAAAATAAAATGAAATATGTTTACTTTCTTATCGTTTTTTTGTTTACATCATTAGTTAGTGCGGCGGAAGATATAACAGGTTTGTGGACAACAATTGATGATGAAACTGGTGAGGAAAAAAGTGTTGTTCAAATTTATGAATATGAAGGTAAAGTTTTCGGCCGTGTTGTAAAGTTGTTTAAAAATGTTGATAAAACAGCTGTAGGTATCAAAGGAAATCCGAAAATTTTGGGTTTGGATATTATCTGGAATTTAGAAGATAAAGGTGAAAGATTTAAGAAAGGAAAAATTCTTGATCCAGCAAAAGGAAAAATTTATTCTTCTGAAGCTTGGATAGAAAATGGTAATTTGATATTGAGAGGAAAAATTGGGCCTTTCGGACGTAATCAGACTTGGATAAAAAATAATGATTTGAGTTTAATGATTAAAGATATTAAGCCGAGTATTCCCGAAAAAGAATAAGGTGTTTATCATAATAAATACTCTGTGAAATTTTATTTCGCAGAGTATTTTTTTGGCTTAAAAAAAGCCTTGACTAATTGATTTTATGAATCTAGTATGCCGAGACTCAAAAAAGGCGAGGAATCGCATTTTTGTGAGTTTTTTGTAATAATAACTAAAATTTTAAGGAAATTTGTGATGCCTACAATTAATCAGTTAATTCGTAAATCACGAACACCCAAAGTCAAGAGAAACAAAGTTCCGGCTTTGAAAGCTTGCCCACAAAAAAGAGGTGTTTGTACAAGGGTATATACTACAACCCCTAAAAAACCAAACTCCGCTTTGCGTAAAGTGGCTCGCGTTCGCTTAACAAACGGCTTTGAAGTAATCAGCTATATCCCTGGTGAAGGTCATAACTTGCAAGAACACTCAGTGGTGCTGATTAGAGGAGGCCGTGTAAAAGACTTGCCTGGTGTTCGTTATCATATCATTCGTGGTACCTTGGATACTCAAGGTGTGGCTAAACGTCGTCAACGTCGTTCTCTATACGGCGCTAAGAGACCTAAATAAGGAGATTTGATAATGTCACGTCGTCATAGAGCTGAAAAAAGAATTGTACTACCTGATGCTAAGTTTGGTGATAAGGTAGTTGCTAAATTTATTAATAATGTAATGGAGCATGGTAAAAAGGCTGTTGCAGAGAAAATAGTTTATTCTGCTTTTGATATCATTGCTCAAAAATCTAAACAAGACGCTTTGAAAGTTTTTGCCGAAGCTTTGGATAATGTTAAGCCTTTGGTTGAAGTTAAATCTCGTCGTGTTGGTGGTGCTACCTACCAAGTTCCAATGGAGGTTAGAGCTGATCGTCGTCAAGCTTTGGCTATTCGTTGGATTATTGATGCCGCTCAGAAGCGTTCTGAGGCAACAATGACCGAGAGATTGGCTAACGAGCTATTAGATGCTTTAGCAAATAAGGGTTCTGCTGTTAAAAAACGTGAAGATACTCACAGAATGGCTGAAGCTAACAAAGCTTTCTCTCATTATAAATTTTAATCTGAAACGCTTAAGGATAAAACAATGGCTCGTACACATAAACTCGAAATGTACAGAAATATCGGTATTATGGCTCACATTGATGCCGGTAAAACTACTACTACAGAGCGTATCCTTTATTATACCGGTGTTAACCACAAGGTTGGTGAAACACACGAAGGTGCCGCTACTATGGACTGGATGGAACAGGAACAAGAACGTGGTATTACAATTACCTCGGCTGCTACAACCTGTTTTTGGAAAGGCCACAGAGTTAACATCATTGATACTCCAGGACACGTTGACTTCACTGTAGAAGTTGAACGTTCTTTGCGTGTATTAGATGGTGCTATCACTGTATTTGATTCGGTTGCAGGTGTTGAACCTCAATCTGAAACAGTTTGGAGACAAGCTGATAAATATGGTGTACCAAGAATTTGTTTCTGCAACAAAATGGATAGAATCGGTGCAAACTTCTACCGTTGTTTGGACATGATTAAAGATCGTTTAGGTGCAAGACCTTTGGCTATGCAATTGCCTATCGGTGCCGAAGATGATTTCACAGGTGTTGTAGATCTTATTAACATGAACGCTATTATCTATACAGGTAATACTCCTGATTCTCCTATCGAAATCAAAGAAATTCCTGCTGATTTGGCTGATAAAGCTGAGCAATATCGTGCTGAGTTGGTTGAAATGGCTGTTGAACAAGATGAACAAGCTATGGAAGATTATTTGGAAGGTAAGGAAGTTTCTGTTGAAACTTTGAAAAAATGTATTCGTAAAGGTACAATAGCTCAAGATTTCGTTCCTGTTTTCTGTGGTACTGCTTTCAGAAACAAAGGTGTTCAACCATTGTTGGATGCTGTAATTGATTATTTACCATCGCCAACAGATATTCCTTCTATTGTTGGTATTAATCCTACTAATGATAAAGAGGAAGAAAGACATCCAGATGATAACGAGCCGTTGTCTGCTTTAGCGTTTAAGATTATGAATGACCCGTTTGTCGGATCATTGACATTTACTCGTATCTATTCAGGTACCATGACTTCGGGTTCTTATATCTATAACTCGGTTAAAGATAAAAAAGAACGAGTTGGTCGTATGTTGTTGATGCATGCTAACAAGCGTGAAGATTTGAAAGAAGCCAACGCCGGTGATATCGTTGCTTTGGCCGGTTTAAAAGATACCACCACAGGTGATACTCTTTGTGACCAATCTAAACCAATTGTTTTGGAAAACATGGTTTTTCCTGATCCGGTTATTGAATTGGCCGTTGAACCAAAGACTAAAGTTGATGTTGAAAAAATGGGTTTAGCTTTGTCAAGATTGGCAATGGAAGATCCTTCTTTCAAAGTTTCATCTGATCCAGATTCTGGTCAAACAATCATTAGAGGTATGGGCGAACTTCACCTTGAAATTATCGTTGATCGTTTGAAACGTGAATTTAAGGTTGAAGCAAATGTCGGTGAACCGCAAGTTGCTTATCGTGAAACAATTACACAAGCTTGTGATATTGAATATACTCACAAAAAGCAATCTGGTGGTGCTGGTCAATTTGCTCGTGTTAAAATCAAATTTGAACCGATTGAAGGTTATAACGGTTTTGAATTTGAAAATACCGTTGTCGGTGGTAACGTACCGAAAGAATATATACCAGGTGTTGAAAAGGGATTACGTTCGGCTATGGATGCTGGTGTAATCGCAGGTTATCCTGTTACTGGTGTTAAATGTAATCTTTATGATGGTGCATACCATGAAGTTGATTCAAACGTTATGTGTTTTGAAATTGCTGCAAGAGCTGCTTTCCGTGAAGGTATGCGTCAGGCAAATCCTAAATTGTTAGAGCCGATTATGAAGGTTGAGGTTGTTACTCCTGAAGAATATATGGGGGATATCATTGGTGATTTAAACTCTCGCCGTGGATTGGTAAATGGTATGGATCAACGAGCAAATGCTCGCGTTATTGATGCGCAAGTTCCTTTGGCAAATATGTTCGGTTATGTAAACACATTGCGTTCTTTGTCACAAGGACGTGCTCAGTTTACGATGGTATTTGATCATTATGCTGAAGTACCTAAGGATATTGCTGAGAAGGTAAAAGCTAAAAACGCATAAACTGCTCTTAATGGGCACCTAGAGGCGTGATGTGGTGCTCGAAACTCATGTACTCCTTTGTACACTTAAGTTTCTGTGCTCCTATCACACCTCTATTTGCCTCATTATTAACAGTTTATGTTATTTATTAAAAAATTTTATTTGACTAACTTAATTTTATTTTTTGGAGAAAATTTAAAATGGCAAAAGAGAAGTTTGAGCGCAATAAGCCTCACTGCAACATAGGAACAATTGGTCACGTAGACCATGGTAAAACGACATTAACAGCAGCTATAACAAAAGTATTGGCAGAAGCTGGTGGAGCA
>SUUZ01000006.1 GCA_015062235.1 Alphaproteobacteria bacterium | reverse complement strand
TGCTCCACCAGCTTCTGCCAATACTTTTGTTATAGCTGCTGTTAATGTCGTTTTACCATGGTCTACGTGACCAATTGTTCCTATGTTGCAGTGAGGCTTATTGCGCTCAAACTTCTCTTTTGCCATTATACAATTCCTTAAAAGTTTATGTTGTTACGACAATATTTAACTAAAATTTATTTTGGGAAAATGGAGAGAAGGTGGAGCGGGTGAGGGGAATCGAACCCCCGTCATAAGCTTGGAAGGCTTCTGCTCTACCATTGAGCTACACCCGCTTATCAGACCATTATCCAAGGTTATCATCTTACAGTGGTGGAGGGGGATGGATTCGAACCATCGTAGACTAAGTCGACGGATTTACAGTCCGTTGCATTTGACCGCTCTGCCACCCCTCCTTCAAAACTATAAGTACAAGGATTACTCCTTAAGTGCCAGTGCACATGCACTACCAATGCAAATAATAGTATTTTAGCCCTTTTGTCAATATCTTTTTTAACAAAATAGTAATTATTTTTAATTAGAATGCCACAATTATAGGTTAAATTTAAGGAATTTATTATGACAAACGTTGCTCTCACTGAAAGAAGAAACCCCGCGACCAAAAACATAGACTTAATGAGCTCCATTGAAATAGCTCAAGCTATAAACAACGAAGATAAAAAAGTTGCTATCGCTATAGAAAAAGTTTTACCGCAAATAGGTCAAGCTATTGAAATTATTGCTCAAGCATTCTTAAAAGGGGGAAGGCTTGCTTATTTTGGAGCGGGAACCTCTGGTCGACTTGGAGTCTTAGATGCATCCGAGTGTTGGCCCACTTTTGGCGTAGAACACGGAATGGTTTGTGGATACATAGCTGGAGGTGATAGAGCTCTACGATTCTCAATAGAAAATTCTGAAGATAAATCCGAGTTTGGTCTTGAAGATATTAATTCTTTTAATCCAACACCTAATGATATAATTGTTGGAATATCAGCTGGCGGGGGGCCTCGTTATGTGCTCACAGTGTTAGAAGAGGCACAGAAAAGAGGCTGTAAGACTATTGGTATAAGCTCTAACCCCGAAGCAAAACTCAAAAAGTTCTCAGATATTTTTATCAACCCTATCGTTGGTGAAGAAGCTATAACGGGGTCGTCTCGTATGAAATCGGGCACAGCACAAAAGATGATTCTAAATATGCTTTCTACAGGTGCTATGATTCGCATAGGTAAAACATATCAAAATTACATGATAGATGTACGGATGATGAACGAAAAACTCGTTGATAGAGGGTGTCGATTTGTATCGGAAATAGCTAATGTTTCTTATGAAGATGCTCAAAAATGTATCGAAGCATGCGGAAAAGTTAAAACAGCATGCGTTATGGCAGCAAAAAAATGCTCTCCTCAACAAGCTGAAATTTTTCTTGAGCAGGCAGGTGGAATTTTGCGCAAAGTTATCTAATGAAAAAATACTTTAAGCAAATTTTTAAGCTTTTCTTACCTTTATTTATAGCCAGAATTGGAATGTTTTCACTAAGCCTAGTCGATTCTATCATGCTAGGATATAGCGATTCTGATCATGTTGGTATGCAAAGCATTGGTGACACACCTGTAAGCATAATTCTGTTGATGCTTAATGGACTACTACAAGGAACCCTCTTCACCACATCTCATGCCTTTGGCAAAAATGATTTTATAGCTGTTGGACAATCTTTACGCTCTGCTCTAACAAACGGTTTATTTCTAAGTTTAATAACTATACCTTGTTTAATTTTTGCCCCTCAAATTATATCCCTACTTAACTATGACCCCAAACAAATCCAAATTGTATCATCTATTACTCGCATTCTCTGTGCAACAATTCCATTTTCAATTATGTTCTTTATCTGCACCTCCTTTTTAAACGGAATAAAAAAAACATGGATTGTTACTGTTTTTACCATTTTAGCTAACATAATCAATTTATTTCTTAATTGGATTCTTATCAATGGATTATTTGGATTTCCACGTCTTTTGAGTATTGGTGCTGCTTGTTCGACTAGCGTTGTACGATTTTTCATGGGAGGCGGTTTATTACTTTATGTTCTTTTGAATCCTAAATTTAAAAAATTTCAGATTTGGAATTCAAACAGCAACAACAACATGATTAAAAAACAACAAAAGCTAGGATTAAGCGCAACGAGCAATATGATTTCATACGAAATAGGAGCTGCTTTTTGTTTATTTTATGCTGCCAATATCAGTATAACAGACGCGTCGGCATACACATTATCCTACCGTATATTTATTTTATCAAATATTGTTGGATCATGTTTCGCTATTGCAGGAACAATTCTGAGTGGAAAATATTCAAATAATAACCTTGAATTACGTAAAATTTATCAAACATCAATTTTTGCAAATATTCTCATCATGTTTTCTTTTTGTACAGTATGCTTCCTTGTATCTAGTTACATTTCATCTTTAATGACATCAGATGTTAATCTTAGTAAATTAACATCTTCACTACTACAAATTACTTGTATTGCTATGCTTATGAGATCTTTAAACTCCATTCAAATAATCCTTTTAAGAAACATTGATTGCCTACTTATTCCTTCTTTAATATATAATTTTTGCTTTATCTGCCTAACACCTTTGCTCTGTTTTTGGCTAGGATCATCATTCTCAACATCTGGTATCATGTGGTCTTTAACAATTAGTAATGCTTGCGTTGTTATCTTTTTACATTATATATTCATGAAGAAAAACATAATTTAATTGTTTTTTTAAACTCATCACCCTATAATACCCAAAAACTCACAAGGTGTTAAATCAATGTCCAAAAAACTACCTATTTTACCTCGAACAAATAAAAACCGTCTAATTCTTTATGGAAAACATCCTGTGTTTGCGGCCATTGCCAATCCCAAGCGACAAATAAATAAAATTCTTACAATCGCCGACAACGCAGACGAATTAAAGAAAGCTTGCTCTAAAACTAAACGCTCACCAAGCATAGTAACCATTGTCGATCGAAAAGAAATTGACAAAATACTCCCCCTCGATACTGTTCATCAAGGAGTGATTGCCTACAGCCAAGAGCTTGAATGTTATAATATTGATGAAATATGCCAAATAGCAGACAATATTGATAACTGCCACATCTTAATTTTAGACCAAGTAACAGATCCTCAAAATATCGGAGCCATTATCCGCTCATGCGTTGCTTTTAACACTTTAGCCCTAGTGGTCCAAGATAAAAATTCCCCAACAGAAACTGGAGCCATGGCTAAAACATCTGCAGGAATGATTGAGCATCTACCAATTGTGCGTGTTACGAATATTGTTCAAGCAATAAAACAGCTCAAAAAACATGGATTTTGGGTCATAGGAATGGATGGTTATGCCAAAAACACCATAGACAATTTGAAAAAAGGAGGTAAAAACGCAATCATCATGGGTTCAGAAGGAAAAGGTATGCGTAGACTTGTAGAAGAATCATGTGATATTACAGTAAAACTTCCTCTGAATACAAAGGTAGAAAGTCTCAATGTTGCAACTGCTGCGGCAATCACTCTGTATGAAATAAATAAGCAATGAGGAATTTTTATGCCAGCATCTATAGAAATAAATAATCTAACCAAAACATTCGGGTGTTTGACGGCTGTAGACAATATAAACTTAACAGCATATCCATCTCAAATTATAGCTCTACTTGGACCCAATGGAGCTGGAAAATCAACCCTAATGAATCTCATTGCTGGTTTTTTATCTCCTACAACAGGAAAAATAAATATTCTTGGTATAGATAATATTGAAAATCCTATTTTAGCCAAACAAAACATAGGTTTTTTACCAGAAGGATCTCCATTATATTACGATATGAGCATCAAAAAATTCTTATGTTACATGGCTGAGTTAAAGTCTCAAAACACTCAAGAAGTTAACAAGGTAATTTCTTTATCTAATATTGAGGATGTTGCTTACCAAAAAATTGAAACTTTATCCAAAGGATATAAACGTCGTGTTGGGTTTGCTGTAAGCATCTTAGGCAATCCTCCGATTCTTCTTCTAGATGAACCAACAGATGGTCTTGACCCGAATCAAAAAGAGCACATGCTTAACTTAATTAGAGAAATGAGCAAAAATAAAACCATTATCATATCAACACATCTTTTGGACGATGCACAATCTATTGCAAATCGTATTTTAATTATGGATAAAGGAAAAATAAAAGCTGACGGAGATTTAGAGGCTATATTGAAACAAACCAGAACAACGTCTCTTGAAAATGCATTTATTAAATTGACGAGGTAAACAAATGTCAAAAGTATTTATTGTTGCTAAAAATGAATTTTATCGTTACTTTATATCTCCCCTGGCCTACGTTTATCTGATATGTTTTTTGCTCCTAAACAGTTCTATCTCTCTGTATTTTGGGGAAATTTTTACCTCTGGTAATGCCTCTTTAAAACCTATGTTTGATTTTTTACCTTGGATTTATATAATATTTATACCTGGAATAGCTATGCGTTTATGGGCAGAGGAATTTCGAAATGGTACAATTATGCAAATAGCAACCATTCCTGTACATATCAATGCATTCGTTTGGGGTAAATTCATTGCGGCTTGGAGTTTTTGTGGTCTAGGACTTTTACTAACTTTTCCATTAATTATAACACTAAATATTCTTGGGTTTCCAGATAACCCAGTTATACTAAACAGTTATCTAGGAGCTTTTTTGCTTGCTGGCACCATGCTTGCAATCTCACAAACAGCATCAGCGCTAACTCAAAACCAAGTGGTTTCTTTGATTTTATCAATATTTTTAAATCTAATCTTTATGTTTAGTGGACTAGAGTATGTTCTTGGATTTTTTCGAACATTTGCTCCAGATTACATTGTTGATTTAATATCATCATTTAGTTTTCTGACCCATCTATCTCTTTTCTCTCTTGGCAATCTTCAATTGCACAGTTTAGTTTTTTTTATATCCATCATCTTCTTATTTAACTTTCTTACATCTTCTATAATCAACATTAGAACTCTTGGGTGTTCTTTTTTCCTAAAAAACAAATCATTTTTTGGGCGTTGCTCTGTAGCCATACTCATATTTATCTCCTTTATCGGAATAAATCTTTTTGCCAACGGATTGTTAAAATCCTTAAACATTGATTTTACAGAAGACAAAATATTTACACTATCATCAAATAGTCGTAAAGTTCTACAAAACCTACCCGCTGTAACTACAGCAAAAATCTATTATTCTCCCATTCTTGGTCAACGAGATACTCAAATGCGATTAGCTTTTGATAAACTAAAAACTTTACTAGAAACATATAAAAATATTTCTGATGGTAAATTCAATTATCAAATATTCGACCCTAAACCTCTAAGTAATATTGAAAACATGGCTATATCCCAAGGTATTCAAGCAATTCCTTTGAACGATTTGAATGCAGCTGCTTACTTTGGAATCGTTTTCACAAATGAAAATGGCTATTCACGCACAATACCTTTCTTACCTTTAGAACGGTCACATCTACTTGAACAAGATTTAACCGAAAACATTTATCTTTTGGAGCACAATCGCAAAACATTGGGAATCTTAACATCTTTACCAATCTTTGGAGCCTCCTACAACAACATATCAAGCCAACCATGGCAAATAGTATCTGAGTTAAATAAATTTTATAAAATAAAAATTATAAAAACACCTTCTGACATCAAAGACATTGATCTTTTAATGATTGCTTACCCACAAAACTTAACCATTGAAATGGAAAAAAATATTTATGATTTTTCTATAAATGGAGGAAAAATTTTAGCATTTTTTGATATATCACCCGAAGCAGCACTTTTAACTGGTCCTCAATCATCTATTTTAACTCAATCCAATTTTGGTACTTTACCTCAAAAATGGGGGTTTCATTTTTTTGATAATCTTGTTGTTGCAGATTTAAATAATTCATCACGAGTAACCATTGAAACAGCGGACTATTCTGCTACAACAGAAGATCTCATACAATTTTATTTAACTTCTGATAGCTTTTTACCTAATTTAGAAATAACTGCTAATTTAAAAAAAATGCTCATGACATCAGCTTCTATATTTATGCCTCTAAAAAATGCAAATATTATTTTCACCCCATTAATTACAGCAAGCGAGCAATCTGAGCTTTTACCAGCCAAAACAGTAACTCAACACATTCATCCTGCTGAAATTTTACGAAAATTTAAAGCTGATAACAAACCAAAATACTTAGCAGCACACATCATAAGCAAACAAAAAGATAAACCTTTTGAGTTAATTGTTGTGGGAGACTCTGATTTGTTATACGATTCTTTTTGGACAACCTCAATCCTTGTTGGTGGAAAGGATTTTAATATACCTCTTTTTGATAATAATAATTTCATACTAAATGCCTTAGACATGCTGAGCGGAAATAATGCACTTACATCTTTAAGAGGAAAATCTTCTCGTCCACGCCCTTTCAAGTCGTTAGAACAAAAACAAAAACAAATACTAGTACAATTTAAAATTAAGGAAAAAGACTTATTCGACCAAATTAGTACAATAAAAAAAGGACTACAAGAAATAACAAACAAAAGGGTTTTTGAAAATCGCGAAACATTTTCCGTTGATGAGCTATCAATCATCAACAAAACAAGAAAACAACTAGATCAAAAACTTCACGAACTATATCAACTACGGATTGCTATTGATGATAACTTACAACGAACAGAAAATATTATAAAATTTTTTAATATCTATGCAATCCCACTGCTAGGATTTTTAATATTTCTTATAATAAAAAGTCGAAATATTAAATTATGCAGACCATTAAAACCTATTTTTAATAATAAATTTGTCTTTCTTTGCTTAACAAGCCTTTTATGCCTTGCGTTAGGTATCGTAGGAATAAAATTACAACCATCTACCAACTCCTCTTATTTTGAAGGACAATTACTCTTTCCCTCTTTAGAAAAAGATGTTAACAATATAACTAAAATTAAAATACAAAACACTAAAAACACCTTAGAATTTACTAAAAATAATAATTTATGGTACATTCCTCAGCATCCAGAATTTTCAGTAAATCAAGGCAGAATAAGAAGCTTTTTAACAACATTAATGCAAGCTACAATCTACGAAAAAAAAGCAGACAAAATTGAAAACCTTGCTAGATTTGGATTATTACCTCTATCCAATCCCAAAAGCAAAACAACCCTTGTTGAATTATATGACAATAATACTCCTATACTATCTTTTGAAATAGGAAAATATAACGTCGAACTAGGTCGAGGACTAATGGGTGCTTATGTTCGTAATCCAAATAAATTTGAAATTTGGCTATCTTCTGCAGATTTTATTGACTTAGATACAGATTTCCACAATTGGACATATTCTTCCTTGTGGAATCTTCAATTTGGACGTTTTACTCTGCTAAACAATGAAAAAAACATTGATAAAATTGCAAAATTAGCCAGTATCATGTTGAATACAAAACTTCTTAAAAAAACCTCAAAATCAACCACTAAGCCTACTATCTCGTTTACTTTAAATGGTGAAGAATTCAACAAACTGACTTTAAACCTTTATAAACAAGAAAACTATTTTGCTGTTCAATATATTTTTGATGGTCCGATTAAAAAAACTTTACTACAAAAAATTGCTAAACAATACGAACAAAATTTTTATTTGATATCTTCTGATGATGCGGAGAAAATAAACAATGCCATTAAATAAAGAACAAGCAGACAAGTTAAAAAAAATTGCTGCGACTGCATCTATTAGTTTAGCTTTAATACTTTGTCTTATAAAAGGATTTGCTGTAGTTTACACTAATTCTCTAGCTGTCCTATCATCAATGGTTGATAGCTTATCTGATGTTTTTGCTTCTTTAGTAACTTTTTTAGCTGTAAATATTTCTGTAAAACCAGCCTCCGACAATTATCGATATGGTTATGGCAAAGCAGAAGCTTTAAGCGCTCTATTTCAAGCGGGATTTGTTGCTATCGCTGGATTTTTTATTTTATATGACACTATTTTAAGATTCAAAAACCCTGTTACTCTAACTCAAACCAACATTGGTTTGCTCATAATGATTTTTAGCCTTCTGGCAACCTCTGCCCTTGTTATTTTTCAGAATATAGTTGCCAAAAAAACATCTTCTCAAGCTATCTCTGCAGATTCACTCCACTATCGTATTGATATTTTAACAAATTTATCAATAATATTCTCTCTTGCTACCGCTAATTTCTGGAAAATAACTTGGTTAGACCCTTTAATTGCTGGTGCTATATCTACATATCTCTTATATAACGCGTACAAACTTGGACTTGAAGCTATCAATTTACTCTTAGATAGAGAACTTAATAACAATATACGTTTATCAATTTTTGATATCATTGCGTCACACCCTCTATCCCCAAAAATCCACGATTTACGTTCTCGTGATTTGGGAGGCTGCTACCTTTTCGAATTTCATCTAGAATTGGATGGAAATTTAAACTTATATACAGCACACAAATATACTGAAGAAATCGAATTTTTAATAAAGAAAGTTTATCCAAATTCTCAAATAATAATTCATCAAGATCCCGTTGGTATAGAAGAAGATCGTTTAGACAATAAATTAACAAAAAAAGCCTAGTACTAACATACTAGGCCAAAAAACTTATCATTTTTTACTTAATTGTTGCAAAAACTTCCTCTGAAGCCTCTACAAAACGCCATCTCAGTCCCTCTACAGCCTCTTTATAGCGAGCATCTCCTACAAAGACAAACTCATTATCTGAACCAAAAAAGTCTTCCGCTTTAAGCAAAAGCTCTTCTTTAAATGGTTTCTCGCCCTCTGCTGGAGCAAAATAGGCCTGAGCCAAAGCCGCAACGCCGAGCCTGCCGATTTCCTTCAACATGAGCTCTCGTGTCTTCATGGACACAATACAGAACTTCTGACCTTCTTCAGCGAGCTTAAGCATCATTTCCTTAGCACCCTTACGCAAAGGAAGCGTTGAAAACTCCTTAAACTTTGCATAAAAAGCCTCTTTAGCTTCCGCAGCACGACCATGCCACAACCTCTCTGAACTCCAAGTGACCTCGGGAGGAACTCCTATGCGCTCAGCTGTATCCTCCAATACCCACGTTGTAGAACGATCACATCCAATTGCGGCAAACGCAGCTAAATAACATTCATGGATGACCGACAAGGAGCTTTCCTGCAAAGCACTCCAGTGTAAAACCAAAATTTTTTTCATAGTTTAATAGTTTATTAAATTAGAAAACAAAATATAATTTTATCAAAACAAATATATCATTTTTACGAAATTCTGTCAATTATAAAAATTAATCAACATCCCAAGGAAAAACCACCCAATTATTAGGAAGCTTTCTTGCTACAATATCCACCTCTGGCTCTCCTTCTTTCTTGGCATAAACAGAAACAAATTTTGCTTTAGAAAAATATTTACGTAACACTCTAAATGTTTGACCGCTATCGGTTAAATCGTCAATAATCAACGTTTTTTCATCTACATCACCAATAACATCAACCCCTTCAACTTCACTAATCTCAAGATGTTTATTTCCAACATATGTAACCATATTTATCACATTTGTATTACGAATACTTAATTCATACGATATAATGCCTGCAGGAATCATCCCCCCTCTACTCACAGCAATAATCCTATTATAACTTCCGCTCTCTTTTATTTTTTGACATAAAAACTTAACATCTTGATGAAAATCAGACCATTCAATATAAATTTTATCACTCATCTATCTTGCCCTCTATTATAGACACTATCTTTTCGACTTATAGTTCTAAAAAAATATTTTCCCAACATTATTTATATAAATGGATAAAATTTATTTAATATGGAGAAAAAAATGGTTTCAAAATATAAAGAACTTAATATTTTCTTGGCTGATTTAGCTGTAATGAATATTAAAGTACACAATTTACACTGGAATGTCGTTGGAACAGAATTTAAATCTATTCACAAAATGACGGAAAAAATTTATGAAATGATACAAGAACAATTTGATGAAGTAGCAGAAATAATGAAAATGCATAATCAATTTCCTTTCGCTCGAATCACCGATTATAAAAACAACACAAACATAGAAGAAGTTGAAAGCAGACCTTATCAAACAGATGAGGTGTTAGAAATATTAAATAATGATTATGACAAAATAATAAATCAAGCTAATAAAGCCCGAGAAGAAGCTAGTACACAAGGAAATTTTTTAATAGTAAACCTCATGGAAGACTACCTAAAAAATTATGCAAAAAATTCTTGGATGATGAGAGCTATATTAGAAGAAGAACCTCGAGATTTTGAATAATTTAACAACTCAAAATCAAAAAGCACCTTTATTTTTTTTAAAGGTGCTTTTTTGGCGTACCCGGGGGGATTCGAACCCTCGACCCTCAGCGTCGGAAGCTGATACTCTATCCATCTGAGCTACGGGTACATTTTACCAAAACATTTTCTAACTACACCTCTTTTATTGAAAATTCCAGTAAAATTTATAAAATCCTTAATAAAAAAAGCTTCAAAGCAAAATTTCTCTTGACTATTCAGCCAATAATATGTATTAAAGGGCAACGAGTTTTTATAAAAAGGAATTAAAACAATGGCTAGAAAATGTGATATTTCAGGCATCGGCGCTATGAGTGGTAACAATGTTAGCCACGCTAACAACCGTACTCGTCGTCGTTTTTTGCCTAACTTGCAAATCGTTTCTTTGTTGAGTGATGTTTTAGGAAAAGTTTTCAAATTAAAGGTTTGTTCTAAAACATTACGTACTATTGAGCATAATGGTGGTTTAGATTCTTATCTTGAAAACACATCAAGCAACAAACTAACAGATGAAGCTAAAAAAATCAAAAAAGCTATCGCAAAGAAAAAAGCTTCTGCTAAATAGTTTTTAAGTTTCTTTAAGCTCCGCTATCAACCTAGCGGAGCTTTTTTATCCCCAATATTCACAGTCCTTGTTTTTCATTTAGCAAAAAGCTTTTGAGTTTTGATATTTTATTGGTATACAAAGACAAATAACTTTCTTCAAAAGGACTCCAACAAATGGAAAATTTGCAACCAGAACAATTACCTAAAAATATTGAAGCAGAGCAAGCTTTGATTGGCGCAATACTCGCCAACAATAAAACTTTTGAAAAGGTTTCTGAGTTTCTAAGATCAGATCATTTTGCAGACCCAATTCATGCTAAAATCTATGAAATCATATCAAAATTAATAACAAAAGGTCATGTTGCAGACACTATAACTCTTAAAAACTATTTTGAACAAGATGGATCTCTCGAAGAAGTCGGTGGCTATAAATATCTCATCAAATTAGCCGATTCTGCAACACCTCTTACCAACGCCGAGTACTATGCACAATTTATATATGATAAATATTTACGACGAGAATTAATAGCCACAGGATTTGAAATTGTAAATAATGCAACAAAAGAAGATATTGATAGCGATGCTTCCGAGCAAATCGAAAATGCTGAAAAACGTCTTTTTGATCTTGCTAATCAAGGAGAAACTCAAACGGGTTTTATAGATTTTGCAACAGCTTTAACCGATTCTGTAAAACGTATAGAATCTGCATATCAAAAAGAAGGTAAAATATCAGGAGTCCCAACAGGACTAGATGCTCTTGATGCAAAAACTGGTGGACTTAACGATTCTGACTTAATAATATTGGCTGGACGCCCCGCTATGGGAAAAACAGCATTAGCAACAAACATTGCTTACAATGTTGCAGATTTTTTTGCTCACAACAAAAATACCCCTATAAAAAATCGTGGAGTTGCATTTTTCTCCCTTGAAATGTCTGCGGACCAACTTGCATCCCGAATTTTATCAACGGTTACACAAACAAATGGACATAAAATGCGTACAGGGGAACTTGATAACGCTGAGTTCACTCGTATTGCTGCTGCCGTTCGCGAACTTGAACAGATCCCCTTATTTATAGACGACACACCAGGGCTTAATATTAATGCAATACGAACCCGAGCTCGCCGCTTAAAACGCAATAAAGGATTAGGATTAATAGTTATTGATTACATCCAACTCATTAATGGTACTGGCAATAAAAAAAATGAAGGAAACAGAGTTCAAGAACTTTCTGAAATTTCGCGAGGATTAAAAATTTTAGCGAAAGAACTACAAGTTCCTGTAATAGCTTTATCTCAACTCAATCGCGGCGTTGAAAGTCGCGATGACAAAAGACCTTTAATGTCTGATCTAAGAGAATCTGGATCTATAGAACAAGACGCTGATATTGTTATGTTTGTTTTTCGCGAGAATTATTATATTCAAAACGAAGAACCTAAGCCCAAATCAGGTGAAACACCTGAACATTTACAAAAAAGAATAGATGAATGGGAAGCTCGTGTAAGAGCTACAAAAAATATTGGTGAAGTTATCATTGGTAAACAACGACACGGTCCCACAGGAACTGTTCAACTATTTTGGAATGGCGATTATGCTCAATTTGGTAATCTTGCACGTGAAGAATATCTACCAGAACGCATAGGGGTATAACCATTGAAACAAAAAAATTTTTGGGAAAACAAGGAATTATCAGAATTATCTGAAGACGAATGGGAACAAATTTGTTGTCATTGTGGAAGGTGTTGTTTAATAAAATTACAAGATGATGAAACAAACGATATTTACTATACAAATATTATATGTCATCTGTTTGACACAGAAAAACACCTTTGCACAAAATATGCCGACCGCTGTTCTTTAGTACCAGAATGCATTAAAATTACCCCAAAAAACATTCAAAATATAACTTGGATGCCAAAAAAGTGTACTTATCGTATACTTTTGGAAACCAAAGACTTACCCTCTTGGCATCCTTTGAAAGAAAATACTCCAAAACCATCCCTTCCAAACAATCTAATAAAAAATAATCTGGTTGATGAAAAATATCTAGAAGATTATATAATTGAAGATGAGGAATTTTAAAATGTTTGAATGGCCTAGAAAAAAACATACCAATCAAGATCGTTTTGCAAAAATAAATAATTTTGAACCATTTTTCTGGCAAAAAAAACCATTAGAAAAAATGAGTAAAGAAGAATGGGAACTTTTATGTGATGGTTGTGGCAAATGCTGTTTAAACAAAATAGATATAAGAGGAAAAGTTTGTTTTACTAATGCTCGATGCCGTTTTTTAGATCCTAACACTTGCCTCTGCCAAATTTATGAACACCGTTTTGAAAAAGTCAGTGATTGCCGAGATATAAACTTACATACGGTTATATCAGAACCAGAAATACTCCCCAAAACGTGTGCTTATCGTTTATTGGCCGAGGGTAAATCTTTACCATCTTGGCATCCTTTGATAACCAAAGAAGCTTCTTCTGTTCACCAGGCAAACCAATCACTGAAAAATCGCCCTTTAATATCAGAAACAGAGGTCAAAAATTATGAAGATTACATTGTTGACTGGCCAGATCTTTAATTTTTCTAATAAATTCCCTTTTAAAATTAAAATCATTAAATCTTTAAAAGCAAAAAAACTAATTTTACGAATTGATGAAAAATTACATTGTGCTGTTTTAACTATTCCTAAAACATGTAGCCAAAAACAAGCTTTATTATTTTTAGATTCTAATAAAGATTGGATAACAAATATGATGGCTCACCTTCCTCAAAACACCCATTTTTTCGATGGTGCAGAGTTATCTTTTTGGAATAAAAAATATACAATTCAACACAACCCTCTATTACGAGGTAGTTGTTTTGAAAACAATCTATTGAAAATTGGAGGGAATATAGAGTTTCTCCATCGAAGAACCACCGATTTTCTGAAACAACAAGCACTGAAACTCTTATCACAACTAACTATTGAAAAAGCAAAACAACTTGATGTAAAAGTAAACACAATATCAGTAAAAGACACAAAATCTCGTTGGGGAAGTTGTTCAACTCGTGGTAATATTAATTATAATTGGCGAATCTCTATGGCGCCACTATATGTTATAGAATACCTTGTTTGCCACGAAGTAAGCCATTTAAAGCACCCCGATCATTCTACTAACTTTTGGCACACTCTTGAAAGTATTTGTCCAAACTATAAAGAAGGTAAACAGTGGTTAAAAATCAAAGGAAAAACTCTATATAACTACATTTAAGTTTTTATCTTTATTGATTTTTTAAAACTATTTTCCTATATTTATAGTAATGACAACTTAAAACAAAGGAAAATTATATGCAAAACGATACTTTTTCATCCATAAAATCAACAACTATTGATGAGGGTTTACGCAGTTATATGCTAAAAGTATATAACTTTATGGCAGGAGGTCTTTGTTTAACAGCTTTAGCCGCTTGGATAGTATTAAACACACCCTTACTAAACGCTTTTTATTCTATTACACCTCAAGGGATGACTTTATCAGGATTCGGCTGGCTAGCTTTGATTGCTCCTATAGTTTTGGTTTTTGCGTTTGGATGGGTGGTAAACTCAGGAACTCCATCGCAAGTAAAACTTCTTTTCTGGTCTTATGCTGCTTTAAACGGCATAGGATTTGCTCCTATATTTTTGTTGTACACCCAGGCTAGCCTTGTCCGAGTATTCCTAATTACTGCAGGTGCATTTGGCGCCCTAAGTCTTTATGGCTACACAACAAAAAAAGACTTGTCAGGAATGGGGTCATTTCTAATTATGGGTTTGTTTGGTTTAATCATCGCCTCAATTGTTAATATTTTTTTAAAAAGCTCTGGTTTTGATTGGGCCCTATCTATCATTGGCGTAGGTTTATTCAGCGCTTTTACAGCTTATGACTCTCAAATGATTCGTTCTTTTTATAGTTTTGCTGATAGTAGTGATATCGCTACAAAAAAAGCTTTAACTGGCGCATTAAAACTATACCTTGATTTTATAAATCTATTTCTATACTTACTACGTTTTTTAGGAGATAGGCGCTAATTTTAACAAATAACAAATCAAAAACTCCCCTTAATTAAATAGTTGAGGGGAGTTTTTTATGGCGCCAGTGAGAGGACTCGAACCTCCTACCCACAGTTTAGGAAACTGTGGAAGCAAGGTTTTTTATCTTTTTCATTGACACCCAATATTCTTCTTAATATACTGTATTTCAATAAAAATCAAGCATTTTATTTTTCTTGTGTATTGATTTAAATTTATCAAAATTGATAAAAAGTGAGGCACCAATGAGGCACCAAGGGGGTATAGATGAGCAACAAGTTCAAGTTTACTAATGCTAATATTAAGAATCTGAAACCTCAAAATAAAAGGGTCTATGTTTATGACACAGAAGAGAAAGGTTTATCCCTTCTATTAACTCCAAGTGGTAATAAAAGTTATTATTTAAGAGGTAGAGTTCTTGGTAATCAGATAAGAGTAAAACTTGGTGAACCATCATTTATGAGTGTTGATGAAGCAAGAAATGAGGCAAGAAAAACTAAAATTATGTTGAATTCAGGCAAGAATCCTATTGCTGAAAAGAAGAAATTAAATCAAGAGGATTCTTTTAAAGTTATGTATGAAAAATTCATAGAGGAAAAAGAACAACACCTAAAACCAAGAACTATTGATGGTTATAAAGGACTATGGAAAAACTATTTAAATGTTCTTGGAAACAAGAAAATATCTCAATTAACCACTGATGATTTCAAAAAATTACATAAAAAAATCACCACTAATAATGGTAAAAGGTGTGCCAATCATTCTATTGTATTTTCCAAAACCATCTTTAATTATTTCATTAAAGGAAACCTTTATGATGGCAGAAACCCAGTAGTTCCAGTTCAGTTGAATAAAGAATCCCCAAGAATTAGGTATTTAACCAAAAAAGAAATGGAAAAGTTTGTTGAGGTCATCAATAATTATCCAGATTCTATATCCAAAGATGCTATTTGGTTGCTATTGATGACAGGAGCAAGGAGAAGCAATGTATTTTCTATGAGATGGCAAGATGTGGATTTGGAAAGTAAAACTTGGGTAATCCCAGAAACAAAAACAGGCAAAAATATGTCTGTTGCCTTGGTAGATAGTGCTGTTAAAATATTAAAAAGATTAGCAGAAACAAAATACAATGAATATGTATTCTTCTCAACTGAATCTAAAACAGGGCATATCACAGAGGTTAGAGGAACTTGGAAATCTATATTAACCCAAGCAGAAATTACTAATTTACACCTCCATGATTTAAGACATACATTGGCAACATATATGGTCTCATATGGTGCCAATGCTTTCCAAGTGAAAAAAGCACTAACTCATTCTAATATTCAAAGCACACAGATTTATGTGAACCTTGATGTTGAGCAACTAAGAGAAACACTAAATGACACAGTTAAGAAGATGATAGGATAGTAATATGAGAAAATACAAAAGAGAGACACACTTTAATCAAGAGAAGTTTATTCAGCAAAAAATTGCTAATTTTAAGGATATTGACTTTACACAAGCAGATAATAGTGAATTGGTAGAGATTCTATTATTAGAAACAAAAAATACAAAGTTTGATAACTGTAAGTTTGGTAAAATTGAAGGAAATGAATTAAAAATCACCTCATCCCTATCATTTAATAACTGTGATTTTAATGATATTGTCAATTTTAGTAATACATCATTCAAAACATATTTAAAATTTAAAGACATAAAGTTTAAGGATTCTGTCTTTTTCAAGGATTCTATTTTTAATAAAAACACAGTATTTGATAGAGTTATCTTTTATAAAGAAGCAACATTTAGATGTGATATAGAAGAAACAAAACACCACAATGATGATAAGGGACTCCAATTCTATAACACAGAGTTCAAAGATGAAGTATCTTTCTATGGAAGAGATTGGAATATGAACAGTTGTATTAAGGATTCTATTTTCCATAATTTATTCTGGATGACAAAGACAATATTTGGTGAAAAGTTTGAAATGTTGAATATTGATTTCAAAGGAAAACACAAGCAAGATTTCATAAAATGCTTGGAAATATTCAAAAATTCACTAAAAAACTCAAAATTTGACCTATATGCTAATGAAATTGAAAAACTACAATTACAACATAAGGACAGCAATGGAATTAAAATTATTACCAATGATGTAAAGGTAAAACAATCAGATTCTCAAAAAATTGAAAAAGATATGCTGACCACCAAAGAATTGGCAGATTACTGGAATATGAAAGAAAATACCCTAATGGGATGGAGAGTCAGAAGGGAAGGTCCTAACTATATTAAAATAGGTAGCAAAGTATTTTATAAGTTAAAAGATATAGAAGAATATGAGGCAACACATCAGATAAAACACAGAAACTGGCACTAGTGGGGGGACTTGAACCCCCTACCCCAGGTTTAGGAAACCTGTGCTCTATCCAGATGAGCTACACCAGTATACCTTAACTATGTTTATAGTTCAAAAATAAAAAAGGCAAGATAAAACTTATTTTATTATAAAAAAGATATTGAGTTCATCAATTTTTATCACTTCAACAATTTCTGATATATAATTTGTTGCCCTTCATCATATAAAGCATCAATTTGCTTCAATATACTTTTATTTAGGTTAGGTAATTCTTTTAATGTCTTAATATTCTCAACAATTGTGGAGATACAAGATATAGAAGGTGATTTGCCTTCACAAATCATTTTAGCATAATAAAATTGATTAGTATTCATTATCTGCCTGCTAAACTCATATTGAGATTCAATTAGTTTCAATTCATCAGCAACTAATCCATAACATTTTTTTAAAAAAGCAATTGCCTTATTAGGCAGTGCAATTCTATTAACTTCTTTTTTTATCTTCCTTAATTGGTTCTGTTGTTGGATGCTTTCTATTATATTCATATAATTCCCCATAGTAATTATATCTATTTATCACTTTTTATTGATTTCCAACAAGTTAAGCAAAAGTCAAAATAATTATTTTTAGATTTTAAAATTTTAATTTTTAAAAATTCCAAGATGGAATGGTATTCTAATAAATAGATTTAGGACACACCCATTTGATTTCAAAATCAGTAAGATAATGTAGGTAAATCCACATTATTGAGAGTGAAAAAACAGAGGTAAAACCTTCTGTTGTTCTTTTTATACTTAATTATTAGGAGTGATTATGAGTAATATTGTAGGAACAAAATATACAGCAAGAGAATTAAAACAAATTGATTTTTATAATAAAATCAAAAGATTAAACAAATTAAATCTGTCATTTAAAGCAATTAAAGATAGAAATATTGAACAATTAAAGAAATATCAATTTATTGATTCAAATTACATAACTGAATTAAAAGCAATTGATGAATATAATTTTAATTCATTAGTGAATGAAATAAATTTTAAAATAAGAGAGCAAGATAAATCACTTCCAAAATTGGAAACAACAACTGATACAATACATCAATTGATGACAAATCCCCAATTTATATCAATAAATCCTAAAACTTGGAATGAAGAAAATCAATTATTCAATGAATTACATAATATATTGAGATTCTATTACAGCAATAAATTAGGTAAAAGATGGTATAAGAAATTAGATAAAATACCTAAATTCTTCTTATTTGAAGAAAATGGGAAAGTTAGGGATGTAGAAGAACATACCCATTATCATCTACTAATTGATGTAACAGATGATGAAGCAAAAGAACTAAAAGATTTTATATTTTATAATCTTTTAAATCTTCATAAAAATCATTATGATACAATAGAATGTAATGATTTAGAAAATGTTGATGGCATCATATATTGTAAAAATAAAGGAATAGATAAAGAAATATGTAAGTTCCCCCAACATAATTTGGCAAAAAAGAAGGAACATATAGATAAAAAAACAGGTGAAATAATATTTTATTCCCTTACCTATCTAAATCCCAAATATCCCAAATTAGATATTGAATTAGGTAAAGTTAAAAATGATGGCATTTATTCATATTCAATAAAAGAAGACATAACAGATGAGAAAAAGCAGTTATTAGGAATGGATTTTTACAATAAGATATCCAAAATCTACAATAAACAAGATGTATTATTTGCCAATTCATATTAGGAATTGAATAAATATTATTATAATAAAAGGAACTACAATGGATAATAGTAATAAAGTTGATTTTAGTGGTATTACAAAAAAAGAAATAATTGATTTATTCAAATCAGTTTATAAGGAGACAATACCTTCATTCCTTATGTCCCCTAATGCCAAATATATTCAAAAATTAATTAATAGATTGTCCTTCATAACAGAAGAGCAATTATTGCAACAATTCTACCCAATTATGGGTAATGATGATTTATTTAGATTATTTTTAGAAGAAGAAAATTATACAAGACTTCTGCCAGAGATTGATATTTTAAATATCCAAAAGAAACATAAGAATAACTACACATTATTGATGGCAGTGGTAGCAAATCCAAAAATATGTAAGTTTGATAAAAAAATTGTTATAGATGTCCTATTAGATAAGGGGGAAGATATTGATGCTACTAATGATTTAGGTGAAAGTGCCCTAATATTAGCATTGAGAAAGAATGATACCTATTTAGTTGAATATCTATTAGAAAAAGGAGCAAATATAAATAGTCTGCCAGATAATTATGGCATTCTTGCTACCCACATTACAGTGTTCAACAAATGGCAGTATTTAACAAGTTTGTTAAATTACTATAATGGAAGCACAGTATGTCCAATACCTATTGTTAATTTAGATTGTCAAGATTTAGCAAGAATTGTTGATAGTAATGCAATGATTTTACTATTAGATGAAATAGAAAACAAATATGTTACACATAAGGAAATGATGGAATTGTAATTAAAATAAAGCAATTTAGGGCAATTATGAGCCCTTTTTATTATTATGTATAATAAATCATTTAATTTCATAAGAAGAATCATAGAGAAATCTATGGTTCTTTATTTTTTATATATTCATTTATATCTTGTTGAATTTTATAGAAATAAACAGAAATGAGAATTCTGCACACTTGTATTTGTGTAAAAATTTTTTGATTTTTTTATACACAAATAATTTAGTGTCAATTTTATTATACACAAAATGTTTTGTGTATAACTTACCTCTTAAATATTTTACACAAATTGTTTTGTGAATAACAGGTTTTATACAAATAAATTTGTGTAAAATATATTGCTTTTAAATTTTACACAATGTATATTATGTAAAATAAAGTGTGTATAAATTTCAAACAAAGAGGTTAAGATGTATTTTATTCCAGATAAATTACCCATTAGTGGTCTAGATTGGCAAGCATTAGCACCACTAATTGGCAAAGCAAATGCCAAACTATCTAATTATAATGGAATTTTACATAATATGGTAAATCCTAAAATTCTTTTATCCCCCTTAACCAAACAAGAGGCTGTTTTGTCTTCTAAAATTGAAGGAACAAGGGCATCTTTATCAGATATTTATCAAAAAGATTTGGGTGAAAAATATGACCAAGAAAAAGAAAATGATATTGAGGAAATTAACAATTATAGAAATGCTTTAGCCTTTGCTACTGAGGATTTAACTCAAAGACCTCTTTGCTTAAATATGTTGAAGGATATTCATTTTAGATTATTGGCTGGTGTTAGAGGTCATAATAAAAATAGAGGAGAATTTAGAACAACAGATGTTTTTATTGGTGCAGCAGGTGATACAATAGAAAATGCTAGATATGTTCCTCCTCAATATGTTGATATGCTTCCTGCTTTGGATAATTTTGAAAAATATATGCATAAAGAAGATGAGGAAACATTGGTTCAATTAGCCATTTTGCATTCTCAGTTTGAAATTATTCACCCTTTTAATGATGGAAATGGAAGAATGGGAAGAATCCTTATTCCTTTATTCTTATATTCCAAAAATTATTTGAGGTCTCCTGTTTTTTACTTAAGTGAATATTTAGAAAATAATAGAGGGGAATATTATAATAAACTCAATAAAATATCAGTTGAAGGAGATTGGCAGTCTTGGGTTGAGTTCTTTTTGAATGCTGTGATTATTCAGTCAGAGACTAATACACAAAGAGCAAAGAAAATATTAGAACTATATGATTTGGTTAAAGAAAAAATTCCATCTATTACCCATTCATATCATTCAACTGCTATTTGTGATTCTTTATTTGAAAGTCCATTTATAACCACAACAAAATTATTAAAAGATGTTAAAATTAATAACAAGGCTACCTGTAATAACATTTTATCTAAGTTGGTTGATGCTGATATTTTGAAGGTTCATAAAAAAGGTGCAGGACAAAGACCAACAACATATGTTTTTGCTAATTTGCTGAATATTGTTGAGGGTAATAATAATTTTTAAAAAAGAGAAATATATAGAACAAATCATTTAATTTCATAAGAAGAATCATAGAGAAATCTATGGTTCTTTATTTTTTATATATTCATTTATGTATCTATGAAGTGTGGTCCAAGTGCATCCCATAAGTCTTGCTATTTCTGCTTTTGATACATTTTTATCCAATAGTTCTTTTATTTTATTATGCTTCTTTTTTAATTTTTTATAAGTAAATCCATATGGTCTTCCTAAATGTTTACCTTCATTTTTTAATCTTTTTAGGCATTCTTTGGTTCTTTGGGAGATAAGTTGTCTTTCAATTTCTGCTGCTAAACTGAAAGCAAAAGCAAGCACTTTTGACTGAATATCAGCACCAAGATGGTAATTTTCTTTAATTGTGATTATTTCACATTCTTTCTCTAAACATTGTTGAAGAATACCCATTACTTCAAGCATATTCCTACCTAATCTTGATATTTCAGTAGTAATTACAACATCATCTTTACCAATTTTATCCAGTAATTTACCTAATTTCCTATCTTTTAGATGTTTTCTTGAAGATATGGTCTCTTCTATATATTCATTGATTTTTATTTTATTTTTAGCAGCATAATTGTCCAATTCAAATCTTTGGTTAGCACAATTTTGCTGGTCTGAACTGACCCTAATGTATCCATAAATCATTATATAATCCTTTGATAAATAGTATATTTATTTATCAAAGATATATAAAATAGATGCCCATTTAGATTATATAGGTTGAGAATAAGGATAAAATATTAAAATTTAAATAAAAAAGGACTCTAAACTCACAGAATTGTTGGAGATAGAAGGGCTGCAATAGGTTATAATAAAATAAAAACTGATTAGTATTTTTAGCTCTCCATAAATGGGCAATTATGGAGAGCAATATGACCACACCAATATTATCATTCAGTGATGTATTAAAAAAGTTTAGAAGAGAAGCATTCTCTGAAAGAGATAAGGGTGCAAGATTTGAGCTCTTAATGAAGAAGTATATGTTGTCAGAACCAACATATGAAGGAAGATTCAAGCAGATATGGCTATGGAATGAGTTTCCATATAGAAAAGATTTCAGTGGTAAAGATACTGGAATTGATTTAGTTGCACAGACAGTTGAGGGTGATTATTGGGCAGTTCAATGTAAATGCTATGAGGAAAATGCTTACATTGATAAAGCTGGTGTTGATAGTTTTTTATCTACATCAAGCAAGAGTTTTTATAATGAAAATATGGAGACAGTCCAATTTAGCCAAAGATTATGGATTTCAACTACTAACCATTGGAATGGTGAAGCAGAAAATACAATAAAAAATCAGAATCCACCACTTATCAGAATTAGTTTAACAGATTTAGAGAACTCTAATGTTGATTGGGATAAATTGGTAAATGGAGAAGAAGGAAAATCAGCAAGAAAACAGAAAAAAACACCAAGAGACCACCAAAATAAAGCAATTTCTAATGTAAATGAGCATTTTAAAGGCAATGATAGAGGCAAGTTAATAATGGCTTGTGGTTGTGGTAAGACCTATACATCCTTAAAAATTGCTGAAAAAGAAACCAATGGAAGTGGATTGGTGCTATTTTTAGTTCCATCAATAGCATTATTAGGGCAGACATTAAGAGAATGGTGTGCTGAATCAGAAAAGCCAATTTATCCTATTTGTATTTGTTCTGACCCAGCAATTACCAAAAAAACAGACAATGATGATATGAGTGTGGTTGATTTGGCATTACCTGCATCAACCAATGTTCCTAATATTATTCATCAATATGAGTTAGCAAAACAGCAACATAAAGATAGAATGATTGTTGTATTCTCTACATATCAATCAATTGATGTTATATCCAAAGCCCAAGAAGCCATCAATAAAAGACAAAAGGATTCTTGTATATTTGATTTGGTAATTTGTGATGAAGCCCATAGAACTACTGGTGTTGTATTAAAAGATAAAGAAGAAGCATCATTTACAAAGGTCCATAATAATGACTGTATTGTTGCTAAAAAAAGAATGTATATGACTGCAACCCCAAGATTATATACAGATGCAAGTAAGCAAAAAGCCCAAGAAAATGATGCAATATTGTGTTCAATGGATGATGAAAGCATCTATGGACAAGAAATGTATAGAATTGGATTTGGTGAAGCAGTATCAAAAAATCTATTAGCAGATTATAAGGTATTGATTTTAACCTTAAAAGAAGAACAGATTCCAACAGCATTACAAAATGTTATTTCAGACAAGAGCAATGAAATCAATACAGATGATATTAGTAAGTTAATTGGTTGTATAAATGCTTTGTCTAAAAGGGTTTTATCAACAGATGAAGCATTCAATGATGATAAATCACCTATGACAAAAGCAGTTGCATTCTGCCAAAATATTAAAGTTTCACAAAAAATAAGTGGAATGTTTAATAACCATAAAGATGCTTATTATGATAGTTTAACCCAAGAAGAAAGAAGCCAATTAGTTGGTGTTGAATCAAAGCATATTGATGGAACAATGGGTGCAAGCCAAAGAGATGAATTGTTATCTTGGTTAAAAAATGCACCAAAAGATAGCAATGAATGTCATATATTGACCAATGTTAAGTGTTTATCAGAAGGTGTTGATGTTCCATCACTTGATGCTGTTATGTTCTTATCTGCCAAGAATAGCCAAGTTGATGTGGTGCAATCAGTTGGTAGAGTTATGAGAACAGCACCTAATAAGAAATATGGCTATATAATTATTCCTATTGTTGTTCCATCAGGTGTAAAGCCAGAAGAAGCATTGGATGATAATGAGAGATATAAGGTTGTTTGGACAGTCCTTAATGCTTTAAGAGCCCATGATGATAGATTTAATGCTGAAATCAATAAGATTGATTTGAATAAAAAGAAGAATAACAAGATTATTGTTGGTGGAATTGGCAGTAAAGCAACAGATTCTGATGGTGATACAACAACATCATCAACAGAAAGCACCCAATTAGCATTACCACTACCTGAAATAGACCAGTTGCAAAATGCAATTTATGCTAAAATGGTGCAAAAGGTTGGAAATAAGAGATATTGGGTCCAATGGGCACAAGATGTTGCACAGATTGCACAAAGATATATTGAGAGAATTAACTTACTTATTGCAACAGAAGGTAAGCATAAAAAAGCATTTGATAGCTTATTAAAGGGTTTACAAAAGAATATTAACCCATCTGTATCCAAAGATGAAGTTATACAGATGTTAGCACAACATCTTATAACACAACCAGTATTTGAGGCATTATTTGAGAATTATTCATTTGTTCAAAACAATGCAGTATCTAAATCATTACAGAAAATGATTGATTTACTTGAAGAACAAGCAATGGATAAAGATGCTGAAACCTTAAATAAGTTCTATGAATCAGTAAAAGAAAGGGTTGAAGGCATTGATAATGCAGAAGGTAAGCAAAAGATTATAGTTGAATTATATGATAAGTTCTTCAAAACAGCATTCCCAAAAGTTGTTGAACAATTAGGTATTGTATATACACCTATTGAAGTGGTTGATTTTATTAATAATTCAGTAGCACAAGTATTGAAAAAAGAGTTTAACAGAAGTTTATCTGATGAAAATGTCCATATTTTAGACCCATTTACAGGCACTGGAACATTTATTACAAGAATGATTCAGCAAGGTCTTATTGATAAAAAGGCATTGCCACATAAGTATGCAAAAGAATTACATTGTAATGAGATTGTATTATTGGCTTACTATATTGCCTCTATTAACATAGAAAATGCATACCATGATATTATGGAACTTAAAGATGAATACCAACCATTTGATGGTATTTGCTTAACAGATACATTCCAATTAGGAGAATCTGATGAAGCAGATGAATTATTCTCTGATATGTTGCCACAAAACTCTGAAAGAGTTATTGAACAAAAGAAAGCACCAGTAAGAATTATTATTGGTAATCCACCATATTCAGTTGGTCAGAAAAATGCCAATGATAATGCACAAAACCAAAAATATCCTAAATTAGATAGTAGAGTTGAAGAAACCTATGCTAAATTGGGAACAGCCACTAATAAAAATGCTTTATATGATAGTTATATAAAGGCATTTAGATGGTCATCAGATAGATTAGATAACAAAAATGGTGGTATAGTTGCCTTTATTACTAATGGTGGATGGCTTGAATCTAACTCTATGGATGGGTTTAGACAATGTTTAGAACAAGAGTTTAGTTCTATTCATATATTTAATTTAAGAGGTGCTATTAGAGGAAAATCCAAAGATGCTGCCCAAAAAGAAGGTCAAAATGTATTTGATATTATGACAGGTGTTGCTATCACTATTCTTGTTAAGAAACCTAATAAAAATCCAGATGAAAAAGCAACAATTTATTACCATGATATTGGTGATTATCTAAAAAGAACAGAAAAATTAGAGATATTAAAGCATTTTAAGGGTATAAATAATTCTAAAATAGAGTGGAAGGCATTAAGACCTAATGAGCATAATGATTGGTTAAATCAAAGAAGTGATTTATTTAGTTCATTTATACCTCTTGGTGATAAAGATGATAAAACTAATACTAGAACTGTATTTGTTCCATATTATTCAAATGGATTAAAAACCCAAAGAGACCCTTGGTGTTATAATTCATCAAAAAAAGATTTAGAAAATAATATAAAAACAACTATTGATTTTTATAATGAACAAAGAAATAAGTTAAATGATAATAAATCCTTACAAATTACTTATGAGCCATCAAAAATAGTTTGGACAAGAGCAACTCAAAATGATGTAAATAAGAATAAAGTATATAATTATTCAGATGGTAATATTGTTTATGCTGTATATAGACCATTTTATAAACAATATTTGTTTTTATACAAACCATTGAATGAAATGATGTATCAGATACCTAAATTATTCCCAACATCAGAGCATAAAAATGTGTGTATTTGCTTTCCTGCAATGAAAAATGGAGTTCCAATTATAGTAAATCATATACCTGATTTGCACTTAAATGGTGATTCACAATGTTTCCCACTATATTACTATGAAGAAAATAAGGGAAATATAGGAACATTATTTGACCAAGGTAAAGAGAATTATATCAGAAGAGATGGTATTACTGATTTTATATTGGAACAATGCAAAACAAGATATGGTCATAAAGTAGTTAAAGAAGATATATTCTATTATGTTTATGGTTTATTGCATTCCAAAGATTATAGAGAGCAATTTGCAGCAGATTTGAAGAAAATGTTGCCAAAAATACCTCTTGTAGATGTTCCTAATGATTTCTGGGCATTTAGTAAAGCTGGTAGAGAATTAGCAGAACTTCACTTAAATTATGAGGCAGTTCCAGCATATCCAGATGTTAAGGTTATTGGGGAAGATAGTGAAAAATATTATGTTGAGAAGCTATCATTTGGCAAAAATGGCAAAGATGTTGATAAATCAACCTTAATTTACAATTCATATATCAGAATAGAGAATATTCCATTAGAAGCATATGATTATGTTATTAATGGTAAATCAGCAATAGAGTGGATTATGGATAGATACCAAGTTAAGATTGATAAAGATAGTGGAATTAAGAATGACCCTAATGATTGGGGATTGGAACACAATAACCCAAGATATATCCTTGACTTGATTTTATCCATTATAACAGTTAGTATGGCAACTAATGAGATTGTTAAGAGATTGCCAAAATTGGATTTGAAATGAGTGATGATGTAAATATAACAAGCATTTTTAATAATTTTAAGCAAGATTGCAGAGATTTTCTAATTGAACTATTTAATGATTTTATAAAAACACAAAATATAGAAATCACAAAACATTCTAAAGAATATCTCAAAGATGCTGATTATAAAGACTTGTTAAAATGTTATATTTACAATATGCAAAGGCTTCCTTGTGGAAAAAAGGCTGTATATTACTCCAAAGAAATATTAAAATCCAAACTATATAAAGCATTTAAGAAAAAAATAGATAATATACAAAAATGCTTTGAAAAAGGTTCATCTATTTTACCATATTTAAGCACACATTCTAATCATTTAACTTATAATGACTATATGTTAAATGATTGGGGAATAATTCATTTGCATATTCATCCTCTTGATAAAAGAACAAAATATAATGATAATTTTTTACTGTTTACATATGTGTGGGGAAATAATGTATTTTTTTTAGATGTAAGAAATCATAGTAATTTTGCAGATAAAGACTTATTAGATATATTAGATAGAAATTGGCAAGGACTACTAGATGGCTGCTCTTTAAAAGGCATACCTTTATCAGAAGAAATTGCAAAACAAGACATTATAAGTATGAGAAAATCCAAGATTATATATCCTATTGTTGTTAATAATAAAAGTTGCACTCCACAAATATTCCAAGAAACTAAAAGAATGTTATATGCAATTGCTATTGATAAAATATTGTATAATCTTGCATATGCCATTTCATCTTGCAAGGATAAACTTCAAGAGGCTGTAATTAAACAAGGTAAAGAAGATATTGTTAATATACATATAACATTTGATAGGCAGAATAGTAAAATCATTTGTTATGATTCTAATAGTAGTATTGGTTTTCATTTTGAAAATAATGATGAACTTTTTAGTGATTTGATAGATAATTTAAAATATTATGGATTATTTCCATTATAAAAAAGCACAGAAGTGGGAGATTCTGTGCTTTTTTATGATGAAACTATTTGCTATTTAGAAGAATTAACCCAACTTTCTAACCATTGTTTAGTTTGAGATTCAACTGATGCTTTTTTAACCCATTCATTTAACCATTCTTTTGTTTGGTTATCTGTTGAATAATTCTTTACCCATTCTTCTAAAAATTGTTTGCTTTCTTTCATAATTACCCCCATAAAATTATAGTTAAGTTTAATAAGTATTATTTGCTTTATTTGTATATTACCAAACTTGATTAGGAAAAAGCAAAAATAAAATGAAAAAATTTTAAAATATTTTTATTTTACAAAAAAGCATTAGCAGAATTGGTTGATGGTGGATTCTTGGTTAAAAATGGTTCTACCAAGGGTGCTTGGTATGAGAAAAAATAAATATTTTCATCCATAATTTAATATCTAAAAAATGGTGTTTTTTCTAAAAAATGAGGCACCATTGAGGCACCACATTTTTTATAAAATCTTTAATCTGTTAAAAAATTACCTAATTACAATATGTTATGTGCTATTTTTCTAAATATGCCCACAGTTTAGGAAACTGTTGCTCTATCCTGATGAGCTACACCGGCACCGCACAATTGTTTATATATTCATTCTTTACCTTTTGCAAGGGCTATTTTTTTCAAAAACTCAATTTGAATTTGCGCCAGTTTTTCAACAGAATCTATTTCAACATATTCATCCGAAGCATGCATACCACCGCCAGACCCCGAGTGCATAATAACTGTAGACCCTCTGACAGCAAATTCCCTTGCATCTGTAGCTCCCCCTTCATATTCAAATTTAATTTTATCCCCTAAACAAGATTCCGCTAAATTTTTATACTGTAAAATATAATGATTTTTTTCATCCATAACAACAGGAACACTGGATGATACAACTTCAAAAGTAACGCCCTTTATCATAGATTTTTTCAAGTTTTTAATCAAATCATCAACATAACTCGTTTCTGTTAGTCTAAAATCACATAAAACTTCACATTTATCTGATATAATATTAGACACCTTACCCCCTTGAATTTTTGCAAAATGCAGTGTATCCACCCATTTATTTCTCGGTTTTTTCCCTTCCAAATCATAAGCTGGGTATATTTTTCTGATGTTAGAAATAACCTTAAACATTAATTCATTGGCGTCAATACCCTCCCAAGGTCTTGACCCATGAGCCTCTTTTCCGTTGGCTTCTATTTTCACAAATACAGGATTTTTACATTTTGCAATAATCTTTGTTATATCTCCTCCAACATCGTTATCTAAAACAATATTGGCCTTAATTTTTGTATATTTTTCTAAAAAAGCTTTCGTACCTTTAGATCCTTTTTCCTCATCAGAAGAAAAAATAACCCCAAAATTCAAGGGCAGCTTATTTTCAACAACATATTGCATCGTATTAAGAGCAACCGCCGCAAAGGATTTCATATCAAGAGAACCTCTACCAAAAAGTTTACCATCTTTTATCTCTGGAATAAACATTTTGTCATCCGCAGGAACAACATCTATATGTCCTAAAACTAAAATATCTAAATCATAGGAATTACTATTACGAATAAATATTACGGGTGCAGTATCTTTTTTTTGAAAAATATCAACTCTTGCACCTATCAAAGACATCATATTTTTAATATATGCCATTGCACTGTTAATTTCTTGCTCATTACCTGTCTCTGTTCTAAATTTCATTAACTCTTGAGCAATTTCTATTACTTTCATTTTTTTAATCTCCTTTTACTTTTTATTCACTTAATAGTGAGATAATAGCCTTTAAGTAATAAAAAAAGATTTAAAGGATTTATATAATGAAAAGAATCTTACTTGTTTTCTTCATTTGTATTATTGTTGTTTTAGCCGCTGTAGCCCAAGCTGTTATTCCTCAAGCAACTAAGAAAACTGTAGCTTTACCTCGTTTTGTATCTCTTCGCACGCAACCTATTAACGCCCGCTCTGGACCTGGTACAAAATATCCGATAGAGTGGATATATATGCAAAAACATGCCCCTGTAGAAATAATAGCAGAATTTGAAGGTTGGCGTAGAGTACGAGATTGGCAGGGATCCGAAAGTTGGGTAAAAGCACAAATGCTGACATCCAAAAGATTTGGCAAAATTATTACCCCTGGCGAAAACAATTTATATAAAAGAAGCAACCACAGTTCTCAAATCATAGCAAAAATAGAAGACGGAGTTGTTGGAGAAATAAAAAAATGCCCTACAAACAACGACTTCTGTTTAATGTCTTTTGAACATATTGAAGGATGGATTCCTAAACAAAGTATTTATGGAATATATCTTGAAGAAATAATAGACTAAGGAGCTAGTTCAAACAAATTTTTTGGTAAATCATTTATCAACACTATTGTTACCAACATCCAAATAAAGGCGTATACCCGCAACATATCACGAATAATTTTGTTTTGTAGCAAACTGAAGTGTTTGGAATATTTTCTTAACATACTGTCTAGAAAAATTAAAAAAAACACCATAACCAAAAACTGAACACCTATGCCTATTTTACTAAAAAAAACCTTAAAGGGCATCAATAATTTAAAAAGCAAAGCAAAAAATAGCATATATACAAAAATAAAAGACCAAAAAATTTTCTGCATTTTTACATTATAAGCATATTTTCTTTTCTTTTCCTCTTTAACGTTTTCTGGTAACAATCGTGTTACTTCTATTCCTCTAATTTTTTCTGGTTCTATCCGTTGTTTTTTTATAACACTCAATTTTTTATTAAATTTACTCTCTACAGAACATAAACCACATCCTTTTGATGTAAAAAAAACATGATTACTATTTTCTTTACACGATTTCAAACTATGCATCAATTTCCATAAATGTTCTTGCCACTCATAAGCAGATGGCCTTTGACATCCTTTAGTAAAAGCCCTTTCAAAAAGCTCCAACGTTTCTTTACTAAAATACTCATGTATACTATATGGATGGGGGCTTTGATACCTATCTGGCCACAACCCATAAGCATAGTGATATTGCTCAATTCTTCCTTGTATGGTCAACATATCTGCGTTAACACTTTTAGGTACCCCAGAAAAAGGGTGAATACCATTGTTAAGCAATCGAAAAACAATCACAGCTAGCGCAAATCTATCCTGTTCTTCTCCCATTTCTTCACAAGATTGTGTCATCCCTTCAGGATAAATATATTCTTCTGAAACAAACTCTGCAGGGTACCTATTTTTTTCACCTTTAATCGAAAAACCATCGCAATCAACCATAGCAACCAGCATATTCTCTTTATATACTGATAAGTTAGAAGGCTTTAAATCTATAATATAATGCCCACATTTATGTAACGCAGCAACCATCGAAGCAACATTATATGCTGCAAAAATCCTATAAGCATATTTTTCTGAAAGTCCTAATTTTTTTCTAACAGCTTTTTGCATAAGATGATCCAGTGACACAGCTTTATCCATATTTATAAGCGGCATCATATATCCAACACAAAACCCCTTTTCATCATCCAACAATGCTTCAGGCCACGCTATTTGAATATATTCTATACCTTTTGCTTCTACAGGCTGAAAATTAGGTTTATTTAATAGCATTGCTTGAAGTTTCTTTCTATTTGTAGCTGATTTCTCAATATTATGAAAAATTTTAACTACACTTTCTGGACGCCCCTCAACCAAATAAATTTTACCTGAAGCTCCCCCTTTGTTCACCATTTTACCGAGCGTTATCTTTCCAAAAGAACCATCAGGATAAACAGCGTTAAATGTCTGTCTTTTTTCCTCCATCTATAACGCTCCAATCCAAACAAGCGTTTTATCATCAGGGTTTAATTTTTGAGCTTTAGGAGTATTAAGTGTATTAACTAGTGCCCTACGAGCTCTAACAACACTTTTCTCTGATAACAGAAAATCATTTATAGGTTTAATAAACTTGTATTCAACATCTAAAAAATCTGGTTGAAAAGCAAATGAAGTTAAACCATCAGACATTAACAAAATACTTGATGCTTTTGAAAATTTTGTAAATCTTAAGTTTTCTCTCCATGCTAATTGCGTAAAAAAGAAAGTTTCACAAGAAAAATTTCCATTTTCAGGCCTTGATGCCACAAAATCATACGCTTTGCCTAACGATATTGCTGCTCCATCCCCAATATGAAAAAAAACACCCCGTCCTCTGTTGTAGACAACTCCAACTAATGTTGCCGCAAACGATGAAAGACCTAATTCATCTTTGGTTTTATTAAACCTATGAAATAACAGCTTTTGTCTAATAACCCTGATTGCTTGAATAACTTTATCTTCTATTTTATCAAAACTACTATTTTTCAGCAAATCACAAATAGTAGAACATAAAATCCTTGCTCCTATTCTACCATGCTTTGCAGATCCTGCTCCATCTGAAACTACAGCAACAATATTACGTCCTACAGCATACTGATAAAAATCCTGACAAGGTATTTTTTTACTAACATGAAGTTGCCCTGCAACACTAGCGGCAATAAACTTAGGTTTTTTACAACTATTCTTCTTCATTCCAATCGCCTGTATCTTCAAGCAAACCCAAAGCATTTGGAGCGGCTCTTGAAACACAAGAAACACTTCGACTAAGCCATAAGAAAAATTCAGTAAACCTCAAACCACTCAATCTTTTTGGAGGATTCGTTGAAAATAAAGCTAGTTTATCTAAATTTGCACCTTGCGTTCCCACAGCATGAATAACAACTTTTTTATTTTGCTGTGCTATCCTACATTTTTTCGCAATAATTTCCCAATCATAATCTGTTGGTTCACCATCGCTTATTAAAAATATCCATGGTCGCTTAGATGTTATTCCGCAACTATCATAAAGACATTTTTGTTCTTCTATTTTTTTCAAAGCAAGCTCCATAGCCTTGCCCAAAGGCGTCAATCCCCCTGCTTCCATTTCTGGCGCCTCAAAATTCATAGCATCAATCCAGTCTGAAGAAATAACCGCCTCATCTTTTCCAAAAGCCTTAATTATAAGCAACTGAACTCTCGATGACGCATCAATATCATCTTTTAATTCTTGTTCTAACGCCTTCAACCCAATATTAAGCTGCTTTATTGGTTCTCCCCTCATTGATCCAGAACAATCCAAAACCAAAACACAAGGGGTGCGCTCGTTTGCGTTATCAGCAAACTCAACGTATGGTATCATTTCATCATCAACATTACTTAAAACCATTTTCAATCCTTCATCTTACTTATCATACGGATATGTATGTGGATACCCACTATCTGGATAAGGAATGGGTTTAGCCGCCTTACCACAAGATACTAAAGTTAAAAAAGCCACACTAAAAAAAAGAAACATAAATATTTTTTTCATATACAATTCCTTTACCTATTTACTTATATAATACACACATATTTACGTAAGGGTTAAACAAAATTTAAGTTATACAAAATAAATGTTTAGAAAATTTCTATTAGTTTTATTTCTTTTTTGTTTTTCAAACACCGCATTGGCTTATCGTGGTGCAAATATTTTTGCCTACCCAAGACCCGTCCCAGAATCCAAGATATTTAACCAATACGGACAGGCTTTTCAACTCAAAGATTTTGCTGGTGATTTTTTAATTATTGTTTTTTGGTCAAAAACTTGTATTCCTTGCATACGAGAACTTGATGATTTAAACGCTTTTGTAAAAAAAACCCAAGATAACAACATTAAAGTCATTTTAGTATCTCCGCATGAAGATTGGCAAACTGAAGGGGAACAATTATCTTTTTTAAAAAAATATGGAGGAGTCAATCTTGATTTTTATACCGATAAAAAATCAGCTCTTGCCACGGATTTTGGAATATTCACATCCCCACACACTGTTCTAGTTAACGATTCCTCTATGGAAATAGGGCGTATCAGAGGTGCTGTAGATTGGGACAAAGAGGACATTATCGAATATATCTATACAATAAAAGCTCAAAATTAAACGTCTTTTCCTGTATAAAATTTTATTGAACTTTTAGGATTTGCTTGAGCTTCTTTAATAGCTTCAATAGCTTGTTCAATAGTCCTTTTTGCAGAACGCGCTGGATATGGAAAAGATGAAACACCAATAGAAAACAATAATTCATGCTGTGTAAAATTATCGCTAACACCTTCTTTTAATACATCAAAAACTCTTTTCACATATTGATTTGTATCATTTTTACTTCCAATCCCTGAAAGTAAAATCCAAAAATTATATTTTAACCCTCTAGCTACTGTCGAATTTTTTGGTAAATTTAACACCAGATTATTAGCTACCTTTTTTATAATCATTTCTTCTATGTGCATTTTACGAAAAACCTCAATATTATCAATACTTATTGCGGCAACTACTACTGTTGATGCTCTCTGAGAGTTTTCTTTGGCTCCTTCCAAAGAAATTGCAACCTGAAGTCTATCTTCAAAAAGAAAAAAATTAGGTAATCCCGTAACATCATCATATAAATTATTAAAGGAGGAGCGAGCTTCCTTTCTTACGTGATCTCCTAACAAAATAAAAGAAAAATGCTCAATATCAGACAAATAAATAGCCTGAAAATTTATGGGAACAATTTTACCATCCAAAGACTTAAGTCTAATTCGCACGGTTTTAACATTGGTAATCATTTCCCCAATATTTTCAGCTAAAAGATTTCTATCCTCTTTTACAACCAATTTAAAAAAATTACTTCCAACAATATTTGTATCTGCTTTCAAACTAAGAATACTAATAGCCGCAGGATTAATATATTCTAATATATCATCCCTTACCAAAAATGTTGGTCTTTCCGATGTTTCAACAATCATTTTTATAACATCGGCCAAACCTATATCTAAACTTTTCCAACTTTCTAATCTTTTTTTGTGCTCAAATTTTTCCGAACCAACTTCAAAATGAAATTGCTCTAGTTTATCTAAATCAACACCATATATTTTTGCTTCTTGCAAAATGCTCTTGTCTACATTTCCTGCTAGTTCAAGGTTTTTATCACCTTCCAAAAAATCCTCTATTTTTTCTTGTTGCTCCATACCATACCGCCTTTTATCTTCTCTGCAATACTATAATCTATTTTACAAAAATACAATGCAAAAATATTTGTATTTTTTTAAGAATCTACTGTTATAATACCTATTATTTAGAAAAATCTAAAAGAAAGAATCCAAAAAATGGAAAAGCAAACAACAGAAGAAATCTTAGAAACAACAACTGATAATACCGCTAGTAGCTTCTTGTTAAAAGAACGCTTTGAAATATGCTTTGATACCCCCTTGCCAGAACTAGATTCTAATGGAGCTAAAGCTTTTGAGGTTAAAGATAATGTTAACCCAAACAGAAACCTTTTTGCTTTGATATGCGGAAAAGAGCTTTCTCCTCGTTTGTCTTATTTGCCATACATGAAATCCATAGACGCTCCAAACATTCTAAAGCTTGTAGAATATGGAATAGTGAATGATGATAACAACATTGAAAGTATGGCTCTAATTTACAACAAACCAACAGGACCTAAAGCAAACACTTTTGATGAAATGACTCAAAAGCTAACTCCAGAAATATTCAAATCTTTAGCGCTTTCTCTTTTATCTGCTTGTGATGTATTAAAAACTTTTGGATTGACACACCGAGCCATTCGCTTAGACAATCTTTTTTTCAAAGACTCTTCTCGATCAGAGCTTGTTCTTGGAGATTGTTTAGCCTCTTTTCCTAGCTTTTTCCAACCATTACCATATGAAACTATTGAAAACGCTCTATGCGAACCACAATCTAGAGGAAATGGTTTTTTTGAGCATGACCTTTATTCATCAGGTGTTGCTCTTTTGGGTTTATCTTTAGGAAAAAATATACACTCAGACTTATCTTCTGGAGAACAAATTCGCCAGAAATTAAAAAATTCTTCTTTTACTTTCTTGTCTAACAATGAAAAAATTCATAATCAAATAAGCATGATTCTACGCTCTCTCCTTGATGATAATTCAGAAAATCGTTGTGATTATACTCATTTGATTAATTATTACGAGGGTAAGACAACATCATTTACTTCTAGCGACAGCTTTGACCGCTCAAATAGAGCCCTCATCGTAAATGGTGAAAAATGCTACACACGAAAGAGTGCTGCCTTAACAATGCTTTCTAATCCTGATTTTGGAATAGAAGTAATCCAAAGTGGCAAACTTTTAGAATGGGTAAAAACAGGATTAGAAGATGAGAAGCTATATGCCAAAATAGAAAAACAAATATCAGCAGAAAAAGACCAACCTGATAAGAGCTTGTTACTAACTCGTATTTGTATATATTTGGATCACACACTTCCTTTAAAAACTTCTGAGGGATATCTTTTCCCAAATGGAATAGCCAAAACTATCTTTTATAATAAAAAAAATGCTACTTCTCTAAACCCTCTACAAACCTTAATAGCTACAGACATAATTAAACTTTGGTATCAAGAACAGCCTTCATTACGAGCTCCTACCAACGCAGGAGAATTCAAGCTTTATATTTCCCGTAATGATTATGGCTATGGTTTTGATCGTATTATGTATGATTTTGATGAGGATTTACCTTGTATAAGCCCTCTACTTAAAGGGTGGTTCGTTAACTCACTATCTAGACTACTAAAAGCTTTAGATAGTTTTAAGGGTGACTACCAAACCCTTCCTTTTGATAAAAATATAATCGCTTATTTACGTTGCAAAATGGGTAAGAAGATTGATGGCATTATTCTTGATATTAACGCCAATCAAGACTCTTTAAAGCTTGGAGCTATAATTCGTCTATACGCTAACATCCAGAATAAACATGGTCCTGCACAATTACCAAGCCTAACCCAATGGCTCGTAAACATGGCAAAACCATTGATTCAAAGCTATCACAATATAAAATATCAAAAATATCTCGAACAAGAGCTTTTACAAATCTCAAAAAATGGAAAAATAATAGAAATTGTTGAAATACTAGAAAATGAAGAAGCTAGGGTCAGAGATAAATCTGAATTTTCTGAAGCGTTAAAGCTCACTAATATCTTACTCACAGAAAAAAACAAAATATTGTCAGGCGATTCAAAAATTGAGGAAGAAGCTCGCGACCTTGCTAAACGTTTTACTTCTATTTTAGCCGTTTTAACAATGCTAAGTGCTTTCGTTTTTAGCTTAATATACTGGATAATGAAATGACAAAACCTATAAACAATTTAACTTCTAAAAAAAACCCAAAAAAAAGTAAGATTCATCTTAACCTTTTCCAAAAAGTGTTAATATTTATAGCTTTTTTAATTATTTCTTTTACTGTCTTGCCCGCAGTTGTTGTCTTGTTTTTAGGCCTCTTACCAACTCTAACAATCGTTGTCACAGACACTAAAAACATCAATAAAATAACAACTATTGGATGTTTTAATATTTCTGGTGTTATGATATGTTTGAATAGCATTTTTAATCAATTTCAATCTCCAAATGTTTTTTCTATAACTGATAACATTTATAACATAATTATTATGTTAGCAGCAGCTGCTTTGGGCATGGTTTTGTATCATATCTTACCAGATATATTTGCTTATATCTTCAAAAATTCTGCTCAGCATCGCCTAAAAATAATAAACTCAAAACTTGAAAAATTAAAAGAAAACTGGGCAAATATTATGCCTGAAGATCGCTAAGAAACAGTTTCTATTGCCCTACTAATTTTCTTTATAGAGTTTAGTTCAATTTGCCTAACTCTTTCTTTTGAGATACCATATACCCTACTAAGATCATCAAGAGTAACAGCCTTATCCATTAAGCGCCTCTTAAACAAAATATCTTTTTCTCTCTTATTTAACACCACTAACGCTTTGTTGAACAAATGCTTTCTATAAATCATTATTTCTCTATATGCAGTTGTTTCTTCTTGATTTGGTTTAGAATCAGCAATAAAATCCATCCATTCTGCCCCGCCATCTCCCGAAACATCTACTATTGTGTTAAGAGATCCATCGTGAGCTTTCAATCTCATATTCATATCTGTAACATCTTGCACACTAACATCCAATGTTCCAGCTATTTTGTTTAAAACATCTAACGAAAGCTCTCTATCATCACCGAGATTTAGCCTATTTTTTATCTTTCTTAAATTAAAAAACAATTTTTTTTGAGCTGCTGTTGTACCAATTTTAACCAAAGACCACGAATTAAGTATATATTTTTGTACTGTTGCTCTAATCCACCACAATGCATAAGTAGAGAATCTAAAACCTTTTTCTGGCTCAAATTTTTCAACAGCATACAATAAACCAATATTTCCCTCTGATATCATCTCTGCTGTAGACAGCCCGTATCCTTTATATTTAGATACAACTTTAACCACCAAACGCAAATGCGAGGTTATTAAAATTTTTGCAATTTCTTGATTTTTTGTTTGTTGATATTTAACAGCTAAATTATATTCATCTTCTTGAGAAAGAATAGGATACGACCTTATTTTTTGTAAATATCTTGCCATATTAATTTCTGGCGAAAAATCTATACCTTTCAGTGTTGAATTCTTCTGCATTTTAAAACTCCTAAACTATAAAAAACTTTAGTTCAATATCGTTAGAATCCTAAAATAGTAACCTTTATGGCTGATTTACAATCAAAGTTTAAAATCACAATATAACTTTTAGTTTAAAAAAACACTGTATTTAAAATTTAAATTTGTTGCAAAAGATCTATTAAATGCTTCATATCTTCTGGCATATCTGTTTCAAAAAATATTTTTTCTTTTGTCGTTGGATGAACAAAACCAAGACTTTGGGCGTGTAAGGCTTGTCTTGTAAAATTGTTGAAAAATCTTCTTTTCTCTTCGTCAATGCTTTTTTCGTTTATTTTTTTTGATTTTACGTAAAGTTTATCACCTAATAAATTATTACCTAGCTTAGATAAATGAACTCTAATTTGGTGCGTACGTCCCGTTTCTAAATTACACTTTACCAGACTCGCTACCCCTTTAAAATTCTGTACCACCTCGTAGTGCGTTATAGCTGGTTTTCCCCCTTTTTCTACCACAGTCATTTTTTTACGATCATAAGAACTCCGCCCAATATTACCCGTTATTGTTCCTTTTGTTGGGGTTGGAACACCAAAAACAACAGCGTAATATGTTCTTTCTATTGAGTGTTCGGCAAATTGTTCACACAAAAATTTATGCGCCATATCATTTTTAGCTACAACTAAAACACCCGACGTTTCTTTATCTATTCTATGAACAATGCCTGGTCTTTTCACTCCTCCTATACCCGATAAATCTTTACAATAAAATAGCAAAGCATTTACCATTGTATTGTCCCACGCCCCTGGTGCTGGATGAACAACCATTCCTGCAGGTTTATTTACCACCACAATATCATCATCTTGATATAATATTGGCAAATCTAATTTTTGGGGTTGAGGAACGGCATCTATCGCTTCAGGAAGCTCAAGAACAAACGATTCCCCCTCTTTTATTTTATAAGCATTATCGCCAATTGTAATATCATCACAAATAACCCTTCCCGAAGCTATAAGCCTTTGGATTTGTGAACGAGAAATATCAGGAAAACAAAAAGATAAAAACTTATCTATTCTTTGTCCCTTAAAATCTTTATTAACTATTGGCGTGTTAAAAATATTATCATCAAGCATCTATTTGTTTTTTACCTAAAACAACAATTGCGAATATAATAAAAATAAAAAAAGAAACTTTCAAGAGAGGCTTTCATGAATAGGCTAAAATTTGTTAAAATTATCGTATTTTTTTTAACATTCTTACTCTTTTTTGGTGCTCTAACAGCTCTTGGCACTATCTATAAAAAAATAAACAATACAACCCCCATTCCAAACATCAAGTTAAACCAACCCAAAGGAAGTTTCATTGCTGACTACAAAATAGAACAAGACTCTATTTTTATACTTGTTAAAGGGGGCGGTGATTCTGACAGAATATTAATTACTAATATTTCCGATAATAAGCAACCTGTTGCAACAATAAAAATAAATTAGGAGTTATTTTCATGGCTGATAATGATTTTTCTTCAGATGATTTTGATAAATTGTTAGATGATTTCATAGCTTCTCAACTAGAAGATACTGAAAGATTTTTTACAGAAACAAGTAAACCAACAACAGAAAGTAACACAAACCCAACAACAGAAAATGAAGCTGCTTCTCTATCGAATATTATTGCTGATGTTGTTGATATTGATGCAGAAAAACTTCCCTTAGAAGAAAAACGTTTATATGGGGCTATTTGTGAACTAACAAAATCCGCTAAAGCTTGTGGTGATGAAGCAGGAATAGAATACAGTGATTTTATCTTACAAGCTCAACACCTGCTTCCCCGCTTCCGCCCCTCACAAATGAATATTATAAACAGAGATATAATTAATGCATGGGAAATTCTTATTGCCGCACAACCAGTTCGTTTATCCTCATTGCCACCCAACGCATCTGACGAACAAATTTTAAATTTTGCTGAAAAAACAACAGATAAAAATCTTCAAATGGCTTTAATATCTTACGTTGAATCTTTAATTGAGTTAGACGCTTGTGAAATAGCATACAATTTGCGTCGCGTCAAATATGAAAAACACAAAATAGAAAAAAAACTCTATGAAGAACAACAACATCGCCGAGATCAAATGCGTAATTATATTGCAGCAATCAAAGAGCGTAATTTTCCTGTTGATGCTGAGATGTTAGTAAACAATTTTTTCAAAACCGTCCGCAAAGATCCTGAGGGAGCAAAAAAAATGCTTGAAAATAATCCTGCAACTTTTGCCCCTATTCAAATAGACAAAATACCATCTCGCTTTTTTGGTATGATAAAAGCAAAACCTGAGGACGGAATAAAAATAAACAAACGACTCGGTAAATTTTTGAAAAATTTAAAAGCTTAGTTTTAGTACAAAAATATAGACAAAAAACAAAAGTGTTGTTATAATAAACTAATAAACCTCATTAATAAGGATAAAAACCATGGCCGATCCTAAAAACCCAACCCCAAAAACATCTATTTCAAACTCTGTAAGAAATAGTGTTCATAATATTCTGCAGCAAAACAAAGATCAGGTCATGCAAAATTCCTCTGACTTTCGCTCAGCATCAGACAAAACAGCCAGAGATAGTAAAGCAATAGCCGCCGCATCAGCAATGTATAGAGCAACTAAAGATGCGACCTTTAAACCAGCTGACAATTTGGTAAAAGACTACTACGCTGCAGCAGCACATATTGCTGAACTACGAGGAATAAAACCAGACAGTAGTGGCAATTTTAGTGACGAACAATACAAAAATGAATTAAGTCCAGAAAACATCCTAAAAGCCTATGCTGGAAGTATGGCTCATAGTCATGGGGAACAAGCTTTTGAAACCCTTGTAAAGCCAGCTATTCAAAGTGCATATACTGATAGCGAAAACAATGAAGATACCGCTAAAGAAATTCCTCAAGAATTATTAAACCTTGGAAACATTACTTTAAAAACAGATAGTGATTTCTTTTCTCTAAATGAAGAAGAACAAAAGAATTATCTTGCTTCCGTTGGAGACTTCGAGCGAGACCGACTTACTAAAGAATTAGAAAAAAATAGTAAATCCAAATCTTCTGAAAAAGATGATAAAACCAAAAATGCAGGTGAATTCAACTTTATGGATGATCCTAATTGGGGGCGTAAAGAAGATGAAGAAATAAAAATTGAACAGGGTGATATTATTGATTATCTTATGAAAGAAGTAATCCTTAAAGGCGCTTCTTGGACTCTTGACAAATTTGTTGCGGCTCCTGCGGGTGTGATTTTATATGAAAGTCTTCATGGTGTTCACTACGGCGTAACCAAACCCGCTTGGGAAAAAGCATCGCAATTCCTTGGTGGTGTTAAAGATGCTACGGTTCGTGGCGCAAAAGCTGGTTGGAATGGTGTATTTAAAAATAAAGATAAAGAACAAACAGCTGAAGAAAAAGAAGTCGAAAACAAACGAAAAGATGGTTTTCTCTTACTTAGTGGTGAATATGAAAAAAGAATTAAAGAGATAAACGATCATATAAGTGCGTTCGATGGTGAGGATTGGAAAACACTATCCCACAGAGAGAAAGAACTAGCAAATCACCGAAATATTCTCGCAGATACAGGTATTCTTATTTATGAAAAAGATGGTGGTTCAAGAACTATTCCCTACAAAGATCCCTACAACAAAGAAAATCTAACCAAAATACAAAAAGATCTTGACGCAGAACAAATAGAAACCATCAACGCACGCTTAAACCCTCAAAACAATACTGAAACACGAAAAAAGATCGAGGAGCAATACAAAAACGCTGTTAACACAATATATCAAAGTGTTCGCGATGGAAAAAAACGTACTATAACAGATGGAGAAGTTAAGGGTTTTGCTGAAGCTTTCAAATACGCTCAAACTAAAAGCACTCATAAGATTGAACACCGCCCAGAAATCGAAAAAACTTTTGCCCTACAGGGTTTATTTGCAGCTCACTACAACCAATTTATGTTGTCTCAAGAGATTATCAAAAATCCTTCGATTCTTGATGATCCTAAGTCTATTAAAGAGTTTTCAGAAAAAAATTACGAAGAAGCCGCTAAAATATTTGCTGGTGTATATACTGGTAATAACAACCCAAAAAAAATATCTTGCGAAGCATTAGTGGCCGAAGTGGCTTCTCTTGTGGAAAAATCTAAAGATGGGAAAACCATAGAAAACACCATTGAAGCAACCTACTCCCCAAAACAAAATCGCGGTCCTGTTGCTTTTGCCGATGCTTTCAACGATATGACTCTTGAAGAAATGTATACAAGACAACTAACAAACCTTAGCCAAAGAGAAGCCGAATTGACAGCTCAACAGCAAACAACAGACAATGTTAGAAGTAGAATTAATCAAATAAGAAGTCAACTAAACGCTCCCAACAAAGAAGAATTAAAACAATTCAAAGTTGGTGATATTAGAACTAAAAACACCGAAAGGGCTAACTAAATGAAAAAAATATTACGACTATTTCGTTTAATACTAATCTTTGTTAGCTGGACTTTTGTATTTATTTCTATTTCTAATATTGCTATATCTTTAACTTGGAACTTCAATTTTCTATCAATTAAGTCATGGAAAATTCTTTATACCTTTTGGAATAATGGAGGTATTCTAAAAACATCATCAGATATTTTGTTAATAACATCTTTGTTATCCCTTCCTCTTTGGTGGCTAATTGGTTTTTATTTTGCACTAAAAATAAAATACATAAACATTTTACTAAGTCCTATAAAATTATTTTATAAAATATTTGACGGAAAAATAGATGCTGAACCAGAGCGTATCGTTATAAAAAATATCAAATCAAGCCAACAAATGATCGATGATATCAAGGCAGAAATAGAATCTTTAAAACCTGAGAAATCTAAAGAGGCTGGAAATATCAGATCTGAAATCACCAAAAAAATCTCCGAAGAGATAAAAAACTAAAAAATAAACTATTGTTAACCTATTTTATATTAGTATAATAAAAGAAAATTTTCAGGAGATTTTTTTTGAAACCATTGCTGATATTGCTAAGAATAGTACTTGTAGGCCTTTTTTGGAGCATATTCTTCATTGAGGGAATACGTGTTATTATGCTTACAAATTGGCACTTTGATATCTTCCGTTCTTCTCATTGGTTACATGCGTGGAATTTATGGCTTTCTGGTTGGGTTATAGACGAACCAAAAGAGTGGGCTTTTATTCTTATCGTTTTAACATCTATCCCTGTATGGATTACTGTTTGGGCTGCTTTAAGTACTATCAAGTGGGGATCTGTTTTTGCTTTTCTTAGTTTTCTACCTATCAAAATATTCAACAGTGTTTTTGAAAAACAAGTCAAAAAAATTACAAACACTGCCTCTGTTAAGGTGGTTAAAAAGAAAAAATCATACAAAGAAATACGCCCCAAAAGCGTTAGAGGTCCTATTGAAGATAATTCAACACCAAAATCTATTTTTGATGAGGAACGCAAAGCCGCTTTATCTGGTGTAACCATGAAGTCAAAACCTCGTTCTTCCTTACCTCTACCCAATAAACCAGAAACCAAGGAATTCACTCACTCTCTGTTCGAGATGGGTGATACCGAACCTCTTGATTTTGATCTTTTTGCTGAAACACCTCCTCCAGCTCAAAAAAATACTTCTATAAAAAACGAAGAATCATCTGCTAAAAAAGAAAACAATCAAAACGAATCCAAGAAAAAAACACCTGAAAAAACAACACCAAATCAACCTATTAAGCAAAAATCAGGTGGGGCAAACTCTTCCTTTGAATTACTAAAACAAAAAGGATACGATATTATAACTGGCGCAACAATCAAAAACACATTTATAGATTTCATTGGTGTGTCAAAAACACAAATATGTATGTGTTTAAACGATAAAGAACCTGGAGATTGGCTAGCTGATGAAGAGCGCTTCAACGATGAAGAACCTTTATGGTTTTCAGAAAGCTCACATCGTATTTCTCCTGTACGCAAGGTGGACCTTGCTCGTTTAACACTAGAAGAAACCCTAAAAGACGCAGATTTATCTTTTGATGTTGTTCCTTTCGTTATTGAACAAATTGGAAATATAATTAACGCCGAAGATATGTTAGACATTTGGAAAGATATCGGTGTTAAAGTAACTCGTATTGACAGAGGAACACCAAAAGAAATACCTTTATTTGCTAAAACATTAGAAGAGGCTGATGGTAATGTGGATAAGGCTATATTCGAAAAAATAAAAAAACTATTACGTAGTATTGCATAAAAGAGGAAAAAATGGCATTAGAAAAAGAAGGCGAAGAGTGGAAAGAATATAACAGCGCTGTACGTTGGATGGTAATTACTGTAACTTTGTCTGTAGTTATAACGCTTTTTCTTGCTCTTATATCTATGCCTTTAGCTTATATTATCGGAAACGGTATATCAAAAGAAAGCATGAGTGATGTTGCAAAATTTTTCTCTTTAACCTTCAACAAAAGCGGATTCTTGTATCATCGTTATTGGGTGTGGTTAAAACAATTGTTCAACTATAATGGTCCCTTCTCAGTTAGTCTTTGGGTTCCTATATTACCTTTTATAAGCCTACCAATTGGCATAATTTTTGGTATATTAACCAACCCTTATAGATTTCAATCAAATATTCATGGGTCAGCTAGACTTGCTACAGAAAAAGACATAAAAAAAATGGGACTTTTTGATGGATTCTGTATCGTTGTTGGAAAGTTCAAAGGTCGTCTTTTAAGAATGAATGAAACTCTATCTGTTCTCTGTTGTGCTCCTCCAGGTACTGGTAAAACAGTTGGTGTTGTTATTCCAACAATTTTTAATTCACCAGGCATGAGTATTGTTGTAAATGATCCTAAACCAGAATTATGCTATTCAACATCTGGAGCCCGAGCCAAAGTAGGACCTGTTTTCATTATTAACTGGGGTATGGAGGATAATCCTGAAGAAGGCATATATTATCCAAGCTGGAATCCGTTATCACCTGGCGCTGTGCCATCTCCTGGTCCTGGTCGAGACATGTATGTTGATTCTATGTGCAACACCCTTGTAGAAGACCCTAAAGGTGGTGCAGATCCTCACTGGTCTAAAACAGGTCGCGCCGCATTAAATGGTTTTATCCATTTTATTGTTTCAAAATGCGAAAAAGCCCGTGCTAACGATTATTTTATAGGCCGTGTATACGAAGGAAAAATAGACGAAGAGGATAAAAAAGTTCTTGAAGGATATTACCTTGAAATGAACGACCCTATGGCTCCTAGGGCTCTCCAAAACTTAAGAGCAGGAACTTTAAACATTGATAACTACCTTCCTATTGGAACTTGGGCATTACTACCAGACAAATGGATTGGTCACGAATCGTGTCTTGCAATGATTCTTGAGTGGATTACCGAAGCTCAAATCAAACAATCTCAAGAAATAAAACGCCGTATGGATGAGGGCGATCAAATGGCTGCTATGGCAGACCCTATGCGTGATCTTTTAGAGGCTGCTATTGAAGAGGCTCGTAAATTTGGATACTCTGCACGCTGTATTGTTGAATTAAGTCAATTAAGCTCTATGCCTGACAAAGAACGTGGTTCCGTAATGTCTACAGCTTTCGCTGGCATAGGTATATTTAAAAACTCTGCTGTAGTTGCAAGAACAAGCTTCTCAGATATTCAATTCAAGGATTTACGTGGATTAAAAGATCCTATTACTGGAGAATTTAAACCTATATCTGTTTATTTGTCAGTAAATCAGGTTGATGCTCGAGCTTTAAGCGTCATTTCTGGTACTTTTTTTGACTTAATGTCTTCATATTTAATAGCTAACCCTCCTAATTTTGTTAATCCTACAGACGGTAAAATGGGACCTTTCCCTTGTTTATTTGCTATAGACGAGTTCCCAACACTACCAAAATTAAAAGCTGTTATTGATGGTCCAGCTGTTGGTCGAGGTCAAAAAGTTTCTTACTTGCTTATCGGTCAAGATTTAGGACAAATTTCTGGTAAATATGGTAAAGACGATCTTGAAACGGTTATATCTACCACCGCATGTAAAGTTATCTTATCACAAAACAATGAGGTAACTGCGGATCGATTCTCAAAAATGATAGGTAAAAAAACAGTTCAAACAACGTCATACTCTAAAAATGAAGGCTTTGCAAAAGGAGCCAATCCTTTTGCAAAAAATGTATCTTACTCTCTACAAGGAGTTAATGTTATATCAACCACTCAACTACTAAGTTTACCGACGTCAAAACAAGTGGTTCTAATGCAAAGTTTCATCGATAGACCTATTATGGCCGATTCTCCTCGTTGGTATCTTGACCCAAAAATGAAAGCTTTAGCAAAAATACCTCCTGCACCAAATGTTCCTGATTGGATTGTTGCTCAACGTGAGGATATAAACGATGATATGCTTGCAAAACTTGGTATAGACTATGATCCTAACGAAGATTTTGATCAGTATGCTGAAGAATTTGAAAACGAAGAAGAACAAAACGATTAAATAACAAAGACCATGTTTTGAGGTCTTTGTTATTTTTCGCTAGATAATAATGCTTTATTCAGTTCTTCTAAATCTTTTTCATTCAGGTTTTCTGCGGCTATTGTATATTTTTCACTAAACCAATTACCCAAATCTATATCTGCACATCTTTTACAACAAAAAGGTTTATATTTTGCATCATCAAACTCTTTGTTACAAATTGGGCATTTCATTTTTCAACCCTCCCTGTTCCCTGACAAGTTACACATTCCTCAGAAAATAAATCTCTCAAACTTGGGCGCTTACGACTGCGAACTATTTCAACATTGCCCGCTCTACTTACCCCTAAAACTTTAGCTTTCGAAACATCTTGAGCCAAGCCTTTAACCAAAATATCAATAACTGATTTTAAAAATTTAAATTCATTATTTCCTGCAAAATCAATTATAATTTTCCCCGATAAATTCCTCAATAAAATTTGTCTAACAATTTCATGAGCTGCCTCTTGATTCAAACGATTAATACCCCCTTGCGTAAAGCCTTCTCCGCTGTCAACATCTATAGCTACAAAAGCTTTAGTTTCTTCAATAATAACTCTACCACCACAATTTAATTTTACATTCTTACTTAGAGCGTTATTAATTTTTTCTTCAATACCCGCTTCCTCAAAAGCTTTAGCATTAAACAAAACGACCGCTTTATCTGACAATTCTTTTTCCAGAATGTGACTATTAACCTCTATTTTAAGCGAACAGCTTTGGCTTCTTTTAATCATTTCATCTAAATAATTATCATTTGTAAATAATAATGCTGGAGCTTTTAAGTTTTTAACTCTTATTAATATATTGTTAAAAACACTTTGTAAAATTTTCAACTCTTTTAATATGTCTTCTTTTTGGGCATCCAGAGCTTGTGTTCTAACCATCCACCCGCCTTGATCAACATTATCAGCTATTAAATTACCTAGTTCTTCCCTTTTTTCTTCATCATCAATCTTAGCGGATACTAATATATCTTCTCCATATGGACTATAAACTAAAAAAGTACCCACAATCTGTAAAAACCTTGTTACACGAGCCCCTTTTTCCGCTCTTTGTTCTTGCAACACTTGAACAATAATACTTTGCCCCTCACAAGCGTTTAAGTTTTCTAGTTTTCTTTCCTCCGCATTTATAAACGCTTCTTTATCTCCTCCAATGTTTACAAAATATCCAGAATATCCATTTGCTGTTTGAATTTTTTTAACAATTTTTCCTAAGTAAATATTCCCTTCATTAGCCTTATTGCTATCAATAACTACAAACTCCCTTAAATCACCATCTTTCATTCCTGCAATTTGTTTTATACTTCCTTCTTCTCTAACTAATATTTTATCAAACATTTTTAATGCACTCCTGCTCCTACAAGTAAACAACGCGTCTCATAAAGGGGTAATCCAACAACACCACTATAAGAACCCATTATCTGTTGAACAAAACCACCTAAAATTCCTTCTATTCTATACCCTGCGCACCCAATCCATTCTTCAGATTCTACATAATCTAAGATTTCTTTCTGTGAAAGTTTTTTCATTTTAATTTTTGTTGTATTTAAGCGTAAAGAAGCTTTACCAAAACTATTAATGACACAAACAGCTGTTAAAACTTTATGGGTTCTACCAGATAACAAATTCATTATTTTTTTTTGCTCACAATGAGACTTTGACTTTTGGATTATTTTAGTTCCACACACTATAACAGTATCTGAAGCTAAAACAATCTCTCCTATGTGTTTTTTTGCAACACACTCTGCTTTTTCCAAAGCCATTCTTTTAACATATTGGCTTGGTTTTTCATTAATATGTGGTTTTTCATCTATATCAGCAGGCTCAACTTTATAAGGATTAAAATTTATTTGCTTGAGTAATTCCTTACGTTGTTGTGACTGTGATGCTAATATAAAATTTTTATTCATTATTTCATCCATATAAAAAAGGGGGTTTTAGCATAAATGTCTAAAAACCCCAAACAACTAAAAACAAAAACTACGCTTCATCGTCATATGTTTTTTCCATTCTTTCATGGCGTTCTTGAGCTTCAATAGAAAGGGTTGTAACAGGACGAGCCTCCAATCTATCTAAACCTATAGGATCACCTGTTTCTTCACAATAACCATATGATCCATCTTCTATTCTCTTTAAAGCCTCATCTATCTTCGAAATAAGCTTTCTTGCTCTATCTCTAGTTCTTAACTCCAAAGCTTTATCAGATTCTAAAGACGCTCTATCTATTTGATCTGGCTGATTCAAACCACCCTGTTTTAAATCATCCAAAGTATCTTTTGATTGACCTATTAACGATTTTTTCCAATATAATAGCTTTTGACGAAAATATTCCAATTGCATTTCGTTCATATATTCCTCTTTTACAGAGGGTTTATAGTCTGGTGGAAGAATAACAGCACTATCCATTTTTTAACTCCTTAAACATCCAACATATTTTTTACTAAAAATATATTATTCAAATAAAATTTCAATAAAAAACCTTACTTTTTCCTTTAAGTTTTTTACCCCATTAACTTTGTAAGTTCAACCTCAACTCTTAACTCTATCTCTTGCATAATTTCTAACAATTTTTCATCTCTGCTATTAATGTTTTTTTGTTTAACTATTCGAGATATTTCTATTAGTTTATCTTTAGATATCTCTCCAAATAACAAACCTTGACGTATTTCTTCTAAACTATCTAGTAATGTATTACCTTTTTTTACCAATTTCTTACGAATCAACTTTTCTTCTTCTCCATCAACCATTTGTGCCGCAAAAATAGCATCAGCAGACGTCATCGCTGAAGTAGATTGAACACTTTCTATATTTTTTTCTACATTTGTTCGTAAATAGTCTGCAAAACTTTCTGTTAAATCCGCTTTTTTAGTAGATTTAGTTTTTGATACATCCACAGATTTTTTTATTTCATTAATCTTAAACAATTTGCCCTCTAAAAAAACACCCATTCAATTGTATTATTATCATCATAACTACAAGCTTTAGTAATATCTGAAACATCCGCAGGAAAAGTTTTAGAACCTGTTTGCATGTTATATGGAACATCAACAACTAATTTATTTACTTTGTCTGAATTTATTATCATTTTAAAAATACTAGATGTTTTTTGCTTGTTCCAATTTATTTGAGCTGCAAGTAAACATGTTTTATCTGTTAATTTATAAAAAGTCATAGCATATTTATTATAATCAGCAACAAACACATCGTCTTCATAATATCCGCTAGGTACAACCCATACAGCACCTCCCATTCTGTGATACATTCTATCTCCAGAACACATCTGAAAAGGAGCTATTTTATTCTCACAAAGATATTGCACAATATCTTCATCTGATCTTCCTTCAAATAAAGACTTGTAACTTCCTTCAAACTTATATCTATCAGTTATAGCTTTTTGTAAATCTTGAATTTCACTTACCACCATACTCTGCTTAAACATTGCCATGATATTGCCAATTAGTTTTATAGAAGATATTCCAAGCATAATAACAATCGTTAATACACCCAACGTCTCCAACATTGTTGCTCCATCCTGATTATTTTTATACCTAAACATATCATCCTCCAACATCATAATTAACAATAACATTAAAATATTAGATAAACAATAAATTATTTTTTACTTTTCTTTTTTCTTTTATAAGTCTATAGTATAGCTGTAATTAAAACTTAATACTATAGTGAGGATCCTTTAATGAATAAAAAAATCGCTTTATTAGCTGCTGTATCTACTTTAGCATTAACTTCTAACGCAAACGCTTTAGAATTTAGACCATACGTTGGCATGCAATATAACTATACAACTGTTGATGCTGAAGTTGAACCTAAATTTAATTCTGGTTCTGTTATAATAGGAACAGAATACAACAGATTCTTTGGAACAGAAGTTTTTTACCAACTATCCGATGAAGACGAAGATGGTGGTGTTGAATCTGATTTTGAAACATATGGTTTAGATGCTTATGCTTATCTTCCTCTTGGTTGTGATAGGGTTTGGTCTGCTTTTGCAACAGCAGGTATTGCTAATTACGATCTAGATATTAAAAAAGACGATGGTAAAGGCGAAGATAATGGTTTAGGTTATCGTTTGGGTGCTGGTGTTCAATACAGTATTACAAACGATATTGCTGTTCGTGCTCTCGGTCGTTATGTTTGGATGGATAAATTAGAAGGCGTTGATTCTTTTACAGAATTCTCTTTGGGTGTAAAATACGCTTTCTAGTATAATAAAAAAATAAAAGAAAAAGGAAGATTAACTCTTCCTTTTTCTTTTATCCAAACTATATTAATAAAAACAAATCCTTTTCATGTAAAGATATAACAAAATGAAAAAACTTTTATCTATCATATTAATTGCTGTACTTGTAACTTCTTGCCACGATAGCAACAACACAGCAGAAAAAACCAAAGAAGCTGAAAAAAACATCAATAAAAACACTGTTTTTTCATTTGATGTCAACAACTTACAAGAAGGTTGTTCTAGTAATTCTGATATGATTTGTACAATAAACACCGCTGTAAAATGTACTTTAAATCCTTCATTTTCAGAATGTAATAAAATAAAAAATAGTTTACCAGCCTTTATTTTTATGCAAGATGATAGTCTTAAAAGACCTACTTTTCAATCATACAAAATAACAAAACTATCACCTAGAAACGATGGAACTGTAGAAGTATATACTCAAAGCTCTTGTAATGGTAATTGGTTTGGATTATGCAATGGAAATATTGTATACATTATGAAAAATATAAATTCAAAATGGATTATCACAGATATATATGCCATAGAATTTTAATTTTCTAATATTTTATTTGTTATCCTATAAAACTCTTCTTGTTGTAAAGATGTTATAGCCTCAGGAACGTTTTCTGTTACCTCAAAAACCTCTCCTGTCAACATATAATTTAGATCTTTTTTTAATTCTTCATTCTCTGGCATAACTTTACTCTTAGCAAAAACAACCATATCTTCTATATATCGACTATATTTATTTTTATATTCAGGTATAGACATTTTAACCTTGTTCTCTTCGGTTTTTATTTCTTTTTTGTTTTCTTGAACATATCTTATTTTCGGTATAACTTCTGGTTTATGCATTCTATCAGCCTCTGGAATAAAAAAATCAGGCTCTCTTACTTTTCTAACATAATGAGCATCTGCTAAAAAAGAAAACACAACAAAAAATAAAACAACAACTATTCCTTTTTTCATACTTCATCAACCATAATTTAACTAATAACCTCTAAAATGATTATATTATGAAAAATCTTTTTTTTATATTAACAACATTTTTTTTCATTAGCTCTAGTTCTTTAGCAGCTGATTGTAGCTTTTTAAATGTTGATCCTAAAATAACTATAAAATCATCTTATGGAAAATTAAACTATGATACCTCTAAAACCACTAAAGAAATAACAAATATAGCAAAAAAATTTAATCTCGTAGAAACAGGTTTATTTGCATCAGGATTATCAACCGTTAATGTTAATTTCGATATAACAATTAACACTTTTAGTAATATCATGGGAAATTCTGAATTTTGTGTAACACCAACAGAGGTTATCATATTTTTAGGCTTAGAAAATCCTACAATATATCTGTCAAAAGAATTATCCCAAAATTCCTGCCAATATAACGTTGTTTTAAGACATGAAAAAGTACATCAACAGATTAATAAATCAACTTTAGAATATTATTTACCTTTATTCAAAAAATCAGTAACATCTATCATAAAAAAGATAAGACCTATCCATGTATCAGATATAAATAATATAAAAAATGCAACAGCTGAGTTGACAAAGATATATAATAAAAAACTAACACCCTTAGTTAATTATATAAAAAAAGAAATGTTAACAGAACAACAAAAACTTGATAATCCAAACAATTACCATTATGAAAATTCTCTTTGTCTTTAGTGTTTTTTAGTTTTCTAAAATATCATCTAAAAAACTCAATATTCCTTTATAAGCATAATCTATATATTTCTTATCTTTAGCTGAATTATTTCCATAATAAATTCTAACAGTTGTCATCCCTGCCTCTTTAGCAAATTCTAAATTAGAATAACTATCGTCAACAAAAACACAATCTCTTGGAGAAACTTTTATTTTTTCACAAAATTTATAATAAACATCAGCATTTTCATTTTTCTTAAAAACACCAAAATCCTCAACCGAAAAATATCTATCCTTAAAAAACTCAAACAAACCAAGATGTTTTAATATTTTTTCGGATGCATACCTATCACTAGCTGTAAATATATATTGATTAGCTGGAACTTTTTTTATCTTATCAATTAAATTATTGTAAGGTACTATTTTTTCAACAGGTTTACGTTTATGATAAGCTATAAATAAATCCTGTGGTTTTATATTATAGTCTCTATAAAATATTTCTCCACCATCCCTGTATATTCTATAAGATTCTGTAACCAACTCTTTCGCTTTAGATATATCCATTTTTAGACCCAAATCATAAACTAAAGCCTCTGCCATTGTTGTATCTAAAATATTTGCAAATTCTTGAGTTTTATTATATAAAGTATCATCTAAATCATAAATAATTATGTTTTTACCTAAAACCACATCAAAAGCTCCTTATATTTTCACAAACGAGTCAAATTTACCAAACAAAAAAATTAAATCAATTAAAATCAATTATTCCAAATAGGATTTTTTATTTTTTGTTCTAAAAACTGTTTATGAATTTCCTCAAAATTTTCTTCTAAATAAAAAGTTCTAGGATTTCTATAATTTTTTTTCTCATCAGAAACTTTTACAGAATTACTTACACTAACACTTTTACTATCTAATAATAAACTTGGTTCTTTTCCTCCCAGAAGTTCCAAATAAACTTCTGCTAAAAGTTCAGCATCAAGTAAAGCTCCATGAAATGTTCTAGCACTATTATCTATATTAAATCTTTTACAAAGAGCATCTAAACTACATCTTGCTCCAGGAAACATTGATCGCGCAATTTCTAAAGTATCTATACATCTATCCCAATTCATTTCCTGTTTACTAAGTTGTTTTAATTCATAATTTACAAAATTCATATCAAACGAAGCATTATGAGCCACTAATTTAGCATCACCTATAAAATCAATCCAACTATCAGCTATTTTATCAAAAGTAGGATACTCTTTCAATATCTCATACGTAAGACCATGAACTTTTACAGCATCATCAGGAACTTCTCTCTCTGGATTTATGTACTGATGATATGTACGACCTGTTGGCATATGATTAATCAATTCAACAGCTCCTATTTCTATCAATCTATCACCTTTTACATAATCAAAACCTGTAGTTTCTGTATCAAACACTATTTCTCTTACCATTATATTTGTTCCAGTTTTTTTAATATTTCAATCAATTCAACTTTTAATAAATTAATAGACTTATCAGTATTAATCACTATATCAGATAACAACTTTTTATCACTATTTTTTATTTGAACATTGTTAATTCTATCAAAATCATCAGCTGTTATATTATCTCTTTTCATAACTCTATTTTTTTGTATTTCATAATCAACATCTGCTAAAATTATAATATCACAATATTTATTCCACCCTTTTTCAAATAATAAAGCTGCATCTAAAAAGCAAATAATATCATTTTTAGCATATTTTGTAACAACATTTCTTATTTTTGCATTTAAAAAAGGGTGTATCAATCCTTCTAATAATTTTAATTTTTCAAAATCTTTAAAAACTATTCCTCGTAAATATTTCTTATCTGCTATACCATTTTTAACACTACCACAAAATTCCTTTTCTAATTTATGCAAGAAATCTTTATTATGATATATCCTTCTAACCCAAGCATCTATATCAAAAACAGTATATCCTAGTTTTTTTAATATTTTAGCTAATGTTGTTTTACCACAACCAATAGAACCTGTTATACCTACTAATTTCATATTTTTTCTCAAATTTCAAAAAGTTACATATTTTTTCCACAAACCACTTTAAATCTGTGTATAAACAACTATATATTGATACAGTACTTTAAACTATAACCAAAGTCTAAAATTTAAATTTCAAACTTATAAACAAGAGTTTTTTATATACACACCTTGTTAATAACATAATATACTAACAATTTATAAAAAAATCATTTTCAATATATAGCATTCTGAAAATACACATAATTCTATATATATTTTTTAGGATTCGTAAAAAATTATTAACAACAACTCTTTCTGTGTAAAAACACTTAATTACAATTTAATTCACAACATTCACAATAATATACAAATAACAACAACTTTTTTAAATATACTTATGGTTTTCTCGGATGTTAATAAAAATAATTGACATTTTCATATAAACACAATATACAACTCTTATAATTGTTTTTCTTTCTACATAATATCCCATAAAGGTAAAAATGAATTTAAAAGATCTAAAGCAAAAATCTCCTGCTGAGCTATTAGCTAAAGCTGAAGAATTAAGTATTGAAGATGCTTCTTCCATGCGTAAACAAGACTTAATGTTTGCGATATTAAAAAAAACTGTCGGAGAAGACGAAGCCATTACAGGTGAAGGAACTATAGAGGTTATGCAAGATGGTTTTGGATTTTTAAGATCATCAGAATCAAACTATTTAGCAGGACCAGATGATATTTATGTTTCTCCAATTCAAGTAAAAAAATATGGTTTAAGAACTGGTGATACAGTTGAAGGTGAAATTAGAGCTCCTAAAGAAAATGAAAAATATTTTGCTCTAGTTGATATTAATAAAATTAACTTTGATGAACCTGAAAAATCAAAATTAAGAGTAAATTTTGATAACCTTACGCCATTATATCCTACTGAAAAATTAAATTTTGATATTATTTGTGGTGAGAAAGATTATACAACTAGGGTTATTGATTTAATATCTCCACAAGGAAAAGGACAACGCGGTCTTATTGTAGCACCTCCTCGTACAGGTAAAACAGTTATGTTGCAAAACATTGCTCATGCTATAGCAACAAATCACCCTGAATGTTATCTTATGGTTTTACTTATTGATGAAAGACCTGAAGAAGTTACTGATATGACTAGATCTGTTAAAGGAGAAGTTATATCTTCAACTTTTGATGAACCAGCAACTCGTCACGTTCAAGTTGCTGAGATGGTTATAGAAAAAGCAAAACGATTAGTGGAAAACAAAAAAGATGTTGTAATTTTATTAGATTCTATAACACGTCTTGGTAGGGCTTATAATACTGTTATACCTTCATCAGGTAAGGTTTTAACAGGTGGTGTTGATGCAAATGCTTTACAAAGACCAAAACGTTTACTTGGAGCTGCAAGAAATGTTGAAGAAGGAGGATCTTTAACTATCATTGCAACTGCTCTTATTGATACTGGTTCCCGTATGGATGAGGTTATTTTTGAAGAATTTAAAGGAACTGGTAATTCAGAAATAATTCTTGATAGAAAATTAACAGATAAACGTTTATTTCCTACTATAGACATTACACGCTCAGGAACTCGTAAAGAAGAATTACTTGTTGATAAAGACACTTTAACAAAGATGTGGGTACTTCGCCGTGTACTAATGCAAATGGGGATGACAGATGGTATGGAATTTTTGTTAGATAAATTAAAAATAAGTAAAGATAATAAAGATTTTTTCTCTAACATGAACTCTTAAATAAAACCCGCTATTAAAAATTATAGCGGGTTTTATTTATACAATATTTATTAAAAAATTTCTTATATCTTTCATATCATAAAAGATATTTTTTAATCCCATATTTTTTATTTCCTTAATTCTCTCATTTGTATTATATTTTACAAAGGCGACAGGATTCATGCCTGCCTGTATTGCAGCTTTTATACCAACAACAGAATCTTCTATTACTATACAATCATGAGGTTTATATCCCATTTTTTCGGCAGCAAGCAAAAATAAATCAGGTTCTGGTTTTCCTCTTTTTACCAAATCAACTGTAAATATTTTATTCGAAGAAAAATATTGTTTTATACCAACTTTTTCTATTTTTATTTTTGTTTTTTCGTATATTCCACCTGTAGCAATACATTGATCAAATTGAGTTAATTTGAATATATTTTCAATACCTTCTGTTAGGGTTAATCCTTGTTCCATTTTTTTTAAATCTAATTTTTTTATTTCATCCCAAATAAAATCATCAACACTTATACCTAAATTTCTCAATATTTGTTTTTTATCTTTATCACTTCTTCCTCCTAAGTGTTTTTCAGCAGTAAGATAATCCCAATTTAAATTTAGGTGTTTATTTAATAAATCCATTCTGGATAATATCCATAAAGATTCTGTATTAGATATAACACCATCAAAATCCCAAATTATAAGTTTTTTCATTTTAACCTCAAAAAAACAAGTTCGTAAGAAGCTTATACAAGCGTATTTTGACATTTATATAATACATTATTAATAAAATCAAAAAAAAGTTATGTAGACTTAAAAAAACACCCTTTTTTAGACTTGCAACATTTTTACAATAATTCTATAAGAAGAATAGAGGTGAAAAATGGATAATCAAACAATTTATGCTTTATCGACAGTTTTTGGAAAATCTGGCGTGGCTGTTATTCGTATTTCTGGTAAAGAGGCTCTAAAGAGTGTTTCTTGTATGACAAATATAGATATATCATCTTTAAAATCTCGTTATGCGTATTTTACTAAACTTTATCATATTCAATCTAAAGATTTATTAGATAAGTGTTTACTTTTATATTTTAAGTCTCCAAATTCTTTTACAGGAGAAGATATTGTAGAAATACACACTCACGGATCACGAGCTGTTGTAGCCGCTGTTATGGATAGTTTATCGCAAATAAAGGGTTTTCGTTTAGCAGAAGCTGGGGAATTTTCAAAAAGAGCTTTTTATAATAATAAAATGGATCTCACTGAAGCTGAGGGCTTAGCTGATTTAATTGATGCAGAAACAATTGAGCAGCAAAAATATGCTATTCGTCAAATGGATGGTAAATTAAAAGGTTTATATGATGGTTGGCGTGAACAGCTTTTAAAAATATTATCCCATTTAGAGGCTTATATTGATTTTCCAGAAGAAGATATTCCTGAAAATATTATATATGAAAAGCAAAACACTGTATTTAAACTTTGTGAAGATATAACAGAACACTTACAAAGCGATAGTATAGGTGAACGATTAAGAGAAGGTTTTCGAGTTGCTATTATAGGAGCTCCAAATGCTGGTAAATCCAGTTTATTAAATCAAATAGCCCGTCGTGAAGCTGTGATTGTATCTGATATTGCAGGAACTACTCGTGACTCGATAGATATATACATTGATTTAGGTGGTTATCCTGTTGTGTTTACAGACACAGCAGGTTTACGTGAAACAACTGAAGAAATAGAACAAAAAGGGATTAAGATTGCTTATGATAAGGCTAAACAGGCTGATTTAGTAATTTTTTTATTTGATGCTTCAATAGACTCTGTTCAATGTATTGAAAAATATAAAAAAGAGTTTGAAAATAAAGTGTTTGTTGTTGCCAATAAACAAGATAAACTTAATCCTTCTCAAATAGTTGAATTACAAAAAAGTGGTTGTTTTGTTGTTTCTGCAAAACAAAATATTGGTACAGATATATTGCTTAATGCAATAAAAGAACATATAAGCAATCGTTTTACATCAAATTCAGGATTGTTAATTAGTCGTCGTCGTTATCGTGAAGCTTTGTATAATACTCTAGAATATCTTAAATCCTTCGATTTTAACAAGGAAATAGAGTTAACAACAGAAGATATTCGTTTAGCAGCTCGTGAAATAGGTAAAATTACAGGAAGAATAGAGATTGATGAGGTTTTAGATAAAATATTCGGTTCTTTTTGTATTGGAAAATAGTATTGATTTAAACTATTGCAAACTTTTATTAGTTATATTATAACCCAATTAAAAGAAATTTGGGTAAAAATAATGAATAATCAAAACTATGACGTTATTGTGGTTGGTGGCGGACACGCAGGATGTGAAGCATGTTCTGCTTCTGCGCGTATTGGAGCAAAAACCGCATTAATAACACATAAAATATCAACAATTGGTGAAATGTCTTGTAATCCAGCAATTGGGGGTTTAGGTAAAGGGCATTTAGTAAGAGAAATAGATGCTCTTGACGGATTAATGGGGCGTGTTATTGACAAAGCAGGCATTCAATTTCGTATGCTTAACGCTTCAAAAGGTCCTGCTGTCAGAGGGCCTCGCGCTCAAGCAGATAGAGAGCTATATAAAAAATATATGTTACAATATTTACGCGAACAGACAAACCTTGATTTAATAGAAGCATCTGTTGAAGGGTTTGTTTTTGATAATAATAAAATTTGCGGTATTAAACTGTCTGACGAAACAATAATTAAAGCCAAATCCGTAGTTTTAACTTCAGGTACCTTTTTAAATGGGGTTATGTTTATTGGTCACGAAACATCAATAGGAGGGCGTGTTAATGATGTTACTTGCGAAGGAATAACACCGTATTTAAAGTCTTGCGGACTCAAAATAGGCCGTTTGAAAACTGGAACCCCTGCCCGCTTAGATGGCAAAACAATAAATTGGAATATATTGTCAGAGCAAGAAGGAGATGCTAAGCCGCAACCTTTTTCTTACTTGACCAAGGAAATAACTAATCCGCAAATTAAGTGTTACATAACTCATACTAACGAGCATACGCATCAAATAATTCGTAATAATTTTTCAAAATGTGCCTTGTTTTCTGGATTGATAACTGGAATAGGTCCGCGTTATTGCCCGAGTATTGAGGATAAACTTGTTAAATTTGCTGATCGTACAAGTCATCAGATATTTTTGGAGCCAGAAGGATTAAATTGCGATGTTGTTTATCCTAATGGAATATCCACATCTTTACCAGCAGATGTTCAAGAGCAATTTGTTCACACTATGGAGGGGTTAGAAAATGTTAGGATTTTACGCCCCGCATACGCTATAGAATATGATTATGTTGATCCTCAAGAATTAAACAATAAGCTTGAATGCAAAAAGGTTTCTGGATTGTTTTTGGCGGGACAAATAAATGGAACGACTGGGTATGAAGAAGCAGCCGCGCAAGGGCTTTTGGCCGGAGTAAATGCTGCTCATAAAGCCCTTGATGACGGAAAAGAATTTTTGGTTGATCGTTCTGAGGGGTATATTGGAGTCATGATAGACGACCTGATAACCAAGGGTGTTGATGAGCCTTACCGTATGTTTACCTCTCGTTCTGAATATCGCCTGTTTTTACGCTCAGATAATGCAGATATGCGTCTGACAGAAAAGGGGTGGCAAACAGGTTGTGTTGGAGAATATAGATACAGTGTATTTAAAGCCAAAAAAGAGGCTTTAGAAAAATATCGTTCTCTGTGTGATGAACTCTATACCACGCCGCGTGAGCTTGAAGCTGCTGGTGTCAATATAAAAATAGACGGTACCAAACGGACGGTTTTTAATGCTATGTCATATATTGATGTTTCACGTGAAACAGTAAATCAAATTTGGCCTCAATTATCTTCTATGCCGGAAGATATATTTGAACAAATAGAAATTGAGGCACGTTACTCTGGTTATATCAAACGTCAATTGGCAGACATAGAGGTCTTCAAAAAAGATGAAAATTTGCGTTTGCGTGATGATGTTGATTATTCTCAAATTGGAGGACTTTCACGAGAAATGGTTGCCAAATTGTCAAAAGTCAAACCCTCTACAATCGGGGAAGCTTCTCGTATTCCTGGTGTTACTCCAGCTGCCATTACCGCAATTTTAGGATATGTCAAAAAATGACATATCCTAAACGAGAAGAAGCGTATAAAATTTGGCGTGATGGGTATGAATATCGTTGTGCAACAACACCCTTTGAAACAAGAGAAGAATATGTTTTTCATACTCACGGTGTGGCAGAAGCATCACGTATTATTGCTTCGGCAACAACCGACATGGATCCTGAAAAGGCATATATACTTGGGTTGCTTCACGATTATGGAAAAAAGTATGATGAACGAGCGGTTAATAAATTCCATGGACGAAGCGGCTATGAAGAGTTAAATAAACTTGGTTATTCTGTTGCTGCCCGTATTTGTCTAACACACACCTTCCCAAAACAAGATTTTGATAATGAGGATTATCTGTCTTATCCGCAAGAATGGCTCGAATGGGCACGCAAAGAACTTTCTGGAATAATATATGACGACTACGATAGATTAATCCAGCTTTGTGATATGTTTTTTGAAGGTATGCAAAAGGTTGATTTTGAGAATCGCTTCAAAGGTATTGTTCGACGATACAATTTACCGAAGCGTTTGTTGGGCGTTCTTATGGAAAACGCTTTGTGCTTGCGAGGTTATTTTGAAGATAAAACTGGTCAAGATATTTACCAATTATTAAATATCCGAGCATTATAATCCTTTCTTTGAGGGGGAAATATGACATTACCTACAAAAGCGGAAGCACAAGAACTTTTCGAATACGTTTGTCAAAAAACAGATTATTACAATGTTAAAAATGGTTTGCCAGAAGGTGCTTCGCGCAAGCATTATTTGCAGGTGGCAAAACACGCCAAACTTATTGCCAAGAAAACAAAAATACTTAACTCTGAAAAAGCATATATACTTGGGTTGCTTCATGATTATGGGGAATATCAAGAGCAAAAAGATAGGCGCTTATTTCATGGAACTGCTGGTTATGATGAGATGATGTATTTGGGGTTTGATGAGGTTGCCCGCACGTGTCTAAGTCATAGCTTTTTTGATGAGCAGATTACACCAGAAAATTATTGTTCTTATGATGCTGACTGTATACTACGTGCAGCTAAGATTATAGCAAAAAACCCCTTTGATGATTATGATAGGCTGATTCAAATAAGCGATTTAAGCGTTGCTGGATGGAGCGCAACAGATATTGATAAAAGATTAGATTTTATTGCCCAAAAATACCATATTTCTGCAGAAATCATTTCTTATAAAAGAGAACAAGCACACAAACTAAAAAGTTATTTTGATAAACTATGTGGCGAAGATGTTTATCACATTTTAGGACTGAAAAATGATTAATATTCAAAAATATAGTTATCACACCCACAATAATTCTCAGGGCTTTTTTGATGGCAAGAGTTCCGCCGAAGAAATGATTGCACAAGCGGAAGCTTTAGGTTTTGAAGAAATTGGGGTGAGTAATCATCTTTGTGTACATCCTAATGTGCCGTTAAACACTAGTAAAATGTTTTTTAACAACCCTCAAAAAGCAATAGAAATTTACAAAAAAATGTATAATGAGCTTGATGAAGCTGCTTCGCGTCATAAAATTAAAGTTTTCAAAGGGTTTGAGGTCGACTTTTTTCCTTCAGCAACATGGCGTAATTGGTTTGAAAACATCATAAAAAATTTAGATTACGATTACCTGATTGGCGCATCGCACTTTATAAGATCTGCTAACGAATCTTTTTTATGTAATATTTATCATCTTAATCAACTACCAGTAAATATTAACAAAGACACCATGCAAGAACTTTTGAATGGTTATTGGGATAATATACTAGGCGCTATAGAAAGCGGTTATTTTGATTTTATAGCTCATTTTGACTACTGCACCCAGTTTAATTTGTGTACAACGCCAGAATGGGATGATGTAAAAAATAGAATTATTGATGCTTTCTCTTTTAGAAAACAACCCTTTGAAATCAATACGGGAGGAATAGAGCGCATAGGGCGACCTTTTCCTGATTGGAATATAGTAAAAGAGCTTATTCTACGAGAGGTACCTGTTATAATTAGTTGCGACTCACATCATGTTTCCCAAATAGGGCGCCATTTTTCAGAGGTAGAAAACTTTCTATTAGAAAACAACTGTAAATATCGTTTTAGATTGTGTAAATAATTAATTGTTGAAATTAATTTATGGTGTTTAACTTGTTGAATTTAAAAAATAATTTAGTTTTTTTGTTTTTATGTGTTTATAACTCTCTTTTTTGTGTTTTAAATTTTTTATAAAGAATATAAAAATAATTTATGATGAATTTTATAAAAAAATATAATGTTTCACGTGAAACTTTCGAAAAACTTAAAAGCTACAACCAAACACTGGCTGAGTGGCAAAAGAAGTTTAATTTGGTTAGTAAGTCAAGTATGGAAAATGCTTGGAGTAGACATTTTGAGGACTCTGCTCAGCTGTTTGAGTACATCCCTGAAAATGCTAAAAGTTTAATTGATTTTGGCTCTGGAGCTGGGTTCCCTGCTATGGTTATAGCTATTATAGCAGGTGAAAAAACGCCGTATTTAAATGTTGTTATGGTTGAAAGTATACGTAAAAAGACACTGTTTTTAAATGCTGTTGCAAATGTTACAAAAACACCAGTTACAATAATAAATGATAGAATAGAAAATATTCCGTTGCAGAATTTTGATGTTATAACATCTCGTGCAATGGCATCCTTAAAGGAATTGCTTGAATATGCATATAAATTCTGCCACAAGAATACGGTTTGTATTTTTCCTAAAGGTAAAAAATACGCGTCAGAGCTGTCAGAGGCTCATAAATTTTGGCGCTTTAAATGTCGTGTGGTTCAAAGCATAGTTTCGGAAGAAGGAAAAATATTAATAATTAACAATATTTCAAAAAAGGGGAGAAAATAGATGCCAAGAATTTTAGCTATTGCGAATCGTAAGGGCGGTGTTGGTAAAACAACCACAACCATAAATGTAGCTACAGCTATGGCTGCCGCAGGAAAAAAAGTTATGGTTATTGATTTAGATCCTCAAGGTAACGCATCAACATCTATGGGAATAAATAAAAAAGGGGCTATGAAGTCATCATATGAAGTTTTACTTGGAGAATGTCGTTTGACAGATGCTATTGTTTGGACAGAAATTCCTGGCTTTTCAATAATTCCTTCATCTGCTGATTTGGCTGCTGCAGAAATAGAGCTTGTTAATATAAGTAAAAGAGAATTTGCTTTAAAAAACGCCTTATCAAAAGAAGCTGTTAATTATGACTATATTTTAATAGATTGTCCTCCTTCTTTAAGTCTTGTTACCATAAACGCTCTTGTTGCAGCAGATGCCGTTATTGTTCCTCTACAGTGTGAGTTTCTTGCTCTTGAAGGAATATCTGATTTAATTAGAAACATTAATATAATAAAGAAAAATTTCAATCCAAAGCTTTCCTTGCATGGTGTTGTGTTAACGATGTACGATAAGCGTAACAATCTAACTCAAATGGTTGAGGATGATGTAAGAAGTTTTTTTGGTAAAAAGGTTTATGATACAGTAATTCCTAGAAATGTAAAAATTTCAGAAGCTCCATCGCACGGAAAACCTGTTTTATTGTACGATTTTAAATGTTCTGGTTCTCAGGCATATATAGGGTTAACAAAAGAACTATTAAAAAGAGAAAGAGAGTTAATAGCATGTTAGAAGAAAACAAAAAGAAAAAAAGTCTCGGAAGGGGTTTAGAGGCTTTACTTGGTGAAATGAATGAAGATATTCTAGATAATGAGTTGTCTTCTGTGAGGTTTGGAGATACAGTAAAAATAAACGAAATTTTTATTGGAAATTACCAACCTCGTCAAGAATTTGATGATAATGCTATAAAATCATTAGCGGAATCTATTAAAGAAAAAGGGGTTTTACAACCGCTCATTGTCCGCAAAAAAGAAAAAGGCTTTGAATTAATTGCTGGAGAGCGAAGATTAAGAGCTTCTAAAATGGCTGGTCTTACAGAGGTTCCTGTTGTAATTAAAGATTTAACAGATGGTGAAGTTTTAGAAATAGCTTTAATTGAAAACGTTTTAAGAGAAAATCTTTCGGCAATAGAGGAGGCTATTGCTTATCAAAAATTGATAGATAATTTTTCTCATACACAGGAGTATATTGCAGGAGTAATGGGTAAGTCTCGGAGTTATGTAGCAAACACTCTTCGTCTCTTGTCTCTACCCGATGATATCAAAGAGCTTGTTTCTTCAGGAAAGTTATCTGCTGGTCATGCTAGATGTTTGGTGGGACTTGACAATGCCAAAGTTTTGGCTGATAAAATAATAAAAGAGGATTTAAATGTTCGTCAAGTAGAATCATTGGTTGCCAAACAACGAAACAAAAGTTCGCCTAATAAGGAAGTTAAAGATAATGACAGATCATTATTTAAAAATACTGATTTAATGGATATAGAAGAATCTTTAAAACAAAAGCTAGGTTTACGAATAAAAATTTCACCAAGTAAACAAGGAGGCGGAAAAGTGGTTTTACAATATGCTTCAGCAGCAGAATTAGATATGATTGTGGAGATATTAAACCAAAGGAAACAGTTAGAAAAAATGTCACAAAACACTGTATTTAAATCGGGTGGTGATGAAAAAGAAAAGTTTTCAATCAAGTTTATAGAATAAGAAAGGATAAAAAATGACTATTTTAGAAAAAATGCTAGAAAATTGTGAAAAAGCAGGCTACTCAACAACAAAAAATGTTCAGAAAATAGCAAATGCAAAACAAATGATGTTTGGAGAAAGTGAATGGCATCGTTGTCCTTGTGATGGACAAAACCCTGAAAGATATTGTATTTCAGAACTTTGTCGATCAGATATTGAAAGAGATGGAGAATGTCATTGTCATTGTTATTGTAAAAAAGTTGGATAATTTTAAAACCCCGTTTGATGACGGGGTTTTATTTAATAATATATTTACCTAAATAACTTAATCTAATTGCATTATAAAAACAGATAATGTTATGCTACTTTGCATAATTAAACGATAAGGAAGTTTTAAAATGGGGTTTATTAAAAAAGTCATTTTCGGTATTACTGCTTTATTTTTCATATTGATTGGAGGTGCAGGAACACAAAGTGATAGCACTTTGTTGCAGGGAGGTGGTTTTATAGGCTTAATAATAGGGCTTATTGTGCTTTATATTTTTGCTAAAATGGCTTGGAGAGCTATGGGGTGTCTTCCTTCTTTGATAATCATTTTTGCTGTTACGTTGTTTATTTTATACGCTATAGGAGCTTTTTCAGGGGGAATCAATAATATAGAACAAAACATAAAAACATTTCTTGGGCAAGGGATAAAAACATCATCAGAAGTTGTTGCAAATACAGAAGGTGGTCATCAAAAGGATTTAACGGAGGGCACTGTAAATTTAGTTGGAGAGGATAAGCACCCGATTCTATCAGAAAATATTGTAGATGGTTTTGTTTCAAAAAAAGAAGAAAAACAACCATCCAAATTCAATCCCTTACAATATCCATCAATAATAGGTGTTTCCAAGATTGTTAGTGGAGATACCATAACGATAAATGGTAAAATAATTAAATTTTTTGGTGTTGCCGCGCCAGATATATCGCAAACATGCGCTGATTCCTCAGGAAGAGGGTATCGTTGTGGACAGCAATCAATTTCTTGGTTAAATAGTTGGTTGGCGGATAATCAGATAAAATGCCATATATTAGCAGAAGATAGTAGGGGCGTATTAACAGGTGTCTGCATGCTTGGACCATATGATATTGGAGCAGCTTTAATAAACTCAGGATGGGCAGTGGCCGATATTCGTCAAACACAAACCTACATTCCTTATCAAAATCAAGCATTAAACAACAAAAGAGGATTATGGCAAGGAGAGTTTTATATGCCATGGGATTGGCAAAAAATAAAAAATCGCAAAGCAAATATCAAGGTAATTAAGAAAAAAGATACAACTTCCCGTCGTAGGGTTTTGTTTAATCCTTTTGGTGGTTAAAATGCAAAAAAAATATAAATGTGTTACAGAACAAGAAACCACGATTTTAGCGGAAAAGTTTGCTGATATAGCAAAAGCAGGAGATGTATTTGCACTTAAAGGTACTTTGGGTGTTGGAAAGAGTGTTTTTGCTCGAGCATTTATAAAGAAAAAAACAAACGAAAAAGAAGTACCCAGCCCTACTTTTACTCTTGTTCAGACATATTCAACTGATTTTTGTGATATCTATCATTTTGATTTGTATAGATTGAAACACTCTGATGAAGTTTTTGAGTTAGGCTTTGAAGATGCTATTTATGGAAATATATCTTTGGTGGAGTGGCCTGAAAAGGCGGGGAAGTGGTTGCCAAAAGATATTTTTAATATAACAATATCATCTGATGAAAGTGGGCGTTATTTTACAGTAGACGTTTTGTCTGAAGAAAAAATAAAAAGGTTAGAAAAAATAAAATGAGTTCCAATATTCACGCCACAGCCATAAAAATTAAAAACAAGGGAGTTCTTTTTATCGGAAAATCAGGTTCAGGTAAATCTGATTTATCCTTAAGATTGATTGTTGAGAATAAGGCAAAAATAATTGCAGATGATAGGGTTATTGTAAGAAATATAAGAGAAAAATTAATTGCTTCGGCTCCTATAAATTTAAGGGGATTAATGGAGGTTAGAGGGATAGGTATAGTAAACTTAGATTTTATTTCAGAGGCTCAAATAGATTTAGTTGTTGGTTTAACGCTTGACAAAATAGAAAGGCTTCCAGAAAACAAATATTATAGCATAGAAAATTTAAAATTACCTTTTATAGAGTTAAATCCTTTTGAAGCTTCTGCATCAGCAAAACTCTTGACAGCAATAAGTTTGCTGTGAGGATTTCTAAAATCACGATTGATTATTTATGTTCCAAATATTAGAATAAAACAAAAATTAAACTTTATATCAGGATATTAAAATGTTTTTTTTACGCAAAATAGAAAAATTCTTACGCAGACAAGGAGTGCCCTTAGTTAACTTTATTTTTAAAGTTGGGGAATTGTTTATATTTATAGTTCAATCTATATACAACTGTGTAACACCACCTTTTTATGGGCGAAATTTAATACGTCAAATTATAGATATGGGGTTTTATTCTTTACCAGTAGTCGGTTTAACAACTATTTTTGCGGGTATGGTTATAGCATTGCAAAGCTATTCAGGATTTGCATCTGTTGGAGCAGAAAGTATGGTTGCTAGTGTGGTTCTAATTTCTGTTACAAGAGAGCTTGCTCCAGTTCTATCTGCATTAATGGTTGCGGGTAGAATAGGCGCCGCTATGGCCGCAGAAATAGGAACCATGAGAGTTACAGAACAAATAGATGCTCTAACAACCCTATCCACAAATCCTTTCAAATATTTAGTAGCTCCGCGTATTTGGGCGGGGTTAATTGTTATGCCTATATTGGTTTTAATTGGTGATGTTATAGGAATCTTCGGCGGTTATGTTGTTGGTGTTTATAAGTTAGGTTTTAATCCCGCAAATTACATCAATGCGACTTTAGATGATTTGCAGGCTCTTGATATTACAACAGGCGTTGTCAAAGCAGCTGTTTTTGGCTTTATAATTGCTTTAATGGGATGTTACAATGGTTACAAATCAAAGGGTGGAGCTCAAGGGGTTGGTACAGCAACAACAAATGCCGTTGTTTCTTCTTCTATTTTAATTCTTATATTTAACTATATAGTTACAGAACTATTTTTCTCAAGGTAAGGATATGATAAATGAGTAGCGCAAAAATAAAATTGAGAAATGTTTATAAGTCTTTTGGTAAAAAAAACGTTCTTAGAGGAGTTAATCTTGATATAGCTAAAGGAGAGTCGTTGGTTGTTATAGGAGGGTCTGGTACAGGAAAATCTGTTCTAATCAAATGTATTCAGGGGCTTCTTACCCCAGAAGAAGGATCTATACTTGTAGACGATCAAGAAGTTGTGGGTATTGATGAAGATGATAAAGAGGCTCTTCATTCTAAAATGGGTATGTTATTCCAAGGAGGAGCTCTTTTTGACAGTTTAAGCGTTTGGGAGAATGTTGCTTTTGATCTTATTGAAAACAAGGGATATAGCAAAAAAGATGCTAAAAATGAAGCGATAAGAGTGTTAAGGTCTGTCGGTTTAGATCCTGAAGTCGCTGATTTATCTCCAGCAGAACTTTCTGGCGGCATGCAAAAAAGAGTTGGTCTAGCAAGAGCTGTTATATCAAAACCAGAAATAATATTTTTTGATGAACCAACAACAGGTTTAGATCCTATTATGGCCGATGTTATCAACGATCTTATTATAGAATCTGTCAAAGGGCTTGGCGCCACAGCTCTAACAATAACTCATGATATGGCATCAGCTCGTAAAATCGCCGATAAAGTTGCAATGCTTTATAAAGGTGAAATTATTTGGCAAGGAACCGTAAAAGAAATGGATGAAACGGAAAATCCGTATGTTGTTCAGTTTATAAACGGACAGTCACAAGGGCCAATAAAAACAGGAGTATAATCTTGTCTAAAAAAGAACTTAAACAGTTTGTTTGCCAAAACTGCGGTAGTGTTTATCCTAAATGGCAGGGTAAATGCGATTCTTGTGGTGAATGGAATACCATAAACGAGGAAATATCAGGTGGCGGTGGTTTTTCAAATATGAATTATCATAAAAGAAAAGGTAAAGAAATTGAATTTGTTTCTTTAAGTGGAGTTCAAGAAAAGCTCGATAGATTATCAACACAAATAAATGAATTAGATCGAGTTTGTGGAGGAGGACTTGTTTCTGGTTCGGTAATTTTGGTTGGTGGAGACCCTGGTATAGGAAAATCAACACTATTACTTCAAGCGTGTTCAAAAGTTGCTGATTTACCTCAAAAACCTAATGTTTATTATATATCGGGCGAAGAAGCTATTGATCAAGTAAGAATACGAGCTCAAAGACTTGGTTTAGAAAAATCTCCAGTAAATTTAGCCTCATGCACAGATACAAAAGACATTATTGCAACATTAGAAAAAGCTAATGCCTCTGTTGTGGTCATAGATTCTATTCAAACAATGTATTTAGAAGAGATAGAATCAACTCCAGGCAGTGTATCTCAAGTTCGTGCTTGCAGTTATGAACTAATAAAATTGGCTAAACGTAAGGGCTTTACCTTGTTTTTGGTTGGTCATGTAACCAAACAAGGTGAAATAGCAGGACCTCGAGTATTAGAGCATATGGTTGATACAGTTTTGTATTTTGAAGGAGAAAGAGGGCACCACTTCAGAATATTAAGAGCTGTTAAAAACCGATATGGAGCTACTGACGAAATAGGTGTTTTTGAAATGCAAGATAAAGGGTTAGTGGAAGTAGCAAACCCGTCAGCATTATTTTTAGCCGAAAGACAAGGGAATATATCAGGATCTTGTGTTTTTGCTGGTGTAGAAGGGTCTAGACCTGTTTTGGTAGAAATACAAGCTCTTGTGAGCCCAACAGGTTATGCTAGCCCAAAAAGAGCTGTTGTTGGGTGGGATTCTAATCGACTATCAATGGTTTTAGCTGTTTTAGAGGCTCGTTGTGGTATAAACTTAAGTTCTCAAGATGTTTATCTTAATATTGCTGGCGGTTTACGTATATCAGAACCCGCTGCGGATTTGGCTGTTGCTTTAGCTGTGATTTCTTCATTAAATAATAAGCCCCTACCTGCAGATATGGTAATTTTTGGTGAAATAGGTTTGTCAGGAGAAATTAGAGCTGTTTCGCAACCGTCGTTACGCTTAAAAGAAGCTAAAAAATTAGGATTTTCAAGCGCAATTATACCTCAAGGGCGATCAAATGATAAAAAATTTAACATAGATTTAAATCTTTATGAATTTGGTAACGTTCAACGATTAAGAAATTTATTTGATTAGGAAGAAAAATGTACGAATTAAATAATCTTGATATTATCATTTTGTTTGTTATTGCTATTTCATCCTTAATAGCTCTAAATCGAGGCCTAATAAAAGAAGTGTTATCTATTGTTGGTTGGGTTTTAGCAACAATGTCTATTATTTATTTACTTCCTATTTGCTTACCATTCACCAAAAAGTTTGTATCTAGTGGAATTGTTGCAGGAATACTAACCGCATTATGTATATTTATTTTATTTTTTATTATTTGGATTTATTCAACAAGTGCTGTAATCGGTAAAATACGAACAAGCAAACTAAATGGATTGGATAGATTGCTTGGGTTGTTTTTTGGTATTATGAGGGCTTTTTTACTAGTTGTTCTTTTTAATATAATGGTTAATTGGATAATTCCTGAAGATAAACAATCTGAAATATTAACAGAATCAAAATACTTTAAATTAGCAGGATCTTTTGCTAAACCCATAGAAGATTTAATTCCTGAAGAAACAATAAAACTTATAAAAGAACGAACAACAAATATAGATAATGGCGATAAAGAGCTATCTGAAGAAAAAAATGACGAAACTATAGAATTATTTGAGAAACTAGCTCAACCGAAAATAAAAAAAACAATCCAAAAGAGTGGAGAAAAAGAGGAAAATATTCAAGGATATAAAGAGTCTGAGAGAGAAAACTTAAATCGCCTTATTGATACGGTTAAATAACGAATGTTGTTACCTTGTTTTTACATCACGAACCATTATTCTTTGCCTTGCTTTAGATAGCTCAAACTCTCGTTGATTGTTTTTTCTTTTCTCTCTTTCTTCAGGTGTTTCACGATAGTTTGTCTTAGCATCCCTTAAAGCAGTTAAACGATTTATTAAATCTTTTTGAGATAGACCTGTTGTATTATTTTTTAGAAAACTAAAAATTTTTTTCGGTGCAAAAATATCTTGCAAATCTGTCATTTTTAACAAACTTTCACTAGCAATAATTTTATTCAATTCAACATCTAAAGCTTCTTCTATATCGTCGTCATCATCATCAAGACTTTCTTTTATTATTTTAACCAAAAAACCTTTAAATAGTTTATTTACTAGTTTTAGAAAGTTTTTATTAGTAACGCTACTATTTGCAGAAGCATTCATAAGAGCAAACAACAAAAGATTTTTTATATATTTTTTCTGCTGTCTACTAAGTTTTATATTTCCTTCTATACCTTTTTTAGCAAGATCTAAAACAAACTCTCTTTCTTTTATAAAATCATTATTCATTTTTTAAACTCCTTATAATTGGAGCAAAATAGTTTGCAACTTGTGTATATACATCTTTTTTGAATGCAACAATTCTTTTTGGAGCCTCACTTATGTCAACCCATTCAAATTTTTTGAACTCTACACACTTAGGGTCAACTTCAAAATTAATATCACTGTCACTGCCAAAAAATTCAAACAAAAGCCAACTTTGTTCTTGTCCTACATAAGGATAATAACAGTGTTTTTTATCTCCCATTGGAAAATCATATCGTAAAAGGAAAGGAATTTTCGACACAAACTTTACATTCTTTATTCCTGTTTCTTCCCACAGCTCTCTTCTGGCTGCTTCTATTATGTCTTCACCTTCCTCAACCCCTCCTTGAGGAAATTGCCAGTGTAAATCTTCATGGTCTGATCTAGCGCACAACAAAACCTTTTTTTCTTTACACACAACCACGCCAACATTTTTTCTATATAATTTACACATTATTCAACCACTAAGTTTGAAACAGGAACCAATGCAAAAGGTTTTGTTATATCTACATTTCGCGCTTCTTCATATGAAATCTGAGGAGAAAAAGAACTAATCCAATTATAAAGAGCAACAACAATCATTGGTTTTGGGTCTACAACAATCAAGACCTGCCCTTTATCAAAAGCTATATTTTCAGCTTTTTTAAACAAATCGTCTAAATTTTCTTTTTTCACATCTCTATCAATGACAATATCAGCCTTACGCCTTGCCAAACCAATTATTTCTATATTGTCAATTGTAGAACCACTAGTTGTATCTATAACAAGCAGCCCTCTATTCTTTGCGTCAATCAACATAGCTTCCAACACGTTTTTGTTTGAGGAGTTTGCTACTCCATCCCTAATAACAACTCCTCCTATAGGTGCAGGAATCGCAATTGTTTTGTGGAATCTGCCAACAGCAGCCTCTTTAGTTAAATTTGATGTTATTGACATAGGTCCAGAATCCTCTTTCATAAAATTTTTAGATGAAAGAAGTAAGTCAACATATGTTTCATGAGCATTTTCGCGAGCAACATCTACTATTTCATCGTAATTAGGGGTATAAGGACTAAAGCTTATTGACACCTCAGAATCGAAAACTTTGGCTATTTTATCTGTTGTTTTAGGATCAAATCCAAGTCCAGCAATTACAATTGCAACCTTTTTAAAATTGGGTTGTGTTTTAACAAAATTTCCGTATTCAATCCATGGTTTGCGATTATCATCAGAAATTCTAGGTAAAAGGAGGCCGTCTTCATTTTTTTCTGTTAAAGCTTCATCTATATAAACCTTATTTAGTTCAGTTGTAGGGTTTTTTATAGGCAGCTTAAAGATGTTTGGCATTTCAGACAATAAATCTGCTACAGAAAAATCTTTGTTAACATCAACAGCCAATGGTTTTTCTTCTGTTATGGCGTCAACAAACACTTCTTTAATATCATTTTTATTCTTTGCTACCAATTTATCTGGAAGAGTTAAAACAAATTTTGGAGCCTTATTATCTTTATCAAACATTAATCGATCTATTTTAGAAAGGTATACTGGTTCACTTTTTTCTTCAGCAAACCACCAACCAATACCCAAAATAAAAGCGGTAATAACTAAAAACGCTGTTATCAGCTTATCATATTTTTCTAATTTTTCTCGCAATATAGAACCCTTACTTTATTGGTTTATAAACACTTAATGCTTTTATTAAATCAACAGCTCTTAGAAGTTGATAATCCTTACGCCAATCATTTTCATTTTTGTTTTCATTTTTATCTTCGTTTTTACTTTCATTTTTATTGACTGTGTCATTTTTTAGAGCGTTAGTGTATTCAGCCTCGCTAAAACCATATTCGTCAGTAAACTCCTCCAATTTAGCTGGATGAATGACAACATCAGGCTCTATACCTGTTGCTTGTATTGAGCGACCCGACGGTGTATAATATTTAGCAGTAGTTAAACGCATAGCCCCATAGTTACCCAAAGGAATAACAGTTTGCACACTTCCTTTACCAAAAGATTTTTCTCCAACAATAACTGCGCGTTTATGATCTTGGAGCGCTCCAGCAACAATTTCTGAAGCAGATGCCGATCCGCTATTAATAATAACAACTATGGGTAAACCATTGGTTATATCATTTCCTTTGGCTGAATACTTTAAAGTATCTTCCTCATTACGAGCCCTTGTTGAAACAACCTCTCCCTGATCTAAAAAAAGTTCTGAAACAGCAACGGCTTGATCGAGCAAACCACCAGGATTGTTCCTAACATCTAAAACGATACCCTTTAATTGTTTCTTATTGTTTTTCAACTCTTTTTCAAAAGCATTCTTAATATCCTTATCAACTCCTTCGGAAAAAGAGCTTATTCTTATATACATCACATCTTCATCTTTTATTTCTGTTTTAACAGAGCGTGTTTTAATTTCTTCTCTTTTTAGCGTTACATCAAATGGTTTTTCGTTTACTCTTCTAATTGTTAATTTAACCTTCGTTCCAGGCTTTCCTCTCATTTTATCAACAGCTTCATTTAGTGTCATTCCGATTATGGTTTCTCCATCAATATTTGTGATGTAGTCTCCTGGTTTCAGACCAGCTTTAAATGCGGGAGTATCATCAATGGGGGATACAATTTTAACAACACCCTGTTCCATTGTAATTTCTATTCCCAAACCTCCAAATTTTCCACTTGTTTGTTCATTCATATATTTAAAATCTTTGGCGTCTAGATAACTCGAATGGGGATCTAATGAGACCAACATGCCGTTTATAGCAGCCTCTATAAGTTGTTTATCTGTTATTTCCTCTACATAGGTTGCCTTTGCTCGCTCCAAGACCTCACCAAAGAGATTTAAAAGCTCATAGGAATCAACAGCGTCTTCTTTAATATTATCGTTTGTTTTAGCAAAAGACGTAGAAAATATTGAAAAAGACACAAAACTAATAATTAAAAAATTTTTTAACATATCTACTTCCTTAAAGTTAAATCTTAAACCAAGCCAAAGGATCTATTGGGTGGTTATTTTTTCGAATTTCAACATATAATTCTGCGTTTTCCATCGGCATTCTTCCAATAGGCTCCCCCGCCAAAAGCATCTGCCCAAGCTCCGCATCAATACTTCCTAGTCCAGCTAAAAGAGATAGGTATCCACCCCCGTGTTCAATTATTATCATCTCCCCATAACCTCTAAAGGGACCAGCAAAAATAACCGTGCCATCAAAAGGAGAAACTACTTGTGCTTGAATTCTTGTTGCGACAGTAATGCCTTTTGTCGAAACACCTTTGGTTTTTTGCTCTCCATATTTAGTAATGATTCGTCCTCTAGCAGGCATAGACAAAGTTCCCTTAGCTCTGGCAAAGTCCATAGCTGTACTCATTATAGTTTTATTCTCTTCTTTTATCAAGTTATCAGATTGCTTTTCCTCTAATTTTCTTTTTTCTTCCTTACGTTTCTTCTCTTGTCTTTGTTTTTCTAACCTTCCTAGCAAATCTCGTAAATCTTGAGCTTGGGAAGCCAGTCTATCAACAGTTTTTTTTGCTTTTTCACTTTTTATTTCAATTGTGTTTCTAAGATTGGACTTGTGTTTTACCATTTTTTGTATGTAAGCATATTCATTTTGTAGCACAATTTTTTGTTTAGATATTTCGGAAATCTGTTTTTCTATCTTGTTCTTTTTATTTTCGATTTGTTGTAGAGTTTCTCTTATTCTCGCAGCATTTTTTTCTAAATAGGGGACTGTTTCTCTTAAAATCATTGCGCTTCGAATAATGTCAACAGGACTTAAAGGTTGTACAAGTAATGATTCCGTAGGTTTTAAAGCTAGATTCTGTAAGGCAGCAAGGGTTTTTATTAAAAGCTCATCTTCAGTGTTAAAACCTTCCCTAGCAATTGCTAGGTCTTTTTTCAAAAGATCAAGTTGTTTTTCCATTTCCGAGAGTTTGTCTTCGTTATTCTGAATTTGTTTAGCCGCTTTTATCATTTTTCGACTAACTTCAGATAATTCTAAAGAAATTTGTGTCGCTTGAGCTTGCAGTTTTTTGTGTTCCATACTCTGTTGAAAAACCTTTTTTTCGACACGTTTAAGATCATCATCAGAAGGAGTGGCAGCGACAGATACGTGATAACACAAAAGTGCAATCATTAATACACTGTATTTAAATGCCACTCCAAAGTTCATTTTTTACCTTTTTAGTAAAGAGGTTCCAGACATTTCAATTGGTTTTTTAATCTCTAAGAGATCAAGCATTGTTGGAGCTATATCTGCAAGTCTTCCATCAACCATATTTTTTACACCGCTTTTATCATTAACTAAAATAGCTTGTACTTTACCAACAGTATGAGCTGTATAAGGTTGTCCTGTTTTTTCATCAACCATTTTTTCGGCATTTCCATGATCGGCTGTTACTATTAAAACACCACCAACTTTTTTTATAGCTTCTTCAACCTGTTTTAAGCACTCATCGACCGCTTTTACAGCCTTTAATGCGGCACTCATTATGCCAGTGTGTCCAACCATATCCCCATTTGCAAAGTTGCAAATTATAACATCAAATTTCTTATCTTCGATAGCTTTCACCAGCTGATCTGTAACTTCATAAACACTCATTTCTGGTTTTAAATCATAAGTTGCGACCTTGGGGCTTGCAACAAGAATACGCTCTTCTCCTTCAAACTCTTTTTCTTCTCCCCCATTAAAAAAGAATGTAACGTGAGCATATTTTTCTGTTTCAGCGATTCGCAACTGCGTTAAGCCGTTTTTAGCAACAACTTCACCCAAAATGTTTGTTAATTGTTCTGGAGGAAAGATTGTTTCCATAAAGCGATTGTGGTCCACAGAATACTCTGTCATACCTACAGCATGGGATAGTTTTAACGTTTTTTTACGTTCAAAGCCATCAAAATTAGTATCTGCTAGAGCATACAGAATTTCACGCGCTCTATCAGCCCTAAAGTTTGCCATTAAAACAGCATCACCGTCTTGTATACCATTATAATCATCTATAACAGCAGGCAAAACAAACTCATCAGTTATTCCTTCGGCATAAGATGCTTTTATAGCATCACCAGAAGATGCAAAACGTTTGCCATCTGCTAAAACAATATTGTTATATGCTAATTCAACTCTGTCCCAACGTTTATCTCTATCCATAGCATAAAAACGACCTTCAATAGTTGCTATTTTAATGTCTTTAAACTCTGCTATATCATTTTCAAACTGTTTTAAGTAATCTATGGCTGAAGAAGGAGGAGTGTCTCTTCCATCTAAAAAAGCATGAACTCTAACCTTAATCCCCTCAGAAGACATTATTTTGCATAGAGCTAAAATGTGATTTTGCATTGAATGAACACCACCAGGAGACATCAACCCCATTAGATGGCAAGTCTTATTATTTTTCTTCAAATCTTCAGTCATCTTAAGTAAAACAGGGTTTTTAGCCAGTGTTTCATCTTTAATAGCTGCATCAATTTTAGGTAAGTCTTGCATAACAACTCTACCAGCTCCCAAATTAGTATGCCCTACTTCAGAATTTCCCATCTGTCCCTCAGGTAAACCAACAGCCAAACCAGATGTTTCTATAAAGCAATGAGGATATTCTTTGAGTAGACGATGCCAATTTGGTGTTTCTCCGTTTTCAATAGCATTATCTGGTGTATTTTTATCTCTATAGCCCCAACCATCTAAAATAAGTAACATTACAGGTTTTTGAGTCATTATTTTTTCCTTCTGTTAATATTTATAAAATTTTCACTATTATATATAATATTTTCTAAACGAAAAGCACTATTTATCTATTTTAACGCATAATTTTTTGCCAAATTTTAGCAGGTAATCCAGATCCGTAAACCCCAATCATTGGAGAATTATCGTCATTTCCAATCCACACAGCACACACATACTTATCATCAAAACCAACAAACCAAGCGTCACGATGATCTTGGCTTGTGCCTGTTTTTCCAAAAGCTTCTCTATCTATTTTTGCATATCTTCCTGTTCCACTTTGGATAACTTCTCTCATCAATTTTTTCATCAAAATAGTATGTTCTTCATTGAAAAGCGATATCTTATTAGGCTTAGTTCTCTGATATAGCTGAAAACCATCATTGGTATAAATTTCTTCAATTGTATATGGCCAAACAGCAAAGCCCCCATTAGCTATAGTTGCGTATGCTGTTGCGATATCAATCAATTTTACACCAGATGTTCCCAGAGCTAAAGAAAGATCGTGTTCTAAATGAGTTGAAATACCAGCCTTTTTTGCTGTTTTAATAATATTTTTAATTCCAACGCTTTTTGCTAAATTTAAAGTCGCAAGATTAAGGGATTTTGCAAAAGCATTACGCAAACTAACGTTTCCATAAATTTTTTTATCATGATTTTCTGGTCGCCAACCTTTTATTTTTATGGGTTTATCCTCAATAATATCATCAGGAGTCATGCCTTGAATAATTGCCGTTAAATAAACAAAAGTTTTAAAGGCTGAACCAGATTGTCTAAGAGCCTGAGTTGCTCTATTAAATTGACTTTTATTATAATTAATCCCTCCAACCAAGGCTTTAATTGCTCCAGATTTATCCATAACAACAACAGCACCATTGGTAACATTAAAATCTTTTGCTTTGGTTACTTCATCTTGCAAAATTTGCGAAGCTTTTTCCTGTAAATTCTGATCCAAGGTCGTTAGCACATAAATATCACTTTCTTGTTCATCTATAAAAGACTTTACCTCGTTCAAGCTCCAATCAGCAAAATAGGCACCATGTTTGACTTTAGCTAGTTTTTCTTTTCCTAAGGGCAGAGCAGAGGCTTTTTTCAAATCTTTTTCAGACAGGAGGTTGTTGTCATACATAACCCGCAATACAACGCTCGCTCTGTTAAGAGCTCTCTCTTTAGATGCTATAGGGTTATATTTAGAAGGGGCTTTAAGCATTCCAGCTAAAACAGCACCCTCTAAAATATTTAAGTCACGAGACGTTTTTTGAAAATATTTTTGGGAAGCAGCTTCGATTCCATAGGTTCCTTTACCAAAATAAACTCTATTAAGATAAAGAGTTAGTATTTGCTCTTTATTAAATTTACTTTCTAGCCAAAAAGCTAACAACAACTCCTGAATTTTACGATTTATTGTTTTTTTATTTGTTAAAAACAAATTTTTTGCTACTTGTTGAGTTATTGTACTCCCTCCCTGAGCATATCTTCCTGCAAAAATATTAGTTATCATTGCCCTTACAAATGATATGGGATCAAAACCATGATGTTTATAAAAACGTTTATCTTCTGTATATACTATCGCATCAACAACATATTGAGGCAGTTCTTCTGATCTAATAAATTCGGAATATACAGCACCATAACTTTGTACTTCATTTCCATTCTCAGCTAAAATAGTTGTAGATGGTAGCCTTGTTCTATTAATCGCTTTATCCATATCAGGAATCGTTAAAGCGCAAAAACCTAAATATAAAAAAGCAAAAAATAGTATCCAAACAACAATTTTTAAATAAAACAATAACCGTTTATTTTTCTTATAGCCTTTTCGTTGCTTTTTTTTATTTATTTTTGTAGTTTTTTTTACTTTTTTTACCACGATAACCTCTTTTGTTAAAATTTGAAAAAGCTTAACACAAAAGATTAAATAAATTTTTAATTGAGTAAATTCTTTTTATTTATTGGCTAAAAAGCTTTTAATTTGTATATTACAACTAATTTTGATAAAAGAGGTAAAATAATGGCAAAAAAAATTTGTTTAATTGATGGATCTGGATATATTTTTAGAGCATTTTACGGTCTGCCAACACTTAGCGCACCAGATGGAACGCCAGTTAATGCTGTTTACGGTTTTACCAATATGTTCTTAAAACTTACAACAAAAATTTCTTGTGACTACTGTTTAGTCTTGTTTGATGCCAAGCGTAAAAACTTCAGAAATCAAATCTTTGCCGACTATAAAGGAACCAGGAAAGAACCTCCTGAAGAGCTTATTCCTCAATTTCCCATAATTAGAGAAGCGGTAGATATTTTAAATATAAACCACTTGGAAATAGAAGGTTATGAAGCCGATGACTTAATTGCAACTTATACCGAAAAAGCTTTAGCTAAAGGAATAGAAGTTGTAATTGTTTCAGGTGACAAAGATTTAATGCAACTGATTCGCCCTAACGTTGAATTTTATGATCCGATGAAAGACAAATTCTTTACCCCTGAGGATGTAAAGGAAAAATTTGGTGTATATCCTGACAAAGTTGTCGATGTTCAAGCTTTGTCTGGCGATAGCATTGATAACGTTCCTGGTGTTGCTGGAATTGGTCCTAAAACTGCCGCCCAACTGGTTGAAGAATTTGGTTCTCTAGAAGGTATTTTAGAGCATGCTCACGAGATAAAACAAGAAAAGCGTCGTCAAGCTTTAATAGAAAATGCAGAAAATGCTCGCATTTCCTTAAAATTAGTAACTTTGAAAAGTGATGTACCAGTAGATTTGGAAATCGATAATTTTCACTGCAAGTGTCCCGATGCCGATAAAATGCATGAATTTATTGATAAATATGGCTTTAATTCTTTAAAAAACAGGGTGGAGAAATGGCTTGTAGAGCGCCGTTCAATCGTTGAAAAACTTGATGTTACGCAAGAAATAAAAAAACAATACAATATTGTTGATGATGAAGATAGTCTGAGACAACTTGCTACAAGTATAAAAAAATCTTCCAAAATGGCTGTTTCGGTTATAAGCACTGGTCAAAACTATGTTTTTGATGACATAGTAGGTTTAGCTATTTCGCCAGATTTTGGAGAAGGCTATTATATTCCGTTGAATCAATTTTCGCAAAGCGATGATTTGTTTTCCACTACAGCCTCTACTAAACAAATAACCAAGCTTCAGTTTGAAAAGTTTATAAAACCATTTTTTGAAAGCAAATCAACGCTAAAAATCGGTGCTAACATAAAAAACACCATGCATTTCATTATTAAATATTTTGGCAATATCAGTTTTGAACCATATGATGATATTTCGGTAATGTCATATTGTTTATCAAGTTCAGAACATTCCCACGATACGAACGCACTTGCAAAGGTATATTTTGATGAAAACTTAGCAAAGCTTGATGATATTCAAGGAGCAGGTAAAAATAAAATCGAACTTTCGGTTTTAGAAACCGAGGTTTTAAAAAATTATATGTGCGAGCAAGTCGATTACATATATAGATTACATGATATTTTAAAACAAAATCTTGTTTCAGAGAGTAAAGTTTCTGTTTACGAAACTTTTGACAGACCCCTCATAAAAACATTGTTCAATATGGAGTGTCGAGGTATAAAAATAAATTCTTCTTCGCTAAGAGAGCTAAGCGCTTGGTTTGATAAAGAGATGAAAAACATCGAAAAAGAAATTTTTGTGCTTGCTGGAGAGGAATTTAATATCGGCTCACCCAAACAAATCGGCGAAATTTTATTCAATAAAAAAGGACTAAAGGGTAAAAAAACAGCTTCAGGAGCTTGGGCAACAGGAGCCGATGTTTTAGAGGTTTTGGCCGAGGAGGGTGAAGAACTTGCTTCAAAAATATTACAATGGCGCGAAATCAGTAAACTAAAATCAACCTACACTGATTCTTTGTTTTCTCTGATTGATAAAGAGGGCAGGGTGCACACCACTTATGCGCAAACCGTTGCCAACACAGGAAGACTTGCTTCAAATAATCCGAATCTGCAAAATATTCCTATCAGAAGCGAAATGGGTAAAAAAATTCGCTCATGTTTCATTGCAAAGGATGGTTATAAGCTCATTTCTTGCGATTACTCGCAAGTAGAATTGCGCTTATTGGCGGATGTTGCCGACGTCAAGAAGCTAAAACAAGCCTTTGTTGACGGCATAGATGTTCATACAGCCACCGCTTCACATGTTTTTGGTGTTAATCCTAATATGGTTGACGCTAACCTACGCAGACAAGCAAAAGCAATCAATTTTGGTATTGTTTATGGTATATCACCATATGGATTATCCAAAAATATAGGAGTTAGTACTTCTGATGCAAAAGCATATATAGATGCCTATTTTGAACAAATGCCAGAAATAAAAGCTTATATGGAAAAAACAATATCCTTTGCCCATGCTAATGGTTATGTCGAAACCCCTTTTGGGCGTAGATGTTCTATATTGGGCATAAATGATTCAAACAAAAGAATTGTAGCCAACGCAGAAAGAGCGGCTATCAATGCGCCAATACAAGGCGGGGCTGCTGACATCATCAAGTTAGCAATGAATAAAATAGAAAAAGAGCTAAATCAAAAAGGTTTAAAAACTAAAATGCTTCTTCAAGTTCATGATGAGTTGGTTTTTGAGGCTCCTGATAATGAAGTTGACGAAGCCTTATCAATAATCAAATATCACATGGAAAATATTGTCAATTCTTCAGTTAAGTTTAAAGCTGACGCAGGTATCGGAAACACATGGACCGAAGCTCATTAAGCACATAGCTCGGTCTCGTTATTGATTGTAGTGTTTATACATTAAAAGGGGAGTGTTATTGAATTAAGCTCCCCTTTGTAATCATTATTTAAATGATATTTTATTTACAAATAAAGCAAACATCAACACTACCACACATATTTTTGCGTGTTATAAATGTTTTACCAATATTGCTACATGGCCCTGTCGTGTCACCCGTGCCACCTTCATGGAACACGACAGCTGTTGCTTCAGGATATTCGGCTTGAACTGCTGATACGTTACATGAAGATTGACAATAAATACAAGTATTGCCAGACAAAATCCAACCTGCTTTGCTGCAACTGCAAGTATAACATTGTGTTCCAGAAGGTGTTGTACCCCCTGCTGTAGATACAGTATAAGTACCAGAACAAGATGTATATTGTCCGCTTGGACAAGAATCGGTTACACATTTGTAGCAGGTTTTGCCAGAAGCTGTTGTGGTAGTCGCTTGTTGATATTGCGAAGAAGTGCAACTGCTTAGTGAATAGCCTGTCGGACAATTATCCATACAATTTAAAAGCCCCATTGTACATGATTGTGTTGTGGTATCAGAAGTACAAGCTCCTGTACCTATAACATGTTGAGCGCTTCCACATTGAGTGCTTGTCCAATAAGACGTTGTCGAAGTAAATTTAGATATAGCTGTTCTTAATGATGATGGTGGCATTATATATTGTGGATTATCAGCTATATTTTGCTGTGCTACAGCAAAGGTACGCCCACCACAACTAAATGCTGCGGGTTTATAATATTTGCTATCATATAATAAAGCGATGGCTTTACCAGCAGAATCATAGGCAACATTATCACCTTCTGCTACAAAACCTGTTCCACAATTTGATTGTTGACAGTCTTTATAACAAGTTTTGCCATTAGATGTTACAGCGGTACAAATATAGCCGTCAGCAACTGCCGAAATATATCCTTCATTTTCGCATGAAATTTCTTTAGTACAAAAAACAGCATTATCATTATTAGGTTCTCTAGGGCATCTTAGTACAAATTTACCAGCACAGTCTGAAGTAGTCATAGTAAATCCCCATTCTTCACAAGTTGGTGGTGTTGCACAATCCAAAGCTGCATAAGCTGATGATGATATTGTTAAAGCTGTGCACAAAAGTAAATATTTTCTCATAACCTTATCTCCCTTTTTTTAATCTGTCCTCAAATCCCCGAACCGTGCATTTAAACCACCGTTTAA
>SUUZ01000005.1 GCA_015062235.1 Alphaproteobacteria bacterium | reverse complement strand
AAGCTGCATAAGCTGATGATGATATTGTTAAAGCTGTGCACAAAAGTAAATATTTTCTCATAACCTTATCTCCCTTTTTTTAATCTGTCCTCAAATCCCCGAACCGTGCATTTAAACCACCGTTTAAACGCTATATTTTTGTTTTGTAATGCATTGATTTTATTATATTTACTGTCTTTAATAATAAAGTGTATTTTATAATATAAAAAAACATCTTTGCACCTATTTTACCTCCCATTATCATGATGTGTTGTTTAAATTTTGCTTGAAAAATAAATATTTATGTGTATAAATAGCCACACTTGAGTAAGTGTGGTGCGCAACCTTACCTTGTTTTTAATTCCGCACAAGTCCGCCGAATTTTTATTTTTTATCGGGTCTGGCATTTTATAGAAATATTTAAATTTATGACAAATACTGAATTTAAAATCCCTGAAACAAATGAAAACTTTGAAGCTTTGTTAAATGAACAATTTGGCGACAATGGTATCACAGGTTCTGTTGTTAAGGGAACTATTATCCGTTTGACAAATGACTTTGCTACTGTTGACGTTGGTTTGAAATCTGAGGGTCGTATTCCTTTGCGTGAATTTGGCCAAAACCCAGAATTGAAAATCGGCGATGTAGTTGAAGTTTATGTTGATCGTTATGAAGACCGTGATGGTAATATTGTATTATCTAGAGAAAAAGCTCGTCGTGAAGAAGCTTGGATTGATCTAGAAAAATCTCTTAATGCTGGCGAAAGAGTTAATGGTGTTATCTTTGGTCGTGTCAAAGGTGGCTTCACTGTTGATTTAAATGGTGCAATTGCATTCTTACCTGGATCACAAATTGATATTCGTCCTATCAGAGATATTACTCCTTTGATGGGTGTTGTTCAACCATTCCAGATTTTGAAAATGGACAAAGTTAGAGGTAACATCGTTGTTTCCCGTCGTGTCGTTTTGGAAGAAACAAGAGCTGAAGCTCGTGCCGAATTAATTAATGACCTTAAAGAAGGCTCTGTTTTGGATGGTGTTGTTAAAAACATCACAGATTATGGTGCATTTATTGATTTGGGCGGTGTTGACGGTTTGTTACACGTTACTGATATTTCTTGGCGCCGTATTAACCACCCTGCTGAGGTTTTGGCCGTTGGTCAGACCGTTAAAGTTCAGGTTATTAAGTTCAATGAAGACAATCAACGTATTAGCTTGGGTATGAAACAACTTGAATCTGATCCTTGGGCAAAAGTTGAAGGCAAATATAATGTTGATGAAATTTACACAGGTAAAGTTACCAACATTACAGATTATGGTGCTTTTGTTGAATTGGAAGATGGTATTGAAGGTCTTGTTCATGTTTCTGAAATGAGCTGGACTCGTAAAAATGTACATCCAGGAAAAATTGTTTCTACTTCTCAAGAAGTTGAAGTTAAGGTTTTGGAAGTTGATGTTGAAAAACGTCGTATCAGTTTAGGTATTAAACAATGTACACCAAATCCTTGGGCTGCATATATTGAAGAGCATCCTGTCGGTTCTATCATTGAAGGAAAAATTAAAAACATTACTGAGTTTGGTTTGTTTGTTGGTCTTTCTGATGAAATTGATGGTATGATTCACTTGTCTGATATAGCTTGGGATAAAGCAGGCGAAGATGCTGTAAAAGATTATAGCAAAGGACAAGACATTGAAGCTAAGATTATTGATGTTGATGTTGAAAAAGAACGTATTAGCTTGGGCATTAAACAATTAACTGAAGATACAGTTGCTGCTGCTTTAGAAGGTATCAAAAAAGGTGATATCGTTAAAGCTACTGTTGTTGCTGTAGATGATAAGGTTGTTAGTGTTGATGTTAATGGTTTAACAGCAAATATCAAAAAAGCTGACTTATCTAAAGAAAAATCTTTACAAAATACAGCAAACTTTAAAGAAGGTGATGTTGTTGAAGCTAAAGTTACATCTGTAGATAAGAAGAATTCTAAAGTTAATTTGTCAATTAAAGCTTTAGAAATTGATGAAGAGAAAAAAGCTTTAGAGGAATATTCTTCTAACTCTGGCAACTCTGCTCTTGGTGATGCTTTGGGTGAAGCTTTAAAGAAAAATGCTTAATTAGTAAAGTATTTTAGTTCTTTGACAAAACCTCACAAATTTGTGAGGTTTTGTTTTTTTATAATAATCTAAAATATACGTGCTTTATCTATTAAAATATGATACTATTTATGTATGTTTGATATGTCGGAGATATAAAATGAATGAAAACAAAAGAGAAAAAGAAGATGTTGATGAAGGAACTTCTCTGGAAAAAGAGATTGAAAATTTAAACAAGGACGATCCTCTATATGATGCAAAACGTGATAAATTAATGGAACAATTACAGATTTTTAGAAAAAAGTTTGAGAAAAAACAACTACAAATAAAACAACAACAGCAAGAAATTTCTGAAACATTTATTGTTCTCCGTGATCAAGTTAGCGCAAATCCAGAAAATATAGAATTAAAAAATTTGTTAAAAATAGTTCAATTGGATAAAAAGTTTTTAGATAGAGCTATTGTAGAAATGGTTAGTATAAAGGGAAATATTGATAGTGAATTTAAAAGATTAGATGCAAGTAAAAAATTTAATCAACCTATTGATATAAAAATAATTACTGATATAGATTTGAAGCCTTTACCAAGTAGTCGAATTAAAGAAACTAAAGAAAAGGGGCTTAAAATTAAAAATAACAGCTCTACCCAACAAAACAAGCCTATTGGACGCAAGCTTGCTCAGCTACGTTTAACAACAGCTCCTAGAGTATCGTATTATAGAGATAATTCTAGACAAAGAGAGCGAATCCATTAGAACAAGAGCCTTATCTCAAAGATAAGGCTCTTGTTTTATTTACCCAAACAACCGTGTGTTTCCTTAGCATAGCGCGCATAGCATTTATAGAAATTAGCCAAACTTTGTTGTACTTCATAGTTAACGGTTTTTCTTGGATAACGACCATTCTTATCCATGACTCCAGCTTTAATTCCTGTTAATATTTCGATACCATCATCAACTGTATCAACAGCCCAAACATTGAACTTACCATCTTCTACAGCCTGACAAATATCTTCTCGTAGCATTAAATCACTAACGTTGGTTCTAGGGATAATTACTCCTTGATCACCCGTTAGCCCTTGATGAGAACAGACATCAAAGAATCCCTCTATTTTCTCATTAACACCACCAATTGGTTGTATCTCTCCAAATTGATTTATTGAACCTGTTACAGCAATATTTTGTTTGATTGGAATCCCTGAAATAGCTGACAATAAACAATAATATTCTGTTGATGATGCACTATCTCCATCGACGCCACCATAGGATTGCTCAAAAACAATAGATGCGTTTAATGACAAAGGACAATATTTAGCAAAACGATTAGCCAGTAAACTTTCTAAAATAAGTACACCTTTAGAATGAATTGGACCACTCATCTCCACTTCGCGTTCGATATTAACAAATTCACCCTTGCCTATTCTTACTTGAGTTGTAATACGGGATGGCTTACCAAAACTATTGCGAGAAAAATTATAAACAACAAGTCCATTAATCTGCCCAACCTTTTTACCCTTTATATCAATAAGAATCGTTCCTTTATCAATTTGTTCAAGCATGGCTTCTTTAATACGTCCACTGCGATAAATTTGAGCGTCAATAGCTTGATCAATATGATTCTTTCCTATATGATTAGATTTTGATTTGCGAGCCCAATAATCAGCTTCACGAAGTAGATCACCTATTGATGCTATATGAGCTGTTAGTTTTTCAGAGCTTTCCGCTAAACGAGACGAATGTTCAATAATTTTAGCAACAGCTTGTTTGTTTAATGAACGGAGCTTTTTCTTTTTAGATAAAGATCCTATTAATTTAGCATATTCAATCTCATTATCTTCTGTACGATCCATTAAAACATCAAAATCTGCTTCAACTTTAAAATAATCCGAAAAATCAGGATCTCTTTCGCTCAAAAGTTCATAAAGCTCGGCATCGCCTGTTAAAATTATTTTTACATTTAATGGAATCGGTTCAGGATCAAGTGATATAGTAGTAAAAGAAGTCTCTTCACTTGGTGCTTCTATTTTGATTAATTTTGAAGCAATCGCACGTTTTAGTGAATCCCATGCAAACGGTTGCATTAACATTTTACGAGCATCAATCAGTAAAAAACCACCATTTGCTTGATGTAAAGCCCCTGCTTTAATTAAGCTAAAATCAGTTAAAAGAGCACCATATTGCTGGATACGTTCAACTTTACCAACCAAATTTCCTTGCGTTGGATGGTCTAAGTGGATAATTGGAGCACCAGAGTTGGGTTCATTTTTAACAATGACGTTAACTTTAAATTTAGCAAACTTATCTTCTTCAGGTTGCTTTATCTTCGATAATAAAGCCCCCAAAGGATCTTCTCCATCTACGGGCGGAGTAACTTCATTTGATGGTAGAAATTCTTCAACATTATCCAAAATATAATGTTGAATGGCACGCAGAAAATCATTGGCCTGTTTCATACCTTTGTATTTAGTATGGAGCTCATCTATTGGTTTTTTTACTGTTTCTTTTAAAAATTTTATCCGCAACCTATTTATTTCATTATGTTGTTTATCTTCCCATGCAGGTAGATCATGTGCAGAATTTTCTATTTCTATCTGCATTTGATTTAAATCTTCAATTAGTTGCTTCTTTTCTTCCTCAGGTAGCCCTTCAAACGCTTCAGGACTTAAAACCTCGCCATTTTTTACAGGAGCAACAACTAAACCTACAGGCATATGCAATAATGTGACACTTTTACCTTTTGCTTTTTTTTGTAATAGTTTTATATATTTCTCTTTTGACTGTTTATATTTCTCTTGAATAATATTAACACCTGCTTTGTATTCATCGCTTTCTAAAACAGCTGGTATTGAACCAGAGAATGTTTCTATTAATTTATCAACGTCTTTAGCAAATTCGCTAGCTGTCCCTGCAGGAAATGAAATTGCAAATGGTTTATAAGGTTCATCAAAATTATAAATATAAGCCCAATCATCTGGGGTAGGTCTATTTTTTGCTTCTTTTGCTAGTACTCGTTTAACTAGCGAACTCTTACCTGTTCCTTCTGGTCCAAGACAAAAAAGATTATATCCTTTTGATTGAATATTTATACCTATTTCTACCGCAGCCAAAGCTCGATCTTGACCTAATGCGGATAAGCGTTCCTCTAATTCAGCTGTTGAAGCAAAATTAAACTTTTGTGGATCGCATTTGGTGTATAACTGATTTGGCTGAAGTTTGGTAATCGTCATAATAAAACCCCTATACATTAAAAATTTAGTAAGTTATTATCAATATTATATATGTAAAACCTAATTTTGAGTAAAGAAAATATAAATTGATGCAATATTTGCTGTTTTTTATTTTGTTTTTAGTAACTATTTCGGTATTTGTATGGGCTTTGATAAAGATAGCAAGGCTGAAATATATATTTTTGCAAAAAATTGTAATAAAAAAAATAATTAATAAACCTTTCTTTTCAACTTTAGCTGTTAAAAGATTTGTTAAATATGTTTTCAATCAAAAAAAAGATAAACAACGCCTTTTCCTTAAAAATATAATGGAAGATAAATTTACTACAATGATTAAAATTATTGATAACCCTCAGATACAAGCTGAATTAAAGTTGATGATTAGTGGTAAATTGTCTAAAATAAAATTATCTGATTATGAATATGGTTTGATATGTTCTGCCTTTTATTTAAACAAAAATCAAATCACTAAAGCTCAAAATATTTTACAAAAAATTGATAAAAATAACTTAGATAAGACAAATTTAGCCTTTTGGTGCTTACAACAAGGTCAACTGGCTCTTTTTGAAGGAGATTTATTAACAGCATCAGAACAAACCGCTAGATCATTAAGGTTTTTTCAAAAAAACAACCTTTTTTTTGAAGAAGCTTTAGCTTATTTCGTTTTAGGAAATGTGTATCGAGTAAGCGGAGTCTTTGATAGTGCTGATTTTATGCTTAGATCTGCATTGAAACTATTTAAATTTTTGGGAGCAAAAAATAAAGAGGCTGAGGTTTTAGGAACATTTGCTCTTTTGATGAGCGTACAACAGCGCTTTGATGAAGCTGAAGATTATTTGACAAAAGCTGAACTCATTCTTTCAGAAAATTGTGATCTATGGTATTTTATAAATTGTCAAAAAGCGATGCTTGCCCTTATAAGTGGTAACTTAAAACTAACTAAAAAAAGAGTAAATTTAATTTTGAAAAAAACTAATATTTCTACAGTAATAGCTATGGCTAACGATATATTGGCTCGAGTTGCTATGGTTGAAAATAGATTTAATGCAGCAATTAAACATGCATCCCTAGCCGCAAATATATATGATAGTGAACAAAATTTGGCCTCATTATTTGAATGTCAATATATTACAGCTGAAGCGTATGCAAAAAATAATAATTTGGATAAGGCTGAACTTGTATTACGAAAATTAATAAATAGAGAAAAACATTATAAAAGTTGTTTTTATGTTGCTAATGCATATACACTGTTGGGACTTATTTTGTTGCAAAAAGGAAAAATAAACCGAGCCAAGGCTATCATGAATCAAGCTCTTAGATTGGAACTTTTTAGCAATCGTAAAACAGGAGCAGCAGTTGACTATGCGAATCTAGCTATTGTTGAAAAAAAACAAGGTAATATTTATGATGCTCATAAAAATTTAGCTGCCGCACTCCAATATGCTAAAGATACAGATAAAGATTTGTACGATATGCTTAAAAATGCGCTGGATTAAAAGAAATATCCACTGTTATTACTTTTTTACCATTAATATTTGATGTTTCTATGTGAGAAACACCCATCTCCTGAAAACCTAGTACATAAAAACTTGGTGTTGTAAAAAAATTGTAGACCGATGACTGGGTAAAAATAAGATTGTTTTTAATACTTAATCCCGAGATATTCAAGAATTCTTTAAAATATCTACTCCATGCAGGCAGACCGAATTCCCCAAATATTATAATAGGATCATCCTGTTTGATTACAAATTGATGCAGTTGATTAAAAATTTGATAATATTGTTCTTTTGTTGCTCCTCTAAAATCAACCATTACCATAGTGAGAGCTACATCGTTATCTTTAATTACAATATATGGAGCAACAAATTTTTTTGCTAATATAATAGCTCCAGACGTCTCTTTTTTATTCAAAAATTCCTTAGATAAATCTACGTCAGGACCAAATTTTAGTTTAATATTTTTAACACCAATAAATGTATCTGGAAAAAAAATATTAATGGATGAACTTAATATTGTATAATTAACTAAAAAGAATAAAGCAAATATCAGTGCTATCTTATAACGTTTTATTACTACAGAATAAATTATTAAACAAAACGATATCACGTACAGATGAAGTAGATTAAAAAACCCAATTTTAAATCCTGGTACACTAAAGGATAACAAGCTAAGCGATGCCACTATCAAGAGTAGCATGTATAAGAATATATTTATTCTTGTTTCATGTTTTTTTTGACTTAAGTAACCCATTTTTAATTAGTTTGTTTTAAATTAGTATCGCTATAAAAGGTATTATATGATAAAAAATGTTTTTGTAAATGGTTGAGAATATATGATGGAACAACTTACCTCATTAGATTTTATTGCTTCGCTGTCTTTGAAATTTGACTTTTTAGCGGAAATAATTAGTAATTATTTAGCAAATGCAAATTCTCTGAAGGTAATTTCTTTAATTTTAATGATGTTAGCGTTAGTCTTATTTTTGTTTTTGGTAATCATTATCTATGTACGACATATTATATTTTTTGTAAAAAGTAATAATCCCGCTAAAAATTTAAAAGAAGGCATTGAAAGCGAAGAAGAATCTTATGCTGTGTTCAGTGATGATGAACAACAAGAATTAGAAAAAGAGCTCCAACGAGAATTAGAGTTAGCACTGGCAGAACGACATGCTCGTGAACAACAAGAATTAGAACAACAACGCGAGAAAGAACATGCTAGAGAAATAAAACTTGAGCAAGACAAAAGAAAAAAAGAAAAAGATGAGCTCAAACAAAATGAAAAACTTGAAAAAGAAAATAAAAAAAGAAAGAAAAATAATGAACCTGAATTAGATCTGGATTGGCAAAAAGGTATTGTTTCTGTATCTGAAACAGATATTGATGGTATTTCATTATCGTATGAACAAAATAGACAAGAACTAAATCAACTCATGGGGTTGGTTATTGATATGCTTGGTCGTGGAGTTGATGATTTAAAAATTGCTCAAACATTAAATTTTAAAAATCAGGGGATGACTGATGAAAATGAAATTATAAAGGCTATTGACGCCCTTAAATCATTCATTAATCTGTCTATTTCTGGTAAATTTGCTAAACTTGATATGTATAACGATCTGCCAAAAGAAGATCAAGCGTTGTTTCATTTAGCAAATGGTGATGCTTCTTTAGCTTTAAGTTTACTAGAAAATTTAATGGATAGTAATATTGATAGAGCAAACACTAGTGCTTCGGAAGAAAAGCGTCAAAAAATATATATGGAGGTGTCCGAATATGCTTGTTGTTTTGGAGCCTTAGCTGAGCTAAATGATATTATGCTAGCAACATCAGCTTACGAATTAGCTATTGAATTACAATCAACCAATATTACTGCATGGGGACGCTTGGGTGATGTTTATAACAAAGCAAATTCTAGCTCGAAGGCTGTTTGGGCTTATCAAAATGTACTAAATTTTGCGGATGGCGAAATTGATATGGCGCAAATTGCAAATGCTAACAAACACTTGTCAGAGCATCTATATGCTGAAGGTAATAGTTTGCAAGCAGCAAAATTATATAATAGCGCGAAGCAATATTATGATTCTTTGGGAATAAACAGAAGACTTGATAAACAAGAACTTGAGATAATAGAAATAATTGAAGGTAATTATAATACTTCATTACCTGAGATGATTCATAAATTGTTAGGAACACAAAGAGAAGGATAAAAATTTATAGAAACTTTATAATAACTCAAATTTGTTTAAAAATAAAAAACTCCTTAATAAGGAGTTTTTTTATGGCGCGCCCGAGAAGATTCGAACTCCTAACCTTCTGATCCGTAGTCAGATGCTCTATCCAATTGAGCTACGAGCGCATAATACATTTAACGAAGATACTTATTACAGCAACAAAAACAAAAAAGCAAGATTTTTTTTAAAAAAAGTTTATTTCTTTACCAATATTTTAATAAATAATATGTATGATGGCTATAAAGTCTTGCTGTTTTATAAAAATTTCTTTACAAAACGGGTAGATAGTGTAAAAAAGATTTGAGTGTTATTTTTTATTTAAGGTGTTTTAAATGGCAAAATTAACAAAATTATCATCAATGTTAATGATTGTAGCTCTTGGCGGATGTACATATTCGTCTGATGCTATATTTCCATCACTTTTTGGTTCTGATGTCCAAGAGCAAACTTTAGAAGAAAAAAATGCTGCAAATGCAGGAATAATTCTTGGCACGAACAGCTTTGAACCTGTAGCTATTTCTGAAGTAAGCAACACAGGAACTTTTGTTGGTCAGAAAGTTTTAACCTTTAGAAGTGAGTTGTCTCAATTACAAGATTCTATTAAAGCAAATAATGCTGAATTGCAAAAAATCAGATCTTCTGTTGTGAACAATGCTTTGCAATACCATAAGACTATTGGTACTATTGAGGCAAAATTACAAGTTGGTACAACCCCTGGTAACCCACATATGTTTGAAATGTTAGCTCAGGCTCAGAATAACATTCAAACGATGAGTACAAATTCTGCTGCAATGAATCAGTTGTCAGCAAAAGTTGCCGCAGATACAGCTAATACTGATTATTTAGTTGAAGCAATTCGTTCAGCTTATAGTATATCTGGAGCTGTTGATGAAGACCATCGTCAGTTACGTATTTTAGAAAATGAAGCTGGGCAAACATCTATACTTATGCACTCTTTGCTAAATGAAGTTAATAGTGATATTTCTCGTCAGCAACAATATCTTGATACTGCCAATGCTAACATTGCTAAATTAGGTGATGCTATTAAAAGTGGAAGCTTCGGCGTTAATAACATTCCTTTAAAAGCATCTTCATTGTTGAATTCTACAAATAATACCTTATCAAGGAATGTATCAGATATGACGGGAAAGCCTTTGTTTGCTGTGAAGTTTAGTTCTAGCAATGTTAAATATAAAGATAGTTTAAAGCAGGCTGTTGCTAACGCTATTGCTAAAAAGCCTAATGTTATATTTGATGTTATTGCAGTGAATTCATTGCAAACCAAAAATGCTCATGATTATGCCTCGAAAATATTTCAAGATATTATCGAAATGGGGGTAAGTGCTGATAGGGTAAACATATCAGCGAAAACAGACGCAAAGATTTCTGTTCCATCTGTTATGGTTTATGTACGTTAAAATTAAACCATTTAATAAAAAAACTGCTTTATAAGAAAATTAAAGCAGTTTTTTTATTGCCAAATGTTGAACAGATTATCCTTATAGGTGGGAAGATGCACGGCGATAATATAAAAAATCCCGAAAACAGTTAAAACAATTTTCGGGATTTTTGCTAATTTTTATTTTACTTCTTCAAAATCTGCGTCAACTACTTTTTCATCTTTAGGTTGCTCAGAATTTGTTTCAGCACCCTGGGCTGTACCAGATTGTGCCTGTGCTTCAGCTTGAGCCTTATACATAGCTTCTCCCAGTTTCATAGATGCCTGCATCAAGCTTTCTGTTTTTTCTTTAATAACAGATAAATCATCTGCTTCTAAAGCTGTTTTTAATGAGTTGATTTCTTTTTCAATAGCTTCTTTTTCAGCAGAAGATATTTTATCGCCATGTTCTTTCAATGTTTTTTCTGTTGAATGAACTAAAGCCTCTGCTTGGTTTTTAGCTTCTACTACTTCTTTCTTTTTCTTATCTGCTTCAGCATTAGCTTCAGCATCTTTAACCATTTTTTCGATATCAGCATCAGATAACCCACCACTAGCTTGAATTCTAATAGCTTGTTCTTTATTTGTTGCCTTATCTTTAGCAGAAACATTCACAATACCATTGGCATCAATATCAAAAGTTACTTCAATTTGAGGCATTCCACGAGGAGCTGGAGGAATTCCAACTAGATCAAATTGTCCTAACAATTTGTTGTCGACAGCCATTTCTCTTTCGCCTTGGAACACTCTAATGGTAACAGCTGTTTGACCATCTTCGGCCGTTGAAAACACTTGAGATTTGCGAGTTGGAATCGTTGTATTGCGGTCAATTAAACGTGTAAATACACCACCTAAGGTTTCAATACCTAATGAAAGAGGTGTTACATCAAGCAATAACACATCTTTTACATCACCCATCAATACACCACCCTGAATTGCAGCACCAACAGCTACAACCTCATCTGGATTTACACCTTTGTGAGCTTCTTTACCAAAAATTTCTTTTACCTTTTCTTGGACTTTTGGCATACGTGTTTGTCCACCAACCAAAATAACTTCACTAATATCGCTTGGAGAAACACCTGCATCCGCCATTGCTTTTTTACAAGGTTCTACAGTGCGTTCTATTAAATCTTCAACAATTGATTCAAGTTTAGCTCTGGTCAACTTGATATTAAGATGTTTTGGTCCTGTAGCATCTGCGGTAATAAATGGAAGATTTACTTCTGTTTGAGTTGTTGATGAAAGTTCAATTTTTGCTTTTTCTGCAGCTTCTTTTAATCGTTGCAAAGCTAACCTATCATTTTTCAAATCAATACCTGACTCTTTCTTGAACTCTTCAGCTAAATAGTTGACTAAGCGCTGGTCAAAGTCTTCACCACCGAGGAAAGTATCACCATTAGTTGATTTTACTTCAAAAACACCATCGCCAATTTCTAAAATAGAAATATCAAAAGTACCACCGCCAAGGTCATATACAGCTATTGTGCCAGTAGCTTTCTTATCTAATCCATAAGCAAGAGCTGCTGCTGTTGGCTCATTGATAATACGCAAAACTTCTAATCCAGCAATTTTACCTGCGTCTTTGGTAGCTTGACGTTGAGAATCGTTAAAGTATGCAGGAACTGTAATAACTGCTTTTTCAATCTTTTCACCAAGATAACTTTCTGCATATTCTTTGATTTTTTGCAAAACAATTGCTGATATTTGTGATGGTGCATATTTTTGTCCTTTAACCTCTACCCATGCGTCACCATTATCACCATCAACAATTTTGAAGGGTACAAGAGCCTTATCTTTACTAACTTCTGGGGAATCAAAACGACGACCAATCAAGCGTTTAATAGCAAATAGAGTATTTTCTGGATTAGTTACTGCTTGACGTTTTGCTGGAAAACCAACTAAACGTTCTGTATCTGTGAAAGCAACCATTGAAGGGGTAGTACGAGCACCTTCAGAATTTTCTAAAACTTTTGCTTCGCCACCTTCCATAACAGCAAAGCAAGAGTTTGTTGTACCAAGATCTATACCAATAACTTTATTGCTCATTTTATAATCCTTTTTGTTTTATTAATAAAATTTTCTCTCTTTCTATTTGCTTATATAGGAATCAGAATCTACTCGTGCAAGAGTAAAATATTAAAAAAATAAAAATATTGTATTTTAACGTGACTCAAAATTAATTCGCGGATCTACTAAACAATAAACAATGTCAGATACTAGCTTTAAGATAAGCCCTAGCAATGCAAAAATATACATTGTTCCAAATATTACAGGATAATCTCTTGTAAGGATTGCCTGATATCCAAGCAATCCCAATCCATTTAATGAAAAAACAACTTCTACTAATAAAGATCCTGTAAAAAGCATTTTTATTAAAAGAGAAGGAAAACCAGCTATAACAATTAGCATTGCATTACGAAAAACATGTCCATAAAGAATTTGTTTTAAATTTAATCCTTTAGATTTGGCTGTTAAAACATATTGCTTGTTTATTTCATCTAAAAAGGAGTTTTTGGTTAGTATTGTAAGTGAAGCGAATCCACCTATAACCATGGCAATAACAGGTAATGTAATATGCCAAAAATAGTCTGTTATTTTACCGAACAAAGATAGATTATTCCAGTTATCTGACGTTAAACCATGTAGTGGAAACCAGTCAAAATATGTCCCTCCAGCAAAGAGCATTATTAAAAACACCGCAAATAAAAATACAGGTATTGCTGCGCCAACCACAATTAAAAAAGATGTTATAACATCAAATTTAGAACCATCTAAAATGGCTTTTTTTACCCCCAGAGGAATTGCTATTAAATATATTATCAGTGTTGACCATAGCCCTAATGAAATAGAAACTGGCATTCGCTCAACAATCAACCTTGCAACGCTTTTGTCTTGATAAAAACTTTTTCCAAAATCAAATAATGCATAATTCTTTATCATTTTAAAAAAACGATAATATGCAGGTTTATCAAACCCAAATTGCTTTTCTAGCTCTTTTATTAAATCGTCAGGAACTCCTGATGCTCCTAAATATTTATTTGATGATGCTCCCTCCATGTGCGCTGCAGAACTACCAGAAATTGAGCTTGTTGCATCTGTATTCATGCCTCGATATTGAGCTAAAACATGTTCAACTGGCCCTCCTGGAGCAAATTGTATAATTATAAAATTTAGCGATAATATTCCTAATAAGGTTATAGGTATTAAAAGTAATCTTTTTATAACATAGTTACGCATTTTGTTAATCCTCTATCCACCAAGAATAAATATCAATACCTGTTTTTATATTTGTATTATAATGCTTTAATTTATTGTGATAAGCAATCCTTTCTACTGGTGAATACCACTGAGGTATAAAATAATATTCATGCATAATAACCCTATCTAACGCCTTTACATATGCTTCATAATTTTCTTTATTTGTCGAGTTGATTAGCCCATCTATTATAGCGTCTATGGCTTTATTCTTGATACCCATAACATTATACGAACCATTGATGTTAGCAGATTGAGATCCCCACATTTCACGTTGTTCATTGCCTGGTAAATTACTTAAACGAAATGATAAAATTGCCATTTCATATTCAAACTTATCAAGACGATTTTTAAATATATTTACTTCAAGATTGCGAAACGTCATTTTTATACCTATTTTGCGTAAATTATTTATAAATGGCAACATAACTCTTGTAAAAGAAGCTCCATTAGCTGAATTACCTAATACTTCAATTGTTAAAGGTTCTCCTGTTTCCATGTTTGTCATCACGCCATCAATAAAATCATATCCTGCCTCGTTTAACAATATAACTGCTTTTTTTAAATTATCTCGCTGTTTTTCAATACTAGAATTATCTGGCAATTCGTATTTTTGTTCAAAAACTGAAGATGGTATATAGTTATGATACTTTTGTAAAATTTGTTTTTCTTTACCATGTGGCAAGCCTGACGATGCTATATTGGTGTTGCTAAATAAACTATATATTCTCTTATACTGATTATAAAAAAGCATTTTGTTTGCCCAATCAAAATCAAACGCAAGACCTATAGCTTGCCTAACTCTTCTATCTGAAAATTTATTAATGCGTGTGTTAAAGCCAAAAAATTGTAACGCTGCTGGATTACTATGAGCTATTTCTTCTTTTACAATTGTGCCTTTTTTAACAAGTTTATTGTCGTATCCGCTTGCCCATATTTTGGCTATATACTCTTCTCTGGCATCTATACTTCCTGAAAACAATGCTTGTAAAGTTACTGTTGTATCTTGGTAAAACTCAAAACGAATCGTATCAAAATTAAAAAAACCTTTACGAGTTGGAATATCTTGCCCCCAGTAATACTTATTGCGTTGTAATTCTACATATTTATTTACTTCAAAAGATGAAATTGTGTAAGGACCACTCCCTAAAGATGGACGTAATTCTGGTTTAGAAAAATCCTTGCCCTCATAATATTTGTGAGAAAAAATTTTAAATTGAGAAAGAATTAAGGGTAGTTCTCTATTATTTGATCCTTTTTTGAAATAGAAACGAACATGATAGTCATTTATCTTTTTTACGTTATCCACGTCTGAATAGTAAATTTTATATAAAGGGGCGCCTTGATCTATTAGAGCGTTAAAAGAAAATATTACATCATCCGCTAAAACTGGTGAGCCGTCAGAAAATTTTGCTTTTTTATTTAATATGAAGCCTATAAACGTTTTATCTTCTGGCTGCTCAAATTTAGAGGCCAAAAGAGGATATACTGAAGTTTGATCATCTACAGGGATATAACCCAAACTTTCATGTGTTAAATTAATTCCTTCTGAAAAAGCCATTCCTTTAAAAATGAAAGGATTAAAATTATCAAAACTACCGTATTCTGGAAGAGTTATTTTTCCTCTTTTAGGAGCTTGAGGGTTTACATAGGAAAAATTTGTAAAGTTTTGAAGATATTTGGGTTTTCCATATATTGACAAAGAATCAGAAATTTTTGTTTTAGCTTCAGCAGCAAAACAAAACATTATACCCAAGACTACTATCAGACTATTTCTGATATTTATCAGCATCCGTCCATCCGCCGAAAGGGTAAGTTAAATTTTCTGAAAAAGTTTCCCTTTTAGGTTCTAAATCCAGCCATTCTTTTTTTAAGTTATCAAGCGTTTTTTGAGTATCTGAAATGTCAGTATTTTCAACAACATCTTCTATATCTGAAACAGATATATCATTTTCAATTATATCAGAAGCTCCAACATCAAAAACAGGTTCTTCTTTTACAATATCTTCGCCAAAACTCCTCTCCAAAGCTTGTGAAAAAGCATCTTGATCTGGAGTAACATTATTTTCCTTAATGTTCCTTTTTGACGGAATAAATCTATCAAAAAAGCTTCTTTTTGTAGGATAATCTTCTTTAGAATGAATGTCTATCCTACTTACGCACGACGAAGCAATAGCATCTGCCTTATTTTGATTCATATCCGATGATGAAAAAATATCCCGAGAACGATGTATTTCATCAGCCACAGGAGCTAATACCGTATAAACCTTACCTAGAACCCCTGTTTCAACAATGCTAATAAAAACTTTTTCTTTATCATGCTTTTCAAGTAAAGATATCAAAGTTTGATAACGAGCGCAAAACTCCATTATCGTTCCTGCTAATACATTATCTGATGATGCATCTGTAAAAATTTTCTTTTGAAAATTAGGTTGACGATTATAGTTTTCAATCACGACCTTACCAAAAGACCATTTTCCGCCATTTTGAACTTTACTCCATAAATGTTCTGACTGTTCTTGAGAAATTAAACGCTCTTTATGCAAAAACTCACTCAATAACTCATTCATATCTGCAACTAGCAAATCAAACCTACTTAACATAAAAGAATCTTTTATATTTTGTTCCGTTTCAAGCATTATACGAGCTAAAAGATCAGAATATTCTTGATTTTTTTTCATTTGCGCAAACAGGCGAAACATTTGACGAGATGTCGTACGATTATAAATTTGTTGAGCAATAAAACAATAAATAGCCCATATAATAAACAATGGAAAACAAACAAAAATAGTATACAGCAAAACATTGAGAATTCCTGCATCAAAAAAAGATATTCCATTTAATGATGAAAAAACAAACTGAAGCGCATAAACAAGCCAAACTACTGAAGAAAATACAGCACCAAACAATGCGAGAGTTAACATTGTAAAACTCCTAAAAATTATCTTTTGTATCCTATAATAACAGAGTATTACTTTTTTTAAATACCTTTCTTGCTTCTTACACAAAAAGAAAAATAGATTGGCTTTTTACAAAAATATATGATATATGGTTTATCAGGTTAATTTATTTATTGATGAGAAATTTTATGGAATTAAATGAAATTAGCGCGCTTGATTTTGAAAAAAATATTGCAGATGTTGAAGAAAAAATAAAGCGATTGAAACAACTAGGTACTGGCGAAGGTATCAATATTGAAAATGAAGTGACTAGATTACAGCAAAAACTTGAAAGACTATTCAAACACCTATATTCACGTCTTACTCCCTGGCAAAAAACTCAGGTTGCTAGACACCCTAATCGACCTCATTGTTTAGATTACATTAAAGGGCTGATACAAGATTTTGAAATATTATGTGGTGATAGGACTTTTGCTGATGATATGGCTATGATTGGTGGCATAGGACGCTTTAATGGACAATCTGTTGTTGTTATCGGACAGGAAAAGGGAAACGACCTAGAAACCAGAGTCAAGCATAACTTTGGCATGGCCAAACCTGAAGGATACCGGAAAACCCAAAGATTGATGGATTTGGCCGATAAATTTAAACTCCCTGTGATAGCTTTTGTGGATACATCTGGAGCATTTCCTGGAGTTGAGGCTGAAGAAAGAGGGCAAGCTCAAGCTATTGCTTCAACTATTGAGCGCTGTCTAAATCTAAAAGTCCCTTTTGTATCTGTTGTAATAGGAGAAGGGGGTTCTGGCGGAGCAATAGCTATTGCTACTGCAAACCGAATACTTATGTTAGAGCACTCTATTTATTCTGTTATTTCTCCAGAGGGATGTGCTTCTATATTATGGAGATCTGCTGACAAGGTAAAAGAAGCAACAGAAGCTCTTTGTTTAACAGCTCAAGATTTACGAGGCTTTGGAGTCATTGACGAGATTATTGCTGAACCTGCTGGAGGAGCTCAAAGGCATCATCAAGAAATGATATCTCGTGTTGGTGAGGTTATTGCTCGCCATCTAAAAGAATTATCCCTGCAAACTGGAGATGAATTAAAGAAAAAAAGAACTGATAAATTTTTGAAAATGGGGCGCCATCTTGCAAAATTTGAATAACTTTTTTTTAGATAATATTGGAATACTTGTTGCTGTAGCACTCTTCTTTATTATTGGTGTAGCTTTTTATGTTGTATTAAAATGCAAAAATAACGAGATCAAAGAACTAGTCTTACAACAACAAGGAGAATTGACTGGAAGATTGGCCGCATTAGGAGAAATAACATCTCACGAGCAGAATCGTCTTTTTGCCGCAATAAACGAACAAAAGTTAGCTATGCTAAAAATTGTAGACGACAAATTACTGGCTGTTACGAAAAGTGTTGATGAGGGGTTAAAACAAAATACAGCAAAAACCGACCAAACACTGGTAGAGCTTAAGGAACGTCTGGTAAAAATTGATACAGCTCAACAAAAAATATCTTCGTTGTCTGAGCAAGTGGTTTCATTGCAAGAAGTATTATCCAACAAACAGGCTCGCGGGGCTTTTGGAGAAATTCAGCTTAATGATCTCGTTACATCTATTCTTCCTCCAAATTCTTACAGCTTTCAGACCTTACTAAGCAATGGCAAAAAAGCTGATTGTTTATTAAAGTTACCAAACCCTCCTGGTATTATTGCTATAGATGCAAAATTTCCTTTAGAAAGCTATCACGCTTTACGCAATTCAAAGACAGATAGAGACAGACTTGAAGCTAATCGTTTTTTTAAATCATCAGTTTTAAAACACATAAAAGATATTGCAGAGAAATATATTATATCTGGAGAAACAGCAGAATCGGCATTAATGTTTTTACCCAGTGAAGCTATTTATGCTGAATTACATGCAAATTTTGTAGATGTAGTTGAAATGTCATATAAGTCTAAGGTTTGGATAGTTTCTCCAACAACCCTTATGGCTACGTTGAACACCATAAGAGCTATATTAAAAGATGCTCACATGCGCGAACAGGCTGGCGTAATACAAAAAGAAGTGGGTATGCTTATTGATGATATATGTCGCCTTAATGAGAGAGTCGAAAATCTTGGAAGGCATTTCAAGTTAGCTAGTGAAGACATAGAATCTATTAAAACATCATCAAATAAAATAAATCGTCGTATAGAAAAAATAGAATCGATAGAGGTTAAAGAAACAAATAACAAAAGCATAATGTATATGACTGTGAACGAGTAAATATTTTGGATAAAAAACAAATTATATCTTGGCTTTTTATAAATTTGATATATTGATAAATAGACTTGTATAAACTAATTAATAAATGTGATAAAAAGGAAAAAAAATGACTAAATCTGAGTTAATTGAAAAAATAGCTGCTAAAAATCCTCATCTTATGCTCAAAGATGTTGAGCGTATAGTTTCTGTTGTTTTTGATACGATTACTGATTCTTTAGCTAAAGGTGATAGAGTAGAATTTCGTGGGTTTGGTGCTTTTTCTGTAAGAACTCGCTCTCCTCGTTTAGCAAAAAATCCTCGTACTGGAGACCAAGTAAAAGTTGATGAGAGAAAAATACCCCACTTTAAAACAGGAAAGCAGTTGTTTGAATCTTTAAATAAAAACTAAGGATTTTATTAATCCTTATATTGTGTGAGTAAGGAGCGACATCATGGGAATCATTAAGTTAATTATTGGCTTACCTTTACTGTTGATTTTATTGGTTTTTGCTTTTGTTAATAATGACATGGCTTCTTTTAGCTTATGGCCTTTAGGAATCGAGATAACAGTATCATTAAGCGTCGCTATAGTCTTTTTGGTTCTAATTGGATACATTTTAGGCTGGTTTTTTACATGGATTTCGTATGGATCTGTTCGAAGCTCTCTTAGAGCCCATAAAAAAGAGAACAAAAAGCTATCAAAAGAGCAAGAAAAATTAGTTAAAGAGATGGAAGGTTTGCATAATAATATTGAGAACATGAAGGCAGCTACAGTGATTGAACAAAAGCCAACTTGGAAAGATAGTATAAAAAAGGCTTTTGGAATAAGAAACAATACACCTACCAAATAGGAATATTACAATGAATTGGATCGCAGATTTTGTTAGACCTAAAATAAAGAGGACTACATCTAAAGAAATCGCAGATAATTTATGGACAAAATGCCCCGAATGCGGACAAATGCTGTTTAATAAAGAGTTAGAAAAAGATTTTTTTATATGTTCTTTTTGTGGACATCATCTTAAATTACCCGTGATAACAAGATTGGATATGCTGTTTGATAATGCTAAATACAAACTTCTTACTCTTCCCAAATTACAAGATGATCCTCTTTCATTTAAAGATTCAAAAAAATACAGTGATCGCCTGCGAGCTTATAGACGTTTGACAAAAAATGATGATGCTATTGTGGTAGCTTATGGGGAAATTGGCACAATAAAAACTGTAGTAGCCGCTCTTGATTTTTCATTTATGGGTGGATCTATGGGAATGGCTGTTGGGGAAGGAATTGTGAAAGCTGCGGAATTTGCAATTAAAACCTCATCTCCTTTGGTAATTATTTCTGCATCTGGCGGCGCCAGAATGCAAGAAGGTATTTTGTCTTTAATGCAAATGGCCCGCACAACAGCAGCAATAAATACATTGAAAGAACGAGGTTTACCATATATTTCTATCATGACTAACCCTACAACAGGCGGGGTATCCGCTTCTTTTGCAATGTTAGGGGATATTCATATCGCTGAAAAAGGTTGTATTATAGGTTTTGCAGGGGTTAGAGTCATTGAGCAAACTATTAGAGAAACCCTCCCTGAAGGTTTTCAGCGAGCCGAATACCTTCAAGAACATGGGATGGTTGATATTGTTACAGACAGAATTAATTTACGCAAAAAATTAGCAAAAGTATTGCAGTTATTATTAAATAAAAAGTTTAACAACTCATCTTTTTAGTTTATGTTATGAGGTGAATTTAAGTTTAAGGTTCTAGGCATGCTATCTTTAAAATATATTGCAATAAATTCTTTTAATGAAAATGTTGTCTATTTGCATAAAGATTGTGACGCATATAAAGTTGATGATACTAATAGTATTGTTAAAATGGAAATTCACGGAGGAGCGTCTCCGCTTTTTGCTTTTTTAGAAATTGTAGATGATGAAAACATCGTTGCCGCCGATGAATTAGGACTAAATAAATCTGCTTTTGAAATGTTAAATTTACCAGAGGGAGCAAAAGTAACTGTGAGCCTTGCCAATCCACCTCAATCTATTGCTTATATTAAAAGAAAAATGGAGGGAAACATTTTATCTAGCAGTGAGTATTCTGGTATCATTAAAGATATTGCTACTAAACGCTATTCAAATATGGATATCACCTCATTTCTTGTTGCAACAGGATCTTTTATAACACCTCAGGAGGTTTCATCAATGACTGAGGCTTTGGTTGATGGCAATACTTTGACGTGGGATAATGAATCGATCGTTGTTGACCATCACTGTCTGGGAGGGGTTCCAGGAAACAAGACGGATATTATAATTACAGCAATTGTTGCAGCGTACGGCTTACCAATACCAAAAACTTCTGCTCGCTCTTTAACCTCTTGTGCTGGAGTAGCTGATACCTTTTCAGTCTTAGCAAATGTTAACTTTGATGATATAAAACTTAAGCAGCTTATAAAAGAAAACCGAGGGGCTATAGTTGATTATACATCACTACCCACAACTACTACCTGTAAAATAATATCTTCTGTTGAACGTTCTTTGGGTATTATCAAGCACGAACATATTATATCATCAATTTTAGCTATAAAATTAGCGGCGGGGGTTACTCATCTTGTTATCGATATTCCTGTGGGACCTACTGCGAGAATAAAATCGACAAAAGAGGCTTTGCGTTTACGAAAAATTATAGAACATGTTAGTGATTTGCTATTAATAGAAACTGATGTGGTAATTACAGATGGAAGCGAACCTATTGGCAATGGTGTTGGCGCAGTATTAGAAGCGCGAGATATTATGAAAATATTGCGAAATAAGGAAGATGCTCCTCAAGATCTAAGAGAGAAATCGTTGTTTTTAGCTGGTAGAGTTCTGGAATTTGACCCTAAATTACGTGGAGGACAAGGATATCGTGTTGCCAAAGAAATACTAACTTCTGGCAGGGCTCTGGAAGCATTAAATCGTATTATATATGCACAAGGAAAAACCTCACAAGCTCAGTTAGGACACTTGACACGAGATATTGTTGCTAACAAATCTGGCGTGATAGAAGCTATTGATAATTATCGTATAAACGAAATAGGTGTTTTAGCTGGTGCTGCCCAGCATCATGGAGCAGGCATAGATTTACTTAAAAAAGTCGGTGACAGAGTAGAAAGAGGAGATGTTTTGTATCGCATACATTCTTTAAACTCTAATGATTTTGCTTTTGCTAATTCCGCTGTAAACAACAACAATGGATATGAAATATCATCAAGAAGATAAACCTAACCTTTTGGAGTAGTAACATCTGGCGATCGTAAGTACAAGGGTTTAGGATAGTCTATTTTTTTTGATTTTATCATTTTAATCCCTGCTTGGTACAGAGAATATATTGGTAGACTATCAAGCATTTTTATTGCATGAAAAGTTAGACCACTAGGCGCGGACAAGAATCTTTCTATACCATCTCCAATCAGAGTTATAAGACACCCTTTGCTTTTTAATTGTTCAATTATTATATCGCGAGAAAGAGCTTCTGCATTTTTTATTTTTCGAAGTTGTTTATCAAAAAATTGAACATAAAAATCCTCTCTCCTTGTTTCAATAATAACAGCATTTATATCAGCAATATCTTCTTTATCTAAAGCTTGAATATAAGCATCGAAAGCAGATACTCCACAAACTTTTAAGTCACTGTTAGCTAGACCAAATATCCTAGCTGCAGAAATACTTGAACGTACACCAGTAAAAGATCCTGGACCAACACATACAAATAAATTATTTAATGAACTAAATTTCAAGTCATTTTTTTTCAATATTTCTTTAATTTTAGGTATAAGCACCTCAGATTGCCCAAAATCCATATTCTGTTCAAAAGATGAAATTATTTTATCGTCATCAAGCAAAGCAATACTACAACTAGTTCCCGTTGTATCAAAAGCAACACTATAACACATTTGTCCACTTATCCAAAATTTTAAGTTTTAATAATATTTTTTATATAATAAAATGTAGTGAAATACAATTCTTTATTGCGGAGTTTTGATAAATAAATGGATATAAATCTTCTTCATAATATGTATGATGCAATGCCTGAATTGTGGTATATTATAGGATTTTTGATTTTTTTACTTATTTTTTTGAGTCTTGTTTTAACTTTCTATTTGTTAAAAATGAAACAAAAAAATTATTTTTTGCAAAGGGATCGAGAGCGATATGCCGAAACACTTTATGCGTCGCACGATGGTTATTTTGCGTTTATATATCCAGATGATAAAGTTAATGATCCTCGTCAAACTATAACTGAAAGGTGTTCTCGCAGACTGGCTGTTATATTAGGATTGGAAAAAGGAATTAAATCTGATTTTAACGAAATTCTAAAAAACTTCTATAAAGATGATATAAAAAAAATTAACAAATATGTTGGTTTATTAAAAGAAGAAGGTGTTGCTTTTGAAGATTATTTCTTATTAAAAACAGCTAATAAATATATCAGATTAGAAGGTGTACGAATAAATGGAGCTGATGGTAATATATATTGTGATATGATCTGGTTCCGAGATGTCAGTTTCGCAACAAATAGAATTAAAAATCTTGAAAAAGAAAAACAAAGCCTTGAAAACAGATTTAGACAACAGCAAGATTTACTTGATAATTTACCATTTGCTGTATGGTTACGAGATGAAAAACTCAATATAGTTTATTGCAATAAAAAATATGTAGATCTTGTTGCTGAAAAAACAAAGGAAGATATTATTTCCGAAAAAATAGAGCTTGTAGGAACAAATGGCGATAGTATATCTCGTAGTATAGCTGAAAAAGCTCATAAAAGTAAAAGACTAAATAAAACTACAGCAAATATTGCTGTTAAAGGAAATCGTATTGCTATGGAGGCATTTGAAACTCCTTTTTATGGCGAAAATAGTTTGGATAAAACATTTAGTGCTGGATGCTTAATAAATATTAGCGAATTAGATGAGTTAAAAAGGAATCTAAAAAGACATCAGGATGCTCAACTTGAAATTTTGGGTATGTTAGGCACCGCTTTTGTTGTGTTTAACCAAGATATGATACTACAATATCACAACCAAGCTTTTATCGATCTTTGGAATCTTGAGCCAGAATGGATAAGTCAAAGGCCTTGTTATCTTGCATTTCTAGATATACTTCGAGAAAAAAGAATGCTGCCTGAGGTTCCTGACTATAAAGCTTTCCGACAAGAAGAACAATGTAAATTTGCTCAAATTATTGAACCAACAAGTGATTTGCTACATATCCCCAATGGAAAAACATTACGCCGAATGCGAGCCCCCCACCCAATGGGAGGATTGGTTTTGGCTTTTGAAGATATATCTGATCGTTTAGCAGCCACCTCATCTTATAACGCATTAATAGCGGTACAAAATGACATTTTAAAGGGGCTATTTGAAGGTGTTCTTATTTTTGGAACGAATGAACGATTGGTGTTTTTTAATGATGCCTATATTAAACTGTGGAATGCAGATACTGTTTTTCTATCTGGAGAACCATCTTTTGATGAGGTTCTTGATAGTCAAAGAGAGTTTTTTGCCAAAGATGAAGACTGGAGTAGATTACGGTTAGCAATAAAGGCAAATATCTTAGATGTGACATCTAAAACAATGATTTTGCAAAGAACAAACTTCCCGCCTTTACAATTAGGGGTAACTCGCTTGTCTGATGGCAATATATTAATAACCTACGAAGAAATAAATTAACCTCATAATTGACATATACTAAAAAATATGACATAGTGGGTATGTGTTTATATTCATAAATTAAGGAACATCGATGTTCGAAGATAATGATCCTTCAAATATTGAATGGGAGCAAGATAAAGGGGATTCTAAAAACACTAGAGTTTCTCGTAGACTTGATATAAAGAAGGCTTTGGCCGCGGAATCAAAAGAGCGTAATAGTTTTAAATCAAAACCATTTACAAAGGGGTTAGCTCCAAATCTAAAAAGGTTACACTCTAAAATTCGAGATACATATGAAGAAGATGATGAGGAGGATGAAGTTGTTTACCATTTTTCCCTTAGTGATGGTAATTCGTCTTTAATTAATGCTTTAAGAGATGAAGAAAAACAAAAAATCTCCTTGAATAAAATTCAAGAAGAACAAAAATCACAACAAGCTGTAGGTAAAATGGAAGCTGTTTTACAAGCAGATAAAATGGCAAAACAGCTTGGTCTTAAAGGATTAAAGAAGAAAGTTGTAGTAGATAGTATCCAAGATATTTCTGTGATTGCACAAACAACCGATAAAGTTCTAAAGGAAGATGTTGCTGCTAAAACAAAAATTAAAACATCAGGATTATCATCGCGTGAAACATCTGATATGGTAAAAGGGTTGCGCAAGATGCGTATGGCTGCCATGCATAGTGACGATATTAAGGCTTCAGCCATTCAAGATATGAAAGCAGAAGAACTTGTTGAAATTGGGCGAGCAAACGATGAAAAAAAGGCCGCCAAAATGATACTTGAAAAATCAGGTAGAAAAGAAATTAAACAAACAAATGAAACCCAGCGAAAAAAAGAGCAACAAAAAATTAAAACAGCAATTACACAAACAAAATCTCGTTAAGATATTTTATTTATTAGAGATTTATAAGCAGTACTAAGTATTTTGAATTTTTCTTCAGCTGTTTTATCTGATGAGTTTATGTCGGGATGATATTTTTTTACAGCTATTTTGTATGCTTTCTTTAGATTATTGATATTGAGCTCTTCGTATTCTAGCTCCATTATTTTTAGTGCTTGCCTTTCTTCTACTGTTAGATAAATATTATCCCTTTTCGAATATGAACTATCTTCAAAAAAGTTATACCCACCCGAAAAATCAAAACCAAAATTATATTTAATTCGTGAAGAAAATTTAAAATTTTGGCCATTTATCTTATCTTCTGAATTGGAATATAATTCATCTTCATAATAATTCCATCTTGCATTATACTCCTGAACATGTTTAAGACAAAACCAATAATATTCCTTTAAATTACGATCTTTAGGAGCACGGTATTCTCCAGCCTTATTACAATTAGGATGATCACAGATATGATAATTATCTTCATTCTGTGGCGCAAAATATTTACTTTGTCTTTTTCTTGTTTTAATCATTTTGTTTTCTCTTGACCATTCTTTGTAGACTAACTTATTTTGGTACTTAGCGCAAGATTTTATTTGCTATTGTATTGATATAAAAATGCATCTATACTATTCGTAATTATAAAAACATTTTTAGAGAAAATAATGCCTGAACTACCAGAAGTTGAAACAATAAAAAGAGCTTTAGAAAACAAAATCGGTTTTGCACAAATTATTGACGTTAAAATAAATAATCCTCGTTTACGGATAACTATACCAGAAGATTTATCTACTAAAATTACGCAAGCCAATATATGTAAATATGCTCGTGTTGCTAAATACATTGTTATTGAATTAGATAATGGGTACAGTATTCTATGGCATATGGGAATGAGTGGAAAAGTAAAAATTAGCCAATACGCTCCCAAAATACAAGATAAACACGATCATATAATAATCAAAACATCTGCTGGCTACGTTGTATATAATGATCCTCGTAGATTTGGTCTTTTTACTATTTCTGAAACAAAAAATATTGGTAGTAATAGCTTTATAAAAAATATAGGTATAGACCCTTTTGATAATAAACTTACATCTACGTATCTTTATGATAAACTTCAGAAAAAAGCTAAAACACCTATAAAAATAGCCTTACTTGATCAAACAATAATATCAGGAATTGGCAATATATATGCATCTGAAATTTTATATGAATCGCATATATTACCAATGAGGATATGTCGTGATATATCAGTAGATGATTGTGTTTTATTGATTAACAATACTCGTAAAGTATTGTTAAAAGCTATTGAAGCTGGAGGATCAACTTTAAAAGATTATAAAAAACCTGATGGTAGTCTGGGGTATTTTCAAAATATGCATTGCGTTTATAACAAAACTGGTCAAAAATGTCCTAACTGTATTTGTGATATAAAGATAACTGGTGGTATTCAAAAATCTATTATAGGTGGTAGATCAACATTTTATTGTAAGGACCTGCAAAAATGAGATTATTTGTTTATTTATTAATTTTATCCTTGTTATTTTTTCCTTTAGAAACAAAAGCTTCCTTTGTTGAGGGGCTAGAAGATATTCCTATCCTTGAAGATCTGGAACAAATTAAAAATGGTAATTTAAGTTTTGGAAATGAAGAAATTCGTTTAGTTGAAACATATTTAACGTCTCAAAGTTTAGATTTTGCCAAGGTATGCTCCTTTTACTCTGAAACGTTACCACAATTAGGATGGAAAAAAAAGCAAGATGAAAAAAATCGTATGTTATTCGAAAGAGATGGTGAAACATTAGAACTTAGTAGAGAATCGGTAAACCCTTTAGTTGTAAGACTTACAGTAAAAAGTAAAATTCAATAAGGAAAAAAACATGAGTGAAAACAACACTATTCTTACGGAAGTTGATGGACACATAGGTATTATCACTCTTGATAGAAAAGATGATATGAATGCTATCAATTTGGAAATGCTTAATGAGATTGCCTATCAAGTTCAAGATTGGGAATATACAGACACTATTCGTTGTATAATTATAAAAGGAAACGATATGTGTTTTGCCGCAGGTATTGACATTAAAGCTCTTTGTGATGAGGTAACACAACAAAGTTTAGCTTTAAAAGCTTGGCAAGATGAGTTTTATAAAATTGCTAATTGCTCTAAGCCACTAATAATTGTATTATCGGGTTATGCTTTGGGATTGGGTTGTGATTTAGCGCTTGCTGGTGACATTATCTTGGCTTCAGAATCTGCTCAAATTGGTTATCCAGAACTTTCTATTGGGACAATACCATCATTTGGAGGTTGTTCAAGGCTTGTTCATCGTATTGGGAAAGCTAAGGCAATGGAAATGATATTGACTGGTAAAGCAATGAATGCAGAGGAAGCATCCTTATCTGGCCTCATAAGCAGGGTTGTCCCCCAGAAAGATATTTATGATGAAGCATTAAGAGTTGCAAATCGAATCGCCTCTTTACCATACCAAGCAATACTTCAAGCAAAAGAGACTCTAAAACAAGTAGAAAATATGAATCTACAAAACGGTATGGAACTAGAATTGAAAAGCTGTCGTTTGAGTATGAACACCCCAGAATTTAGAGAAATTTTGAGTAATTTTAAATAAAAAAGAGCTAGAATCGACCTTTTTAGCAAAATTATTATTGACTTTAATCATTGTTCAAGTTTATAAAGCATTACATTTATTAAAAATTGGAACAACCTTTTATAATTGAAACGGAAGAAAAAAATGGCCAATCATAAATCTGCAAAAAGCAGAATCGTAAGAAATAATAAACGCGCTATCATTAATGGCGCCCGTAGGAGTCGTGTTCGTACCTTTATTAAGAAGGTGGAGGCTGCTATTGCTGCTGGAGATAAGGAACTTGCTACTACAACTTTTAAAATAGCAGAGTCTGAAATGATGAGAGCTGTTAGAAAAGGTGTTTTTGCGATGAACACTATGTCTCGTAAGGTTTCTCGTCTTTCTCATAAAATTAAAGCATTATAGTCGTTACATATTTTTTAAAGCACAAATCATCCCTCTTAGCATTTGATGAGGAGGTTTTGGTTTGTGCTTTTTTGTTCTAAAAGTGGCAGAATCTAGTCGACTCCTTTAAAAGATTATGTCAAGGAATTTAATTGCAATGTTCGGAAAAAGTTCTGTTGCTTTTATGTTTTTTTGTTTCTAATATCCAAATCACTTTGTTAGAGAATTTTGAATATATTTTTGAAATTTTTAGAATCTAAAAAGTCAGACAGAATCGTCTCGATATTAGTTGTCAGTTAGTTTTTAAACGATATTGTTTTTAAATTTTAAGCTTAATAATTTGATGTCTAAAATTTATAGTGGTAACACTATTCTTTGACAGCAGTTAAATTTAAGGGGGATGTTTAAATACTGCAGAAAGATAAAAACAAAAAGTTAAAAAACAACAATATACGCATTTATTGGGATCATGAAACACCTACTTACAATAAGTCTTAATGGAGTGTATATGTTTTAAGCTGACATGGGGTTTAATTTTTGAGATACAAATTGGGGAGTAGAAATGGCTGAAGAAGCAATTGTTAATGATGCGTCTGTTTTGGATCAATGGGGACAGATTTGTGAGCAGCTTAAGGTTGAGGTTGGTGAAACCGCTTTTGATAGTTGGCTCAAGCCTTTAACAATAGGATCTTTCAATAATGGGACTATGAATATTTGTGTTCCAACGCGTTTTATGAGAAATTGGGTAATAACTAATTACAGTGATAGAATCCACAAAATTTGGGAAAAAAAGAATCCTTCAATTAGAAGTATTAATTTTGTTGTTCAAGCAAGCCAAGAGTCTGCTCACGGTAAAGGATTATATAGTCCAACTTGCCGTTCTTTGTTAAAGAAAATAAATACTTCTCCTATGCCTCAGAATATATATCAATCGGGTATAAAATCTGTTGTTGCAAACGCAAATGATGGCCTGCTTAACGATTCTTTATCTGTTCCTCTTAACCCGCAGTATACATTTGATAATTTCGTTGTTGGCAAAACCAATGAGTTTGCCTATGCGGCAGCGAGAAAAGTTGCAGAATCTCGAAACATATCTTTTAATCCCTTATTTTTGTATTCTGGTGTAGGATTGGGTAAAACACACCTTATGCATGCGATTGCTTGGCATATTAAACAACAAGATCCAAATAGAAATATAGTATACTTGTCTGCAGAAAAATTTATGTATAAGTTTGTTAGAGCCCTTCGTTACAAAGATACAACGGCATTTAAAGAGCAGTTTAGGTCAGTTGATGTTTTAATGGTAGACGATGTTCAATTTATGGGTGGAAAGGATACAACCCAAGAAGAATTTTTCTACACTTTCAATTCACTGATAGAAGAAGGGCGTCAAATAATTATATCTGCAGATAAATCGCCTGCAGACTTGGAGGGTATTGAAGCCCGATTAAAATCTCGCCTTGGTTGTGGTTTAGTTGCAGATATTCATCCAACAGATTTTGACCTAAGAATGGGTATTTTGAATAGCAAGGCTAAACAACTTGGTCTAGAGTTACCTCAAAAAGTAGCGGAGTTTTTAGCAACAAAAATAACCTCTAATATTCGTGAATTAGAAGGGGCGTTGCGTAGAGTAATTGCACACTCCCAATTACTAAGCAATCATGAAATAACTCTAGATATGACTCAAGATATTTTAAAAGATATGTTACGTTCTTTTGATAAGCGTACGACTATTGATGAAATTCAGAAAAAAGTTGCAGAACACTTTAATATTTCAGTGAAAGAAATGCAGTCATCTCGTAGGGCTCGTACAGTTGCTCGTCCAAGACAGATTGCTATGTATTTAGCAAAACAACTTACATCTCGTTCTTTGCCTGAAATTGGTCGTAAGTTTGACAGGGATCATACGACTGTTATGCATGCTGTACGCAAAGTTGAAGAGCTGATAATGGAAGACGTTTCTTTAGCAGAAAATGTTGAAACGTTACGCAGAATGTTAGAAGCTTAGTTGCATTTGGCAAAATTAGCTACACAAAAGCCTCTTTGTTGACAAAGAGGCTTTTGTATAAAAGTTGTGAATATTAAATGATTTATCTTTTTGTTTGTAGTGTTTGTGCTAGAATTTGGGTAATGATATAACTTATGATTTGGATTACAAAAGATGAGATTTACTATTGAAAGAGCACATTTACTGAAGACATTAAGTCACGTTCAAAGTATTGTTGAAAAAAGAAACACTATTCCTGTTTTATCAAATGTTAGAATTGAAGCTTTAGGTGATGGGATCAGCTTTAAAGCTACAGATATGGATACAGAAATTACAGAAATGGCTGACGCTAAAATATCAGAAGTAGGCGCAACTACGGCTCCTGCTCATATGTTGTATGATATTGTTCGTAAACTTTCTGATGGATCACAAGTTGAACTTATTTATCCTGATGATAAGGGGCAGCTGACAATTTCATCTGCAAGGTCAAAATTTTCACTTTCGACTATCCCTGTTGAAGATTTCCCTGTTATATCTGGAGATAAACTACCAACATCTTTCATTATGTCGAAAGATGAATTGAAAGATGTAATTGATAGAACGCAATTTGCCGTTTCAACAGAAGAAACAAGATATTATCTTAATGGTCTGTATGTTCATGCAAAAAAAGAGGGGGCGTCAGAGGTTTTGCGCGTTGTTGCAACAGATGGGCATCGCTTGGCTTGTGTAGAATCACCGTTACCTCAAGGGGCTGAAAACTTAAATGGAGTTATTATTCCGCGTAAAACTGTTGCTGAAATTCGTAAACTTTTAGATGATAACTCTGTTGAAAATGTTACTGTTGAAGTTTCTGAAAACAAGGTTAGATTTTCAGTAACCGATATTACGTTAACGTCTAAATTAATTGATGGAACGTACCCTGATTACGAAAGAGTTATCCCTACAGACAATGATAAATCTTTGGAACTTGGCGTAAAAGACTTAGCCGCAGCGGTTGATCGTGTTTCAGTTGTTGCTGAAAGAACTAGAGCAATAAAAATGCTTACTCATACTAACAAGGTTACTATTGTTACTTCTAGTCCTGATTTGGGTAGTGCTTCTGAGGAGCTGGAGGCTAAATACGACCATGAGCCTCTTGAGATTGGGTATAATTTCCGCTACTTGTTGGATATTTTAAGTGAAGTAAAAGGCGACACAGTCAGAGTTTCTTTTGCTGATGCGTCTTCTCCTTCTGTGATACATGATACATCAGATTCTAGCGCAATTTATGTCTTAATGCCTATGAGAGTATAAATGGATTGCTTAGCGCATAATTTAGCTAGTTTGACAAACCTAAAGTCAGGTGTAAAACGCCTGACTTTAACTGATTATAGAAATTATGCTAATCTTAGAATTGAATCAGAAGTTGCTCCTATAATCATTTATGGAGAAAATGGCAGTGGTAAAACAAATATTTTAGAAGCTATATCTTTTTTGACACCTGGACGAGGACTTCGAGGAGCTCGTTTATCTGATATAAAAAGATTTATACCGCAACTTACTGAAAGCAAAGAAATATCTTTTGTATCTCCATTAAATTGGGCTGTTGTGGCTGATATAATAAATAACGATGAACTATATACAATAGCAACAGCTGTAGAAAAAACATCTAAAGAGCTAGAGGATATAGGAGAATATAAATCTTTTGAAAGAAGGATTGTAAAAATAAACAATAACAAAATATCCTCCCAAGCAGAACTAGGGCAGTATATGTCTGCTATATGGCTCACCCCTCAAATGGATCGTCTTTTTAGAGGAGGAAGCCAACCACGACGTTCTTTTCTTGATAGATTGGTTTATGCGTTTGATGTAGAACATGCAAAAAGGACCGCCAACTTTGAGCATTTATACAAAGAATGGTGCCGTCTGTTAAAAGAGGGCAAAAATGATAATTATTGGCTAAATTCTTTAGAAGAAAACATGGCAGCAATAGGTGTTGCTATTGCTGCGGCTCGCAGAGAACAGGTGGCTCGATTAAATACTTTTATAGAAAATGAACCTGATGACATTTTTCCATCCGTTAGGTTAGAACTTGATGGTAGGATTGAAAAAGCTCTTGATAATAAGCCTGCTATTGATGTGGAAGAGGAATATAAAAATATAATAACAAAGCAACGTCGGTTTGTTTTGCAAAATGACACTCCTGATGGAATAAATCGTACAGATTTTAAGGTTTACTTTAAGAAAAAAGGTATGCCTGCAGAGCTATGCTCAACAGGAGAACAAAAATCCTTGCTAATAAGTATTATTTTGGCACAAACAAAATGTCAAACTCTACATAAGGGATTTGCGCCCATTCTGCTTTTAGATGAGATAGCGGCTCATTTAGATGATATAAAAAGAGAGGCTTTGCTGGAAAAAATTGTGTCACTTAATATCCAAGCATGGATAACGACTACAAATCCAGAACTTTTTGATAGTTTACGCAGTGATGCACAATTTTTTGAAGTTAAAAACAATAACGTTTTTTATTAATTAGCGATTCTGTTTGCGATTCTTTATCTAATAATAAAAATATTAATATGACTCAAAACGAATCCCAGCAACGATTTGATGCGAATCGTTGTTTTTACTGTATAGAATCGGTAATTTTTTATTAATTTTTTTAGCTTAGCCTCGTCATATAAACTTTTGCTACATCTACTTCTTTGGAGAGGAAAGTTGTGATGTTTTTGAAAACAAAGTATTTTTGTTTAGCAACCGCAATTTTTGCGGCAAAGCTTACTTTGCTTCAACCAACACTTTCTTTTGCAGAAGAAATGAGTATTGAAAATGAAACTAAAAATGATTTAGTTATTCCTAGCACGATAGATGGTGTAGATGTAAATATCCTTAATGTTAACTCTGGCGGCAAAGCAATAGGCACACTTGTTAATTATATAGGGACAATGAATGTTAATGAACAGGGTGTGGCTGAAGAGACAAGCGTGTCTGACGGTGGTGTGGTTAATGTATTTTTGGGTGGCACAGCCACAAATACAACCGTTACAGGCAATGGAACATTGAATGTCTCATCTGGACAAGCAGAGACTGTTAATGCATCTGGATCTAGTACTGTTAATGTAGACGGTGGAATACTTATAGATGCAACAATTGATGGTCAAGGAAAACTGAATATTACTAATGGCGGTGCCGCTCAAAAAATTAGTATTGGAAGTGAAGCTTCTATAAGCAATAGTGGCAACTCTTATGTTGATGAACTAAAATTAAATAATGGCGCTAAATTTGATTTAACAACTGATGCTTCTATTACAAATATTACAGACGAAGCAGATCAAACTATAAATGCTAGTATAAACAATAAAGTTGCTAGTGGATTTTCTGTTAATACAGGTTCAACTCTTACTGCTACAAATGGCGGAAGCATTGAAAATAGTAATGCTATCGGAGGAACCATTATTATTGATGGTGGTAGCACAGCACAACATGTTGGTGTGTCGTCTGGTGGTAATTTACAGATTTATGCTAATGGAAGCGCTAAAAATGTGGATATTACAGATGGAACTGGGTCTATTGACGGAGGCGCAATTCAATCTGCAAACATTCAAAATGGCGGTACAATCAATGCAACAAATAATGCTCTTATTCAATTATCTACGGTTCTTGAAGGTGGTGTGCTTAATATAGCATCTGGATCATCTGCGGAAAATATAGAGGTTAATAATGGGGGCATTATGAATGTCGAAATTGATAGTAATGCTAGCAACACTTTTTTAAATGATGGCGGACAATTAAATGTTAAAACTGGCGCTACTATTAATTCGGTTACTGTAAATGGAGGTGGCATTATAAACGCTGAAACAGCTTCGGCTATTTATAATTTGGTTGCCAATAGTGGTTCCGTTATAAATGTTGGTGATTCATCTGTATTATTTGAAAATTTTACTATTCATGTTGATACAAATGCAACAGCATCAAATTTTGATAATTTATTTCAGGAAGGATCAAATATTACCAGTTTAACTATTGTCGGTGGTGTAAATGAAGCGTTCAATAAAAAACTTATAAATAACGATACAACGTCAAATAAAGCTCTTAATTTAAGTAATGGAAACTTCGTTGTTTCAAATAGTGGAGATAGTGATACCGTCCAAATAGGAGGGTGGAACGAGGTAAATGTAATAGACTCTGTACTTAGATTAGAAGCTGACTTGATGCTCAGCGGTAATGAAAAGAATTTATCAGTCGATATCGGATCAACTTTAGATGTTTCAGGAACACTAAATAATATATCAAATATAACTGTGAATGGAAATATTATAAATAAAGGCTCTATTGATATGAGTGGTACATCTCAGGTTGTTGGAGATACTTTGACTATTGAGGGAGCATACAGTGGTAATAATGCATCTATCATAATGGATATGGATATTAGCCAAAGTATTGCTGATAAAATTATTATAAATGGGGATGTTTTAGGCAAATCAACAATAACATTAAAATCGGTCGATGATAAGTCAACATCAAACAAAATATTATTAGTTCAAGCCCCAAACAATGTTAATGGAAATATTGATAGTTTTTCTATTTGGCGTAGCGAAGCATCTCCTTTCGTTTGGGAAACATTATTTGAAAATAATAGTTGGTATGGTTATGTGTCAAACGCAGGTAGACCTCTGATTGTGCCAGAGACTGCAGCTTATTATGGATTAATTGATAATACTTTTATGCAAACAGCTAGTTTAGGCGCTAATTTACGTAATAGTATAGCCATAAATGAATACAATAAAGTTCCTTGTAGGTTATCAAAAGGACAAAAATACTCTAATCGTATTTGTCGTAGTGCGCGTCCTGTATTTACTGGTTGGATAACACCTGTATATTCTTCAGCCACAATTGAAGCGCCGTATAATTATACTACCTCAATCTCTGGTGTTGATGGGGGAATCGACATCATTAGTAATGGGGTTACTAAATTTGGATTATTGGCATCTTATAGAAATGGTATATATAATTATGATGAAAGCGGGGAAAACTATACCTTGCGAGGAGAAGCTGAAACAATTATAGACAGTTATTTAGGCGGTGCTTATATTAGAACGGATGGGCGTTATTGGTCTGTTTTGCTTGCGGGATATGCTGGATTGCTTGATGCTAATATAAGTACTAAAGATGGTGTTGAAGCTGATACTTCTGGTACAACTTATGGTGCAACACTTGATGTAAACTATATATACAAGAATATTAGCGGGCTTAGAATAGAGCCTGGCGTTAGACTATCTTACACATCTGTTAAAATGGATGAGGTCTCGGATAATGCTGGTAAGACTCAAGAATTTGAAGATGCCAGCCGCACCGAGTTTGAGGCTGGAATCAAAATAGCGAAACGCTGGGAGTTCCCTGAGGCTCGTGCAGAAATATTTGTTAAACCATCTGTTGTTCAAATTATGAATGATAGTGGGGAGTTTGAATTAATTGAGGACATGTCTCTAGAATCGGCCGAAGATCGTACATTGATGAAAGTTGAAGCAGGAATGTCTTTTGATATGATAGAAAATTGGAGTGCATCGATAGCAGGATCATATAGTTTTGGTTCTGATTATACTAATAGCTCCGCCAATCTCAGTTTGATTTATAATTTTTAGTCAAATCGTAAATAACCATCTGATTGCATCTTAAATAATTTTGCATACCGCCCTTTTTTGCGCAACAGCCCCTCATGTGTTCCCTCTTCTACTATTTTACCGTTTTCTAAAACTATAATTCTATCCATTTCGCGTAAAGTAGATAGACGATGGGCTACAGCAATAACTGTTTTATCTTTCATTACAGTTTTTAGCGATTCTTGAATATATTTTTCGCTTTCAGAATCGAGTGATGATGTGGCTTCATCAAATATCAATATCGGAGCATTTTTTAGGATAGCTCTGGCTATAGCTATCCTTTGGCGCTCTCCGCCCGATAAAACAACTCCTCTATCACCTACCTTGGTTTCATAACCTTTGGAGTGTTTTTTTATAAAATTATCCGCAGATGCTTGTTTAGCTGCTTTTTTTACCTCATCTAAAGTTGCAGTAGTTTTTCCATAACGGATGTTTTCTTCTAAAGTACGGTTAAACAAACATACATCTTGTGGAATTGTAGATATTATTTTGTGTAAAGAATCTTGAGTAATATTTTTAATATCTGTACCATTAATTCTAATAGCACCAGAAGTTGTATCAAAATAACGAGCAATAAGCTTTATTAGAGTTGATTTTCCTGCTCCAGATGAACCAACTATTCCAACCTTTTCTCCTGTTTTTATTTTTAAATTAAAGTTAGAAAATATTGTATCATTATTTGGATATGAAAAAGCAACGTTTTCAAAAATAATTTCTGCTTTTTTAGCTTTTAGCTCTATAGCGCCTTTAGAATCAACAATGTCTGGTTCGACAGATAGTGTTTCTAAAGCAGAATTGAGAACACCAAATATTCTAGATAGGTTATTTACAGACCAATTTACACCAAAAGCTACTCCACTTAGGCGAATTATAACTGTTAAAACAAAAATAAACCCCGTTAAATCGATTTGGTTGTGATAAAATAACAATAATGCTAGCAAACAAAAACATGCTGCTGACAACACAGATATTATTGACAAACTAAGCATTATAATATTGCGTTGTTTTTGTTCGTAGGTTTCGGCGTGGCGCCATTTACGTAAAACTTTTAATAAATTAGTTCGTTCATATTTAAAATTGGCAAAGCTTTTTATTTCAGAATAATTAGCTATTGCATCAACAATTCTGGCGTTTGAAATACTTTGTTCTGTAGATGTTTTTCTTGAAAGTTCTGCTCTTTTTAAACCAAAATATTTGCCACAATATATCATCAACCCTGACCAAACAACAACGGCAACGCCCAGTCTCCAATCAATACAGGCTAAAATTATAATATTAACAAATAAATAGCAGCTATCAAAAAGAGTATTGGTTGATTGCATAAAAAATTCGGCCATTCCATTTTGTAGCTGATTAAATTTATTGGAAATGTTTCCTGTCATCTCGTTAGAAAAATAAGATATAGAATGCTTGTTAACGTAATCAAATGTATCTTTTATTACTAATGAGCGTATGTAAGGTATTAATCTTCCTAATATAAACATTGACCATGATTGCAAAACATGCCCCACTAAATCTGTAAGGACAAAAAAGCATAATAAAACTATTATTGTTTGCCAATATTTTGGGTTTTGTGTTTCGGTTCCTGCCCAACTAAATAATTTTGCAGAAATATAAAAAGCATATTGCATAAGCCCGCGAGATATTATGGATAATATGACAACAAGTAACATTGTATACCTAAAATCTTTAGTATAATACCAAATAAAACTTAAGGGCTTTTTTTGCATAATATATTAACCTAAAATTGACAGTTTAATGATAATGTTATAGCATAGTAACTAGTTTAAAGCAATATTTGAAAGCTTTTTGATATGGAAACACAATATTATACTTTAATTGAAAGACAAGATTTCTTCGAAATTATTGAGAATAAATATGGCGAGTTGGCAATTTTTATTGATGCTCGTTCAGGAGCTCCTGACAATCCAATTTTAGAATTTGACGGTAAACGAACAGCCTTATTGAAGAGAGATTCTCATTTGGCTGTAAAACTCGACAATATTCATGCCGAAACTGTAGAACCTTTAGCGGAATCAGAATTTGTTATGATTGTTGAACTTAAAGGCAAAATGGTTGAACGTATCTATGGTGTTCCCGTCGAAAACGTTGAAGAAATTGTTTTTGAAGGAAAGCAGACCAGAGCTGACGAAATTGTAAGAGCTAAAAATCGTGAAGAGCTTTTAAAAAGTTTTGGAGCTGTTAAGATTTGGACTAATGGTAAAAACAATGTCAAATAAGCGAGGTTATTAATGATTGGATTAGTTTTAGTGACTCACGGAAATTTGGCTAATGAATTTATATCTGCTATGCAGCATGTTGTTGGGCCTCAACAACAGGTAGCTGGAGTTTGTATTGGCCCTGAAGATGATATGGATATGCGTAGAAAAGAGATTCTTGAAAAAGTTAATGATGTTAATAGTGGCGATGGGGTTGTTCTTTTAACTGATATGTTTGGAGGAACACCGTCTAACCTAGCTTTATCGATGATGGATCGCGCCAATGTTGAAATCTTAGCTGGTGTTAACTTGCCTATGTTGATAAAAATAGCATCACTACGTAAAGAAAAAAATATAAAAGAAACTGTTGAGGGAGCTCAAGATGCTGGCAAAAAATATATTAATATAGCATCTCAACTTTTAGGAAATTAAAATGTCTGATAAGTTAATAAAAGATTTAGAAATAAAAAACATTAAAGGATTACATGCTCGGGCTGCCGCCGCTTTTGTTAAAACCGTAGAACCTTTTGATGCAATAGTTGAGGTTGAGCGTATTGGACAATGTGTAAATGGATGCTCTATAATGGGGTTGATGATGCTTGCAGCATCAAAAGGAACAACAATCAAAGTTTCAACCTCAGGTAAACAAGCTTTGGAAGCTATGAATGCTATTGAAGAGCTTCTTAATAATAAATTTGGTGAAGATTAGTATTATATCAAGTTTTAACAGTCTAAACTTAAAGATTAGGTTGTTAATTTGCGTTTTATTCTTACTTCTTTTGGTGTACTTAAATGTATCATAATTAAAATTAGGAGTAAAGATATGTGCAAAGATATGAGAGACTCAAAAGAGTCTTCACGTAGTAAGATGTCTAAAAATAAGGCTTCATCTACAAATAAAGAAACAAATAATGCATCAACGAGCAATTCTTCAGAAACAACTTCTTCAAACAAAGGGTGTGGATGTGGAGGATACTAACATTATTTAGCTAGACTAAATCCCCTGTTAACATTAAATGTTGACAGGGGATAGGTTTGTATAGACTTAAAACTTAAAATAATTATATTAAATTTATATTGTTTTATTTCTAGTGGAGAAATAGCTGATGAGAAAGTATGTGGCTTTTTTATGTATAATGTTGTTTAGTTTTGATGCTAAAACGCAGTCTATAGAAAACATACAAAAAATAGAAAACTATTTAAATAATATGAAAAGCTTAGAAGCAACTTTTGTACAAATGGCCTCAAACGGTGCAACCGCAGAGGGACGATTATTTATAAAAAAACCAAATAAAATTCGCATGGAGTATGCTGAGCCAACCAACGTTTTAATTGTTGGAGATGGTGATTTTATTATTTATAATGATTTAGATTTAGATCAGGTTACACACATTGATTATAGTGATATTCCTGCATCAATGATTTTATCTAATCAGATTAAAATAGATAATGACAAAATTAAAATTATTGATTTTTATCAGGATAGTGGCTCTACTTCTATTACTTTAGATTATACAGAAAAAGGGGATATTGGCCCTATTACTTTAGTGTTTTCAAACAATCCTTTAGAATTAAAACAGTGGAAAATTGTTGATCCTCAAAGTGTTGAAGTTAGTGTATCACTGTATGATGCAAAAAAAGATTTTGAATTAAATGATAATGTTTTCAAATTCAAAAATAAGAAAAATAGTTCTAGAAATTTTAAAAAGAAAAAATAGTTATGCACTCTTTTAAACTTGTTTCTTGGAATGTGAATTCTATTCGTATTCGTTTAGATTTATTACGGCAGCTTGTTGTAGAATACAATCCTGATGTGGTTTGCCTGCAAGAAGTTAAAGCAAAAAAAGAAGATTTTCCTTTTGATGATATAAAAAAATTAGGTTTTGAGCATATTTGTGTTTATGGTATAGCTGGTTATAATGGAGTGGCAATCCTATCAAAATATCCTTTCAAATCGGTTGCAGAACAAAATTGGGTGGGTAAAAAAGATGCCCGTCATATTAAAGCAGTATTGTTTGATGATATAGAAATAAATAATATATACATTCCTGCTGGTGGAGATATTCCTGATCCCATAGAAAATTTGTCTTTTGCGTATAAATTATGTTTTATGGATGATATTTCAGAATTTTATGAACAAAATAGTGATACGTTGAAAAATAAAAAAATACTATTGTGTGGTGATTTTAATGTTGCCCCAAGCGAAAATGATGTATGGAATCATAAACAACTTTTGAAAATTGTTTCACACACTCCTATAGAAGTCGGCAGATTAACCCGCCTGTTTAATTCGCTTAATTTTGTTGATGCAGTTCGCAAATTTTATAAAGAACCAAAAAAAATTTTTTCATGGTGGAGTTATCGAAACCCAAATTGGCAAACTAATAACAAAGGACGCAGATTAGACCATATTTGGACAACAAAACCTTTGGAAAACAGAATTTTAAGCGCTGAAATTTTAGATAATTTTCGCTCAAAAGAACGACCATCTGATCACGTACCTGTTATGGTTAAAATAACATTATAAATATTTTTTTGAATATCTCTCTTTTTGTTGTTGTGTTTCAATATGTTGCTCATATTGACACAAAGTGATAAATATGATATAGTAAGTTTATGACAAAAAATTATTCTGTTTTCTTATTATCGGTGATCTAATTCATAACTTTGATTGTGTCAATGGTTTACGTTGTATGAGAATAGAATATTTTTTATTAAGGCTCTATTAAAAATAAAATAATAAACAACAAAAGTTATGGAAAAAAAATTCAGAAAATTGGCTATTGGCTTACTGGCAAACACAAAGGTCTTCTTGGACAAGCTCTTCAAAGAACCTTATCCTTCTACTAAGAAGGAAGCTCTGACAGATTTTGTTTATCGCGACTACACAACCCTGCAGCTCGCTGGTTGCGTAAGCGCTATCGCGTTAGAGGTTCTTCTTTTAGGAGCTCTTGTCGTTTCCATAGGTTTTATAATAACTACCTTATTTTAGACCTATGAAATAAGCAATTAGCTACAAAAAAGCCCCGCCCTATTTATAAAAAGGCGGGGTTCTTGTTTTTTTATAATTAAAAAATTATTTGCCTAATTGAGCAGCAACTTCTGAAGCGAAGTCTTCTTCTTTCTTTTGCAAACCTTCACCCAGCTTAAAACGAACATAGTTTGTCAATTTTATATCTGTACCAAGTTCTTTAGCAACATCAGCTATAACCTGTTTAACTTTTTTATCTGGATCCATGATATAAGCCTGTTCTTCTAAAACAACTTCATCAAAGTATTTGCGAACACGACCCTCAACCATTTTTTCAATAATGTTTTCTGGTTTACCAGATGCTTTTGCTTGTTCTGCAAAAATGGCTTTTTCATGCTCAATAGATGCGGTATCAACAGAAGCAACATCCAAGAACAAAGGAGAAGAAGCAGCAATGTGCATAGCAATATGTTTGCCTAATTCTTCTAACTTTTCTTTATCTGCATTTGATTCCAAGGCAACTAAAACACCTATTTTACCAAGATTACTACCACAAGCATTGTGTAAATAAGAAGCAATCACACCATTGTTTACTTCTAACATGGCAGCACGGCGCAAATTCATGTTTTCACCAATTTTCGCAATCAAATCTGTTAGTCGCTCTTCAAAAGTCTTGTTACATTTTGGACAATGAAAAGATTTCATATCACAAATTTCACCAGCAGCAGCCAAAGCTACTTTCGCAGCATCAGAAACATAATCTTGAAATAAATCATTTTTGGCAACAAAGTCCGTCTCTGAGTTTACTTCGGCGATTGCCCCTTTATTACCTTCAACATAAATTGAAACCAACCCTTCAGCAGCAATACGGCTAGCTTTTTTAGCTGCTGAAGCTAAACCTTTTTTACGAAGCCAATCTACTGCTTCATCCATGTTACCATTAGCTTCAACCAAAGCTTTTTTACAATCAAGCATACCAGCACTGGTCAATTCTCTAAGTTCTTTTACTTTTGCGGCAGTAATCTCTGTCATTTTTAAACCCTCTGAAATTTTCATTAACGGGCGGTACTAAAAAATCTAGCACCGCCATTTATAACATAAGCTGATTAAGAAGAAAAAATGTTATTCAGCTTTTTCTGCTGCTTTTTTAGATGTTCTTTTTTTAGCAGCTTTAGGAGCTTCTACATTTTCTTCAACCATTTCTTCTACTTTAACACCTTTAGCAGCGATATTTGCTTGCATACCATCCAAAACAGAAGCTGAAATCATTTCTGAATAAAATTGGATAGCACGAATAGCATCATCGTTACCTGGAACTGGCAAATCAACTGTTTCTGGATCTGCATTTGTATCGCAAATACCAATAACTGGTATACCAAGCTTTTTAGCTTCTTTAATAGCTAAAGATTCTTTGCAAGTATCAATTACAAATACTAAATCAGGCTGTCCACCCATATTCATAATTCCACCAAGTTCAAGCTGGAGCTTTTCTTGTTCTTTTTTCATACCCTGCAATTCTTTTTTGGTATATCCTGCTAAGTCACTTTTCTCAAACATTTCATTTAGTTTAACTAAGCGAGTAATAGACTTATGAACAGTTTTCCAGTTAGTCAACATACCACCCAACCAGCGTTGGTTAACATAATATTGACCACAACGTTCAGCGTTTTCTTTAATGATTTCTTGTGCCTGACGCTTTGTAGCAACAAACAAAACCTTACCTCCTTGAGCAGCAATTTCCTTGGTAGTAGCCATTGCTGTGTAAAGCATTGGATAAGTTTTTTGTAAATCAATAATATGAACGTTATCTTTTTTTCCATAAATATATGGAGCCATTTTTGGATTCCAACGACGAGCGTGGTGACCAAAATGTACGCCAGCTTCAATCATTTGGCGTAAAGTAAATGTAGGAAGAGTCATTTTTTTATCCTTTTTCCGGTTAAACCTCCGCAAGCCTTACGAGAACTTGAACTTCAAGCACCGGAGTGAGGTTTAAATCCCCAAACAAGCCTGCGTGTGAATTATAAAATCGCCACCATTGACGATTTCGTGACTCCTTTTATACATAAAATATTAAAAAATCAAGAGTTTTTTCAAAAAAAGATTTGTTGACTTATCAAAGTTTGTACTTGTTTAATACCACCTTTTGATTTATGATTCACCCCGAAAAACATTAGGATTTTAAGGGATTTTATTAAACTATGGCTGATTTGTTTGAAGCAACAGAAATAACAACTAAAGAATATAGCGCTCAATCTATTGAAGTTTTAGAGGGACTGGAACCCGTTAGACATAGACCAGGTATGTATATTGGCGGAACCGATGAAACCGCTCTGCATCATTTGGTTGCAGAAATACTGGACAACTCAATGGATGAGGCTGTTGCTGGATATGCTACCCGTATAGACGTTGTTATGAATGAGGATTATTCTGTCAGCATTATTGATAATGGACGTGGTATTCCTGTGGATCCACATCCAAAATACCCTAATAAATCAGCTCTAGAAGTTATTATGACTATGTTGCATTCTGGCGGAAAGTTTGGAGGTGGAGCATATAAAGTATCTGGAGGGTTGCATGGGGTTGGTTTGTCCGTAGTTAATGCTTTATCTGAGAAATTAGTTGTTGAAATTGCTAGAGATAAAAAACTTTATAGGCAAGAATATTCTAAAGGAATTCCTTTAGGTGCTCTAGAATTAGTAGGAAATGCTCCTAATCGTAGAGGAACATCTATCACATTTAAACCCGATCCAGAAATTTTTGGAGCTAATTCAAATTTGCAGCCTAATCGTATATTTAGAATGGCTAGATCAAAGGCTTTTTTATTTAAGGGAATTAAAATAAATTGGCATTGCGCTCCTGAAATTATAGGTGAAGGAGAGGCTACTCCTAAGGAAATGGAATTATGTTTCCCTAACGGTGTTTTGGATTTTTTGAATTATCAAGTTGGGGCTAAAGCAACTATTAACAGACGTCCTTTTGCTGGAGAAGCTGATTTAGATAATGATGAAGGAAAAATTGAATGGGCTATTACTTGGCCTGAAGATGAAAGTGGATTTTGCCATTCTTACTGCAATACCGTTATTACTCCTTTTGGAGGAACACACGAAACTGGCTTTAAGTCGGCGTTATTAAAAGGTCTTAAAGAATATGGTGAAATGGTCAACAATAAAAAAGCAACCAATATAACTGCTGAAGATTTTTTGGGTGATGCTTCTATTATGTTGTCTGTTTTTATAAGAGATCCTCAATTTCAGGGACAAACAAAAGACAAGTTAACATCGTCTAAAGCAACACGCTTAGTAGAAACGGCCGTTAAAGATTCTTTTGATCACTGGCTGTCTTCAGATTTAGAAAATGCTGCCGCTTTGTTAGAATATGTTGTTGAAAGAGCCGATGCGAGAAAGAAAAAGAAAGAAGAAAAGGAAAAAGTACGTAAAACACCAACAAAAAGGTTGCGGTTACCTGGAAAGTTAGCTGACTGTTCGCAAGCTTCGTCAGAAAACACTGAATTATTTATTGTTGAGGGAGATTCGGCTGGAGGTTCAGCAAAACAGGGGCGTGATAGAGTGACTCAAGCTATTTTACCCTTAAGAGGTAAGATTTTAAACGTTGCAAGTGCATCCATTGAAAAAATCACCCAAAACCAAGAAATAAAAGATATGATAGAGGCTTTAGGTTGTGGCACCAAAGACAACTATAAAGAAGAAAATCTTCGTTACGAAAAAATTATCATCATGACTGATGCTGACGTTGATGGAGCTCACATTGCTTCTCTTTTGATGACGTTTTTCTACCAACACATGCCTCAACTTATTGCTAATGGTCACTTATTTATTGCTACACCACCGCTCTATAAAATTGCTGTTGGTGGTAAGAATTATTATGCCTTGGATGATGAAGATAAAGACAAAATATTAGCAAAAGTTGTGAAAGCCAATCAAAAACCAGACATCAGCCGCTTTAAAGGTTTAGGTGAAATGAGTGCGTTACAACTTAGAGAAACAACTATGGATAAAAAGAATCGTATGTTGTTGCAAGTTATGATTCCGTCGACATCTACCGAAGAAGGCAAAGAAGAAGCTTTTGAAACTAGACGTCAAGTAGAGCGTTTGATGGGAAAGAATCCTGAATTACGATTTAGGTTTATTATTGAACGAGCTAAGTTTGTTGATGATTTAGATATTTAGGGAACTATTTAATGAAACTTTCAGCTATATTTTTATCATTATTGGTTGTCTTTATTTGGGGTATTAATCCCGCAATAAGTAAATTGGGGCTTCAAGAGTTACCTCCGTTTACTTTCTTAACTATAAGATATGCTATTATTGCATTGATATTTTTACCTTTCGCTAAACCAACAAAAAAAGAACTTGGACAGCTATTGTTTGTTGCTATTACATCTAATGTCATTACTAATATGCTGGGCTATATTGCCTATAAAGAACTATCCCCTTCAGCGAGTTCTTTATTAATGCAAACAGAGGGTCCTATTTCTGTATTAATGGCTTGTATTTGGGCTAAAGAAAAAATTAATATTAAGCAAGTTTTAGCCATTTTGTTATCATTTATAGGTGTTGCCATTATTATGGATATGCCTGAAATGAGTTTTTATGGCGTAATACTTATTTTGTTATCTCGTGTGTTTTGGGGCGCTTGTCAAATTATGTTTAAGAATACTAAGCATATGGAGACCCCCACATTTCTAGCTTACTCATATTTGTTTGCAGTTCCTTTTACTGCAATGGGGTCTATTTGGATAGAAGATTTTGATTATACTGCATTAAATAAAATTAACTGGTTCGTAGCTGGTTGGGTTATGGCATTTGAAGTTATTGTTTTGTCTGTTGCAATAGTTTTGTGGCAAAAACTTATTGCTATTAATGGGGTTAATAAAATTGCACCATTCAGCACATTGAGAATTGTTTTCGGTATTGCTGCTGGAGTTTTAATGTTTAACGACCCTCTTAGTTGGCAAATTTTATTGGGTTCAAGCTTAGTTACTATTGGCGTTATATTAACAATGAAAGAATTTACAATAATCCTTAAAGCTCGTACAAAATCCATAATTGTATATAGAAACGCTCACCGTGTTTTTATGGAAAGACGACTAAAAAGAATATCTTTAAGAAAGAGACATAAATGATTAGAAAGTATACATCTGATGATATTGAGAAAATGCTAGCTATATGGCTTAAAGGTAGTATTCAATCTCATGATTTTGTCAGTAATGAATATTGGCATAATATGTTGCCAATTATAAAGAAGTATTATTTACCAAATACAGAAAGTTTTGTTTTTGAGGATAAAAGACAAATAAAGGGATTTATAAGTATTATAGATGATAAATATATAGGAGCTTTATTTGTTGATCCATTATTTCAAAAACAAAAGATTGGTTCTAAGCTGGTCAACTATGTAAAAAAAATATATTCGGAGTTAAGTTTAAAAGTGTTTACAAAAAACATTAAAGCTCTTCATTTTTATCAAAAAAATGGATTTAAAATTATTGCTGAACAAATTGATGAAAGCACTAAAGAAGAAGAGCTACTAATGTCTTGGTCAATGGAATGTAAAAGTGGTTTTGCAAAAAAACATCCTGAAGATTCTTGATGTTTATAGTAAAATGGCTTGACTATATTGCATTTTTTAAGTAAATTGCGAGTGACTTTTGGGGTTATAGCTCAGTTGGGAGAGCGCTTGAATGGCATTCAAGAGGTCAGGAGTTCGATCCTCCTTAGCTCCACCAATTTAAGGCTCACTAGCTACAGTGGGCCTTTTTATATGATTTAGGAGTTTATTATGCAGGCTAAATTAACACCTCGAGCAATGCGCTATAACATTGTTTTAATTGGGCGACGCAATACTGGCAAGTCATCATTATTAAATGCTTTAACAAATCAATCTGTCTCTATTGTTTCTGATGTTGCTGGAACAACTACTGATGTAGTAACCAAACCCTATGAGCTTTTACCCTTAGGAGCTGTAACTTTTTTTGATACAGCTGGGCTTGATGATGATTCTAATTTAGGGTTACAAAGAATCAACGCTACTCGCAAAGCTTTATATAAAGCAGATATTGTTATATTTACGATTGACGAAAAGGGGATAACAGATTTTGATATTCAAAACATTCTAAAAATAAAACAAATGAATATTCCTCTTATTGCTGTTTTTACTAAAGAAGATATTGAAAAGGCTAAGACTCAGGATAAATCTTTCTTACAAAAAAATGATATTATATATACTCATGTATCTAGCATCTACAATAAAGGAATTACTGAATTAAAAAATATGCTTATTAAGGCTCTTTCTGTAGATAATAATGAAACACATTCTTTGCTCGATGATATTATAAGAAATAAAGATATTGTGATTTTGGTTACGCCTATAGACAATTCTGCTCCTAAAGACAGACTTATTTTACCCCAAGTACAAATTTTGCGAAATATTTTAGATGAAAATGCAGTAGCGGTAGTTACTAAGGTTAATGAATTAGAAAAAAGTATAAAAACACTTAAAGATACACCCAAAATTGTAATTACAGATTCTCAAGTTGTCTCCGAAGTAAATAAAATTGTCCCTCAACATATTGATATAACAACCTTTTCAATCCTTTTTGCTAGATTTAAAGGTGATTTAAAGGTTATGGTAGATGGAGCAAAAAAAATTGATACCCTTGACAACAATAGTAAGATACTAATAGTAGAGGCCTGTTCTCATCACGCACAAGATGATGATATTGCAAGGATTAAAATACCCGCATTATTAAAAAAATATACTAAAAAAAACCTTGATTTTGAATTTTGTACAGGATGTGATTTTCCTGAAATGCTAGAAAAATATGATTTAGTTATTCATTGCGGAGCTTGTATGCTTAACCGTGTTGAAATGAATCGTAGACTGAATGAATGTGTTAGGCGTGGTGTTGCTATAACTAATTATGGGGTAGCAATTTCTAAAACCCAGGGTGTTTTTGACAGGGTTATAAAACCATTTGGACTGTAATATGATTAGGCGAAACATTGCTGTTACTTATAGGTTCATCGTTCTGGGATGTTGGGCTAGCATTTAAATCTGGTACAGAGTGTGCTATGATATATGAGACATGTCAACAAATTCGAAAACGCAAACTTTTTATGGAAATCTTAGCTAAAATTTCCTCCTTCTATCAACTTGGTGCTTTAATTGCAGCATTTATAGCAACATTTGTAACTTATTATTTTTCATTACAAACATTGGTTTGGATTGCGACCCTTCCATCGTTTTTTAACATTTTTGTCATTGCTTTAATGGTAAATCCTAGAAGTTACTTTAAAAAAAGAATATCGCCACAAAAACAATTAAAAAAAAGTGTATATATTTTCATAAAAAACCGCACTCTGCGACACTATGCAATTTTACAAATTTTAAATGATGCTTTAGCAAATTCCGTTTTTCGATTTGAAGCAAGCTATTATGAAAAATTAATCCCTATATATTTTATTAATATTGCAAGAGCTTTGCAGCATACAACTGGATGGATAAGTTATTATATAGCCACCTTATTTACTAAAAATAATTTACTAAAACTTTTATGTTTTTCTACATTTGGTAGCTCATTAATAAGATTCATAAGTTTAATTATAAATAATTCAATAACGCCTTTTATAGCATCTATGCAAAACCTATTTTATGGAACAGTAACTACATCATCGTCAACTTTATTACAAAAAGAATATAATAAAGGGTTACGAGCAACGCTGGATTCAATCGTTGGTTTTTTTGGGGGTATAACAACATCTTTAATCGGTTTTTTACTTGGTTTTGCTGCTGATATATTTTCTCCTCGAATACTTCTATTGGTTACTGTTTTTTGTTCTTTGGGTATTGCTCTTGTTTACAACAGATTATTTAAACCAGTTAGAATAAATTAGTTTTTGTTATCTTGTTTTTTTCAAAAAGACTCTTATCTATTTATAGTATTTATATAAATAAGGAGATAAAAATGAAAAAAATATTGTTAGCTTTGATATGCACGATGGTGGCTTTTCCTGTTATTGCAAAAGATAAAAATAAAGGATTTATATTTATTCCTGAAAATGTTGTTGTTGAAACCGTTGAAAACGTAAAAAATAAATCGGATGAAACATTGGTTGTTATGCAGGGTAAAATTGTTAAAGCGCTCGGTGATGACAAATATGCTTTTACAGATAAAACAGGAGAAATTATTATTGAAATAGATGAAGAAGATTTTGACGGTGTTACTGTTACCGCTGGAGAGCTTGTAGAAATATCTGGAGAAGTTGATAAAGAAATGATGAAACCAACCAAAGTTGATGTCAAATCCATTAAAAAACTGAGCAAATAATTGTTTTATAAGAAAAGACCACGTTATGTGGTCTTTTCTTATATCACTTCTTTTAAATTATTTACCTCTAATAAAAGCTGCTCCTTATTTAACGTGAAATTAGAATCTGTCCAACGTTGCTCTAGCTCTTTTAAGATTAATCCAACTCTTTGGCTATCTGTAATTCCCTTATTTATAACATCCTTACCTTTAAGAGGAAAAACTGGTTCTATCATTTGAGATATTTTAACATATACTTCCCACAAATTATCGGGTATCTCTTTTTTCTCTGCAACATTAGTTAGTAGTTTTGCTTTTGCAAAATCTATTCCAAACTCATAAATTATTTTATTCAATGTATTTTCATCACATAAATCTTTCAAAGAAATTTGTTCTGCCGCTAGTGATGTTAAAAGTTGTTTTTCTTTGCGACTTAATTTGAGTCTTATTGCTAAATTTTCAGCTAGTACAATGTTTGGACGATATAAAATAAACAACTTTATTATGGCAGCATCATCGATATGGTGTTCATTTGTTATGTTATTAAAGAACTCTAAATCGTCAATATATTCTGCGTCTGGCATTATATATGATAAAATACCGTGTGTTTGCATTAGTCGATAAGCGCGCACAGCGTTTGGGGTTTGTATTATTTTAAATAGCTCGTCACGAATTTTTTCCATTGGTATTTTTTTTAATCCTGAACAATTTTCCGCACAGGCTTCTATAGCTTTTTTATTAGGCTCTTCTAGACCAAACAATGAATAAAAACGAATATATCGTAAAATACGCGAATAATCTTCTTTTATTTTTTGAGATGCTGATCCAATAAAGCGGACAAAACCTTTTTCTAAATCTTCTATTCCGTTATAATAATCAAAAACATTTCCTTTTTCATCCGCGTATACAGCGTTTATTGTTAGGTCGCGACGAGAAGCATCTGCTTCCCAATTATCTGTGAATTCAATTTGATTTATACCATTTCGATTAATATACTTGGATAAACAACTAACCTCAATTTGTGTATCATCAATAATTACACCTATTACTCCTTGTTTTATCCCCAAAGGAATCGTATCCAATCCTGCATCAGAACATGCCTCAACAAGCTCTTCAGGACTTAAATCTGTAACTAAGTTTAGATCCGAACTACTAATACCTTTTAATGCATCGCGAACAGCGCCTCCTACAAACCTTAATACGCCACCTCCTGCTGCAACAACAGAAAATAGCTTAAAGATTTTTTTATTATCGGTAAGCTTAGAAACGTCTAGGTAATTATCTTTTATCATGGATGTTTTTTCCTTAATTTTTTTCTGAAATTAACAGTTTTTATATATTTTGCAAATATAATCGTATTAGATTTAATTAAATTGTGAGTATATTCGAATGAAAAAATGTTTATTTTTTAGTTTATTAGCTTTTTTAAGTTATGTAACCGCGGCTTTTTCAGCAGAACAAAGTCTACTCGGAGAATATGGAGATTGGATTGCTTATTACTATAGAGATAATGCGGGTCCGGTATGTTATATGGCATCAACACCAAAGAAAGACGAGGGTAAATATACTAAAAGAGGGGATATTTATGTTGTTGTTACCCATCGTCCTAATGAAAAAAGTTATAACGTTGTTAATGTTAATGCAGGCTATCCTTATAAAAAAAATAGTGAAACTCAGATGAAAATAGGCGCCAAAACGTTTTCTTTGTTTACAAGTGGTGATAAGGCCTGGGCTATGACAGCTCAAGATGACAAGAATATTGTGGATGCAATGAAGCGTGGCAGCAGAATGATTGTAAATGGAATATCTGCAAAAGGGACTAAGACTAAGGATACTTATTCTCTTAAAGGTTTTACATCGGCGTATAAAGCTATTTCAAATAAGTGTAAGTGATGACAAAAGAGCTTTTAGGTTTATCAAAAGAGGAATTGCTTAGCGAAATTATGTCTATAGGAGAAAAACCTTTTAGAGCTAAGCAACTTTGGCAGTGGATTTATTTTAGAGGTGAAACTAATTTCGATAATATGAGCAACTTATCGAAAGATCTGCGTATAAAATTGAAGGAACATTACACGATAACGCGACCCAAAATTGTCGATGAACAAATATCTATTGATAAAACTCATAAATGGTTACTAGAGTTTGCGGACGGACAACGAATTGAAACTGTTTATATTCCTGAAGATGATCGGGGTGCTGTTTGTGTTTCTACACAAGTTGGCTGTGCTGTTGGATGTACGTTTTGTCACACAGGAAGTCAAAAAATAACTAGAAATTTAACGGCAGGAGAAATTGTTGCGCAATTTATGATTGCACGCGATGCTTATAAAGAATGGCCATCTCCTACTAACGAAACTAGATATCTATCAAATATTGTGGTCATGGGTATGGGAGAACCATTACATAATAAAGATGAAGTTTTTAAAGCATTAAAAATTTTATCAGATGGAAGTGGTGTTGCTATATCTAAAAGACGAATAACTTTATCTACCTCAGGAATTGTACCCAATATTGAAGCTGTTGCTTCTGAGTTAGGTGTTAAGCTGGCAATAAGTTTGCATGCGCCAACAAATGAAAAGCGCTCAGAAATTATGCCTATAAATAATCGTTATAAAATAGAAGATATTCTTGAGGCTTGTCAAAAATATCAAGCCATTATGGGAATGAGCCGGATGATTACTTTTGAATATTTGATGCTTAAAGATTTTAACGATTCTATTGAAGATGCTAAAATATTAGTGGCGTTGATGAAAAAATACAAACTTGGCGCAAAATTTAACCTTATTCCTTTTAATCCATGGCCTGGTTGTAAGTATCAACCGAGCTCAAATAACAAGGTTCATGCTTTTTCCAAATTTTTAGAATCTGCAGGATATGAAGCTCCTATTAGAGTTGCCAGAGGACAAGATATTTTAGCTGCTTGTGGACAATTAAAAAGTAAAAAAACTTCAGAGTTTTAATTTATATCCTCCGTCTGAGGTCTGTATAAGCTGAGCAGATACATCGTCTTGTTCTACTTTTTGGCGCAAACGATAGATATGGGTTTCTACTGTGTGAGTAGCAACATCTGCTACATAGCCCCAAACTTCTTGCATTAAATCATTTTTACTTACTATTTTTCCTTGATTTTTATATAGGTATTTAATAATAGCTACTTCTTTTTCTGTTAATTTAATGGTTTCGTTATTTCGTAAATTTAAAATTTCCTTACGAGACGGGTATAATTTATATTTATTAAATTCTAATAATCCATCGTTTGAATTTTCAAAAATATTTATTGAGGACTTTATGTCGTCTATAAAAGAACTTAACACAAGAGGTTTAATAATAGTGTGATGGATATTATTGTTGCAAGTTTTATCTGTTTTAGATAAAAAAATCACAGGAGCTTTTATTTCTTTTTGAAAACATTTTTCCAATAAATCTAACTTTTCATCGATAATTATTATATCAATTATATCGTCTTCATTATTTGGTATTTTAAACTCTGGAATATGGTAAGATATCTGATCTAAAATATCTTTTTTAAAAACATCGTTATCTGATAAAAAAAGAATATTTGGCATATTAAAAATTTAACCCCACTCCTGTTACTAAAGCATATCCATCTTTATCAATATCATTACTTTTATAATCAGCATATGCTGCAGCAATATAAATATTAATGTTTTTATTTAACTGGTATTCATTTGAAAATGCAATAGTTTTGTTTTTATTATCTGTTTTAGATGATGAACTTTCAAAATAGCTTATACTTGATAAAAAAGGTCCTATTTCATAGCCTAAACCTACATTCCATGCATATCCTTCACGATATCCATCAAAATCTAAATAATTTTTTTTATTCAAATTTACTTTATTATCACCATCAATATATGTTTTTCTGTATCCTCCACCTAAACTCCAGTTACCTCTTTTTAGAGATAAACTATACGAGAATTCTTTATCATTTCCATGATATTGAGCATAACCAAAAGAGCTTTGCGATGAAAATGGCCCCCAGTCTGTATCATTGTATATTGCTCCTATAAAACCATCTTTATGAGCAAACCCTGCTTGTTTATTTATTAGCCCTCTACGATTGTAACTATCTGGCACATATGAAAAACCAATTGCTGTTCCATAAAATTCTGGTGAAATATAGTTTATTTTTGGAGCAACACCATCAGTGTTAATATCTGTTGAGTTAAGTGTTGCAAATTTTGTTTCTTTTGATGTGCGACGCCAATTAGGGTTATTAATAAAATCAGCAATATCGTTATTAGAATTTAAAGCTCCAAAAGCTGGTGCAGCGTTGTGAAGAAGAGATGCTACATTGAATAGTTGTCCTAACATAAGCTGTCCATAATTTGAATCATAAACAATATACGCTTCTTCTCCCCAACGTCCTTGATTGTAATCTTGAATTTCTTGGTCAATGCCAAGCATTAAATCTAAGTGAAAGCTTACTGAATTTTGATTATTATTTGTATATTTAACAAAAGAATCTATATTCCCTTGCCCTACTACATTATTGTGTTTTTGGGTATCACTATAACCATAAAGACCTTGGGCAAACACCTCGAAACCGTAGCTCCATTCTGCTGCTTTAATGGTTGAAGGATTTAAAATTAAAAATAAAAGAAAAAATCGTTTTATATTCATATTTACCTCTTTTTATTTTATATAGTTTTAAACTTTGATTAGCTTTAGTCAATATATTTATGGTAAAAAGCTCTTTCAATGAAATTTTGTTGACAAAATCGTCGGTCTTGTGTATTATTTGTCTAAAATTTATAGATTTGTATTTTTTATGTTTAACTTAAAATAGTAGTTATGGAAAATAGCGCTTTATTTAAAATTTTAGACGCTGTTAAAGCGAAACCGAGTCAGTTACTTGAGTATGCAAGAAAAATCTCCAAAGATTCTCCGCTGTCTGTTGTGTTTAAGCAAAATGGAGTATATGAAATAACCAACAATATTATTGACAATAAAGAGTTTGTTGGTGTTGTTGTTGAAGAATTTGTTCTTTTTGCTGAGACACTAGCTGATGAAGATGGGGCTTTTACAGATCTTTCTGCAAAAGATTTGCGAGCCCACGCTCAGCTTCTACATCCTAAGGCTAGACTCATTGGTTTAAGACAAATGGAAGACCTTGTTGCTTACAAACTGGATTACGAAGCCACTGTAGAAAATCTTGTTGCGTTTGGATACAAGGCTCCTAAATTACCTGCAATTTTCATTGATGTCGCAGATGTTGATGAAGATTGTAAAATGGAAGGAAATGCCTATAACGCTCAAGGCTCTTGTGTAGGAAAGTGTTCTTTCAGCTATTATGCATCATTCAACGAGTTCCTCTTTTATTGTAATGTAGATGAACTCTAGAGTGAGTTGTAGTTTAATAAAATCCCCAAACATTTCATTGTTTGGGGATTTTATTAAATATCTAGATTAACTACATTAAGAGCATTTTCTTGAATAAACTCTTTACGTGGCTCAACAACATCCCCCATAAGAGTTGCAAACGTTTCATCTGCTTCTTCCATATGATCAATTCTAACTTGAAGCAGTGAACGAGCCTCTGGATCAAGGGTTGTTTCCCATAATTGCTCTGGATTCATCTCTCCCAACCCTTTGTAACGTTGTATGCTAATTCCTTTTTTACCTGCTGCCAGTATGGCATCAACAAAACTTACTGGACCACTTATTTTCTTCTCAACTCCTTGTTTAGACATAAGTGTCGATGTTTTACCAAAGGTGTCTATTAATATATTTTGCATTCCTGCAAGAATCGGAACCTCCTGCATATCTAGGATATTTGATCCAACTGTGTATTTTTCTGTAACGCCTCTTAGTGTACGACTAAACAATAAACTCCCATCTGCTTGCATTTCAGCTTTCCATCCTCTATCATATTCGGCCTCTAGCTCATCTAGGCGAGATGATAATTCATCTAGTTTAGCTTGAGGATTTGAGCTAGATAGAAAATCTGATGAGAACAAACCTAAAACAGCCATTTGTTCAATTATACGTTCTGGAACATTTTTACTTAAATTTGCTATCATACCTCGAGCTTTACGATTTTTCTCAACAAGATCTATTAAATCTTGTCCTGCTATTTGCTCACCGTTTGATAACACCAATGACGCATCATCACAACCTCCTCGGATAAGGTAATCGTCCATTTCTCTTTCATTTTTAATATAAAGGACTGAATTACCTTTTTTAACTTTATAAAGCGGAGGTTGTGCTATATAAACATATCCTCTCTCTATAAGCTCTGGCATTTGGCGATAGAAGAAAGTCAACAATAGTGTTCTGATGTGTGAACCGTCGACATCGGCATCGGCCATAATAATGATTTTGTGATAACGACATTTATCTGCATTAAAATCATCTCTACCGATACCAGTACCCAAAGCAGTAATAATTGTTCCGATTTCGGCAGAATTGAGCATTTTGTCAAAACGAGCGCGTTCCACATTCAAAATTTTACCACGCAATGGCATAATGGCTTGGTTACGACGGTGACGACCTTGTTTTGCAGAACCACCAGCTGAATCTCCCTCCACGATGAACACTTCAGATAATGCAGGGTCTTTTTCTTGGCAATCAGCCAGTTTTCCAGGAAGTGACGCCACATCTAACACGCCTTTACGACGAGTAAGCTCTCTCGCCTTACGAGCAGCTTCACGAGCGGTTGCTGCTTCAACAATTTTGCCGACAATAATTTTAGCTTCTGTCGGATGTTCATCTAACCACTCTTTTAACTTATCGTTTACAATACTTTCAACAACTGGACGAACTTCGGAAGAAACCAATTTATCTTTAGTTTGTGAAGAAAACTTAGGATCTGGAACTTTTACTGATAATACACAACTTAAACCTTCACGCATATCATCACCAGAAAGAACTACTTTTTCTTTCTTTAACAAACCGTTTTCTTGAACATAGTTGTTCAAACTGCGAGTTAAAGCACCTCTGAAACCAGCTAAGTGGGTGCCACCGTCTTTTTGAGGTACATTATTGGTAAAGCAAAGCATACTTTCGTTATAAGCGTTGGTCCATTGTAGCGCTACTTCAACAGTCATATCATCTTTTTCACCAACAATAGATATAACCTCTTCGTGCAATGGAGCCTTTGACTTGTTTAGATGGTTAACAAAAGCCCTTAACCCCCCTTCATAATGAAAATCGACCTCCTTAGGCTCGGCACCGCGATTATCTGTAAGCTTTAAATAAACTCCAGAGTTTAAGAAAGCTTTTTCACGAATTGCTCTTTCCAAAGTTTCAAAATTGAATTCCGTCATGGTAAATGTTTCTGGTGAAGGCAGGAAAGTAACCTCTGTACCATGACGATCTTGAGCATCCCCCACAACCTTTAGGTGTTCAACCACGTTGCCATTAGCAAATGTAACCAGATGCTCTTTACCTTCGCGCCAAATACGAAGTTTTAGCCATGTTGACAAGGCATTTACAACCGAAACACCCACTCCATGTAAACCTCCCGACACTTTGTAAGAATTATTATCAAATTTACCGCCAGAGTGAAGTTCGGTCATGATTACCTCAGCAGCCGAAACGCCCTCTTCTTTATGCATTCCTACAGGAATACCGCGTCCGTTATCACGAATTGTAGCTGAACCGTCAGGATTTAAAATAACCTCAGTTTTATCACAATAACCTGCTAACGCCTCATCTATAGCATTATCAAGCACTTCGTATATCATATGATGAAGCCCCGACCCATCATCGGTATCACCAATATACATCCCTGGACGCTTACGTACAGCATCAAGACCTTTTAACACTTTAATTGAATCGGCGCCATAATCTTTTTCTACAGCTTTTGTAACTTCTGAAACCATTTCTTTTTTTCTTCCTTTTTATAAAAAATTGCTTCATAAAATATAGAACATTTTGCTTAAAAACCAAAGAAAAAATTAAAGTTTTCCCTGATTTTTTGTAAGCAAAATGTACATTGCAAAAGATATTTTGCTTTAAAGAGTAGAATGATATCTTTTGGTATTTAAACTCTATATTGTATAGTTGCAATATTAGCAAAACATATTCAAGCAAAATCAATGTGTTATAAAACAAAAATATAGCATTTAAACCACCGTTTAAGTGCTATAGATTTTGAGTTGTTTTTAAGGTGAAAAAATAAAGAGAGAAAAACGAGCTAACAGCTTGAAAATATGTCATAAAACATAATTAATTGCTTTTTTACTTTTTTTGATGTACAATTAAAATAAATATAGCATTTAAACGGTGGTTTAAATGCACGATTCGGATAATTTAGGGGCAACTTGAAAAAGGGAGAATGGTTATGAAAAAATATTTACTTTTATCTTTAGCAATGGTGGTAGCTTTACCTTCCTATGCTGCATTAGATTGTGCAACACCGCCTACTTGTGACGATCTAGGTTATACTCAAAGTGCTAGCGATTGTGCGGGACAATTTATTCTTAAATGCCCTTTTGATAGTGATCTTGTATTCTGTGGTGGGGATACTCCAGCTGGAAAATGTATAAATGAAGAGTATACATTAAATGATGGAGCAAATTGTGGTACATACTACAAGAAAGAAATATGTTCTCATGATAACTCTTATTATAAATGTACGGAAATGACCACACAAGAAAAGTGTGCAAAAGATGGGTATCTGCTAATCACGTGTAACACAGAAAATGGATATTATGTTACTGGTCGTTGTTCTCATGATAACAAATACCTCAGTTGTGAACTCGACACTTGTTCTACAGGATATGTTAAAGCTGGAATTTGCGAAACGCGCCCAGCAATTGTTGGTACTACGCCGATATATAAGATAGCATGTTCAAACGGAATTGAGGTACTTAGCATAACCTCGGATAATGCTGGATATGCTTGTTATAAATGTGCAAGTTCTTCAAGCTTGAATATAAGTCAAGATGTTTTTTGTGACGGTCCAAGTATAATAGTAAAATAAGCAATCTAAAGATATCCCCGAGTTCACTCGGGGATATCAGAATACTAATATTTTTTATCAATCAATTGGCAAACATTATTAAAAACTTCATCAATACTCATGTCTGAAGTATCAATAATGACAGCGTCATCCGCAGGCTTTAAAGGGGCAGATGTTCGCGAAGAATCTCTGATATCTCGTTCTCTAGTCTGAGATAAAACCTCATCAAAAGAAGAAGCAAATCCTTTATCTAGATATTCTTTGTATCGGCGCATAGCTCGAACTTCAGCTGTTGCCGTAACAAAAAGTTTGATATCTGCATTTGGACAAACAACGGTACCTGTATCTCGTCCATCATAAACAACACCATTTGCTTTTTTACCATCAGCAAACGAAGGATTAACAGCAAAATCTTGTTGCATTTTCAACAATTCAGCACGAACACTAGCTAAAGCAGCAACTTTAGAAGCGGCTTGTCCGCCGATGTCTGATCTAAACTCAGGATGTTTAGACAACTCAATCATTTTGGAAAAAGTCAAGCCACGAGCTATAGCTAAAGCATTTTGCTCGCTTTCAGGGTTAATGTTGTGAAGTATCAAATCTAACCCTACAGCACGATAAACCATACCAGTATCAAAATAGGCCAATCCATACTTCTGTGCTAATTTTTGTGCTAAAGTACCTTTTCCTGCGGCAGCAGGTCCATCAATGGTAATAATCATAAAAAAATCCAAAAAAAACTATTTCGTAACCAAATATTCACTTTCTTAAGTTTAAGATAAACAATATAATAAAGAAAGAACAAATATTGTTAATGTGTATATTTTAATAGATAAGGAAATAAAGATGTTCAAACTTTTTTCATTAATTAGTTTCTTTAGTTTATTTTGTATTTTTAATGCGTCTGCTATAGTACAACAGTCTGCATCAAGCGCGTTGTCATATCGTAATGTTGTTAGTGTTTCTCGTAGTAGCGATAATTCAAAGCAACGTTTCGAGCCAGAAGCTGTTCCATCTGCTCCACAAAAAGTAGATTTACGCAATGCAACAACAAAGACAGTTTATTTACTTTCTAAAGAAAAAGTTGAAATAACACTAAACGAAGAAGTAGGGTATTCTTGGAAATTATCATATGATAATGGTGCCGTATCAATGATTTCCAATTCAATCAGCGATGGTGCTCGTGTCGTTAAGTTTATTCAAGAAGAAAAACAAAATAGTACAATATTTTTTGATTATATAGATTCGGAAGGAAAAACTGTTAAAAACAAGGCTGTTTATATTAAGGCAAAATAATGGCTAGTATCCGCAATATTAGGTTATATATAGATTGTGATTTGATTATATCATCAAATATAGAACTTGATGATATGAAGTCTCATTATTTATGCAATGTTATGCGTTGTACGCAAGGCGAAAACATAAAATGTTTTAACAGTCAAGATGGTGAATTTTTGTGTGAAATTCAAAACATAAATAAAAAAAGCACAACAATAAAAGTTTTACAGCAAATAAAAACACCTTCTTTAGAAAGTGATATTTGGCTAATTTTTGCTCCGTTAAAAAAGGATAAAACAGATTTCGTTATTGAAAAAGCTGTTGAGCTAGGTGTAAGCAAAATTATTCCTGTTATTACTCAACACACAAATAGCGAAAAAATAAAAGTAGAAAGATATAAGCAACAAGCTATTGAAGCAGCAGAACAGTGTGAAAGGTTAAGTATTCCACAAATTTCTACCGCAAAAAGTTTGACTGATTTACTAACAGAGTGGAATAAAGAAAGAGTCTTGTTTTTTATGAATGAACAACGTAATGGGCAAGATGCTATAACAACATTTACCAAATATGCTAATAAACCAGCGGCAATATTAATTGGTCCAGAGGGTGGTTTTAGTACTGATGAAATAGCAAAAATCAGTGCTCAAGATTTTGTGAAAAATATTAGTTTGGGACCTCGTATACTACGAGCAGAAACTGCTGCTACAGCATCACTAGCTGTTTGGCAATCATGCGTTGGTGATTGGAAAAAATCAAAGGAGAACTTATGAAGATACTTATAGCAGACGATCACGAACTTTTTTTAAAAGGCTTGGAACTTATTTTATCTGATTTTAATCCTAATGCAGAACTTGTTAAAGCTAAGGATTATAATGAAGTTTTTGATGCAATTGAGAAAAACAAGGATTTTAATTTGATTCTAACGGATTTAGCCATGCCAGGAGCTCAATGGCTAGATGCACTACAAGAGATACATAAAAAACTTCCAGATATACCAATTATCATATTATCAGCGGTTTTTGATAGAGAGATAGTTCAAAAGACCATAGAATTAGGAGCTGCAGGATATATTGCTAAAACATCATCAAATGCGGTAATAATTTCAGCGGTTAATCTTGTATTATCGGGGGGTGTCTACATACCTGTTGAGCTTTTGAAAGATGCTCCTCAAACAGAGTTTGATATGTTAAAACAAATCGAAAAGATGCCTTTAAATCAAGATGTTAGAGAAAATGTAAAAATATTATCACCAAGACAGATTGATGTATTAAAACTAATTGCTAAAGGGCAATCTAACAAACAGATAGCCTATGAACTAGGTCTAACTGAAGGAACTATAAAATTGCATGTTACTGCAATTTTAAAACTACTTAATGTGTACAACCGTACCGGAGCAGTAGCTGCGGCCAATCAACTAGGATTATTAAATAAAAATGACTAATATAAATCAAAAACAACTATGTGAATATTTAGATATTTTTGGTAAAAATAAAATGCAAGGTTTATTAAAAGATTACCTTGCTGAATCGACCAAATCATGGGATAGGTTGGATAAGATATCTGATAAAGAAAAACGTCATGTTTTCCATTGTTGGCGTTCGAGTAGCTTGGTTTTTGGTATGGAAGATTTTTCAAAAATATGTACTAAGATTGAAGATGATTTACTAAATAATCGTCACACAAAAATATCAAAACTTATATCAGAAAGCCAAGATTGCTATCAGAAAAGCGTTTTAAAAGTGATTGAAATTTTGCAAGAGAGGGAAAATGAATTCTGACAAATCACCAAAGGTTGTACTTCCACCCTATCTCAATTTTATTTATGGACATATTTATCGCCGACCAGAAAAATGTGTTTCTTTAGATAATAATTTTTTATGTAATTTAAAAACCTTTTTTCAGTATAAAAAATTAGCAACTGCTGCAGCTAAAGAAATAAGACGCAGTCAGGCAGTATTACAAATGGGAGTAACTTTTGGCAATCAAATAGATGAAACAGCAATGGCAATAGGTTCTTACGGACAATATGACATCATTGATATAAATCAAAATGAGGTTGCTAGAGCCATTGAAAAATATTGGCAAGTTTACAAGGGGCTAAAAATATTTAAACAAGATGCTAGAACAATGAAAACAACAGCAAGTTATGACGTCGTTATCTGCTTTATGTTGCTTTCTCAAGTACCATCAGCATCAAAATACCAAATTGTTAACAATGCTCTAAAAATGGTAAAACCAGGGGGAAAAGTTGTTTTTGTTGATTGGCACAATCCTCTTTATTGGCATCCTTTGCGTTATTTAGTAAGAATGTACAATCGTTTGTATCATCCTTTTGTTGAAAGGCTGTGGGATAGAGACATCGAAACTTATGCAACTAATGAAATGCGAGGACAATTTTCATGGCTAAAGAGCACATATTTTGGCAGAATGTTTCAAAAAACAGTTGCTATCCGTAAAGAAGATCCAAATAAACCTCAAGAGGAAGAAAACTTTTTTAATGGTAGCGCATTTGGCTCAGTCGATGCTTAAGATCTTATCTGCTATTTCAATTGCAGGGTTAAGAATTGAAGATGGTTTAAACTCAAGGGCTTTTGCTGAATAAATATCTTCAGCAAAGCCTTTTTCTATCAGAGAATCTGCAAAACGCAAATGTTTTTTAGTTAGCCAATTTTGTCCTTTAAATAATAACACAGGGCTTCCTGTACCGCACGCTTCAGAGCACATCGATACGGAATCAGCTGTTGCTACAATTAAATCAGCACAGGTATAAAAACCCATAATAGGATTTTCTTTTTTTTCTCCCCACATATATGTATACATAGGAATTCCTTCAAGTTTTTGCATAATAAGTTTTTCTGCTTCACTACCAGTACGGCGAGAAGTTGTTATTAATATAGATCCCCCAATTTTTTGGTTTATTTCACGAAGCTTTATCGCCAAATTTTCTGCATTTTCAAGGGGCCAAGGATGATTCTTGATTGCTCCCCCAACAATTACTGATACCCAAGGTTTGGGTAAGTGCTGAAAAACAGGATTCCACTGATTGCGAATGGCTGTAATTTTGTTGGTAAAAATTCTTGTAGGAGCTCCAGTAATAACAAAGGACTTAGGGTTTTGTTGCTTGCTTAAACTATCATGAGCAGGAACAATAACCATTTCCATATCGCAAATTCCCACTCCTTCACTAGGATACATTAGTTGAATAATTTTAGTTTTATTGCCAGATTTTTTACGAACATATCTTGCAATCGATACTGTACGACGAGAAGTTGACATTATCAAATCAGGATAAGGGGCTTCAATTTTATCAGATTTTTTCTTATCAATTCCAATACAGGAGCGCCCTTTAATCCAGTTAGGAAGGCTGCCCAAAATATTATAAACCACCTGTTTTTCAATAATATTTATTCTGTTGCCAAGAGCCTCGGCAATACCTTTGGCCTGTCCAACACTACCACGTCTATCATCTAATAAAATCCAAAGCGTTTTATTCATATTTGATAACTTTCAAAAAGTCATAGTCAAGCGATTCTTATATTTGTAGTATAGATATTATATTAATTAAGACAACCTTTTATTAAAAGGAGTACAAAATGAAATTGTTTAATTTAGTATTGGTTGGATTTTTGTTATCTGCTTTCCCAGCTAATGCACAATATGCAGCACAGCGAGATGCTATGTATATGGCTACACTAAAAGCTGTTGTCGATTATAAAATGGGTGATGAAGAAAACCTTCGTGATATTGAATCTTTACGTGAAAACGAAAGATTTAAACGTGATTTAATGCAGATGATGAGCAAGCTATCAAATCGTCGTTCTAAAGATTCTAAAAACAATCGTGTCTATAAAATTTTACTAAAAGCAGGTAAAGATATTTATAACGAGCTTAATTAATCATTATTTAACCGATTTTATCATAAACTAAAGTAGGTAAAATTCTTGGTTTTAGGGAAAAGCTATGGACAAAGAATTTGTAAAGAAAATGCAATTAAGTATTGATAATATGCGAAGAAAGGTTATTGAAGCAAAGGGAGAGCCTGTAAAAGGTTTGTCGCCAGTAACCTACTCTAAAGATAAAAAAGCAGTGAAAACAGCTAATACGAGGGAATCCAACGCATGAAGAAAATAATCTGCTGTATGTTTTTTATAGCCTTTGTTTCAGCGTGTTCTAATACTGCAAAATATCAAGAACCTGAGTATAACTATATTGCTGAACACGTCAGAGTGGTTGAAAAAGCGTCTTCGCACGTAGTTTATGAATATACAAACATTCGTGTTGATGAGGTTGCCCCTGTTGCTGCAATTTATTGTAATGATCATGGAAGAAGGCAGGCCTCGTTGTATAATATCATCACATGGAAAAATAATCGTCGCCGAGCAACATTTGTTTGTAAATAAACTATAATTGATTTTAACTTGCAAAGCTCAACTTGCTAACCTATATAAGATATAGGATAGTTTTTAGTGAGTTTAACAAACGATGAATAAAGATTTATATCAAATATTAGGTGTTACAAAAGAATCAAGCGAGAATGAGATAAAATCAGCTTATCGCAGGCTTGCTCGTAAATATCATCCAGATCTCAATAAAGACAATAAAGAAGCTGCCGAAAAATTTAAAGAAATTTCGTGCGCCTATGATATTTTAGGCGATAAAGAAAAACGTAAAAAGTATGACAACAAAGAGATAGATTCTGATGGTAAACCAACAGGATTTGGGGCTGGTGGATTTGGGGGAAACCCGTTTGGTGGAGGATACCAATCTTACAGCAGCAACCCCTTTGGCAATGGACAAGGAGCAGGATTTGACTTTTCTTCAATTTTTGGAGAAGATATTTTCTCTCAATTTTCTAATCAAGGGGCAAATCCTTTTAGCGGTGGTTTTAGTGGAGCATCAAGACGTCCGCGCAAGGGTAAAGATATAAATTATACAATGAGAATAGATTTTTTATCAGCAGCTAGAGGCGATGAAAAAACGGTTAATATCAATGGTAAAAATATCAATGTTAAAATACCTGCGGGAACAGCAGATGGTCAAACATTACGATTAAAAGGTCTAGGAGAAGGTGGTTTTAATGGTGGATCAGCTGGAGATGTTTTAATAACAATCAACGTCAATAGTCATCCGTATTTTAGCCTTGCTGATAAAACAGTATTGTTAGACTTACCTATAACGCTTAAAGAGGCAATTTTAGGTGCAAAAGTTACTGTTCCAACTATTTCAGGCAAAGTTGCAGTTAATATTCCACCATATGCAACGACAGGTGATAAATTACGCCTAAAAGGTAAAGGTATAAAAGGTGGTGACCAAATTATAACCTTAAAGGTTGCTACACCTAAAACTAAAGATACAGAATTAGAAAAAGCTTTGTTGCGAATGCCAGATGAGGATGTTAGGACTTTTTAATGCTTTTAGAAAATATCAGAGAATTTAATTGGCTAAATGAGCCTCAAAATGTTGGTTTTATTGAAGAAGGTATTTTGATAACCACCAAGCCTCAGACGGATTTTTGGCAGAGTGTAGATTATAATTTTTTTAAAGATAATGGACATTTTTTTGCAACATCTAAAGAACAAGACTTTTCGGCTGTTACTAAATGGCATTTTTCGTCAATAAAAGATTCTGCCCAATGTGGCATAATGGCGCGTTCAGATGCTCAGAATTGGCTTAAAGCAGGGATTTTATCCCCCAATCCAACAAAACCTCAGTTAGGTGTTGTCGCATCTAATCAAGGATCTTCAGATTGGTCGGTTATTGATTTGCCAACATCAGTAAAAGATATTTGGTTAAAAATTCGTAGACGTGGTAATGATTTTATTGTTTATTACTCTCTAGATGGTCAAACATTTAACCAAATTAGAATGCTTCATCTACCTAAGATTTTGCGCGTGATAGATATCGGTGCATACGCATGTTCGCCAAAAGACGAAAGTTTCGAATGTATACTAGAAGATATTGATATCAAATAGCTTAAACATTTTTATTTACTAATGAAGAAAACAATTTTACTGTGCTATTTTGTTTGTTTTTGATAGATGCCAAATTAGTATATGCATTTGACATCATTGTTGCAGTAGAATCATATTGCATTGCTTGAATCTGTGCAGCATAAGCCGCTGAAATTTGTTCAGATGAAGATGTTGAAGAAGTTATAGAAATTGTTTCATTTTTAGTATCTTGCGAATTTGCTTCAGTAACAAGGTAGTCATCGGTATATTTACTACCTTGTTTAATTTGCATAACATATGCATTTTCTTCACGCAAACTTTCTTCTGATCCCACCTCAATATAATACATGCCTTTCTTTGCTTTATATTCACCTGAAAGGATAGATTTCATTGTTGCATATTCTTTAGAATTTTTATCAGCAGTAGAATCACCAACACAAACAGTACGATTACCTTTTTGTGTATAAACCTTAATAGTCATTCCTGGTGCAATATCATCCAAAAGACCTGCTTTTTCTTTCTCACGCTCGGCTTTCATTTTTTCAATTTCAGCCTTAGCTATTTCTAAAGGGGTTTTAGGGGTGGTATCAATGATGCTATCTTCATTTTTTATCCCCATAGACTCAAGTTGCGCTTTAATCTCTTCAAGCCTCTGTTCGTGTTTACTAAGGTCTAAAACCTTTTCCTCTTCGTCGCTACCTGTACGAAGGTTAACAAACAATTTTCCATTAGACTGAACCTGAATTTTATACAAATCTGAGGAGTCATATTTTCCCAAACGTCCAATAACCGAAACACGAGTCCTGTTTAAGCGTGAATAACCAAGATCACGAGCATTAGCAAAATTCTCGTCAACATTATTAACGTCAACTACAGACTTATCCCAGCCTGCAACTCCGTCAACTTTATTGCTCACACTTTGAAGCGGCATTGAGATTCTCTCCTAAAAACGCATTTCTACATTTTATAGTACCATAAAGATTGCTAAAAAACAATTAAAATGTTGTTTTTCAAGCGGCAAACAAATCTTTTATCTTGTCAAAAAAGCTTTTTGATTCTGGTTGGCATTTATCATCTTTGCTAATAGAACGAAATTCTTCTAGCAATTCCTTTTGTCGAGCAGAAAGATTAACGGGTGTTTCAACTCTAAGTTTAACGAACAAATCGCCACGTCGTTCTGAACGTACCATAGTCATTCCTTGTGACTTTACTTTAACAACTTGATCAGATTGAGCTCCTGCATCAATTTTAAGTTCTATTTTAGAGCCATCAATTGATGGAATCTCAATTTTTCCACCCAAGGCAGCACAACACATTGAAATAGGAATCCTTGTATAAAGGTTAGCTCCTTCTCTTTCGTACAATTTGTGGTTTTTAACTGTAACAAAAACATATAAGTCACCATTTTCGCCACCTCTGATTCCAGCTTCGCCACCACCAACAATTCTCATACGAGTATCATCTTCAATTCCAGCAGGAATCTTAACTTTAATGGTCTTTTGTTTGTTAACAAATCCTTTGCCTTTGCAATTAGGACAAGCATCTTTAACCACGCGTCCAGTACCTTTGCATTGAGGGCAGTTTTGTTCTACTACAAAAAATCCTTGTTGTATACGAACCTTTCCCGAGCCACCACATTGTGTACATATTGGAGCTTCGTTACCATCTTTTGTTCCATGACCATGACAATTTTCACAAGTTTCCGTTGAAGGAAGAGTTATTTCTTTTTCTATTCCAGTAAAAGCCTCTTCAAGGGTAATGCTCAAATTATAACGCACATCTTGTCCTCGCTGAGCATAAGATTGACGTCTACCTCGTCCGCCCCCCATAAACTCTGAAAAAACTTCTGAAAAAATATCAGCAAAACCTCCCGCTTCAGCTCCAAAATCAAAATTAAAACCACCACCGAAAGGATTACCTCCGCCTTGTCCTCCAGTAAAAGCCTGATGCCCAAAACGATCATAAGCAGCACGTTTTTGCTCATCTTTCAAAACTTCGTATGCTTCGTTAATTTCCTTAAATTTGGTCTCAGCCTCTTTATCGTTAGGATTGCGATCAGGATGATATTGCATTGCCAACTTGCGAAATGATTTTTTTATTTCATCAGCAGAAGCTTGTTTGCTCACACCTAGCGTTTCATAGTAGTCTTGCTTGCTCATAGTTTTTCAAAATTCCCATAAATAAAATCTTGCCTATTATTTAGAGAAAAATAAGCCAAAATGCAAGCAATTTCAGTAAGTTTTTAGCTGTCATTTGTTGATTTTAAACTGATATTAATAAATCAGCATTACAATTACCCAAAATAAATGGACTTATTTTTGACAAAAAAACTTGTTTTTGTGTCAAAAATATGATAAGGTATTCATAAATATAGTTTTATGCATCAGCTCGTTGGGAGAACAAAAATGGTTGATAATACAGAAAAAGAATGGCCAAGACAAGTTATAGATATTGAGTTAATGGAAGAAGAACTCAAGAAGTATAATGTAAATCTTAGGGACGAGTTCACCAAAGTTCTTGCTCAAAATGAACATATAGCAAAAGCTTATAAAAAACGCTTCCAACAGCAGAGATTTTTAACAATCTTGGGCGCTGTGTATGCTGATGATACTATCTACAATGATAAAGAAAAGGAAAAACATTTATTAAAATTGAAGAAGTATTATCATCAAGAAAAGAAAAAATCAAAAAAGGGCAATTATCAATATATAAGTCTTACCACAGCAGAATTCTATTGTAATTTATTGGACGCAGTCCAATCTCAAATAGAACAAGACTATCCAGGCATTAAACTTCCAACAGAAGAGATTGGAAAGCCTAAAGCTAGAGAAGAAATTACTAAAGAAAACACTGGAGGAAAAGGCAAAACAAAGGAAGATGACAAAGAAAAAACACCCAAAGATATAGAAGATAAAAAGTCATATGAATATCATATTTTAGATTTATCAAAATTGGATTTTGTTTCAGCCGATCAGATGCGTCAATATTGTAAAGAAGTATTGTCTAGCATGGTTGATGGTAAAACAACAACACAAAAAGATCAGTTAGTAAAATTGATTGCTGATATTGAATATGCTTATGGCTACTCAGCAAATGTTAATGACGATATGAGGATTAAAACTCATACGGATAAGGTAAGAAATTCTGTTTCATACAACGAAGGTTCTTCTTTAACCGAAAAAACACAAAGATTGTATATTAATTTTATTGATCAATTAGAAGAAAAAATTCACCAAGAACATCCTAATCAAGATATTGCGAAAGAAGAAATAAGGGTGCTCTGGCCTACTGAAGAAGGGGAAGTAGAAGATATCGTTATTGATGACGATAATCATGATGATGTAATTATTCACGATGATGATGACGATAATCATAACGATGATGACGATAATCATGATGATGTTATTCCTGACGATGAAGAAGATGTTGTTATTGAAGAGGAAAGGAATCGTGTTCGTAGCCAGACATCAGATGAAAATGCTTTCATGATTGATGTATTAAAGCTAAATACTCTTAAAGAAATGGGCGTTATAGATGATTCAATATATAGCGAAGCTATGAAAGATCCCGCAAAGGCAATAAGTATTTTACAACAAAAAATTCCTTTGAGTGAGAAACAACAAGCAGAGTTTGATTCTTCATTAACTTCTAAAATGATTGATGATGAACGAATTTTTTCATTACTTCCTGCATCTGTTTTGGTTGAAAAATATGAACAATTGAAAACGTCAATTGAAGCAAAACAATCTAAAGATAAAAATGCAGATGTTGCTCAGGAAGAGTCTTTTGTTGAAAGAATACACAACAGAATGATTCAGCTGAATAATGATTTTGCGCAACACCAAAATCTCTATTATTCGGATTTAACTAATATATCTGATACCTACGAAGGTTATAACAAGATGTTAGATATTCTTGAAGCTACAGGAGACAGTGGCTTAAAACCTTCAATCGAGGCCAATCGTAGGGTTCTAAATGAGATGATAACATCTTATGATAACTCATGGAATATTTCAGGTGTAGAATCTAAAGATTATCAAGCTTTAGAACAACGATTTGATACAACAAATAAAAATCTTGCAGATATAGAACTTGCTCCTGAAACTATAGAGATTCTCCGTAAATTTTCGTTTTTAGATGCCCAAGGAAATCCAGAAGTACAGTTTGCCGAAGATGGTAAAATAGTAAAAGGTAGCAAGCTCGACAATATTGTTAGAATTTCTAAGCAATTTGTTGCAATGGAAAGTCTAAAAGATGATAAAGATACTCAAGTTTTAGCTCAAGAATTAAACGAAAGAGTAGTTGACGTCATTTATGGTATTCATGTTAATAATCAGGTTGAACAAGGAATTATAAAAGAAAAGCCTGATCAATTTACTAATAAAGAATATCAAAAGCAATTTATTGATAGTTTATCAAATATAGAAACACCTTTACCAATAACAGATACATCATACAAAAATTCTGTTGCTGGATGTATAAATCAGGTAGATGGTTTCGTTCATCGTCTTGCTAAAAAAGTTGGTTCGGATAAACCGATTATTGAAAAAGTTTATATGCCTTTAAGCGACTTAGATAGTCGGGCAAATGATAGGTTTACCAAAAATATTGATAAAAAAGCATATCGCAAACAAATGCTACTCAGAACCTTAAAAGGTGGTATATCGGCATTTGCAATTTCTGGAGCAATAACAGCATTAGGTACGGCTGCCGCTGCTGATGCATCATTAACTGCTGCAACAGGTGGACTTAACAAGTTTGCAGGTCTTGCAGCTGGTTCAGCTCTAGCTATTGGGCTAACTATTTATCAAATAAGACAATGGCGTAAACAACAAAAAGCTAATAATCAACCCAGAGGAATCAAGGCATTCTTAAAAGATCGCCGTATGATGATGACTTTGGGTACTACAGCGTTAGGAGCAGCAGCACTAGGATTTGCGGCAACAGGAAACCCAGGAGTTGCTCAGAGCCTAGGTATTGGAGCTATGGCTTTAGGAACTACCAATGCTGTTGTTAGTACAATGCAAGATGCAAAAAAACAAGGCGTCAGCAAATGGGAAGGTTTTGGTTGGGCAGTACTCCAGTCTGCAGTCAATATTGGAGCAGGATTTGGTGGTCGTTATGCAGCTGAAGCTGGAATAAATTGGTATAACGAACAAAACCCAAATAACGATATTTTCCGCCACGAAGAGACAAAACAAACAACAGTTACCGAAACCAGAACAGTTGTTGATGTTGAGCAAATAAATGCCGATGCCAAAGAATTTTTATCTCGCACATGGTACAAAAACGATCCTGTAGCATTAGATGCTCTTATTAGCAAATATGGATCAGCAGAGACAGTTCTTTACAGTATTGATGCTGGAGCTATAGAAACACCAGCACTACCTGAATATAATAATGTCACAGATCATACTGTTTTAACGGAAAGTTGGGCTAATCAGAACAATGTTGATCCTCAAATGGTGGAAATTTTACGTAATCCAGATGCGCATACTCCAGCTGAATTACAGCAGGCTACAGAGGCTATTAGAGGGCAAGTCGATACATCTAGAAACTTTGTCACTAGAATTGAGAATGCACCAACAAGACCAGATTTGTATGCTGGTAGAAATCCAGAATCAACATATAGTCACGATGCTACAGTTCCTACTAAACAAGAAACTATTTCCAATACAATTACAGAAACGCGAACGGTTGACAACCCAATTCAGCCAGGTATAGGTATGTTTGGTGTATTTATGAATAAAATACCTGGTGTTAAAAAATTAAAAGAACGTTTTGGAGCTTTAGCAGATCTGATTGGTATTACTAAAAAAGAAAAGAGGGTGCCAAAAGTTATAGTGAATCCAGTAGAAGATCAAGTAGTAGTGAACCCAACAGATGATAAGGTTGTGGTAAATCCAACAGATGATAAAGTTATAGTAAATCCAGTAGAGGATAAAGTAGTGGTCGTAGATCCAATATCAGTTGATGACAAGCCAAAACAATTGCCTGTAATAAAGGAATTGTTAGATGAATATAAAATTGTTTATGGTGCAGATTTATACAATTTTGAAACACATAAGTTCAACAGTCCAGCAACAGAAGCAAGATATAAAGAATATTATGGTATGGTTGAAGCAGAATTAAAAGCTGAAACAGGTGTTAGGAAAGATGTTGGAATAACAGCATATCTAATGTTAAGAAAACATGATCTTGATAAAGTTATTTGTTCGTCTGAAAATAAAGATACAATAGAACCAGTAAATCAAGAGCAACGTGACTACTTAGAGGGTCTACGAGTAAAAGGAAATAAAGCTAGGGTGCAGGCAGAAATCGTAGTAGAAACTCGTCAAAAGTGGCAAACTTCAAATTTAAGCCAAGAAAATAAGACAAAACTTACTTTATCTCACTTTACTAAATACTTACCATATGTCAGGGCTAAAAGTGAAATTGTTGCCGATGGATCAAGAAATCCTGATTTGAACATATCATTCAAAAATAATCCTGAAGGGATAACGGTTGTTTCTACAGATAAATTATTGTTTGGAAAAGAAACAGAAGAAGTTACTAAAAAAATAAAATTTGATGGTAACGAAACCGTCTTGGAAAAAGAACTTGCAGTTAGAAAAGCTTTGGATGATTTAAATGGGGTTAAACATAATCCTAAAACAAATGAAGTTGAGCGCAGAGTTAAAAATAGTAAGGGAAGAACTAAGCCTTTACCACCAACTAGAGCGCAACAAAGAAGTGGATAATAAATATATTTATTATCGGTAATTAAAAAATCCCGCCAAGTTATTGACGGGATTTTTTATATCCTAGCTATATCAAATTTGCTATTTCAGCCCTCAGATTATCAATACCAATATTTTTTTCTGAACTGGTTGCCAAAACTCTACTATATGCTGCAGCATGTTTAGATATTTCATTTTCAACTTCAGTCATAACTTTTGTTAAGTTGCCCGAACCTATCTTATCAAGCTTGGTCAGTACAATCTGATATGTTACTGCAGCTTTGTCTAAAAGTTCCATAATTTCTAAATCAGACTTTTTAATTCCATGACGAGAATCAATCAATACAAACACTCGTTTCAAATTAACGCGTCCTTGCAAATATGCAAATATAATCCTTTGCCACTGTTTAACTTGTGCTTCTGGAGCCTTAGCAAAACCATAACCTGGCAGATCAACAATATGTAATTTATTAGCCAAATTGAAAAAGTTAAGTTGTTGAGTTCGTCCAGGAGTGTTTGAAGTTTTAGCTAACCCTTTTTGACCAGTCAATGCATTAATAATACTTGATTTTCCAACATTAGAACGCCCAGCAAAAGCAACTTCAGGCATTTCAGTCAATGGAAGCTGATCTAATTTTGCCACCCCTAAAACAAATGTTGTTGGAGTCTTGAATAGCGTATTAGCTTGAGCTAACTGCTCTGGGGTAAAGTCTTCTAGCTCAAAATGCATAAATTATACTCCAACTTTTTTCATAATAGCTTTTTGTTGAATAATTGAAAGAATATTACTCAATGTCCAATAAATAACCAATCCAGATGCAAAATGACCTAGCATAAACGTAAATATTATAGGCATCAATGCAAACATTCTAGCTTGATCCTTGTTTGCTGGTTTAGGTGATAATTTTTGTTGCAAATACATCGTAATTCCCATCAAAATTGGCCAAACCCCAAGATCAATCAATGCAGGGACGTAAATTCCTGTCATAGCTGAAAGCGTCAAAGGATCTGGTGCAGACAAATCTTTAATCCAACCTACAAATGGTGCATGACGAATTTCAATCGCAATATTTAATACTTTATACAAAGAGAAAAATACAGGAATTTGAATAAACATCGGCAAACAGCCAGAAGCAGGGTTTATTTTCTCTTTTTTATAAAGTTCCATCATTTCTTGCTGCAAACGCATCTTATCATTTTTATAATTTTCTTGAATTGCTTGGATCTTAGGTTGTACTTTTTTCATTTTTGACATGCTTTCATACGATTTATTAGCAATAGGAAACATTGCCAAACGTAACAAAGCTGCAAATAATAAAATAGCCCATCCCATATTACCAATAAAGTGATACAAGAAGTTCAAAATATAGAAAAATGGTTTAGTTAAAAAGTAATACCACCCAAAATCAACAGCCAAATCAAATTTATCGATACCTAAGTTTTTTGTATATTCATCTAGAAGCGCAATTTCTTTGGCTCCTGCAAAAAACAAAACATTGCTAGTTCCAACACCGCCATTAGCCACAACAATAGGTGAACCAACATAATCTGTCTGGAAAGAATCTTCAGCTGTTTTGCTAAATCTAACTTTAGTTTTTGCATTTTTATCAAGTGTAAAGGCTGAAAACCAATATCTCTCACCAAATCCAGCCCAACCACCTGTTGTTTCAAATTCTTCATTTTCACCAACATCTAAATCCTTGGGTTTAAATTCTTTAAGACTTGAATCTATCACCCCCATCATTCCTTCGTGTACTACAGATGAAGAGTTATTATCAGCTTTATATACGCGATTAATCATACCGAAAGGATACAATGTTATACTTTTACCAGAATTATTTTCAACAATCTGTTCAATGTTAAACATATAATTTTTATCAATAGATATGCGTCTAACAAATTTTAGACCTTGCCCGTTATTCCACTCTAAAGTAATAGGTGTCTCAGGGGTTAATTTTGAGCCAATTACTTTCCACTCGGTAGAGTTATTTGGCAATTTTATAGAAGAATTATTTGATAGCCAACCAAACTCTGCATAATAAGGAGACAATGTGCCACTAGGGGACAGTAACTCAACATCAGCACTATTTTCTTCCAGTGTTTTTTTATAGTTTGTAAGATATATATTATCAAACCTAGCCCCTTTAACTCTTAAAGAACCAACAATTTTTGCATTAGCAATATCGATTCGCTTATCACTATGCAATACAACACCAGCCTCTTTAATCTCTCGAGGTGATTTAGTGTATATTTCGCTATCATTGGTTTCAATATTTTTTACTTTAACAGGTTGTTCTTTTACCGTAGGTGTTGGTTCTGCCATAGTTGGTTTTTGGGGTTCGGGCCACACCATATTCACCAGCAAAATAGCTATTGCTGATAACAAAATTGCTAAATACAAACCACGGGTTTCTTCTCTCATTTGTTATAAAACTCCTTAAAACAAAGCATTATTGTCTAGTGTTTAGTATAAATCTGAAAGATAAGCAAGCAAATATCTTGGCTTATTCCTTGTTTTGTTGTTTTTGAGGAACAGGATCATAGCCACTCCCACCCCAAGGGTGACAGCGTAAAATCCTTTTTATCCCTAAATAACTCCCCTTAAAAATACCGTACATTTGCAAGGCTTCAATAAAATATTCAGAACAACTAGGTTTATAACGACACACGTTAGGTAATATAGGCGAAATACATTTTTGGTAAAATCTAATCAGAGCAATCATCGTTTTTTTGATCATTGTGATTCTCTCTTTCTCGTATCTGGTTATTTATTTGGATAACCGCCTCACGCATTTTTTTTACTAAATAAGCAAAATTCAAAGTTGTTGTATTGTGACGCCCAATAAAGACATAATCAACGCCAGATATACCATTTTCGGGCAAAATAAGCTGGACAGCAGATCGCAATCTTCGTTTGGTATAGTTACGCAAACAAGCCTTTCCCAATTTTTTTGTAGCAGTATATCCTACAAAACAACAATTTTCGCTAGGTGCAGGCAAACTTAAAGCCGCCTGCAGAACCAGACCGTTAGTAACAATCTTAAATCCTTTAGCGGCTCTAATAAAATCTTTACGTTTCTTTAACGTTAAAACTTTCATTTCTAATAAAATTAAGCAGAAAGTCTTTTGCGGCCATGAGCACGACGGGCAGCCAAAACTTTGCGACCACCAGCAGTAGCCATACGAGCACGGAAACCGTGGCGACGAGCTCTAACCAATTTTGAAGGTTGATATGTACGTTTCATTTTATTTCTCCGGTTTATTATAGTTATTTAAAGCTCTAAACAGTTGTTTAGAGTCCTCGGACAAAAGCTTTATAAAGCTAATTATTAGATATGTCAATGCTTAAATTGCCTCGCCTAAACGCAATATTTTTTCGGCTTTATCAGAATAAGAACCATCGTCGTTATGTACAATAATACCAGAATGTACAACTAAAGGAGCTTTGGAATCTTTTTGAGCTCTGATTATTATACGTTTAGCTTTCTGTGAAGTTTTAGAATAAAGAGGAATAACTTCTATTTTTCCTACTTTTCCTGAAATACATCTAATTATTTCCTCTAATGCTTCAGCTCTATTTATTATGTAAAAACATCCTTGGGGTTTGAGCATTTTAATACAAAAATTTAACCAACCACTTAAATCTGCATATTGAAAATTATGGGCTGTTGCTTTTGATTTGTTAGGCGAGGGCATATCATTTTCTGCATAAGGGGGATTTGTTATGACATGAGCAAAAGAACAGGGCTTTAGGTCGTTTTGAAAAATGTTGCTATTTATAAAATTTACAAATTTAAAGCCATTTGCGATAGCGCTGTGTGTTGCTGATTCAGCTAAAACAGACTGTAGCTCAATACCTGTTATTGATATTTCAGAATTTTTAAATCTTTCAGCTAAACAAAGAGAAACGGCGCCAGTTCCAGATCCAACGTCTAGTATATTATCGCCTTTTTTAACTTTGTTTACAGCGGCAGATAACCATACAGCATCAGAAGAAGCTCTGTAAAACCCTTCAGGCTGATAAATTTTGACCTTTTTATTAAGTAGATAATTTTCAAATGTCATGCTTCATATACCTTCTTTTGCCATAGTACATATATTTATATCAAAAGTCTATTTTTATCTTGCCAAAAATTATTGCTAATGTTAAAAAGATGCCTCTTCAAATATAATTAACTAATATATTTATACTTATGAAAAAAACTATTAATTTTACAAACTAATTAGTCATTGATCAGAAAACAAAGTTTAACATTAACCTTTTAATATTATGAGAGAATTTAGTAAGAAAACTATCGTTTTTGGGATTATAATGATTATTGCATTACCCATCACAGTTTTTTGTTTTGTTACAGGAAATTTGTTGTTCGGTTTTTTGGGATTTTTTTGGGTTGTATTAAGTTCTGTTGCTTATATATACGCTGTAAAAGGTTACAAAGTATATAGGCTTCTATCTAAACAAATTATAGGTCTAGAGATAGCTCAAAAAATTAATCTATTGTATCAAAACGCCGATGATTGGCTAATGTTTGCTGACGACGAAGAGGTTGCAGAGCTGAGAATGCTACTGTATGAACCTTCGCAAGAATGGCATCCTAAGTTAGAAAAAATACTTAGAAAAGCCAAGGATTATAAAAAATGATTCTTAAGAGCCACTATTTTTTATAGTGGCTCTTAAAATATTATTTCCATTCTATTGTTGCACGAGCAAGTTCTCGTTCATTATCAGAATCATAGGTTTTAATACTATGAGTTGATATGTTACCATCCATTTGCGTTAAAACCGCTATTTTTTCGCCCATATAACCTTCTTTACGAAAATTTATACTGATTTTAGCAGGATTATGATTTAATCGAAAATCTGGTTCTACAGCTTCGGTTGCCCATAAAATATAAACAGCATTATTTATATGTTTATTTAAATCTATATCATCAAATCGTACTCTGAACTTAAATCTATTATCTATTCTTTCAATACTTTCCATCTTTGGAAAATCAGTATTTACAGCTCGTTCATTAACAACGTCTTGAATGGGCAAGTTATCCAAAACAGAAACGGGGCGTTTTTTTTCTATATTTATCAAAATCCATTGACTCGTTGCCCTAATAATAGATGTTCCATCTTCTCCAAAAATTTCAAAGTCACGATAGGCAGATAGTTTATTTTTTGCAGATGGCCAAGTTTCAATAACAATATTTTCATGTATCTTTGGGAGGCGCTCAATTTCTAAAATATAATTTGAACCGACCCACGTCATTCCGTTTTGAATGCAAAAATCAAGTCCAAAACCTAAAGAGGCTGCGTTATCATCAGCAATATCTTGCAATATATTCATTAAAGTCAAAATACGTAAATTATTATTACGATCACACTCATAAGAACGCACATTATACTGTTTTTTATACTTCATAATCGCCATCTATTTTCTCCGTTGACAAAGCATCATATTAAATTTTTGTTGTGTTCTTCGGCGGCTGCATGTTCTTTTTAAAAAACCAAGTCCTGAAGTAGCCTTCTGCCAGACTTCAGTAAAGCTAGTATCATTTTTAACAACTAACCAGGTTGCAGGTTGACTAGATAATAATTGATATTGATTACCATAAAGTTTAAAAAGATAATTATTTTTGGGAGTAGGATCAATCATAGTAAATCCGATTTCTTTTGCTAACTTTTTAAAACCTTCTGCTATAAAATAAGGACAGTGTGTTGGGATATATATAGAATTGGGTAAAATTTTTAAGATATATTCCCAATCTCCTAAAAAAGCATGCCCAGCTCCTTGTAATATAGGGTAATCTTCTAGTGTAATAAATCTAATATTACGAGCATTCATTTGCCCTTTCAAAGGATTAAAATAAGTAGTGGCAGTAATTAGCGCAAAAGAATCTTTCGAACATGCTTTAAACCAATTTCCAATATCATTAAAAGCTCCAATAACAACAAAATTATTATCCAAATCATCAATATTATCAGGAACACCTTCAACAATTTTTATTCTGTTTTTTGCTATTTTTTCAAAATTTATTCCATAATTTTTTATCATATTAAGATAGGTATAAAAGTCATCATCACCATAGAATACAACGTTTTTCTTTAATTTTAATGCAGCAAGAAAAGCTAAAATATACATTTCAGCATGAGTTGGATATACAGGGAGAAATATTTTCTTTTTACGTGATTTTTTTATTATTTTTACTAATGTTTTTAATACATCGGCTTCCCGCCAGGCCATGCCATCATTATCAATACCATAAAAATCACCAACTACATAATTAATTTTATTTTTCCGAGACGCTAACGTCTTTAAATTTGTTGGTTTTCGAAAGTAGGTTGTTTGGTCGATTTTCATATCACCACTATGATAAACCGATGTTGTTCCATTGCTAATTATAAAGCCAAAAGCATCAAAGCAAGTATGTGAAGAGCTTAGAACCTCAATTTCAATGTTCCCGCACTTTATTCTATCTCCATCATTTATAATAATGAAGGTAGGTTGTTTTGTTTTACCTATTTGATAATGAGAATACAAGTCCTCTAAAATAAATTTAGTATATCTACCACCATAAATAGTTGGCAGTTTATACCCTGCTCGGATATAATGAACTATACCGTTTAAATGATCAGGATGTGAATGTGTTAAAAATAACCCTTTTAGATTTAATTCTTTTTTCTGTAAGACGTTTCTAATGTCTGAAACAGCAGCAACAGAGTTTTTTATTCCTAAAGCCTGATGATTATCAAATTTACCTAAATCAACTAGGATAGTGGAATATTTGGCTCTATTTTTTTCTTGCAGAACACCAGTATATTGATAACAGTGTCCGCTAATTTGGTCAATATTATTGCCGCCTAATGGACACCAATACAAACCAGAGTTCTGCATAAAACTAATCATTAAAAACCTTAAAAATTAAAGTTGTCTTGCCTTTTTTAATCGATATTCAGCTAATTTAGCCTCGCGCCATTCACGAGCAGATCTTTCAACTTTAGCTTCAATCTTTAGCTTGTTTTTAGCAAAAACTTTATTCTTTTCAAGCTTTTTTGTTTCACCAATATTTTTATTAACAGATTTTACTTCAAGACTAGCTTGAACAATCCCTTTATACACTTTTGATAATTTATGCGCATATTTTTTTGCCTTTTGTGGTAAATTAGAGTGATAAGCTGTGGCAGCCTTATTCCAGTCGTTACCTTTCTGTTTATATAACTTTGTTAAAAATTTTGCGCCATATTCCACGTTTTTATAAGGATTAAAAGCTTCTTCTAAGTTTTCAAAAGCATCAGGATGATAAGCAAGGTTAATTTGCATGCATCCAACATCAATACTTTTAACACCTTGTGCTTGTAGTCGTCTAACCTCAGCAATAGCTTGTTGCTTTGTAGCAAAAAAACGCCCTTTACCTTGTGCATTAATAGTCCAAGGCCAAGCAATATTACGTTGCTTTTTCTGATTCCAACGTCCTGACTCAACATTAGTGATTGTTGTAAGAAGGTGTTTTTTGATTTGGTATTTATTTTCAAATTGCTGTGCGGCAACGGTACAAACTTCTTCTGTATTAGCATATTTAGGGTATTCAGAAGCTTCTACTGGCTGAAAAAACATCAGCAAGAATAACAAAAACATCAAAAATCTTGATACGAAAAGTCGCATCCCTCTGTTCCCTTAAGTTCGCCACAAGTATCCCTCATGCAACAAATATGCCAATTTCAACTTGCTTAACGGCTAATAACTATTTCCTAATATTCAAAACTTAAGGTTAAGTTAGCCAAGTTTTTATCTTTCAAAAGACAAAAACAAACAATTCACCAAATACATTTATTAATGAATTGTTAACATTCAAGAGGGGGTTATAACACAATTATTTTTTAAAATCCAGTAAAAAATTACCCAGAGATATTATTGATTGACTAATGTGGTGTGCAACAGATTGAAAATCAATGTTTTTATCATGTGTTTGTTCGTCCATATAGATGCTTCGATTAATTTCCAACTGTAGTGTATAGATATTTTTGCGCGGTTGGCAGTAATTAAAAGTTATAAAAGCTCCCGCATAAGGTTTATTGAATTCAACTCTAATATCTTGATTAGCAAGGCTATTATAAAGATTTTGAGATATTTCGGTAGGGCAGCTTTCATCAAATAGATTACAGATACAAAAATCCAAAGCTTTAGATTCGTTCATGATATTACAAATCATAGAAGGCATTGAATGGCAGTCAAGCAATAAACAAAAACCAAATTTACGAACACATTTATCTACCAATTGTTTTAATCTTTTATGATAAGGATCATAAACATTATTAATTCGCTCCAAAGCCTCCTTATAACTTAAAAGACCGTCATATATATTTTTGTTATGATAAACTACTCGATGCAAAACACCCAAGCCAACACGACAACGCCTTGAATTTATATCGTTATTTTTTGGCGCATCAAAAAACATTGTCTCATCTAGTTCAATTTTATCACGATTAACATCTATAAATGTACGAGAAATATTAAGGCTTAAAAGTGGGATTCCAGCATTACTAGCTTCTTTTACTAATTCAGTTACAAAGCTATCTTCAGAGGATCTAAGTTCACTTTTTGTGAGAACAGAGTTTTCTAAAAACTCTTTAGGGAAAAGATTTCCCGCGTGAGGTGAAGATAACACGATAGGAAACTTAAAATCTTTAGTATTAAATTCATCAAAAATTTTAAGACCATTGTAATTGACGCGAAAATCCAAAATTTTTTCAGTCATTAAAAATTCCTTGTATGTAGCTACTTTCATAGAGTATATATTTCGAAAGCTTAAATATTCGCTAATAGTTGTAAAAAAAGCTTGCAATTGGCTGAAAGCTATATTATTAAGTAACTCTATTTTATAAGATGGGTGTGTAGCTCAGGTGGTTAGAGCGTTACGTTGACATCGTAGAGGTCGTAGGTTCGAGTCCTACCACTCCCACCATTTTATTAGGTAGTTTATCCAATGAAAATAGGCGTTTTTGACTCTGGTCTTGGTGGTTTAGTTATTACCAAGGCATTTGTTTCTACATTACCTGAATATGATTATGTTTATTATGGCGATACAGCAAATCTCCCATATGGTGACAAAAACGCTAAACAAATTTTATCTTATACTATTGATGCTATGAAGTTTTTAATTTCACAAAATTGTGAAATTATAATAATTGCATGTAATACAGCAACATCAATAGCTTTAAGATTCCTGCAACAAAATTTTATTCCCTATTATGCCCCAGATGTAAAAGTTTTAGGTGTTGTAATTCCAACTGTAGAGGAGGCACTAACAGACGATACAACCGTAGTTGGTGTTTTAGCAACAAATGCTACGGTTGATTCTCATATTTATCGTGAAGAATTACATAAATTAAAACCTAGTTTAGAGGTTGTTGAGATAGCTGCCCCAGATTTAGTTCCTTTAATAGAGAGTAATAATTTTACAGCGGCAGATTTAGCTGCAAAAAAATATTCTTCTGAATTTAAAAGTATTGATTCGCTAATTCTCGGTTGTACACACTATCCTTTGTTGAAATCATCTTTTCACAAATATCTACCAGAAAGAGTTAAAATAGTTTCTCAAGATGAGCTAATGGGAGCTAAATTAAAAGATTATCTGACAAGGCATTTTGAGATTGATATATGTCTTAGCCGTAATAAAGAGTTAAAGGTTTGGGTTAGTAAATATAATAGTCACTATCAAGAAGTTGCTCAAAAGCTATTTCCTAATGTTATAATTGAAGAGGTAAAGTGCAATGCGTAAAGATTTTTATATTTTTCGTCATGGTGAGACAGATGAAAATTTGGCAGGGCGTTGGCAAGGATGTGGGGTTGATTTTCCATTAAATCAAACAGGGTTATTTCAAGCAAAAACTTTAGCTGATAGGCTACAATATAAAGGTATTGAAATTATTTATTCATCACCATTAAAACGAGCCTATCAAACAGCAGAAGTAGTAGCCGCTAAATGTAACGTTAAGATAATTACTATGTCTGAATTTACAGAAGGGTGTTTAGGTGTTTGTGAAGGAATGTATAAAAAAGATATAGCTACTAAATATCCAGATATTTGGGATGCTTGGTACAGTGATGACATGAACATGGAAACTCGTTGGCCAGGTGGAGAAAGTAAACAAGAAATGCAACAAAGAATGAGTAGAGGTATAGAAAAGTTACTATCTGTACCACAAAAAATTATAGGAGTGGCGTCTCATAGCGGATCTATGCGTTATTTTCTATATAAATTTGGTTATGGTCCACATAAAATGCCAAATACAGCCCTTTTTCATCTTATCTACGAAAATGGTGAATGGACGTTAGAGCAATTATAACTTTAAGCTATAAAATTTTTAATTTTATCCAAGATAGCTAAGGCGTCACTTCTTCCTAGATCATACATTGCTTTAACTATATCCAGATTTTGCTCCATACGACCTATTTTAATGTTTTTAGATGGTCGTAAAACAATAGTATTTCCTTTTTTTTCTTCACTAACTACATAGTCAAGTTCTTCGTTATACATTTTATGCCGACTAACAATTGCTTCAATAAATTTCGGGAATTTACGATAAATAATTTTTGCAATCCAGCCACTTTTAGAAGCTTGTTTGCGATACCCTTCAGGGCGTGTCAAAATGACAATATTTTTATCATAACCCAAGTTTTGAGCTGCTTTAAGAGGTATACTATCACAAATTCCACCATCTAAAAATTTTTTATTATCAATTTTAACAATTTGCGAAAAGAAAGGTAACGATGCGGAGGCTCTGATATAGTTTATGCCACTTTCTTGTCTAAGTTCTTTACACTGAATGTATTCAGCTTTTCCTGTTTCGATATTTGAGCACACAGCAAAAAATTTAATTTCAGAATTTTCAAAAGCGTGATGATCAAAAGGATCCAAAATTTCAGGTAATTCTCTATAACAAAAATCCGTATCAACAACATTACCTGTTTTAATCCAATTTTTGATACTCATAAAACGAGAATCATTACCATACTTAAGATTATATCTAATAGAGCGTCCTTTTTGCTTAGCTACATAGGTACAGCCATGAATTGCTCCAGCTGAAACGCCCAACACAACATCAACAAAGATATTGTTTTCCAACAAAACATCTAATATTCCAGCGGTATAAATTCCTCTTTTAGCTCCACCTTCTAATACTAAAGCAATACCCATTTTATTTTTGATTCCTTACAAATTAATCACGGTGACAATTTACTTTAATATATCATTATTTTGAAGCAAAAATAAAATATATGTTTATAAATATTTAAAAATTAAATTTAGTTCTTATATCAAAGCAAAATGTACAATCAAGAGGAGAAAGAAAATGAAATATTTTGCTTTTATTCTGGGACTTTTTGCTATTTGTACAATAGCAATTGCGCAAGAAAACAAAATGTTGCAAACAGAGGTTGAGGAACAATATTTTCAAAATGAAAACCAAAACCCAGATAAATCAATTATATATGTTTTTTTTAATAACGAACCATGTCCCAATTGCCCTCAAGCTATTGAAATGATAGAAGATGTTTATAATCAAAACTACCTTAACAACTATGCTTTTTATCTTATAAATTATGGTGAAGACAGTAATTCGGGATTTATTGAAGAATATGCATTATCAAATCCGCTAGAGGTTGTAATGGTTGATATTCAAAATGGTGATGAAATTGGTTATCAAAAGATTGAAGGTTTACAAGATATGACACCTAATCCAACAGGCTTCAATGAATATTTTACTACAAAGGTTGATGGTTACTTAGGTAATGAATAAAACCAAAAAAATCCCTCAAACAAAAATTTGAGGGATTTTTCATTTGGAGTTAGTTAAAATAATTTTTAGAAAGTAAATCTTATACCAGCATACCATTCATGAGTATTAACTTCAGCACCTTCAATTTTACCCAAAGTATAATAGCGATACCCACCATCAATATTAAGACATCTATTAATTCTGATTGTTAAACCAGCACCCATTTGCCAAGAGAACTTTGTGTCTTCATAGTTCTCGTCAGGATACGCTACTGCAACGTTATCATTATTTAACTCAATTTCTGAAAAACCTATACCAGCGCCAATATAAGGACTTATCCAATAATTAGGCATCAAATCAAAATAAAGGTTAAACATATAAGACGTAGACGAAAGAGTCATCGTAGACGTAATTGCCGTTCCACTTTTAATATCCTCTTCAGCATCTTCTCGCGAAACATATTCTAACTCACCACGAAAATATTTGTATTTATAACCAATCGCACCGCCAAATACACTAACACTATCTAAATCACTAACGCCAGCCGTTGTTACAGAATCTTCTTTAGAGTTAAGATGATTCCACGCCATACCTCCACGAGCTGTCAAATAAAAACCATCTCTAGCTTCTGCCATCGAACTCAACATAAGCATCATTGCTAAAACTGAGCAGGCTAATACTAAACCTTTTTTCATAAACATTTCTCCTGATAGAGTTTATCAACTTTACCCATACTCTAGCACTTAAATATTATTGAAAGGTTAATCAAAAACAATTTTTTACAAAAATTTGATATTAAAACTATCTCATTTGCCCGATAATATTAAAAATGTTACTCAAATCGGGAGTGCGTCGTTTAGCTTTAGAACTATCACTGGATAGTGCAACATAATAAATCAGCGTAAAAATACGAATAACAGCTGTCAAATTCTGATACTCGGTTACAGCCTTAGCCAAAAGATTAATTAATGAAGTACGAGATATATGCTCTTTAGCGCATAAATCATCAAATGCTTGCCATTCAAAAGAACTAAGTCTTACCGATGTCTTACTTTCATTAACTCTAATAACACGACGCACGAGAGGGATCATATCAATACATCCTTTTTATATTCCGCCCCAATACTACCTTGCTGAGATTATTTTGTCAATACACAACAAAAAGTTGCTTAAGTGTATAATAAAGCAAAGTTTAATAAAAATTAATTTCCAAAGCAGAAACAAGGCGTAGAGTAATTTTTTTTGTCAAAAAAACTTGCACAAATGCACAAAATATGCTATAACTAAAATTGCACAAGTATTACCTTTATTCTACTATTGAAGAACTATTCTAAAACATAAAAGAGTTTTTATTTCAGATAGATAGCGTTCTATCTTTATGAAGATTTCTATATTTTTTGAAAAATTTTTTCATCATTCATAGATTTTAGGTAAATTAAGTTTGCTGAATGTAAAATGATATTATACCGTTTTTGTGGAGATCATTTTGCTATATTCAGATGTACTAGCGTGTGCATAAAAAAAGAATATTAATTAATTAAAAATTTATAAATATGGCAAAAAAAATGTACGCGATGTTTATCGCAATGGTAGCTGTAATGGCAATTACAACAAGCTGTTCAAAAGATGAAGCATGGGGAATCTATGAAGAACCTGAAAACCCTGTAACCCCAACAAGTCCTATCATCGGATGGAAGCCTATGGGCGATGTTGAAAATGACAGCATTCCTGCTGAGTTTGTTCGTGAAAACGGAGAGTCTGAGTATGGTTATGTTGCTATCAGCATGTCAGCTCAAGACACCATCTATGCAGAAGGTGTTGAAAGCTTTGTTGCTATTGATGATCTTGCAGAAGGTAAGGCCGCAAATGTAAATGTTAGTTTTAAGTATAATTACGATAAGACTAATATTTTGACTATTGATGGTCTTAAGGCAAGCTTTAAGGCAGACGGTAAGATTTATCAAAATCTTCCATGTCTTGAGGCCTTGACTGTTGTCGGCAAGCACAATGTTGTTGATGTTAACAACAATGATGGTTTCTACGAGGTATCAGAAACTGCTTATACCCTTATCAGCGAGAGCGAGTATAATCTTGCTTCTGCTGTGCAGGTGTTTGTAGTAGATGAGGGTTACGTAGCTCCAGAACCTGAGTTTGACCACACTGTATGGTCTTACGATCATTTACACTTCGTACGTAATGCTCAAAATGTCAATGGTCAGATTATTGTTGTTTGCAACAATGTTGCAAATTTCAAAGACATCTGGACAGACAATACTGAGCACAATGTGGAAGAAGTAAACTACAATGTTAACAACACGTTCAATCTTTCTGTTCCAGCAATTGAGGTTGAAAATATTAATAACGTAATAGGTCAAACTTATAATGTTGTTAATGGTGTTGCAAACATTGAGGGCACAAACATCAGGATTGAGTGGGTGTCGTCTGCAGTTGTTGGTGAAGTTAAGCATAATGATGTTGACTATGCAAGTGAAATAACTCCTTGCAAGGCAAAGGCTCGTACTATCACTATCAACAGCGCATCTGAGGCAACTATCGTTTTCTATGACGATAATGCTGATGATAATGCAACAGCAACAATTTCTGTAGCAATTTCTGAAGAGGTTACATTGGTTAACATTCTTCGTAATTTTGTTCACAGAAACTTCGTTCAGAATGCATCTGTATCGGGCAGCGGTATCAGCGTTGTTTGTAACAATGAGGCTAGCTTTGTTAAGCAGTATAGCGATGGTAGTGAAGATGCTGCTGTAACAGTAGATTATACTGTTACCAACAACTTTAACTATTCAATGCCTATGTTTACTGTAAACTCGGCAGCTGATATTATTGGTGTATCTGCAGAGTTCACCAATGGTACAGCTGTTATTGCAGGTAGAAATGTTACTATCAACTTTGTAAATCGTGAAATATCAGCGATTATGTTTGATGGTACTGACTACCGTAACGAAGCTCCTCAGTGTGCAGTAACAGCTAAATCTATTGAGATTATCTCAGCAGATCAGGCGGTTATTCGTTTTGCACATAATGGCAACGTTGTTGCAACAGCTACTGTCCCTGTTGAATTGCAAGTTGTTAACATCATCCCTGGTGATGTTGTTAGCATCGTTGTAACAGACCACTATAATGGTCGTCAACTTATGGGTGTAGGTGTTCATGCACGCAGAGCAGATGGAACTGTTTATTCATTTGAGCTTGGCTCAAATGTAAATAACGGAACCGTTACCACAACTTCTGTTGAGGGAACTTATGCGTGGTATTACTACCAGGGTCAATACCACCTTGGCACAGTAGAAGCTACACACATTACGGATAGTGGAGCTCCTACAGAGTGGGTAATTTGGTACTACACTTTGGATGGGCAGCCTGCTTTAGCACTCGGTTATGCTGAGGCTACATTAAATGGTCAGGGTTTCCGCAATCCAATTCACACCGTAACATTGGACAACAATGTTTGGAGTGTAACAGTGAACGGTAATACACATTACTTTGCTTCACAAAATTAATTAATCGCGCCCAAGATTTTGGGTGCACCTTAGTAAGAAAGATTTTTCAAAACAATTGGCAAGACAAATACAGGAGTAATGGCAGAGATGTGCATTACAGTAAGTGTTGAGCGTTTGCTATAGCTCCCTGCTTCATCAAGGATGTTGCGGCGTGCCTGTGTCGAGCCAATTGTTTGAAATAGAAATCTTATTAAGCTTCTAAAATCTTAGGGTATGAATAAAAATTTCAAAAATTTAGCAGTTTTAGCAGTAGCAATATTCTCAACTTTTAATGCAATGGCATCAAGCGTTACAGCTGATACCATACCTCAGACGACTACTTCACGAGGCGTAAAATATGAGAACAATCGTAATCTGCATTTTACCAATCCTGATCGCACTCATACCGAGGTAGAGGTTGGAGGACACTATACTGGTTTTGAAGGTAATGCATCTTATGGCATCAATCTTCAGGCAACCGAAGTGTTTACACCAACCAAGAACTTCGCTTGGCGAGTTGGTGGACAAAGCTTCATCGATTATTCGTCCAATTGGGGATCTATGGCTGATGTAGCAGGTGTTATAGGTATTCGTTTTGGCAATGCTGTCTCTTTCGGGATTGATGGTATTGTTGGAATGACCCAAATGCCTAGCTTCGCATCAACATCTCATCCTAGCGGTAATTATGGTGTGAACCATTATTATACGCATTGGCGATTCGCTGCAGGTGCGCAGGCAAACCTAAACTTCAAGCTTGGTAAGAAAGTTTCTCTTAGTGTGTTTGCACGCTATTTGCATGCGTTCAACAATACAGATAATGTATTGTACAACGAGCCTGAAGGTTGGTCAACAACACCGACAGAGTTCTATACTGACAAATGGTCAGTTGGACTTAACTTGAGCTTCAATATTTTTAGTGAAGCCCAAAAGTCTGGTGACAATTGTTGGCTTGCAGGAACATACGCAGGTTACAGTTTTGCACCTCATAAAGGAGCATTAGTTGGTTTTGATATGTATCATTTCAAGCGTACAGGCTATTATGGAGCTCGTACATTTGGTTTTGGTATTGAGCAGGCTTTTCCGTCTGTTGGTCAATCAACTAACGCCATTTATGGCAAAGCAGGCTACCAAATTATGCCCAATGCTGCTAAAAGTGTTGTCTTGATTAACTTTGGTGGTGAAGTTGGTATTGGTGAGTACGGTCGTACCATTAGTGCCACAGCTGACAACTTCAGCTATGACTACCGTCATCACGCGACAATGCTTGGTGTATTTGGGCGAGCTTCTGTGGGGGTTACCTTCAATTTGGGTCGATTCAATATCGAACTTAACGGCAAGGTAGGTTACCACACAGGTTTCAGCTCATCATTTGATGAGATGACAGGAGAAACTTCTGCTCTACATGGTCTTGATGGCTGTGTAACCGCAGGTTTCCACTGGAGCTTCTAAAATAAAAACTTTTTTCGAAGGGATGATACTTTTTTTAGTATCATCCCTTTTTCTATTTCAAAACAAAATTATCAAAACATATTCCTGCGGGGCGGTTACGATTATATTGTGTAAAATTGACCTCAATAACCACTTTACCATCATCTTCTATCCATTCCTTATTTATAGGAATATTTAGTTTTCGTTTTTGAGGCTTCAGCTCTTTATTAGAAAAAATTATATGACCATTAAGTACAATATCAAAAGTTTCCGCAAGACTTAAAATATTTGTTTCTAATTCCATGTTGTCTTTAGTGTTTTTGCCAATATCCAGCGACATTATTGTTGTATTATAACAAAAAGTATTGTTACCTATATCAATATAGTCAGCAGTTTGTTGGTTAGTTAAAACTGTACCTAATGAGTAAGGTCTAAACGAAAGATCAATATCAAATTTTTGGTCAAAATCGTTATACATACGATTTTTTGCCATCAGCATAAAATTGAAATTGTTAGCATATTTTTCAAGCAACGTTTTATCACTTTTGAATAGTGAACGCCCAATTCCCAAATAAGGAACATCGATTCCTATCGCTTGTAATATTGTTGGTGCCAAATCATAGGTGGACCAAGCATGATTTTCTTTGCTTAATCCGTTTACATTATTAATTATTGTATTAAAAACAGCCGCCTTACGAGGATACATTGATGGTCCAACATGGCCAATATGATCACCAACTAAAATTATAGTAGTATTATCAAAAAAATCTTGCTGTTGTAGCCATTCCATAAATTGTTTTACATTGTTATCAACACAACGAACCGCATCGCGAATATCGCCAAAAGTTTTTTGACAAGTTTCATCTACAAAATATTCTGGCGAATGATGCATATCTAAAGTCGTTAAACTAAGCATGAAAGGCTGTTGTATTTTTTTAAGCTCACTTTTAGCAGCTTCAAATAACATTTTATCACGTAGTCCGCCAAATAAGTTTCCATCAACATTACCAAACTTTTCTTTTAGGGTGGGCGACAGTTCATCATAGCCTTTGATATTGTCGAAAGAATGTTGTTCAGCAAAAAGTTTAGCCCCAGAAAAAGCTGTGTCAGCGGCCTTTAAATAACTTAAATTATAACCAGCCTGTTTTAAAATATCAAGTACACAAACAACTGTTGGCATAAAATTTAATAAGTCTTTATTAGAAGCAACTTTTTTAAGGGGTAATCCACACAAACTAGCAAACTGTGCTCCTATAGTCATGTTAGCACTATCTAGTTGTTTAAAGCCTAAAAAACTTGTATTATTATTTTGCAAAGAATCTAGATAAGGTTTTATATTTTGTCCGACATAGTCTTGTTCCATACTCTCAAGATATATAAGTATAAGGTTTCTTTTATTTTCAGGAAAAGATATGTCTTTAGGTGAAATCGATTTGTATTCATCTTCATAAAATGTAGAATAAGAAATATTATATCTAATATACTCATACACACTAAAAACAAAGACAAAAAACGATACTGAAACTAATGATAAAGCAATTTTCAATTTTTTCGATGGTAACAATAAAATAGCAAATGTCAAAATAAGCGATGTTATTATTATAAATAAAACAATTTGTTTTACCCAAGTCATTTGCAAGATAGTTTCGTCAATAAAAAACACTTGCTCCATTGAGATTTTGCCATAATGACAAAAAACGTGTACAGCAATTACACCAAGCAATACAGATATGTAAGTGAGTAAAATTTCTGCTATTTCTGAAGCCTTGCGCATAATTTTTCCTAACTATCTTATTCATGTTAAACATAGTCTAAACATAAAGTGATTAATTTTTCTTTTATATGAGTTTAAAGACTATACAAAAGTTATTACTTAAACTAACGTTTGTCAGGATATGACTATCCAGAAAATGTCATGGCTTGAATGAGCGTTAGCGAATGAAATTAGCCATCTTACTTG
>SUUZ01000002.1:225427-246470 GCA_015062235.1 Alphaproteobacteria bacterium | reverse complement strand
CTTCTGCAACAACTTGTCCAAGTGGATATTATAAATCAGGAGCTGATGAATTGTGTGATTGTACATATGGAAGATATTATGATGGTACCCGAGCTTCTGATGGTACAGCTTGTTATCGTTGTGGTACTTATAATGAATGTAATGTTGGTGTAGGTCAAACTTGTGTAAGATGTTCCATTGATGCATTAGTGCCAGCTCTCTAACAACCGATAAAGCCCTGCATATTACAAAAAAGCGGGGCTTTTTTGTGTTTTTTTGGGTGTTAATCAAATTTAAGTAAATGTGCTATAGCCTATTACAAAAGTGCTAATAAAAAACAGGAAAAATTATGACCAAATATCGTATAATAGGCAATATGACTGGCAATTCTATGGATGCAATTGATCTAGTGCTAACCGAATTTGACGGCGATATAATGCACGATATTTGTAGCTATACCAAGCCATATAGCAAGGATATGCAAACCAAAATCGAAAATTTACGTTCTTTAGTTTTCAATAAGACCAAATCTGAAATTGAAAATTTGGCTGATTTTAAGAGTATACATGATGATTATATAATCCAAATTGCTGATTGTATCAATGAAATGTGCCAACAAAATAATATTGATAAAAATACAATAGATGCCATAGGATTTCATGGCAAAACACTAGATCACAATCCTCCATCAAAAGCTAGGCAAGATAATACGTTACCTTATACCTTGCAAATAGGTTCAGGACAAATGCTTGCAGATTTAACAGGTATTCCTGTAGTCTATGATTTTCGTTCTGCTCCACTTATGGCTGGTTTTGACGGAGCACCTCTTGTTCCTCCACACAATGCACATATTTCAGCGACAGAGGGTGATGGTTGTTATTATAATGGTGGTAACACATCAAATTTTGCTATTATCACTAATGGCGTTGCCCAAATTGGTGCAGATGCAGGTCCTTTTAATGAATATACTGACAACTATATTCGTCAACATACTAACGAAGCTTTTGACAAAGATGGAATGTTCGGTAGTAAAGGCGAGCTAGATAAAGAATTGTTGCAAGAATTATTTAATTTTGGTCGTAACTATTATGAGACACCTTTACCAAAATCAGGCGATCCAGCTTATTATCGTAAAAATGAAATATTTAAATATGTTGAGGAAAAGGGACTAAAATTTGAAAATATAGTTCACACTTTTGAATATTTTGCTGCATATATCGCAGCACAAGCTTTAACATTAATTCCCGATAATATAGAAATTCCAAATCAAATAATTTTGTTTGGCGGTGGTTGGAAAAATCCAGTTGTTAAACAAAGTTTTACAGATTTATTGACGGGCAAGGCCTATGTTTTACCGGAACATCAGCAGCAATTTTTACAGTTTCGAGCCCGTTTAAGTCGAACACCAACAATTCGTAATTCTAGCTTTGGGGATTATATGGAAGCTAGACTTTTTGCTGATTTAGCAAGATATAGATTAGAGAATAAAGTTTGGGAAATTCCTGAAATTATTCAAGCAGGAAAAAAAGTTGTTTGTGGTAATATTGCTTATCCTCAAAACTTAAAAACAAACTATTCAGATGCAATAAATTTAGCAGCTAAAGGTTGGCAAAACCAATAAGGTAAAATATGACAAAAATTTTACTCATAATCTTTTTTCTAACAATCATAACTATTCTTTTGCTCTATCGCAAAAAACAGCAAATATTAAGTGGGCAAAGCAAGCAAAAAGTCGTAGATGATATTCTAGATAGTAAAACAGGTATTGTTTGTAAGGGAGAAAAAGACTATTTAGGAGGTAAAACAGACGAACGTAACTTATCTCAGGGCAAGGTAGAAATAACGGCAATATCAATTGATAAACAAAGTCAAGATTATTATCAAAATATTGATGCTAAAGCTAAGCAAGATGAAGCTATAGAGCTTTTGCTAAAGGCTGCCAAACAAAATGAGCTATCTCAACATATCAATGTTCACAAACAAAATCACCGCCGCCAACAAAAAGAACAAACAGATAAACAATTACGCAACAAACGTCAGCTTGAAAAACTACGTGGTACCAAAATACAGAAGAAAGTAGCAAAAAAAGTTGCCAAAACAGGCGAAGAACTAGACGATGAAAAAATAAAAAAGATAAAAGTAAAATCATCCATTGGTAAAGCTCGCTAAACTAAATAACTAAGGTTTTCATATTTTGTTTCAGCCAAACTTCAGTTCCCTGTTTTACTAGAAATCTAAACCTATCAATAGAATTTTTATCATTATTTTCCAAATAGAAAGCTATTTCTTCATCTTTCATTGTTTCAATATAATCCAAAAATGCAAATACTAGATTGACCCTTCGTGGCCAAACCCCGTTATTAACAAAAATATTTTCCTCAAAATGAAAAAATACTGCATCAATTACTTGTTTTATATGCTGGTCACTCATCACTACATCCTTTTGTGTTGTAATTATACAATAAATAGGATGCAGAAAAAGATTAGTCAATAATGATATTGTTTTTTTACAAAGTTAGTGGATAAGTGGTGCTAGCCTATTTTATGAGTTATTGAAATTACTTTGCCGCAGATATTCAAATTTTTACAATCGCTAATATTATAAGATTTATAAGTCTTATTATCAGCCGAAACTTCTATTGAGCTATCAAAGGGATTAATCTGTAATCTACGAATAACTGTATCACCGTTAGTATTCAATACATATATACCATCAGATGACGGAACATTATATGACAAATCAACCCACAACAAGTCTCCTGAAGTAATAGTTGGCGACATAGCATCGCCAATAGCTTTTACAATTTTTAAATCTTCTGGTTGAGCAGAACTATATTCTGTCAACAAATCTTTGCTTAAAAAGTGTTTACCAATAATGTTTTTTTTGATTTGCTCAAATCGCCCCTTATATGGTCCAGCCATATCCAAAACATCTATTGAGACTAGGTCGTTAGTTTGATTTTTACCAAAACCAAAAAAGTTAGAAAGAGTATTAAGTTTGTCTGGTATAACACTTGTTGGCAAAGTAAAATCACACAAGTCTTGTTCTGCCACGTTTAATATTTGAGCTAGTTGTCGTCTAGCTGTTTCATCCAGTCGGCGAGGAGAATTACGTTTTATAAAATGAAACAAATATGTTGAGTTTTTTCCAATTTTTAACGAAAGAGAATTAAGACTAAATCCTTTTTCTTTTATCGTATTTTCTAAAAAATCTCTAACTTGTTGTTGTCTGTCCATAATACTATTCTCCCAACCACTACAAACTCACCAAATATTATTGCATTTTTACAACTTTGTAAACAGATTTTAAAAATTTTTTTAAATTTACATTGACATTAAATAAAACGGTATTGTATTTATACAATATAAATTATTACAAATGAGGCAATAATGACGCAAACCAAATATATTAACAAAAAAGATGTAATTAATAGAGGGTTTATTAAAAAAAATGGTACGATATATAAACAAAGCCTCATAGAAATTTGGTATAATAAAGGCTGGTTAGAGCTAAATAATTCCAACTACAATAGCGAAGATAGATTAAAAGCAGGACTAAAGTTAGCTTTAGATTTTCATATAATAAATCGGGCAAATCTTCATTCTAGTCATATTATAAATGACAAAATAGATAACAATTATAACAATGAAAGCTTTGCTATTTTAGATGCTAAAAAACGTTATCAACAAGCAATCAAATCCATTCCCGCAGAATTTTGGCCAATCGTTAGGCAAATATGTATTGAAGAAAAAGATCCGATTCCTCCGCTAAACACTAGCGAAAGGCAACGAGCCTATTTTTATTATATGTGTCGCATAGACTTATGCCGAGGTCTTGATAGAATATTAGTTAACACAACCAAAAGTTGAAAATAGTAAAATTTTATAATTTAAACTTTACAATAATAAAAAAATATTATACAACTTTATTCGTAAGATTAAATAAAAGGATTAAAAATATGGATTTAATAGAAATTTATGCATTATTTTTCTTGCTTTTGAATATAGTTAATCAAATAAAGCTTGGACATTTATCCACACACATACTTATCAGTATAGCCTTAGAAATTCCTATTCTTGGTCGAGTTTTTATGTTTTGGTAAAAATATATTTTTTACATCTAATTGACATTCCGTCAGGGTGGTATACAAATATAAGTATAGTGAGAAAGTGTTTGCAGAACCTTTCTCACTTTTGCTTTTAAAAATATTGATGACCTCCAGTCATAATTTGCTAATGCTAGGTTATTAACAACTTTCTTAATCAATTTTTATATGGAGTAAATATTATGGGATTAGCATCTCCAACCAAATATTTATCTGTATCATCTATGGAACGTAAAATAGAAAAATATTTTGCAGAACGCTCCAATTTTAGAACGGAAATATACAGCCCCAAAAAAGGCGAAGTTATAGAAATATGCGAACAAGCCCCGTTACATTTAACGGGGCTTTGTGATTATTTAGGAATATCTAGTCAAGATTTAGATAATTACCAAAATATTCCAGAATTTTCAGAACTAATACGTAGAGCCAAAAAGAAATGCGAAGCTTATCTTGTTGACCAATGCGTACGTTTGCACAAAGCGGATTTTATCTTAAAAAATAATTTTCCCAATTCATGGCAAGACAATAACGAAAATATATTAAGTGAAGAGCTAAAAAAAGTTTTAGTCGAATTCGTTACCAAATAATAGTGGAGTTTCAATATGAACAATCAAACAATAACAGCTCGTATTCCATCATTATTTGCCCCACTTCTAACTGAAAAAAAGCGAATCAAATTTTATTATGGAGGGCGTGGAGGTGGCAAATCTTATGCTTTTGCAGATAGTCTTTTAATTAAAGGACGCATGGAAAAACTATTAATAGCTTGTTTGCGTGAAGTACAAGATAGTATCAAAGATTCAGTATATCGTTTATTGTGTGATCGTATATCCTTCTACCAGCTAAAAGATTACAAAATTCAAGAAAATAAGATCGAAAACAAAATAACAGGAACAAAGTTTATATTTAAAGGTCTGCGAGATCAAGATATTCAAAAAATCAAATCACTAGAAGGAGTAGATATTGCTTGGATAGAAGAGGGACAAACCATATCCAAAAAATCATGGGATATTTTATCGCCTACAATTCGCAAGGATGGTTCTGAAATATGGATATCAATGAATCGTGAAGAAGAAAACGATGCTTTATGGATTTTGCTTGCTGCCACGCCAGATGAACGTACTTATGTTTGCAAAGTAAATTATTATGACAATCCATTTTGTCCTCAAGAACTAAGACTTCAAGCCGAAAAATGTAAAAAAGAAAATCCTACAGACTATTCACATATTTGGCTAGGACAACCTTTAACTAAAGGAGCTACAAAGTTAATATCAACATCAGATGTTAGGCGAGCTTTTTCTTCCCAAATATTATATTGTGATGCTCCTTTAGTCATAGGTCTTGATATAGCAAGATTTGGTGATGACAAAACAGTTTTTTGTTTTCGCAAAGGACGTTTATGCATAAAATTTGAAGTGCTAGAAAAACAAGATGTTGTAAGTATCGCTAATTTTTGTCAGGGTATAATTCAAGATTATACTCCTGTAAGAATTTTTCTTGATATAGGAGGTGTTGGTGCTGGTGTTTATGATATTTTACATTCTAGAGGATATCATCACATTGTCCGAGCCATAAATTTTGGCTCAAAAGCCATTCTTGAAGAACGCTATGTCAATCGTCGAGCTGAAATGTGGGATAATGCTCGTATTTGGCTAACTCAAGAATTACCCGTGCACATTCCTCCAGATGAAGATTTTTTAGAAGATATTTGTTCTGCAAATAAAAAATATGATAGTAGAGGTCGTTTACTTCTTGAAAGCAAAGAAGATATCAAAAAAAGACTTGGGCGTTCGCCAGACAAAGCGGACGCTTTTGTTTTAACTTTTGCCGAACCTGTAACAGATAACGGAAAAATCAAAATTTTTAACAAAAACCAAATATCTATCGAAGATATTTTTTCATCTTCTAACGAAAGCAAATGGTAACAAAAACAATAAGGAAAAACAAAATGATAAAACCAATCTCAGACAGAGTTTTTATCAGGCTCGCACCCAAAGATAAAAATTCATCTAATAGTATAATTTTGCTTGATGATTATCGTCACAGCCAAAACATTGGACGAATTGAAAGTATAGGCAAAGATGTAAAGTCAGTAAAAGTTGGAGACAAAGTTCTATTTCATATTTTTGATGATTTACCTACCCCAGATCCCAGTATTGTTGTTATAAGAGAAAATTCAATTTTAGGAGTATTTGAAGATGAATGAACAATTTTTAGTCAATAACGAAACAGAAGTATCAAAATGGCTTAACAAAATTAGTAATGCTGAAAAAATTTATGATCCATATCATAATTTGCTAAAAAGTATTCGTCAATATTATCGTAACGAAACGGTCAAAGACAAACAAAATATTTTTTGGGCTTCAGTCGAAACTCTAAAACCCTTTTTATATTTTAAGCCTCCTAGACCTTATGTTGAGCGCAAAGAAAAAACAAGCAATCTAATTCATAATATGGCTTGTCAAATAATTGAAAAAGCTCTTAATTGGAATTTAGAACAATTTGATTTTGATAGTGTAATAAAATATGCTCGTAATGATTTTTTGCTAGGTGGAATGGGAATAGTAATAGAACGCTACAAACCATTTTTTGGCATGATTGACGATGGTGAAGGCAAGCAGCTTGAACTAAAAATTGATGAACAAGTTAATAGTGAATATGTTGATCCAATCAATTTTATAGCAGATTCTGAAAAAGTTGGAATATGGGAAGATTGTACATGGTTTGCTATCAAACATTACATGACATTTACTGAAGCCACATCACTATTTGGTCAAGATTTGCAAACGATTTTATTTGATTATTCTAAGCAATCTTCTAAGTCTATAGAAATTTACGAAATATGGGATAAGAGCAATTCTCAAATTATGTTTCTAAGCAAACAAAGCCCTCATCATTTCTTAAAGATTATTAGCAAAGATTGTGATGAAAATTCATTTTTTCCCATGCCCAAACCATTATTTGCAACATGTACGAATGATAGCATAATTCCCGTACCAGACTATATTCAAATAAAACCAATGCTAGATGAATTAGATGGCATAACATCTCGTATGGAAAAAACAATGAAAGCCCTAAAAATATCAGGATGCTATGACAGTGCTTTTCCCGAATTAGGCAACATACTAAATAAAGATGTTACATTAGTAAGTATATCTGATTTTGATAGGTTAAAATCTGCTGGAGGTATTAAAAATATTGTCGACTTTATGCCAATCGAGCAATATATTACAGCACTACAAACTTTGGCTTTACGTCGACAAGATATCATTAATTCTATATATGAAATTACAGGAGTTTCTGATATAATGCGTGGAACTTCAACCAAAGGTGATACTGCAACAGCAGTTACTCAAAAAACCAACTTTGGAACATTACGCAATCAAGATCGTCAAAACGATATGCAGCGGTTTATTGCTGAAATTTTTAAAATTAAAGCCGAAGCAATTTGCGAATATTTTGATATCGATAAACTTCTTTCTTTTTTATCGCCAACAGAACGAACAATGCCAGAGGCTATAACAGCAGTTACACTTCTAAAAACAGATAAACTGCGAGGCATGGTTTTAGGAGTTGAAAGTGATATAACATTTTCTGACAAAGATAGTATAAAACATAACTTAGATGCTATCAATACAATTCATAATTTAATAGCTCAGGCTTTTGATGTAGTAAGTAAACAACCTGCATTATTAAATTTATATCGTCAAATGATAAGCAATATTACTTCAAGTTTATCAAACGCTCGCCAATATGAAAATATTATAGCTAATTGTTTCGATAAAATTAGTGCCGAATTTAACACACCAGATGTTCAACCAGCTAATATTACCAATCCTCAGATGTTAGCTTTACAACTCCAAAGTCAACGCAATGAGCAAGATTATCAGATAAAAAAAGAACAAAATGAAATAAAGAAAGCTGAGATATTATTAAAACATCATCAATATCAAAGTGCAAATACCCTAAAGGAAAATAATAATGCGTACAAAGAAAGTAAAAATATTTGCCAATAAAAATAAACAGATTTGTTAAATTTCGTAAAACCGCTTTTCTAAAGCGGTTTTGTTATTTTAAATAAAGGAACAATATCTTTGACTTATTTTACTAAAGAATTTCTGGAAGATGTCATTCTTCCAGACGGTACGGTTGCGACTTCTGTACAAGATATCGACCGCTACCTAAAAGCCAGTAATTTGGCTTCTTCATCGGATTACTCCGAACAATATTTTAACAATATAAAGCTAATCAACGAAAGAAATCAGCGAAAAGAAATTTTTGCTGAGCTTATCAAACAATATAAAAAAAGGATATGGAATGAGTGAAATTAGAGAAGAACTAGAATATTTTGCTCGCTTGGAAGATGAAAAAAAAGACCAAGAAGCAAATGAAAACAATAATTCAAATCAACAATCTATTGATGAGGAAGAAGAATTTAATATTGCTCCTCAAAATTATGATAAAGAATTAGCTAAAACTTTTAATGAGCTTCCGTTCGAGTGGCGGCGTTATCTGCATATTCGAGAACAAGAAGTTGATAAAGGTTTTAGCAAGTTGCGTACTCAAAATGAAGAATATAAATGGCTTGATGACATTTTTCATTCTCGTTTTGAGTATATGCAAAAAAATGGTATCAAAACACCTCAAGAGTGGCTCAAAAACATCATCAAAATAGATGAAATGCTTGAAAAAAATCCCCACGATACCATTACAATGTTGGCAAATTCCTATGGAATTTACCAAAATAAAAATACCCCAACAGCACAAAGACAATCAAATAATCTCACAAATATAATGAGCGAACAACTCATAGCCAAACAGATAAATGATTTTATTAGCGAAGTAGATGAAAATGGCAACCTAAAACATCCCTATTATAATGATGTCATTCAAGATATTTATGACATAATCAGCAAAGGTAGTGCTCAAAATCTATACGATGCTTATGAGATGGCTATTTGGTCTAATCGTTCAATCAGAGATAAGCTGATTGCCCAAAAAACGCAACAAACTCTCGAACTAAAAAGCAAAAATGCTCAAAAATCCAAAATAGCAGCTTTCAATCTAAAGGGTAAAGCTCTTCCAGAAACTAAAGATTTAACGCTTCGAGAAGAATTAGAAATGCGTTTTGCTGAACTTAATCAACAATAATCATAAAAAGGAAAATAATAATGGCAAATAGCAATTACGATTCTATTTTTACAACTACATTAGCATCACGCACAGCCAAGCTAGCAGATAATATTTCTAAAAACAATGCATTGCTACGTAAACTAAAAGAAAAAAACAATATTAGATTAATTAGTGGTGGTTCTAAAATTTTAGAAGAACTAGAATATGGCGAAGGTGATATGGTTTGGTATTCTGGTTATGATACAATTAGCTACAGTCCAAAGCAATTATTTACCGCCGCCGAATATGCAATAAAATTAGCCGCTGTTCCCGTTGCAATTTCAGGAGAAGACTTACTTAAAAACTCTGGTCATGAACAAGTTATGGAACTAATGGAAAAACGTATTCAAAATGCTGAAAAAACAATGTCAAACCAATTGGCTGCAGCAATGTATGGCGACGGAACAGGTTCAGACGGTAAATCAATAGGCGGATTAAAATTACTTGTTGCAGATGACCCAACAACAGGCACTGTTGGTAATATTAATCGTGCTACTGCGGGTAACGAATTTTGGCGCAATCAATCATCAACTTATCAAAATCTTAATTCTAGCAATATTTTACAAGCTATGGATGAAATGTATCTAAAATGTTCCAGAGGCAATGATAAACCAGATCTAATTGTTTTAGATAACAAGCTTTATTCAACCTATGAACAAGCATTGCAACCAATGGCTCGTTATAGTGATCCTAAACTTGCAGATGCTGGTTTTCAAAGCCTTAAATTTAAAGGTTGTGATGTCATTTATGATGGTGGTCAGGGTGGTCATTGTCCAGATAATCACATCTACTTTCTCAATACCGATTATTTGTATTTACGTCCTCATAAAGATCGCAATATGAAAGTTGTAGGTGGAGACAGATTATCAATTAATCAGGATGCAATGTATCGTATCATTGGGTGGGCTGGTAATATGACAATGTCAAACGCAGCACTCCAAGGTGTTTTAATCAATGAAGTAGCAGCCTAAGACATATCAACTAGAGAGGGGTTTCCCCTCTCTTTATTTTATAGGGAATTTTATATCATGGATTTTGCAACTTATCAAAATCTTATTCAGCAAAATAAGAATAAAACTGACGATAATGTTATTGCTCGTTTTTATGATCGTTCAGTTAAAACAAATCAATTTGACGACAATGGTATTCCTGTATTTAAAACAGTTTGCTATTGTGAAATACGCATCAAAGACAATACAACCGAAGTTTTTGATCAACCAGCAAGCAAAGATAAAAAAGAGCGCTTTCCTGTAGAATATGCTCGTTATGAGTTATCCAAGAAACAACTAGACAAAGGAACACCTCTAGAAATGTTTGCTTTTTTAAGTGCAAGTGAAATTGATGCTTGTCGCTATCGAGGCATTTTTAGTGTGGAAGCTCTTGCCGAACTAAGTGATGAACATGCCAAAAATATCCAATTATATAATGAATGTTTATTAGCTAGACAATTTATATCATCAAGTCAAGAAATGAAAAAAGCTATCAGCTCAAACACAATTGAAGCAAGTTACAAACGACAAATTGCTGATTTGAAAAAGCAAATAGAAGATTTAAAACGGATAATAAATAGGAGACGAAATCGATGAAATCAATCCTAGATATTTGTAAAGAAGTCGCAGATATAGCGGCAACCAAACGACCAGAAGATTTATTTAATCCCACATCTCAGCAAGACAGTATATTTCTAAGTGTTGCTAAATCTGCATTAGATAGTTTGTTACGATATGGCGATTGGCAAGAACTAATCAAAGAAGGCGTACTAAGAACATCATATCAACGTAATAATTATTTGTTAGATAGCATATGTCCAGATTTTTACAGCATCTTAAACAATACAATCTACATCAAAGATTGCAACGAAAATTTAATTGGTTCTATCACTCCAGCAGATTGGATGAAGGAAAAATATTTTTACGAAAGTACTTCAGGGGTAAAATTTAAGCTTCAAAATGGCATGCTAAAATTTTTAACACCTCCACCAGATGCTATTAAGATTGTATTTCAATATCGATCCAATACCATTTGTTACGATGCTATAAATGGCTATACTGAAAAAAGTAGTATTACTAAAAACACCGATATTCCCATATTTGATGAATATCTGGTAAAGTTAGGAATATTATGGCGTTGGTTAAAACGTAATGGTATGGATTATAACGAAGAATTTAGTGAATATGAACGTGAGATAAAGAAAAAATTTGCCACCTCTTTGGCTACCCAAGACATAAACCTAGCCCCATCTAATATTGATATTGCCTCTCAAGGAGTAACAATTAATGTCAAAACAAATAAATAGAGGAAATAGATCTATCAACTATATCCTACCTGCACCATCAGGTGGTCTTAATATGAGAGACAGTCTAGATAATATGGATATTAAAGATGCTATCGTAATGGATAACTATATTCCTCAAGATACCAAAGTAATTTTACGCAAAGGTTATTCTCAATACGCAAAATCAGTTTCGCCATTTTTAACTTTGGCATCATACAAAAAATATAACAATTCTCGATTTATAGGCATATCAGGAGGTCAAGCATATAATCTGACTTCAAAACAAAATATCCATATTTATGAAGATGTAAGCTTTAGCGAAAGTCGTTGCCAAACTTTTCAATATAAGGATTATCTCTACATTATGAATGGACAAGACATTCCCAAAGTTTTTTATATTAATGAAAATGGCGATGATGTTTTTGCAGATTGGGGATTTAGTTCAGAAAAACTTATTGCCGAAAAAATAGTTACAGGAACAGTATCTAAACAATTTTTATGGTTTGTCGAAAAAGGATCAATGCAAGTTTGGTATTCAGCTGAAGCTGGCAATATTGCAGGCGAATTATATTGTTTTGATTTAGGCCAAGTTTCACGTTTTGGCGGTCATATAATGTCTGTTTGTTGTTGGACTATAGACGGTGGACAAGGAATTGATGACCTAACAGTATTCCTAACCTCAGAAGGTGAAGCAATAATATATTCAGGAAGCAATCCTAACTCAGCAGATGATTGGGAACTCAAAGGATCATATAAAATAGCCAAACCACTAGGTTATAATTGTATTCTGCCATATCAAGGCGATGTTATAATTATTACCGAAGAAGGTTATTTACCTTTATCCAAGGTTTTACCTCTTAATCAAGCAGGAAACTCATCTATTGCTTTTTCTGACAAAATTCGTGGATTAATATTAAATAGGACAGCCAACAACAAAAATAAAGAAGGATGGCAAGCTATTATTTATCCTAAAGGAGGCTTTGCTGTTTTCAATGTTCCTATTGCTCGTAATTTCGAACAACATATTATTAATATTAATAATGGGGCGTGGTGTAGATTTACCAATATAAAATCATTTTGTTGGGAACTTTTTGAAGGTCGTCTTTATTTTGGTTCGGATTATGGAGTTTATCTTTTTGACGATGGCTATTCAGATAATGGGCAACATATTTTAGGTGAAGTTCATCAGGCATTTAGTAGTTATGGTTATAATGGACTAAAAAAAATTCAACTTCTGAATCCACGTACTAAATCATCAACCAAATACGCTTTAGTAATATATACTAATATGGATTTTGAAGAGCGCAAAAAAGCATATGCTGAAAATTTAGGTTCTATGGGCATAACCAAGTGGAACGAAGCCAAATGGTCTTGTCTAAAAAATCCTATAGGCACCAAGTGGCAAACCCTAAAAGGAACAATACGTTCACAATGGATTGCCAATTCTGCTACTGGTTTTAAATCTAGTATTGTGTTTAAAACCAAAACAAGAGGCAATCTTATAGAATGGTTTGATACAGGAGTAAGATATGAAGCAGCCAACGGAATCTTATAAAATAATCTATGACCATGATGACAAAATAACCAATTGGATATGCCAAGGTTTAAATGATAATAAAAGTTGGCTAGACAGTCCATATCATACCATAGGATTTGTCCGTGACAATCATCTTATTGGAGGGCTTATTTATCACAATATTCGTCCCAAACGAGATTTATGGTGGACAATTTATACGACAGATAAGCGGTGGTGTACAAGGCGAGTTCTTAAAAAAATATTTGGGCTCGCTTTTAATTTTTTGCAAGTTGAACGAATAAGCATTTTGGTATCAACAACAAATCTTCCTTGTATAAGACTTGTTGAAAGACTTGGTTTTAAACAAGAAGGATTATTGCGTAAATATCGTGATGATGGTTCAAGTTGTTTTTTTTATGGAATTTTAAAATCAGAAAATAAATGGAGTAAATAAAATGAGTAAAGCAATAGGAAAAGTATTAGGTGCAGGAAACGCCTCTACATCAAATTTTGGATCAGAAAATGAAATCTTAAATTTTCTTAATAATTATAATACAACTAACTATGACAATACATTAAAAAACCTAACTAATTATGCTGCAAATGCATCTAATCAGCTTAATAATATGGGAAATTACAATTTTAATGTTACCGCATCAGATGAAGCTCGTCAGAGAGCAGAACAAGCAACTTATCAGTCATACTTAAATAATTTGTTACCCCAGTTTGCCAATCAAACAAGTGATCTAACAGCATCTTTAGCTAATAAAGGAATAACAATAGGATCAGAGGCTTATTCTCGTGCTATGAATAACTTACAAAACACGCAAAACAATGCACTTAATCAAGCATTGTTCCAATCTGTTTTAGCTGGACAAAATGCTTATTCCAATAGCCTAAACGATACAATTAATGCCGCTAATTTTAGCAACAACGCTCAAAGTAATTATATTAATCAACTTTTACAAGCCTTACAAAAATCTTATTCAGGTTATGATATCGCCATGAATAAATACAACATTCAAAATAATGCCAATCAGCGAATTGCTCAAAATAGTTTAGCAAATGCCAATGCTCAAACAGATTCAGGTAACCAATTTTTACAATCAGCAGCCAAGGCTGCAGCTCTTGCTTTGGCTTCAGATAGGCGTCTAAAAGAAAACATCAAAGCTGTAGGCAAATTAAACAATGGCCTAACAGTTTACTGTTTCAATTATAAAGGAAGCAATATTTCACAAATAGGATTAATAGCTCAAGAAGTACAAGAGGTTAACCCCGAAGCTGTAATTGAAGGTGACGATGGTTTCTTGCGTGTTAGATATGACCAAGCATGTTTATAAAAAGTATAAGTCATAAAACAACTACAACCGCTTAAGCGGTTTTTTTTATAAAGAAAGGAAAATAAAATGCCATTTGATAGTGAAGGAATGTTTTCCAGACTTCATTGTTGGGAAGATGATAGGATAAACGATATAGACATAGTAACCGACCACATGGATGAGGAAGATGATAATTTTGCTGATGGTTTAAGCCAATGTTTTTTAAAAAATGGAACATCTAAAATGGAAGGAGATTTTAATGCAGGTAATTTTAAGCTAAAAAATATAGCTGATGGAGCTTTACCAGCTGATGCAGTTAATCGCTCACAATTAGATTCATTTTTACAAACATCAAAAGATATTTCTAATGCACTTTTTCTAGTTGGCGATATCAAAGCATCACTCATATCCGAAAATCACAATAATTGGGTATTATGTAATGGACAAGAACTCAACCGTTCAGATTATGCTGATTTGTTTGCGTTAATTGGTGAGAACTTCGGTTCAGGCGATGGAGTATATACATTTAATGTTCCTGATTATCGAGGTCGTTTTTTAAGAGGTCTAGGCACTGATTCAGCAAAAGATATCTATACTCCTCAAGAAGAAAGTCTTCCTAATATAAGCGATTCCATCACTGGAATAGGAATGTCTAATAGTTCATCAAGTTCTAATAAATTACTAAGCAAGAGCAACTATGGGGAACAACGTTTTTCAACATCTGGCTCATCAAGTGGGAGAGGTTGGGGAACTCTATCTATTAATTTAGGCGATGCAAATTCAATCTATAAAGGTGAGCATGTTACCCCACAAAATTATGCTGTAAATTGGTTTATTAAAGCTAAAAAAGAAGAATAAGGAGAATAATAATGGTCGGTAGAATAATGCCCAATTTTATAGAAGTACGTCAAGGAGATAGTTTTACAATTCAATTACAGTTCAAAGATGAAAATGATTTTATTGATATCTCTGGCGCATGCTTAAAAATGCAGATTAAAACAGGCAATGATAATAAAACGCTAATCAACAAAATAGGTGTTATTGATGATGCACCAAAAGGCAAAGCTCATATTGCTATAACCCCTGAAGACACAAAAAAAATATCTCCTAATAATGACTACATCACAGACATTCAAATAACATTCAAAAATGGAGAAGTTCATACCATTTATCCTCAAGATATTAATCAGGTAGCAAAATTTATTATCAGTCAAAATGTAACGGAGTAAAAATATGGATAACACAATATTTTTAACTTCTGGTCAAAAAATAGAGGTATTATTTCAAGATGAAGTAAGCCTAGATATTGATTGTGCTTTAAGATATATCAAATCAGGAGAGCAAGAGCTCGACAACTATATTGAAAATAATCTCAAAAAAAGATTAGATGAAACAATAACAAATGCCAAATCAGATATGAATAAGCAAATATCTCAAGGCATAGAAGATGCATCTATATCAGCATCAACATCAGCAAAACAAGCAATTGATGAAAGTGTTTCCTCAATAAAAGATGATTTGCTATTATATAGCACTAACGAGCTAAAACCAGAACTAGAAGCACTAGTAGATGTTGCTTCACAAAGTGCTGAAATAGCAAGTAACAAATCAGCACAAACTGAAGTTTATCAAGCAAATGCAGCATCTTATGCAACACAAGCAAACCAAGCAGCCGCAGATGTTCTCATCAACAAGCAAGAAGTCGAAAATTTAATAAATCAAGCTGTAAGTGGTTATATTGGTGATATCGGTTATGCTCCATTAGGTATTAACGAAAGTTTAAATCAGCGCCGTTATCTTAATGGACAAATAATTTCTCAAGAACAGTTTGTCGAGTTTACGCAAATATTAAAGGAGCGTGCTTCCCTTTATCCAAGTTTACTTGTAAACGAGAACGAGTGGCAAGCTGAAGTAGCAAATTCTAAGTTAGGTCAATGCGGCAAATTTGTTATTGATGATGACAAAAAGACGATAAGGCTTCCTAAAGTCATAAATATCAATGGATTATCGGATTTAACATCTATTGGTTCTATAAAAAATGAAAGTTTGCCTAATATTACAGGCGAATTTACCCTGCGAGAAAAAATAGGCTTTGTTGCAGATACTCCAATGTCAGGAGTTTTTAAGCTTGGTGAACAAGTATATAGCAACAAGGCAAGTTCAACTGCATCGACAGCTTATTCAGCAATATTTGACGCTTCTTTAAGTTCAAATGTTTACCAAAATCAAGCTCCTGTTCAACAAGAGTCTGTTCAATATCCATTTTTTATTCAAGTTGCTTTAGGCGTACAGGAGGTTGTTGATATTACTAGGCAGATTGAACTAAATAATCCGTTCTTTTTGGGTATGAGTCAATATTTTGTATGCGAACCTAATAATGTTAGTTGGCTGCTTTCTAATAACCAATTTTATTCTGGTGCTATTTATGTCAGTTTTTATGAATGGTTACTAAAAATTTACAATGGCAACAAAGTAATTGATGGTATTTCAGTTAAAGCAAAAAATGAAGAATATAATGATTATGATTACGTTATTGATATTTCTAATACAACATTTCGCTTACCAATAAAAATAGAATACGAAAATAACACGTCAGCAAAACTATATTTTTATGTTGGCGAAACTTGTCAAGATAGCAATCTGATAAATATAGGTGCAGTATTGGCTCAATTAGCTAACAAAGTTGATATAAACGAGGCTGACTACGTTATAGATAGCTATCTTGATAATGAAGGTAACTGGTACCGATTTTATAAAAGCGGCTGGTTAGAACAAGGAGGAATTACCGTATCATCTAGTTCAAATACAATAACATTGTTAAAGCCATTTATTGATAAAAATTATATAGCATTTGCTCAGGTTATTGGTGAAAACACCAGTAACTTAGGTACTAAAATAACTAAAAACAATCAAAACCAAATCACAATTTATAATGCTTCAACGTCGTCTTGTATGTGGCAAGCACAAGGAAAGGGGGCTTAAAGAGGAGATAAAATATGTTTGATATAGGAACTAAAGTAACCAAAAAAAATTATACTAAGGCAGCTATTTGGTGCAACAAAAATAATGCAACTATAAATCCATTAAATTGGCAGATAGAAACATTAAATAACAATATATCCATAAATGAAATAAAAGCCAAAAGAGCATTATTATATTTTAATCAAATAGATCCAATAACATCTCAAATAAGTCGTCTAAAAGATGAATTATCTAACGAAATAATTGCCGCCAAAATAGAATATTTAATTAATTTACGTGCTTACAAAATAGCTGTTATAAAATCACAAAATCCCTATCCCACGGAGGAAATAGAAGATGCCCGATAATTTAGTCGAAGATAGCAAGGTTATTGGCTCTGCATCAATAGCTGTCATTTTAGATTATGCGCAAGTATTTAACCAAGTTATAACTTTGCTTATAAGTTTGTGCACACTAGTTTATGTAGCTAATCGTGCATATAACAGCCTATTTAATAAAAAGCCAAATAAAAGAAAAAAAGGAAAAAATAAATGATAAATATCTATACTATTTCACAACGTTTAATTAAACATGAAGGGCTGCGTTTGCAGCCCTATCGTTGTTCTAAAGGAAAACTAACCATAGGAGTAGGGCGTTGCCTAGATACTAACCCTATAACAGCAGAAGAAAGCAAAGTAGTGGGCGATTGGCAACATGGTATAACTCGCTGTGCCGCCATATATCTATTAAACAATGACATAAAAAGAATTTATTTTGGTCTAAAACAAAATATCGAATTTTTCAAAGATCTTGATAGCGAACGACAATATGCCTTAATTGACATGGCTTTTAATTTAGGTATTGGCGGACTATTAAAATTTAGAAAAATGCTTTTGGCATTGCGTAAAAAAGACTATCAAACAGCAGCTAAAGAATGCCTAAATTCTAACTATGCTAAAGAAGTAAAATCTCGTGCCCAAACTATTGCCAATACTATTGAAACAGGAGAATTTAAATCATGAAAAAAATAAAAGTATATATTTGCATAGCATTAGCACTAGCTGTAATAGCTACAATGTTTTTAAATCCACAATATACCAAAGATGTAGCTCAAGCCCTTATTATAATAATGGAAGAAAATCAATGTGGTTGCGAATCTTAATTCTATCAAGCCTTATTTTAACTATTTATTTTTTAGGACAATCACATTGTCAAAACAGTTTTATAGCTCAAAAAGTCGAGATAATTAAAAATGTTAACAATAAAAATTTACAAATTTTATCAACTCCTAATGCTTCTAAATCTGATTTACTTAAGCTCATGTACGCAAATAAATTATGATAATTGTCCTATTTATCCTGTAGCTGGAAGCAAAGTAGCTCAAGAATTAGTTGAACTAAATGCTCCAGCTTTTTGGGAATGGATGGGACGGATAAATAAGCTAAGACTTCAACTTGAAATATGCAAAAAATAAGGAGCAAATATTAGCACTAATGTAAAGTACTGCAACAAGCACAAATTTCTCCACAAATATGGGAAACAGCCACAGATGGTACTCATATTTACAATAATGTTAAAAAAAATGAGGGAGATATTATGCTAACCAAATAGGAAGACTATTAGGTAGTAAATATCCTCAAGGAGACTGTGATACTCTTATACAAAAATATGTTAAAAAGAAGCGCTAAAACTATAGGAAAAATTTTTCTGTTTATTAGTTCTCTTATTGTTATCGGTATTGTTGCTGGATTTATCTTTTTCTTGTTGGTAGAACATAATCACAAGCCTTGTGATGAACGTTTTATTCATGGCTGTATGGCTGCAGGGTTAGATGAACAAACTTGTAAAAATAGATTATACTAAAAATATTTGATGGCAAAAAAAATAAAGCTCGTTACGAAGAAAAGTAACGAGCTTTATAAATTTTAAACCAAATATTATTTTTGTGCTAATTTAACACTACGTCTTTCAGCAAAAGCTTTACCAAAATCGTTATCAATCTTAGCGACAAGCTTTTTAAACTTTGCCAAATTATTACCACTTAAATTTTCGCCTGTTGCAGCTTTAATCGTTCTAGGGTTGACACGACGACCGTTTTGAATCACTTCATAATGTAAGTGTGGTCCTGTCGAACGACCTGTCGAACCAACATAAGCAATAACCTGTCCTTGAGTAACTCTAACACCTGGACGTATTCCTTTAGCAAAACGGCTCATATGTCCATAAGCTGTCGAAAATTCTGAATTATGACGTATTTTAATATAATAACCATACGAACCATTATATTTTGCAACCTGAACAACACCATCACCACCAGCATAAATAGGAGTTCCGCTAGGAGCAGCATAATCAACTCCCCAGTGGATTTTATGCTTTTTCAAAACAGGGTGATATCTTTTACCAAAAGGCGAAGATATATGTGCATTACGAGCAGCCAAAGGCTTACGATCCAAGGTTTTTTTCAAAGCCTGTCCTTTAGCTGAATAATAATCAACATTTCCTTTGGAGTCTTTGAAACGATATAAAGCAATTTTTTGATTACGCAAAACTAAGCCAGCATATAAAATATTACCACTTTTAACTAAAGTACCATCAGGAGTAACTTGGCTTTCGTAAACAATTTCAAAACTATCGCCTTTTTGTAAATCACGTTTAAAATCAACCGAATAAGAAAATATATTGATAAAATTACTAATTACTCGCATTGGAACACCTTTGCGATTCATAACATTAGAAAGATTGCCATCTATTTCGCCAGAAATAGAATTAATTTCATCAATAAATTCATCTTTTTCTACATATGTTTCAAAAGCACCATTTTTAAGAGCTGTGATAATACGTTCACCAGCATTTGGTTCAATCATCAAATAATTAACATTAGCCAGTTCTTCTGTTTGCGAATCAATAGCCAAATTAACTTTTAGTTTTTGTCCAGCCTTTAGGTCACGAGGGTCATAATGCTCTTTCAATGAATAATAAATATCATTTGCAACCTCACGACTAGCTCCCAAACGTGTAAGTAAAGATATTAAAGTATCACCACTTTGTAGAGCAACTTCTTTTTCAACATTTCTTTGTTTTACAAGTTTATCCACCATTTCAAACATGGCTTTAATACCACTAGCGGATTCTTCAGAAATATTTTGAGTATCATCAATATTTTGACTAACACTATCTTCAATCATCAAGTATGAAAAATAGTCTCTATTATCAATTGACGCTTCCACTCTATTATTATGCGCCAAAGACAAAACAAAAGCAGCCATAACTGCACTAAAATAACAAGTGTTAATGACTTTCTGTCGATATTTTGATTTCAAAATAAATTTCACTTTTCTAATCCCAACAAGTTAATTTACTGCGCCACTATACAAACTAAAGGTGCGCAAATAAAGTATTTAATAGGTTTTATGTGTATAACTTAGTACATTATAAATGATAAAAAGTGAATAAAATATAAAAATATATAAAAAAATAAAAAAAGTTCTTGCATTTATATTTTTTGTTGTTTATAAGATAATTCGTCTTTTGGGGGTGTAGCTCAGTTGGTTAGAGCGTCTGCCTGTCACGCAGAAGGTCGCGGGTTCGAGCCCCGTCACTCCCGCCATTAAAACAACCGCCTGTGATGGCGGTTTTTTTAATGGCATGGAGTTCCGCGCTCGAACTAAAGCGACCTTGGTCGCGGGCATCAAGCTAAAAACAACCTCAAAATGTT
>SUUZ01000002.1:0-225417 GCA_015062235.1 Alphaproteobacteria bacterium | reverse complement strand
AGCCCCGTCACTCCCGCCATTAAAACAACCGCCTGTGATGGCGGTTTTTTTAATGGCATGGAGTTCCGCGCTCGAACTAAAGCGACCTTGGTCGCGGGCATCAAGCTAAAAACAACCTCAAAATGTTGTTTTTAGCGCCGATGGCGAAGTTTTGTTAATGAGTGAGCAAGATAAAACGAAGCGAAACGAATATTACAAAACGAGTGACCGAAGCGAGTTAGCGATTGCTAAAAGCAGAGCTTATGAGCAAGAAAAGCCCCGTCACTCCCGCCATTAAAACAACCGCCTGTGATGGCGGTTTTTTTAATGGCATGGAGTTCCGCGCTCGAACTAAAGCGACCTTGGTCGCGGGCATCAAGCTAAAAACAACCTCAAAATGTTGTTTTTAGCGCCGATGGCGAAGTTTTGTTAATGAGTGAGCAAGATAAAACGAAGCGAAACGAATATTACAAAACGAGTGACCGAAGCGAGTTAGCGATTGCTAAAAGCAGAGCTTATGAGCAAGAAAAGCCCCGTCACTCCCGCCATTAAAACAACCACTCAAGCACATTCATACGTTTAATGCCGTTGTTTTCGCCAGAGCCAAAGTCCATTGTCAGTAAAAATTTAGGGTAATTATCTTCTATAGCTTCAAGTGGTGCAAGCTCTCGTTCTAATATGTCTGTTCCCAACACATTCAATGCGACTTGATAATATTCAACTATCCCGCCACTTTTTTTAGCAACAAAATCAACCTCAATATTTTTACCACCTTTGACTATTTTACCTACCGAAACTTGATAACCTCGTCTTATAAGCTCTAAATAAACTACATTTTCTAAGATATGTTCTTGATCCATATCCTTGATACCTAACAATGCCGTACGTAGTCCTATATCCGCAACATAATATTTAGCATTACTATCAAGATATTGTTTGCCTTTGATGTCATAACGGTCACATTTATAAAGTAAAAAGCTATCTAATAATCCTTGTATCATTGTATCTATGGTCGGCACTGATATTTTATGTCCGCCAGCATTTAAGCCTTTTTCTATGTTGCGGATAGACGTTTCATTACCAATATTATCAAACATATATTTTACCACCGCATCAAGCTTATTAGTGTCTGCAATATTAAAACGTTTAACTATATCCTTTTGAATTGTGTTCAAATAAACAGTATCCAGCAAATAATCGCTTATTAGTTGTTTATCATAAACTAAGTTCAATGTCTGAGGAAAGCCGCTTTCTGTTATATAATGATAATAAACCGCCATTGGATTATGCAAATCATCCATATCTTTTTTAGTCTTAACATCAAATGGAGCAAACTTTAAGCATGCTTCAAAATATTCCTTAAAAGAAAATGGTTGCATTTTGATTTCAATATATCTGCCACCTAACGAGTTAGCCAAATCACTGGAAAACATATAGGCATTTGAACCTGTCAAATATAAGTCAACATTACTTTGCAATCTTAATGCATTAGCGACTTTATCCCAATCTCTCAATAACTGTATTTCATCAATAAAGACATAATTCATCTTTTTAGGCTTAAGAATTGATAAAACATAGTCCAATAACTTATTATAACCGACTAAAAAGTTTTCTGTATCATAAGAAAGACCGATTTTGTTAGTCTGTACCAAATCTTCCAGATTTATATTTACAATCTGGCTATCGTCAGCTTGTCTATTAGTGATTAAATCAAGTTGATAAAGGTAAAACAATTTGGATTTACCGCAACGTCTTACCCCTGTGATTATTTTTATTAAATCACTTTGCCCTTGCCACTTTTTCAGTTGCTCTATATATTGTGGTCTACCGACTATTCTTTCAGATGTACTTTGCATTGTTTATTCTCCTTATGCTATATGTTAATTATATTTAACAAAAAATAAAAAATCAAGTATTTTGTAAAATACATTTAACAAAATCTAAAAAGCATCGTTTTTCGTAAAATAGAATTAACAATCAAAGTGTTTCGCATTTTTCCGCATACGTCAGTATATTTATCTTAAAACAGCATAGTTTATCAATATCAGACTATTTCTGCGTATGCGAGTAAAAAATCAGCGATGAAATTAAGATTTTATACATTTTAAGGGCCTAAACACGCCATAAATTCAGCCCTTACTTCTTAGAGGAAGTGTGGCTTTTTTATACCTAATTTCTCCTATGAAGTTTGTTTTTAATCTTTTAATTTTTGGAGAAATAATATGTCTAAGGATATTAAAAATATTGCAATTAATTAAAAACTAAACCTTTTGTTAACTAATAATTTGTATAAGAAAGCTGACAGAAAGTTATAATAATTTATTTTTGGAGAACTAAAGATGTATAATTTTAATGAAGATGCAATTCGTGAAGCTGCTTATTATATTTGGAAAAACAACGGTTGTCAGGCTAACACAAGTTTAAGCGATTGGGATGCTGCAATTAATCAATTAGCTGCCCAAGCTTCTTTCAAATTGAAAGCTCCTAAAAAAGCTGCTTCATCAATTAAAGTTTTGATGCCTAAAAAAACAACAGTAAAAGCTTCTACTTTGCGTACAGCAAAATCAATTATTTTGAAGCCTGCTTCTGCAATCAAAACAACAGCATCTTCTACCAAGAAGTCTGCTACTAAAGCAGTTGTTTTAAAACCTGCAACAAAAAAAGCTCCTGTAGCAAAAGCTTCTTGTTCTAAGGCTGCTCTAGTTAAATCAACAGCAAAAAAAGTAGCAACAAAATCTACTACTAAAAAAACTGTTGCTAAAAAATCTAAATAAGATTTGCTAATTTGTCTTAAAGGTCTCGCATGATAAGCGAGGCCTTTTTTGTTATCTAATATTTAGTTGTTATTTAAAACAGAGCAAAAACAAGTCATACCACGAACAAGTAAAACGAATACCCCAATAATGTCACCCCTCATTTTTGCCAAGAAAACCTCCAACTATCTTAAAATATTGAAGATGCCTTATCTCGTTCGTTACACTCACTCAGGGCATGACTATTCTTTAAAAACATATTCAAGCAAAATCAATGTATTACAAAACAAAAATATAGCATTTAAACCACCGTTTAAATGCTATATTTATCTTAATTATACATCAAAAAAAGTAAAAAAGCAATTAATTATGTTTTATTGCATATTTTCAATATGTTAGCTTGTTTTTCTATCTTTCTTTTTTCATCTTAAAAGCAACTCAAAATCTATAGCATTTAAACGGTGGTTTAAATGCACGATTCGGGGATTTAAGGACAGATTGAAAAAAAAGGAGAATGGTTATGAAAAAATATTTACTTTTGTGCACAGCTTTAACAATATCATCATCAGCTTATGCTGCAATTGATTGCTCAGTTAGACCTAGTTGTGCAGATTTAGGTTATACTCAAACCGAAACTGACTGCGCAGGAAAGTTTATTCTTAAATGTCCTTTCGATGAAACAGCTGTATTCTGTGGTGGAGTAGATGGTGCCGCTAAATGTGCAGCTGAAGGCTATACGAAAAATACCTCTAGCCTTGTATCAGCGTGTTTAATTGGCTACACTAAAGAAACTTGTCCATACGATAGTTCATATACTAAATGTGTTGCAGGCTCCTGCGAAGATTCGGGATATACTTATACGGTTGGTGCATTGGGTGCAGTTTGTACAGTGGGATACACAGTAGAATATTGTCCTAGTGACAAGACTAAATATAAATGTGTTGAGTCTGCAACTGCTACTCAATGCAAAAATGCAGGATATACGCTAACTAGATGTTTGACTGGATGTACAACAACTACTTGCCCTTACGATAGTAACTATGTGAAATGTACAAACTGTCCTACTGCAACAACTTGTGCAACAGGATATTATAAATCAGGAGCTGATGAATTGTGTGATTGTACATATGGACATATTGCAGATGATAGAGGTGGTGAAGGCTGTTATCGTTGTGGTACCCAAAGCGAGTGTACAAGTACAGTTGGTGGATCTACTTTGTATAAATGTCTTCAATGTGTTTCTATGAGCTTCTGATTTGACAGTAAGCTAAAATAACCTCAATCAAAAAAACAAGCACCCAACAGGGTGCTTGTTTTTTTGGATGAGATAGAATATCTACAACTAAATTTTTTGTTTATTTTAAAATTTGGCACGCCTTTTGCATATGTAATAGCAACAAGTTGTAAATTATCCAAACTATTGGGGAATAGTTTTTAGATTTAGGGGAAAATTTTATGGATAATACGTCATATATTGCATTGTCTCGCCAGATGGCTCTTTGGAAACAGATGAATATTGTTTCTAATAATATGGCAAATATGAATACTGCTGGATATAAACAAGACAATGCGTTGTTTGCATCATATATTAATCAAACTCCAGATGCTTTGGGAATTGGCAAAGAACCTTTGTTTTTTACTCAAGATTATGCTGATTTTCAAAATTTTAGCGAAGGTGCTTTCAAAGAAACAGGTAATACTTTTGATTTAGCAATCAAAGGAGATGGTTTTTTCTGTATTGAAACTAAAGATGGTGAAAAATATACCCGCAAAGGCCAATTTACCTTAAATGAAGACGGAGCGTTAGTCACCACAGAGGGGGACTTTGTGATGAGTGAAAATAATACACCATTATTTTTTGCTCCAGGCGAAACCGAAATTACAATTTCTGAAAGCGGTGATGTTTTTACCGAAAATGGTCTTATTGGAAGATTAAAAGTGGCAAATTTTGCCGATAACCAAAAATTGTTAAAAGTTAGTGGTGTTCTATTTGATAATGTTGACGGCAATGCTGTTAGCTTTGGTTCGAGCAATGTTAGAATTGCTCAAGGTATGATCGAAGCCTCAAATGTTAATGCTATTACTGAAATGACTAATTTGGTTCAAATACAACGTAGCTATGATTATGTGCAACAAATGATCGATGAAGAACATGATCGTTTGTCTAATACAATTTCAACTTATGCAGAACTTGCTTAAATTTAGGGGAATAAAATTATGAGATCTTTACAAATTGGCGCAACTGGAATGCTAGCTCAACAAACTAATGTTGATACAATTTCTAACAATATCGCTAATATGAATACTACGGCTTATACTAAAAGAAGAGCCGAATTTAGTGATTTGCTTTATCAAAATATAGTACGACCAGGGTCTGCTTCAACAGCTGATAACACTATTGTTCCTGCTGGTATTCAGATGGGGCTTGGTGTAAGAACATCGGCAATTTATCGTATTACTGAAGGTGGGTCTTTGACATCTACAGGTAATGATTTGGATTTGGCTATTAGAGGAAGGGGCTATTTTACAATTGAATTACCTGAAGGAAAAGGTACTGCATATACTCGTGATGGTGCATTTCAACGCAATGGTGATGGTACAATTGTAACACATGATGGCTATGTCGTACAACCAGAAATTACAATTCCAGAAGATGCCACCGAAGTTTATGTTAATAGCTCTGGCGAAGTTTGGATTAAACAAGATGGTGAAACAGACGAGATTAACGTTGGTCAGCTAGAGCTAGCTACATTTGTTAATGAAGCTGGTCTAGAAGCTTTGGGTGATAACTTGTTTGTTGAAACAGAAGCATCTGGTGCGCCTGTTATTGATAATCCTGATAGCGAAGGTTTTGGTTCTATATTGCAGGGATATTTAAATACTTCAAACGTTAATCCTGTTAGTGAAATTACAGAACTTATTTCAGCGCAACGTGCCTATGAAATGAATTCTAAAGTTATTACAACAGCAGATCAAATGCTTAGCACAATTAATCAAATGAGATAAGGCTTTAGATAGATGCGCTATTTATTAACATTGTTGGTTTTGTTGCAGATTGTGTTCGGTAGTGGTTCAGCTAGTGCATTGACTTTGGAACTTGATGATATTGTTGAGGCCATAAGAGCAGAATTTGTTGAACAAGGATTTGATGACAATGTTGAGCTAGAATTATTTGGTGGTCAAACAAAGTTTGATCTAGGCAATATTACAGATGCCAAAATTTTGCTTAGTAATTTTTCAGCTGTTGAAGATGATGACAAGTTTACTGTAGATGCGGAAATTTTTGCCGATGGTAAAAGTGTTGCAACAACAAAACTTGTTGGTCGTTACTTTGTCTTAGAAAAAGTTTTGGTGCCAACAAAAGATATTACTAAAGATGAAATTATTAAAAAAGAAAATTTGACACAAATTATTATCAGAAGCAATCGTTTACGTGATGATGTTATTAAAGAAGAAAACAATTTACTCGGAAAACAAGCCATCAGAACTATCAAAGAAGGCAAACCTATTACATCTAGAGATATAAGAGATGAGATAGTTATAAAAAAAGGACAAATGATTATGGTTGTCTATAAATATAAAGGTTTGCAAATAACATCAAAAATGGAAGCCATAGAAGATGGAGCAAAAGGACAAAGAATTAGGCTGATTAATAATAAAAGTAATAAGGAAGTTATTGGTCGAGTTGTTGATAAAAATATGGTTGAAGTTTTGGGTGAATAATTTATGGGGAATATAAAAATGTATAAGAATATTGTAAAAGGGACTGCAATTTTGATGATGGCGACATCTTTGTCAGGTTGTGGAATGTGGTCTCGATTGAGTCGAGTTGGACAAGAACCACCACTGTCTCCAATTACCAATCCTGTTGAAGCAAAAGGATATGAGCCTATATCTATGCCGATGCCAGAAATTAAAGAGCAAAAACATGCTGCAAATTCTCTTTGGAGCCAAGGTTCTGATGGATTTTTTAGAGACCAAAGAGCTTCTAAAGTTGGAGATATTATAACTGTTAAAATCTCTGCTAAAGACAATGCGTTGATGGAAAACGAAATGGAGCAAAATCGTGATGATAATAAAGACTCATTAGGCATTGGTTCAGTATTCGGATATGAGAAATATTTGGGTAAAGTATTCCCAGATACTGTTGATAAAGAAGGATTGATTAATGTTACTTCAAATAGAGAAATTGCTGGAGATGGTAAAATTGATAGAAAAGAAAGTATTGATGTAACTTTGGCGGCAGTCGTCACTCAAGTGTTACCAAATGGAAATTTAGTAATCGAAGGAACGCAAGAAATTAGGGTTAGTTACGAAGTTCGCCAGCTTTCAATGCGTGGAATTATTCGCCGAGCTGACATATCTTCTGACAATACTATAGAATCAAGCAAAATTGCTGAGTTAAGAGTTTCTTATGGTGGACAGGGTGTTATTACCGATGTTCAACAACCAAGATATGGAAGACAAGTATTAGATATTGTAGCTCCATTCTAGAATTTTTGAGAGACTTTTAACCATATGATGAGTTCCCCTATTATTATGTGATGAAACTTTTTCTTGGAAAAATCTCCCCAATTTTTTCTTGAAAAAAGAAATATAATCGAAAGTATATCGATTGTATTGAGCTAAAGTAGAAAGAGGCTAAAAATTTATGTTTTTGGTATTATATTCCCCAATAACCAAACTTATTTTTAGCCTCTTTTGCTTGGAAAGGCTCTTTAGTAGGTTTAGAAAGTTTTGTTTATAACAAATTTAAATTATGGAAAAAATAATGTTAGATGAAATAAAAAATCAAATTGAAGGTGCAACCGAAGAAGCAAATCTTTTACAAGAGTTTGCTGAACATTTAGAAACAGCATCAAAATCTAAAAATGATGAATACAAATTATTGGTATTAGATGAAAATATGAAAATGTGGGTGGCTATCGAATCATCTATAAAAAACCCTAATAATTTTTTACCTCAAAATATTAAAGATAATTTAGCTAAATTATCAAAGTATGTTGAACAAGTTACTATATCTAAAGGTGTTGATATGACCGAAAGCTATTTTCAGTCATTGGCTAATATAAACCGTCAAATTTCGCAAGGTTTGTTAGATTCTGTGACAGCCAGTTTGGCTCAGCAAGAAGCCTATTATTTAGCAAAATGTGGTCTAGACTTGTCTGAGGCTTCTAAAGCTAATGATAGTGACTTGCTAGTTAGTGCTTTGGATAATAATCAGCGTTTGTGGGTTATGATTAAAACAGTTATGAACAATGGCAAAACTAAACTTCCTAATGATGTCAGAAATAATTTGATTAAATTAGCTGACTACATTGCATTAAACACAATAAAAATAGGTCAAAATCTTAATAACGATAACCGAAAAATGATAGATAGTTTTATTAGTATCAATCGTCATATTTCAGAAGGTTTGCTCGGTCACAGATAACAAGGCTACAACGAAGTCTATCCTAAACGCAACAAAACAAATCATCTTAAAACAATAAATAAAAGAGTTTTTTATCTGATGATTTTTTAGGATAGACTTCAAAAATTAAATTCTATCATCTAGAAGAAGATCTAGCTATTTTCTTTTGTACTTGTTGAGCAACCGCCTTGACATTTTCATCCCTGACTGCCTCAATACCACATTTGAAAACATTCATCTTATCTGATGGGGTAAGTTCTTTATCATCAAGCTTTCGATAACTATCAAATGCTGCTTCAATACCAATTTCTAATTCTTTTTTCTTTTCATCACTATTATTTGCCACATATTCTTCAGCCGCTTTCTTGGCTTCAGCCTTTTTCTTTTCCAGCTCAATAAGTTTTGGCACCATACTATTAACATCTTTTAGATCTTCAAGCGAATATGGTGACCCTTCAACCTTAATTCCTGTTAAAGCACCAGCAATAAGAGCTCTGGCAGCAAATTCTTTTTGTTTTTGTTCGCTAACACTAGTATTAAGTTTAAGATCAATAGTTTCTGCGCCATTTTCTTTTAATGCTGTCATTGTTTCGATAAAAGGACCCAAATCATCACTTATTAAAACCACATGATTAATATCTTTAATAGTTACTTTTGCCTTAGGTTTAGTATCTTTTTCAATTTTAGTATCTTTATCATAAATATTATATTCAAAAGGATAGTTTGTTTGATTTTTATGTAGAGCTTTAATTTGATAATTTTTATTTTTCCAAACATTTTTAAACTGAGGTATAATATCTGGATGATTAGAATTATCTTTTTCATCAAAAAGTTCAAGCTCATCAGCATCATCTTCAAGAATTACATCTTGTTCAAGAACAACTGTTTTAGGTTTTTCATCACTAAATGCTTCAACCTCAATACCATCAATATCAACCATTAATACCCCCTCTAAGTTGCATCCTTTAATTACAGCCATTTTACCATAAAAAAATTATTTTATCAAACATTTTAAGCAGAATAGTTTGTTCAAAAATAAAAGTTTGCACCAAAAATGGCACACAAATTGCATATATCTTGTAGAGATGGACCATACAATTTTGGGGAAAATTTAAGATGAAACCTGTAACACTATTGAAAACATTAGCTTTTATCACTATTGCAACAGCTAATTTATTGTTTGTAAATTCCGCTTTCGCAGTTTCACGTATAAAAGATATTGCTAATTTTGAAGGAATTAGAGAAAACCAATTGGTCGGTTATGGGCTGATTGTTGGTCTTAATGGTACAGGTGACAATATCAAATCAGTTGATTTTGCTAAAGAAAGTTTAATCTCAATGCTTGATATGGTTGGTGTTAATGCTCGTGATGGTCAAATCAAGGCTAAAAATATTGCCGCTGTTATGGTAACAGCTAATTTGCCTGCTTTTGCTCGTCAAGGTTCTCGCATTGATGTGACTGTTTCGGCGCTTGGTGACGCTAAGAACTTACTTGGTGGTACATTAATTGCTACTCCCTTAAAAGGTGCTGATGGTGAGGTTTATGCTGTAGCTCAAGGTACTGTTGCTACTGGTGCTGTTGCAGCAGGAAATCAAGCTTTAGGAACAAGTATAGTTAAAGGAGTTCCAACTTCTGGTCGCATTGCTAGCGGAGCTATTATTGAACGAGAAATTCCTTTTGAATTGGACAGTCTTAAAACAATGAATATTGCTTTGCGTAACCCTGACTTTACAACATCTCGTCGTGTTGCCGATGCTATTAATGCAATGCTTGGTACTCCTATTGCTAAAGCGATAGATCCAGGAACAATCACAATGAACATACCTGAAAAATATCAGGAAAATATTGTTGATTTAATGACCAAAGTTGAGCAACTGCAAGTACAACCAGATAGCAGCGCTAAGGTTGTTATTGATGAAAGTTCTGGAATAGTGGTAATTGGTAAAGATGTTAAAATTAATCGTTTGGCAATTGCTCAAGGTAATTTGACTATAAAAATTACCGATATTCCTTTGGTTTCACAACCAGAACCTTTTACCATGGGTGAACAAGTTGTGGTTAATACAGCTCTAGTTGATATTGAAGAAGATACCGAAGCCAAAATGCAGGTATTAGATACAGGTATCAATTTGCAAGAACTAGTCGACGGTCTAAACGCCCTTGGCGTAACTCCGCGTGATCTTATAAGTATTTTGCAAGCTATTAAAGCTAGTGGTGCTTTACAAGCTGAGATAGAAGTAATTTAGGAGAAAGAATATGCAAAACACAATGATTAATAACGTTCTTCCTCTTATCAATTCTAAACAGCCTGTTTTGGATACTAAAAAGGCTGAGCAGAGTGCTGAAAGTTTTGAAGCATTTTTCCTAACCAGAATGATGGAAAGTATGTTTGAAGGTGTTTCAACTGATGGTGTTTTTGGTGGTGGTCATGCTGAAAAAATATACCGTTCGTTATTATTAGATGAATATGGCAAAGAAATGGCTAAAGTTGGTTCTGTCGGTGTTAAAGATTATGTTATGCAAGCAATTTTGCAAATGCAAGAAGCTTCAACTAGTCAAAAAGCAAACATCTAATGGAGGTGTGCTATGGAAGAATTGCAAACACATGAAATCTTAGATAAAATTGAAATTATGAAGCAAATTGTAACAGGTTTTACCTCTATAATTGCTAAAGAGAATGATGCCTTAAAAATTGGCGATGATCAAACTGTCAAATCTCTTTATGAGCAAAAGCTCAAAACTGTTGCAGCTTATCGTTCTATGAGTGCATTTTTTATCAAAAATCGTATTGCTATAGCATCTTTTCGAGGACCTGACAAAGATGAATTAAAAAATTTGTCCCAAGAATTAGATAAACAACTTAAGACAAATGAGCTTTTGTTAAAAACTCGTATGGAAGCAGGTAAAAAGGTTATGGATACTTTTATTAACATCGCAAAAAATACCAACAAATCTTTTGCTACATCATACGGAGCCCGCGGAAATTATACACCGCTTGACAATAACCGTAACGCCTTGGCGTTTAATCGTACATTGTAAGGAGAAGTGTTATGGCTTTAATCAGTAGTTTAGCAAGTTCCTTAACTGGTATGAAAGTAGCTCAGGCTCAACTAGAAATCGTCAGCAACAATATTGCTAATGTCGATACCAAGGGATACACACGCAAAACAGCGGCTCAGTCAGCATTGGTTGCTTCTGGTCATACTATGGGAGTAACTATAGGTAATACCCAACGCACTGTAGATGAAGGTTTACTCAAAAATTTTCTAACCTCAAACTCTCTATCTAATTCTTTATCGTCTCAGCGTGATTATATGAGCCGTTTGGATAATCTTATGGGATCAACCGAAGGACAAAATTCTTTAGCTGCCAATGTTGGTAATTTGCAAAGTGCTTTTGAAACATTTTCTACTAGCGTTTCGTCTCCTGCCTCTCGTTATCAGTTATTGACTGACGCCCAAGCTCTAACTAATAAACTAAATTATCTGTCCACAAATATTCAAACTTTGCGTGGCGATGCAGATATGGAAATTAATGGTGCAATTAATCAAGTTAACTCGCTTCTAGAAAGTATCGATGAGTTAAATACTGAAATTGTTAAATATACCGTAATGAATCGTGAAGGTGTAGCTAACTTGCAAGATCAACGTGATAATGCCTTGCGTGAACTAAGTTCATATATGGATATAACTTATTATACACGAGATACTGGTGCTGTAGTTATCCAAACAACTTCTGGAGCAATGCTTCTTGATAATGAAGTTCATCCTTTATCACACACTGCACTAGCACAAGTAGGACCAGATAATACCTACGATAGTGGTAATATTCAGGGCATTTATGCTGACGGAGTTGATATAACAGCTAAAATTACAGGCGGTTCGATTGGTGGTTTAATAGAAATACGCGACAATACTTTACCGTCTTTACAAAGCCAACTTGATGAACTGACCAAAGTTTTATATGATGAAATAAATTCTATTCATAACCAAGGTACTGCATATCCTAATATGCCATCAACTTTGACTGGTAGTGCAACATTTATTGCTGAAAAAGATGCAGCAGGTAATGATATATATTCTCAAAGACTTCGTATTGATAGCGGTGATGTAAGATTTGTTATTTTTGATACTGATGGCAAACAAGTTGATACAACAACTTTGGTTGGAGGTCTCAAATTTGGCGAACCTAATAATACTCTAAATGATATGATGTCGATTATGCAAGATTGGTTACAGAATACTGTAGGCTTGCCAGAAGCTAGTGTTGCAATGAATGGTAACGGCAATTTGGTGATTGATACAGGCGATAGCAATTATACAATTTCTATCATTGATGAGGTGTCATCTAATGCTGGTTCAGCACAAGAAGCAGTCGGTTTAAGCTTTAGTGTTAATGGTGACAATATTTATGATACTACAGCTAAAGGATTTTCAGACTTTTTTGGCTTAAATGACTTTTTTACAACTAACAATGTTGATTATATCTATGATTCTAAAGTATTGAGCAATAAAGTAGCTGTAGGTAATAATACTGTAACCACTTGGAGTTTTTCAGATTCTAAAAATGGTTTTGATTATGGCGAAATTAACATCACTAAATCAATGACAATTCAAGATATCGCAAACCAAATTAACGACAATGCTGAACTTAATACCCATTTAAAAGCTTCGTTAATAGCTAATGGTGATGGTTATATGTTGCGTATTGAAAGTCTTGAAGGAGCTCAACTTGAGATTGCCGAAACAGCAGGAACGGGTATTTTAGCAAAACTTGAAATGGCTCCATCAAATTGCGGATATTCAGCAGCCATTCAAGTACGTCAAGATATTGCCGAAAATGCTAATCGTATTGCCTGTGGTTCACCAGATTTTGACAGCTCAAAAGCTACATATACAATAAATGCTGCAACCAACAATATTGCTAATAAACTAGCTTCCGCCTTCACAGATAGTTTGGTGTTTAAACAATCTGGAGATATGGCTAAAACTACTACAACAATAGCTAATTATACTTCAACATTCGTTGGTAATATAGCAAGCATCACAAATACAGCAGAATCTTCATATGAATATCAAAGCGCATTAACTGAAGCAATTTCTTATAAAGAAGCTCAGGTATCAGGTATTGATATTGATGAGGAGTTATCACAAATGATTATTTATCAGCAATCTTATGCTGCTTGTGCTCAAGTATTTACAGCATCAAGAGAAATATTAGATATTTTACTTGGTTTAGTATAGGAGAAGTAATATGGTACGTGTTCCTACTTATGCAAACTATAATCGTTTATTAAATCAATCTATGAAAACAAAGTCTATGGTTGATTTATATAGCTATCAGGCTACTACAGGTATAAAATATTCTAACTATGCAGGTTATGGTATGAGCGCATCAAATATTGTTAATATGGAAGCGTCTCTATCTGTTACTCAAACATTTTTAGATAATAACGTTGTTTTGAATACTTCTGTAACTGCTATGTCAACAGTTATGGAAAGTGTTGAAAATTCAGTAACATCATTTAAAAGTCAATTAAATAATTCTTTATCAGCTTTATCTGATTTGAAAAATGGTGATAAAGTAAGTCAAGAAGTTTCTGCATCGATTTCTGAACTGCAAATGGTTGCTTTTTCAGCAATGTCTTTGCTGTCAGATGCTCTTAATACTTCAATGGGTGGAAAATATATTTTTGGAGCGGGTTCATCTTCTGCACCAACCGAATTTCCTTTTCAAACTCTTGATGAATTTCAAGCATATTATGATGGTATCAACATAAATTATCCAACTTCATCAAATGCCAACCTATCTAGTAGAGATGTGAATTGGGAAACATCTGGTAATTTAACAATAAACAAAGATACATCTGCTGATGCACCTGAAAATCAATTTGTATTATCTTCAACTAAAGGATTTACATCTACGGCTGTTATTGGTGGTGAAAATACAACTGGAACACTCTCTTTTTCTCAATTAGATAACACCTTAAAATCAACAGTTAGAGGGGCTTTTAATGCTATAGGTGCAGGTGATACTTTAATATTTACAGATAGTGATGGTGTTACGCAATCTTATATTGTTGATAAAGTGTCTGAAGACGGTAAAACCATAACTTTTGCCGAAAGTACTCCTGTTACTGCAGATGCCGAATATCCTGATGGATATAATACAGGAAGCGCAAATCCTGTAACAATAGGAACATCTTTTGCTGTTGGATCTGTAGTAAATTTTGCTGGATATGGCGAAAACAGTAACAACGTTGCTCCAACTATGCAAATTGTAGGAATTAATCAAGACGGAAGCCTTGTTGTTAGTGCTGATGAAAGCTATTTTGATACAGATAACCTGCCAATAACCATTGATGCTAATGAAAGATGGAGTATCGATTCTGAAAGTTATTATGTAGGTGGGTCTGCAACAGAAACGTATCGTATTTCTGATAATCAAAGTATTACTTTGGATATCAGTGCTAACGATAGCGTTTTTGATAAACTTTTCCGTGCCTTTGGTATGATAGCTCAAGGAAACTTAATAAAAACCGATGAAAATGGCATTATTACCAATGCTGAAGAGGTTGATTCTCTTGTTAATGAAGCAATGAATTATCTTCAATCTGCAATAGATAACAACGGAAAAGCAACAAACGGTAAAAATGAAACATTGTCACTAGTAATTGCTAAGATTTCTGCTAATTATGTAACTTTAGACAATGTTCAAAAAACACTAGAAGCTGTTCAAGGTAATCTTGAAGATAGTGTTGATTCTGTTAAGAATGTTGATAAGACAGAGGCTACGGTAAAGTTGCTTGAAGCTCAAAATTCGCTTGAAGCTTCATATCAGGTATTAAGTAATGTATTGAATTTGTCTTTGTTAAACTATATGGATTAGGGCAAACGATAAAAAATGCGATATGGTGAATTTAAAATAAATAGAGCTGTAGGAGTCATTTTGTGTTCTGACTTGCAGTTGGGTGAAAAATTCTATCCCAAAGGGCACACCATAAATGCAGAAGATATTATTATTTTTAAAATGTTCAATTTATCATCTATCGTTGGAGCTATTTTTGAAGAAGGTGATGTTGACTATAAAATAGCGCTAAAACAAGTTGCAGCACAAATAAGTGGCAGAGGCATAGGTTATTTAATCGAAAAAAATGGAATATGCAGTATTATTGCCGCTCAAGATGGTGTTTTTGTTGCCGAAGACAATCGTATTGATAAGTTTAACCACTTTAACGAACACATAATTTTAAACACAATACCTCCTTATAGTGTTATAAAAAGAGGCGATTTAATTGCCGAACTTGATATTTCTGTTCCACTAGTAAACGAAACAGAAATAGATGATATAATTTTTCGTCTTTCTGGCAATTCGCACTTATTAAAAGTAGAAAATATCAAAGAAAAAAAATCTGTATTACTATATCCTCATCTACTTAATGATGAGGCTGAAAATCGTCATTTTACCTCTATAGTTATGAAACTTATTACCAACCTAGATGGCTTAGGTATTAACTTTACTAAAGAAATAAGTGCTAACTATAATCAAGATAATCTGGAAGATTCATTATTTGATGCATTTTCTTATGGTGCAGACATAATCTTTGTTTTGAGCCCTGTTAAAACATCTGGGCGAGGAGATGTTATTGCTAAAGCTTTGTCCAAAAGTGTTGATGATATTGTTAATTATTCAATGCCTCAAGTAAATGCTTCCGACTTTTTAATTGCTCAAAAGGGAAATTGTAAGATTATTATTTTACCATGTTCTTATGATATAGTTGATACTACACTTATTGATAATCTCATTAAAACAGCAATCTTTACTGAACATTTGAATGTTGCTTTATTTAATCACAAACACTCAAAACAACTATTTTCAAATACTAATTTTGATGAAGCTGCTCAAAATAAAATGATAATGCCATCTAAAAAAGCGCTTTCATCTCAAAAAGCATCTGTTGGTATTGTTGTTTTGGCTGCAGGACAAGGCCGAAGATCTGGCTCTAGTAAGCTATTAGTTGAAGATGAAACGGGAAGCCCTTTGTTCATGTATGCTGTAAATGCTGCTATAGCTTCTGATGCTAAACCAGTTTTTGTTGTTATTGGTCATCGCAATGAAGAGATGGAGGAATATTTAGAAAAATTAGATGTTAATGTTCTATATAACCCATCGTTTGCATCTGGTGTTAAAACATCTATCAATCTAGGCTTAAGATCTATTCCATCATCTTGCGATGGAGCTATTTTATTACCAGCCGATATGCCAAATATCACAGCATCAGATATCAATAAGCTTATTAATAAATTTGATAAGAACCAAGAAAAACAAGTGTGTTTACTTGCTAATAAAGGAATAAAGAGTAACCCAATTCTTTGGAGCCGTTCACTTTATGATAGAGCAGATATTGTTCCCGAAAACTCACACTTACGAGCTGTTTTTGTTGAACATGCTGACTATACCAATATTGTTGAAATAAGAGACAAGAAAAAACTCCTTGATATCAATTTTCCTAATGATGTCAAAGAGTTTTCCAACCGTCACTAAACTACATTTTGACTAAATCAATTTTTTAGCAATTTCGATATAGGCTTCAGCATATTCACTAGTTGGGTCTGCATAAACAATAGGTTTTCCAGCATCTGCATGAGAACGAATTGTATAATTAAGTGGAATTTCGCCTAAAAATTTGACGCCTAGTCTCTCAGCTGTTTCTCTAGCACCTGCGTGTCCAAAAATATCATCACGATTACCGCACTTAGGACAAATATAATAACTCATATTTTCAATTACACCAAGCACTGGAACCCCAACTTTTTCAAACATATTAACACCTTTAACTGCATCAATTAAGGCAATATCTTGTGGAGTAGAAACGATTATAGCTCCATCAAGTTTTAATCTTTGCGAAACTGTAATTTGAATATCACCAGTTCCAGGGGGCATATCTAAAATCATAACATCAATTTCGCCCCAATTAACCTCTGTCAAAAGTTGTTCTATAGCACCGCAAGCCTTAGATCCTCGCCAAATCAAAGGGGTATCTCTGTCAATTAATGTACCTATGGACATAGATTGCATTCCATAGGCTTCAAAAGGTTCAAAAGTTTTACCATCAAGAGATATTGCTGGTTGATTTTCATATCCTAGCATTGTGGGGATAGAAGGTCCATAAATATCGGCATCAAAAATAGCGACCTTTTTACCTAATGATGCGATAGCCAAAGCTAAATTAACGGCTGTTGTTGATTTGCCAACGCCACCTTTACCAGATGCCACAGCATAAATTTTTTTAACATTCTTAACGTTCCACATCTCTGGTTCTGCTTGTAAAGATGGGGCAGATTTAGCCACGGTAAATATAATATTTACCTTTTCAATATTGTCAAAATTTAAAAGTTCCTCTTTAAGTTTATCTGCTAATTCTTTGTTTTCTGGTGTGTTTTGTAGCGTAACAATAGCTCTGCCATTGTTAAAATTTATTGAAGCAATATTTTCATCTTTAAAATATTTTAATGCCGTTTGCCTTAATATATCTTGCATAATCTTCCCCTGTTGATAGATGAACGATTGTTGTTTTCTTGGACTATTTATATTATATAATCCGAATGATGCAACTAAAAAAGTGGAGAAAATATAACAATGGCAAAAATTCCTAGTCCGTGGGACAATAATGAAGAGGACAAAGGTCCTTGGGCTGACAATGATCCTATACAGCCCAAAATAAGACAATTTAAACCCAAAAAGCCAATAGAGATAGAATTTAAATGGTGGTGGGCTCTTGTCGCAATAGCTCTTATTTGGTTAGCCTCAGGTTTTTATCAAGTTCAGCCTAATGAAGAAGCTATAGTTTTGCGTTTTGGAGCCTATAATGACACAACCACTCCAGGATTGCACTATCATTTGCCATATCCTATTGAAACAATCAAAAAAGTAAACATTACCCAAGAACGTAGTATTAATCTAGGCGTTCAAGAACCACGTGAAATGGGTGCAAATACTTTTACCGAAAGCCATATGCTTACAGGTGATGAAAACATTGTTGATATTAACCTCACAATTGTTTGGCGTGTTGAAAATGCCAAAGATTATGTCTTCAATATGCAAAATCCAGATCAAACAGTGCGTGTTGCAGCTCAATCTGTTTTGCGTGAAATTGTTGGACAGTCTGATATGTTGCCTATCATTTCTGGTGATCGTGGCAAGGTTGAAGACGAGACTAAAGAGGAATTGCAAAAAGTTTTGGATGAATTTGGCGCAGGTATTCGTATTGTTCGTGTTAAGCTTCAAAAAGCTGATCCGCCAAAGCAAGTTGTTGATGCCTTTAATGAGGTTCAGCGCGCTAAGGCCGATATGGAACGTTTCAAGAATGAAGCAGAGGCATATCGCAACGAAATTTTACCAAAATCTCGAGGTGAGGCTGCTCAACGTTTGCAAAATGCCGAGGCTTATAAACAAGCTGTTGTTAGCAAAGCTAAGGGTGAAGCTGAAAGATTTTTGTCTGTTTATGATGCTTATAAAAATGGTAAAGATGTAACGACCAAACGTCTTTATATTGAGACAATGGAAAAAGTTTTGAGCAATTCAGACAAAGTCATTATCGATTCTGGTAACAAAGGTAACAATTTGATTCCATATTTACCATTGGATAAATTGAATAAAGGAGCCAACTAATGTCAGATAAATTAAAAATAATTATTGGCGGGACAATTGCTGCAGTTATTTTAGTTGTTGCAGAATCCGTATTTATTTTGAATCAAACTGAGCAAGCTATTGTTTTGCAGTTTGGTGAACCAATGCGTCAAATCAAACAACCAGGACTCAAATTTAAGATTCCATTTATTCAAAAAGTTGTAGTCTATGATAACAGATTGTTGAATCTTGATCCTCCAGCACAAGAAGTTGTTTTGAATGATAAAAAGCGTCTTGATGTTGATAACTTTACCCGTTATCGCATTGTTGACCCATTAAAATTCTACCAAACTGTTCGCACCGAATATCAAGCACGTTCCAAATTGGAAGAAATTGTCAATTCTTCAGTTCGCAAAGTGTTAGGACGTGTGACATTGCCTGAGCTGCTTTCTAGTAAGCGTACCCAGATTATGGCTGATATTTCTAAAGCGGTAAAAATCGATGCTGAGCAAATTGGTGTTAGTGTAGCAGATGTAAGAATTAGACGTGCTGATTTACCTGTTGAGGTTTTGCAAGCAATTAATGCTCGTATGAAAACTGAACGTGAACGTGAAGCTAAAGAATTTCGTGCTACTGGACAACAAGAAGCACAAAAAATTCGCGCAACGGCAGAAAAAGAACAAGCTGTAATCATTGCCAATGCTGAAAAACAAGCTCAGATAATTCGAGGCGAGGGCGATAAACAAGCAATTGAAATTTGGAATAGTGCTGCTGGTGTAGATCCTAAGTTTTTTGCTTTCTATCGTTCATTAGAGGCATATAAGAATTCACTTTCAGATAGAGATAATACCTCATTAGTATTGTCTCCAGATGCTGAATTTTTTGACTATTTCAAACAAACAAGCCAAATAGGACGTTAAAACATTGAAAAAATTTATTGCACTAACTTTGTTGTTATTTTCTTGGTCTGTAAGTGCCAATGCACAAAAGGCACAAGTTGTTGGGCAATCTTTTGCTCCTTTAGTAAAAGAAGTTTTGCCAAGTGTTGTTAATATTTCAACTATCCACAATACTCCTCAGTCAACCGAAAGATTAGACATAGTTAGTGCTAATGAATTTATTCGCGATTACTTTTTGCAAGATGAAGGTGGACACACATCTTTAGGTTCTGGTTTTATTATTGATTCCAAAGGCTATATAATTACTAATAACCATGTTATTGAAAATGCAGATGAAATAATTGTGAAGTTAGCTGATGATAGTCAGTTCAATGCTTCTGTCATTGGAACAGATAAAATGACAGATATAGCTTTGATAAAAATTGATTCATCTACACCATTACCTTTTGTTAAAATAGGTGATTCAGATAAACTTGAAGTTGGCGATTGGATATTAGCCGTTGGTAATCCGTTTGGCTTAGGTGGAAGTGTAACGGCTGGTATTGTTAGTGCCAAATCACGAGATATAGATGCAGGCTCTTACGATAACTTTATTCAAACTGATGCCGCCATAAATCAGGGCTCATCAGGTGGACCAATGTTTAATATGAATGGAGAAGTCGTTGGTATAAATACGGCTATTTTCTCTTCTAGCGGTGGTAGTGTTGGCATTGGTTTTGCTACACCAATAAATTTGAGCAAATTTGTTGTAGAGCAACTTATTGCCAAAGGAAAGGTTGAACGTGGATGGTTAGGATTAAAAGTTAGCACCAATAGTCAGGCGATTATTTTAAGCGATAGTCAAACGTTTAAAGATGGTGTTATTGTTAGTTCGTTAGCCGAAAATTCACCTGCTACTACAGCAGGAATAGAAGCAGGAGATGTCATAATATCATTTAATGGTAATGACATTAAAGATGCTAAAAGTTTTTCACGCAGTGTAGCAGAAACTAGTATTGGTCAAAATGTCATTTTAAGGATTTGGCGCAATAGTCAGATTAAAGATGTTAATTTAACAATCGCTCCAATGCCAGAAAAAAAAGCTACTCTATCTGATACAAACAAATCTACATACAATGAAAAACCAATTGGTTATGTTGAAGAATTAGGCATAATTGCAGAAGAGAAAAATGAAGTTATTATTGTTAGCGAAGTTTTGGCTGGATCAGATGCCTTTACCAAAGGATTAAAGGAAGGAGATATAATTCAAAAGATTGATGGCAAAGAAGTCTTTTCGATAGATGATTTGTTGACCTATGTTGCCTATGCCAAAACAGCAGGAGGTCCTCCAGTAGAAATGAGAGTATTGAGCGATGGAATGCCTCAAACATTACAGTTAAAGGTTGTTGTTAATGACTAGGGTTGATTTTTATCATTTGCAAAAAACACAAGTTGAGCAGAGCTTACCTAAGCTTTTAGAAAAAGCCTATGCTACAGGTGAAAAAATTTTGGTAAAGGTTGGTAGTGAAGAGCGAGTAGAATTTTTAAATACAGCGCTTTGGACTTATGAAGAACAATCTTTCTTACCACATGGTAGTCATAAAGATGGAAATTCAGAATATCAACCTATTTGGCTAACATCTGGCAACGATAATCCAAATGATGCAACTATGCTTTTTTTAGTAGATGGAGCAACAGAAGATGTTGCTAATTTGAATAATTTTGAACGAATTTTTAATCTATTTGATGGCAATTCTGAAATTGGTTTAGCGCAAGCTCGTGAGTTTTGGAAACAAATAAAAGCCTCAGGAATAGAGAGTTTTTATTGGCAACAAGATGAAAACGGCTCTTGGAAGCAAAAGGCCTAACTTTGAATGAATACAATTTTACCAATACCAACACACACCACGAACAAGTAAAACAAATACCACTAATAAGGTCATGCCCTTAAGCGAACGTAAATGAGTTCTCCCTAATAACGTCATCGCTCCGAGGAGGAATGACGAGGATTAGCCATCTTCCTTGTTTTTTAATATTGAAGATGCCTTACCTCGTTCGTTACACTCACTCAGGGCATGACTATTCTTTTTAAAACATATTCAAGCAAAATCAATGCATTACAAAACAAAAATATAGCATTTAAACCACCGTTTAAACGCTATATTTGTTTTAATTATACATCAAAAAAAGTAAAAAAGCAATTAATTATGTTTTATTGCATATTTTCAATATGTTAGCTACTTTTTGTTCCTTTTCTTTTTCACCTTAAAAATCGTTTCACCAATATAGCGTTTAAACGGTGGTTTAAATGCACGATTCGGGGATTTGAGGACAGATTGAAAAAAAGGGAGATAAGGTTATGAAAAAATATTTACTTTTGTGTACAGCTTTAACAATATTATCATCAGCTCATGCAGCTGATTTGAATTGTGTAGCTTTGCCTGACTGTGCTGATTTAGGATTTTCAATGTCTGAAAGTGATTGTGCAGGACAATTTTCTCTTAAATGTCCTTTTGACAATACTAAACTATTTTGCAAAAAATATATAACCAAAAGTTGTGCAGTTGGCGATATTTTATATAACGATAAAAAATGTTATGAAGGTGTCCCTGACCCAGCAGATAAAACACCAATAGGTGTCGTATTTTATAGGCGTAGCACTGTTCCATTTGGAGGATATGCTGTAAATTTGGTAAATACTTCACTTCAATGGGCAACTACAACCTATGGTGGAGATACAGGTTTAACTAAGTCAAATGATTATAGTGTTGTTGTTGCTGACACACAAAGCGGAGCAACGAAAACTTCGACCATTATTACTACCAATGCTACGGTTTATGGTAGTACATCAGCAGCCCCTGGATTTTGTAACCAATCAACCGCTGGTGGAGTTGCCACGGGAACTTGGTTTTTACCTAGTATGTATGAATTAAGCTTGTTAAATGCTAACAGAACCGCTGTAGCTACAGGGATTACGAATGCTGGAGGAACAGCGATAACTAATGGTAGACATTGGACTTCAAGCGAAGCTAATGGTACAGAAAGCGCCTGGGCTGCAAATCCAGTTAGTTCTACTTTTAGTACTTCAGCTCAGTCTGGTGGTAAATATGCTAGTAAACAGTATGTGCGCTGTATAACAACTTGGGGAAATATAACAGCGATAGGAGGAGATTTTGATGCAGTAGTAACACCTGGTAATGGAATTGTAGGGACATTACCTTAATTTTCTATCAACTTTATAATCTATTTTTTCAAATCCCTATCATCAACATATGGTAGGGATTTTTTTATCATTTTATCTGACACAAGATTATTTCAAAAATATGTATAAAACAAAAAATATTAGGATTAGTTATCTATGTTTTTTAGCCTTTGTTTTAAATCATCTATTTTTAATTTAAGTTGCTTACTAGGATTATGCTTTTCAGCTTGTTCAAGCTGTTTTCTAGCTGCACCTAAATTGCCTATTTTTAATGAGTATTCTGCCGAAATATAATTTGCTGCCGCCATATCTCCAACTATACCATATGCTTTAGCCAACAACATTAAAGCAAAACCATTTTTAGAATATATTAATGCTTTATTCAATAACTGTATTGCCAATTTAGCTTCACTTTTGCTAGGATTATCTTCAAGCAAAACCTGAGCGTAGTTAATCTGCATCAAATGTGAATTTGGCAACAACTCATAGGCTTTAGCAAAACATTTTTTTGCTTCAATGATTTTACCAGTTTCTAGCAATATTTGTCCTTTAAGCTCATAAAAAAATGGATTATCAGGTTCAGCTTCAAGTAAACTATTCATTTTATCTAAAGCTTTAGCAAAATTTAGCTGTTTCATATAGGCGATAGCTTGAGCATATTGTGTTACAATATCATTTTTTTTCAAAGCATATTCATTTAGTGTAGTTTTAGGTGGTTGCAAATAAGCTTTTAGCTTTGCTTTAATTCGTTCAAATTTATCATTTTTTGTCTTAATTCTATAGGGCAAATCACGACAAGCCTTTTCAAAAAAAGCAATACGCTCATTTGTTACAGGGTGAGTACGAAAATATGACGTTTCTTCTCTTCCACTTAGCGCATTTTCTTTTTTTATTTTTTTCATAAATTTTAATATTCCTTCTGGCGATTGTTTAGTTTTTTGCAATAATTTAACCGCCGCTTCATCAGCAGAACGTTCTTCTTCTGTGCGATATTTAGTATAATGATTAAGTGCTGATGATTGTCCTCCAAGCATTATCGCCATTGCTGCATCACCACGTCCAGTCAAGGCTGCAGCAGTTCCAGCCAAAATTGCAGATACAAGAGAAACTTCATACATTTCTTGATGTTTAATTTTTTGACGTAGTATATGTCCCCCCATAATATGCCCTGTTTCGTGCGCCAAAACACCACTAAGTTCGTCAACATTGTCAGCTTTTATAATTGTTCCAGTATGTACAAACAATCTATTCCCATCAGCAACAAAAGCATTAAGCGAATTATCTTCCACAATAAAAATATTGTTACGATAAAACCTAATACCTGCAGCATCAAATAAAGGTTTAATAATCTCTGCCAAAAATTGTTCAGTCTCTTCATCAGAAATAATTTTTATTTCTTGAGCCTTACAAGGCAAAAGGGCTGCCAGCAAGAACACCCCACTAAACAGCCCTGTTAGTATCCATTTTTCTAAAAGTCTTAGCCCTTTATAAGCTTTTTCCACCAAGCCGATTTACCTTTCTTTTCTTCTTCGGGTTTTGCCTCAATTTCCTTAGTTACACTATCATTATGGCTATCATACAAAATAACAGCTTCTTGGGTTTCTTGAGGTTTATTTTCAACAGATTGTCTATTATAATTATTGCGACCTCTACGACGATCAAAACGTCCACGGCGACCATTGCGATGATTTCTATATTCCTTTTCCTCACATGGTTCATCAGCAACATTATTCTCAGACACTACTTCGTTTTGTTTAATTACTTCTTCGACCACCTCTAGTTCTTTATTTTCCTCAACCTTAGGTTTGTCATCTTTTACAGTCTGTTTTATGCGTTCAAATTTACTATCAGATACACACTTAACAGAATTATCTGCACAAATTACAATTTCAAGTCTATATTTTGTTTCTAGCTCAACTAAGGTTTTGCGTTTTTGATTCAACAAATAAACAGCAACATCTGTTGGTACAGATACCGTAATTTTAGATGAACGGTTTTTACATCCTTCTTCCTCAATTGTACGCAAAATATAAACACCAGCAGATTCTAAAGTGCGAGTAATCCCTTTACCATGGCAGTAAGGACAAACCTGATAATTACTTTCCCAAAATGCCGAATGCATTCTCTGACGAGACAATTCTAGCAAACCAAAAATGCTCATTTTGCCAACTTGAATACGTGAACGATCCTTTTTTAAGGCTTCTTTCATTCGTTTTTCAACCGCATGATTATTAGCAGGTTCATCCATATCTATAAAGTCAATAACAACAAGACCTGCTAAATTGCGCAAACGTAATTGTCTAGCAATCTCATCACAAGCTTCCAAATTGGTTTTAAGAGCAGTTTCTTCTAGGTCTTTTTCTTTAGTAGCTCGACCAGAGTTAACATCAATTGAAACAAGAGCTTCGGTCGGATTAATCACCAAATATCCCCCTGATTCTAATTGAGCGTTAGCATCATGTAATTTGTCAAGCTGTCCTTCAACCTGAAATCTTTGGAACAAAGGCATATCGTTGTTGCGATAATTTTTGATTTTTTTAAGATTATGTGGTGATAATATTTTAAAGAAATCTCTAGCTACCCTATAAGCATTATCACCAGAAACCAAAATTTCGGTCATATCTTTGGTATAGATATCACGCAAAGCACGCTTAATTAAATTTCCTTCTTCATAAATCATTATTGGAGCTTTATTCTTTAAAGAATCAAGCCTTATTTTATTCCAAGCTCTGATTAAATAGTTATAATCACGAACAATTTCAGCCTTTGTTTTCTCTTCGCCAGCGGTTCTTACAATAATTGACATATCCGAACCTAAAGGAAGCTCTTTAACAATACCTTTTAGGCGATTCCTGTCTGTTGCATTAGTTATTTTTCTTGAAACACCACCACTTTTAATGCGGTTAGGCATCAATACACAATAACGCCCAGCCAAAGACAAATAAGTTGTTAAAGCAGCACCTTTATTACCACGTTCTTCTTTTACAACTTGGACTAAAACTGTTTGTCCTTCTTTAATTACATCTTGGATTTTATGACGATGATAAAGCTTGCGTGCTTTAATTAATTTGCGTTGTAATTCAAAATCCATGTTATCATCATCGTCATCATCATCGTCGTAATCTTCGTCAGATGAGTTATATTTATCATCATCTTCTTCAGTATTATTTTTAACAACACAAACATCTGTGTTGTTTTCTTCAACAATATTTTCTTCCACAGCTTCTACTTCTGCAGAAATTTTTTCTTCTTTAAGGCCAGAATCTTCAGCTAATACCTTAACTTCTTTTGCTTGTTCTTTGTTTTCTTCTTCGGCAGCAATTTGTTTGCGGAATTTCTTTTTTAAAACTCTGCGTTTAGTTTTTTTCTTTCCACCTTCTTCCTCTTTGGCTTCTTCTTCAGCAATATATTCTTCTTCACTAATATGATGTACGACTTCACTTGTTTCTACATTAATTGTTGGGACAGAAGCTTCAATTGCAACATTACTTTCAACGTCAGTAGTGTTAGCAACATTTTCAGTAGCTTCCTCAATTATCGTTTCTTCATTTAATTTTGCTTCTTCTAAAGCTTTTGCTGCAGCTTCAGCCTCTCTAGCACGCAAGGCTTCTTCACGTGCCTTAGCTTTTTCAATAGCACGGCGTTCACGTTCCAACTCGCGTTCTTTAATAATACGCTTTTTGTTTTCGATTATTTCATCAACTTCGCGCTCAACCTCAGCAATTTCTTCTTCTGTAACATTATAATAATCAGGATGAATCTCACCAAAAGCCATAAAACCATGACGATTCCCACCATAATCAACAAAGCAAGCTTGCAAAGATGGCTCTACCCTCATAATTTTTCCGAGATAAATATTTCCTTTTATTTGTTTACGATTAGAACTTTCAAATTCAACATCTTCTAATTTATTACCATCAACAACAACAACTCGAGTTTCCTCAGGTTGTGTATCATCAATCAACATTCTTTTAGTCATAAAAATCTCCACATTTCTTAGCTCAATAGCTAATTTATTTGCACAATATACCGGAGAATCAATGAACAAACAAAATCCCAAAACACGCATTACCGCAGCAATGACAATATTTGGTTCTTACAAAGCAGAACGACTTATCAGTCCCAAAAGGTTGCGTTCTTCTTCTGTTTATACAGGCTTTTTTATTGTTGTTGATTGCTAGCCTGCATTAAAAAATAAAACTCTTCGGTATAAATTCTTTTTTTTCTATCTTAACGGGGCAACACCTAATCGTTATGAAAAAGCGGCGGTATCCGAAACAAACCCCAAAATCTCAAAACATTTTCTCACAAAGAAGTATGTTCAGATATATAATTCCGTCAAAATACAAGTTCAGCATATACAGCTTTGATTAAAAATACAACAATATTTTTAAGCTCTTTATAATTTTTTTTAACATATTGTAAATAAGTATGCTCTATACTTATAAGATAGGATTATTGGGAGTAAGAATGCAAGGTCTTTGGCTGAAATTACGCAGTTTTGCTTTTGTTTGTTTGATAATATTGGGAACAATACTATCAATTGCAGAGTGTTATGCTGCCAAAATAAGTGGTATGCGTGTTGGGCAAGGTGTCGGTAGTGTACGAATAGTTTTTGATGCCGATTCTAAATTTGATTATAAGGTATTTACCTTAAGTGAACCTAATCGTCTTGTTATCGATACTCAAGGAGTAGAGGTTTCATCAGCGGTTGCTAACAACAGAGATGAAAATGTTTTTGTAAAAAATGTTCGTCTTGGTTCTGCAGGTGTTAGCGGTATTCGCATAGTTTTTGATTTGCAAAAGCCTGTTTTGGTAAAAAAAGCATTTATACTTCCTCCTCAAAGCAATTTTAATTGGCGTTTTGCTATTGATTTAGAAGCGGCAAGTGAGCGTGATTTTGTATCACGTCTTGGTAATTCACATGCTATTAGTAGTGATGATTATAATTCGGCAGATGTAGTAACTAGGAAGGTAGAAAATCAGCCATCGGTAAATAAAGTAGCTCAAAGCAAGCGCAAGGTTATTGTTATCGATGCTGGACATGGTGGTGTTGACCCTGGTGCAATAGGCTACAGAGGAACCTACGAAAAAAATATTACTTTATCTATGTCTAAAGAATTGAAAGAAAAACTTGATAAGAATAGCAAATATAAAGTTTATTTAACTCGTAATCGAGATGTGTTTATTCCTTTGCGTGACAGGGTAAAAATAGCCCGTAAATATGATGCTGATTTATTTATTTCGATTCACGCTGATAGTGCAAGAAATCGCAAAGCGGTTGGGTTGTCTGTTTATACTCTCTCAGAAACCGCATCTGATAAAGAAGCTGCTGCTTTGGCTGAAAAAGAGAACAAGGCAGATATTGTGGCAGGGCTTAATTTTGCGGAACATTCAAAAGAAGTAAGTGATATTTTATTAAATTTAGCTCAAAGAGAAACTAATAATTCATCATCTGAATTTGCTACGCTTTTGAGTGGTCAAATGTCTAAAATTGTTAAAACAGTAAGCAATACCCATCGTTTTGCTGGTTTTGCCGTGCTAAAAGCTCCAGATGTTCCTTCTGTTTTGTTGGAATTAGGCTATCTTTCCAATCCTACAGAGGAGCGTCAGTTGCGTCAAAAATCATACCGCAATAAATTGGCAGATGCTGCAGTAAAAGCGATTGATAAATATTTTCAAAATCCTAAGCATTAGTATTTGACAGCTCAATATTTTTTGACTAAAACAATAAACTGAAAAATAAAAATGTTTTGGTTGGCTTGGATATGTTAAAAACTATTTCATCTTTCTTAAGTACATGCTTTTTCTTTGCGGTTATCGCATTTGTTTTAATAATAACTTCTGTGTGGCAAATATCGCAAGAGTTACCCGAATATCGTCAGCTCGAAAGGTATGAACCAGCTGTTACTACTCGTCTTTATGCTGGTAATGGCGAAGTTATGATGGAATATGCTGCTGAAAAAAGACTTTTTGTTCCAGAGGATAAAATACCATTGCTTGTAAAACAGGCTTTTATATCTGCTGAAGATAAAAATTTTTATTCTCATTTTGGGGTTGATTTATTTGGTATTACCAGAGCTGTTTTGACCAATGTAAAAAATTTTGGTTCTGGACGTCGCCCAACAGGTGCATCTACTATTACTCAACAAGTCGCAAAGAATTTTTTATTATCATCAGAACTATCGTATAAACGCAAAATCAAAGAAGCGTTACTTGCAATTAGGATAGAACAAACTTTTGACAAGAAACATATTTTAGAACTTTATCTAAATGAAATATATCTTGGTAACCGTTCTTATGGTGTGGCTGCTGCAGCTATGAATTATTTCGGCAAAGCACTTGATGAGCTGACTTTAGAAGAGGTTGCTTATCTTGCCGCTCTTCCTAAGGGACCAAACAACTATAATCCCAAAACTAAGTATGATGCTGCTATTGCTCGTCGTAATTGGGTTATTGATAGAATGCAGGAAGATGGTTATGTTACTGAAGATGAGGCTATAAATGCTAAAGCAAAACCACTAGAGACTGTATCAAATCGTAGTGAATTAGTTAAACATGCACAATATTTTAGTGAAGATGTTCGCCGTCAAGTTAAAGAAGAATTTGGTGAAGATGCTTTGTATGAGGGTGGTTTATTAATCCGTACGACCTTAAATCCTAGGTTGCAAGAAATTGCAACAAAAGCATTTGCTAAAGAAATTGAAAACTATGATCGCCGTCATGGTTGGCGTGGTGCGTTAACCAATATTCCTTTGGAAGAAGGTTGGCAAGAAAAATTTAGTCAAATAGAAATTCCTGCAGGAAGTAAAGCAGGGTGGAAACTTGCTATTGTTAAATCTGTTGCAACAGACAAGGCAACAATAGAATTAAAAGATGGTACTAAGGGGGAGATACCTTTATCAGTTTTGGCTTGGGCGCGTAAAAATCTTAAAAATCAATCTGTAGCAGAACAACCGCAAAAGGTAACAGATGTTTTAAATTCAGGTGATGTTATTTTAGTAGAACAGATTGATCTTAAAGATACAACATCACGTAATATGTCCGAACAAAGCTATTATTTACGCCAACTTCCAAATGTTGAAGGAGGTTTGGTTGCCTTAGATCCTCATACTGGTAAAATTTTAGCAATGGTAGGAGGATATTCTTTTCAAAAATCGCAGTATAATCGCGCAACTCAGGCTCGTCGTCAAACAGGCTCAGCTTTCAAACCCATAGTTTACCTTACAGCATTAGAAAATGGTTATGAACCAACAGATCTAATTTTAGATGCTCCATTTGTTCTCGATCAAGGTAAAGGACAACCATTATGGAAACCTCATAATTATTCCAAAAAGTTTTATGGTTTAATGACTTTGCGTCAAGGAATTGAGAAATCACGTAACTTGATGACAGTTCGTTTAGCCCAAGATGTTGGTATGGACAAGGTTGCTGCCTCTGCGAAAAAAATGGGAGTTAATCCTCATTTACCAGAATTATTATCAATGTCTTTAGGTGCTGGCGAAACCAAACTTATCAATATGGCTTCAGCCTATGGTATAATTGTTAATGGTGGTAAAAAAGTAGAACCATATTTAATTGAGCGCATTCAAGATCGTAATGGGCTAACAATTTATAAACACGATAATCGAGAATGTGAAAATTGTTCTCCTGAAAAATGGGATAATCAAGCAGTCCCCCAACTTTTAGATAATCGTGAGCAGATTGTTGATCCACTTAGTGCTTATCAAATGGTAAGCATATTAGAAGGTGTAGTTCAACATGGTACAGGTGCTCGCTTGCGTTCAATTGGTAAACCACTTGCTGGCAAAACAGGTACCACTAATCGCAACCAAGATGCTTGGTTTGTTGGTTTTTCTCCAGACCTTGTTGTTGCAGTATATGTTGGTTTTGATGAACCTCGTACTTTAGGACGTTATGAGACAGGTGCCTCGGCAGCTTTACCTATTTTTTATGATTTTATGAACCAAGCTTTACAAGATCAGGCTGATGTTCCATTTCGTATTCCTAGTGGCATTAAACTTGTTCGTGTAAACCACAAAACAGGTAAGCCAGCTACACCAACAGATAACGTTGTTATTTGGGAAGCCTTAAAACCCGAAGCTGCTTTACGAGCAGCCAAACAAAAAGTTATAGGGCAAGAAGAGGGAGCTATTGCTACCGAAGGAGCCGAGCTTCCAGTTTCGCCCATAACATATGAAGATACTAGTGATGATGAAATACAAATGGGTAGTGAGTATTAGGAGGTTTTACCATGCGTGCCGATATATATGATATTATGCAATCAATTGAGCAATCCTTAGAATTGCTAAGGAGGTCTCTTTGACTATGATAATGCATGTTTGCGTTTGTCAGAACTTGAAAGTTTAGTATCTGATTCTGAATTATGGTCAAATCCAGATAAAGCCCAAAAACTAACCAAAGAAAAAAATATTCTTGAGCAAGGTATTAATAATTATAACAATATGCTTCAATCGTGTAACGATTTGGGTGAATTAGCTGAGCTTGCAGAAGCAGACAATGATACAGCAACTCTTGATGAAATATTTGTTCAACTTGAAACTTTGCAACAAAGCGTAAAACATGCCGAACTAGAGGCTCTATTATCAGGCGAAGTAGACAGCAATGATACATTTTTAGAAGTCCACTCAGGTTCAGGAGGAACAGAAGCGCAAGATTGGGCTGAAATGCTTCTTCGTATGTATTCACGATGGGCTGATGCACATAATTACAAAGTTGAATATATTGAAGAAACCGAAGGTGATGTAGCAGGCATTAAATCAGCGACTATTAAAATTAGTGGGCACAATGCTTATGGCTGGCTCAAGTCAGAAACAGGAGTTCATCGTTTGGTTCGTATTTCACCATTTGACAGCAATGCTCGTCGTCATACAAGTTTTGCTTCTGTTGGAGTATATCCCGTAATTGACGATTCTATAGAAATTACTATTAATGAAGCAGATTGCCGAGTAGATACCTACCGAGCATCTGGAGCAGGAGGGCAACACATTAACAAGACAGATTCTGCAGTGCGCATTACTCACCAGCCAACAGGAATTGTTGTTCAATGCCAAAACCAACGTTCTCAGTTTCAAAATAGGGAAGCTGCATGGAAAATGTTAAAAGCTCGTCTTTATGAACTAGAACTAAAGAAACGTGAGGATAAAGCTAGCGAACAACGTGATAAACAAGGTGATAATGGTTGGGGCTATCAAATACGTTCTTATGTTTTACAACCTTACAAAATGGTAAAAGACTTGCGTACAGATGCCGAAACATCTGATACTAAAGCGGTTTTAGACGGTGATATTGATTTGTTTTTAAGTGCTGCATTAGCAGACAAATTAGGAGCTTCCAATGCTTAAAAAAATATCAATAATATTAACTCTAATACTATTTAGCTGTTGGATTTTATTTTGTTTAGCAGTCTACCATTTTCCTAAATATTTTTTCTATAATCCATCAAATGAAAAATCACTAATTGCAAATGCAATAGCTAATGACTTTCCCGCCCAAGAGGTTAAATACAAATCACAAGACGGAACAATACTTTACGGGTGGTATATAGCACCTAAGGATAAAGATAAAGTTATTGTTTTTTATCATGGTAATTCTTTTAATATCGAGGCTTTTTATCATAAGCTAACGCCTTTTGTTGAAAAAGGTTATGGAGTATTCATTGGTGAATATCGTGGTTTTGGTGGTATAAAAGGAGAAATAAGTGAAAAAAATTTAGCAAATGATGCTGTTGCTGCGGTAGACTACCTTTATACTCAAGGCTATAGTAATGATAAGTTAATACTTTATGGTATGTCGTTAGGTAGTTTTACCTCTATTTATACAGCCAACAAATTAGGTAAAACGTCTCCTTTTGCAGCTCTTATCTTAGAAGTTCCTTTTGATAGTCTATTAAACGTGGTAAAACAACGTATTATTCCACTGTTTCCATTTGACTTTATAGTTAAAGACAAATACGATAATACAGCATTAGTTGCAGATATTAAATCTCCAATATTTATTATGGGAGCATCTCGTGATAGGGTTGTTCCTATAGAACGTGCTAAAAATTTGTTCAAATTAGCTAACGAACCTAAAAAGATGTTAACCTATTCTGGTGCCAGTCATTCTTCATTGTATAACTATCGTAATTGGCGCGATATATTAAAATGGTTAGAAGCAAATGAAAAAACTAAGTAACCGCAGCTATACATTACATAAAATAGCCGATTTTATCAGTGTTATTTTGCTGGTAGGGTTACTTTTATTTATTTGGCAACTTTATCGTGGTTCTATAGCACTACCATTTCTAAAACCCTATATCATTCGAGCACTAAATCATGAAGATAATAATTATCAAGTAACTCTAGATAGCGTAAATCTTGAACTTGTTCGCTCAGTTCAACCATTAAGAATTATTGCAAATAATGTTATATATAAAAAAGAAGATGCCATAACCATAAATGCACCTAAAGTAGCCTTATCATTTAGTATTAAAGCGTTATTAAGAGGTATCATTGCGCCAAGTACAATTGAAATAGAAGAACCCAAAATTTATATATTTAACCGCTATGGAGTTGATAACAACAAAGGTTCTGAAGAGGTAAACCGTAAAAAGTTAGAATATTATATTGATATTGCCGCTAATTTTTGGGAACGCTTTAATTCCGAAGACAATACCTATCCAGAGAGCTATATTAATAAAATAACAATTAATGGAGCTGATGTTGAATTATTAGAGGTTGATTTTGGTAAAAAGTGGCAATTTAGTGATGTAAACTATTATTTTGATAGGGGTTATACTAAACTCAAAACCGAAATAAATGCTTTAATGCCTTTTGGGCAAAGCACATCATCATTAGGTTTGGGAATAGATTATAATTATAGAGATGCTTCAGCAGAACTAAAGTTCTATTTTTCAGATTTGATACCAGCTGATTTAATTAATCTTGTTACTCCAGCTGAAAGTTCAGCCGATTTTTACAATGTTCGCATACCTCTTCATGGCAATATAAATACATTGTTTAAACTGCAAAATTTAGCTCAATACAAGAGTGATATTTTATCTAATAGTGAAAAAATCATTGATAAGATAAATTTTGAGTTAAATGGCGAAAAAGGAAAAATACGTTTTGCTAATGATGAAAATTATGATTATGACATCTCTGGTCTAATCTTAAATGGTGAAATAAGCGGTAATTTAGAACATATTAAAATAACAGATGCAAGCTTGAATTTAGACAACCAACTAGCCAAATTAGGTCTTGATGTTAAAGGCCTAAAACAATGGCTTACAACATCATATCCCAAAGATTTACAAATTAGTCTAAATGCCAAAGTTAGTGAATTAGAAACAGACAAGCTAAGTCGTTTTTGGCCCAAATATTTTGGCGTCAAAGCTTGGGAGTGGTGCAAGAAAAATCTTTTTGGTGGTATGATTAAAAATGGTAATTTTACCTTTGATTTTGGTTATGATGAAAAGCTTCAAAATATTGGTTTCAAAAGTTTGTCTGGAAAGGCTGATATTGAAGATGGTAACCTAACTTATTTAGATACAATGCCTAAAGTAACCAATATTTATGGTGTTGCTAGTTTTAGTGAACACAATATTCGCATTGATTTAAATAAAGCAAAATCAAATGATGTTGTTTTAAATAGTGGTTATGTTGATTTGTATGACCTAAATAAAGAAGATAATTTTCTTAAATTAGAACTAAATGGTGTTGGTGCTATTACCGATATTCTAAAACTTATTGATCACGAACCATTAAAATATACAAGCGAACTCGGTATCAATCCCGAAGCAATCAAGGGTAGTGCAACTGCAGATTTAGGTTTAGCTTTTGAACTAAGGCAAGATCTTGATCCTGCAAGTATCGAAGTTTCAGTAGATGCTATTTTGCGAGATGTAATGATAAAAAATGCCCTTAAAGACAAAACTATTGAAGCCAAAACCCTAAACTTTACTCTTGATAATCAAGGAATGAATATTTCAGGTGTGGCTAATATTGAAGGATTACCTCTTACATTACTATGGGATGAAAAATTTGTTGCTAAAGATTATCAACGTCGTTATCAAATAAGCTTTAATTTTGATGATATGTTTAAGCAAAAAACTGAGCTAAATGCTGCAGCTTTAGATGCTCCATATATAAGAGGAACTATTCCAACCAAAGCTATAATAACTGTTTATCCAGACAATCGCTCTATTGTTGATGTTCATGGCAATTTGCGTGAAACAAAAATTGACTATGGTTTCTTAGGTTTTGAGAAAAAAGCAGGTATTAATGGCGAAATAACAGCCCAAATTAATATTAATGGTTCAGAAATTTCATCAATACCAAATTTTAGTCTAACCAAACCAGACTTTAAGCTTAATGGCAATATTTCATTTGATGACAAGGGCAAAGTATCTTCGGTTGATATTACCAATATCAAAGGTCCAAAGACCAATGCCAAAGCAAGAATTGATTTTGGTCACACCCCAGAAGAAAACATCAAAGTTATTGTTTCTGGTTCAGAATATGATTTATCAGACTTTTTTGCTAGCGATGAAGATGAAATTGAAGCTCGCCGCAAACGCCGTGCAGAACTAAAAGCTAAAGCGGCTCAATCCACAAACAACGAAAATGAAGAAAATATTTGGGAAAATACACCTAATACAGACATTAGTATTGCTGTAGACAAGCTATGGACTAACGACAAGGTATCCATTCGCAATGTTGCTGGCAATGCTAAGATATTAAATAAAATAGGTGTTCATGAAATGCATTTGGTTGGCAATTTTAAGCCCAACAAAAACAATCCTAAATACAAGCCATATTTAAAGCTTGATTATGTTCCACGCCCCAACAATGAATATCTATTGAGTATTGATAGTAATAATGCGGGCTCCACTTTAAGATTTTTACGCCTTTATGATTATATGCGCGGTGGTACTCTTAGTATAAATGCTAAGCGTGGAGCCGATAAAAAATTTGTTGGTCATGCTAAAGCTCGCGATTTTAATCTTGTTAAAACAAATATTTTTGCCAAATTACTGACTTTAGCCTCATTTACAGGTATTGTTGATATGCTTTCAGGTGACGGCATAGTGTTTACTCATTTTGATGCTCCATTTGAATATGCTAATTCTAAGTTTATATTAAAAGATGCCAAAGGTTTTGGTAATGTGATAGGTATATCTTTAACTGGTGGTTATCATAGCAAATATCAAGAGTTTGATATGAGAGGACTTATTGCACCAGCTTATGGACTTAATACATTTTTGGGCAAAATACCTTTGGTTGGTACATTACTAAGTGGTAAAGATGGAACAATTTTTGCGGTAAACTACCAGATAAGCGGCAATATTGACGAACCAGAAATAGATATTAATCCATTGTCAGCCTTGTCTCCTAACTCGGTTAAAGATTTATGGCAAGACAATTTTGGAGATATGAATGATAACTAGTCAAAAACTAAAGATTGGTTTAGATTATCACGGTGTTGTTGATCAACATCTCCAATATTTTGCTAGTTTTTGCCAATTTGCCAAGCAAAGAAAACACCAAATTCATATCATAACAGGTGGACCAAAAACAGATGTAGAAGAATATTTGCGCAATAATCAAATACCATATGATAGTGTTTTTGCAATTTTAGATTATTATCAAGGTTTAGGTAAAACCGAGCAGGGCAGTGATGGCAAACTTACAGTACCAGACCATTTATGGAATATTGCTAAAGCAAAATATTGTCGTCGTAATCATATAGATTTTCATATTGATGATAGCATAAAGTATCTTCATTGGTTCACAACTCCATTTTGTTTATATAGCAAGCAACAAAATAAGTGTTACCTTTCTCCAGGAATAGAACTTGATTTTACAAAAGATCCTAATGTTGTTTTAGATGATTTAGAACAAATAAATAGCCAAAAATGCTAGACTTGTCGCTGCAGGAGGTACAGCTTTAGAAACAGGACAATATTGGAGCTCCACCCCAAAAGATAATGCAATTATTTGGTCGCTTAATTACTATAATGGTAGTATTTCTAATCTTAATAGAGGTGGCGGTTATGCTGCTAGTTATACACCATCAGCTCGTTGTGTTTACAGCTTTACTACAGGTGGTGTTACAGTTACGCCTGGTTTAGGTACTGGTTTTGAGATAGCTCAATAAAGGATATTTACTCGTTAAGAAAATACCATTTTTTAAAATATCGGGTTGTAGGCCCATTGTAACAGGGCTTGACGTTGGCGTTTGCGACAATCTATATCAAACATAGAACAATTTTGTTCAATTTGTGCTTTGTGTCGCCTAAAAGAACGCCAACGTTTTATTTGTATTTTATCAATATCTATAATTCTTCTTCCCATGTAATAACGACAATACCACTGAAACCAACCTCGTGGATCAGGCATAATTATCCATCCTTTTTTTTGCCAAACAGATAACGGTTGGCGTGATTTTAACCCAAACATATTACAAGAAATGTCTGGTTTGCTAAGAGATATCTTGGCATTTTCAAACCAGTCATACGGAAATTCATTTTGACAATCGTTAAGATAGTGCCCTTCAAAAACTCCCATTGCCAGCATTTGTTTTGGACTAAGTTCTGGTGTGAAGTCAAAAGCAAAATTTTTACCTATAGGTTCAACAAGTTCATAACTATAATTTGTTTGCATTTTATCATTAACAATAATCGTCATTATTTCCTCCTGTCTAAAATAAATAGTTATAAAATGTTATATTTCAATATCTAAAAAAATATTGCTTTTACAGACAGATTGTTGTAACTAATTTAAAACAACTTTTAATTGATAAAATAGAATAATGAGAAATATTAACGAATAAGTTGTATTGCGAAATAAGGACTAAAAAATGATAGGACTTTCCTCAATAGGATTAAAATTAATCAGATTAAAAACTCTATTTATTAAAGACAAAAATTTGCGCCGCAAACAACGTCAATTACTTGAAAAGCAATATATTAAAGATTTAATAAAAAAATACAAATGGGGTATATCATATTCAGTATTTGATGGCGAAGAACTATTAGAAGCATCTATCAAAAGTGTTAGAAAAAATGCTGATTATATCAATGTTGTGTATCAGAAAAATTCTTGGTATGGCGAAAAATCTAACAATAATCTTTTACCATTATTACAAAAACTAAAAGAACAAAAATTAATTGATGAGCTTATTGAGTATATACCAAATTATAACTTATCTGCAGGCAAACAAGAACGAGCAAAACGCAATATAGGATTAAAAGCCGCTTATAAGCATGGTTGCCGCTATTTTATGACAATGGATACCGATGAATTTTATCTTCATGATGAAGTTGAAATGGGCAAAGAATTTATCATCAAAAACAATGTTACCCATGCTTTTTGTGCTCAAATACGTTATGCTCAAAAACCAACTCAAATGATTTTAGATAAACAAGGGTGTTTTGAACAATTTTTTTCACGCATTTATTGGTTTTCTAAATTAGAACCCAACAAAAAGGCTGTTGTTTTAACTGATCCTACTCGAAGACTATCTCACTATTTTTGGGCTAAATATCGTGTTATTACCGAATTGCGAATGCACCACATGACCTTAGTTCGCAAAAATCTAGCTAAAAAGTTACAAAATTCGTCATGCAAAAACACCCGCGGATTAGCCAAACAAGCAGGTAATTTAAAGATTCCAACAGCCGAAGTTCCAGACATATTCGGTCTAAGCAAGTTAATATCCTAAAGGAGCAAAATATGAGTAATAACCAACCAGAACTTCATTTAATTGTTTTGTGGCAAAATGCTCGTTCGAAAGAAAAACAAATTTTAGAAGATATTCAAAAAAATCTGACTATACTTGAATGTTTTGATATTGCTTGGAATAAGAAAAATATTGCTAAAAATTTTACCAGATTTTATGGCGTAAAGTTAGATAACAATTCTAAAAAACAACAAGAATGTGGTGATGGGCGATTTTTGCTTATTACGGTTTTAGATAAACAGCCTAATTACGAATATGTTGAAACATCTCGTGGTCATGAAAAAGTTAATGTAAATATTTTTAATTTAAAAGAAAAATATCGCAAATTAACTGGAGGTGGAAGCAAAATTCATGCAACCAACAGTGTTATAGAAACTAATCACGATATTACTTTGTTGCTTGGCAAAAACTATGATGATTATCTAAAAACAGCCCCAGATAAATGGAACAAAAAATATCAGCAAATAAATCAAGACTTGCTAGGTACCAATGGTTTTGCCAATCTTGAAGAAGTTTTTTATTTATTAAATAACACTACTAACTATGTAGTATTACGCAATTATGAATGTTTGCCCAAAGAATTTACCACCAAAGAACATGGCGATATTGATATTTTAGCCGCAGAATACTTTAATACGATGCTTTTGTTGAATGCCACTCCTGCTACAGCAACACCTAATCGAGTTCATTGCTACAATATAGTTAATCAACAAAAAGTATTTTGGGATATTCGTCATATTGGTGATAATTATTACCATAAAGATTGGCAAGAAGAAATGCTATCATCAAAGGTTTTAAACGATAATAACATATATGTATTAAATGATGAGAACTATTTTTATTCTCTTATTTATCATGCTGTAATACATAAAAAGAAAATTGCTAGCGATTACTATACAAAAGTAGCTTGTTTGTTAAAACGAATTTTTCCTAATACAACATCTGACAAAGAAAAATTTCCATTTGATAACTATTATCAAATGTTACGAAGTTTTATGGCTGACAAGCACTATATTTTTACTCGACCTAAAGACCAAACAGTATACTATAATCATCAACTTGTTGATTCCGATACTGTTATTAATTATTTACATAATAACTATGAACTACAAGATGTTAAACCCATTATGATAAATAATTATGGGGCATCTGGTTATACATATTTTGAAGGATATAAAGGCAGTGAAAGACTGTTCATCAAATGGGGTGGAATAGAAAATACTTGCAAAAATGAATTTAAATTCACCAAATTATTATATGACATAAATCAAAATAACTTTATTAAACCTTGGTTTTATCGTTGTGATAAAGATAGAAAATTTATTGCAATGGAATTTATCAATGGCGATAACTTGCAATCATTAATTGCAAACAATCAATTAACTGACAAACAAAAAGATGATATCGTTAAACAATTTGATGATATTATAATAACGTTGTTAGAGGCTAAATGTGTTCATCGTGATATTAGACCAGAAAACTTTATTTTAGAGCCAAGTGGCAAGTTAAAATTAATAGATAACCAATTTGCTGTAAATGCTCTAAAATATAAAGAAAGCAGGTTTTTCCGCAAAAACTATGCTCTAATCCAAGGTTTAGGAGCCCAATATGCATTAGGAAAATTTAGGTGGGATGATGTTTACTCATTCATTAAAATAGCTGAATATATGGGAAACACCAGTAAAGACCAACTTAATAAAATGAGAGAAAACATTGGTAAATATCGACTTTGTTTTCCAATATTGTCGCTTATTAAAATAAGGTTTTTAAGATGTTTAGCTTTATTTACTCCAGTTAAATCTTGGCGCAAAAAATTACGTGGTCATTATCGAGTTTTTTAAAGTTAGTATATGACAAAAAATACAAAAAAACATCTTGTTATTAGCAATTAGTTAGTATATAACAAAGATTAAAGTGTTTTAGCTAAAATGTCATTAATATAAACAATATGGAACAAATAAATGAACCTAACTGATGAAGAAAAATTAAGGTTAAAAATATTAAAAATAAAGTTACGTAAAGGTCTGCATAGAGGCGTCAAAACAGGAATAAAAATAACTAAAAAAGTAGGTCTAGTTTTAGGACTAACTTTAGTGTCATTGTGTGGCAAGGCTCAAACCCAAACCAGTTTTAAAGATATTTTAGCTTCGGCTATAATTGAACAAAAAGATAGTGGCGAATTACTTGGAATGCTAGAAAATAGAGGGCGAAAAGATAGTGTTGCTAATGCTATTATCAAGGAAGAAATAAATACTCAAATAAACCTTTTGGCTAAAGAATTTATCTATGCCAGAACTGATTCACTTTCAGCATCAATTGACAGGCTAAAAAATCCACGTAGTCGAACCAAAGAAATTAGAAGAAATTTTCGTGATGCAGTAGGAGTGTCTCAAATATCATCTCATTGTTTGGCTACCCAGTGTGCAGCAGATTATCGTGCACTTAAAGCTATGGGTTTAGAAGGTATTATTCCGCAAAATTTAAGGGAAAGTTCTGCTTTATGTCGTTCATACATCAACACCAATGAAGTTAAACCATTTGCTTACGAAGTTGCAAATACAGACACAGCGATTCGTGAGTTTATTCGAACCCATAAAATGAGTGGTGGAACATTAATTTTTTATCCTCGAGATAGATATAATTATCATGCAGTGTCTATAGATGTTCCTGATGGCGAATTTGAATATGATGACTCAACCTACCAGATTTTAACTAGTAGCGCTAATAAAGAAAGAAAATCTGTACCTATATCGACTGCTAGTTTTCGTGCTAAAGCCCCAGGAAGAAAAGCAATTATTGTTGATAAACTAGAATTTTTTATCTCTTTACTAGAGAAACATTTAGAGGGAAAAAGTTTAGCAGAGCAAACAGCTTTACTATATCAAGGTGGAGCAGATGAATTTCTGCAACATATCTGTAAAGCAACTAATATTGATAAAAAACAAATTATTGCTAATATTGAAACTACAGTAGCTAGAGCTAATGTTGATATTCCGCAAGACAAACGAACTAAAGATGGCTTATATGCACTAGCATTGGTTCCTTTAGTGTATAACCGACGTAGTAGCAAAAATATGTATCTTTTAGAGGTTGTCGAAGAAGAATTAGACCAGTTTTCATCGCTAGAAGATAAGTGCGCATACTTAGACAAAGTATTAAGCAAGGCTTTGGTAGGAATGCCTAAAGAAGAGCAAAAACAATTTATGGATAGTTTAATAATATCTTCAGAAGATAATTCAATAAAAATGGATAGAAATACAGCAGTTTTTGCAGCATATCATTTTTGGCAAATGCTTAACCAAAACTCAACAACAGGTAAGGAAGAAAGTTGGCATAAAGTTGCAGATGTTGCAGATAAAAAGTTATCTAAAACACCAGCCCAAAAATCTAAAAAGGTTGCTGTAAATTCTTCCAAACAACGAGGATAAATCAAAAACCACCAATATTGAAAGTTTGGTGGTTTTGTTTATTAGACAAGCATTACAAGCTGTTCTATATATATTTATTTAATACAACAATATCCTCTACAAAATCCTTCAAACTGTTTGGATAGTCTTTCTTTGTTTCAATTGTTATAATGGAATTATCAGCAATCATTTTAGTTATAATTTCTAAATTCATACTACCCTTACCAAGATGAGAATGATCATCATATTGCGAAGTTATATCTTTAGAATCAGTCAAATGATACATTTCAGGTTTTAGTAAATTAAATTCATTACAATAATTATAGATATCTTTTTTCTGTGAATTGGCCGAACATATAGCATGTCCAAAATCTAGCACAAATCCGCAACCAGTTTCTTGTTTTATTTTTGCAATTTCTTCAGGACAATAGCCAATACAAAAATGATCTTCTCCAAGATACTCATAAGCGACATATGGTTTATTTTCAATCAAGGCTCTTTGTTCATTAAATAAATTAAGTTGGCGAATTGTTTCATCAACACAACCATCGACACCACCATGAAAAATTATATATTTCGCATTTAATTCATCAGCAAATTGTTTTACTTCTTTATATGTCTTTGAATTTTGCAAATATTTTTCTTTATCTGCTAAATTAAAACCATAGGAAAAATAGGGTGCATGAATAATATATGGAATATCAAATTTTTTCCATTTTTCAATAGTTTCTAAATTATTAGGAATAGCAAATAGCTCAATATAGTCAAAAATTCTTTGTTCATATAATTTTTTTATTTCCACACAATAATTATCTACATTTGTCGAATGTAATTTTAATCCTTTATGATACATAGTCCTTTTCCTTCAAACTGTTTGTTAAATATAATATAAATAGTGTTAATAATTTATGAGTATAAAATCATTATTCAAAATATCAGAAGCTATTCATATAAGGTGAAATGTAACTTGACAAAAATGAAATATACTATATAAAAAAGGCACTTTTTTAAGAATATGTATGAATTATATCAATATATTGAGAACAAAGCAAAGTGTGGATCGGATAAACTTGAAAACTTTGTCTATGGTTCCTCACAAATCTCTTTTTTTATTAGCGTTTTTTGAAATTTTATTGCGCATAACAATTTTCGCTTTTAATTTAGGAGTTGAGGTTTTAGCCTGACTGATCATCATTCTGAGACCAAGAGCAGTTTTTTGTAGTTTTTGTTTCGTATCACATAGGATAAGATTTTTTCCATAAAAGATGGAGTACAGGCTGATACAGCTTGGGAATTGTAATCTTTATGAGATATGAGAAAGGAGACCTAAAGCTAGGATATTCCGACAAGTTGCAAGAGATGAATGGCAACGCATGGTAAAAAACCTTTCAGTAAAACGAACTATCTAAAAACTAACCGCCTTCCGTTGTATGGATAGGCGGTTTCGCTTTTTAAATACTTGATAAATACTCAATCTTATTCTATTAATGAATAAACGACAATAAGGAGAATAAATATGAGCTTTTTTCAAAAATTAAAAGAGTTTTTCTATTGGGAAGTGTTCAATAGGTTAAAAGGTAACAACCAAGATGTTGTTTGTGCTGTTATTGTGTCTCAAGACAAAATTCTAGCGCAAACCGCTCAGAAAAATACAGTAATCAATACTAATGATACTCAATATGTCGTTCCAGGTGGAAAAGTAGAACCTGGTGAAACACTAAATGCCGCTGTACATAGAGAAATAAAAGAAGAAACAAATCTAAATATTGATATAATAAAGAAATTGGGTTCTATACGTAATAATAAATATAAGCTTCATTGGTTTGTGTGTGCGCCAACAGATTTATCGTTGTTAAAAGTGGTAGAGCCACTGAAACAAAAAGAACTTAAGTGGGTAAATCTAAACGATTATTCTATAAATTGGACCCCAAAGAATCAAGAAGCTCTAATGAAATATAAAAATAAAATAGCCGCTATTCAGCAAAGTATCAAAGAATAATTTAATGAGAGCAACTATGGAAAAAGAACACGAACTTAAAATATACAAAGATGCTATAGATTTTTTTGGGAATACATCTCAGAAAATAATGGTTATTGAAGAAATGTCAGAACTAACTAAAGAACTGTGCAAGGAATTACGAGATCGCGGTAATATTGAAGATATTGCAGACGAAGTCGCAGATGTTGAAATAACGCTCGCTCAGATAAAAATGATATACGGTATTGATAAGTTGGTTGAGGAACATAAAGATTATAAACTACATCGGTTTGCTTCAAGAATGGAACAATTAAAGACCAATACGCATAAATAATTATAAGTCTGTATATTAAATTTCAAAAAGTATTTATAAAGAAATACCAAAAAATACTCTTTGTTGGTTCGTATTGAATACTTTGTTTTACACAAAAAAAGGGAAGTACCTAGTAGTACTACCCTTGTTTTTATTTGGTCGGACTGACTGGATTCGAACCAGCGACTTCTTCGTCCCGAACGAAGCGCTCTACCAGACTGAGCTACAGTCCGTTACACTCTGTCTGCCATTAGTAGCATATTTTTTTAAGAACTCAAGCAAAAAAATAAACAAGTTTTTCTTTTAATCTTTTATTTAGAAACATAATATATATTTCAAATATATATCGGTTAAAAAATGCAAACATACGATTATAAAAAAATATTTAAGATATCATACCCACTAATACTTGGAATGCTTGTTCAGGTGTTGGTAGGAATGACAGATACGGTATTCTTAGGGCGTGTTGGAGAAGTTGAACTTGCCGCATCTGCTTTAGGCGGTGTTATATATTTGTTTGTATTTATGTTGTCTCAAAGTTTTGCTGTTGGTGCACAAATCATAATGGCTCGCCGAAATGGTGAAAAAAACTATATCAAAATAGCCCACGTTTTTTATCAAACAAACAACTTTATATTAGTATTATCATTACTGAGTATAGCATTTTTCTACTTATTTTCGTATGACATATTAAAACTAATAGTAAATGATAATGTTGTACGTATTGCTGTTTTGGCATATTTATTACCACGATGTTGGGGGCTAATTTTTAGCGGAGTGACAACTGTTTTTAAATCATTTTTTGTGGCAATAAATAACACAAAATATATCTTTACAGCATCATTTATAATGCTTATTACAAATTTTATATTTGATTATTGGTTCATATTTGGAGGTTTGGGAATTAAGCCTTTAGGGTTAGAAGGTGCTGCAATAGCATCAGTTTTGGCAGAGGTTATTACTTTCATATATTTTATGATTATTTTGATGATAAAGATTGGCGTGAATAAATATGGTTTTCACAAATTTTTATTATGGAAACAATCCTTATTTAACAACATATTTAGACTATCTATTTGGATTATGTTTCAAAATTTCTTAAATTGGGGAACATGGTTGTATTTCTTCATTGAAATAGAAAAACTTGGAACAAAAGCCCTAGCAATTTCAAATATTTTAAGATCAATATCTTCGGTTCCTTTTGTTATTGCAAGTGCTTTATCCGTGGTAATATCATCAATGGTTAGCAATTTAATAGGTGCAGGAAAAGATAGAGAAGTGTTATCCACTATATTTAGAACTATTAAATTTGGAGCAGTTCCTTATTATATATGTTTTTTGTTAATGTGTTTTTTTCCTAAGTTAATTATAGGAATTTATACTAATGATATAGATATAATTGAACAGGCTATTCCCCCATTTTATGCTATGCTGATACCTTACATTTTTGCATTGCCTGCACTAATATATTTTTATGCAATTTTCGGGACAGGAAAAACAAAAATAGCTCTTTTAATCGAAACTATATCATCTATAGTTTACGTTATTGCAATACGTTTAATTGTTGTTAAGTTTGATATGGGTTTGGCTTGGAGTTGGACAACAGAATTTTATTATTACATAATAATATTGTTTATTTCATATTGGTATATAAAACGCAAAAAATGGTGTTGTGAAATTATTTAATAAAGATTAAGGTTTTTATATTTCTCGATTATGTATATGTTTTTTATGTTATATTAGGTCGGATACTAGCTTCAAAAGGAAAATAATGTGTTTATATTTTTAAAAAATAAGCCTCAACAAATTAAAATGCTCCTACAGAAAGCTAATCAATTTTACTCTGCAAAAAAATTTGCTAAAGCTATAAAGTTATATCAAAAAATTCTCAAATTAGATTCTAAAAATTTTGCGGCAAAAGCAAATCTTGCAACATCATATTTTGAACTTCAAAAATATGATTTATCGATTCCTTTTTTTCAAGAAATAATTAGTCTCGATTCCAATAATCCATGGTGGTATAATTATCTGTCTCAAGCAGCACAAAAAAACAATGATTATAATCTATCTTTAGATGCGGCGTGGAAGGCTGTAATCTGTGGACAAGAAGAAAATGAACACCACCTAAATCTAGCATATACCATATACGAAATAGCAGATAATTTAGGACGAGAAACAACGGATTCTTTATTAAAAAAATGGTATCAAAAATTTCCCACAAATGCTATTGCAAAGCAGTGTTACAATTCATTTTTTTATGATAAAAATTTTACCCGCTCAGAGCCAAAATATGTAGAGGAGTTATTTGATGTTTTTGCATCAGATTTTGATAATATTTTAGCTGAATTACAATATGATTCGCCACAACTTATTGCTCAAAATTTATATGAATTTTATTCAAGAAAAAATCATCAAAATTTACAAATTTTAGATGTGGGTTGTGGTAGTGGTTTGTGTGGTCAGGCTATTAAAAAATATATCAAAAATTGTCAAATAACAGGAGTAGATATTTCGCAAAAAATGCTTGATAAAGCATCTGAAAAAAAAGTTTATTATCGGCTTTTGAAAGAGGATATAACTGATTGTTTTAGCAGTGTAAAATGTGTGTTTGATGTGATTGTTTCTTCAGACGTTTTTACTTATTTTGGTTCATTGGATTCTCTGTTTAAAAATATTGCTGATTCTATTTTAAGTAATGGTATTTTTTCATTCACATATTCGTTAAATAATGAAAATGAAAACGACTTTTTTTTAATGCCATCATCTCGTTTTGTTCATTCCCCAAAATATGTTGAAAAACTATTACAAAAAAACAAATTTGCCATATTAAAAAATGAAGAAAAAATACTTCGTAAAGAAGGTGAAAAAGACATAAAAGGTCGTGTGGTTTTGGCAATAAAAGCATAAAAAAATCTCCGCTAATTTGCGGAGATTTTTTCAACTAATCTATTAAATTACTTAGATTTTTTAGTAGTAGTTTTTTTAGCAGTAGAAGCTTTCTTAGCGCAAGAAGAAGTCTTAACAGAAGATGTCTTTTTAGCGCAAGAAGATTTGCTACATTTTTTAGAAAGTTGCTCTACAGCCATTGACCAAAAATATTCATCTTGACCAGATGGGCAACCAGCATTTTGCCAAATGTAGTAAGCTGCTTCTCTAATAGCTTGTTCATTATTTGCCATAATCACTAACTCCAAATAAATTTTATTAAACATTTATTAATATACATACAAATTTTTATTCGTCAACACCTAATCAAAAGTAATCTAAAAAAAGTAAAATTAATTACTTATTAATGCTTAAAAATTTATACTAACAAAAATCAAAATACTTGCATTTAAACAGATTAGAAATTATAACTGTTTTACAGGTGTTTTTTGTTGATAAAACAAAAGTTAATTATGTTGTTAAATTTAAGGAATTTTAAATGCAAAATTTGTTATCAAAAGAAGAAATGGAAGCTGTTATAAACGGTGATCACGGAAATGTTTTTGCTGTTTTAGGAATACATAAAAACAAAGGTTCAAAGGAAGTTTATATTCGTGCTTATCAACCTCATTCTATATCAATAGAAGTGCTCAACAGAGCAGGTGATTCTATGGGGCAAATGACTAAACTTGATGAACGAGGTTTTTATCAAATTGATTTGGGAAAAACTGAAAATTTTGATTACAAATTTCGTATTACAAATGATCAAAATTATACTTATATTGCAGAAGATGTATATCGTTTTTCTTCAACACTTGGCGATGTTGATATCTATCTTTTAGCTGAGGGCAGCCATTTAGAAATGTATAAAAAAATAGGCGCTCATGTTATGGAGAAAGACGGTGTAAAAGGTGTTGGTTTTGCAGTATGGGCGCCTAATGCAAAAAGAGTAAGTGTTGTTGGTGCGTTTAACAATTGGGATGGTAGGGTAAATGTCATGCGCAAGCATCCATCTTGCGGTGTTTGGGATATTTTTATTCCTTCTATCGGCGAGGGAGAGCTTTATAAGTTTGAGGTAAAAACTAACAATGATGATATTGTCTTAAAAGCGGATCCAGTAGCATTTTATGCTGAGAAACGTCCTAATACAGCTTCGGTTGTCTATGATATTAATCGCTACATTTGGAGCGATGCGGAATGGATGAATTATCGTGGTGAGCACAACTCTTTTGATAAGCCTATGTCAATCTATGAAGTACATCTTGGTTCTTGGCGTCGTAAAGAGGACAATGAATATTTAACCTATCGTGAATTGGCTGATTATCTCATTCCTTATGTTACCAACATGGGCTTTACTCATGTAGAGTTTTTGCCTGTTTCTGAACATCCTCTGGATTCTTCTTGGGGTTATCAGGTTATTGGAATGTTTGCTCCAACATCACGTTTTGGTACGCCAGATGATTTCCGCTATTTAATAGATAAATTCCATCAGGCAGGTATTGGTGTTATTATGGATTGGGTTCCAGCTCACTTTCCTAAAGATGGTCATGGTCTAAATGAGTTTGATGGGACACATCTTTATGAACACGCAGATCCACGCAAGGGAGAACACACAGATTGGGGTACCAAAATTTATAACTATGGACGTTCCGAAGTATCAAATTTCTTGTGTGCAAGTGCAGTTTATTGGCTAAAAGAATTTCATATTGATGGTTTACGTGTTGATGCGGTTGCTTCAATGTTGTATCTTGATTATTCACGCAAAAATGGCGAGTGGATTCCTAATCAATATGGTGGCAACGAAAATATTGAAGCAATTTCATTTTTACGCCGTATGAATGAGCTTGCTTATTCACAAGTTGATGGAGCTATCACTACAGCAGAAGAGTCAACAGCATGGCCAATGGTTTCTCGTCCAACTACTATGGGAGGTTTGGGTTTTGGTTATAAGTGGAATATGGGGTGGATGAATGACACCTTGCGTTATATTTCGCACGAACCAATTCATCGTAAATATCACCATGGGATGCTAACATTTGGTCTGCTATATGCATTTAACGAAAATTTTGTTTTGCCAATTTCACACGATGAAGTTGTTCATGGTAAGGGTTCAATGTTATCTAAAATGCCTGGTGATGAATGGCAAAAATTTGCAAACTTAAGAGCTTATTATGGATTTATGTATACTCACCCAGGTAAAAAACTTTTATTTATGGGATGCGAGTTTGGACAAGATCGTGAATGGAATTCTGAAGAAAGTTTGCGTTGGTTTTTGCTTGATCATCCAATGTATCGAGGAATGCAAAACTGTGTTCGTGACTTGAATCTTATGTACAAAGGCAATCCTCCTCTATATCAGCAAGATTTTGATTATCATGGATTTGAATGGATTGATCATTCTAATGCTGATGATAGTGTGATTGCTTACATGCGCAAGGGTTATAACCATGGTGATTATCTAATAGTTATTTGCAACTTTACTCCAGTTGTTCGTGAAAACTATCGTATAGGTGTTCCAGAAGATTGTTTATATCAAGAAATTTTCAATAGTGATGATGTCAATTATTGGGGAAGTGGTGTTAAAAATGATGGCGCTCGTCAAGCTGAAAAAATTGATTGCAATTACAAGCCTTATTCAATCAACTTGCGTTTGCCTCCACTGTCAACTATTGTAATTAAACCAATCCGCTAGGAGGATATATGGGCAGTTTTAAGTCACGTATAGGTAAAAGCTATCCACTAGGATCTCACTATGATGGTGAAGGTGTAAATTTTGCACTATTTTCTGCCCACGCAATCAAGGTTGAATTATGCATTTTTAATGAAAGCGGTTCTGAAGAAATTGAACGTTATTCAATTGATAAAAATACAGATAATATTTGGCATATATATCTAGAAGGAGCCAAACCTGGTTTGGTTTATGGTTATCGTGTTTATGGGCTTTACAAACCTAGCGAAGGCTATCGTTTTAATCCGCACAAACTTCTTATTGATCCATATGGTAAAAAGTTAGTTGGCACGCTAATTTGGAACAAAGCAATATTTGGTTATGATATTGATAGTCCAGACAAAGATTTGTCTTTTTCAGAATTAGATTCTGCGCCTTATGTTCCTAAGAATGTAGTTGTTGATGATAATGACTACAATTGGGAAGATGATAGCCAAATTGGCTATCAAATGAATGAGAGTATTATATATGAAACTCATTTACGAGGGGCTACAAAACTAAATCCATTTTTGCCTGACACCAAGCGAGGAACATTTGCAGGTTTTTCTGATGATTCAACAGTAAACTATCTTAAGCATCTAGGTGTAACTAGTGTTGAATTTTTACCTGTTCATGCTTTTTTTGGTAATCGTCACAAAAGAGGATATATCATTGATAATTATTGGGGCTATGAAAGTTTTAGCTTTTTTGCTCCCGAGCAATCATATCTTTCAAATGGTGATATAAATGAAATTCGTGATATGGTGAAAAAACTACATAAGCATGGTATAGAAGTTTTGCTAGATGTTGTTTATAATCACACAGGCGAGGGTAATCATCTAGGTCCAACTTTATGCTATCGTGGAATTGACAATCTTTCTTACTATATTCTCAATCCAGATAACAAAAGAACCTACCATGATACAACAGGATGTGGTGCTAGTTTTAATTTGCAAAATCCCAATGTTCTAAGACTGGTTATGGATTCTCTTCGTTATTGGGTAGAAAAAATGCATGTTGATGGTTTTAGATTTGATTTAGCTACTACCCTTTGTCGTCGCAATAATGAGTTTAAACAAACAAGCGGTTTTTTGTATGCTGTTGCCCAGGATGAAATTCTCAAAAAAGTAAAGATAATAGCTGAACCATGGGATGTCGGTTATGGCGGATATCAACTAGGAGCATTTTTACCAGGTTGGTCAGAGTGGAATGATAAATATCGTGATAATATTCGCCGTTTTTGGAAAGGAGACCAATTCCAAATAGCAGAAATAGCAACCCGTCTTACTGGTTCAAGCGAAATATTTAACCATTCTAATCGCACGATTTCATCAAGTATCAACTTCATTACTGCTCACGATGGTTTTACTTTAAACGATCTTGTAAGCTACAATACTAAACACAATTCGGCTAATGGTGAAAGCAATCGGGACGGCACCGATACCAACTGGAGTTGGAATTCTGGTGAAGAGGGCGAAACCGCCAACAATCTAGTCCAAAAGAATAGGTTTGATAGAATGAAAGCAATGCTATCTACCTTAATGCTTTCTTTTGGTACACCAATGCTTGTTTTTGGTGATGAATTTGCTCGTAGTCAGATGGGAAACAACAATCCTTATTGCCAAGATAACGCAATTACGTGGGTAGCATGGGAAGGAATATCAAGCAAACAGCGACAGCTTATATCATTTGTTCGTAAGTTGATACGTTTACGAAAAAAGCTAAAAATTTTTAGTAGAGAGCAATTTTTCACAGGTAAAATAGTTGACGAACAAGGATACAAAGATATCGCATGGTACACTGAAAAGGGTAGCGAATTTAGCTCATCTGATTGGCATGATGGAAACCGCCACAGCATATCTTATTTAGTTAAAGACAACAAAGGTTTCGTTATGGCAATTTTCAACGGTTCACATCAGCCTATTGATTGGTTATTGCCACCACTCAATAATTTTACATCGTGGAACGTTCTTTTAGACAGTAGCAATCAAATTTCTAAAGATATTAGCTTAGGAGCATCTAAAAAAATTAAAGTTCCAGCATGGAGTGTTGTTTTAATTGAAATAAAATAGGATTATGTCAATGGATTCTAACTTACAAAAGCTTGCTGAAAAATTAGGTGTTGCAGTTTCCTTCTGCGATGCGGGACTAAAGCGTAAAAATTATGCTGTTTCAGAAAAAGCCATCAAGTTTTTTATTCAAGCTTTGGGATATAAAGCAAGCAACGACAAACAAATAGAAGCATCTTTACTAGAAGTTGAAAATAAACGTTGGCGCCAACCTTTAGAGCCTATTTATGTTCGTAACCAAAATAACATTATAATAGATATTGTATCGGGCGATTTATCATCAATTTTAATAAACGCAATTGATTGCAATGGTCAAAAAATAAATCTGCAATATGAATATCTTGGCAATGCAGTACAGAATGGTTTATTTTATAAAGAAGACCTACGTATAACTACACCACTTGCCATAGGTTATTACGATTTAGAGGTTATTATATCTAACAAAAAATACACTACTAGATTGGCTGTAGCCCCTGATAAATGTTACAATGTTTCTGACATAAACCAAAAACTTTGGGGCTATGCTATTCAACTATATTCACTAAAAAGCAAACGCAACTGGGGTGTTGGCGACTTTACTGATTTAAATAATTTTATTGAGCTTTGTGCCCAAGATGGTGCTGATATTATAGGTATAAACCCACTTAATGTTCTAAGCCACGACTATCCTGAAAATGCCAGTCCTTATCAGTCTATATCACGTGAATTTTTAAATCCTATATACATTGATATTGAAAATGTTCCCGAATTTGTTGCAGATGATATGAACGAAATTGCCTCAATACTAAATGAAGTTCGTTCTAGTGAATATATCCAATACAACAAAGTTTATCCACTTAAAATCAAAATCTTGAAACAATGCTTTGATCGTTTTAAACAAAATAAAGACAATGTAAGAAAAAAAGCTTATAAAGAATTTTGCCAATGTTATGGAAAATCACTAGACAATCTAGCCGCTTTTCAAGCTATTTATGAGGAATACACCCAAAAAGTTTGGGGTGGTTGGCGTGCTTGGCCTCAAGAATTACAAAATCCAGATTCTTTAGCTGTTAAGGAATATGTTAAAGCCAATCAAGATAGAGTCGAATTTTTTAAATTTATGCAGTTTGAAGCAGACAGACAATTCACTCTTGTAAAAAACAAAATTACAAAAGCAGGGCTCAAAATAGGACTATATCGAGACTTAGCTGTGGGTGTTGGTCGTGATAGTGCTGAATATTGGAGCACACCAGATTTGTTTATGAAAGACGCTGGAACAGGAGCTCCACCAGATGCCTTTTTCCCTGCAGGTCAAAAATGGGGATTGGGCACATTTTTGCCTCAAGTACTAAAAGATGAAAAATATACTCCATTTATTCGCATATTACGAGCCAATATGCAAAATGCAGGAGCCTTACGTATTGACCATGTTATGAGTCTAATGCGTTTATATGTTATTCCAGATTCTATGGAAGAGGGAACATATATTTATTATAATTTTGAAGATATGCTAAACCTTGTAGCCTTAGAAAGCTGTTTGAATAAATGCATGGTCGTAGGCGAGAGTATTGGTAATGTTCCCGAAGGGTTTTTAGATGCTATAGCTGCAAAAAACATCTATTCTTTGAGCATTCTTTGGGCAGAACGCTGGGGATGTGGTTGGGGCGACTTCAAACATCCTAATGACTATCCTAATAATGCATTTGCTTCAGTTGCTACCCATGATATTGCTCCCTTAAAAATGTGGTGGTTTGGCTACGATATTGAGCTTAGTCGTTCATTAGATTTAATACCTAATGATAACGAAAAGAACGAAGCTTATCACAAACGTGAAGCCGACAGAATAAAACTTTTAAACGCACTAGATAATGCTAATGTTTGGCCAGAAGATAAACACCGTAGCGGCAATTATATCTATGGTGAGCAATATCCCGAAGGAATAGAAGAAGCTGTTGAACGTTTTATGGCAAAAAGTGCATCACCTGTATTTTTGGCACAGCTTGAAGACATTTTACATATTGAAAAAATGCAAAATCTTCCAGGAACAGATATTGACAAACATCCTAATTGGCGTTTAAAGATGCCAGTCGATTTAGAAGATTTAAAAGGCGATATTGCATACATCCGTTGCATACAAGCAATAAAAAAAGAAAGATAAATAAGGCGATAGGGTATGAATAATTTTTTGAACAAGGCTATAGAAATAGCTAGTAGTTATGATGTGTCAACCCCTGTAAATGGACTAGTATTGTATAGTGTTAGCTTTTTACCTTCTAAAGAAAATAGAGAAAAGGCATTTCAATTTGTTAAAGAACATAAAGCAACAATGACAATTGAAAATACCGCTTGTGGTTCCAAATTGTTAGAAATAGGGTTAAATGAAAAAAACAACGGACTAACAGAAGACGAGATATCTTTAGTATGGGAAATAGCTTCAAAGCGAATGATAGAAAAAGCCAGTGGGGAGATAACAGCTTTTGTTGATGGTGCAGATGCTCGGAGTATTTTTTGTAAAGTAGAACTCATTAATATTTTGAAAAATCCGCTGATTACAGCAATTAATAATGAGGAAAAGCACACCTTTGCCTCTAAATACTTTAAACCAGTTTTTGAATAAGTTATATCTCAATATTTTTCTTTGCCAATCTAAAAGTTAATAAATAGTAAAAATGTGTTGCAAAAGCGCGTGTTAACTATTATTTTATAGCAAAATGCATTTTAAAATATAGGGATACGTGTATCAAAATGTTGCGTCTACTCAAGGTTTTTGTTGTCGTCTTAATTGCTTTAGGGCTTGACTTTTCAAGTGCTTTTGCTGCGGTTACACCACTTAATGAATATAGTGGTGTATCATTGATGTCTACCCGTTCAGCTGCTGCAGATGGCGGAACAAGAGCTGAACAAACTCCATGTTCTACAGATGACTGGCCACATAGTGTAGATGCTACTTCTTTAGAAAGTACAGCAAGTGACACCAGTTATCTGACGCAAGAAACATATTGTAATGGTGAGTACGAATTTCAATTTTCAGCTTGTGCAGGTAATTCAGTTTTACCTTATACTACAGCATATACAGACGATAGAAGCGATTGGGACAACAATAATATCGGTTGGTGTTGTGGTTATAGACATGATCATAGTATAGTCGCTGAGGGTGGTGATAATACCCCAGAAAGAGGCACTCCAACAGCATATTGTTATCTAGCAAGTGATCCAGAAAACGTACCTCTTTACTGCGAAACAAACGATTGGCCATATTCATCATCACCTACAGAATTAGGTAATAGTGTTGCTCAAAACAGTAGATACAGTGTAACAAAAACATATTGTTATAATAACGAGCAAACACTTTTCGTTGAATGTGCTAGTGAAGATATATTGCCATATACGACAGATAGTTTTGATGGTATGTATAATCTAACTTCTAATTCGTATTGTGAAGGATATAGAGACGGGGATAGTACAAGAAGATACTATATTCCAAATAGTCCAGATTGGTGTACTTATAAGGGTGTTACCAATACAGATTATATTGCAAAAATAACAAATGACGAAGTTGCTTGTATACCAACAGTAACTTCACAACAAACATGTACAAACAATGATGATGTAAGTCTAACTTATTGCAAAGTAGTGTCAGAAAGCTCATTTACACAGTGTCCTGACGAATATACAGTAACTAGTCAGTCAGATTGTGGAGCTGGTGGTGACCAGCCAAGAACAGCTTGTTATGTTGATTGTGGGGAGGTTTATTGTTTGGGCTATGCTTGTACAGAAGCTTACCAAGCTTGCCAAGATTTGTTTAATGAAAAAGTTGCTGAAGGCTATAAACTTACAGATATTTCTGACAGTTCATTAGATGATTATACAGCTTGTGATAACGGTGGTACATTAAAATATCTCAAGTTTGGTTGTAAAGATTTTGTTGCGACAAATCTTTCCGAAGGGGAAACATGTGCAACTTTGGGAGCCGAAAACGCCAGTAGTTGTACTTATTACGAAGAGCTTACCTCTGACACCACAACAACACAATATCAATGTAAGTGTCCTGATAGTTATAAAACCGAAGCCGAGTGTGCCGCAGAACTTGCTAATGGAGATACAGCAAAAATAGTTGCAGGCGGTTTAGAATGTAGATTACCTCTAACAGCTAGTCCAACTAGAGCAGCAGACGATCCTGAAGAACCTCAAGTTCAACAAGCACCAACAGAATATCAATATTGTCGTCTTAAGTCAGAAATGTGTTCAAATGGCGACACACGAGGTGTTCACTATATTGACGGAGTTTCTTATATTTATTCTTATGTAAGTTCAAGTTCTGAATATCCTATCAGTACAGCGGACTGTTATAAGAACGAACATGAATTAGCTAATAAAGTTTCAGTTACTCTATATTGCGCAGGTTTTGAAGATCATCAAACACGCCAAGCCGCTATATGCACTCAAGTTAACGGAAATGATGACATTGAATTAGGATCTTGCCACTATTATGGAGATTCTGCCAATACACCATACTATGGAGGTGGAGAACCAAAGGTAGATTACTATTATTGTGATTGTCCAGATGATTATAAAACCAAAGAAGATTGGTGCAAAGAATCTTATAGTGAAGGTACTCCTGAATATCAAGAATGTATTGATAATACTACTTTATCAGGAACACTTTGCTATACTCATCCAACGCCAGAAGCCACTGCAGATAATCCTGTTCAGTACTCACAAGGCAAAGTTCTAGGATCTGGTCTCACTTGCTCCCCAGAATATAAGACTAAAGAAGAGTGGTGTAGTGATCCAAATAATGAATCCAAATTAATAAGTGGATATAATTGCAATCAACATTTTGTTGGTTTAGGAAATCCTTGTATCGTTGGAGAAGAAAGCAAATATGTCGACTATGGTCTAAATTGTGATGCTGCTCCAGCAATGAATGTTAAAGAATATGTTGAAGGTTGCCAAATAGAAGGTGATAGTAATTCTTTACCTGTTGCTAATCTGTGTTATTATAAAGAAACAGGCGATTTAATATATAATTTTAGCAAATTCAAACATGTTTGTCGTTGTCCAGATAGCTACACAAACGAATGTGCTGAAACATATCAAACTCCAGGTGGTCCAAAATGTGAATATGATCGTAATAACTCAGGTACTACCATTACAAAATATGCAAATTGCAACATTACTTGCGGTACGGATTTTGCTATAAATTCTGCATCAACTATTAATGGTTGTGACTATATTGATGGCTATGCTACATCGGTACGAGGAGGAATGGACGAACCACAAATGTGTACTGAAATGTATGAACGCAAAGAACAATTTATTTGTTCATGCCCTAAAAACTTTGTTACGATAGAAGATTGGTGTGCTCTTCATTATGAAGACGAAGGTATATCCGAAAATGATTGCAAAGTAAATTACACTGGACAGGGTACATCTTGTACATGGGATATAGTTGTTAATGAAACAACTGGAGCTCCAATAAAAAATTTGACTAAATATGCTTCTTATGTTCGTTTTTGTCCAGCTGACAGACCATTATATTATTCTGAAAGCGATTGCAGTTATGTCGGTGGTGAATATGACTATAGTTGTAAAGACAGCAAAGGTACAGAAAGAGTTACTTGTCGTTGTCCTATAAGCTATTACGCTCAATATGACACTAATAATAGTTGTAATACACAAGATATTTCATCATATACATTTTTGGCCGAACCTAGTGGTACAGCATGTGATCTTGACGGTGCTAGTGATATAAAATATGCTCAATGCATTGCTAAATGTACATCTATACTTGATGAAGTTGCTATTTCAGGTGCTTATACCTATCTTTCAGCCGACAACCAAACTCCAACCCAAATAATGTGTTCTAATACTCTGGGTAATGGTGCTGTTTTAGGCTTAGCTAATCAAGCGTATTGTTCATTAAATAATACATTAATGTATCCTTGTTATTGTCCAGATAATTTTGAAGAATGTCCTGCTTCTGAAAATTTAATGCCTGTTCCAAACGCTTTAGTTTGCAAAGTAAATGGCAAAACCTATTATAGTGGGTGTACCGAAGCTGCTTGTGCCCTACCAAGTAGCGATACAGTTATTTTAGACCCCAATACATTTCCTGATACAGGCAGTATATCTGCTATTTTTGGTCCTAAAGTAACAATCAAAAAATGTACCAATGACGCAGGTCAGCCCGCTTGGGAAGTAAAATGTGATTCAAAAGTTTATACCGACCCTTGCGACTATCCTTATGAGCCAGACCCAAGCAATGGTGATTATTGTTTGGTCGGTGAAAATGGTGCAAACCTTAATGCCTCAAGCCGTCCACATTATAAATCAGGTCAATGTAAGGTTCAGAAGAACTTTGGCGTTTGTGGCGAAGAAATTGTTGGTAGTGCAGATGGCGACTATACTATAGCTGCAGTTACCCAAACCGAAAGCGAATGTACTTCTAAATTTGGTCCTGGAGCAAAATCTCAGCTTTGTGAATATGGTAAAGAACAGGGCTATAAACGTGCTTATAACTGCTATTATAACCCCAAAGAATTTATCTATACCACAGCCAATTGCGGTGTACGTCATGATTTAACTGGTAACTACATTATCCTAAATGGTAAAAAATATTGGAGTGAATGTAATTGTACTAGTGCCTATCAACACCACAAGTTTAATTGCGGTGGTATGCTTTCGGGCAATCCTTGCCAGCAATATATTACTCAAGATTTTATCAATGAGTTTGATCTAAGTGGGGAAGGTTATAGTGTTGGCGAACAAATACCATTCTATCCATATTGCGAATGTTCGGCCGACTATACCGAAATTTGTGATGAAGACGGTAGTGGTCGCTACAAAGGTGTTGGCACAGCCTGCAATGGCAAATATACAGCTTGCGAATGTGTTCCAGACAAATTGCCTGACAACTGGACAGACAACTATTACGGTTGTCCAGGGGGCAAAAAACCAACAGGAGTTTGGAAAGACAATGGCTGTGGTCAAAAATATTATCAATGCGAGGTTGTTGAATGCACTTGGGAATATACCGAAATGTGCGAAGCACCATTGATTCCTGTTGGTCAAAGTTGCCAAGATAACGAAGGTAATATCGGAGGATACAAGGCTTGTACCTGTCCAAGTGATTATAAAGTTTGCGCAGCTGGACAAGTCGGCGAGGGCGAACCTTGTAATCTAAAAGGTGTTTCTTATTATAAGAGTTGTACTTCTCAAGACGGTTGTACTTCACTAGCTAGTGAAACTTGTACAGGTCCATTGCAAATTGGCGTTAATCCTTGTACCAGAGATGATATAACTTATTTTGAAAGCTGTGTCTGTGCTAATGGTTATGACAAAGTTTGTGGCGAGGGCGAAGTAGGTGTTGGCAACTATTGCGAGTTAGACGGGGTTAAATACTATAAAGATTGCGTAAATCCTAAAGATAATGAATGTACCGATGGTCACGTAACTGCTTGCGATACCAATCAAGAAAGCTATTCTCCTTGTACAGCTAAAGATGAATTGACAGGCAAAGAAGTTGTTAAATATATGTGTCGTTGTCCAACCAACTGGAAAGCTTGTGGTAGCGGTAGTGGCGAGCAATGTACCTCAAAAGATGCTAGTGGCAAAGAAACTATTTATTACGAAGAATGCAATTCTGGCGCGCCAACTTGTTCGCCATATCAAGAGCTAACTTATAAAGTTTGTACTCCCGCCCAAACAGGAGATGGTGGAAGCTGTACATCTAGTACAAGCTCAACAGATGCGACAGGTACAGAGATAACAGTTGATGTCATTAAATATGCTGTTTGTAAAGATTCGGGCAACTGTTTAACCAATGGTTTTAGGTTCTCTTGTACAGGCTATGACCAATCAGCTCTTGGAGAATCTTGTGTTGATGATCAAGGTAACAAGCTTTATAAAGAATGTCCGTGTCCAAAAAGCTATGTTGAATGTTCAAATGGTAATGCAACCAAGGGTAAAAAATGTGTTCCATTACTTCAATCTGGTTCGTATGGCCCAACGGTTTATTCATCTTGCGAATGCGACCGTTCAAAATATAAATATACTTGTGAGGCCGAAGATAATAACAAAGGTATCGTAGCACCCAAATCATCTAACTATTGTGAAATTGAGGAAGAAGTTGAAGTAGATGTGAATGAGATTATTGAAAATGAAGACGGAACAACAAGTACAACAACTAAAAAAGAAACCCAAACTAAAAAGGTCAAATACTATTCATCTTGCGAATGTAAAGAAGAATATGCTTACACTTGCGGCAATTCAGCTAATGGAGAAGTAGTTCCTGCAGGATATAACGAAGATTATTGTCTTATCAATGGTACCAAATTTTATAAAGGATGTGATTGTAATAATAAATATACGGTAATGGCAGATGATTGCAAATCATCAGAAGGTAAGGTTGTTGATTTACAATCAGGAACATGTAGTGTTCGAGGAACAGTTTCTACAACAACTTATGATGAAGAAGGTAACAGTTCGACTGTAACTAAGCCAGCTGGAACTTATTATGGACAATGTCGCTGCAAAACCGAATACAATCAGTCATGCGATGATATAGGATATGATCAATCATCACTAATTGCCTGCGATGGTCTATATAACCAATGTATTTGTGATAAGACTATATATAGTAAATCTTGTACACCATATGGACTAAATCAAGGTGTTAAAGGAGCCTTAAATCCAGATGATATATGTGTAAATAAAGTTGTTGATAGTACAGGCAATTCTAAAGATACATATTCGTATGAAGCTTGTTCATGTGAGAACAGTTATAGTTTGGAATGTAGTGCTGATGACGGATATGATCAAACAGGGGTAGAATATTGCGATAAAGGTGATGGCTCCACCCTAACGTATGAAAGATGTGTTTGTAGTTCTACACTATTTGATAAAAGCTATCTCAACAATCCTAAAGGTGCAGCTCTTAAGACTGCAATGTCAGATGGCGATTTAACTTCAGCAGATATAGATGCATATTGTGGTTTAGGTAATTCAAATTATGCTCTTTCTTCTCCTACAATGTGTCGAGAAAAAAGTAGTAACGGAACAGAAACAGATTATCCTAACTATAATTTATGTAATGATATATTAGAAGGTTATAATAAGTTGTCTGACACAACCTATACTGATAATAACGATTTCTTAAGTAAGGCTCGTAATGATACACCAATAAAGAATAAGATAAAAAGTTTATGCGGTCATACTAATAATGCCCATATTTATGTAGCATCAGACAGAAAAGCTTATTACAAATGTATTGTTGATGAGGTTGCTAGCTCAGGGTCTGAATGGTTTACTGAAGAAGAATGTACCTCTTTAAGTAATCAATATGAAGTATCTGGCGATAGTCATGTTCTAGCAGGATCTTGGCTTGATGATGTAACAATCTATAGTGGCTGTGACTGTGCTTCCAATTTCAATAGAGATGTAGCTTGTACAGAGAGAGAGCAGATTTCTCAACTACAAAACAGCCTTGCTTATGGTGTAACTTTAGAGGCGCCATTATGTTTCAATTTTGGTTGGATTAATAATTCTTCAGGGCCTTGGTGGATAGGTGGAAGTTCTAAAAGTTGTGGAAATAGTATTGATACAACAGGTTCATCTTGTCGCCAACGTGGCAAAAACACCTATAAATATGATTGGTCAAAGTGCAAATGTAGGACATCTGGTGGTTATCAAGGACAAAGTGATGGGACTTTAGACAAGTGTAATTTATACCAAGGTTATACCGGTTATTCACAATGTTCTCATACCATTTGTATGGACAGATTTGGTCATATAGCTAATACATTTCCTCCAAACAGTGTAACGGGAAGTGGAGGATATCTAAAAGGAAGTAAATATGTTTGTAGCTTTAGTGGTGAAACAGTAAGTTGTCAACTACAATAAGCATTGAGCTGGTACTAACACTCCAATAACGTCATCGCTCCGAGAAGGAACGACGAGGATTAGCGATCTTCAAAATTTAATATAATGTCACGCCTCGTTTTCGCCAAGAAAACGTCCAGCCATCTCCCTTGCTTTAATATTTCTATAGAATATTTTTGATTTTATCAGTTTTTGCCACTAGAGCCAAAACCATTAGCTCCACGCTCGGTTTCGCTCAAATCATCAACAGTCAAAACCTCTGGTTTATAAACTGGACATACTACAATTTGAGCAATTCTATCAAATGGTGCAATCTCAACAGGGTGGTTGTTAAAGTTAAAAACATTGACCTTAAATTCGCCACGATAAGAAACATCAACAGTGCCTAGTTGTGCTACAATACCATTTTTAGTCATGCCCGAACGAGGACGTATCTGAATTTCTACCGACATATTATTGTCTTGCGGATAGTCTGTAATTTCTAAGCAAAATCCAGCAGGTATTGTTGCAATTCCAAAAGCAGGAATAGTCAAAACATCATCAATCGATGCTCTAATATCATAGCCACTATCACCATCTTTACTTGTTAAAGCTGGCATTTTTTTGTTCAAATATTTAACACACATTTTCATCAGAACATACTCCTTTATTTCCTTAGAGTTTTAAACTAAAATGATGTTTTTTCAAGACTTAATTTAATATATATAAACATACTTTATTAGCATTTTGAAATATTTTGTTATTTGTCTTTTCAAAATTTGCTAAGTAAGATTTTCTCGTAGTCAGAAACGACTATATGTTAAATTTAACAAAACAAACAAGGAGACTTTTTATGAATTTTAGAACTATGTTACTTGCTACTGCTGCTGTTATGGTAGCTTCTAGCGCTTCTGCTAAATCTTTTACTGACTTTACTAATCCATTTGCATTACCTACAAAAGGCAAAGTTTATTCTGAAACCAAAGTTCAAACTTCTAGACTAAAATTAGATGATGGTAAAGAAAAGAGCAAATACAAAGAATTTTATGCTTCTGAAGAACTTATGGTTGGTGTGGGTGAAAACACCGCTTTGGTTGGCTACATCGGCAACACATTTGATAGTCATACTGATGATGAAAAAGAAAAACTTCAGTTGAATAACGATCACAACTTTAACTATGGTTTTGGTGTAAGATATAACCACGACTTTGGCAAAGTTTTGACTCAAGTTGGTGTAATGTACAGAACTATGGATGAACAAAGCTTCTTTGGTCAAAATTATAAAAAAGAAGACAACAATCGTTGGGCAAAAGCTCTTGAAGGTACAATCAAAGTTGGCTATGAAACAGATTGTGGCATGACACCATATACATCATTCAAAGTGCTAGGCGATATCGATTCTAACAACAACGAACAAGCTTATTCTTGGTTTGTTGGTGCACACAAAGTTTGGGACAAAACAGCTGTTGATGCTGGTGTTCGCTATGACTTTGGTAAGAGCGCAGAAGTTAAAACAGGAGGAGATTTAGGCGATGGCAGAAACGAAGCTTTCTACCTCCAAGGTTCTGTTGACTATTACGTAACAGATAATGTAACTCTTGGCGCTTATGGTGAATACTTCCTTGGTGGCGACTTTGATTCAGATACACACTACAAAGATGTAGATTATAATTATACTGTTGGTTTAGCAGCAAAAGTATTGTTCTAAAATTTCAAATAGTAGGGGCGTCCTTTTCCAAAAGCGGAAAAGGGCGCTTTTTTTATTGCTTTTAATTAACAAAATTATATCATATCGGTATATTTCAAAGGAAGATAAACATGAAGCTCAACAAAGACCTTAGTATTTTTCTTATTTGTCATTTTTTAATTTGGTCAATTATTCCCATTATTTTAAGACCAAATTTGCCAATGGATTCAGCCGAAGCTTTAGTTTGGGGGTTTATTGGCGAATGGGGTACAAATAAACATCCTCCAATGTCAGGCTTTTTTGCTAATTTGATTTATCAGCTAACCAACAGCCCTAGTTCGCTATATGTTTTAAGCCAATTATTTATTGTTGGTGGTATGATATATATATACAATATAGCACGTTCCTTTTTGCCCCAAAACAAAGCTTTGATTGCCACCTTTATATTAGAAGGTGTGGCTTATTACAGTCTTGTAACACCAGAATATAATGTTAATATAATTGCTTTGTTGCTTTGGCCAGCCGCAACCTATCATTTTTATCGTTCGGTAAATTACAATACGTTACATGATTGGATATTGTTTGGTATATTTGCTGGATTAAATATCTTAAACAAATATGTTTCAGGAATATTGTTAATTTGTTTTGCTGCTTATTTATTATTTACCAAATATGGCAGAGCATCATTTAGGTCGTGGCAATTATACCTAGCCGGAACAATAGCTGTAGCGCTTGTTGTGCCTCATCTTATTTGGCTTCATCAGCACGACTATTTTGTAATTGACTACTTTTTAGGGCGTTCTGGTGGTGGGCAAAAACTTCCCTATGGTTTAGCTCATATTATTTATCCGCTAAAATTTATAGCAGCTCAAATTATGACATCATCATTTGCGATTATCGCTTTGTGTGTTGCTCGCAGGTTTAGCCCTAAACAACCGATTACAATTGTTAAAAGTGATCAAATTTTTATATTTTACTGTGGCGTTTTGCCTATTTTGTTAATGACTGTGATATCACTTGTTTGGGGTATTAAACTAAAAAGTATGTGGGGTTCGCCAGTAATGTATATGCTAGGTGTTTGCTTTTTTACTTGGTTTCCGTTCAATATAGAAAAATCATTCAAACCACTGTTAAAAGCATGTTGGTTTGCCCTTGTTCTGTTTGCTTGTGGTTTTGCTTTGCAAGTTGTTTTTACAACAAGTGCCAAATTTAAATTAGATGCTAAAGATTTTACTCAAGCAGTTGAAGCAAACAAGTTTGAATATGTTGGTGGTAGTGTTTGGTTGGCATCTACCGTAGGTTCCTATGCTCAAAATCATCCCAATGTTTTATTTTTAATGTCGCCCAAAACAAATCCTTGGATTGATATGGTAGATGTAAATAAAAAAGGTATGCTAGTAGTTGAAGAAAATATAAATCTTTACAAAAATTATCAAAAAACCTTTGCAAAATTATCTGAACCTAAGGTATATTTACTAAAAGTAAAAAGTCCGTTTGGTAAAACAAAAGAGCACAAACTATACTATGGCACTATTGCAGGAGAACAAAAATGAGAGATAGTATCAGCGTTGTAATTTCCGCCTATAATGAAGGCGAAAGTGTCAATGAACTTCATAAGGAATTAACCAAGGTAATGAAAGACTTGCCTCTTAAAAGTTATGAATTGATTTTTGTTGATGATGGTTCTAGCGATGATACATATGCCAAATGTCAAAAACTTCAAACTAAAGATAAACATGTTAAAATAGTTCATTTGCGCCGCAATTTTGGTCACGAAATAGCTATGACCGCTGGTATGGATTACGCCAAAGGTGAGGCAGTTGTGTTTATGGATGCAGATTTGCAACACCCTCCATTTTATATCAAAGAAATGGTAAAATATTGGCAAGAAGGAAGCGATATTGTCTTGACTAAACGTGTTGAAAACCAAGCTACCTCAAAATTTTATGATTTTTGTGCTGCTGCTTTTTACAAGATATTAAACTTTATGTCTGATACAAAAATTCCTGCTAAAGCTCCAGATTTTCGTTTGGTTGATCGCAGTTATATTGATTTTTTGAAAAAATTTAATGAACACGATCGTTTGTTTAGAGGGCTTTTGTCTTGGGCAATGCCTAGAGAAAATGTAAAATATATTGATTTTGTTGCGCCAGAGCGTTTTGCAGGGGTTTCAAAATATAATTTTCGCAAATCATTAGCTTTAGCATTTAATAGCATTGTTCAATTTTCAACTCGTCCACTAAGGCTTTCGATTTATTTGGGACTTTTTACCGCTGTTATATCTGGATTGCTAGGTTTATACGTAATTATCGAACATTTTATCTTAAGACACCCAACTCCAGGTTATGCAACCATTATGACCACAGTTATTTTCTTAGGTTCTATCCAGTTAATAGTTTTGGGTATTATTGGCGAATATATCGGTAAAATACATATGGAAGTAAAAAAGCGTCCACTTTATATTGCTGAATATAAAGATAGCGAAGATAAAAAATAAGGAGAACTTATGCCAAATATTATATTTAATGCAGATGATTTTGGTATATCAGCGGGTGTTAATCAAGCGATATATAAAGCACATACTGAAGGGGTGTTAAATTCTACAAGTATTATGATAACCCTAAAATATGTATCAGATGCATTAAATTTGGCTAAAAAAATGCCCAACCTTAATATAGGACTTCATGCTAATTTGACTAATGAAAGTTCTATTTTATCGTCGGCAGAAATTCCGTTATTAGTTGATGAAAATGGTAAGTTTAAACATGGCTTTGTAAATTTGGCAATTCTTTCGGTTTTGCATCCAAAAGAACTTAAACGCCAAGCAAAAGCTGAGATAAAAGCGCAAATAGATAAGGCATTGTCTTGTGGAATAAAGCTTTCTCACCTTGATTCACATCGTCATATTCATATGATACCATCAATATTTAAGGCTTTTATGGAACTTTGCCAAGAATATAATATTCCTAGACTTCGCTTTGTTAATGAAAACCCATTGCTAACAATTAAGTCAACTCGAAGCAAGGAATGGTTGACCGATGGTGGACTTATAAAAAATTTGGTTCTAACTAGTTGTGCAGTTGCTAATCGCATTTTGTGGAAATATAAATCTGATACATATTTTTATAGTATTGTTAATACGTGTAAAATAACTCGCGATAAGTTAAAAAATATCAAAATTCCAGCAAAATATAAAGCTGTTGAGGTAGGTATTCATCCAGGAATGCCAGAAATTGATAAACAAAATATAGCAGATGTTTTTGACGATAATATACTAAAAGACTATCGTTATAAAGAATTGCAGACCTTGCTTGATAAAACAGTAGAACAAGAGTTTAGCTAAATATTTTTCTTTGTGTGCTTATATATAGGTCAGTAATATTTTATCAAGGAGAAAAACAATATGAAAAGCATTACCTTAAATACAGGTGCTAAAATGCCAATTATTGGTTTGGGCACATTTCTATCATCTACAGGAGAAGTATATCAGGCTGTTAGGTGGGCAATAAAACTAGGTTATAAACATATTGACTGTGCTGCAATTTATCATAATCAAGAAGAGGTAGGACAAGCTTTGCTTGATGCAATTAATGAAGGCGATATTAAAAGAGAAGATATATTTATAACCTCTAAACTATGGAATGATAGCCACAAGATTGATGATGTACGTCCAGCCTTAGAAAATACTCTTAAAGAGTTAAAACTTGATTATCTTGATTTGTATTTAATGCATTGGCCAGTAGCTCAGGCTAAAGGTACAGCAATGCCTCAAAATGATAATGATTGGATACCATTATCCGAAGTTCCTCTTTGGGAAACATGGGCTGAAATGGAAAAACTATATAATGATGGATTGGTTAAGGCTATAGGTGTTTCTAATTTTAATGAGGAAAATTTAAGCAAAATAATTGCTAAAACACAGGTTGTTCCTGCAGTTAATCAAGTAGAATGTCATCCGCTTTTAAATCAAAACGAACTTATAGCATATTGTAGCAAAAACAATATTGCTATAACAGCTTATTCTCCTTTGGGAGCTCAGCGTAGTGATGGAAGTTTGTTAGCCAACCCAAGAATTGTTCAAATTGCAGCAAAACTTAATGCTACACCAGCCCAAGTTTTGTTGGCTTGGCAAATTGCACGTAATGTTATTGTTATTCCTAAATCAGTTCATGAAAATCGTATCAGAGAAAACCTGGCTAGCTTGGTGGTTTCTTTAGACGATGATGATATCAAACAAATTGATACAATGAATGAAAATTATCGTTTCTTTGATGGACTAGCTTTTACTAATCCAAATAAGGGATATAACAAGATATTTTAATTAAAAGGGGCTTTATTGATTAAGCCCCTTTAGTTTGTTAATTAACTACCAGATTAATTTAGCAAAAATTCTCTAACAGCATCTTCATCTTGCCATTCTACAACTATTTCCAAAACTCTAAAATATTTGCGTAATTCTATAGGTATTTTTACCCAATCTTTTGTTGTTGTAAATATTTCAGCATCAAGCTTTTTAGCTTCATTAATTAAAGAATTAAGCTCATTAACGTTGTAAAAATGATGATCAGCAAAATCAAAGGTTTTTACAATATTAGCTCCACATTCTTTAAGTGTTTGATAAAATTTTTGCGGTCTTCCAATTCCTGCAAAAGCAATAGTATTTTGTTTGATAAAAATGGGTTTAATAGGCTCAATAGTGCCTCGAAATACAGGCAAATTATTTATTTTAGCTAAAATGCCAGTTTTATCTTCGCCCAACAACACAACCGCATTAGCTCTTTTAATACCTTGTTGCATAAATTCACGCATAGGACCAGCAGGAATAGGCATCATATTGCCCAAACCTACATTTCCATCAATAACTAGCAATGATTTATCTTTAAACAATTTAGGATTCTGGAAACCATCGTCCATAATAATAATATCTGCGCCATTATTAACAGCCTTTTGAGCAGCTTCAACGCGTTTATAATTTACAACAACACTAGCCGCTTTGGCTAATAACAAAGGCTCGTCACCGACTTCATGGGGGTGATGCACTTCAGGATTTACCAATACATCACAAAGCTTTCCACCATATCCCCGACTAACAAAAAATGGATTTTTTTTCATCGACTTTAGTATTTTAGCAATACTAATTGCCACAGGAGTTTTGCCACTTCCTCCAGCCGTCAAATTACCAATACAAACGACAGGAACATTAACCTTTTGCGGTTTTATCAATTTTAATCTAAGAAATGTAGCCAAAGCATATAAACATCCCAAAGGATATAAAATCCTAGCTAAAAGATTATCAGTTTGCCAATGCTTTGGTGTTTTCATGTCTAAAAATAAGCCTTAATTTTATCCATTATACCGTCAAGAACTTTGGTTTCGCTAGTAGCCCAATTATAAGCCAAAGAACATTTTGCCTCTAGTAAATTTTCATTATCCAAAAGCTGTTCTAACATTTCTTGCAATTCTAAAGTATCAGTTACTTGCATAACGGCATCCGCCTTTTTAGCTCTATTCATCGCATCAGTAAAGTTATGCATATGAGGTCCAACCAAAACAGCATCACGTACACGAGACGGTTCTATAAAGTTTTGTCCTCCATGTGGAATTAACGAACCACCAATAAACACAATTTTTGCAATACTATACCACAATCCCATCTCACCGATAGTATCACCAATATAAACATCAGTTTTTGTTGTTAGTTTTTCACCTTTAGAACGCAAAGCTGTTGTTAGATCTAGTTTATTAATTTCTTCTGCTACCTCAGCTCCACGATTAGGATGACGAGGAACAATAATTGTTAATAAATCGGGAAACTTTTCCTTTAGGCGTTTATGAACTTTGGCAATTCTAATTTCCTCATCATCATGGGTAGAACTTGCTAACCATAGTTTACGATTACCAATTTGTTTTAATAAATCTTTTTTTGCTTTTTCATCAATAGGCAAAGGAAGTCCCGCATATTTTAGGTTGCCTAAGCACACAGACTCTTTAGCTCCCAAAACTCTCAAGCGATAAGCATCTTCCTCAGATTGCCCCAAACACATTGTAAAACATCCTAACAATTCTTTACATACAAAATCAAATTGTTGCCAACGCTTGAATGTTTTGTTTGATATGCGTCCATTAATCAAAATAAGAGGAATATTTTTACGTTTGATTGATGACAATACTGCAGGCCAAAATTCTGACTCAAACCACAATGCCACATCAGGGTGCCAATATTTAACAAAGCGAGTTGTAAAAATAGGATTATCTATAGGGATAAATTGATGAAAAGCTCGTTCTGGCAAACGCTTTTGCATAACATCAGCAGATGTAACAGTTCCCGTTGTTACCATAACATGAGAGTCTGGATATGTTTCTAAAATTTTATTAATTAATGGAAGCATCGAAATCGATTCGCCAACCGAAGCTCCATGCAACCAAAATAATTTTCCTTCTGGACGTTCTTTCTTTGGCCTACCGATTCGTTCATTAAAACGATTTACATCTTCTTTTCCAATGTGTTTACGCTTATTGATATAGCCTTTAATTACCAAAGGATATAATATAGTGATTAAGGCATTATATATTTTTATAAACATTATTTTTTCCTTTTATAGTCATTAATATCGGCAGGCATTATAGCTTTTCTTCCTACAGCTTCATCACATTTGATTGAAAGATTGTTAGCGATATCTTCCAATTTTTGCCTATATTTTTCCAATTCCTCATCATTTGCATCATTAGGAACATATATAGGTTCACTAAAAACAAAAAATCCTTTACCAAAGGGCAGGGCAACCATCATCTTGTCCCAAGCTTTTTCGATAATCAAAGCATTACTATCACTAAAAGAAACAAAAACGATAGGTTTTCCTGTTTTTTTAGCAAAATAAATTGGCGATTTTTTCATCCTCATTCTTGGGCCACGAGGTCCATCTGGCGATATGAACAAATCTGCTCCATCAACCAAATCACGCATTAGGCTCAAAGCACTCTGTCTAGGATTTTCATTAGTCGAACCGTTAATAGGGGTAATTCCAAACCACTTCAAAAAATTAGCAATAATTTGCCCATCTTGGTGTGGGGATACAAGCGCTGACATTCTACGTTTTACATATTTGTTCCAAAAAAAAGGCATCATCGTAGCTCTAGAATGCCACGAAATCCAAATTGCATTTTTATCTTTGGTGGCTTCTAATGTCTTATCAAGCCCCTCAAAGCGCCATTTACAAGTAATGCCAACAAATTTTGAATACACAAATATCAAAAACGCCAAACAGCGGATAACCGCTGTTGATTTGAGAATTTGTTTAAATTTAGTCTTCAAAAAAGTTCGCATATTCATTAATTTCATATTCTTTATGGCCTAGTATCTGTAACACTTATACCAATCGTATCATTTTCAGTAACAACAACTTCACCATGTCCAATCAAAACATCATTAACAAAGATGTCTACTTCATCACCAATATTACGATCAAGCTCTACAACCGCACCACGTCCAAGCCTTAAAAGTTGATAAACTCTCAAGTTTGCTGTTCCCAAGGTAACTGAAACATCAACATCAATTTCTTCACTTGAATAAGCTTGTTTATTCCTAACAGCCATTACAATCTAATCTCCATCAGACACAAAACCAAATTTATTATAATATACTTATAAAATTTTGTTATAAAAATCGCAAATACTATTTATTACACAGTTTTTTTTGTGGATTAAACATTTGCTAGATTGATGAAAACTATCGTTTGTGGCAAAAGATGATACATCAGAGGTTGCTAAAACCAAAATCATATCCTATATAAAAGTAGTAATAATAAAATAATTAAAACAGGTGCTTAAAATGGCTGTAAAAAAAGAAACGTTTCCCTTGCTTCCATTACGTGATATAGTTGTTTATCCTAAAATGATAGTTCCTCTTTTTGTTGGACGTAGCAAATCAATTAATGCTTTACAAAAGGCTGTAGATAATGACCAAAATGTTGTTTTGGTTACTCAAAAAGATCCTTCAATTGAAGATCCTACATCAGATGATATATTTCATGTTGGTACGTTAGGAACAGTTTTACAGTTATTAAGGCTTCCCGATGGCACCGTCAAAGCTCTTATAGAAGGTCTTGAACGTGTTAATCTTGAAAATATTACATCTAAAGAAGATATGATCGAAGCTGAAATAACAGTTTTGCCAGATGTTGAAGAAGATAATCCTGAAATAGAAGGAATTGTTAGGGCTGTTTTATCACAATTTGAAGAATATGTAAAATTATCAAAGAAAACACCACCAGAGGTTTTAGTTTCTGTAAGTCAGATTGATGATCATACTAAACTAGCCGATACCATAGCATCTCATTTGTCACTTAAAATAGCTGATAAGCAAGCTTTGTTAGAGGGTAAATCGCTAGCAGAACGATTCGAAATGTTACTAGGTTTTATGGATGCAGAAATCACCATGTTAGAAGTTGAAAATCGTATCAGAAATCGTGTTAGAAAGCAAATGGAAAAAAGCCAAAAAGAATATTATCTAAACGAGCAAATGAAGGCAATCCAAAAAGAACTAGGTGATGAAGATGAAGACGAAATTTCAAGCTATATGAAAAAAATTGAAGCAACCAAACTATCAAAAGAAGCTAAAGAAAAAGCTTTAGCAGAGGTTAAAAAACTCAAAAATATGGGACCAAATTCAGCCGAGGCTACGGTTGTACGTAATTATCTGGATTGGGTGTTAGATATTCCTTGGAAAAAACGTTCTAAAGTTAATCGTGATTTGCAATATGCACTAGATGTTCTTGATGCAGACCATTATGGTTTAGATAAAGTCAAAGAACGTATTATTGAATTTTTAGCGGTACAATCACGTTCAGACAAAGTACGTGGTCCAATATTATGTCTTGTTGGTCCTCCTGGTGTTGGTAAAACATCTTTAGGTAAATCAATTGCCAAAGCTACAGGTCGTTCATTTGTTCGCACATCTTTAGGCGGAATGCGTGATGAAGCCGAAATCAGAGGACACCGTCGTACCTATATTGGTTCGATGCCAGGTAAAGTAATAAAAGGCATGAAAAAAGCTGGCACAACCAATCCTCTATTTTTATTTGATGAGATTGATAAACTTGGTAATGATTATCGTGGAGATCCTAGTTCTGCATTATTAGAAGTTCTTGATCCTGAGCAAAATGCAACTTTTAATGATCACTACCTAGAATTAGATTATGATTTGTCTGATGTAATGTTTGTTACTACAGCAAATTCTCTTGATATGCCAAGACCATTGCTTGATAGAATGGAAATCATACGACTTTCTGGTTATACCGAAGACGAAAAGGTCGAAATTTCTAAACGCCACTTGATACCGAAAATATTTAAAGAAAATGCAGTCAAAGACAAAGAATTAACTATCTGTGATGACGCAATTCGTGACATTATTCGTTATTATACTCGTGAAGCAGGGGTTAGAAATCTTGAGCGCGAATTGTCAACTATTGCACGCAAAGCAGTCAAAGAAATTTTGCTTGATAAGGATTGTCAAGGAAAGACCATTGTTGTTAATTCAGAAAATCTGAACAAATATTTGGGAGTTATTAAGTATCGTTTTGGTGAAGCAGAAAAGCAAGATCAAATAGGTGTAACAACAGGACTTGCTTGGACTGAGGTCGGTGGTGACATCTTGTTTATTGAAGCTGTTGATATGCCAGGTAAGGGCGTAGTTAAACAGACTGGTAAACTCGGTGATGTTATGAAGGAATCTATTGAAACAGCTTATTCGGTTGTTCGTTCACATTCGGCAGAACTTGGAATTGACGTTGATATGTTTGATAAAACAGATATTCATGTTCATGTTCCAGAAGGAGCAACACCAAAAGACGGACCATCAGCAGGTATTGCTATGTATACAACTCTTGTTTCAGTATTTACCAAAACACCTGTAAAAAAAGACGTTGCGATGACAGGCGAAATTACTTTGCAGGGTAGGGTGCTACCGATAGGCGGTTTGAAAGAAAAATTACTTTCAGCTTTGCGTGGTGGTATCAAAACAGTAATTATTCCTAAAGATAATGAAAAGGATCTGGCTGAAATTCCTGATAATGTTAAAGAAGGATTACATATAATACCAGTTTCAACTGCGCAAGAAGTTTTAAAAATAGCTTTAAGTAAATAATAAAATAGCCAAAAATAAGCCACTTTTTAGTGGCTTATTTTTTAAGGCTTATATGTAATTTTGTTTTGTTCTATAGCATCATTAGTAGTAATTTTAGATATTTCTTTTAGGGCTTTGTCATAATCCTTAGAATCAAAAAGCATATTGACTAAATCAAGTGGATTTTGCCCCTTTAGCAAGGATTGAGCCGTAATTTGAGACGCTACTTGCTGGACGATGGCATTGCGAAATGTATCTTGGGCTTTTTCTTTATCTTTGTTTTGTTTACGGCGCTTATAATCATAATATTTTCTTTGAAAACGAGCAAACTCATAAACAGGACATCCTCCAGCACTATAACCATCAAGTTCAAAATCACACATTTTTTCATTTATAAGGGTAGCAATACCTCGACTATTAAAGTCACGATAAATCATCCAATCAAAAACAAGTTCGCTATCTATCGCATTATCGACTATAAAGTCTTCTATTTTATTAAACGTAATTAATGCAGAATTTGTAGTACTATTTTCGACTAAAATATTATTTTCAAAATATTCTTTGTTATAAATACTTTTAGCACGATGAGAGGTTAGTGTTACACTTAAACACATAGCAACTAAAGCCAATTTTAATTCTTGATTAGCTTTGTAGGTAATTTTGCGAGGATCTCTGCTTACTTCTATATCATCAAGTATCTTATGAACGCAAAAATAGTTTAATTGCGAAATTATATCTAGTTGACGCGAAGTTAAGCATACATTTACCTCAATTTCTCGTTCAGATACTTTGTTGATAATTTTTTGAATTTCATTTAATAAAAGTTGCTCTTTTTTATTCATTATAAAGAACCTTTTGCCATGTTATTTTATGCTGCTATTGTAACATTATTTTAAGCCATCAACAAGTTTTTTATAAAAGTTACAAAAAAAAGCGTGCTTAGCACGCTTTTTTTTAGTTTTTATCTTGTTTGTTTTTACCAACTGTTTTTTCATAAATTGTTTCAAACAAAATATAAAGAAGAGGAATGACTATAAGTCCTAATGCTGTACCTAATAACATTCCATAAAATACAGGAACACCAATAGCGATACGACTTGAAGCACCAGCACCTGTAGCCACAATCATAGGAAATACGCCTAAAATAAATGTAAATGCAGTCATCAAAACAGCACGAAAACGTTCTTTAGTACCAACAATTGCTGATTTAACTAATGATGAACCATTCTTTAAGTGATCTTCTTTGGCAAATTCCACAATCAGAATGGCATTTTTAGCAGCCAGACCAACAAGCAAAATTAAACCCAACTGAGCATAAATACTTAAAGGCAATCCAGTCACAAACAACCCTGCTAAAGCACCAAGCATTGCAACCGCAACTGATGTTAGCACAGGTAACGGTGTAACCCAACTTTCATATTGAGCAACAAGGAATAAATAGCCAAACAAAACAGCCAAACAAATCAAGAAACCAATCTGTCCTTGAGAGTTTTTCTCTTGATAGCTAATACCAGACCATTCATAACCAAAACCTTGAGGTAGTGTTTTACCAAGATTCTCAACAGCAGCCATAGCCTCACCAGTACTAACTGCTGGATTTTGAACAGCTGTAATAGTTGCTGATGGGTATTGATTATAACGAGTAACCACACGAGGAGATAATATCTTGCTTAAAGTTACCACACTACCAAGAGGTACCATTTCACCATCTTGATTTTGAACATGAATATTTTTCAATGACTCAACGTCTTTGCGGTTTTTCCAATCGGCTTGTACCATAACTTTGTTTACCTGAGTACCAAAGTTTACATCGTTAATATAGGCCGAACCAAGATAAAACTGCATAGTAGAAAAGATGCTACCAACGGCAACCTTCATACTTTCAGCCTTAACACGATCAATATCTACAAAGATATTTGGTGTTTTAGCTGTATAAGTTGTATAAGCATAAGATACCTCTGGCAAAGCATTAATACGACCAAGCACTGACATCAATGCTTGTTCAATTGCTTGCGGATTATCTGTATTAAGTGATTGAAGACGAAAATCCATACCCCCACTCATACCAAGACCCATAATAGCTGGTGGTTCAAAGAATTGGACATCAGCATCTGGAAATGCGGCGATTTTAGCACGAAGACGATTCAAAATATTGGTCGAATATTCTTCCTTGCTACGTTCGTTCCATGGTTTTAACACCACAATAGCCATACCTACGTTTTCGCCAGTACCACCAATCATACTAACACCAGTAATAGTCATAACTTCACTAACACCAGGTTCTTTCATTATTAATGGCGTAATCTTATCAATATAGGCCTGAGTACGTTCACGTGAAGCACCTTCGGGTAATTGAATATTGCTCATAATAACACCTTGGTCTTCGGACGGAATGAAGGCTGTTTGACTGATGTTTAAGATAAAACCAATAACTAATAATGCCAAAAAGTAAACCACCGCAACTACACCTATTTTGCGACCAAAAATACCAACAATGCCAGCGTATGTATCGCGACCTTTATTCATGGCAAGGTTAAACCAATGTAGAGGACCTTTTTCTTTGAGTTTAAATGGCTTTAAGATTGTTGCACACAATGCTGGCGACAAGGTTAAAGCATTGATTGATGAAAATACCACTGCAAGAGAAATCGAAACGGCAAATTGTTGATATATTTTACCAGTAATACCGCCCATAAAACCGACAGGAACGAAAATTGCTAACAACACAAGCGTAGTTGCAACAATAGCACCAGATACTTCTTCCATAGCTTTAATTGTAGCTTCTTTTGGTGCTAAACCTTCTTGTTCCATCAAGGCCAAAACACGTTCAACCACAACAATAGCATCGTCAACCACCAAACCAATTGCAAGTACCAAGCCAAATAATGTCAACATATTTAAGCTATATCCCAAAGCTAACATTACCGCAAAAGTAGCTAGTAATGATACAGGAATAGTTAAAGAAGGAACTAAGGTTGAACGCCAATCTTGCAAAAATACATAACAAACTAAAACCACCAAAGCAAAGGTTAAAACAAGGGTTAAGACAACTTCTTCAATAGATGCACTAATATATTCGGTGGAATCATAACCAATAAGGTAATCAACACCTTCTGGAAATGTTGCTTTCATACGTTTTAGTTCAGCTTTAAGATTTTTCATTGCATCTAAAGCATTAGCGCCTGTAAGCTGATTGATAGCAATAGCTACGTTTGGCACACCATTATAACGAGAAGTGCCTCTATAACTTTCTTCGCCAATTTCAATGCGAGCAATATCTTTTAGACGAACCAAACCGCCATCTTCAGCTGTACGCACTATGATATCTGAAAAATCTTCAACCTCGTTTACACGTCCTTTTGTTTGTAAAGAATAGACCATTTGTTGTTTACCATCACCAGGCATTGCACCAACTTTACCAAGAGATGGTTGATAATTTTGTCCTTCAATAGCAGAGGTAATTTTTTCTATAGGTAAGTTTAATGCGGCAATTTTATCAGCATCTAACCAAACACGCATACTTAAACGAGCCGAATAAATATTAACTTCGCCCACACCATCAACACGACCAAGGTTATTTTTCATATTATTTTGCACAAAGTCGCTTAATTCTTGATTAGTCCAGCTATTATCTGGGGAATATACCGAAATAAAACCCAAAATATTAGAAGAACGGCGCATAACCCTCAATCCTTGGCGCTGTACTTCAGTTGGTAATTTTGAGAGGGCTTGTTGTATACGGTTTTGGACTTTAACTTGAGCCATATCAGAATCAATACCAACTTTAAATGTTACCGTAAGCTGATAAGACGAATCTTCCGAAGATGAAGACATATATATCATATCTTCAACGCCATTGATTTGTTCTTCTAGAGGAATACCAATCGTACGAGCAACAACTTCAGCCGATGCTCCAGGGTACGTAGCAGAAACAACAATTTCAGGAGGGGTAATTTCTGGATACAGAGCAATAGGCAAAGAAAATACGGAAATAAGACCCGCTATTGATAGTACGATAGAAACTACCATCGCAAAGCGCGGACGCTCAATAAAAATTCGTGAAAACATTCTTATTTTGCCTCCTCAACTTGATTAGAAACAAGGCTTGCTCTTACGGTTGCACCGTCTTTTACTTTTTGCAAACCATTAACTATAATTTTTTCACCACCCTCAAGCCCTGCTAAAACAATTTGTTTGTTTTCAAACATTCCATCTAGTTGAACACGTGTTTCTGTAACTTTACCTTCTGCATCAACAACAAAGACATAAGCCCCATTAGCATCTTGCATAACAGCAGCTGGATTAATAATTATAGCAGGAGTTTCTTCAATTGAAGATATAATAACATCAACATAGTTACCTGGAACTAGTTTGTGGTCCTTATTTTGATATTCAAGATATACCGACATAGTTGCAGTATTTGGATTTATTTCGTTATTTACAAAAGCCGAACTCAAATCTTCTTCAAACATTTGATTGCCTGGAAGCAAAAGACGAGTCTTAAGACCACTAACACCCAAATTGCTAAACAAGTTATGATCTTTGTCAGTAACCGAAAAAGCAACACGAATGGGTGATTTCTGAACAATACGAGCAAGAGTTTGAGTGTTAGAAGAAACATAGTTGCCTTGAGTTACCAAAGCTTTACCAATTACGCCAGTAAATGGGGCTCTAATTTCTGTATGTTGCATATCAATTTGAGCTAGCTCTAAATTAGCTTGAGCTTGAGCAACAGCAGCTTTTGCTTGAAGATATGCGCTTTCAGCAGTATCAAGAGTTGACTTAGAAGCATAGTTTTGACTACTTAAAGCTTTTTGACGTTTATAGTCACGTTCAGTTTTTACTAGGTTCGCTTTGGCACTTTCTAAAGCTGCTTTTGTTAAGTCAACATTAGCAATATAGCGATCTTGTTCAATTACAAACAAAATATCACCCTCATTAACAACAGAGCCCTCTTGGAATAGTACTTTATCAATATAGCCAGATACCTGAGGAATAAGGTTTACACTATTGATTGGTTCAACTGTAGCAATAAATTTTCTTTGAGGAGAAACATCTGTTTTGATAACATCTTCAACCAAAACATGGGGAACACCGCCTGCCATTCCCATCATTCCAGAGGCTTGAGGGGTTAGTTTGGCTTTAATATACCAACCTGTTGCTACAGAAAGAGCGATGATTACAAAGTTTAAGATAATTCTTCTTTTTTGTACACGTACTACTTGCATTTTAGTTTTTCTCCATTTTTATACCTGCCATTATGGCATCAAATCCATTCATAATTGTTTGTGTAAAGTTTATTTGTCTGTTTCGATTAATAATATAATGGTTTAAACATCCTTTCCACAAACAAAGCAATATTTCTTGTAGGCTTTTTATATCAGTTTCAGGTTTGATACAACCATTATCTTTGATATGTAACAAGCAATTGTATAATTTTTGGTCTGATAGTTCAATTATACTGGCTATTTGAGGCCAAACATTATCTAAAACAGCTTCAGACCATTCCATACGATAATTCATAAAGAAGAGAAAACGGCGAAATTCTTCGTCTTTTTCAATATTTAAAGCACGATTTTTGATTGCCTCACGCAAAGAAACAAGATCATTTGGTGTTGATGAAGGATAATATTTTTCTTGTTCAGCCATTTTTTGAGAGATTAAGGCTGCAATAATATCAGCCTTGTTGCGAAAATGCCAATAAACAGCACCTTTAGTTAGATTGATACGTTTAGCAATTTCATCAAATGTAGTGCGTGAAAAACCTTTTTCATAAAAAGTCTTTAATGCCGACTCGAGAATAGCAAGACGAGTTTGTTCGGCATCTTCTTTAGTTCTTCTAGCCATTATATTTATTACCTATCCCTATTATACATACATTCGGTATGTATGTATAACGCAAATTAGATAAAAATCAACAAGTTTTTAAGAGTAGTAAGAAAAATATTATCATACTCTAAACTAGATCCCCATTAATATCATGCTCTTAAGCGAGTGAAACGAATACCCTAATAACGTCATGCCCTGAGCGAACATTAGTGAGCGAGGTCAGCGATCTTCCTTACTTTACAACCATATTTACGTAAAATCAAAGTGTTACAAGACGAAAATATAGCATTTAAACCACCGTTTAAACACTATATTTATTTTGATTATACATCAAAAAAGGTAAAAAAGCAATTAATTATATTTTATAACATATTTTCAATATGTTAGTCGTTTTACATTTCCTTATTTTTCTAATCCAGAAATCGCTTCACAAATATAGCATTTAAACGGTGGTTTAAATGCACGATTCGGATAATTTAGGGGTAATTTGAAAAAAGGAGAATGATTATGAAAAAATATTTACTTTTATCTTTAGCAATGGCGGTAGCTTTACCTGCTTATGCTGCATTAGATTGTTCAACACCGCCTACTTGTGACGATCTAGGTTATACTCAAAGTGCTAGCGATTGTGCTGGAAAATTCACACTAAAATGTCCTTTCGATGAAACAGTTGTATTCTGCGGAGGATCAGATTGTGCTGCTTTGGGATATACTCAGACTAGTTGTGGAACTTATTATCACAGCGAAGAGTGTCCTGACGATCCAACAAAATTGAAATGTACAGAAATGACCGCTCAAGAAAAATGCGCTGTCGATGGATATACTGCGACTTACTGTGTAATGGGGTATTATGCTAGCGAGACATGCTATCATAGTTCTACATACAAAAAATGTGCTAAAGATTCTTGCTCTATAGGCTATTTGCCAGGGTCAACAGAGGCTTGTGCTTGTGCATATGGAAGTAAATCAAATGGATTCACTTCTAAAGGTGGTAAATCATGCCAAACATGTTGTACTTCTAGTGAAACTTGTATGAGGTGTAATTTATAGCAACATAATAAAAAAATAAGCCCCCAGATGGGGGCTTATTAATGGTGCCGCCTGCGTGAATCGAACACGCGACAACATGATTACGAATCATGTGCTCTACCAACTGAGCTAAGGCGGCATCAACAAATGCTGTTTATTATAATTTTAAGATATTAGCAAGAGTTTTTTATAAATTTGTTTGCAAACAAAATAAATTAAACAATATTGTCAATATTTTGTACAAAAAATATTGACAATATTGTTCTTTAGTATTCTACTCAAACCATAAATTCAAATTAGATAAAAATAATTATAAATCAAAATAAAAATAAAAATAAAAATAAAAATATTATGGAAACTGCGAAAGAAGCCTTTTACGGCTGGTTAGGCGCTTGTATGCATGGTAGCGTTGGCGACCATATCAAAGAAATGGCAGGCAATGTCATGACGCCTATCATAGACGAAAAAATCCAACTAAGTTGGTTTGATGATTTCAATTGGAATGCTCTGAGATCATACAAGGGACGGTTGTACAAAAGTGCATCATATGCTCTAATTTGTGAGGCGCCAGATGACATTGTCAAAAATTACTTGTATTATTGCGCTCCGATAAGCGAGGCTCAGCAAATTGCTCTTATTAAAAGAGATATTCGCGAGCAAACTCATCTGTCACGTGATTATTTCTCAATTTTTCGTGCTTGCGAGGCAACTCAAAAACTAATCAAAGATTACGATGCTCAGTTATGGCAAAGGGCTATTGTCGTAAATTATGGTTGGGAGTGGGAGTTTGAAAAAAAGTTTGGCTCGTTGTCTAACTGGCAACAAAAGCTAACAGCTAATTGTGAGAAGCTAACAACTTGTGAGTTTGACGAAATTTGGAACATTTTGCGTGCAATTGAATAACCAAAAAAAGCCCCTCGTTGAAATATATTCAACCTAGGGGCTTTTTAAGTGTGTCTTTTGCTATGCGTTGGCACAAAGCTCATAAGTATCTTGAGCAATCACAAGCTCTTCATTTGTAGGGATAACAAAAGCTTTTATTTTGCTATCTTTGGTTGACAATTCTACAAATTGCGAACGAAGCTGGTTTGCATCTTGATTTATATCAAGTCCCATAAATTTTAGTCTATCGCATATTTTTTGCCTTAAAAATGATGAGTTTTCACCGATACCTGCCGTAAAAATAATAGCATCAACTCCCCCCATTTCAGCCGTATATGCTCCTATATATTTTACAATATTATGAACATATATATTAACAGCAACAATAGCCTTTTCATCACCTTCATTATATCTTTTTTCAATATCTCTAGTATCAGAATATCCACCAGACAAAGCACAAAGTCCGCTTTCTTTATTCATCATTTGGTTTACTTCATCAGCAGTTTTGTTTTGTGTTTTCATTATATACAGAGGAATAAAGGCATCAATATCACCACATCTGGTTCCCATAGTTACTCCACAACTTGCTGCAAAACCAAAAGATGTATCTATACTTTTGCCATTTTTTATTGCAGTTATTGAAGAACCACTTCCCAAATGGCAAGATATAATTTTTTTAGCACTGGGCATAATTTTTAACAATTCTTTTGATACATAGTAATGTGACGTACCATGAAAACCATATCTTCTAATCCTATATTTTTCATATTGCTCCAATGGCAAAGCATACAAATATGCCTCTTTAGGCATTGTTTGATGAAAAGCTGAATCAAAAGTTGCAATTTGTTTTATATTGGGCAACAAATTTTTCATCGCTTCTATCCCAAGAATAAAAGCATTTCCATGTAATGGTAAAAGATCTTTTGTTTCATAAATTTTTTCTATAACATTGTCATCAATAACTACCGATTTATCAAAATATTCGCCACCATGTCCTAATCTGTGACCAACGGCCCACAATTCATCAATCGAGCTTAAAGATGTTTTTAGCAATATATCAAAAATTGCTTTTAAGGTTATTTCATGGTTTTCTAAAGGGATATTCATTGTTTCTTTTGTGCCATTTTCAGTTTGATAAGAAATATTAGAATTATCAATTCCAATTCTTTCAGCAAGTCCTTTTATGATTACTCTAAAAGCACTACCATCTGTTTCAAATAATTGATATTTCAAAGATGATGACCCCGAATTTAAAACCAAAATTTTTTTCATAAAAACCTCTCTCAGCTTTGTTTGAAGCATTGTATTATTCTCATAAATATATCAAATTGTAGAGCATCTTGCCGAAAAATAAACAATTTATAACAATTAAATCACAAGATACAAAAACTCCTTGTAGCCAGAAAACTACAAGGAGAAATTAAAAAATTAACTAGCATAACTAGCATAAGCTAAAATTTGCCTCTTAATTTTATTTAATTCTTTATAATAACAACCTCTCCAAACTCTCCTTCCTTTACAAGGATGGATGTTTGTAAAGTAATACTTACCAAGAAATTCTCTTGGATCGTAGACGTTAGGATTACATTCATATCCTCCCACCACAGTTACACCAGGAATTAATTCTTTTCCATCTAATTCCCAAAGAGGTCCATCCCAGATCCAAAACCATTCCTGTTGAACCAATGTAACTTTTTTTCTCGGTTTAACGCTAAACTTTTCAAACCAATGACGTGATCTTGATTCTTTCCATTGATTTATAAATTTTTCATCGTAATTTTTCATATATTTTAATATTTAATTTATATTTTTTTATTTTAATCAAATACATACAGCATCTATAATAATTCTTAATTTAGTCCCAATATATCCTAAAATTATTGTTTAGTCAACAGAAAAACAAATAACAACTTTATGTTTGGCAATACCTAATTCTACTATATCTTTTATTGTAAAATAAGGTGTTTTTTTATGGGTTAAATTAATTCAGCGAAATAATATTTAGATTAGAACAAAATATAGTTGGAATTGAGCGAACCCAGGGTTTGCCCCGTCTGGGATCAATATAAAAAAACCTCCCATTAAGGGAGGTTTTTTGTTGATGGTGATCCCAGCGGGACTCGAACCCGCGTTACCGCCGTGAGAGGGCGATGTCCTAGACCGCTAGACGATGGGACCATGCGCTTAAGAACATCACCTTAATAATCTAATTTTTTTTAACTTGCAAGTATTTTTTATTATCTCGAGTAACATTTATTGCCAAATCTCTGGTGAGTTCAACAAATGCACTTGACTAAACCCTCTTTGATGCAGCAAACAGTAAGCAATATAAGCTGTGTATCCTGTTGAACAAGATAAAATAATTTTTTTCTTACGAGGAATTTCTGCCAAATTGCTACGCAAAGCGGGAAGGGGAATATTGATAATTTTAGCTTTTGTAAAATGTCTAAAATTTGATGGCATACAAACATTTAGCAAAATATCTTGCTCTGTTAGTTCATTTAATGACAATGTTTTCATTTTTTCAAAAGCAATTTGTTCAGCAATAGTTCCTAAATTATTTATTATATCTTTAGCCTTAGAAAATTCTGGAAAATAAGCAACACTAAAATTAGATAGTTCAGCAATATTTCCACCATGATTAATCATTGCGGCAACAATATTTAAGCGTGTATCTATTCCATTTTTTCCTGCAATTTGTAATCCTAAAATTTTGCCATCATCACCAAATAGTAGCTTACAATTTGTTGATGTAGAATTAGCAATGTACAATTCACCATTATATTGAGAAAAATATAGCTTATGATAAGCTATTCCCGCTCTTTTGAGTTCATCCTCATTACAGCCACAAAACCCAACAACATAATCAAAAAGTTTAATAATATAATTTTTTATTCCACCTCTAAATTCTTTTTTTATACCGACAATATTATCTGCAGCTGTTTTAGCTGAACGTACCACCAAAGATGCATCAGCAATTCTCATTGAAAGGTTATTAACCATATTTTTTATTTCAATATTTTCGCCACAAGCAAAAATATCTTCAATTGAGGTTTGCATAAATTCATCAACAACAATTCCTCCGCTAGTTCCAATTTGAATATCAGCCATTATTGGTAGTTTAACAGTACTTTTATTGCCAGTAGCAATTACAGCCATATCATATTCTACAATTTCACCATTACTCAAGATTGCCTTTTTAGATAAAAATTCTTTTATAGTTGTATTTGTAAAGAATTTTAAACCTTTTGCTTCAAGTTTTTGTTGTATCATATGAGCAAAATCATAGTCCCAACCATTTAAGATATGTGAATTGTTATCAATAATTATCACATTCATTCCTTTTTGTAATAGAGCTTCCGCTGCTCGCAATCCTATGTATCCGCCACCCAAAATCAAAACCCTTTTGGCATTAAGTCCTTTATAATAATCAACAATACGTTGAGCCGAAAGCAAACTATTTAGGCTAAATATATTATCATTTAAGATACCTTTAATATCAGGTCTAAGTTGCATTGCACCAGTGGCGACAATCAGTTTGTCGTATTTAATAGTGTTGTTGTTTGATAGCACAATTTCTTTATTTTCAGGACGAATTAGTAATACTTCCGTATTTAACTTGACATCAATTTGAAAAATTCGCTGCATTTGTGCAACACTAGCTCCAACAATATCATCATGTTCTTTAATTTTTTCTGCTAAAACATATGGTAATCCACAAGATGATATTGCAAATTCGCTTGATTTTTCAATAATTATTATTTCGGCATTTTCATCTTTGCGCCTTAAATGAGTTGCTGCTGAAACACCAGCACTTCCTCCACCGATAATTACCACTTGCATATCTTTCTCCTATTTTTTTTATTGATATAAGAGTTTTTAGAAAATTTTTTAGTGGATAAGCAATAAAGAGAAGATAAAAAATATTGTCAAATAAGGATTTGTTGTTAAAATTAAGGCATTCAATTTTATTATTTACTTCGTTTACAATTAAACATTTATACATTTATACATATATGACAACTATTAAAAAATTTGCAATTTTTTATCCATTGCTAGGTATGGCATTGGATAATAAGGGGTATTTGTTTGAGTATCGTACTAAAAAAGTAGGAAAGCGAAACCATCTTTATTGTCGCCAAATTTCGCCAACATTCACTAACGATTATCTAGAACTTTATCGTTTTAAGCGCAAAGATAAAATCTTTGTTTTTATTATTCGTAAAGATGAAAAACATCGTCAGTTAGTTTTTCATAATTGGCCTTTCGGTCAACCAATTTTTGCGATGTTACTCGATAAAGCGGTTATGGTAGCAGAACGTTGGATAAAAAATGGGATGATTGACTGTAGCAATATCAATCTAGTTACATTCTCCTTGAAAGATGAACAGTATGTTCCAAAAATTACTACTATCAAAACCCCTATTAAATCTCCTATTTTAAGCGATCATATTATTTTCAACGATGGTGTTCTGTCCTTAAATAATCACCATTATTTCTTAGAAGAAAGTAACAATGATGTATGCTTAAAAGCAATAACGGAGTACGACGCTCGCAATATTAGGGCTATTGCCGCTAGTAAGTTGCAAGGAATAGGGTGGATACGTGTTCCATATTATCAAAAATATGGCAATATCTAATTCTTTAGAAAAAAGGGAATTGACTTTGCTAGTCAACTCCCTTTTTTATGCATAAAAAAGCTTGACATTACAATAAAAAGACTATATAAAACGCTTAAATTTTCTAATTAAAAGGTCTGAAAATTTACACACTCCAAGGAGTGCCGCCAGTCAGCGAGGGTTCGCACACTGGCGTGCAATAGTATATAGGTACTGAAAGAAATTATAATGTTTGAAGCATTAAGTAATAAATTAACCACAGTTTTTAACAAGATTACCTCTCGAGGTGTTTTGTCTGAAGACGATATCAATACCGCAATGCGCGAAATTCGTATTGCTTTATTAGAGGCAGATGTTTCTTTGTCTGTGGTTAAAGATTTTATTGCTCATGTTAAAGAACAGGCTTTGGGAGAAAAAGTTGTTCGTTCAATTCAACCAGGACAAATGGTTGTCAAAATTGTCCATGACGAGCTTCTAAAGCTTTTAAGTTCAGATAACACAACATTAAATTTAAATGCGCCTGCTCCTGTTTGTGTTTTGATGGTAGGTCTTCAAGGTTCTGGTAAGACAACCACTTCAGCCAAAATTGCTAAGCGTTTAAGTGCTAAGCAAAAGAAAAAAGTATTATTAGTATCATTAGATATTTATCGTCCAGCTGCACAAGAGCAACTTGCACAACTAGCAACCCAAATAAATGGTACATCTTTGCCAATTATCAAGGGTGAAAAGCCTGCGGCAACAACAAAGCGAGCTTTAGATTTTGCTAAAAAAGGTGGTTTTGATGTAATAATTTTGGACTCAGCAGGTCGTTTGCACATCGATCAAGAGCTGATGGAAGAAGTTAAAGATGTCAAGAAGATAGCTAATCCAACAGAAGTATTATTAGTTGCTGATGCTATGATTGGTCAAGATGCTTGTAATGTTGCCAAAGAATTTAACGACCAAGTTGGTATTACAGGACTTGTCCTAACTAGGATAGATGGCTCTTCAAGAGCAGGTGCTGCATTGTCAATGAAAATGGTTGCTGGTGTTCCAATCAAATTCTTAGGTGTTGGTGAAAAGCTAGACGAAATAGAAGAGTTTTATGCCGATCGTTTGGCAGGGCGAATTTTAGGGCAGGGAGATGTTGTATCTTTAGTTGAAAAAGCTATTGATAATGTCAACAAAGAAGATGCTGAAAAGCTAGCCCAAAAAATGATGAAAGGGGTGTTCAATCTTGAGGATATGCTTACCCAGTTAAGACAAATTAAAAAGATTGGTTCTCTTGGTGGTATAATGGGAATGTTACCTGGTTTATCAAAGTTTTCAGCTCAGGTTGAAGCTGCTGGAGGTGACAAAATTATAAAAAAACAAGAGGCGATAATTCTTTCAATGACAATTAAAGAAAGAAGAAACCCTGATATAATTAAGGCTTCACGCAAGAAACGTATTGCAGCTGGAGCAGGTGTAGAGGTTCATGAAGTAAACAAGTTGCTCAAATCGTTTGAGCAGATGTCTACAATGATGAAGCAAATGGGCAAACTTGGTGGTATGTCAAAGCTACTTGGTTCGTCTTTACTAAAAAAATCTCCATTTGGAGGCAATCCATTTGGAGGAATGGGAGGTAAATTTCCTTTTTAACGGAAGGAATTTTGCTAAAAATGAAAAACTAAAAGAAAGGAAAATAAATGTCAGTACGTATCAGACTATCTCGTGGTGGTTCTAAAAAACGTCCATTTTACAAGGTTGTTGCTGCTGATCAGCGCGCTCCTCGTGATGGAAGATTTATTGAAAGATTGGGTTCTTACAATCCAATGTTGCCAAAGGACCATGCTGATAGATTTACAGTTGATGTTGAAAGAGTAAAATATTGGTTGTCTAATGGTGCTCAACCAACCGAAAGACTTGAAAAATTGTTGTCTTCTTTAGGTTTGGTAAATGCTCCTGCTTTGCGTGAACAACCTAAAAAATCAGCTCTTAAAGCAAAAGCTTTAGAACGCATCAAAGAAAAAGAAGAAAAAGCTAAAGCTGCCGCTGAAGCTGCTGCTCAAGCAGAAGCTGAGGCTAAGGCTGCTGCAGAAGCTCCAGCTGAAGAAGCTTCTGCTGAATAATTGTCAAAATATTAGTTATTTAAGGTTTGGAAACGTTTATGGCAGAAAATAAAGTTTGTTTAGGTGCAATCGTAGGAGTTCACGGAATTAAGGGCGAAGTTAAAGTTAAGTGCTTTTCAGATGATGAAAAAAACTTAGGCTCTTATGGTTCTTTGAGTAACGAAGCTGGTGATAAAACTTTTTCTGTAAAAATTGTTGGACATTCAAAAGAGTTGTTGCGTGTTAAGATCAAAGGTATCGATGATCGTAACACTGCCGAAACTCTCATAGGTACAGGCCTTTATGTTAATAGAGACGCGTTGCCTAATTTGGCTGAAGACGAATTTTATCATACTGATTTAGTAGGTCTTGATGCCAAAAATGTTGCTGGCGATATTATAGGTGTTGTCAATGCATTATACAACTTTGGTGCTGGAGATTTAATTGAGTTGAAAATGAACGACGGTTCATTAGAAATGCTTCCTTTTACTTCTTCTTATGTTCCAACCATAAACATTAAAGAACGTTTTATTATTGTTGAGATGATGCAATTTGCCGAAGATGATGAAAGCGATAAGAATGAAGGTTAAAATATTAACCATATTTCCCGAGCTTTTTCCTGGATTTTTAGGAGCATCTTTAACAGGCAAAGCACTAGACGAAGGCAAATGGTCTATAGAAGTTGTTAATATCAGAGATTATGCATTTGATAAACATGGTTCTGTAGACGACACCCCCTCAGGTGGTGGAGCTGGAATGGTAATGAGAGCCGATGTTTTAGGCGCAGCCCTAAAAGCCAACTATACAAGTGGCAGGTTGATAAATATGTCGCCACGTGGTATGCCATTTAACCAAGCGAAAGCTCATCAGCTGGCTAAAGAAGGAGAACTAACAATAATTTGTTCTCGCTTTGAAGGAATAGATGAGCGGGTTTTAGAAGCGTATGGTGCTGAAGATGTATCGATAGGGGATTATATATTAACTGGAGGCGAGCAAGCTGCTATGGTTATGCTTGATGCTGTTATTAGACTTCTACCTGATGTTTTAGGTAATTCACAGTCAACAGTTGCTGAAAGTTTTGAAGAAATCTTACTTGAACATCCGCAATATACCAGACCTACCGAATGGGAAGGGCGTTCAATACCAGATATATTGCTTTCGGGGCATCATAAAAAAATTGCTGACTGGCGTCATCTCCAATCAGAAGAAATAACTAAAGAACGCAGGCCAGACCTGTGGCAAAAATATCTTGCATCTAAATAATATTAGGTGTAAAAAACAACTAACAAAATAATGGAAAAGGGTAAAACTATGAACATTATCGAAAATATTGAAAAAGAGCAGATGGAAAAATTGCTTGAAGGCAAAAATATTCCTGACTTCAAAGCAGGTGATACTCTTAAAGTTCATACCAAAGTAAAAGAGGGTGATAGAGAACGTATCCAAGTTTATGAAGGTGTTTGCATTGCTCGTAAAAATGATGGATTAAATTCATCTTTCACTGTTCGCAAAATTTCTTTTGGCGAGGGTGTAGAAAGAGTATTCCCATTATATTCACCAAACGTTGCAAAGATTGAAGTTTCACGTATTGGTAAAGTTCGTCGTGCAAAATTGTATTTCTTGCGTGCATTGCGTGGTCGTTCAGCTCGTATTGCTGATGATTTGTCTGCTGCAGCAAAAGCTCGTGAAGAAGCAAAAAGCGAATAATCTACAAAGCTTTTTAATAAAAAAAAGCCTCTCTTTATGAGAGGTTTTTTTGTTTGCAACTAGGTTAATTTTGTACTATAATGGAAGCTGTTAATATAGATTAATAGAGAGAATTATATAAATTATTAATTTGCCACTATAATAAGTATGGGATATTTATAAATTGATTACGAAAAATTCAGTTCAAAAAGACATTAAAGTGAATAATAGTAGCTTTAGGTAAGAATTTATTAGTTTTCTATTTATAACCCAGAGAGATTATAGCGGCCAGCAAATTGACATCTTTGAACAGTTGTGAAAACAAATAAGAAGATGTAAAAAATATGAGAAAAATAGCAGAAGGTCTAAAACTTACTATTGCGTTGCTAATCGGGATTGCATTTTCGGGATTAATTTTGATTCTGTTAATTTGGTTAGCAGGTCAGGGATATCTGTTGTTTGAGCAATTGCTTGAGGCTTTTGTTCATGCACCAGAATCAACGGTAATATTACCTTTGATTTTGGTTGTATTAATCATAGTTTCTTTAGTAATATACAAAAAGAGAAACTGAAAAAAGAAGGGGCTAATTAAAATGCCCCTTCTTGTAATTTAAGCTAATTTTTCAATCAATTCAGTTGTTGTTAATTTAGTTTGTTCGCCAGTTGTCATATCTTTTAAGGCATACACACCTGTATTAACTTCTTCTTCGCCAATAATAACCAGATATGGAACTCCAATCTTATTAGCATATTCCATTTTCTTTTTAAATTTGCATTGGCGATACATAACATCAACAGGGATATTTGCCTTTCTTAAACTTCCAGCTAATTTAATTGCTTCAGAAACATATTCTTCGCCTTGAGTGATAATCAAAGCTTTATTTGGTGTAAGAGCTTTAATTGGCAACAAATTATTAGCACGTAATTGGTCAAATAATCTAGTCAAGCCGATAGAAATTCCGACACCAGGAAATTTTTTATCCATAAATACAGACGACAAATTGTCATAACGTCCACCCGAACACACCGAACCAAATTGTGGATATTCATCAAAAAATGTTTCATATACTGTGCCTGTATAATAATCAAGCCCACGTGTAATACTTAAATCTATTTTGATATTTTGTGCAGGCATTCCCAAGTTCTGAGCTTGTTCAATTACCGTTTTTAATTCATTTAATCCAGTTACAAAATTATCATTTTCAACAGCTAAATCTTCAAGTTGGTTGATAATTTCATTGTTTAATCCATTGATTTTAATGAATTTCAACAACTGATTGTTTTTATCTTCAGATAGTCCCAAATCCTTTAATTCACCAAGAAAAGCTTCCTCAGGAATCTTCTTAATCTTATCTACAAGGCGCAAAACATCAACAGTTTTATCGGCAATACCCAAATGTTCTAAATATCCGCCTAACAACTTGCGATTATTGATATAAATTTTAAATGCAGGCAATTCCAACTTACTAAAAATTGTATAAATAACCGCCAAAACTTCAGCATCATAAACAATATTTAACTCATCTCTATCAATGATATCAATATCACATTGATAAAATTCTCTGAAACGCCCTTTTTGTGGGCGCTCACCACGATATACCTTACCGATTTGATAACGTTTGAAAGGGAAGGTAAGGTCGTTATTATAAAGAGCAACATATTTAGCTAAAGGCACAGTCAAATCAAAGCGCATTGCAAGATTAGTATCGCCTTTTTTAAATTCATATATTTGTTTTTCGGTTTCGCCACCAGACTTTGAAAGCAATACTTCAGCTAATTCTAAAACAGGGGTATCTAATGGAGCAAATCCAAACAATTCATAAGTATGAGCAATGACAGACTTCATATGATTAAAAACTATCTGCTCTTGTGGCAAAAGTTCCATAAATCCTTGTAAAGTACGAGCTGTCATTGTTATATCTCCATTAAGTATTAAATTATTTCAAGCCAACAGTAAACGCTATTTTACCAATTATGTCAAGAAACTTGTGATATACAGCAAAGTTTTTATTGTCATATATTGCAAAAAAAAATATCATTATAAACATCTTTATATAGAGGTTTTTTCATGAATAAAATTGCAATTATCGGTTATAAAAACGCATTAGCCAAAAACTTGTTGGATTTACTATCTTTAAGAGGATATACCAAAGATAAGGTTTCAGTTTTTGCTCCTCATGTTCAAGGTAATGTTACAATGTCATTTGGAGATGAAATCCTGAATGTATATTCTATTGATACCCTTCAAGCTAAAGATTTTGCGGCAATTATTTTTACAGATAACGAGCAAACAGCCACAAAATATGCGACAAAACTAGCATCAGCAGATAGCAAAATAATTAATGCTACATCAGCACTTGAGGGTGACGAAAAAATTCCAATGATTGTTGGCGGTATTAATGATACAGATGTTATCAAATCTCAAAAAAATATTATTAATGTTCCACACCCCTATATTGTAGAACTTTTAGGGGCTTTAGCTAATATCAATCAAAAATATCAAATTAAAACTTTACGCATTTCGGCTTTTGTTTCAGCTGATTTTGAGGGGCAAGATGGTATGAGCGAGCTTTATAATCAAACTCGCCGTATTTTAATGAATGATACAGCATCTTCGGTCGGGTTGTTTCATAAAACTTTGGCTTTTAATGTAGTTCCCCAAGTTGGTTCTTTTATTGGCGAAGAAACTTATAACGAATGGCTTTATAATTCGCAAATTAAGCAAGTTTTAGGAGCAAATATTAAGGTTCATGCAAATTGTGCTGTTGTTCCTGTATTTGTTGGCATGGGGATGTTTGTTAATGTTGAAACCATTCAAGATATAGATGCTGATGAGGCTCGTGAAGATATAAAGAAAACACGCGGGGTTTTAGTTCTAGATACTCAACAAGATGGTGGTTATGCCTCAATGACAGATGTTCAAGGCGAAAATTCTATTTTTGTTAGTCGCATCCGCCAAGATATGACAGTTGACAATGGCATCAGCCTTTGGATTGCTGGTGATGCATACAAAATAGCAGCACAAAATATCTTAGCTTTATTGAAGCAATTTTTAAAAAAGGATAAATAATGAAACAATTTAGCACTCTTTTAATTTTAATTTTATTTAGCTTTAATGTCTACGCCAATAAAATAGACAATCTTGGTGCTGGTTTAAGTTATAAAGAGGTATCATCTCATTTGGCACAAATTGAAAAACAAACTAAAGCCAAAGAACCTAATATTGATAACTTAGTCAGCGAGATATCTTATTTAACCGAAACCAATATTAAAATTGATGAAGCTCGCAAAATAATTGATAGCGAAATAAAAATTATTGAAAAAAGAATAGAGGCACTAGGCGTTATTGATGAAAATTTACCAGAAGCAAAAATAATAGCTCAAAAAAGACAAGAATTTAATCAAGAACTTTCCAACGAAAAGACACGCCTTTCTGAAATTGATATCCTTAGCACCAAAATTGATGAATTAAATCAACGCATTTTTGATATACGTAATCAAATGCTATGGGGTAATTTGCTAAAATCTGATTGGGGATTTTTTGATTTTCCGACATTACTAAAAGTAAACGGTGAACTTTTAGAACTTGGTTTTGATATTGTTAAATCTCCTTATGATTGGTATTCTAATTTATCAGCAAAACAAAAAGATATCGTACATGACAATATAATAATTGTTGTGTTGGTTATTGCGTTTATAACTTGCATTGGTTATTTGTTACGCCGTTTTATTATTCGTCGTTGGGGCTATCGAGCCGATATCGAATCACCTAGATTAGGACGCAAACTTGTTGCTTCTATAACAGTATGGTTCGCTTATGGCATTATTCCAACTGCAATAATTTCTTTTTGTTGGTATTGGGTTGTTAATGCTGAACTCATGAAGGCAAGTTTTTTAGGATTGGTCTTGCCAAGTTTATTGTATTATTTGCTTTATGTTATTATTGGTCGAGCTTCGTGCCGTGTTGTGTTTACACCTTATAATGAAAAATGGCGTTTAATTAAAATGCCAACCGACAAAGCCAAAAAAATGACAAGGTCAATTTATTTTACTATTGCTGTTTTTGGAGTGTTTGCTTTTTTACAACACATCGTGACAACCTATGACTATCCTTTAGAATTATTATCTTATATATTGGCGATAGCATCAATGGTTAAAGCATTTTGTGTTGTTTGGATTGCTCATGTTTACTTTGCTTCTGAGCAAGTAGAAGTTATTAACGAAGATGATGAAGAAGAAATTGCCGAGCAAGAAAAAAATACTTTCAGAATAGGTATGTTAATTAGCCTCTTTGCTTTAAGTATTATTGGTATGTCATTATTAGGTTATGCTCGTCTAGCTTCTTTCATAGTTAATCGTGCAGTACTATCTGCAATAGTTATTGGTGTTTTCAGCATTATTCGCCAATTTTTATACGATTTTATTCAACGTATATTACTAATGGGAGTTTGGGTAAACACTTTCCGTATGCGCCGTATATTTTTGCGTAAGATAGATTTTTGGTTTGGTATAATAGCAGAGCCAGTATTGTTTTTGTTGTTAGTTGGTGGTTTGTTATTGTTGTGGGGTGTGCCATTTGATGTTTTACAGGCAACAGCATATAAAGCTTTTTCAGGTTTTACTATTGGCGGTATAGAGATATCTTTATTATCAATATTCATGGGAATATTGATATTTGTAATTTGTTTATGGCTAATTAAATTTATCCGCCATCGTATAGAATTTAAATTGCTAGAAAAGACATCTATTGATTCTGGTACTAAACATTCTCTAGCATCTGGTTTTGCTTATATTGGCTATGTTTTAGCGGCTCTATTAGCTATTGCGGTTATGGGTGGAAACTTAACTAATATAGCCTTAATCGCAGGTGCTTTGTCTGTAGGTATTGGTCTTGGTCTTCAAGATGTGGTCAACAATTTTGTATCAGGTATTATCATGTTGATAGAACGCCCCTTAAAAGTTGGAGATTGGGTCGTTATAGGTAATGACGAAGGCGAGGTTAAACAAATTAATATTCGTTCAACCGAGGTTCAAACCTTTAATCGTGCCAGTGTTATTATTCCTAACTCGCAGGTATTGTCAAATTCTGTGGTTAATCGTACTCACCAAAACAATTGGGCAAGATACGCTGTAAAAGTTGGGGTTGCATACGGTAGCGATGTTGACCGTGTTAAAGATATTCTGCTTGAATCTGCCATATCGCACCCCAAAGTTGCTAAAAAACCAGCACCTTATGTCTTGTTTCAAGATTTTGGTGAAAGCAGTCTTGATTTTGAACTTCGTTTCTATGTTTCAGATATTAATGTAGGCTGGACTGCGCCAAGTGATGTTCGTTTTATAATTAATAGACGTTTTAAGGAAGAGGGGATTGAAATTCCATTTCGTCAAATGGTTATTCACCAAGGTAGCCAGATTGCTGACAGAACCGAAGCCCAATTCTATGCTAAAAAAAGGAAGTCTAATAAAAATGTTGATTAGTGAATTAAAAGATAAAAATATCATTATATGGGGTATGGGAACAGAGGGTCAGGCTGTTAAAAATTATCTAGAAAAACATCAGCTTGGTAAAAATATCTATACCTATAACGACGAAGATGGTATTGCTAAATTGCAAGAGCTTGCAACAAAAAGTGATGTCATTTTTCGTTCTCCAGGAGTAAGTATATATAAACCCGAAATTCGTCAATTAAAAGAGCAGGGGCTAGTGATAACCTCAAGTTCTAATTTGTTTTTAGAAGAGATAAAAGCTAATCATCCTAATACCAAAGTAATTGGAATAACGGGTTCTAAAGGTAAAACACTAAGTGTTAGCATGCTTTATCATATGCTCAAATCCCTAAATTTAAAAGTTGCCCTTGGCGGAAATATTGGTAAGGCATTAGTTGACTTACTTGATGAAGAAAATGATTATATAATTGGTGAATTTTCTAGCTATCAGGCTTCAGATATCGAAAACTCACCAAATGTTGTTATGTTTACCAATTTATTTTCTGTTCATACAGATTGGCACGGTGGGCACGATGGCTACTGCAAAGACAAAATTCATCTTGCATTTAAGTCAGATGCAGCGGTGGTTAATGTAAATAATGCCGAGCTTATGAAATATAGTGCTGGTCTACCAAATTGCATTTTTTATGGGCAAGAAAATGGTTTTTACGCTATTGATAAATGCCTATATTATAAAGGCGAAGCAATTTGTAATATTGATGATTTGCAAATAAATGGCAATCATAATATGGAAAATTTGGCAGGCGTTATGACAGTATTAGAATATCTGGGGCTAGATTGGCGCCAAGCATTAAAAAGTTTGCCATCATTTGAACAAGTAGCGCATCGTCTACAAGATGTTGGTATGGTTAATGGCATCCGTTTTATTAATGATAGTATTTCTACCGCACCAGAAGCAGCTATTAGTGCTATGAAAAGCTTTACTGATAATATGGCAATCATTTCTGGTGGTACAATTAATAAACAAGATTATACTGAATATGCCAAATTTATTGAAGCAAATCCCAAAGTCAAATTAGCTATTACTTTGTTTCAATGTGGTCCCCAAATTGCTGAAAGCATTCGTCAATATGTAACCAGAATAGACTTCAAATTGATAGAAGCTGAAAATCTAGCTCAAGCGGTAAAACTAGCTTATGATGAAATGAAACAACAAAACGGAACTTTGGTCTTGTTTTCGCCAACAGCTCCAAGCTTTGGTTATTACAAAAATTTTATTGCCCGCGGTGAAGATTTTATCAAAAATGTTAGCGAATTAACTAAATAAATCCAAACTCCCCTCAATAATCTTATTGAGGGGAGTAGAATTTAGAACAAATAAATGACTAACTATATAGCTATTTACATACACCAAGTTGTAAGCCATTGACAGAAGCAATAATCGTGCAGGTGAGGGCGGTGTTGCCTACGCTAAGTCCTTTGGTATAAGTTGTTCCTTTATAAGTAAATTTAGTGTTTGAGTTCATTATAACATTTACAGTTGCAACACCCGTCGTTGTTAAAGGATTAAAAGAAGGATGTACCCCAAGATTTGTTATGGTAAGATAACTTCCTGAACTTAACACGATATTATAGGTAGGTGAACCAGAATATGCAGCACGTAATGTTGAGATAGTACCAGTGGATTTTGACTGTATAGCTATATTTTTGCCGCTAGCTCCTGTATTTAAAACAGCTAGCTCAACATCAAAATCTGTATTATAAAGAGTAGTGGCACCATTAATATTAAGGGTTAGTACACTCTGTAATTCTATTCCCTTAACAGCAGAACCATCGGCTAATGTAATAGTGGCCTGACAATAGCCAGGCTTATCAGTACAATAACACTCTGAGAATGCACAATAAGAGTTTAATGTTGAATTAGCCCCTAAAGTAATACCATTTGTTCCACACGACATGCAATTTTCAGGATAAAGATAATCTGTACCCGAACCTAGTAGCGTACTTGAGGAGGTAATCACAGTCATATCACCAATTTTGCTTTGGCAAGCTGTACCATCATTGATATTCATACCACAAAAAACGTTAGTATTATCAAAAGGGCATTTAAGAGTAAATTTTCCAGCACATTCATCTGCACTCATTGTAAAACCAAGGTCTTCACAAGTTGGCGGTGTTGCACAATCCAAAGCATAAGCTGATGAAGCCACAACTAAAGCTGAACATAAAAGTAAATATTTTTTCATAACCTTTCTCCTTTTTTCAAGTTACCCCTAAATTATCCGAATCGTGCATTTAAACCACCGTTTAAATGCTATATTTGTGAAACGATTTTTAAGATGAAAAAAGAAAGATAGAAAAACGAGCTAACATATTGAAAATATGTCATAAAATATAATTAATTGCTTTTTTACTTTTTTTGATGTATAATTAAAATAAATATAGCATTTAAACGGTGGTTTAAATGCTATATTTTTGTTTTGTAATGCATTGATTTTACTTGAATGAGTATTAGCGAATGAAATTAGCCATCTTCCTTGTTTTTAAAAAATATTGAAAATGATAGATTAATTAAGTTTTTTATTGAATAAATATAAAAAAAATGCTATGTAATCTGCATTAGAAAATAATTTTATAGATTTATTAATTTTAATTTTTAGCCTATGAGTACACCGTATGAGGATCCTGATGATAATCTTCAGGACTGGATGGAATTTAATGAACAACTAACCAAGTTAGACATCTTTTTGAGTAGATTGAAAAAGATTTTGTTTGGGGTTTTGATTGCTGTCATAATTTATGCAATTTTCTCAAAAAAAATCAACGCCTTTGTCTATGAATACAAAGACATCTTCATTATCTTGGGGTTAGGTATTGTTACTTACTGTGCTATCTACCCATTTATTATATGGGTAGTACACAAACTGAAAGGCAATAAATAATTGCCACGTTATAAAGAAACAGCGTCATGTCCTCAAAAGAAGGCTTGGCGCTATTTTTTACATTATCAATCCAAAATTACGCAATAACGAACTTTACAAGTTTGTTATATCCATAGATATCTTCGGCAATATTTTCTGCTAAATACCCCTTGCTTACAGAATGCATATTTATTTTATCCGCGATAATTTTTGATACTATCGTCTTTTTCAAACAAATAGAGCAGGGTACGCAGCGCCTGTCCTCGTTCACTTTGTAAATTTGGATCTTTGTTCAAAATAAGCTTGGCATCTTGATTTGCAATTACTAGCAGATTTTTGTGATAATCCATATCAGCTAGTCTAAATGAACAAAATCCACTTTGACGTGTACCCAAAATTTCGCCTCCACCTCGTAATTCTAGATCTTTTTCAGCAATCAAAAAACCATCTTCAGTTTGTTTCATAATGTTTAGGCGTTCTTGAGCAATTTCGCTCAAAGGCATAGAATACAACAACAAACATGTAGCAGGATTAATTCCACGTTTTACCCGCCCTCTTAATTGATGCAACTGTGCCAAGCCAAAACGTTCTGCATGCTCAATAACCATAACAGTTGCTTCTGGAACATTAACTCCAACCTCAATTACAGTTGTAGCAACCAAAAGATTTATTTCACCTTTTTTGAAACGTTCCATAACAATGTCTTTGTCTTTTTCTTTCATTTTGCCATGGACTAATCCAACTTTATCGCCAAAAAAATTTTGCAAATCAGTATATCGTGCTTCGGCAGCAGCCAAATCTATTTTTTCTGATTCTTCGACCAATGGGCACACCCAATAAGCTCTGGTCCCTTCTTCTAGTTTTCGTTTTAGCGCAGCTATAGTTTCACCCAATTTACTTACAGGCAATACTCTGGTGTCGACAGGTTTGCGTCCCTCAGGCATTTGATCAATTTTAGAATATTCCATATCCCCATAAGAGGTTAAAACCAATGTACGAGGGATAGGAGTTGCTGTCATAATCAAAACATCAGCCTTGTCGCCTTTGTTAGATAAACTTAAGCGTTGATGTACACCAAAACGATGCTGTTCATCGACAACCACAAACCCCAAATCTTTATATTTAACATCTTCTTGAAATAGTGCATGTGTACCGATAATAATATTTATTTTACCATTTTCTAAATCTTGCAAAATATTATTACGAGTTTTACCTTTTGTTTTGCCAATTAAAAGCTCTGCCTTAATTCCAATATCTTCACACAAAGGCGCAATAGTTTCATAATGTTGTTTGGCTAATATTTCAGTTGGTGCCATAATTGCAGCTTGAACACCGCTTTCTACAGCATTTAACATTGCAAGCAGTGCAACAATGGTTTTACCAGATCCTACATCTCCTTGTAAAAGTCTGAGCATTCTAAAAGGTTCTGCCTGATCTGTGTAGATTTCAGCTAGTACATTTTTTTGCGCTTTTGTAAGTTCAAAAGACAATTTCTCCATAATTTTTTTGCGCAACATTCCGTTGCCTTTAATTATTCTTCCTTTTTGCTTTTTGACTCTTTCACGTACAATTGCCAAAGCTAATTGGTTAGCTAACAATTCATCATAAGCAAGACGTGCTCTATCTTTAGAAAAAGGTTCTAAATCAGAACGATAGCGAGGAGAATGAACATTGGTTAGAGCTTGCCTAAAATTGTTCCAACCTTGTTTTTTCAAAAATTCATTATCAAGCCATTCTGGTAAATTAGGAACTTTTTGTAATGCTTGGTTTATATATCTATTAATCATTTTGGTTGAAATACCAGCAGTCAAAGGATAAACAGCTTCAAACAAAGGAAGTTTATTGATGTCATTTTCATCAACAATATAGTCTGGATGCGACATCTGCAAATTACCGTTAAAACTATCTAGTTTTCCGCTAACTATTCTGGTGCTACCAATTGGCAGATTTTTAGCTATTGAATCAGCATAAATTTTGAAAAAAATTAAACTAATATTATCAGTACCATCACTCATTATTACTTTGTATGGCTGATGTTTAGACTTTGGTGCAATATGTTCAACTACTTTGGCTTTTATTGTGCAAATTCGCCCAGATATTGCATCAACCAATTTGGGACAATAGCTCCTATCGACCAAATTTGATGGCAAGTGAAAGGCTAAATCAATTAATTTTGTAGAGCCTAACAAGTTTTGTAAAAGCTTAACCGTTTTCGTTCCAATGCCTTTTAACGAAGAAATATCAGCAAATAGAGGATACAAAATTTCAGGACGCATAAATTTTTCTTTCATATTTCAAATAAAACTTGCATAAGCAAGAGCTATTGTATATATTTTTGTGCGTTAAGTAAATAGCAAGCAATAAAAAATGCAATATAATATCAAAAAAATTAAAGGAACAACATTTTCATCTGTAGCCAAAGGATATGATGCCTTTTTGGTGGGGGAGTTTGCGCTTAATTCTCAAAATGATATTATTTATATTGCATCAAGTGGGGTTGAACTTTCTAATATTGCATCTCTTCTAGAATATATTCATCCAGATATTAAAGTTTTACGTTTTCCTGCATGGGATACTGTTCCTTATGACCGAGTTTCTCCCAATCCCAACATCATATCAACTCGTATTGATTGTTTATCAGAGCTTGCTCAAAATCCAACTGCAGATAAACCTAGAATAATTGTAACATCAGTTGGAGCTATCTTACAAAAACTTCCTTTAAAGAAAATTTTTCTTAATTCATCACGTGAAGTTTCTGTTGGTAGCAAATTGAATTTTAATGATTTCTTGCATTATGTTTCAGTTAATGGTTATACGAGAGTTGCTCAAGTTTATGAATCTGGAGAATATGCTGTTCGTGGCGATATTATAGATATTTTTCCTGTTGGTACAGAAGAACCATTGCGCATAGATTTGTTTGATGACGAAGTTGAGCGTATTCGTAAATTTGATGTTATGAGTCAACGCACAACAAGTGAACTTAATTCTTATAAATTTAAGGTAATGAGCGAAGTTATTTTAGATGCTAATACAATTAAAAATTTTCGTTCCAAATATCGCGAAGCTTTTGGTGCTAATTTTAGTGGTGATGAGATATATGAAGCTATTTCCAATGGTCAAAAATATATTGGCTTAGAAAATTGGTTGCCTTTTTTCTATGACGAGGCATTACCAACATTATTTGATTATTTACCTTCTGCAGCGATTATAACATCAGATGATGTAATTGAAGCATCTAAAGCAAAGGCTGATAGTATTGTTGATTATTACCAAGCCCGTCTCGAAGCCTTAAAAATAAAGTCTAATTCCGAGGTTGAGATATATCGCCCAATAAAACCAGAATTATTGTATTTATCAGATAAAGATTTGGCTAATATTTTATCTGTAAAACAAGCTATTACTTTAACACCACTCAATCTTCCAACATCTGAAAATATTATCGATTGTCAAGCGTTACCAATGCGCAATTTTTCGTCTTCTAAAAATATTGCCGCAGGTCAAGTTTATACTGAATTAAAAAATTACTTAACTGAATATAGCAAATTAAAACGTATAATAGCATGTTATTCTGATGGTAGCCGTGAACGAATAATATCGCTTATGAACGAATATGAAATTTCCAACATAAGCATTGCAGATAGTTGGCAAGAGGCTCTAGAAAAATCAAAAAACAAAATAGCTGTAGTTGTTATGCCTCTGGAACATGGTTTTAGAGCTGACGATATTTGTCTTATTTCTGAACAAGACATTTTAGGTGAAAAGCAAAATCGTCGCAAACAAAAGAAATTTAGCTCTAAAGACTTTATCGCAGATATATCATCTCTTTCTATTGGCGAATTGGTTGTCCATATCGAACATGGTATAGGGCGTTTTATGGGGCTAGAAAATATTACAGCTGGCGGAGCTCCTCATGATTGCCTAAAAATAATATATGCTAACGATGCCAAATTATTTGTGCCAGTAGAAAATATCGATGTTTTATCACGTTATGGTGTAGATGATGATAATATTGTTTTAGACACACTAGGTGGTGCTGCATGGCAGGCAAAAAAAGCCAAAGTAAAAGCCAAAATTAGAGATATTGCTGAAAAGCTTATTAAAATAGCTGCCGAAAGACATTTAAGAAAATCTGATTGTTTTATTCCTCCGCAGGGATTATTTGATGATTTTTGCGCTCGTTTTCCGTATAACGAAACTGATGATCAACTAAATGCCATTGCCGATGTTTTAGCAGACCTTGGTGCATCAACACCTATGGATAGGCTAGTTTGTGGAGATGTTGGTTTTGGTAAGACTGAAGTTGCTTTGCGAGCAGCTTTTGCTGTAGCAGTCTCAGGTGCTCAAGTAGCCTTAATTGTTCCAACAACATTGCTTGCCCGTCAACATTATCAAAATTTTAAATCTAGATTAGAAGGCTTTCCAATAAAAGTTAAAATGTTATCTCGCCTTATAACTCCTAAAGAAGCAAAAGAAACTAAACAAGGACTAAAAGAAGGGGGCATAGAAATTGTTATTGGAACTCATGCTTTGCTGTCTGAAAAAATAGAATTTTGTAATTTAGGTCTTTTAATTATTGATGAAGAACAACATTTTGGTGTTGCTCACAAAGAAAAGCTAAAACAAATAAAGTCAGATGTTCACGTTTTAACCCTCACAGCTACACCAATTCCCAGAACATTACAACTTTCTTTAACAGGAGTAAAACAACTCAGTGTAATAGCGACTCCGCCAGTTGATAGGCTTGCTGCTCGTTCTTTTGTAATGCCTTTTGACAAAGTTATGATAAAAGAGGCTGTATATCGTGAAAAATATCGTGGCGGGCAAACATTTTTTGTTTGTCCTCGTGTGTCTGATATTCACGAGGTCGAAAAAGAGTTGCAAGCACTACTTCCTGACATTAAAATTTTAGTAGCTCATGGGCAAATGCCAGTCAAACAGCTTGAAGAAGTAATGACATCTTTTGCTGACGGAGAAGCAGATATTTTATTATCGACCACCATAATTGAATCAGGTATTGATATGCCAAGAGTTAATACCATGATTGTTTATCGTGCAGATATGTTTGGACTTGCTCAATTATATCAGTTAAAGGGAAGAATAGGGCGAGGCAAAGTACGTGGTTATGCCTATTTTACTATTCCTCCAAAACGCAAACTAAAACCAATAGCCGAAAGACGTTTAAATATTTTACAAGCACTTGATACTTTGGGAGCAGGCTTTTCATTAGCTAGTCATGATATGGATATTCGAGGAGCAGGCAATATTCTTGGTGAAGAACAGTCTGGTCATATTAAAGAAGTTGGTATTTCTTTATATCAACACATGCTTGAAGAAGAAATTTTGCGCTTACGTTCAGGAGCTTTGGCTGATGAGCAGGTTAAGCAAATTGAAGACTGGGCTCCACAAATTTCAACAGGTATTCCAATCATGATACCCGAAACCTATGTTCGTGATTTAGGCATACGTTTAGGACTTTACAAACGTATTGGTGATATTAAAGATAAAGAAGCTCTAGACGATATTAAAGAAGAGCTGATAGACAGATTTGGCAAACTACCAATTGAAGTTGAAAATTTGCTAGCAACTGTAGAAATAAAAACACTTTGTCGTCAAGCTAGTATTGATAGAATCGATGCAGGAAGCAAAGGTTTGTTAATCGGTTTTAGAAACAATGTTTTTACTAATCCTGAAAAATTGATGGATTTGATTATATCTTCTTTTGGCGCAATTAAAGTGCGTCCAGATCAACGCTTGTTTATTGAAAAAGACTTATCTTCTTATGAAACCAGAGTAAACACGATAAAACAATATGTAAGCAAAATTGCTGAAATTGCATAAAAGAAACCGCCTTGTTGATAAAACAAAAGCGGTTTTCTTTTTTAGTAGTTAAAACTGTTTACAGAACGTTGCTTGGATAATTTTTTGCATACTCCTTAAACTTCATATGAAGCTCAGTTAGCATAATACCACTATTCTTTGCTCTATATTCAAAATAGGCAAAAACCATTTTGATATCAAGGCGCAAGCCAAAGTATTTGCTAATCTCTCGCCACAAAGAATATTTCTTTCGCAAACAATACCAAGGAATAGAAGATAATTCTTTCTTCTTCCGACAGATTGTACAAAGCTTAGTTTCTATCCCCAACATATCTCTGTAAGTGTATTTCACAGATAAATAAGCAGGAAGTACGTCTTTTGCTTTACAGAGATTTGGAAAAAGATAAATTGCCGCTTCATTGGACATTGAAAGACCATCACTAGCGATTACAGATGGTGGCATTTTTTCAAGATCGTCATAACCAATCGGAGAGATTGAAAACAGTAAAGAAGAAAAAATTTCTTCTAAATCTAATTCCTTTTTGTAGCCAAACAATTGATACAATTGTCGATAGCTCATAGTTTCTTGTAATAACATAAATTTATATTTTAAATATTTATAAATAATCAATTATAGTGCACAAATAATAACATTTTTTTATTTATTATTCAACATTTAATATATTTACTAAATTAAAAAAATAAAATACTATATGACTGTTGAGGTTTTTGATGGTAGAAGCAACAAATAAATTTTATAATATTAAAATAAATCTTATTAAAAATGGTCACATTTATGCTGAAAATGTAGCGATTCGTAACGTTTGGGAAAAAGAAAGTAACATTTTTTTTGATATTTATTTTCACCGTCTCAACAAATCTTTTGTTTTTGATTCTGTGTTTATTCACGATATATACGACATTAGCCGAGATAAATTTTATAATGATATTAATACTTTTATCAATGATTTCTACGCCGAAATATCTATCAAAAAAGAAGTAACAAACCTCAAAAAGCCACAAAAAGAAAGTAATATATTATCGTCTATTGAAAATGATCTCATAATTCTTTTATTTATAGCAAACACATGGGGTAAGCTTGATAAAATTAAAAATAAAATCATCTATGATTATATTTATAAAAATATTGTGAAAGCTAAAAATCTAAGTTATCAGTATATTGATAGATATATTACAGAATTAAATATTGAAATAGAAAGCTTTTATAAAGCACTTAAAAGCCTAAAAGCAAAAACTCCAAAAGAAGCCGAATATTTATTACGTGAAGCCATTAAAATATGTCGAACAGATGGGCATCTTCACTATTATGAACGTATGTATTTGGCAGAAATAGTGCATTCTTTACGTAGTTATGGCCTACAAATTCCAGATGATTTGATATAAAAATAGGTCCCTTTTTCTAACAATAGAAAATAGGGACCATATTTTTAATGTTTTTTCCAAAATTGAACAACGTTCTCCTTCATCTCGATGATATCAAGAGTAGTTACTTTTTGCTCAATGAAGATAACCAAGAACAACCAATATGCAGGCATCATATCCTCAAGAGGAACATACTTACCACTACGGCGCATTTTCCATTTTGTCCAAGGTAATAGCGGAAAGAATCTATACATTCCCTCATATTGAGAACGTTCAAGTTTTTTTCCTCGCTCATAAGTCGTAGCATTTACAAAGCGATCAAAATCAGATTGGTAATTGTTTTCCAAATAGATTGTGCTGGCTTTGTCAAAAGCTTCAATTACGTCTTCAAAGGAGAAGATTTCCCTATAAACAAACTTAAGTCTGCACAGCAGCTCAGATAGATGACAAGAACAATAAATGTCTTGAACCAAACATTTGGAAATTTTTTTCATCTCTTTTAGATTTTAATGTCAAGTTTTTGCTTTACATAAGCAATAAGCTTTTGTTTTGCCTCCCTAGTTTTTTTAGGATGATTAATAAGCGCATAAAGCAACACTTTTACGAAATCGACTCTTTTTTTGCGCAACCAATAAAGCCTCCACTTAGTTTGTAACTTGGTAAAGAAAGGAGGGTTTGTTGTCAAAATACGCTTACAATCCTCGACTTCAGCCAAAACATCGCTTACCATATGCTCAAAACTATTGCTCTTTTTAATGGCGTTAGATTTTTCAGCAAGATTGTGTCCTCTTGCCCACAAATCATCAATTTCATCAATGATAAAATCTTTATCATCAACATACTGAAGCATTTCAAGAACTACATAATAGTAGTCTTCAACAGCGTTTATTGCTACATCTGTAACATCTCCAGTTCGAAGAAAGTCATTCAATTCAATAACTGGAATTTTAATTTTATTTGCCATAGGTTTTAAATATTAAAATGTTATAATTATACTGAATTATCTATATTAAGCTGCTTTGCAAAATATCATATTATCTAAGTTAGGTCAACAATAAAAATGACAAAAAATATTTTTTGTCAAAATAGATTGTAAATAAAAAAAGAGCTCTACTCAAGTTAAGAGCAGAGCTACAACATGTTGTGATAACACTAGCTTTTGATAATTTCAACAAAAGCAGAAAAGTGTTCTCTCGTGTAATCATACGATACCTCAAGAAAAAGCAGATAGAGTGCCTCGGGCAAAGTCAAAGAAGAATCTGCGGGCAAACCAGCACTAGAGCTTTTCATTGCCAACATTCTCTCCCAAGCCAACAAAAAGTCTTTTGGACGTTGGTAATACTTTTTGGCCTCATCAATTATCTTATGAAGATAAGGAACATCTTCTTTGTGGAGTGTTTCTCCTTGTGTAGCAACAGGCCATTTGTCAGGGCGTAGTTCTACAATTTCGTTTTTCTCGAATATTTTCATAACGATTAAGTTTGGGGTTAATTATAATATAAATTTTTAAATAAGTGCCGAAACAGATAGCACATTTTTCAATTAAGTCAATAAAAAATAATGTTATTTTAATATTATCTCAAATATAAATATAGGTCTTTTCAAAAAATGGACAAAATTTACTTGCAAGAGGTATAAAAATATGATATAACAGTCCCATCAAAAATAATTATTAACTTATAAAAATACTAAATTATGACAAAATTGAATTTACCTACAGAGCTTCTTCAATACATGGAGAATGACAAGTATGTGTTTATCAATGATTTCACAGGATGGGCTGACGAGGATATCAAACTTGATGGTTTCACATATATTTCAGCCATGGAGGGCAATGGTCTTCGCGCAAAAAACGGCGATGCTTTTGTTCCTCAGTACTCAACAATTCGGCGTGCAAATCACATTGAAGCTCAGCTGCGAAGTATTGACCGTGTAAATAATAAGGTTAATGCTGATAAGCAGGTGGTTCTTGGAGATTATTTTGAGAATTTACCGTTGGTAATTATCACTAGTGGAGAAAGCCTTCAAGCTTTTGCACCGATGTTTTCAGACAAGCTTGAGCTTGCGATATTTATTCGAGATCTTCATCTTTGGCAAGCAACCTGCCATCGTGAAGATTACGCTTGGTCAAGAAAGATTGAGGATATGATATCTCTTGCAAAATTCCTTTATCGGAACAATCCGAACAAAGTGAAGTCCATTGTTGATGAATTAGACTAGATTACAGGCGTTATTAGAGCCTCTAAACCTAATTACTTAAAACTTCACCCGAAGGGTTCGCCAAAAACAAGCGAGCCCTTCAAATTTTTTAAAAGCTTCATTGACAAACATTTTTTCCAACGTTAACCTAAACAAGCATATGTGTTCAGGAGTATTAAAATGAAAAATTGTTTTGATTTTGACTACAATAATAGTATTTTATCTCTAAGCAATTCTTTGCTTAAATACTATGGTATACGCCCATTCCATCCGACATTAAAGATTTTAGATGCCAAACTTCTAGCTCAAGATCACAAGAATATAGTTTTTATGATTTTAGATGGTATGTCAGTTGATAACATAAAACACCATTTACCTAGAGATAGCTTCATTAGTTCGCATATTATATCGCCTATCTATTCAGTTTTTCCACCAACTACAACTGCTGCTACTACATCTTTTCACACAGGTCTTTCGCCGTTGGAAAGTGGTTGGATAGGTTGGACTAGTTACTATAAAGAATATAATAGAGTAATTGAGAATTTTCTTAATACGGACTATTATACTGGTGAGGCACTAACAACCCCAAAACCAGGTGATTCAATCTTGGCATATAAAACAATATATTCACGTATCACTGAACAAAATCCAAATGTTGAATATCATCAAGTATTTCCGCCATTTACCCCTAATGGAGCAAAAACTTTTGATGAAATGTGCACTCGTATTGCCCAAATCAGTAAACAAAATCAAAATAAAAAGATAATTAGTGCCTATTGGCCTGAACCAGATCATTCTATGCATCACTTTGGTGTATTGTCAGATGAAGCGCACAAAATGGTGCAAGACATTGAAGCAAATTTACAAAAAATGTATGCTCAAGTTGAAGACGCATTTATTATCATTTCAGCAGATCATGGGTTAATAGATATTGAACAGATATGGCTTAACGATTATCCTGAGCTTTGTGCAATGTTAGAACGTCCATTATCTCTAGAAGCAAGATTCGTTTCTTTTTGTATTAAAGATGATAAAAAAGAAATGTTTGTACAAAAGTTTAATCAATTTTTAGGTAATGATTTCAAACTTTATAGCAAGGAAGAGTTTTTATCTAGCGGATTATTAGGAGCAGGTACACCTCACGCAAAAATTGATGATTTTATTGGTGATTTTGTAGCGATAGCATTGGGCAACAAAACCTTACACTATACCACAGGCGATAGCGAAGGTATAAGTCTTGTTGCTGAACACGCAGGTATAAGTGAAAGCGAAATGATTGTACCATTAATAATTGCTGAAAAAGACTAAATTACACTTTTTACCTAAGCTTTTTATTGACAGAGAGGCTTTTCTGTGTAATTTAAGGAGTCAAAATCAATAATAATTCTAAACAGTAATTTATTTAATTTTTATGGAAGAGAAAAGAAAACAACAGCTCTTAGCCCAAGCAGATAATTTCTATAAATGTTGGACTAAAGGGCTTAACTCGCAATCTCCAGTTAGCGAAATTGACAACACAATTGAAAAGATTTGTAGCTCGCTAGCATTTGGTACAATCATTGTTTCGGGGCGTCATAGTCCTGCATCATACATTGGTACTCATAAGCAATGTCATAAGCTTAGGCAAGTATTTGGTGGACAGGTTGGAGCACTGCGCAATAATTGGTATTGGATAGGCTTGGCCAGTGCAGATGATATTCGTCGTACTGTCTACAACCCACGCAAAAACTTTCAAGTGAGTGTTTTAGAAAACGATATTGTCGATGCTACATTAAACATTGGCGAAGTTGCATCTTTAGACATTAAATATGGTTTTAAGGAATGCAATTTAGCTGTTTATATAGGAAACTATATGGTTTGCATTTTGCTTAAGCGTAATTTTGGCGGTAAAGTAAGTAGAAAATACAACCATTGGTACTGGAAGGGTAATGCTAGTTTTTATCAGATTGATAAAATTCGCGAACCTTATCAAAAAACAGCTAGACGTTTTCATCGCAAAAAGATTGTTTTGACATTCTAAGCAAAAACTCCCATGTTACTTTCGTTAATTGAAGGTTCAAGGGAGTTTTTTTATACTATAATACTTTAAGAGATATTTTTTTATTTGATTTTACTGATAAAAAATGCTATTATGACGAAAAATCGACAAAACAGGGAGTGCTTTAATGGCCAAAACTCAACTTAAAGATCCTCAACCATGTATTGCAATTGAAGAAGAGCTAGACAGATATGCCGACAGAACTAGAGAATGGCAAATTTCTCGCAGTAGACATGTAAAGAATTATGGTAATAAGTTTGATTTTAATGATTATAATGCTTATCCATATAGTGATGAAGATGAGCGTCGTATTTTTGAAAAGATTAATAGTTATTTAGGTAGTCTTGATAGTGAAGAACGAAAATTAGCGAATGGTCGTCTTTTATTTCATTATAAAGACTATCTGAGCCAACCATTTGCCAAACACGCGGTCGAGTTGATTGCTAATTCAGTAAATGGTTTTCAGTTAAATGATGACGATAAAGTACAATTTTTAGAATATTTGTTCAAAGCTGATAAACAAGATTTGTTTCACCCACGCATTTTATACAAACTAGCAAATTATAATCCTAACGATAATTTAGAAGCTACTAATCGTCTTTATAATAAAGCTTTGACATATTTTGATGGCGCAGCTCGCAAAAATGATAAAAAAATTGATCTTATTTTTGGAATGTATAAAGTATTTGCACAAAATGTTGAGGGTATTTCAGCAGATGCTGTAGTTAATTATGCCAAAATATATTTTGATTTAGCAGATAGAACAAGCCAGCCTTTAAATGCTGCCATATTAAAAAACTTTGTAACTAAAACTCCAAAGGCTCTCAAAAGAGCAGAAGAATGCAAAGATGCAACGGTTGTCGATAAGGAAGTTGTTAAGGCAGTATTTAAATCTTATGCAGAACATGTAAATTCGCATTCAAATTATAATCCTGTATTAGCAAGACAGATGGAGATTTTAGCCCAAAATATAATGGAATCATATCAATATAATTTACAAGAAGCATTAGATTTAGCTGAAACACTACGTCCTGCCAAAATTGATGAAAGCGGCAAAAAAATACGAGACAGCCAAAAAAGAACAATAATGAATGATTTAGCAGATAGATTGAACTTATTTGCAAGGAGAGATTCATTTAGACAGATGAATCCAATACGCAATGTAGATAGAGATAATCCTTCCGCAAATCTCACTAATGAAGATGTTGTTGATTATGCTGAATATTTGTTTGGCAAAGCTAAAGAATATAAAGATTATGATTTTAAGACTGCTGGTTTATATGGTTTGTTGACACGTTCAGGAAATATAGATAAAAAACTTCTTTTAGATGTAGCAGATGCTTATGGCAAAACATATACTGCAGAAGATATTGATAACTCTAACTTTAACGAAGGATTTCACAATAAATTTACTAACATGTTAGCACATATTGTTACTAAGTATGATTATAGCTATGAAGAAATAAAAGAATTAACTCATCATATCGCAAAAGGAGGCGAAGGAAAATATAGCGTTTCTATTAGTGAAAATGATTATGATGAGTATGGTGTAACTGCTGCCTATAGCGAAAAACGTGGTCATGATGTATTTAGATATATGGCTCAGGCTATTGAAAATGCACATTCTCCAATAAATGACAGAGACGAGATCCACCCAATAAAAACAACACCCAAAAAGGAAATTAATCCAATTGTTTTGCAAAAAACAAGTAGTGGTAAAAGCGACAAATAACTAAAGTTTTTCCCTTAAAAATCTAGCTGTATGGCTAATTTCGGACTTAGCTACTTGTTCAGGAGTACCTTGAGCAATAATTTGACCACCACCGTCGCCACCTTCAGGACCGATATCAATAATATAATCTGCCGTTTTAATCACATCTAGATTATGTTCAATTACAATCAATGAATTACCTTGTTCAACCAGTGAATGTAAGATTTTAAGCAACTTATTTATATCCTCAAAGTGTAAACCTGTTGTTGGTTCGTCAAGAATATACAAGGTTTTTCCTGTAGCACGTTTAGAAAGTTCTTTAGAAAGTTTAATGCGCTGAGCTTCACCGCCCGAAAGGGTCGTAGCTGGTTGTCCGAGTTTGATATAACCAAGTCCAACACGCCGCAACAAATCAAGTTTGTTTTTGATTGAGGGGATGTTTTCAAAAAATATATAAGCTTCGTCAACAGTCATATCTAAAACATCAGCAATAGATTTATCTTTGTATTTAACTTCTAATGTTTCTCTGTTAAATCTAGTTCCCTTACAAACATCACATTCAACGTAAACATCAGGTAAAAAGTGCATTTCAATCTTGGTTACACCATCACCTTTACATGCCTCGCATCGTCCACCAGCCACATTGAAAGAAAAACGACTAGCCGTATAACCACGAGCTTTGGCTTCAGGAAGATTAGCAAACCAATCACGAATATTAGTAAAGACACCTGTATAAGTTGCTGGATTTGAACGAGGAGTACGTCCAATAGGTGATTGGTCAATATTAATTATTTTATCAATATATTCTGTCCCAATTAGCTTATCATAAATACCAGCGGGTTTTTTGGTACCATTAATTTCTTTTTCTAAGGCATTGCAAAGTGTTTCTAAGATAAGCGAAGATTTACCTGACCCAGAAACCCCTGTCACACAGGTTAGGGTATTAAGAGGGATTTTAACATCGATATTTTTTAGGTTATTAGTGCGAACACCTTTAAGAGCTAAAAAATTGCCATTGCCTTTACGACGAGTTGCTGGAATTTCTATTTTTTTAATACCATTAAGATATTGTGCTGTAAGGCTATCGGACTTTAAAATATCTTTAATAGAACCTTGTGCTACAATTTTACCCCCATTAGCTCCAGCTTTAGGACCAATATCAATTATAAAATCAGCAGCTCTAATAGCATCTTCATCATGTTCTACAACAATTACACTATTACCAATATCACGCAAACGATTTAAGGTTTCTAAAAGTTTAGAATTGTCACGTTGATGAAGTCCAATAGAAGGTTCATCTAATACATATAACACACCTGTTAAACCAGTGCCAATTTGACTAGCAAGGCGAATACGTTGAGCCTCACCACCAGATAAAGAACCAGATTGACGCGAAAGTGTCAAATATTCAAGTCCAACATTATTTAAGAAATTTAATCGTTCACAAATTTCTTTGATTATTTTGGTCGCTATTTCTTGTTTTTTTGGAGTTAGTGTTGGCAAAATTCCACCAAACCAAACTAGTGCTTCTTTAATAGACATATTAGAAGCATCCATAATATCAAGTCCACCAATTTTGACAGCTAATGCCTCAGGTTTTAGACGCTTGCCAGAACAAAATTCACAAGGCGCAGCTGATTGATAACGAGCAAGTTCTTCACGTACAGACGGCGAATCAGTTTCTAAGAAACGCCTTTCCATATTAGGTATTACCCCTTCAAAAGGCTTATTAGTTTGAAAATGTGGAAACTGCATAGGAACATTTTCACCGTTAGAACCATAAAGAATAAAATTTTTAGCGTGTTGAGACAAATCTTTCCAAGGTGTATTTTCAGAAATATGTAAATAACGTACTAAAGAAGTAAGAGCATCAGTAAAGAATCCGTGACGATGATTATACCAAGGGGCAATAGCACCTTTGGCAATTGATAAGTTAGGATTAGGAACTACCAATAAAGGATCCATATATAATTTAGCTCCAATACCATCGCAATGAGGACAAGCACCGTAAGGGTTATTAAATGAAAACAAACGAGGCTCAATCTCTTCAATGGTAAAACCAGAAACAGGACATGCAAATTTAGATGAAAAAGTTATTTGTTCATTGGTGGCAATATTTTGCACAAATACCAAACCACCGCTAAGTTTTAAAGCTGTTTCAAAAGATTGACTCAATCGTTCAGATATACCTTCTTTAACAATTATACGATCAATCACAACCTCAATATTATGTTTTTGATTTTTATTTAGCTCAGGTGTTTCTTCAATGTTATATATTTCTTCATCAATTCTTACACGTTGGTAGCCTTGTTTTTGCAAATTTTCTAATTCTTTTTTATATTCTCCTTTTTTACCACGAACAATAGGGGCTAAAAGATTTAATTTTGCACCAGTTGGAAGCTCCAAAACTTTATCAACCATTTGTGAGACAGTTTGACTTTCGATTGGTAAGCCAGTCACAGGAGAATAGGGCGTGCCTACACGAGCCCACAAAAGACGCATATAATCATAAATTTCAGTAACAGTGCCAACAGTAGAGCGAGGATTGTGCGAAGTAGTTTTTTGTTCAATAGAAATAGCAGGACTTAAACCTTCAATTGAATCAACGTCAGGTTTTTTCATCAAATCTAAAAATTGGCGAGCATAAGAAGAAAGACTCTCAACATAACGTCGTTGTCCTTCAGCATATATAGTGTCAAAAGCAAGTGATGATTTACCAGACCCAGACAATCCTGTTATAACAGTTAGCTTGTTTTTAGGTATATTAACACTTATATCTTTTAAGTTATGTTCACGTGCACCTTTTATTTCGATAAAATCAGTTGCCATATTTTCCTCCATCTGTTTTATCAATATAATTTTATTGCAACAGATTGGCAACAAAAAATGTTGACATAAAATATATATTATGGCATCATACCACGCAGACGAAAGGTTAAATGTTAGTATGAAACTAAAAACTTTAAATAGAGTATTAAAATCAATTCGTGCCCGCCGACACAGTCTGCGACGATGATTTTTTGTGTGTAAATAAATTTATCGTTGCAGGTTTGAAAAATAAAAAATTTCAAACCTTTTTTTATGAAAAAAAATTAAGGGTTACGAAATGTCAAAAAAGTTAGAAGTTAAAGAATTAAATATTGAAAATTTGGCTGATGTCTTAAAGTTACAAGACAAGATTATTGCAGGTCTTAAAGAAGATGAAAAACACTTTATCTTAAAAAGAAGTGTTGAAGATTTTATGCATGCTTTGAACAGTGACACTACTCACATGTTGGGGGTATTTGATGGTGATAGACTTGTTGCTCAAAGTATTTTTGATTTTCCGCAAAATGGGCAAAAAAGAGATTTGGAAGAATTTGTCCCAAATATTGCCAATAATAATTTAGTTATTTATAAAGCAACATTAGTAGATGTTGATTATCGTGGACTTGGTCTGATGAGAGAATTATTGGCATATCGTGAGAAAAAAGCAAAAGAAGCAGGTAAAAAGGTTGCAATCAGTCAAATAGCAATAGATAATCCAGCTAGTTGGATTAACGCTCTTAAAAGCGGTATGTCAATTAGAAAAGTTGATAAAGATCCAGATGACCAAGCAAAAGTTTTATATATGCAAAAAGAGCTTGAACCTAACAATAATGTGGTAATAAGTGAAGAAAGCATATTCTCTATGTATATCGGAAAAGATATTCACAAAGAAATACCTGCCTTATTTAATAAAATGCGTTACTTTGTTTCTAAAGGCTTTCGTGGTATTAAGATAGATCAACAGACAAATAATATCATTTGGGCAAAATTTAGTGATGAAAATAGCAAAATTATACCTCTTAATCTAGCTAGTTCAAAGTTTCATCTTGTAGGTGCCCCAAGTAAAACCATTCGGAGTTAACAGGAGCTTTAGCTTTTGGTAGCAAAATATAAGCATCTTTAGGGCAAATTTCAAAAGTTCCATCATTGTAAAAAGCTAAAGTATCACCTTTGCTTACCTTGTCTAAATGATTGAAGTTTCTTGATAAAGTTCCTTCCTTGTTTTTGAAGAATATACTATCCATTACAACATATTCTTGCTTAATTGGAGCAGAAGGATAACCTTCAAGCATTTTTAAGGTTAGAAGAGTGTTCATAATAACATAATATGCCACTTGTACAGAACTTTCAGCATAATGATGTCCACATTCAACGGTCAAACACGTTTTGTTATATTGTTGTGCGCATGCCCCTGTAGACAAATCTTGAATAGACGAGCTATTAGCATAAATTTGAGGCCAACCCTTGATAATGTATTTAATATTTTGTGCTGTAGATAGTTTATCTGCAAGTTCATTAGGATAATCACTAAAAATGAAAGGTTCTGCTACAGGGCAAAATGTTGAATGTAAATCAATAATAACATCAGCTTCTTTTATATGGTCAACCAACTCATTAGCAAGTTGCTGTTCATATGTCTGAGGAGTGTCATATTTCTTTATAATCCTGTTTAAATTTTCATCAATTTGACGAACATCATTGTCATAAGCTTTAGGGTTGCAAATTGGTATGAATGATACCGTTCCTGACAATGGTACAAGAGCTTTTGAAGCAAATTTTTCTAACACCTTATAAATGGCTTTAGGACCAGCTGGCTCATTACCATGAATAGCTCCTAAAAACAATACATTATAGCCTTTACGTTCTGATTTAAAAGTATATTTTTTTAGTATCATAATTATCTCATAGTTGTTCGTTGACCAAGGTTATTGTATGCAGTTGTTGGTTTAAGTCAAATGTTTTGTAAATCTAATTTAGAAAAATAGGTTGCAAAGCATAAATAAAATGCTAATATGCAAAAGTTTTTTATTTGAGAAATGATAATGAAATTTGTTTTTAGTTTAATTATAAGTGTTTATCTTTTTGCTGTGACATCTAGTTTTGCCGCTAATGTAGCTGTTGTTGTTCCTAAAGTTGGTGCTATGGCAAAATATGGCAACGAAATTGCTGAAGGTGCTCAAATAGCCGTTGATATGCTCAATGACAAAGGTGGTATCTTAGGGGAAAAACTAAATTTAATAAATGTTGATGATAGGTGTGAAAATTCTTTTGCAATTTCAGCAGCTCAAATGATGTCGCTCAATTCAAGTAAAAATGATAAGATTAGTCTGGTTATTGGACCATATTGCAACAATTCATTTTATGATGTTGCTAATATTTATGCTAATGGTAAAATTATTAGAATGTTGCCATTACCTCTTAGTGCTGCAGAACATAATACCGAAGCAAAAGGCCTAATTAAAATAGGTGGGTTAATGAGTGATGAAGCAAAAGCCTTTTTCGGTTTTTACAAAAATCAAATGGTAGGTAAAAACGTAGCGATGATTTATAATAGTCGTATGCCCCAAACAGTTGAAACAGCGCTAGAGTTACAACAACTATTTAGAGAAAACAATTTATTTAGCTTAACCTTGTTTGACTTTGCTACTTATAATGATTTTTCATCTATGGCTAAAGAAATTTTATTAAATAATGAAATTGCTTATATATTAGGACACTCCGAGGAAATTTCTGTATTGGCTCAAGAATTACAACAAGAAAAAGCTGAAATTATCATTTTTGTTGATGAATATTTAGCAACAGAGCATTTTTTTAGAGAAATGGGCAATTTTGTTGAAGGTGTTTATATTTTAGCCTTAAAAGATTTAAAAAGTAGTCCTTATTTTGCAGAAGATTTAGTCGAACTGAGGTTAAAGGGCAAAGAACCTAAAGGACTAGGGGTTTATGGATATGCCTCTGTAAAAATGTGGGCAGAAATTATTGAACAGACAAAAACGACTGATTTTAACAAAGTTGTGAAATTTTATGAGGACAAAAATTTCACAATGCCTTGGGGCAAAATTAGTTTAGAAAAAGGTAATGTTGTACCAAGCAGTGGATATACTATCTATCAGATAAAAGATGGTGAATATACACAGGTAAATTGATTTTTTGCTTTGCATTGGCAAAATAATGATTATAATTCGTAACAGTTTTTAATTTTAATTCAAATAAGGTAAAAAGATGGTAGGAAGTATTAATAAAGTTATTTTAGTGGGTAATCTAGGTGCAGATCCAAAGGTTAGCAACACAGCAAATGGTGCTAAAATTGTTAATCTAAATATTGCAACATCAGAAACTTGGAAAGACAGAGCTAGTGGCGAACGTAAGGAAAGAACAGAATGGCACAGAGTAGTTATTTTTAATCCTGCTCTAGCTGATGTTGCCGAGAGATATTTGCGTAAAGGTTCTAAAGTATATCTTGAAGGTCAGTTGCAAACACGTCGTTGGGAGGACAACAATGGTCAAGAAAGATATACTACAGAAGTTGTTTTGCAAAACTTTAATGGCAATATGGTATTGTTAGATGCTAAGGGCGATGGAGCTCCTGTAGGTGGCAATGATGTATTTAGTACATCAGATTCAGGTTGGGATTCAACACCATCAACCCCAGCTACTAATTTAGATGATGATATTCCATTTTAGTTATTAATATAACAGCTATAATGTAATTTAATAATGTCCGATTCTGTAAAGAGTCGGGCATTTTTCTTACAAAAAAGCCATTTTTAAATGATAAATATGTGGAAAATGGCTGTTTCTAAAGAAAAAATAGCATTTTTTTGTTAAAAATGTTGATAATTAAGGTATTTTTGTTTGACATGCTTATTTTTTAATGCTCAAATTCCTTTGTGAACGGGGCAAAGCCTTGGGTTCATTTGTTAATAACTTATATTAGAGGGAGTCCTCACCGTGAATAAAAATGAATTGATTTCTAGCATTGCTAGCTCAACTGGCCTTACAAAAACTGATTCAGCTAAGGCTTTGGATGCATTCGTATCTTCTATCACAAACGCTTTGAAAAAAGGTGATGAAGTTCGTTTGGTTGGTTTCGGTACATTTGCTGTTACTAAGAGAGCTGCTACAACTGGTCGCAACCCACGTACTGGCGCTGCTATCAAAATTCCAGCTCGTAAGCAAGCTAAATTCAAAGCTGGTAAGGCTTTGCAAGACTCTGTAAACTAATATATCTTTGAATTGATTTAATCAGTTCTTAGTTCAAAAGTTTATAACAAGGCAGGGTGCTTTATCTAGCACCCTGTTTTTTTGATAAACAAGCTATGCAATATATTGATAAAATTTTAAAACTTGTACGGACAGGGTATATTAAAACTAAATATTCTCATGCCAATTTTATACGTAGACGTTATAATCAATTTATTTTTAACGTAGATTGTTCAGGTCTAGTTGAATTTTGGCTGTCTAAACGACATCCTAAAGCTCTTGCCGAAGTATACGATTTTGTATATCAAAATCGTCAAGTGCCAGAAGAAGCAATCAAACGTCTTTATTCTTTTGATTTTTATGATTTTTTTGCCTCGTTAAAAAGTTCGTCTTGTTGGCAAACTGTAACAACTTCAGCAAACTTAAAGCGTGGTGATATAATTGCTTTTATTAATCCTCATAAAAAAGGACGTTTTGGTCACGTTGCTATAGTTGATAAGGAAATCAGTCGCGATAAACAAAAAATTGTTGTTAAAATTATAGACTCTAGCCAGATAGAACATATCAGCGATTATCGTCAATCATCAAAAAAGGGAATAGGTTGTGGCATAATAGAACTATACATCGAAAAATCCTCTATAACACAGGTAAGTTATTGTTTAGGACAAATTAAGCCTCGTCTTATTCAAATTGCACGATTGTTATAAATTGTAGTATTAACAATAACTTATATTTTTTTTACATTAAATGTTTGCTAAAGGCATAAAAATATGATATTATAAAAATATCATAAAAAATTATTTTAGTTTACTATTCTGTTGTCTGGTTAGTTATTTCTGCTTTGTCAGTTTTAACTTCAATGGGTTAGTAAACATTATTAAAATTTTATTAATCTCAGCATGTTTACCAGAGATATGCTTAAAACATTGGCAGTATGGCAAAAGAAGTAATTACCCGTAGAGAAAAAATTGCAGCTTTAATCGCTGAAAAAGAAAATGAATGGTGGGAAATGGAACCATCTGAACTTCGTGAAATACTTGATGAACTCGATCGTCAAGAGGAAACTCACGAAGAAGCTTTGGATATCATCCGAGCATCAAGAAGATCCGTTAACGCTATTCTGAGTGAAAAAGCTGACGATGATTTTTATGACGAAGAACAGAATGATCACGATGGTCATGCCTATTCGTAAATCATAAAATAGAAAACACCTTGAGTTCTTTAATGAGAACTTGAGGTGTTTTTTTTAGCTATTTTGCAAAAAATGACAAAAAAAATAAAAAAAGCACTTGATTTTTTATACAAAAAGTATATATTAACCAAAAATTAACCATTTTAGACAAAAAACATTTCAATATTTTGGGGATATGCCATGAAAAAAATCTTTATAATTGCTTTGGCTAGTTTTGTTTCTGCGTGTGCTTGTTTTGAATGTGATGATGAAGTTAATGTTGCGTATCAATCTCATAATGAAGCAAAGTTGGATTGTGACTACTTTGACGGACGTACATGCTATCGTTATGTTTACAAAAAAGCTGAACGTCATGTGGCTAAACCAGCTCCTGTTCGTTATCGTCCTTGTAATGCTCCAAAGCCAACTTGTTGTGCTCAAGCAAGACCTGCTTGTAATTCTTGCAATAGTTGTGAAACAAAAATTTCTGAAACACGTGAGCCTGTAGAAATTGTTTATAAGAAAACAACATACAAGACTGTTTATGAACCTAAAACCTATTCTCAAGTTAGCTATGAAACTGCCCCTTATAGTTCTGCTAACGTTGAGCAGGTAGAGGTTGTTGACAATGAATCTGTTCTCCTCAATGATGTCAAATAAACCTCTATGACCCCATGAGTAAAACCCGCCTTTTGTTTGGCGGGTTTTTGTTTGGGTAAACAACGATTTTATGGTTGCAAGCTTGTCTATTTGGGCGCATACTGCATAATATCTGATGAGGAGTTTTGATTGATGAATAAAAAATATCAAATATATAATGATGATAGTTTTAGGGTTATGCAAAACATACCTGATGAAAGTTTTGATATGATTTTTGTTGATCCTCCTTATATGATTTCGAATGTAGGAACAAGCTGTCAAAATGGCAAACTTGTATCAATAAATAAAGGAAAGTGGGACTATTGTCAGGGCGTTGAAGCTAATTTTGAATTTCATAAACGTTGGCTTAAAGAGTGTCAACGTCTACTAAAACCTAATGGTACAATTTGGGTTTCTGGTACTTATCATAGCATTCATCCTTGTGGTTATGCAATGCAACAACTAGGATATCATATTCTTAATGATGTTATATGGTTCAAACCAAATGCTAGTCCTAATTTGTCATGTAAATATTTTACCGCTAGTCATGAAAGTCTTGTTTGGGCACGCAAAAATAAAAAGGCTAAACACTATTTTAATTACGCAGCTATGAAAGATGGCGATTTTCCTAAAGATACGATTAAAAAACCACATCATCAAATGAGAACTGTTTGGTCTATTGCAGCAACACCTCCTGATGAAAAAAAATTTGGTCGTCATCCAACACAAAAACCTTTAGCACTTTTAGAGCGTATTATCACAGCATCTACCAAAGAGGGTGATGTAATATTTGACCCATTTATGGGAAGTGGAACAACAGGTGTAGCAGCGATAAAGCTAGGACGTAAATTTGTTGGCATTGACAACACTAAAGAATATTGCAATTTAGCCGAACGTAGAATTGAAAATATAGAAAACCAACTTTTATAAAAGAGAAAAAACACACAAGCCATTAACTTGGACGTTAAACTATGTAACTACAAACAATTTTTCTCAAGTAAGTTATCATAAACCTTTAGGACGAATAAAACTTGGCAGTGCGTCATCATCTGAATCAGATACAGACAAGTTTCCAGCGTTCGTACGAGTAGATGTGTTGCCTATTGCCATATAAGCACCGCTATTAGCATCAAGTTTGTAATAAAATTTTTCAATAGCAGGAATGTGTTCACCTTTTCCTATATATAAAAATCCACCTTGAGGCTGTTTTTCACTAATTCGGCGTAAAATATCTTCTTGATAATCTGGTGCAAAATATCGCAAAACATTACAACAAAAAACCACTTCAAATTTTGATTTTACAATAGCTTGCTCCAACATATTATAACGGCGAAATTCAACCATATTTTTAATATCATCACAAATTAACCACTGTTCATTTTGATAAGAAAAATATTTTAAAATGTCTTTGGCATTAAGTCCCATTTGCACTTCAAAATTGTTATAAAGACCACGTTGAGCCTTACTAATAGCTATTGAAGAAAGGTCAGAACCTAAAATATTAATATCCCAATCGGCAAACATTTTATTGGTTTTATCTATAGACATAGCTATTGAATATGCTTCTTGTCCTGTCGAACACCCTAAACTCCAAATATTAAGTTTTTTTGTTGCCCTACATTTTTCTTTTAAAGCAGGCAATAATACTTTTTGAAAACGATAAAAGACATCAAAATCTCTGAAAAAAGATGTATCTGAAAAAGCTATAGACTCAACAACTTGAGCAATTAAAGGGCGATTACCTGTTTTAAGTTCGCCAACAAGATCTTCAACAGTTGCAAATTTTTTTTCTCTGATAAAATTGGTCATTTTTTTATCAATAATAAAATATTGCGTTTCGTCAAATTCCCATCCAGCATTTTCTTTTAATAAATCTAGTAAAAATTCAAAATCTTGCCGCCGCATTTATCTAACTCCTCGCAATATTTTAATAATTCTGAGTTTAGATGCAATAATATCCTCATCAAATGGACGCATAATAAAATCATCAGCTCCAGCATTAAGAGCTTGTTCAATGATTTGAGTATCTTTTTTATAAGAACAAAATATAAAAACAGGTTGTTTTACTTTTTTGTCTGTTCTAATTTTTAACAACACATCTATCCCATCAATAAGTGGTAATTCCCAATCGCAAATTACTAAGTCAGGCATATTTTTAGCACATTGTTCAAGTACATCTTCGCCATTTTCAGCTTCATCAACACTATAACCAAAATTCTCCATAATTTTAGATATCAGCATTCTCATAATCTTAGAATCATCGGCAACGATACAACTAGGCATATTATTTTTTACTCCACAATCAACTTTATCAAACCATCGTCATCTATAAGCTTAATCTTTTGTCCTTTGGTTATATCTTTCAAAACCGACACAGGAGCGAGAACGGCATCATCAATCACATCATCTACCAAGGCTTTTTTTATTTTGTTTATTTTATCATCTGATAATTTAGCTCCAGCACCAATTTGTAGTGTCAAACGCTCATCACTATCGTCCCAAATGATGATATTGCTACCTCTAACCAATAAATCAGCAGCAATCATAACCATTATCAGAGCTTCTTTACGTTTTGCGACATTTTTAACATTAAAATCAAGCGTTATAGGATAATCTTTATTTCCTATCGTAAGCAAGTAATCCTGAGCTGTTTGTTTGACAAAATTTTCATTTTCTAAGTTAGGATTGTTAAGTCCAAAAGCCAAACGGAAAAACTTCATTCGTGCAGACATGGTTGTAGAACTAGTTTTTAATATTGATATAATATCATCAATAAATTCCATATCACCTTCTTCTAAGAGCTCAACAGCATTTGCAACAGCCCCCACATTTCCAACAATATCGTGGCTAATACGTGTACAAACTAATTCACAAACATTGGCGTCAGTCATATAAAAACCTTTACTATTTCAAATATTAAAAATTGTAAAAATCACTATTTATAAAACGTTGATCCTCTCGCGACATCCTGGTATAATCCATTTCGCGAAACATTGGATCTTCCAATAATAAATTACCTGTAGAAGCCTTAAGAAATGGTTTATCTCCCCCCAATCCCCATGTAACATTTGTTTTATTATCAGGATGTCCATATTTTTGATTAATCTTCTTCCAAAAATCATAAACTTTGATATTTCTAATATAAATAGCTTTAGGAGAATTACCTGTTATGCTAGCAATTGTAGATTTATAAACTATTTTATAGACCTTATTTTCAGTAAAATTACTAGTAAAATAAACTTCTATTTCTTCTTTAGAATCAAATTTAGCATATTTTATGTACTGCAAATATTGGTGCCCATCTTTTTTGGCCATTGATATTACGCAAGCTTCTAATCGTTCATAGCCAACAATACCTTGATTACGACAAGTTTCTTCATTGCGCCACTTAATAAAGTTAGGAATTTCAAATTTAGCATTAATTTTACGAAAACCACGATTTTCTAAAGTTCTTTCAACTTGATTAAGATTCATTCTCAACATAACTCCAGAAATATCAAATACTGAAGCATTAGATTTACCAGATTTATCTTTGTTACGAGATTTTTTAACAAGTTCTTCTAACTGATTTTCCGTTTTATTTTCAGAAATGTTACCGGATTCAATTCCCATTAATGACAAAGGATTAGATGATGTAAGCTTCTCTACCCAAGTTCCTTCCAAAACATTTTTAGGTTCATTTGCCGATTCTGCTTTTAGCGTATCCGTAAGGCTTTTATTTTCTTCAAAAGCATCTTCGTTTTGAGCTTTAATATCAGGACGCTTAGGAATAAATATAGGGGGCTCAGGTGTATTTATGGTATTATCTTGATTTGTAGTTTCAACTTCTGGTTCATCAAATATAAGCTTTTCAGGTGATGGTTGGCTTTCAGAAGTATCTATTGAAGGTAAAATATCAGATTTTACGTCCTCAACTTTAGAGGTTGCTTCTTCCTGATTTTTAGTATCTTCTGTCGATGGTGCTGTAGCTACAGTTACTGAAGGGGGAGGTAGTTCTTCAATTTCAGGTAATTCATCAAAATTAAAATCATCAGGGAACGGATATTCAGCAGAATCTTCGCTAGCCCAAACTGGTGCTAAACAAAACAAACTTGCCCAAACAAATATCAGTCCTAAAAGTTTTAACTTCATCACTATTAACCTTTTACGCATTATCGTTTGATAGTATATTTTTTTTTATTTAGCTTGGCAAACACTATAAGCAACTTATAAACGAAGTTTTTGTTTACTTTTAGGATATAAAAGTATATAACAGCGCTTATGACAATAAGAAAAGAAGTACATATAATTGGAGCGGGGTTATCTGGAAGCGAAGCAGCTTGGCAGATAGCATCTAGAGGTATTAATGTTATTATACATGAGATGCGACCTTTACAATCAACTCCTGCCCACAAAACAAGCAAAGCAGCAGAACTTGTTTGTTCAAATTCGTTGCGTTCAGACGATTTTAGTAATAGTGCCGTAGGGCTATTACATCAAGAAATGCGCCTTGCTGGTTCATTAATTCTTGAAGCTGCTGATCATACCAAAGTTCCCGCTGGAGGAGCTTTAGCTGTTGATAGAGATGAATTTGCTAATTATGTTGATACAAAATTACACGAACATCCTTTAATAAATTTTGTCTCTGAAGAAGTAGACAGTCTGCCACACAATGAACAACATACTATTGTCGCTAGTGGGCCGCTTACATCTGAAAAACTTATTAATTCTATTCTTGAAACTGTTGGTAATCAGAGTCTTAGTTTTTTTGATGCAATCGCGCCTGTTATTTATAAAGATAGTATAGATTTTTCTAAGGCTTGGTATCAATCTCGTTATGATAAAGGTGATAAATTTGATTATATCAACTGTCCACTAAATGAAAAAGAATATTATTCATTTGTTGAAGCATTGCTTAATGCTGAAAAAGTTGAATTCCATGATTTTGAAAAAGTTGCATATTTTGATGGATGTTTACCCATTGAGGTTATGGCAGAAAGGGGAAAAGATACACTCCTTTTTGGACCAATGAAACCAGTGGGTTTGACCAATTCAAATAATCCATTAGAAAAACCTTATGCAGTTGTACAACTACGCCAAGACAACAAAGAAGATACTTTGCGTAACATGGTAGGTTTTCAAACTAAAATGAAATATGGCGAACAAGAAAAAATTTTTAGGCAGATACCAGGTCTTGAAAATGCACGTTTTGCTAGACTAGGGGGTATTCATAAAAATACTTTTATCAAAAGTCCTATATTGTTAGATGATTACCTTAGATTAAAAACAATGTCTAACATAAGCTTTGCGGGACAAATTACAGGATGTGAAGGATATGTTGAAAGTGCAGCTATTGGTTTTTTGGTTGGTTATTTTAAGTCTTGTGAACTTTTAGAAAAAGAAACTATTCTTCCACCTAAAACCACAGCATTTGGTGCTATTTATAGCCACTTAAGAGATGATACAAATATTGAATATTATCAGCCAATGAATGTTAATTTTGGACTCTTTCCAACAATAGTTGGTGAAATGACCTCTAATGGCAAATTTCGTAAAATCAAAGGGCAAGAGCGCAAAGAAGCATATTGTAAACGAGCATTAATAGATATTGTTCCATGGATTGAAAAAATAAAGGTGTAATATAATGAAAGATGAAGTTTCTTATCATAATGAAAATTTTCCTGTTGGAATGTTAATTAATTCAAATTTAAAGCCTCTTGTAAAAGCATATTACAAAGCAGCTAGGTTGGCTGATAACATAGCCGATGATCCTTTACTAGATTGTGAGCAGAAATTGGCAAAACTTAAAGATATTAGAGAAGCTTTTATGGCACCAAATGCAGGGAATAATTTGATAGTTATTCGTAAACTGGGGCGTTTATTTATGAAAGAAAACCTTGATGCATCGTTGTTTTTGGATTTATTGACAGCTTTTGAAAGAGATGCTTCAGGACAAGTGATACATATTTGGGAAGAACTTATTGATTATTGCCGTTTTTCAGCAGCTCCTGTAGGGCGTTTTATGTTGGCAATTAATAATGAAAATCCATCAGCTTATTTACCAGCTGAAAATTTGTGTATTCTTTTACAACTGGTTGATCATTTAAGCGATATAAAAGATGATTTAAGTTTGTTGAAAAGGGTTTATATACCCCAAGATATTTTAACAAAATATAATTTGCGTGCTAGTGATTTGGGATTGTCCTATAGTAAGTCAGAAGTCAAAGAAATGATTTCAGAATTAATTGAAAAGCTTGATGCTATGCAGGCAGATGTCAAGGTATTGCCTAGATTAGTTAAAAGTTTTCGTTTGCGTTTAGAAATTGGTGTTATTCTTTCATTAACTAATTATATGATACAAAGATATAAGAAAGTAGATATATTGCAAAAATTACCCAAACTCACTGTTTGGCACTGGTGTAAAGCCTTTTGTAATGGCGTTATTACAGCACTATTTTGCAAGTATTCAAAGCAGGGGCAAATTTTATGAATAAAATAATAAAAAAGATTGTAAAAAAGTCTGGTTCATCTTTTTTTTGGGGAATGCATATTTTACCAACTAAAGAACGTCGGGCAATCTATACATTATATGCCTTCTGTCGACATATTGATGATATAGTTGATGGAACAGATGCTTTGTCTCACAAGATAGAACTACTAGACGCTTGGAGACGCGAACTTGATAATATTTACGACAAAAAAGTTCCAGCATCTGATATTGGTCGTAATATTTACAAAAACTGTATGCGTTTTAATATTCCTAAACAAGATTTGGTAGACCTTTTAGATAGTATATCAATGGATTTACCTAATCCTATTCAAGCTCCTTCTTTAGATGATTTGAAAAGATATTGTCATGGGGTAGCGTGTGCTCCTGGTAGTATGTCTTTACGAGTACTTGGTTGTAAAGATGAAAAGCTTATTGCTGAATTATCTAAAACTTTGGGGCAGGCGATGCAAATTACCAATATTTTGCGCGATATTCGTGAAGATGCTATTATTGGAAGACTCTACATCCCTAGGGAGTTTTTACTTAAAGCTGACATAGTTTCTACGGATCCAATGACTGTTTTAATTGATAAAAATTTATCTGTAGCTAGGGAAGAATTAGCAAAAATAGCTTTGGCTAATTATAATACTGCATTTGAATTAATTAAAAAACTTGATAAAAAAACTGCTTGCAACATAAATGCTCTTGCTTATGTCTATAAACGCTATTTTGATATTATGCAAAATCGTGGTTGGGAAGTTATTTCACCTAGACCTAAGCTTAATTGTTTGCAAAAAATTTTGTTGGTTATTAAGGCTTTTAGTGGGAGATAGCTTTGCCTGCAAAAGAAATAACATATCATATTATTGGTGGCGGTATTGCGGGGCTTTCATGTGCTTGGTTTTTGAAAAATAAAAACAAAAATATTCGCACGGTTGTTTACGAAGCTTCTTCTAGACTAGGTGGACGTGCATATTCTTATGATGATAAAGAATTAGGATGTAGATTAGGTAATGCTGTTCACGCCGTGATTGGCGCCAACCAATTTATGGCTCAATTTGTAAAAAAAGAAGAATGGCAAACAACTAAATATTTTGTGGATCCAACAATTTTTGAATTAGATGATTCTTTACTAAAAAATAGAAACTATATATTAAAAGCTTTTTGTAACACAGATGCTAATAATATTGCTCATAAAATAAAGCAAAATATATTTAAAACTATGTTTCCATATACATCTTCAAAACGCAAAGTTTGGTTTTCAGGACAAGATTTGAACCAACGTATTATTAATCCACTAGCCTGTAAGGTAGATGAAATATATTATAATCACACTCTAAAAAGGATATTAACTCAGTTTGGTGTGGCCGCATCTCTTGATTTTGGCAAACAGCAAATTGATGTTGGTTCTAATGATAAAATTATAATTGCTCTAGATAATTTTGCCGCCAATAAAATATTAAATGTTCCACTACTTGAATATAGTCAAATCGTGAATATAATATATCGTACATCGCAAAAAATATTTTTGCCACGCGGTGCTTCTTTTGTTGGATTGAAATCTTGTATTGCTGATTGGATTTTTGTAGAGGGAGATATATTGACTGCGGTAATTTCTGATTATAAACCAAGCCTTGGAGCACTATCTGAACTTAGCTTAAAAGTTTGGAAGGAGATTGACAATGTCCGCGGAGTAAATTCGGCATTTGTTCCACCTCATAAAGTTGTATGCTATCCTAAGGCTACTATACTTCAAAATGAAAAAAATAATTTACAGCGACCACAAAATGCATTAACCGAATATCCTAATGTTTTTATTGCAGGAGATTGGACAATGAAGGATCATCCTTGTTGTATGGAAACGGCTGTAAAATCTGCTAAAAGAGCAGTCATAACATCATTTAGTAAAGTTTAATTTATAATAATAGGACTAGAAAAATGGATTCACAAATAACTGTTTTACCAAATGGCTTACGAATTATAACATCTGAGCGTCCACAATTAGAAACTGTATCTTTAGGTATATGGGTTAAGACAGGATCTGCTTATGAAACCAAAGAAAATAATGGTATTTCGCATTTTTTAGAGCATATGTCATTTAAGGGAACAAAAACAAGAACGTCTTTACAAATTTCAGAAGAAATTGAAGATGTTGGTGGGCAATCAAATGCGTATACTTCACGTGAATTTACAGCATATTATGCCAAAATGATGAAGGAAGATGCAGAATTAGCCATAGACGTTTTGATTGACTCTATTAAAAATTCTACTTTTCCTGAAGAAGAACTTGTTAAAGAGCGTGATGTCGTAGTTCAAGAAATAAAACAGACAATTGATACCCCTGATGATATCATTTTTGATTATTTTCAAGAAACAGCTTTTCCTAATCAAGCTCTAGGGCGTTCCATTTTAGGACCTCAAGAAACTGTACGTTCGTTTAATAGGGATACATTACTTAATTACATTAATAGTAATTATGCTGCGGAAAATATGGTTATTTGTGCAGTAGGCTGTATCTCGCATCAAAAATTTGTTGATATGGTAAAGGCTCGTATGTCTGATTTTCGTGCTAAAACTAATTTTACAACAGATAAGCAGGAATATGTAGGAGGATTTTTTATTGAGCGTCGTCCAATTGAACAAAGTCACGTGGTTCTAGGATTTAAGGCTTTTCCTTATAAATGTCCAGAGTATTATGATATGGCTATTTTATCAACTATACTTGGTGGTGGAATGTCATCTCGTTTGTTCCAAGAAATCCGTGAGAAGAGGGGGTTGGTTTACTCAGTATATAGTTTTACGGCGGCTCACAGCCATGCTGGTATATTTGGCATTTATGCTGGAACAGAAGCTAAAGAACTTCCTGTTTTACTTCCCGTAGTAGTTGATGAAATCAAAAAAATTTCTAATGAACTTGTAACAGAAAAAGAATTTAATAGAGCAAAAATGCAATTAAAATCTAGCATCAAGATGGGATTGGAAAGCTCTTCATCAACAGCAGAAGTTCTTGCTCGTCAAAATCTCATATATGGACGTAGTTTAAGTGTGGAAGAAATTATTGCTAAGATAGATGCCGTGTCTCGAGAAAGTATTCGTAATATTGCAACTCAAATATTTACATCTTCTCCTACCTATGCTTTGCTTGGAGCTGTAGATAAACACATGGAATATGATGAACTTCAAAAAGCTTTGGCATAAATAAAATCTTAAATATTATACACCTATAATAACGGCATTAAGTGCCGTTATTTAGGTTTGTGGAGAAATGTAATGTCACGTGCAGAAGATATCTTTCAAAAACTGGTTTATTTTGGAGAGGATGCCATTGATGAATTTATTATAAATCGTCAAAGTGAAGAGTTGTTTATTGATTTTAAACAAGCTGCTTCAGATGGTAAAAATTTTAATACTCTACATCGAGATGATCGTAAAAATTTATCTAAAGCTATATCTGGTTTTGGTAATTCTGAAGGTGGTGTAATTATTTGGGGTATAGAATGTTCTAGAGACATTGATGTTGGAGATGTTGCTAAGGCTAAAGTAAAGGTTAAAAATGTCCATCGTTTTTTAAGTTGGCTAGAAAATGCTATTTCAGGATGTACAATTCCTAGTCATAATAAAGTTAGAAATCATATAATAAGCGTTGATGATGAAGGTGATGGATATGTCGCTACTTATATACCTAAAAGCGATGTTGCACCACTAATGACATCAAGTAATTCAGCTATATATATCCGTTCTGGTTCAAATAATGTGCCAGCTCCTTATGCTGTAATTGCTGGTATGTTTGGTCGCTATCCTCAGCCAAATATTGAGCTTAAAATAGCTAACAAAAATATTGAAGCATTACTTAACCAAGATGAAGATATGCTTTATCCTAATAGTATAGATAATCCACCCGAACAATATGTAAAAATTTCGTTTGAACTTCAAGGAGCTAATGTGTCCAATGTGATTGCTCGTGAAATGTTTTTGTCAGCAGAGGTTATAACAGATGGTAGCGAATATAACAAAGTTCGTTTTTCAAATTATAATCAGATGGAGGTAATATCTGGAATTGAAGGACAACTAAATATAATTACTCGCCCAGAACTTCGTTTGCCACCACGAGGAGCTATCAAATTTTGTAATGTAGAAATTGTTCTTTCGCCATTTGTTGATGATGACTTTCGTTTAGAGGGGGTTATTGGAGCAAATGAAGCAATGCCAAAAGATTTTCGTATTTATATTCCCAAAAATAAATTGCGTTCATTTGTAGCTAAAGTTATTCGAGGAGAAGAAGATTACAACATGATAATGAACGAATTTTTCAATGATTATTTTCGTGGAGAATTTTAATGCCTGATGTTGAAATCTTTACTGATGGCGCTTGTTCTGGTAATCCTGGAGCAGGTGGGTGGGGTGCAATTTTACGATATGGTGCTGTTGAAAAAGAACTCTCTGGTGGCGAAGACGCAACAACAAATAACCGTATGGAGCTAACCGCAGTGATAGAGGCTTTGTTGGCACTCAAAAAATCGTGTAATGTTATACTATATACGGATAGCCGTTATGTTATGGACGGGGTTAATCAATGGTTGCCTAATTGGAAACAAAATGGTTGGAAAACAGCAAACAAGAAAACTCCTGTAAAAAATATAGATTTATGGCAAAATCTCGATTCGCTCTTAGAAAAGCATAAAATTAAATGGGTTTGGGTTAAAGGTCATAATGGACACCCTGAAAATGAACGTGTCGATAAACTGGCGCGAGATCAAGCAAAATCAAGAATTTGCGAAAATTAATAAAAAAACACTTGATTTAGACAAAAAAGTTTGCTAGTGTTAACTTGTAGTTAACAATTGGAGATGAGCATAATATATGCAAATAACTAATAAGGCTGCTGTATACCGAGAATTGTGCGGTATTGATAATCATAGTTCAACCTCTTGTGTTTTTGACACAAAAGAAGAATACATAACCCACCTCATTAAAACTAAAGAAATAAAAAAAGATCCCCATCGTTACAACGATGGGCTTATTCATTTAATAGGTACATTAAAAGTTGATAATAGGGTAAAAAAAGGGTTAAACTGGAACGATGTTGTTGCAACATCAGCGATTGTTGAAAAAGGAATGATAAGTCGTTATCAATATCTTCCGCGAACAATCAAAGGGGTAAAAACATCGTTAAACATACCAAGCTTATCCCTTTATATGTTTCATAATAACTTTAACGCAATCTGTAGCGGTGACCATTATAAAGTTGACTTGTTTAGAATACCTGAACATGCTAGTCATCTAGATTTTTCAAGCGTCAGTGCAAACCTGACGCTTTTTTATGGTCAACGTATAGCATTATCTAGGTTGCCTAAAGCTAAAAATGTTTTAGGTCTAAGCCCCAGACATTTAGAAGTTGATTGTCCAGATGCTTATCATATTGCTAAGGAAAAGGGATGTAGTCCAGATATATTAAACATCCTTCGTCCACATAACCCAGTTATAGCTTGTATTTATCGTTTAATAGGTAAAAAGAAATGATATAAAAATAGCTTCCATATGTCATTCTGAACGAACACTAACGAGCATCCCAATAATGTCATAGCCTGAGCAAGTGTTAACGAGCGAGGTCAGCGATCTTCCTTATTTTAAAAACATATTCAAGCAAAATCAATATGTTACAAAACAAAAATATAGCATTTAAACCACCGTTTAAATGCTATAGATTTTGAGTTGTTTTTAAGATGAAAAAATAAAGAGAGAAAAACGAGCTAACATATTGAAAATATGTCATAAAACATAATTAATTGCTTTTTTACTTTTTTTGATGTATAATTAAAACAAATATAGCATTTAAACGGTGGTTTAAATGCACGATTCGAGGATTTGAGGACAGATTGAAAAAAGGGAGATAAGGTTATGAGAAAATATTTACTTTTGTGCACAGCTTTAACAATATCATCATCAGCTTATGCAGCTTTGGATTGTGCAACACCACCAACTTGTGATGAACTTGGTTATACGCAAACTGAAACCGATTGTGCAGGAAAATTTACACTAAAATGTCCTCTTGATAATACTAAATTATTTTGTATTGGTGAGGATGTTATAAAATGTGAAGATGGAGGTTATTATTCTGCACTTCCTACGGGTTATATTTGTGAAACAGTTACTTATGAAAATTTAAGTTGCTATAAAAATTGTAGTTCTTCGACATGTGGAACAGGAACTTATTCAGCTTCTGATGGTATTGCCTATGATTCTGCTGGTAAAGCCATTGCTTTATTATATAACAATAAATACTATCTACCTAAGACATTTAGTTGTGGTGGACGTACCTATGCTGAAGCACAGCAAAATATAGCTGATAACCCACAATATATAATGCCTTCAGCTAGTCTTATTAGTAAAATTAAGAAATTTACTACAACGACGTCATATTGGACCGATACTACTTGTAGTGGACATATAGCTGGTGATGGTAAATGTTATAGTGATGATACAAAATTAAGTTGTACTTTAGGTTTGTTTGATTGTACAGATACTTGTCCTTATCAAGGTACATATACAAGCTGTCCGACAAATTATACTTGTACAAAAGAAGATTGTTCAGGTAAATACTATATCTCAGGATGTAATACTTCTTATTATACTAAACACAAATCAGATAGTGAAGAATATGACTGTCCTACAGGTGCTAATATTGAATCTTGTTTCAAGGATTCTAATTACTACAAGTGTGATACTTCTAATTTAAGAGATTTTAGTTTAATTGTTACCCATTATACCCCATGGGGAAGTTGTGCTTCTAGTATCTCTTATAGAGTACAGGCTAGCTTTGTTGATAGTGCTGGAAATGTTGTATCAAGCGCTACAGCTAATATCCACAATATAGGGTATACTCAGCCTCAGACAACAGAATATTTTGCTTTTGATAATCCTATTGCAAATGGTACATATAAAGTGTATGTATCTGGTTCATTTACCTCTACACCTGTTGACCTGGATTGTCGGAATGTTACATATAAATATAGCTCTAATGACCAATACTCTGTAATAGTTAATGGTACTGGTTTTGACAGTATTCCGAGTAGTGGTGCAGATGTAACTATTAAAGCTCAAAATGCACCTACTGTAAATCTCAACCTATATTTTGGTAACAGGTAATAACCAACACAAAACCCTCGTGTTTTTTCAAACGCGAGGGTTTTGTTATATAGAGCTATATATTAAAAAATATAATTTTATCTATTGCATATTAATCAAAACAATCTCTACACGACGGTTTTGTTCACGTCCTGCAGCCGTTGCATTTGAAGCAATAGGGTTAGCAGAACCATAGCCATTAGCAACAATTCGATTAGCGGCAATTCCTTGAACTCGCAAAAAGTCAGCCACAGCATTAGCTCTTTTTACTGATAAAGGATTATTTATTGCATCGTTTCCAGTGTTATCAGTATAACCATTAACTTGAATATAGGTCTTATTATATTCTTTCAAAACCTTAGCAATAGATACCATTACAGGTTGAAAAGATTGTTTGATAAATGCTTCGTTAGTATCAAAGGTAATATTTCCAGGCATAACCAAATAAATTTGCCCATTAATTTCTTTAACCTGTACTCCTGTTCCAACAAGTTCTTTACGCAAAACAGATGCTTGATAATCCATATATCCACCTGTGCCAGCTCCCATTGCTGCACCTGTAGCCGCACCTATTAACGCTCCTTTTTCACCACCAACCAAAGCTCCAACACCAGCACCTAAAGCTGTTCCAATACCAGCACCCCAAGCCGTTTTAGCAACCTTTTTTTCACCTGTATAAGGATCTGTAGCACAAGCACTAACAAACGCAGTTAAGATAACTGCACAAATTATTTTTTTCATTTACTTTCTCCTATTATATTTTGATGTAACAATTTAGCTGAATCTAATCCAGAAGCCACAGCTTCAACAATTGTCGAACCTCCTGTTTTACAATCCCCTGCATAAATTATATTGCGATGTTCAACAGGTCTTTCAGCTCGACTTCCTATTGCTTTTATAACCAAATCAAAGCCTCGCCGAACTACAAAAGAATTTTCAATATCTTCATAACCTCGTTCTCCTGGTTGAGTAGAGCAGGTTATAATATCAAATTTGTCTGCATTTTTCTCTACTTTACAAACTCTTGTTGTTGTAAGTAAATCAATTTGCTTGTCAAGTAACTCTTCCATCTCTTTTCGAGTTACTTTCATATCGAAAATCTTACGTCTTACAAAAAGCGAAACAAGCTTTGCTCCCATATTTTTTGCCGTAATAGCGCAATCAGCAGCAACATTACCACCACCAACAATCGCTACCATACCATTTTTTTCATAAATTTTAGGATTTTTCAAATATTCAGCATAGGGAACAATATTATCTTCGCCTTCAATCCCAAGGTCTATTCCTTGTTGTTCGCCAATTGCCATAATTACTCCGTCAAAACCTTGTTCCAACAACAACTTAGGATCATCAATTTGTGTTTCAAATTCAATTTCAGCATTACCAAATTGCTTTATATAAATCCAATCATCTTCAATTACCTCGTATGGAAGTCGATAATCAGGAATTAAATTAAGTGCTCCACCAATTTTGTCTGATTTTTCAAATATTTTTACTTTATATCCTAGCTTTAATAACACCCAAGTCGCAGCCATTCCTGCTGGTCCAGAACCAACAATTGCAATTTTTTTTCCATTATTAGCTGTTTTTTCAAAATCTTGCAAAGTATTACGATATTTACTAATCAGTGTTGCCTGTACCAAAGGAATGTTGATAGGTAAATCTATCTTGCTACGCAAACAGGCTTTCATACAAAAATTGTCAGGACAAATCAAACCGCATGTGTGCGCAAAAGGATTGTTTTTGCAAATAGATTTAACTGCATTTTCAAAATCCCCTTTTTTTGCATATTGAATAAATTCTTGCGGTGAACATCCAACTGGACAAGCATTCATACAAGGTTTAGCAACACAATTTAAACACTTTTCCAGCTCTGCATTAAATTGAGGTTTATTAAGATATAGACCAGCCATAAACTAATATCCTTCTAAATTGTTGCTAGTTCACCACTAATACAAAATTATCTGATACAATCTTAGGCTTTTAAGCTATCTTCAGATGTAGTAACACTAGCTTCTGGCAATATTTTTTTGACCAATCCACTCAAAACATTACCAAAACCAACTTCAACAAATTTGTTAGCTCCACTTTCAGCCATATAAACAACACTTTCTTGCCATTTTACAGTATTAGTAATTTGCTTTACCAACAAATCTTTAATTTCTGCAGTATCTGAATATTCCTTGGCAGTTAAGTTGCTAATAACCTTAAAGTTAGGAACAGCAAATTTAGTTTGTTCTATAATTGCCAACATGTTATCAGCGGCACTTTGCATCAAAGGAGAATGAAATGCTCCAGAAACAGGAAGTATAATTGCACGTTTAGCCCCTTGTTCTTTAGCGATTTCACAGGCTTTTTCAACTGTATCAACACTACCACTCAAAACAATCTGTGCAGGCGAATTTGAGTTGCCAACATAACACATTGACTGATCTGCTATAGCCTTAACTTTGTCAAAATCAAGCCCAATTAATGCCGCCATAGTTCCAGGATTATCAATGCAGGCTTGCATCATATACGAACCACGAGCCTTCAAAAGCTTTGCTGTGTCTTCTAAAGTTATAACACCAGCAGCACATAAAGCTGAATATTCTCCTAGCGAATGTCCAGCCATAAATTTTACTTCGTTCAAATCAACAAGTCCAAGGCTTTTTAAAACTTCAAAATAAGCCATTGATACAGCCATAATTGCTGGTTGAGCATTAGATGTCTTATTAAGTTCTTCGGTTTCGCCATCAAATATTAAAGAACTTAAATTAAAAGCAAGAGCATCATCAACACGATTAAAAACTTGTTTTGCAACAGCAAAATTGGTTGCCAAGTCTTTACCCATACCAACCCTTTGAGAGCCCTGTCCAGGAAACAACAGAGCAATAGAATTAACTTCCATTAGAACTATCCTTCATATTTCTTAAATACCAACGATGCGTTTGTGCCACCAAAACCAAATGAATTTGACATAGCAACTTTAATATCGCACTTACGAGCTTGGTTTGGTACCAAATCCATTCCCTTAACCTCATCAATAGGATCTTCTAAGTTTAGGGTAGGGGGTAAAATACCTGTTTCTATAGCTTTAACACAAAATACAGCTTCGACTGCACCAGCAGCACCAAGTAAATGTCCAACAGCAGACTTAGTAGATGACATTTTCAAATCAGGACAGTTAACAAACAATTCTGAAACAGCTTTTGCTTCCATTGCATCACCAATCATTGTTGATGTTCCGTGAGCATTAATATATGTAACATCTTGAGGTTTGATGCCAGCCTTACGCAATGCTTCGCTCATTGCCTTCTTAGCACCACTACCATCTGGAGCGGGCGAGGTAATATGATAAGCATCACCAGAGTTACCATAACCAATAATTTCAGCATAAATTTTTGCACCTCTGGCTTTTGCATGCTCATATTCTTCCAATACCAACACACCAGCACCTTCACCCATTACAAAACCATCATGACCTTTATCCCAAGGACGAGATGCTTTGGTTGGATTTTCATTATAACTGTGCGACAAAGCTTTTGCTTGCATAAATCCAGCAATAGCCAATGGAGTAACAGCTGATTCTGCACCACCAACGACCATAACATCAGCATCATCAAGCAAAATGCTTTGATATGCTTGGGCAATTGCATGCGAACCAGTAGCACAAGCCGTAACTGTTGCAATGTTTGGTCCTGTAAAACCATGACGCATTGAAACATGACCAGAAATCATATTGATTATACATGCTGGTATAAAAAATGGACTAATACGGCGAGGGCCACTGCTATTTAATACAATAGAACTATCATGAATTGCTTGAATTCCACCAATTCCAGAACCAATAATAACACCTGTACGAGCTTTTTCTTTATCATCTTCAGGTGTCCAGTTAGCATCTTTAATAGCTTCCTCAGCAGCGGCAATACCAAACAAAATAAAGTCATCAACTCTTTTTTGTTCTTTAGGTTCCATATATAAATCAGCATTAAATTGTCCTACTTCAGTACCTTTTATAACTTCTCCAGCAACTTTAACGCTAAAATTTTCAGTATCAAATTTAGTAATGTTGGTAATTGCTGATTTTCCAGCAATAATAGAATCCCAAGCCAAATCAACTCCCATTCCAAATGGTGTTAATGCTCCAAGTCCTGTAACAACAACTCTTTTCATTATCTGATTTCCTTTTGTTATTTTTGAAAAATATTTTCTTTTCTAAAAACTCCATCACGCAAGCGAATAACACCAGCTCCCCAGCACATTCCTGCTCCAAAGCCACATACAATAGCTTTTGCTGGAGTTTTTACATTACCATTCTTAATAGCTTCTCCTGTCGCAATTAGAATAGAAGAGGCTGAAGTATTTCCTAAATTTTCAATGTTAGAAATAACCTTACTATCATCATATCCTAATCGTTCTTGAACTGCTTTAATAATACGTTGATTTGCTTGATGCAAAATCAAATATTCAACATTTTCTGCTTTAATATTATTTTTACCCAATATATCTTCTATAATATATGGAGGAATAATGTTTGCAACAAATTTATAAACCTCTTGCCCTTTCATGTCTAAAACTTGCGGAGTAGGCGTCTTATCAACAAATGGACAATTGCCTTTTTCAACTGGCATTTTGATATAGTCACCAACGTGACCATCAGCCTTTATATCTATAGCTAAAATATCATTTTCATTACCAGCAGATATAACAGCAGCTCCAATTCCATCACCAAATAGAATAGACGTTCTTCTATCTGTCCAGTCAATATAGCGTGAACAATTATCCATTGTTACTAGCAAAATATTTTTATATACACCTGAACGAATATAAGCATTTGCAATATCCAAACCATAAACAAAGCCCGAACAGGCTACCGAAATATCAAAAGCAGGTATATTTCTCGATATATTAAGCAATTTTTGCACCATACACGAGGTAGATGGCATCAATTGTACAGGCATAGATGTCGCCGCAATTATCAAATCTATATCATTGACATCAAGTCCCGCATTTTTCACAGCTTGATTGCAAGCTTGACGAAGCAATTCAAAAGCCTCATCATCGCTTGCAAAAACTCTTCTTTCTTTGATACCCGTGCGTGAATAAATCCATTCATCTGAAGTATCATAAAGCGAAGTCAGATCATTGTTAGTAACAACTTTTGACGGAACTGCATAGCCAATTCCCATAATCATAGGTAGGTTATTTGCCATTATTATTTTGCTTCTTTCATTTTAGCATATTCGCCCATAATATCAGATATTTCTTGAGCCTTGTTAATGTTGCACATTCCTTGTTTGTTATAACCACCATCAACATGCAAAATCTCGCCAGTAACACCACTAGCCAAATCGCTCAAAAGATATAAAGCAGAATTACCAACATCATTAATATCTACATTACGTCCAAGGAAAGAGTTTGCCTGATTCCAACCCAAAATGCTCTTGAAATCACCAATACCAGCCGATGCTAATGTTCTAATAGGACCAGCAGAAATTGCATTAACTCTTATATTTTGATCACCTAAATCACGAGCCAAGTACATAACAGATGTTTCTAAAGCAGATTTTGCTACACCCATAACATTATAATTAGGAATAACACGCTCAGCACCAAGGTATGACAAAGTGATAAAACTTGCACCAGAATTAGCAATTTTAGCTGCTCTGCAACAAATATCTGTAAACGAATAACAAGAAATATGCATACTATTTAAAAAATTTGCTAAAGTTGTATCGCAATATCTTCCTTTTAACTCATTTTTATCAGAAAAAGCAATGGCATGAACAATAAAATCTATTTTGCCCCATTTTTTCTCTACTTCTGCAAACAAATTATCCAAACTAGCGCTGTCAGTAACATTGCAAGGAATAATTATGTTAGATCCAAGTGACTCAGCCAAAGTGCGAACTCTTCTTTCTAAAGCTTCACCTTGATAAGTAAAGGCCATTTCGGCTCCTTGTTCATGCAAAGCTTTGGCGATTCCCCAAGCAATTGAGTGGTCATTAGCTAAGCCAAGTATAATACCTTTTTTATTTTTCATTATTTCATTCATCAATTTGTACTCCTAACTAAAGATTATAGGCCTTTTTTGATTGCTTCAATCAATTCTTTAACAGAAGGCCAGTTAGCGCCCTTAAATAATGGATCGTCCTTAAACTTGAATGCATTTTTACCAGAAAATAAAATATTATCAAGAATATTTCCTTTATGTCCAACCTCAATTAACGATTTTCTAATGCAAAATGAACGTAAATCTGGCAATTTTCCAGTTGTTCCAGTATGACTAGACCAAGATGAAAATTTACAAGCAGACAAGCAGCCACAACATTCTCTAATATCTTCAACAGCCTGTGCCTTCTCAACTTTTGTTAGGAAAACCAAAGTGTTATCAGGTGTTGCAGATAAACAACAATAACCTTTGTTTTTTTGTTGTTCAACTATAGCCAAATCTTGTTTGCGAATGTAATAAGTTGTATTTTTAGAATAACTGATAGGTTCAGAAAATTCGGCATTTTGTTCTTTACTATATGGAATTTGTTTTTCTGTTCTATCAAAAAGTTTCATGATTAAGGAGTTTTTGATTGCAGATGACAAGAATCCTGTAGGACTAAAGTCTTGAATAACTACATCTCCTAAATCAAGCGTTGTAAGCAATTTTTTCCAAGCTTGGCTAATTGGACTTTCTTTTGTTAGCAAAGGTCTTGTACCAAATTGAAAACCTACATTACCAATTTCAGGATTATCAATATAATCTTGCCAATCACTAAGCGACCAAACACCACCAGCAATGATAATAGGAACTTCATTCAAGCCATTTGCATTCAAAACCTTGCGTATTTCAACAACTTTTTCATAAGGACTTTGAGGTTTGCTAACTTCATCAGTATTAGAAAAACCACAGTGACCACCCGCAAACCAAGGATCTTCATAAACCACACCGCCCATAAATTCTTTGTATTTGTCATATCCTCGTTTAATTAAAATTTGCAAAGCTCTTCCTGAAGAAACAATAGGATAATAAAATACATTGAACTGCGATGTTAATTCAGCCAATTTAATTGGAAGTCCAGCCCCAGAAACGACACCGTTAATAAGACCTTTGGCTTTTTCCAAAACATTTTTAATTAAATATTGACTATCTGCTAGTTCCCATAAAACATTCATATTAATCAAGCCATTACCACCAGAAACCTCATGAGCAATTTGAGCTTGAGTAACACAACCCTCAACAGCTTTATCCATCATTTCTGCGTGACGTTCGTTTCTAGATTTAGCTAATATTTCAGGAGTTTTAAGATTACCACACTCATCTCTTACATCAGGAAAAACCCCCGAAAATGTACCAACACAATTTTCTTTAGCCCAAGCTCCTGCAGTATGACCATTACTTACATTAACTCCACGTCCGCCTTCGAACAGAGGAAAAACATTCTTTCCACACAAGTTCAAAAGTCTGAGTTCTTTCATATTTTATTCTCCTTTTACAAAGGTGTTAGTCAAAAGATTCATCAAGCAGATAAGCTTATCACGCAACTCTTTGCGACTAATAATCATATCCACCATACCATGTTTTTTTAAATATTCTGCCCGTTGAAAACCTGCTGGCAAATCAGCTTTTATTGTTTCTTTTATAACTCTAGCTCCAGCAAAAGCAATTAAAGCATCAGGTTCTGCAATAGTTATATCTCCTAACATTGCAAAAGATGCCGAAACGCCACCAGTAGTAGGATTAGTTAAAACTACAATATAAGGCAGATGTTTATCTTTAAGAAGTTTTATAGCCAGAGTTGTTCTGGCCATCTGCATCAAAGATAAAATACCTTCTTGCATCCTAGCACCACCAGATGCCGTAACAAGAATAAGAGGCATGTTATGTTCAATAGCAAATTCAGCCGCTTTGACTATACCTTCGCCGACACCAACTCCCATTGAACCACCAATAAAATTAAAGTTCATAACACCAACAACAACTCCACGTCCACCCATTTGACCATAAGCAGCGACAAAAGCTTCATCAAATTTTGTTTTTTCACGAGCAGATTTAAGTTTTGAACGATAATCTTTAGTATCCTTGAATTGCAACGGATCCTCTTTTACAACGGGTGTTTCTAAATAGGTATACTCGGCATTATCAAACAACATTTTCAATCTTTTACGTGGACGCAAATATAAGTGATATCCGCAATGAGGGCATACATACAAATTTTTAGCTAATTCTTGTCCATAGACCATAGCTTCGCATTGGGGGCATTTATCCCATAAATTATCTGGCACGTCTTTGTCTGTTTTAGCAACAGATAATTTTGGGCGAACATAATCTAATAACCAATTCATATTTATATCCTTATTTGTTCAATCTTGAAATTGCCAAAAATTTGGTTTCACGATCTTTATTCAATTCTTCAGGTGCCAATTTTAATAATTCCTGCAAGTGCTTCCACAGTACATCGCCCGCACGTTTGATTATCTCATCTTTAAATCTGTGCGCACCACCAAAAGGTTCAGAAATTATTTCATCAACAATTCCAAAATGGTATAAATCTTGAGCTGTAAGTTTCAAAGCATTAGCTGCTTTTTTGACCTCTGTTCCATCACGCCACAAGATAGACGCGCATCCTTCAGGTGAAATTACGGAATAAATCGAATGTTCAAGCATCAAAATTCTGTTTGCTGTAGCTAATGCAATTGCACCACCAGAACCACCTTCACCAATAACCAAAGATATGTATGGAACATTAAGTAAAAAACCTTCCATAATGCAAGATGCTATTGCTTCAGCTTGTCCACGTTCTTCGCCCTCAATACCAGGAAAAGCCCCCGCTGTATCAATAAGGGCGATGATAGGTATGTTAAAACGGTTTGCTAGATCCATCAATCTTTTAGCTTTACGATATCCTTCAGGTTTTGGCATACCAAAACCATGACGTAAACGACTTTCTAAATCACTACCTTTTTCTTGGGCAATAATCATAACCGACTGCCCTCTAAAGAATCCAAGTCCACCTATAATAGCCTCATCATCACCAAAATTTTTATCACCAGCTATAGGCATAAAATTATCTACTAGGGCATTAATATAGTCGATACTGTGAGGACGTTCAGCATGTCTTGCTACACAAACCTTTTGCCAAGGAGTGAGGTTACTATATGTTTCAGCCAAAAGTTTTTGTGTTTTACGTTCAAGATCTGCTATCTCTTTATTAAAATCTTTAGCCAGCTTATCATCACAACAAGCTTTTAATTCTTGAATCTTGTTATCCAATTTGTAAATTGGTTCTTCAAAATCCAAATACATTATTTTATCAGCCATTAATAAGTTCCTAAGTATAGATGCACAACATAACCCTCATCATCCGTAAATAAATATTATTTTAAAGGCTATGTAAAGTATGCACTTTTATGTAACCTAGTATCCTAAAGGAAACTATAAAACAGATAGAAATATTATACCTATAAATTTTAAAAGTCAATCAATCGATTGAATTTATGTGGGTTACTTATAATACATTTTGTCTTTTTGTCTAAAAAATATTTGCAAAAAATTAATTTTATGATACTATAAATATATAAAATCAATAAGACAGGTCAAAAAAACAATGGAACAAAAATACAGCAAATATATTTTAGATGAATACAAAAAACAAGGTAAAGAACCTGTGAAATTGAATCTGGGGGGGGGTAAAAGCCTTGTAGTTCCAGCTAGTTACAATGGCGATATAGATGCATTTGTTGATGATTTATTTTCTTTTCAAGATTGTGAGCCAGAAAAATATGATCGCCACAACAAGCGCGAAAGAAATAAAGATAATCCCATTATATGTCGTGAAATAGATTTAGATATTCTTCAAAAACAAAATATTCATTTGGTTGTTCCGTTCAAATATGCTCAAAAGAAAATGTCTGATAGTGCAATTTTTGCCAAAGTTTACGAACAAGCAGTAAAGCGCTATAAAGACGCAATAATCAAGACAGCTCGCCTAAATAAAGAATATCCTGAAGCTCAAGCAAAAGTTTCGTTAAGCCGTAAACATTTTAATGAATGTACAAAAAAACACCTTGTATATACAACTCGTAAAATATGCAAGGCAGTAGGTAAAGCTTTAAAATGGACAACGAAACAAGCTACTAATGCCGCCATAGGTACCATCACATCACCTTTTGCTTTAGGATATACAATACTAGATAAAAAACATCGAATATCTATTGATCCTAAAAAGAAAAAATGGATTGATAATAAAGCGTTGCCTTATATTAAAAAAGGTTTGTATAAAGGAATGATTATAGCCGCTTCTTATGGCGGAATTAAACTTATGGAAAATGGGGGAAAACTATCAATTGGAGATAAAAACATAATATCTCAAATTGTTGATAATAATGAAAATGAAGCACTATCTAAAAAATATAAAATAACTGACGAACAAAGTTTTCAACAATTATATGATGCTGCTTTTCCATTAATAATTAAGTCAATGTTACCAACTGAAGTTTTGATTAACGAAGGTTATTCTGATAATGGTAAAAAAATAAGTAATACAATTGGTATCGGAAGTTATTGGTATCCTGAAAATGGTAATCCCAAAAGTTCTAAATGGATATTAACTAAAAACTACCTACAAAAGCACCCTAATTTTACAATAACAGGTCAACAAGCAAGTGCAGTAGCTGATGGATGGTTTCGTTATCGTGAAAACGGACGAGTATATAAAAGTATGTGTGATTTGTTACAAGGAGCTGAACTTAATATTTGCGAATTTGCCGCAATAGCTACTTGTATGTATAATGATGAAAGTAATGGTAGGGATTTGTGTCGTTTTGTCAAAGAAAATTATCAAAATCCCGTTGAATGTGCAAATTATTTAATGAATCTAAAACCAGGAAATTCATCTTTTAATGATGGTATTCTAAAACGCCATACCCACGAAGCATTGTTGTACCTTAATCATGATAATTATGCCGATAAAATGGGAATGTTTTTGGTCAAAGAAGGTATTAATTCAAAGGGTAATAAATATTATGTTACTTCTGTAACCCAATTATCCGTAGATCAATGCAAAATAATGCAAACAAGCATTGATAATGGAAGTTTAACAGGAGCAAGCCAAACCGCCCAATGTATCTACAATTATGTTTGTAAAGGCGGAAAAACCGTAGATCAAATAGCCAAAGAAAACGGTATAGATATTTATTGTAGTGATAGAACATTAAATTTTGCAGCGGTTGAGACAAGACATACTGCTGACAGTATGTACAACGCAGCTCTAGCCGCATATAATAACAAAGACTACAGCAAAGCACGCGATGGTTTCCAAGCAATGATTGATGCAGGTTATAATGGTGCTGATATTCACAATGATTTGGCAATAACTTATTACCATTTAAAAGAATATGATAAATGTATTGCTGAATGCCAAGAAATCCTAAATACAGGTGAAACCGAACAATATGCTCCTGCTAATTATAATGCAGGTAGAGCCTATGAAGCCAAAGGAAATTTGAGTCGAGCAAAACAAAACTATGAACGTGCAGCTCAAAGAGAGCCAGAAAGAGAAGCGTATAGTAAAGCTGTAAATAGAGTAACAAACTTGATGAATAATGCCAATACAAGAACACGTTAGTTTAATATTAATCTAAATATTCTGATAAAATACTAGGGGTTATAATCTGGGGTAAAATTAAATAGTCATCAGATTTGCCATCATAATATACATATAAAGGAACGCTAGCTCTTCCATAAGAATTAAGAGCCTTTCCGACATCTTTATCTTGGTTGGTAGCATCAGCCCGCAACAATAAAATATTCTTATTTTTTACCAAGTTTGCAAATTCATCAGATTGTAAAGCAACTCTTTTGTTTACTAAGCAGGTAATACACCACTTAGCAGTAAAATCAATAAATACAGGTTGCTCATTTTTTAAGGCTTGTTCCACTTTGTTGGTTGAAAAATCATTCCATTTAAGATTTTGCCCAGAAACCACAACACCTCGTTGAGCTAGCAATACCCAAATAAGCCAAATGCAGGTAAAAATAAGGGGAATACTTAAAACTTTTTTCAAAATATTCATCCATTTTCCTGGCTTTGGTAAAATTCGGCGCAGTTTAAGAGGATTCCACGCTATTATAGCAAAAGGAAAAGCATATCCTAAACCTAAAAATAAAAATACAGGAAAATAGTAGTAAACGGGTGACATAATAGCGTAAGCAATCGTTGCCCCCATAAATGGTGCAGTACAAGGACTAGCAATCAAAACAGCCAAAAATCCTGTCATAAAAGCATTTGTTTTATGATTATTAAAACGCAAAAAAGCTATTTTACTACTCCAACTGTTATTAACATTTATAACATCAAGCATCATTAGAGTAAGAATTATAAATAAAAATAACATAATTAGTACAAAATAGGGCGATTGTAGTTGAAAACCCCAACCAATAGTTGCATCAAATTGTCGTAATATAAATAAAATTCCTGCTATAGCTAGCATTGAAACAACCACCCCAAAACTATAAAAAGTCGCTTCAACACTACGTTTATCATTTTCCATTTGTGCTAAAGATATAATCTTAATACTCAAAATAGGGAAAACACATGGCATCAGATTTAAAATAATGCCTCCAGCAAAAGCCAAAAACAACATTAGCAGTAGTTTTTGTTTTAATTTAAAATCTGAACTAATAAAATAATCTGCAATTTCTTCTAGCTTTTGTTCAAAATTACTATTTGTTTTATGAGCTATATCTATCTCTATATTTTCAGGAACACACTCTTCAGCACATGCCAACCAACTTATTTTTAGTTTGCTATTTGGTTTTTGAGTTTTTATGGTTGTTTTATAAAAAGCTTTTTTGTCATATCCATCAAAAGAAAAATCATCTAAATCAAATCGTTGCGTTCTACTAAAACTTTCCTCTAACACATCATTCTTGTCAGTATCTTGCCAAACAATTTTTAATGGAGAACCAAATTCTTGCTGATAAGGAGCAAAAATATGCCACCCAGATTTAATATTAAACTGTAAAATTACCTCAAGTAACTCATTGTTATTATATCTTGTAAAATAATCAAGCTCAACTATCTGCTCAGCCTTTGCTGGTGAACACCATAAAACTACAAGCAAACAAAAAAGCTTTACAAATTTCATTATTTTTTGCTTTTCTGCAATATAACTAATCTATAATAAGCAGAAGATATAACAACCAATGCTTTTAACAAGCACCAGCATCCCAAAGCAATAGCAATTGGTAAAAATGCGAAAGGCATAATACAAAGCAATACAAAAGCACAAACGGTTTCAAATCCTTGCGCAATTCCACCTAAATAAAAGGGAGATTCTATAGCATTAAGTTCTTTTATTGATTTATTACTATCTTTATTATGGCTAACAATTCCATAAGCAAGCATAGCCGATGCCGAAGCCGTAAAGCCAAAAAGAAGGAAACAAGCAGCGGTAGCATTTTCATAAGGATCAGCCAAGGCAAAGCCAAATATAACTCCTGCATAAAATACAAAATCTAGACAAGCATCTAAAAACACACCAAAAGTTGTAATTCCTTCAGCTCTAGCAACAGCTCCATCCAACACATCACAAAAGCGATTTACTAATATACAAACCAATGCTTCAAAATACATGTTCATAGCCAAAAAGTTAATAGCCATCATACCAATAACAAATCCAAATATGCTCACCATATTGGCATTTATTCCACTTTTGGATAATTCTTTACCCCAAATATCAATTTTTTTCATCCACTTATCTTTTACACATTTAGTATTTTTGCAAAATTCAGAAGATTTATATTCTTTAATTAACTGTTTGATTTTATTTATAAACATTTCAATCATGCTAGTATCCTTATAGCTATTAAAAATTAGATTATTGACTTTATATGCGCTTAACTATAAAACACTTTTTGTTTTTTGTAAAAAGCAACTTTGTAATTATACAGGTATAAATATGCGTATTTTTCAATATATTTCAATATTGCTATGTATTATAATCATTAGCGTAATAATATATAAAAATTCTCCACATTACCAAATAATCAAAGGTGATATTTTTGGAACTTATTACAATATCAAAATACGCACCAATAATAAAAATAAAGATTTGAAAGGCAAAATAGAATCAAAACTTGAAGATATAAACCAACAAATGTCTGTTTTTAGAGAAGATAGTGAAATATCAAATTTTAATAAAACAAAATCACAAAAATGGCATTTGTTATCAGATGATTTTGCCAAAGTATTACAAGCATCGCACAAAGTATGGAAGTTGTCTAATGGTTGGTTTGATCCAACAATAGGCAAATTAATTGAATTATGGGGATTTGGTACAATAACGCCACAAAATCCAAGCGATAAGCAAATAAAAAAAGCTCTGGTTAATACTGGTTTTGCTAAGCTAAAGTTTAATAGTTCTTTTCAAAAAGTTAAGAAAACACATCCAAATATAGAAATAAATTTATCTGCAATTGCTAAAGGATATGCTGTTGATGCAATTGCTCAAATTCTAGATAAGGAAGGATATAATAATTATCTTGTTGAAATAGGGGGAGAAATAAAAGCAAAAGGTTCTCGTTTAGAAAATAATAACGCTTGGAATATAGGTATAAGCAAGCCTATCATTGGTTCATCAGAAAATTCTATTATCTTATCTTTGAGTAATATTGCAGTTGCGACATCAGGCAACTATCGTAATTTTTATCAAAAAAATGGGCAAATATACGCCCATACCATATCACCCAAAACAGGATATTCCGTTCAGACAGATGTTTTATCAGCAAGTGTTTTTCATGATTCCTGTATGTATGCTGATGCTCATGCAACAGCCATTGTCGCTATGGGACTGAAAGCAGGTATGGCATATGCTAACAAAAATAATTTAAAAGTAATTGTTTTTGATAAAAATCTAAATATTCATTATTCAAAGGATGCTAAGTTTTTTTTAGGGGAATAGCAAAATGGAAAACATAACTAAATCAGCAATAATTACAGCAATTAATAAAGATAAAATAAGCCTAAAAATAAAAAGTTGTTCCGCTTGTTCTAGTTGTAGTGTTAAAAATTATTGCTCATTAAATGAGGTAAAGGAACGAGTTATCCAATTGCACAATAAGAATAACCAAAAACTAGTAATTGGAGAAGAAGTGAATATTGTAATGAATACTACGCAAGGTTTTAAAGCTGTTGTTTTTAGCTATGTTATTCCTCTGGTTTTACTTTTATTAGCATTAATAATAAGCTCATCATTAGGTTATAATGATTTTATTAGCGGTATATCTGCTATAATTATCTTGATTCCTTATTATTTTGGAGTATTCTTGTGCCGAAATAAGATAAAATCAGACTTTAAGTTTGAAATATCAAAAAAGGACGCAATAAAAAATGACTAACCTAATATTATTAAACATTATGATTTTGGGTGGGACAGCCCTTGTTGCATCGTTTGTTTTGTACTTTGTTTCCAAAAAATTTATGGTAGAAACAGATGAAACAACGGTTAAAATCGTAGATGTATTACCCCAAGCTAATTGTGGTGGTTGTGGTAAAGCAGGTTGTGCCGATTTTGCTTCTGCTTGTGCAAAGGCCGATGCAGATACTTTTGCAAACTATTATTGTCCTGTTGGTGGTCATGCTGTTATGCAAAAAATTGCTGAAATAAAAGGTTTTGAAACAACTGAAAAGGCGCCAACTACGGCCGTGTTGCTATGTCGAGGAAGTTGCCAAAATGCTCCAGCAAAAGTTGTTTATGACGCTGTAAGCTCTTGCCGTGTTGCTAATAGAATATCATCAGGTCAAAGTGGTTGTCCTGATGGTTGTTTAAGGCTTGGCGATTGTATTAAATCTTGCAAATTTGGTGCTTTATCATTAAACGAAGAAACAGGGTTGCCAGAGATTGATTCTCGTAAATGTGTTTCTTGTGGAGCCTGTGTTAAAGTATGTCCTAGAGGTCTTTTTGAAATTCGCCCACTAAGCGTTAATGGCGGAATAGTATATGTTGCGTGTCGTAATAAACAGAAAGGTGCAACTGCTAGAAAAAATTGTAAAGCAGCTTGCATTGCTTGTATGAAATGTAACAAAATAAATGAGCAAATCAAAATTGATAACAATTTATCATATATTCCAGCAGATATAGATGCTGAAAAATACGGTGCGGAATTGGCACAAAATTGTCCTACTGGTGCCATTGTCTACAAGGAGAATGTTCGTGGTTAAAAAGTTTAGTTTTTCTATGGGGGGGATTCATCCCGATAAATGTAAGCTAACTTCTAATTGCCCAATAGAAGATGCTGGACTTCCAGATGTAGTATGCATACCAGTTAAGCAACACATAGGTTCTCCTGCCAAAATCATGGTAAATAAGGGAGACAAAGTAAAAGTTGGTACTTTGTTAGCCGATGCCGATGGTATAGTATCATCAGATGTTCATTCCTCTGTTTCTGGAGAAGTTCTAAAAATAGAAGACGTTGCAGGATCAACAGGTTATGAAGAAAAAATGATAACCATAAAAGTCGAAGGTGATGAATGGGAATCAAGTATTGATAGAACTTCAAAAGTTATTAAAGAAATAAATTTTACACCAGAAGAAATTATTGAAAAAATACGCCAAGCTGGAATTGTTGGTATGGGTGGAGCAGGGTATCCAACACCTATTAAAACATCTGTTCCAGAAGGAAAAAAAGCCAATATATTAATTGTTAATGGCATTGAGTGTGAACCATTTTTAACCGCAGATGATCGTCTTATGGTCGAACATGCTGAAGAAATTATTATGGGAGCAAGAGTTATAAATCGTGCTTTAGGGATTCAGAATGCTATAATAGCCGTAGATGAAAACAAACCTCATGCTATAGAAATACTAACCCGTTTGTCTAAATTATATATTGGTGTAAATATTAAAGTTTGCAAAACAAAATATCCTCAAGGTGGTGAAAAACAATTAATTAAAGCTATTACAGGTCAAGAGCTTCCTTCGGGTAAATTACCAATAGATATTGGTTGCATTGTTCAAAATGTTGGAACTGTTTTTGCTGTTTATGAAGCTGTATTAAAAAACAAACCATTGTTCGAACGCATTTTAACCATATCTGGCGATGGTATAGCTCATCCTTGCAACTACCGAGTTAGAGTGGGGACACCAATATCATATCTGATAGATAAAGCAGGTGGCTTGACAGATGATGTTGCTAAAATTATTTTAGGTGGTCCAATGATGGGCAATGCAATTGTCAATACCTCGGCACCTACAACTAAGCTAACATCAGGAATTTTACTATTTAGGGAAGAAAAATTTATCAAAGAAGAAGCTTCAAGTTGTATTCGTTGCGGTAAATGCGCTACCGTATGTCCAGCAGGGTTGCGTCCTTTTGCTATAAAAGAAGCTGTTGTTTATAATGGAACTTCTGATGAACTTCGCAAACTACACGCTGGTGATTGTATTGAGTGTGGTTGCTGTGCCTATACTTGTCCTGCAAATATTCCACTACTTGATTATTGTAAAATTGCTAAACAAGAAATTAGAAAAAAGTGAACTAACAATGTTAAAAATATCTACTAATCCTCATATTCAAACTCGTCGTAATACTAAGTCTATAATGTTAGATGTGGTAATAGCATTAATTCCAGCAGCCTTGTTTGCAATAATATTTTTTGGACTAGAAGCATTAAGAGTTATTGTTGTATCGGTTTTAGGGTGTGTGTTATTTGAATTTTTAGCTTGTAGATATTGGTTAAAGGTCAAAAATTCAATAAATGATTTTTCTGCTGTTATAACTGGGCTACTTCTGGCCTATAACCTTCCGTCAAGTATGCCAAGTTGGATGATACTTGTTGGTTGTTTTATGGCAATTATAGTTGCCAAAATGTGTTTTGGCGGGTTGGGTAAAAATATTTTTAACCCTGCTTTGGTTGGGCGAGTATTTTTATTTATATCTTTTCCTGTTCAAATGACTGTTTGGCCAACACCTCATTTCCTACAGCTAGTTAGTCCAGATGGACAAACAGGAGCTACAACATTAAGAATGTTAAAAAGTATTGCTCCTGAAGGAGAATTAGTTGCCGCAGATAGATACTCTATTAACGAACTTCCTAGTTATTTTGATATGTTTATTGGTAATATTGGTGGTTGTATAGGCGAGATTTCAGCGTTTGCCTTGTTGTTAGGGTTAGGATATATGCTTTGGCGCAAAGTTATTAGTTGGCATATTCCTTTGTATTATATAGCAACAGTTGCTGCCTTAACATCTATTTTATACTATGCTACAGGTGATATCAAATATTTGCCTCTAGCTCACGTTTTATCGGGTGGTTTAATGTTAGGTGCTATTTTTATGGCAACAGACTATACAACATCACCTATGACAATTAAAGGTCAAATAATTTTTGCGATAGGTTGTGGTGCTTTAACTGTTATTATAAGATCCTTTAGTGCTTATCCAGAAGGTGTTTCATTTGCTATTTTAATTATGAATGCTCTTGTGCCATTAATTGATAAATTTGCAGTTCAGCGTTATTATGGGGAGAAAAGATAATGTCCGATAAAATAAAAGATATTCTTTTTCCAGTAATAACACTTGTTGTCATAGCGGCTTTCTCAGCTTTTATTTTGGGATATGTTCATAACATTACTCTAGAACCAATAAAAAAAGCTAAAGATGGTAATGAGCTTCAGGCTATTGCTCAGGTTACAGGAGAATTTGACAATAACCCGTTTGCTGAAAAAATGACTATTTTTACTAAAAGTAAAAAGCATAAATTAACGATGTATCCTGCTCGTAAAAATGGTCACCTAAATTCTGTAGCTATTAAAAGCTATACCAATACAGGATTTGGTGGACGCATTGAATTAATGATTGGTTTTAATGTTGATGGCTCTATAAAAAGCTTCAAAATAATCTCATCAAACGAAACTCCTGGACTAGGAAGTAAAATTGATGAGCCTAAATTTAAAGAACAACTAGAAGGTTTTTATCCACAAAGACAAATATTAAAAGTAAAACAAGATGGTGGAGATGTTGATGCTGTAACTGCCGCAACTATAAGCTCCAGAGCTGTTTTAAGGGCAATTGAACGCGCTTTTGATGCATTTAATAATTTTAATTCGGGGAAATAAAATGAATAGAGAATCTATAAATAACCTAACTCGAGGTATAATAAGAGAAAACCCGATTTTTGTTATGTTGTTGGGAATGTGCCCAACATTGGGTGTGACGACTTCAGCTATTAATGGAGTAGGTATGGGATTAGCTACGATGTTTGTTCTTATGATGTCAAATATGGCTATATCTGCAGTAAAAAAATTAATTCCTGATATAGTAAGAATACCAAGCTTTATTGTAATTATAGCATCATTTGTAACTGTTTTAGAAATGTTAATGCAAGCTTATGTTCCTTCCTTATATTCTGCTTTAGGAATCTACATTCCATTGATTGTTGTTAATTGCATAATTTTAGGTAGAGCAGAGGCTTTTGCTTCAAAAAATTCAATATTTCAATCTTTATTAGATGCGATAGGTATGGGAATTGGTTTTACATTGGCTCTTACAATATTAGGGGCAGTAAGAGAAATGTTAGGTAATGGTTCTCTATTTGGCTGGTCTTTTGTTGCTGAAAATGCTGATACTATGTTGTTATTTATTATGCCTCCAGGAGCTTTTCTTGCTCTAGCTAGCATTATTATTACAGTTAACAAATTAAGAGGAGTAAGATAATCATGGCTTATATAATGATTTTTATTACAGCGATATTTGTTAATAATATAATATTATCACAATTTTTGGGAATATGTCCTTTCTTAGGTGTATCCAAGAAATTGTCGACAGCTATTGGAATGGGACTAGCTGTAATGTTTGTTATGACTCTTGCAACTATTGTAACCTTTTTGATTTACTACACATTCCTACAGCCATACAACCTTAAATTTATGACTACAGTTACGTTTATTTTAGTAATAGCATCATTAGTACAAATGGTTGAGATTATCATAAAAAAAAGTTCTCCAGTTTTGTATCAGTCTTTAGGAATTTTTCTTCCACTTATTACTACTAACTGTGCTGTTTTAGGTATTGCAATTCTTACAATTCAAAAGAATTACACTTTACTAGCTGGCGTTTGTTATACATTAGCTTCTGCAATGGGATTTACTTTAGCAATTGTAATTTTTGCAGGTATTCGAGAACGTTTGGAACGTACAGATATTCCTAAAGCATTAAGGGGAACACCTATTGTACTAATTACAGCAGCGTTACTTTCGATGGCATTTATGGGATTTGCTGGAATATCTTATTAAGCAAAATATAAAAAAAGAACCTAAATCGCACTTTAGTACAATTTAGGTTTTTTTTACTTGCGCTCTTTCTAATCCTCTTTAACAAGGTCAGTCAAGCGTGTCACGGTAAGCGAACGAAGTTCCTTTTCAAAAGGGATCAACAACGGGCTATAGCCAGCAACAGGAGCGATGATCCATACACCCACCTTGGGATGAGCTGACAATATCGTCCTTTTGTCACCATCGAAAATGAACTTTTCTTCAGCCTCTTCACGAGATACTACTTCAATATTCCAGCCAATGATTTTTTTCTCGCCGTTAAGGTAATATCCCATAACAAATCCGTAACCCTCATTTGCTGCACAAGTCGCACACTCGTTCAACTTTGTGAACATTTCACTTTTCTTGATTTCTTCTTTCAAGATTGTCTTAACGCCATAAGCGTAAGCATAAGGTCTTTCTTTTGCCATAGTAATAAAAATTTAAAATTTAACAAACTTAATATATCAAGTAACAATATATCATTTTTTAGGGTAAGCTGTCAACAGCATTTTTTGCAAATTTTGTACAATATTTGCAAACATCTCATAAGTCAAAACACCTGTATTAATATTATACCTAGATGTATGATAAGAATTTAACATTATAATATTATGTTTATCTAATAAATGTTGCGCTCCATGAGCAAACTTAAAAGCAGTTTTTTTATATCCTAACACACCTAAAACGGCATTATGTGCAACACTTCCTAAGGTAAGAATTACTTTAAGATTAGGCATATTAGCAATTTCATTAATTAGAAAACAACCACAGGTTTTAACTTCATATCCAGTTACTTTATTTTGAGGTGGTACGCATCTAACAGAATTAGTAATTCTAACATTTTTCAATTCAAAACCATCATTAGCTATTTTGCCATAATTTCCTGTTGCAAAACCACAAGATTTAAGAATAGGGTATAAAACATCTCCAGCATAGTCATTCGTAAAGGGGCGTCCTGTTTGATTTGCACCATTAAGACCAGGAGCTAATCCCACTATTAATACTTCAGCATCAAGATTACCAAAAGAAGGAACAGGAGCATTATAATATGACGGAAATTTTTTTATATTCTCACACCTAAAATCGACCAATCTAGGACAATTTTTACAATTTTTTTCAGGAGGACAAAATGTCATATTTTCAAAGCCTTTCATAATATAAGTTATATTTATATTAGACAAGTTGCGTAAAAAAACACTTAATCCCCTTTAAATTGTTTTTATCCATATTATCTAATTTGCATAAACCGATATCAAATTCAATGCGGTTTACTTAAAGGACTATCATTAAAAACAAATAAACCTATTTATAAATGGAGTTTAAATACAATGAAAAAAACATTATTACTTGCAGGTGTAGCATGTGTCCTTTGTTCAACAAATGCATTGGCTGGATGGAGAGATGCTGTAAAAGATGCTAAATATTATATCGGTGCTGATTATGCTTTTACCTCTTATGATTTCAGTGGTTCACTAGGTGAAGCCAAAAAATCTTACAATTCTGGTGTATTTAACATGGGTACTAGAATGGATAAGGTTGGCGTTGAAATGTTTGGTCAGTGGAGTGGCAAACGTACAAAAGACTTAGCAGCAGGCGAGAAGTTAAAAACTCGTGTAGATGCTTATGGTATTGATTTGTATGGATACCAACCTTTAGGATGCGAAGGAAAATATGATCTTTTAGCAACTATTGGTGCTGCTAACTACTATTTCAAAGGAGATGGCGAAGGTGGTAAAAGCGCAAACCGTATAGGTTATCGTATTGGTGGTGGCGCTATGTATAACTTCAATGACCGTATTTCAGCTCGTGTTGTAGGTCGTTATTCATACATTGGTGCTAAAAGCCTAAATCATGCTGCTGAGGTTACTGCAGGTTTAAGATACACTTTCTAATAAAAGTTATTTATAAAAAACAACCTCTTTCTTTTTTATAGAAAAGAGGTTGTTTTTTTAATTAATAGCTGTTTCTTGAATTTGTATTTGTTGTTTTTTTAAGAAGATTTCCTTCATATCACGAGGCTTCAATTTTTTTATAACCCACCAATATCCAATCAAAACAACAACAGCTCCTCCAAGCCAAGCTATAGGTCCAGCCCAAAACACTCCAGTATATCCAATCTTATGAGACAAATAAATTACAGCCACAGATCTCATAATCAATTCAATAAAACCAGATATGAGCGGAAATTTAGTTTTTCCCATTCCTTGTAGGGCATTTCTAACAATAAATATACAGGATAAAAAGAAGTAAAAACAAGTGCTTATCATTAAATATTGCTGCCCTATATTAACAATATTATCATTTCCATTTTCAATAAAAATGGCAACCCAATTAGCTCCAAAAAATCTTACAGCTAATGATGTTGCAATACTCAAAAATAAACAAGCAACCAAACATTGTCGAACACCTTGTCTAATTCTTCTAATCAGAGCTGCTCCATAATTTTGTGCCGCATAAGTAGCAAAAGCAATGCCAAAAGCAAATAATGGCTGAGTTGAAATTTGTTCAATTCTCATTGCTGCTGTAAATCCAGCAATAACTTCTGTTCCAAAAGAATTACAAACACTTTGCACAATCATCATACTAAGAGCTAAGATTGAAAATTGCAAAGCCATTGGTACCGCAACTCGCAAATGTTCCATCATAAATTGGTGGTTATATTTACAATCATTAAACGTTAGTTGAAGTAAAGGAATTCTTTTTTTAATAAACCAAATGCATGCTATTGCACTAACAACAACCGAAGCAAAAGTTCCACAAGCTGAACCAGCAACTCCCCACTTGAAATAGTATATAAACACAAAATTAAGCACTATATTTAAAATGGAAGAAAAAATTAAAAAATAAAGTGGAGTTTTAGAATCACCTAAAGCTCTTATAAATCCAGAAAGCAGATTATAAAAAACGATAGGTATTATCGCTATTCCTAAAATTAACATAAAAATGTATGATTGTTCTAAAATTTCACTTGGTACATTCATCAATTTTAAAATTGGTTTTAAGAAAAATACTAATAAAATAGCTACTAGTGTTCCTAAAATAAGAGCTGCTAACGTAGAGTGAAATACCGAAGATTTAATTCCAGTAACGTTTCTAGCACCAAATTTTTGTGCCGTTATAATAGTCAAACCTGCTGTAAAACCAAAAGCAATCATCAAAAACATAAAAAATATCGGAGCAGAGGCCCCAACAGCAGCTAAAGCCTCAACTCCAAGCAAGCGTCCTACAATCAAAATATCTGAAATCTGAAAAAATTGCTGAAAAATATTACCTATTAAGATTGGAAAAGCAAATTGAACTATTAATTTAAGAGGAGTTCCTCTCGTTAAATCTTTAATCATTTATTTCACCATACTATTTTTTATTTTGACTTTAGCTATTTAATTCTTTAAATTTCTAAAGTAAAGCCAAAAAGCTTGCTTATCATATCAATTAATTATCTGAGAGGTTATATGCATAATTTAGAAGAAATCCTATCTCATTATGATATTAAAGGAAGTTTTCAAGGAATAGATATCGGACCACTAGTTTATCGAGCCAGATTTTTGCCTCAATCTGGTACAAAACTTAAGAACATTGTTAATTCTTTAGACGATATAGCTAGAGAGTTAGGAGTTTCTTCTCTTCGTGTAGAAACAATTGATGGCAGTAAAGAACTTGGTTTTGAATACCCTAAAGATACTTTTGATATAATAGATTTTCAAACAATACTTTCATCTTCAGAGTTTGCTAATGTTAAAGGTGAATTACCAATTTGTTTAGGTGTTGATATTGCAGGAACGCCACAGTTCGCTGATTTAGCCAAAATGCCTCACTTATTAGTTGCAGGAACAACAGGTTCAGGAAAATCTGTTGGACTTAATACTTTTGTGCTATCATTAATTGCTAAAAAAAATCCTGAAGAGTTAAAGTTGGTAATGATAGATCCTAAAAGGATAGAATTTACAGTATACAACAATCAAAAATTTATGCTATATCCCGTTATTACTGAAACAAAAGATGCTGATTTTGTTTTAGAATCCTTAGTTAAAGAAATGGAATATCGCTACAATCTATTTGCTGAAAATCTTGTTAAAAACATCAAAGAATATAACAATAATACATCAGAAAAAATACCTTATATAGTTTGTATTATTGATGAGTTTGCAGACTTAATATCTACCAATAAAGATATATCATATTATGTTCAACGATTAGCTCAAAAAGCTCGAGCTGCAGGTATTCATTTGATTATGGCAACTCAGCGTCCCTCCGTAGATGTTGTTACAGGTGTCTTAAAAGCTAATTTTCCGACAAGATTATCTTATAAGGTTGCATCAGGAGCTGATTCTAGAACTATTTTAGATACCACAGGAGCAGAAAATTTAATTGGACGTGGCGATGCATTATTTTTGGCTGGAGATGGAACTTTAAAACGCATTCACGGATCTTATGTTACAGATAAGCAAATAAACGATATACTACTACCTTATCGTGCAAAAACAAAGCCTTTAAATACGCTCCCACAAGAGACAGAAGCAAATAAAGAAGAAATAAAACAAAACTGCATTATAGAATTTTGGTGTTCACTCAAATCTGGTGAACGCAAAACCATTATATCATGGTTTTTATCAATGATTAAAATGCTTATAAAACATCTTATGTCAGGCAAACGCCGTTAGTTTTTACTCAGGCTTTTTATCATATTATCTACAAAAGCGGGAAGGGTGGTTCCTGCTGGTCCTTTTATATGTTCATCAAAGTAGCAATTATTTGATGTAGTTTCTAGGTTAAATTCATAAGTCTTAGCCCCATAATATTTTGCTGTCTGAACAAATGAGGCGGCTGGAAATACAATACCAGATGTTCCAATAGATAAAAATAAATCACATGTGGTAAGCAGTTTTTCAACTTTGTCCATATAAAGCAAATTTTCACCAAAAAATACGATGTTAGGTTTCATCATTCCTTGAGTATTACATTTATTACAAGTCGTAAATATACCAACATCGTCAAAAGTTTCTAATATATGTCCGCAATTAAGACAAACAGCTTGATTTATCTGTCCATGAATGTGAAAAATATTCTTATTTTTAGCCTTTTCATGTAATGTATCAACATTTTGAGTAACCACACTAATATTAGCAGGATATTCTTTTTGCAATTTTGTAATTGCTAAATGGGCATTATTAGGTTTGGCTTTTGCTAGCTCTAGTTTTAATTCATTATAAAAATCATGCACATAAGCAGGATTTTTAGCGAATCCTTCTACTGTTGCAACATCTTCAACCTTATGATTATTCCACAAACCATTAGATGATCTAAATGTTGCTAAGCCAGATTCTGCTGATATGCCTGCACCCGTTAAAATAACTATGTTTTTATAGATATTCATCTGATAACTTTCAAATATAATTTGCCCATATTTTTCTATTATTTATAATGACAATCAAAAAGGAATCAAGCAAAATGCGCTTTTTGTTGTTATCTTGTTGTGCGCCATGTTCTTGTGCGGTTATTAAGACTTTGTCTGAGGCAGATGAAGATTTTGCCGTTTTATTTTATAATCCTAATATAGTTCCTTATGAAGAATATCGTAAAAGATGTGATGAAAATAAGAAATTGTGCCAAAAATATAATGTAGAATTTATTGAGCTTGAATATGACAATAAATTATGGTATAAACTCACTGAAGGTCTTGAGAATCTTCCAGAACGGGGAAAACGTTGTTCAATTTGTTTTGCAATGCGTCTACGCAAGGCCTTTGAATATGCTAAAGAACATGGATTTGATGCTGTTGCAAGCGTTTTAGGCGTTTCACGCTATAAAGACCTAAATCAAGTAAATGAAGTTGCTTACTTAGAAGCGCAAAGAGCAGGGATGCCATATCTTGAAATAGAAGGGCGTAAAGGCGGACTTCAAGAATTGCGCTACCAATTAATAAAAGAGCTTAACCTGTACAATCAAGAATATTGTGGTTGCAAACCAAGGAAAGAGAATAATGTTTTGGCATAAATGGTTCGTTCCTAAGGCTTTTAACAGCGGATTTTTACCTGAAAAAGACGGACATCTAGTCGCTTTTGCCGAATTTGGCAATCCCAAAGGTGTGCCTATATTAGTCTTTAATGGTGGACCAGGAGGGAGTTTTAAGCCTAAAAGAGCTCGTTTTGCGAACTTACGCAAATATCGTGTGATAATGTTTGACCAACGTGGCTGTGGTCGTTCACTTCCACTTGGCAAAACTCAAAATAATACAACTCAAGATTTATTAGATGATGCTTCAAGGTTGCTAGAATATTTAAAAATAAAACAAAAAATTATTATCAGGGGAGCATCTTGGGGGTCTACCCTAGCTCTTTTATGGGCAGAACAAAACCCTCAAAAAGTAAGCAAACTTTTGCTTTCACAAATATTTCTAGCTAATAAAGAATTTCTTGATTGGGAATTCGATGGAGCAGGATACATATATCCTGAATTTGTAGAGGAACTCAAAAAAGAATCTAAAGGAAAAATAAACAGTTACTACAATAAGTTAATCCAATCTAACAACATAAACTATCAACTTAAATCAATAAATAGATTAGGGTGGTACGAGCGTATTTGCGGTAGTATGGAACCAAAATTTTCAGAGTTTGATTGCGTTTCAGATGAAGAACTTGCATCGCATCGTATATATATGCATTATTCGGCAAATAATTTATTTTTAGGAAACAACGAGATATTAGACAATATTGATAAAATAAAAAATATTGAGGTTATAATGGTACATAATCGACTTGATTTGATTTGTCCATTTAAAGGAGCATACGATATCAAAAAATCATTACCTAATTCAAAGTTAATAGCAGTACCTGAATTTGGTCATGTAGGTAATCTTATTCATAAAATTATAAAAAAAGAATTTGGAGCTATATTGAAATGAGAAAAGACTTCTATATATTTCGTCATGGACAAAGTTCATACAATGTTGAAGGACGCACACAAGGACAAACAAATGATTCTGTTTTAACAGACTTAGGAAAAGAACAAGCTCTAACTGTTGGTGAACGCCTAAAAGACAAAGGCGTTGAAATTATTGTTACATCTCCACTTAAAAGAGCTATGCAAACAGCCGAGCTTGCAAACAAATCTTTAGAACTTCCTATAGAAACAGACAATCATTTTATTGAAGTTAATGTTGGTGTTGTTGAAGGGATGCATTATACCAAAATTCGTGATGAATATACCGACATTTTTAATAAAATGCATACTCCTGGTAACGAATTTGAAGATGTTTGCTATCCAGAAGGAGAAACTCGTAGAGAGGTTAGAGAACGTGTTTTTGAAGGGTTGGAACTATGGGCAAACAATCCAAAATATAACACCATAGCAGTATCATCACATGGAATTATGCTTGCTCAAACATTGGTAGCTTTAGGACAAAGCCAAACCGATATTAAAAATGGTGCAATTTTACACATAAAAAAAGAGGAGGGCAAATGGTCAATAGTAGAATGGTTATGATTGAAAATGAACAACAAATAGCCAATGTTGAAATGGCTCATTTTATAATGCTTTCACTCTATCGAGAATATTCTAAGCTCATGCTTAAAAATCCACAAGATAAAGATGATTATATAAAAAAAATGCGCCAAATAAAATATGATATGCGACATTTATTAAGAAAAGAACTTATTATTAAAGCCAATAGTTTATACAAACCAATTTTGCAAAAGCTTGAAGGAAAAACACCATGGACGCAACAGTAAAAAAATATGGATTAAATGACCAAGAACGCCAGGAATGGTACGATAATGTTGTCAAACCATTCTTTTTGGATGGAAAACAAAAGAGCGATAAGCCTGTATTTGTACTTTTAACAGGACAGCCAGGAGCAGGTAAAACAACAGCTTCCGCTAAATATGCTCAAATGTTAGATCCTGAGCCTGTAAAGTTTAGTGGAGATGAAATAAGAAGTTTGCTTCCATATGCCGATGAATTATTACAAAATAATCCAAATGATTATCCATTTGCAACCAAAGCGGATATGTCTTGGGCTAGACAAAAATTAGTCACAGATACTTTTAAGGCTGGTTACAATCTTCAGATGGATAGTATATTGTCTAATCCAAATGACTGGAAAATGGGAACATTACTAGAGGCTAAAGAAGCAGGTTATCGTGTAGAATGCGTAGCATTAGGTGTTCACCGTTACTTAAGTAAAGTTTCAATGTTTTCTCGCCGAGAGGAGCAAATAAAAACCTTGGGTGTTGGATTTCCTGTTACTATGCAAGTACATGACATAGCTTATGAAATATTGCCAGAAGTAGTTTCTCGTATGTATCGAGAAGGTGTTGCAGATAAAGTAAGTATATACAATCGTATTTTTGAAAACTATTATGATACTGATAAAGTAAACAATCAAAACCGAGAGCAAACAAGTAGAGAAATAATTCAAGCTGTAATCCGATCACGCGATAATTATTTGAGTAAAGACTCCTTAAATTATATTCAAGCCTCATGGGAAAATGTATGTCAAAATATGATTGATCGCAATGCACCTATGGAACAGCTTAAAGAAGGAATTCAATATTACACAGCCTTTCGCAAGAGTTCAGGTGTATTTCTTGTATCAAAAGAAAATATAGGCATTACATCAATGATTGCAGCTAAAAAAGGAGGAAATAATATATAACGACCGTTAAACACCTCATAAAGAAGGATAGTTTTAAGAGATATCAAATAAACTATACATAATATACATTATGCGACAAATATATTTATAAGTAAAGGTACTATTCCCTCATGTTTATAGTCAAGTAATTTTATTATTTTTAATCAAATAGTTATACTGTTTTGACGAAAAAATACAATAAATTTACAATACAGTTGGAGAAAAAATGTTAGATGCTTCTAAAATGCCAGAATTAATTGAAGATGATATTATAGAGCTACATGCACGTATAAATCATAAATTTGATGCAGAGCTTTGGGCTGAGATAGATAAAAATCGTCATTTTTTGCGTCAATACCTCCTTTGGGTTGATAAAACCAACTCTATTGATGACTGTACATCTGCAACAGATATGTTCACTAATTTATGGCAAAACAACGAAAATTATGCCTATTCTATTGTACTTAAAGCAACTGGTAAGGCTATTGGCTCGATAGATATTCACAATATTGATTGTAAAAATAATAGCGCCGATATAGGTTACTGGTTAGCTGAAGAGTATAATGGTCAAGGTTTAGTTTCTCGTGCTGTCAAATTAATTGAAAAAGAGGCCTTTTCTAGAGGTATTCATCGTCTTGTAATTGCCGTTCAAGAAGGAAATACACCCTCTTCTCGTGTTGCAGAACGTAATAACTATATATATGAAGGTTTATTAAAAGATGCTTTGTACAAATATGGTACATATTATAACGAAAAAATTTTTGCAAAAATAAATAAGGAATAGAAAAATGGAAATAAGTTTTATAAATGATGAGTTTTCTGAAAATATTGATGAGGCATTGTCTTTTGCCAAAAAAAATGGTCTAAAATATATAGAATTACATAAAATTATAGGTAAAAATATTACAGATTTTTCTTTTGATGAGCTATCTCAAATATCAACAAAAATATCCTCAAATGGTATTTTGGTATCTTGCATATCTTCTCCTTTTTTAAAATGGTCATCAAACAAAAAAGACTTTAATATAATGATGCAACAAGTTGAAAATGAAGAAGAATACTTCGTAAAACTTATGGATATTGCCGACATATTTGGCGCTCCAAGTATTCGTATTTATTCCTATAATCAAAGCGACATATCTTTAGAAGAATTAGGTAAAAAATTAGACATATACAGCCAAATGGCGCTAGAAAGAGGCATCACCTTATTGTTAGAAAATGATGGATTATGTAATATAGATACCATTTCAAAAATGCACAAACTTTTAGAAATATATAATTTCTCTAATATTTTTCCATTACTGGATCTTGGAGCAACAGTTGCTATGGAAGACAACTTTAATCCTCAAGAACTTCAAGATATAATTAATAATTGTTCGTATTTTCATATCAAAGACTATGATGCAGAATTAAAACGCTTTGTCGTTATCGGTGAAGGGAACGTTGATTATGAAAATATATTAGCTGATAAAATAGCTGATAGCGGAACTATATTTTCTCTTACACCTCATACTGGTTATCCAGAAGATATGCAAATGTCATTAAATATTTTACAGAGTTATGAAGAATAATCCTTTATATTTTTTATAATATTTTTTATCTGAGACAGTTCTTTATCATCATATTTTTCAGCATAACGATTTGCATATGCAGCAAATTCGTCAATGAGCACCCTACTCGCCCGTTCGTTATCTTCATAATAACGAGCCGTCATGGTTGTTTCAAGTTTATCAATAAGACCTACAAATTTAGCCTCTAGTGTCATCTTATCATTATATTCTTCTACCAAATTACATAAATTTTGCCAACCAGTCTCACTAGCTAGTCTTGCAGCAGCTTCTTTTTCTAATTTATCTTTTTGCTCTGGGGTTATATCGTCAAAAGGCGTAAAATCACCAGCATAAATTTCTGCTAAATCATGAACTAAGGCCAATTCTAAACATTTTTGCCTATCTAAACTTTCAGGTGTAAACATCATAACCAACAAAGCGACCCCAAAACTGTGCTCAGCATCAGATTCTGGATCTTCTATATTATTCATTAACCATCCGCTTCGTTTCAGATCTTTGAATTTTCCTAACATTTTTATAATGTTTTTTATACGTTGATTTATCATTACTTTTTCCTATATTTGCAGCGTAAATGAGTTTTTTAGTATAAGGATTTTTAGCCATTTCAAAAATTTTACTAGCCACATTTATCTCAACAATTTTTCCATCTTTCATAACGGCGATATCATCAGCTAACGCCCTAATCGCTCTAAAATCATGCGATATAAACAAATAAGATATCTTTCTATTGCATTGTATTTTATGCAACAATTTAAGTATTTGTGCTGCAATTGTTACGTCTAAAGCTGATGTTGGCTCATCTAGAATTAATAAATCTGGTTCAACCACTAACGCTCTAGCTATAGCAATTCGCTGTCTTTGACCACCTGAAAATTCATGTGGATATTTATCTAAAACATCATCTTTTAATCCAACCTCATATAATGTTTCCTTTATTTTATCCAACCATTGAGCTTTTGTCATATTTTTAAAATGAACTCTAAGCCCTTCTTCTATAATTTCTTTAATAGTCATACGAGGATTAAGAGAATTATACGGATCTTGAAAAACTATTTGAATTTTTTTTCGTAATTCTTTGTTTTTTATTGAGTTTATATCTTGTTTATTTAGTAAAACTTCTCCATCATAATCGATGAGACCAGCCAAGGCCATAGCTAGAGTTGTTTTTCCTGAACCAGATTCACCAACTATTCCAAGTGTCATTCCTCTTTTTAATTTTATAGATATACTGTTAACCGCAAACAAATATTCCTTAACTCTTCCCCAAAAATCTTTAACAATGGGATATTTAACCATAACATTTCGTGCTTCAATTAAATAATCATTCCAAGAGTAATTATTCTTTTTCAAAACACTATATGAATATATTAAAGTTTTGGTGTAACCATCCCTTGGATGTTTAAATATATCTTCCGTTGTACCTTGCTCAACAATTTTACCACTTCTCATCACAAGTACACGGTTAGATATCTTGCGTATAACATTTAAATCATGACTTATAAAAATAATTGACATTCCTAATTCATTTTTTAATTTTAGTAACAAATCCAAAATTTGTGTTGCTACAGTAACGTCAAGAGCTGTTGTTGGTTCATCTGCAATTAAGATATCTGGCTTATTAGCAATAGCTATTGCTATCATAACTCTTTGTCTTTGACCACCAGATAATTCATATGGATATGCATTAAACCTATTTTCAGCATCTTTAATTCCTGTTAATTTTAATAATCTAATAGCCTCTATCTTAGCTTGCTTAAAACTCATTTTTTGATGTAAAATCAAGGTTTCAGCAATTTGTTTACCAATAGTATGCAACGGATTTAAGCTAGACATTGGTTCTTGAAATACAAATCCAAATTTGTTGCCTCGAAATTGTTGAATATTAGGATTGTTAAGTAACTCTATTCCTTTGAATTTTATAGAACTATTTTTTGTATGAAAAGCTTTAGGATATGGTAATAATCCTAATATAGAAAGAGCCGTTATAGATTTTCCTGAACCAGATTCACCAACTATTCCTAGAACTTCACCACTATTTAAATCAAAATCTATCTTTTTAACTACCTTATATTTATAGCCATCTGAATGATTAAATCCTATTCCTAAATTACGAACTTCCAATAAAGGCATTAACGATTTCTCCTACTATCAAAAGCATCGCGAATTCCCTCACCTATAAATATAAGCATCGTTAATAAAGATGCTAAAACAATAAATATCGAAACCCCAATCCATGGTGCTTGTAGATTATCTTTTCCTTGTCGAACCAAATCACCTAATGATGGGTATTCATAAGATAAACCTAGTCCCAAAAAATCAAGAGCTGTTAAAGCAACTATAGATTCTGATAATATAAAAGGAATAAAAGTTATCGAAGCCACCAATGCATTGGGCAATATATGTCTGAACATAATACGAATATTGCTAACACCCAAAGCTTTGGCCGCTTTAACAAATTCAAAATTTCTTACCCTCAAGAACTCAGCCCGCACCACACCAACTAACGCAGGCCAATTAAAAAATAGCATAATTATAAGTAATGTCCAAAAACCTGGAGCAAAAACACTTGCAACAATAATCAAAATAAAAAGTTGTGGTAATGATTCCCATATTTCTAAAATACGTTGAATAATAATATCTACTTTACCACCAAAATAACCTTGAACAGCTCCAATCATAATTCCTATAAAAGAAGATATGGTTGTAAGTATAAAGGCAAATATAACAGATAAACGTAAGCCATATAAAATTCTTGCTAATATATCTCTTCCCTCATCATCTGTTCCAAGCCAATGTATTTTGTCTGGTGCCGACGGAGTTGATTTATCTAATTTATAATCAACTGTATTAAAAGAAAAAGGTATTAATGTAAACCACAGGTTGCCCTTTTTCTTGATATTGCTTACGATATAAGGATCTTTATAATCAGCTGGTGTCGGAAAGTCACCATCAAAAGTCTGTTCTGTATAATTCTTAAAAATAGGAAAATACCAATTTCCATCATACTCAATAGCTAACGGTTTATCATTGGCTATTAATTCAGAAAACAAACTTAAAACAAATAGCACTGCAAACAAAAGCAAAGAAACCTTTGCTCGTTTATTACTAAAAAAAACTCTAATCTTTTTTTTTAACAACGAATTGCTTGCTAAATTTTTTTGTTCAAGCACTATAATTTTCCCCAGAAATTATCTTTCAATTACTTTTACTTCAATATTTATATCTGCTTTACTAGCTTGATTTGCTTTTTTAAGAGCCTCTCTATATTGCCTTTTTAATTCCTCAGGAGAAAGTTTCTGTCCTTCTGCAACAGGAGCTTCTAAAACATTGCGCAAAGCTTCATTTGGTACCTGCCCCACTAAATCATCAACAGTTTTTGGCGAATTATTCTCAGCTTTTTCCTTCGCTAATTTATCTGCCAATCGTTGTTTGGCCCTAGCTATAGCAATATCCGCATCACTCAATTGCTGCTCATCGTCAACTTCTTCTACTACAACATCAGGAACTACTTCTTCTACAATATTCACATCACTTTCAGGTTTATCTTCAGCTTCTGTAATATCTTCAAGTTCAATCTCTGGTACTGTGATATCATTGTCTACAACTGGATCTTCCAACACTTTAACCTTTTCAAAAGTAAGCTCTTCAACAAGCTCTTCCGTTCCAGTTTTTGTTTCTATTGGAGCTTCATCAGTGTTAGCATTCTCTTTAGGCAAATTATCAACTACTATTTTGCTATCTGTTTCTTTAACAATATCTTCTTTTACATCCTCAATATCACTATTTTTAGCAGTTTCTTCATTATCACTAGCCACTCTAATTGATTCCATCTTAACTTCAGGAACGTCTTCAACGATAGTTTCTGTTACTTTGCTCTCAGCAACAACCTTTATATCTTCTTCAATTTTTTCTGGTTCATTATTAGGCTTACTATCTTCACTAAATGATAAAACCTCCATATTTCCAAATTCATTTTGCGATTTCCAAGCTGTAAACCATTGGTTAAAATTATTTTGAGCAGCTGTTATTTCGTGCTTTTTATACTTATCTTGTTCAACAGTGTTTTTAACAGCTTTCATTATTTTATCAGTAGTCTTAATTTTACCAAAATCTTTACAAGGTTTACGCCCAATAAAATAAGAATCCAAAATATCTGTTACATCACATACACTATAATCAACTTTTGGTTTGGATGCCTTTGCTGGCTTTATTGCCAAAGCTACATGTGATTTCTCTTGAATTTTACGATAAAAATCTCTGTCGTTACTTGCTAGACCTAGAGGATTATTAATACCTTGGATAACAATGGTTGTATCCTCAAGATGTCCTCCTTTATCTAACTGCTGAACAAATTTTTCCAAAGAACCATACAAACAACTAACCTGATCAGCATAAGAACTGCGACGTTTATCTACTGGAGTTCTAGCAAATTCCAACATGTTTTCAGATTGCCATTGGCTCATATCTTTTATCTTGCAGAACTCATCATAAACATAAGTTTCTGAAGGTAGGTCAATAACAGCAAAGTATGCTTGATTTCCATTGTTTCTATCAATGCTATCTATAATTTGGTCAAAAACCTTGAACGAATTGACAGTATAAAGTTTGTCTACCTCAAAAGGTAAAGCTATAACATCTGGATCAGGATAAACATACTTCAGCATTGCCAAAACGGGATTCATTGACGATACAATCCCTGTTGATTTAAGCCATTGAGATGTTAACAGGATAACTTTTTGTGTAGTTGAATAATATCCATTATTAAAACTTATTGGCAAATTTACCTTTTCTTTACACGAAGTTGCAACCAACTTTCCATTGACATAACAAGTATCTATATCACGAGTCTGATAAACATTTATAAAATAACCATCTTTTTTTAACATATCATACAATGAGCTTTTGGCCATATACAATCTATCGTTCTGCAAAGCTGTAAAATCAAAATACCCACCCCTTACAGATGAAGATAAAACCAAATCAGAAATGTTATCCTTGCTATTAGGATTGTACGAAGCTATCAAATTATAAAAAGGCTGTTCAGGGTTGTTAACTGCTGCATTTGGGTATAGGATAAAATTGTTTTTAGTATAAAATCCCAAAGCATTATAAAAACTTCCTTGAATGTTTGGATGCTGTTTTGATTTATAATACATATTTCTGAGATTATTAGGTGTAGTCAAATTATTAAATGACAAAAACACTAAATTTTTACCTTTATCTTTATTTTTAAGCGTCGGTATCGATGCCATATCTCTAAAATATTGTGTGTTATTATTTAAATACGCCTCACTGAAAACCCACCCTAAAAGAGCAACAAACAATAAGGTAAAATAAAGCATAAATTGGCGACTTAACAACTTTAACAAAAGCCAAGACAAAATAAAAACAACAGCACCCACAATCCATGACGAATATTCATAAATAATAGTGTTAACACTATCACTAAATACGCCATTAAAAAGAATTAAAAGAGCTGATTTTTTTTCAAAAGTAGCAAATTGGTTAATTAATGCAACACTCAATACCGCAAAAGCCAAAGATAAAATAAAATTTTCTAACGCCCTAAAGAATGAAGCTATAAACATAAAAAGAAAGCTGAATACGGCAATAGCTATATAAATATACTGCGCTTCTATATTAAGCCACGCTGAAGATGAAAACAAATTATAACTACCCGCATTTGCAAACAGCGTAAAATCAAGCGATATAATCGTCGCAAGTAAAATCGTTTTTACAATCAAATCAAAGCAATACTGCCAAAATGTGCGTTTATATTTAGCTTCTTCCACTGATTTTTTTATTTGTTTAGCAGAAAATTTACGTGGGTCTTCCAGATGAATATCATCCATATTTTTATCCTCATATTCAATATAACATTGCAAAAGATAACTAATATTATCTGATATTTATCTTTTTTAAAACAAAATCCTCAGAGTTTGCACAACTTCTGAGGATTTTATCACTAAAGCAATTAAAGTTATTATCTTGAGTAGAACTCGATAACCTGATTTGGTTCCATAACAGATGCATAAGGCACATCTTCAAACTTAGGAACAAAAGCAAACTTAGCAACAGCTTTCTTTGCATCCAACTCAACATAAGCAGGAACATCACGAGATGTAGATTCTAAAGCAGCAATAACAATAGGCAATTGCTTAGATTTTGCTCTAACCTCAATAACATCACCAGCCTTCAACATGTATGAAGGAATATTAACCTTTTTACCATTAACAGTAACATGTCCATGGTTAACAAACTGACGAGCAGCAAAAATAGTTGGTACAAATTTAGCTTTATAAACGATATTATCTAAACGAGATTCCAAAATACCAATCAAGTTTTCAGCAGCGTCACCAGAACGACGAATAGCTTCTACATAATATTTGTGGAATTGTTTTTCAGAAACATTACCATAATATGTTTTCAATTTTTGTTTAGCAGACAATTGAACACCATAATCAGTAGGTTTTTTTCTTCTTTGACCATGTTGACCTGGAGCATACTCTCTCTTTGCAACAGATGCATTTGGAGCACCCCAAATCACACCATATTGGCGTTCCTTTTTCTTTTTTGCGCAAACAATACTTTTCATTTTCTAATTTCCTTTTATTAATTAAGATTATTGTCCCGATAGTTTTAGCGCTTTCACACCAAACGAGACGGTTACAACCGCCTTCATTCTCGGAAGTGCGCTCAATCTATAATAAAATTATTCTAAAATCAAGCTTTTTTTTTATAATTTTACTAGATTTTTAACATCTTATTTGCTATAAAACAAGCAATGGAGGATATAAAGACAAAATGTCATATAACGACTTATTTCATGAGGCCCTTACTTGCTTTGACAATGAAGATTTTGATAAAGCAGAAGTTCTAACTCGTCAAATTGCAGAAACTGCTCCCAATAATCCTGATATATTAAACCTTTTAGGACTTATTGCTCAAGCTAAAGGTATACACGAAGAAGCTTGTTCCTACTTTTCTGCAGCAATTCGTGAAAGCAAAGACAATCCTTCATATTTTTTTAATCTGGCTTTTTCACTCAAAGCAATCAAACAATTTTCTGATGCTCTTACCAATTTTTTTCAAGTTTTAAAACTAGCACCATCTGTTAAAGAAGCTCATAATGAAATAGCCTGTATTTACGAAGAATTAAACGATATTAAACAAGCTCGCCAACATTGGCAATTTGCTATTCAAATGGATAGTGATTATGTCATCGCTAAGATAAATTTAGCCAATAGCTTTCGTATTGATGATATTAACAAGGCTGAAAAAGACTTGCTTACTATATCTGAAGAAAACCCCAATTTTCCACTCCTTTGGTATGATTTAGCTTGGTTAAAATATAACCAAAATGACTTTTCTACAGCTCTATTCTTTGCCAATAAATCAGCAGAGCTAGCTCCTAACTCTGACACAATAAAATATTTACAAGGACTTTGTTTTTTATCCCTAAACCAAGAAGAACAAGCTAAACTATATTTTACAGACGCAATATCAATTAATGCTAATAATTTTGATGCTAGATTATGCCTTGCAGATATTTTAAGTCGCAACAACAATTTTTTAGATGCTGAAATTCATTATAAAAGATTAATAGAATTAGATAATAAAAATTTTGCTACTCATAGCAACTATGCTGAAATGCTTCATCGACAAAATCGATTAGTCGAAGCTTTAGAAGAATATCGTAAAGCTATAATAATTTGTCCAAAATCTGCTGATATAAGCAACAACTTGGGAGGCATTCTAAAACAACTAGAAGATTATGACGAAGCATTAGGGTTGTTTTTCAATGCATTATCCTTAAAACCAGACCTTGTTGCAGCCTCTATCAACATTTGGGAAACACTAGTTTTAATTAATAATCAAGATAAAGAAAAAGCATTAAAAATAGCTCATAATTGGAAAAAAACACATCCCAACAATTTGTTTGCAAGCTATGCTATTTCAGCACTTGAAGGAGAAAACATTGTTAATAATCAAATTTTTACTGAACAGTTGTTTGACAATTTTGCTGATAACTACGAGGTGGTTATGCAAAATTTGGATTATTCAGCTCCGTTGGCTATCCGAAGAATTGCGGGAACTTTGGAAAATCGTATTGTGGATTTGGGGTGCGGTTCGGGGTTTGTTGGTATGGCTATTAAAACTACTTCGAATCATCTCATAGGTGTTGATTTGTCTGCTAAAATGCTAGCAAAAGCAGCTGAAAAAAATATATATTCAGAATTGGTAAAAGCCGATATTATTGACTTTTTAAATACACGTTCAGATTTTGATTGGATTATAGCTTCAGATGTTTTTTGTTATATTGGCGATTTAGAAAAACTATTTTCGTTATGTTCAAGCAAAAATATAATTTTTACAATAGAAACAACAGATCAAATTGATAAATATCAAATTCAGTCTACTGGACGTTTTAAGCACAACCATATTTATATAGAAAATTTGTTGCAGAAAAACGGATTTTGTGATATTTATAAAGAGCATTTAGTTTTACGTAAAGAAAATAACATCCCTATAGACGGGTATATTTTTAAGGCTTTAGGAAAAAAATAAATGGATGAAGAATTAATCGATATATATGATTCTGAAATGAATTTACTTGGAGTTGCCACCAAAAATCAAGCACACCAAGAAGGTTTGTGGCATAAGGCTGCCCACTGTTGGATTATATCTGAAGACGGTAATATATGGCTTCAACTAAGGGGAAGTGAAAAACAACTATACCCTAACCTATTGGATGTATCATGCGCTGGTCATATTCAAGTTGGCGAAACTGCTAAACAAGGTTGCTTACGAGAACTTGAAGAGGAGCTTGGTTTAACATTAAAAGAAAACACTTTAAATAAAATGTTCACGCATACTCTTGTATTTGATGATCCTTATCATAATCGTGAATTTTGTCCTACTTATTTACACAAAACCCAACGCAAATTATCTGATTTAAAACTATGTCCTGAAGAAGTTGATGGTGTTTTTGAGGCTGACATCCAAGATTTATTAGATTTATTTTTTGAAGATGTCAAAACTATAAGCACAAAAGGAATAAAACGCTTACCAAATGGTTATAAAATAGAAGATCGCAAAGTTTCAATAAATGACTTTTGCCCACATGGCAACAAATATTACCAAAAAGTATTTACCACAATCCAACGTTTTATTGATAATCAATAAATAAAAGACCCGCTGAAAAGGAGAAAACAGCGGGTCTTTCGGTTATGCACTTACAAAAGACGGGGTTTCTTCTGCAAGCGGGGTACATATAAAATTTATCCTATTTTTAAACTCATTTAAATCATTATCAAAATCTTTCATATTAAACCCAGCCTGTATATACGTATATATAGCAATATCTACATAATGGCTTTCAGTTTCATATGGCATTTTGTTTGCAATGACAGCCCTAGCCTTAGATGCATTAAACTTTATTATTACTTCTTGAAAGAAAATATGCTTAGTATTAACATTATCTCCTGTTCCGCAAGCTTCAAACAAAGCGTTAAATATTTGCTCTTTCGAAGAAATATGTTTTTGCATCTCATTTAAAAAGCTTAAACTTTTCTCTTTGCTAATTTTCATCATAATATCCTCCATATATTGAAGGTTTCGCTATATAATTATAATATAGCACACTTTATTGAAAAAAACAACACTTTTGTAACAAAAACGTAACAATTTTACCTACATAAAACGATTATAAATATTACGATATATTTTTTTGTATAATGGAACATTACTTAACATTTCATAATCATGACCATAACTATAATAAATAGTTCCATTAATTGTTTTTATATCACAAGGAGGAATATCAGCATCAACCACCAAACTATTATCTATTGTAGCTTCAATTAGTTTCAAGTTTTTACAATTTTTAATATCAATATTTCCACTTGCACCATACGCAACAACAATATTTTCAATCGATGAATTATTTAATACAGTATTACCACTGTAATATTTTCCAATTTTCAATTTATGTAAATTTTCAGCAAATGAAGCATCTATATTACCTTTGTTTTTCCTTCCCACTTCTAAAGATATAACACTATCATCGCCTACTAAATTCAAATTTCCAGCAAAATCATCACCAACAATTACTTTACCAATCCCTATATATGAACTATGGTTATTAATCTTTATTTTTCCTTTACAATCACTACCTATTTTAATTGTTTCAACATTTTGATTAGACGCATATAACTTTCCTCTAAAAGAATCATCTACTATAATTTCTTTTTTTATAATGTTGTTTGTTAATACAATATCAGCATATGAATAATAACCGATATTTAAAGCATACATACAACTATTACTAATATTTAAGTTACCACTATATATATCAGCTATTTGCAAATTAAAGCATTTCTTAGAATCTGTAATATGCATATTGCATTGACAATTATTTGCAACAAAAATACTTTCAATAGTTGAACGGGACAAATTAATAGTACCAGAAAATCTTTCGCCTACAACCAAACTTTCAATAGATTTATTGTCGCGTAAATCAATATTAATATTACAATTTTCTTCAACAACAACCTTGGCCACACCAGCATTTGATAAATTATATGAACAATCTTTTCCATCTCTAGGAATACTAATACTATAAGAATTTAATTTACCCACATAAACACTAGCAAAATCAATACCATTAGCAATTCTTCGTTTTAATTGTTTTTCAGATAAATATTCTTCTCTTCCATCCATATATCTTATAATTGACACCTCTAATACTTCAGCAACTTCCTTTGAAATTGAATATTTCTTAGCTCTAATAAACGATAGTAAATATCCCTTTTCTAAACTTGTTAATTCAATATCATTTGCTACTAAAATATTACTAAAAATATCCTGACACCCCTCTAACGAAGCTAAAAGTTGGTTTTGCTTATTCTTAAAAAACAGAGAACATTTATTTCCTTTCAATTTTACAATTCGGTAGTCTTTATTGATGTTATAAACAATTGCTTCACCCTCTCCTAACACATTTTTTCTCCTAGTATAGATATTTGTTTGTCCAACATATAATATACAGATTCATAAAAACTAGAGCTTTTAATAAAAAACTTAATAATAATATTAAAAACAAAATGTTTTGCCCTTAAATAAACCTTTTATCTGCTTGAAAACTTCTTGAAATGGATTATCTGCAAATTGGATAAACATATTTCAAGGAGTTTTTATTATGCAAAATCAAGTAAGCACTAACAATAAACAAGCAGCATCTAACGTAACTCGCCCTCAAGAGCGAAATTTTTTCTCAACTTTATTAAATTTATTAGATATTCCACGTCAAAATGACCTTCACCGTATGGAACCTAAAATTGAGGTTTCTGAAAACAAAAAAAATGTTTTAGTGACAGCGGAAATCCCTGGCGTAAATGAAAATGATATTGAATTAGAAATATCAACCAACGGATATTTAACCATTAGTGGCGAAAAAAAACACGAAAATACCGAACTATCAACCAATGGTGGTTATTTTTCAGAAATATCTTACGGTAGAGTAAGTCGTACAATTCCTCTTCCATGGGATTTAGACTATGATAAAGCTTTTGCAGATTATAACAATGGTATTTTAACAGTAACTCTTCCTAAATCAAATATCGAACACGGAAAACGCCAAAAGATTAATATTAATAAGCAAACTAAAAAAGCACCTAAAAAAACAACAAAACAAAAAGTAACCAAACAATAGTAAAATTAAAACCGCTAGTATTCAAAGCTAGCGGTTTTATTTATCCTTTTAATTTATTTACTTTAAGTTTAGATAATTCTAACACTTTTTCAAAATTATCATCATCACATACTTTATTACGTCTAACAAAACCACATTTTTGACAACGATGAACTATAATATACTTTCCATCTTTTAATTCTAAATCAACAGGTTCCATTAATCCACCACATTCCTCAGCTCTATCTCCAGGATTAATATCCACATGTTTAGAATATAAGCATTCAGGACAATGATTAGTATAACCATTGCCATTAACTTTTGTTTGACAGTTTTCACAAATAAAATCTTCTTTTTTACGTTGGAATAATCTCATTTTAATCCCTGCAAATTATCAAAAAAGCGGAAGACAAGACTTCCGCTTTTTAAAAACTTGGTCGGGACTAGAGGATTCGAACCTCCGACATCTTGCTCCCAAAGCAAGCGCTCTACCAGGCTGAGCTAAGTCCCGTTCTAACAACGGAATAATATCTACTCCAATAATTTTATAAAAGCAAGAACTTTTTTCATAAAATTATTGCATATTTTCTAGTCTTCCTTTATCTGCTTGATTTAGCTTTATTTTAAATTTTATAAAATCATCAAAAAGCTTTTTATCTATCACAGTTGTATTATTATAAATCCAAGCCATTTTTTTGCCATCTGCAATATCAACATCTAATTCCATAACTTCAAATTCTTTCGACAGTTTGTCATCAATTATCTGAAGTAATTTATCACATCCTTCTCCTGATTTTGCCGACACAATTGCAATATCAGGTTTTGTTGTATTTAACAAATCATTCCTCTTACTATTATCAAGTAAATCAACTTTATTAAACACTTCCAAATAATTAGGCGAATTTTCAAAATCGTTAAAGCCCAAGTTTTCAAGAACATTTAATACATCATTTCTTTGTTCTTTTGAGCTCTCGGAAGCAATATCTCTTATATGAACGACCAAATCAGCAGATAAAACTTCTTCCAATGTTGCTCTAAAAGACATGATAAGTTCATGCGGCAAATCAGATATAAATCCAACTGTATCTGATAATATAACTTCCTTTCCTAATGGTAGCTTAATTTTTCTCATAGCAGGATCTAGTGTTGCAAAAAGCAAATCTTTAGCAAACACATCACTATTTGATAACTTATTAAATAAGGTTGATTTACCTGCGTTTGTATATCCTACAAAAGCAACCGAAGAATAAGGAACTCGTTTACGAGCAGATCTCTGAATACGTCTAGTTAGCTTAACTTTATCAAGACTTTGTTTTATACGCAAAATTTTATCATCAATAATACGCCTATCCAATTCAATCTGTGTTTCTCCAGGACCTCCTAAAAAACCAGCACCTCCTCTTTGGCGTTCTAAATGTGTCCAACTGCGTACTAAACGACTTCTTTGATAAGTTAAATGAGCTAACTCTACTTGAAGCTTGCCTTCCTTAGTATTAGCTCTTTCTCCAAAAATTTCTAAAATAAGAGCTGTCCTATCAATAACTTTTACTTGCAGTTTTTTTTCCAAATTACGTTGTTGAATTGGAGTTAGTGAAGTATCAAAAATAATCAACTCAATTTCCAAATTTTTGATTATTTCTAAAAGTTTATCAATAACACCCTGCCCAACTAATGTTGCAGGTTTAACATTTCTTATCTTGACAATTTCTTTATAGCTAACGTCTAAATTAATAGCCAAAGCTAAACCAACTGCCTCTTCTAGCCTAGCTTCAGATGACAAAGAAATCTTCTGCCCAAAAATATCTGGAAAAACAACAGCCGCCTTAGTCAATCTTATATTATCTAATTCAATAAATGACAATTTTTACTTATATCTCAACAGATTCGCCTGGCATAATTGTAGAAATAGCATGCTTATAAATTAACTGAGTATGTCCATCCCTACGCAACAACAACGTTGTATCATCAAACGAAGTAATAATACCTTGTAATTTAACACCATTCACCAAAAAAACAGTAACCGAAATTTTTTCGTTTTTTATTTTTTCTAAAAAATTATTATTTTCACTCATCGGTTTTCATCCTTATTAATTTATTATTTTATCGTAATTATATTCTAATAACATTTTTTTTATACTGTCAAAGATTTTTAACAAAAAATTTGTTCAGCTTGTTTAATCATTCCAGAATCAACATAAGCCAAAATCAAATCCCCTATTTCTAATTTTGTTGTAGGATCAGGATAAATTAGATTTTCTCCTCGCAACAATGCAAATACACGACACATTTTAGGCAAATTAAGCTCACCAATTTTTTTACGCCCACAAGCTGTTTCTTCACCCAATCTAATTTCCCATATTTCTCCCATTCCTCTAGCTATAGAATACGCCTCATGTAACTTAGCTTTGCGAATTTCTTTTAAGATACGAGAAATTGTTATAGCACTTCTATCAACCAAAATATTATCTGTAATATTAAACATTAAATTATTATACGATGGTGTATTAATTACAGAAATTGTTGTTCCAACACCATTTTTTGAAGCCAACAATGATGCCAATAAATTATCTTTATCGTTTTCTGTTAATGCAATTGCTGCATCAGCAGATGTTATATCAGCTTCTTTTAATATTACATCACTCATCATTTCACCATGAATAACCACAACATGATTAAGATTACGTGCTAACATCCTAGCTCTATCTAATTCTTCTTCAACCAAACGACAAGATGTAATACTGTCATCATTTTCAAATTCAGCGCCAAGATATTCTGATATCTCGTTACCTCCAAATATAACCAAACGTTCATTTGCTGGCTTTTCTAGACCAAATGACGAAATTGTATTATACACTTCATCAGCTTTTACCAAAATATTAATCTGATCTCCAGCTTGCAGAGTTTCGTACATATCAGGCAAAAAGCTAATATCATTTCTTATAATATTTATAAAACCAATATTTAAACTTTCATCTGCTTTTTCAATTTGTAATAAAGGGATTCCCAACAAAGGACACTTATCATTAATATTAAGCGTCATAATATAATACTTTTTATCAAAAATAGGTAAAATACCTGCACAACCAGGATATTGTAAAATTTTCAAGATCTGTTCAGCAATATCAATATCTGGAGATATCAACAAATCTATAGGCAAATGTTTATCATTATATAACATGCCCCACAAAGGATCGGTAAATGTTTGGCTATTAACACTTGCTATCTTTTTAGGAATTGCAAACAAACTATAGGCCAATTGACAAACGACCATATTTACTTCATCAACATCTGTTACAGCCAAAATCATATCACAATTTTTAGCTCCAGCTTTTTCTAAAATATCAGGATGAGAAGACTTTCCATAAACAGGTAATACATCAAACTCTTTAGCAATTTCATCCAAATTGAGCATATTGTCGTCAACTACTGTAATGTCATTATTTCCTTTTACTAGATAACTAACGACACTTTTTCCCACCTGACCAGCACCACAAACGATAATTTTCATTTGAAATATTCCTCTATTTTAAAACGTCATCAACAAAAAACTTATCAATTTCAGCCATAGCTTGTTCCATATTATCAATTCTTACATACGTTTCTCGAAATTTACGAGCATCACGCAAATTTTTACAATACCAACAAACATATTTCCTAGACAAACCTAATGCCAATCTATCACCATAATATTCTTGTAACTTTTTTATATGGTTAATTAATGTCTCTTTTACAATATTAATTGTTATATTTTCTGGTTCTATTCCTTTTTCTAAGTAATTATGTATCTGAGATATCAGCCAAGGATTACCTAAAGTTGCTCGTCCAATCATTACGCCATCAACACCAGTATAATCAATCATATCCTTTGCTTTTTTAGGACTATCAATATCGCCATTACCAACAACAGGAATTTTCACAGCTTGTTTAACTTCTGCAATAATATCCCAATCAGCACTTCCAGAATAAAAATCAGACCTTGTTCTACCATGAATTGTTATATATGATGCTCCACAATCCTCACACATCTTAGCAAACTCAACAGCATTAACACTATTATTATCCCATCCTTTACGAAATTTAACGCTAACTGGAAGATTGGTATTTTTTTTGACTGTTTTAATAATATCAGCTGCCAAACTAATATCTTTCATAAGATACGAACCAGATTTGTTGTTTACAATTTTCTTAACTGGACATCCCATATTTATATCAATTGAATACGCTCCCAATTCTTCAGCAAACTTAACTGAATCTGCAAATAAATCCGGAATTCCTCCAACTAATTGAACTATAACTGGATAATTTTCGTCTCGCACATCAGCAATACGATAAGTTTTAGGATTCTTTCTCGACAATGCGTTAATAGCCACCATTTCAGATACAATATTACCACCACCAAACGAATGCACTAACTGACGCATTGGTTTATCTGTAATACCTGCCATTGGTGCTAAAAACACTTTACTTTTTAATCCATTTATTGACATCTACACCTTAAAATCAAATTCACGATTATTTTCAAAAACCAATCCCTCAACTACTGTTGATTTTCCATCCGTTCTACTGACTATATTATAAGCATCCGTTACATATCCACTATCTGCTGGAATATTTTGTCCCAAAAGAGAATAAGCAGCTTCATTATCAACAAGATTATAAACTTGACCTTCAACCTTTGATAAAGGACGAAGTTTAAGCTCATAAACATCTGCCTCAAATTCAAAATTTTTAGCATGTTGTTTTTGCCTAATTTTTGCTACAACATCAGCTATTTGTCTTTGCAAATGGTCTAGTTGATTATTAACAGGCTTACTCGACACGTTACATTTTCCTATTTTTAGTTAAGTTTATTCATAGCTTTAGCTAAAATATAGTACAATTTACCTAAATCTGCTCCAGAAATAACTGCCATCAATGCTGCTGCATGCTCATGTGTCTTTGATTTGTCAACCAATATTTCAAATTCCTTCATATAGGTATTAACAAGTTTTCTAAGATCTTCATTTTTTTCAAATTCTTTACGCAACATATTAACTTGAGAATTATTCATGTTTTTAGCAATTGATCTTATAAATACCTGAGTATCGCCATTATAAAACTTCTTCCACAAATCTTCCTCATCTTTGGGATTTAACAAACGATTTATATCAACAGAAACACTTTCCAAAGATGTTATAATTTTAGCTGCATCATTAAGGAAAGTGTCTACTTTTACATCTTTATATGCAACAGACAATCCTTTCATTGCTTTGTCTGCTTTTACAACATTATCATTCAATATTTTAGTTTGAGTATTAACAGTATCATTAAAACGAATACTTTCTTTAACAATACTTTGTCCTTGTATCTCAAATGATTTCCCTGCATCAACCAAATTGCTAACACTTTGATTAACTTTTCCCGCTGTATCATCAGCTAAAGCTGTTAATGCCTGCGATTGTTTTACAAAAACATCACCTGAAGATAAAATACTGTTAGAAATACGCTCAGCATTAGCTGCAATTTCATTTATTGTAGCTCTTAATTTGTCACCAGATTTTTCCAAATGCGTAGCACTAAGTTTAGCAGCCTCATCCATCTCCATGCCAAGTTTTTTCAAATCTTGACCTAAACCTCTAACTTTATCATAGGCATCATTTGCTCTATCAGCCAACTTATTAGATGTATCATTTAATACAGTATTGAAACAATCGACCAATTTTTTCGTATCTTCAGAAATTTGAACCATTTTATTACTCTGTGCTGAAATCAAATTATTAATTTCAACCACTCCAGTAGATGTTTCTGCAGTAATAGTATTAAATCCTGCCAAATATTTTTCATATTCGTTGAATACACCATTAATATTTTCAACCGAATGATAAATGGTCGTATCTAAATCTTCGCTACACTGATTTAATCTCAAACTTGTCTGATCAATACTCTTAACCGAATCTTTTGCTGCTTTATTAATAGCATCACACGCTTTTAATAACCTATCTCCCAAAACATCAAATTCATAAGATAACTTGGTCGTTGTATCAAAAATATTTCCAGTATTTTCCTTAAATGATGCATTGATTTCCTGCATTTTTGTAGCAACATCAACCGTTGCATCGGTTAAATATTTGAATTGTTGAGCCATTGAAGCTTCACCCAAACGAGCTTGGGTAGCTAAAGTATTAACTACTTCAGAAATATTATTTTTTTGCAATTCTAGCATATTTGCAATATTCTCACCCTGCGATACCAACTTAATACCCATATTTTCCATATAGGTAGTTTGTTCGCTAAGTCTTTTCCAAACAACATCCCCATTTTTTATCAAGTCATCATGAAGTGATTGCATTTTTTCCGTTCCATCAGACAAACCTTGTAAAGATTCACCCACATTATTTTTCATAGAAACAACCGTAGCATCAAATTCTTCTAAATGTTGTTTTACAGCATCACCAATAGATGTAAGCTTAACTATTGTGTCATCAACAGTTTTCTCTGCTAAACTATGTTTTTCAGCCAACATTTTCTCAACTTCAGCCAATTCTTGAATAGATTTTTGCGAGTTTGCAACTACAGTTTCAGCCTTACGTCCTGTATCTTCTTCCAAAACAACCAGTCGTGCAAATAGCTTATCGGCTCCCTCTTCTACACCTGTTATTTGTTTTTTAAGAGTTTCAGCCATACGATTTGTATTTTCAGAAACCTTTTCACAATACGCATAAAAATCTGCCTCTTGCTGACGGAATAAAATATTTAAAGTTGAAACCTTATCATCAAGTCCTTCAATTGTATTACTAATATATTCGGCTGCAGTCTTTGCAACTTCGTTAATAGCATCACTCTTATTTTCAAACTCATTAATTGACTTAGCCAAAACACTCTCTGAATTATTTGTTGTTTCATCAAGCTTTTGCGTATGCTCTTCTAAAGTTTTAGCTATAATATCCGTTTTTTCACTTATATTATTTGCTAAAGTTTCCATATTTTGAGATTGTTTAATTAAGACATTTTCAAATTGAGTAACTTTTGTCATTGTACGATTAGCTGAAGTATCAAATTGATTTGCTTGTTCAGCCAAATTATCATTAATCATTTTACTCTTATTTATTGTCTCGTTACAACTAGCTAACATTTTAGCAATATTAGATTTCAACATCTCTAAAACATTAACAGCATCTTTTTCTAAACTTCCCGACGCCTCAGACAACTCATCTATTTGTCTTTTAAGTTCATTCTTAATTTCTTCAACACGAGCAGCCGTATCAGTAATATGTTTTTGTTGTTGTGCCAACGAAACTTCACTAATTTGACTTTGTGTTACCACAATCGATGAAGCTTCTGTCAGACTATTAGTATGTTTTTGCATCAGTGAAGCTATTTGATTAATACTTTCAACCGACTGAGCAGTCTGAACCATTAAATTCTCTGTTGCTTCACCAATTTCTTTATCGACCTGTTGCAATTGGTTTATTCCACTAGCAACACCCTTTTGCAAATCCGCATAACGTTTATTTAACACATCTGTTAATTCAATAACTTTATCAGTACTTTCTTCACTAATTTTTTCAAATTCTGAAGCTTTTTCATTCAAAGTATCAACATAAGATAAAATATCGCCATTTGCAGCTAATACCTTTTCATCTAAGCTAACAACACTATTAGCCAAAGCATTTTCAACATCTTGGATAGAAGCTATAGCTTTATCAGAAATACCATTAAGATTATTAACTTGCATTGCCAAAGCATCTTCCAAATTAGAACTTCTAACCATCAATCTATCAAGTTCTTGTCCAACTATCTCACTATGAACTGCAAATTTTTTATTTACACCTTCCGCTTTTTCATCCAAAACTTTTACAAAAGCGGTCAAATCACGATTATGTTTAGCCAATGCTGTATCAATTTTCTGAATTTGTAAATCTACAGCCCCATCAACACTATCAAGCCCTTCTTTAACATTTTGGTTAATAACAGCAATACTTTCTAACGCATTTTTAGTAGCTATTTCTGTTTTTTCTTTAAATTCTTGTCCGCTTTCTTCTAAAACTAACGCCATTTTCTGACTATGATTTTGCAAAACATCTTCCATATTGGCAATTTCTTTAGCCACTGTAGTCTTAGCCAAATTGCAATTTACCATTGCTTGTTCAGCCAATTGTTTCAAAGAATTTGTATGTCCAACCAACATATTTTTCATATCATCAAAAGTTGTATCTGTTTTTTCAACAAAACTTCTAAGATTATCATTTGCTTTCGACATATCTAAAGCTGAACCACTTGCAACTTCTCTTAACACAGCTGTCATATCATTAATTTCTTTTATACGTGGTAACAACTTATCAAACATTGCTGTAAGCGATTTTTCAATGCTGTTTCCGCCATCAATGAATTCACGATTTATTTGCGCAAAATTTTGACTAGATGTCTGAGCCTTATTTAAAATATTTTCAAAATTAGCCATCAAAAATTTAACACCATCACTCAATTCAACAATGGTTTTAGTTGAATAATTATCAAGTTTTCCAACCAATTTAGCAAAATCATCAACATTGTTTTTAATTGCATCTTTAATCTGAGATGTCTGTTCATGAGCCAATTTAGAAACTTGTTGCAATTCAACCACTTGCGAACGAATAGCATCGGCCATAGCTTTAGCTGTTTGGGGAGCACCATCTTCTGGATAAACAAGCTGATTCATATAAGCACGCAAAAACTTAGCTTCTTGCTTAAATGAGGAACCTCTATCTATATAGGCCATAACAACCCAAATAATAGCCAATGGCAAAGTTACTCCTGCCAAAAAACCACCAAATTCATCTGGCATCATCAAAAAGAGATTAGACCAACCAAAAAACTGTGTAATATAAACCAAAACAATTGCGAACCAAACAACACTAATACCCACCATCAATTTGTGTAAATTATTGTTTAGCCATGATGTTTTATCTTCTATTTCTATCGAATTATTATAGTTATTATTTTCTTTCATAAACTGCGGCAAAACAGTAACATTACTGCCATTATCAGCTGTTCGATTAGACATCAAAATTATTCCCCATAAATAAAAATTCCCCAAGGCTTAAAAAACAAGCCCTGAGGTATTATAAGCATATTTTTTAAAATTGGAAATATATTCATCTATCAAAGCTCGTTTATCCACAAGCTTTATTTACTTAGTTATCCTCTTTTTTCCGCATAACATACAAAAGTTTTTGCATAGCTCGCATTTGCATTTCTTTCTCAGACAACCCCATTGGAACTACGACCACTGCCTCTGTTTTAGTCTCAACTTCAATAGCTGTAACTTTTACTAAATTTCCTTGCCTAACATATTCAAACAAAATTTCAGACATTTTTACTTCAAAAATTTGTTGTTTTTCGAAAATCCAAAAGGTGCCAATTTACCAATCTGAGCTCTATGCCCAAGCCATGTCATTAAGTCCTTTTCAACACTGACACCACCAGACCTATTATAGCAAAATCCATCCACCTCATTAAATATTTGCATATCACTTAGACCACCATCTTTATACTTTTGCAAACAAACACCATGTCCTCTTGCAATCGTTGGAATCTCTTCCATTTTAAAGACTAAAATCTTACGATTATCACCAACAAGAGCAATCATATCTCCTGTAACTTTTCGACAAAACATTGTATGCTCACCTTCGGCAACATTCATAATCTTTCGTCCTTGCCTTGTCTGAGCTATAATATGATTTTCATCAACAATAAAACCATATCCTTTATTAGAAGCAACTACATAACTTGCTTTAGGTTCAAACACAAACATATCTGTAATTGTATCATTATTACCTAAATCTATCATAAGCCTTAAAGGTTGCCCAAAACCTCGTCCTGAAGGAATATCGCAAGCATTAATATTAAAGAACTTTCCTGCAGTATCAAACAATATAATTTTATCAGTCGTTTGTGCATGAATTGCCAATAATAAATTGTCATCATCTTTAAACTTGAACTCATCATTTAAAGGTACATAGCCCTTCATACAACGTATCCATCCTTTTTGTGATAAAATAACAGTAATCGGCTCCTTTTCAACCAGTGCTTCTATCGAAATATCTATATTATCAAGGTCTACTTCAGCAAATTCTGTACGTCTACGACCCAGAGCTGTTTTCTTACCAAACTTTTCTTTAATAATTTTGATTTCCTCAGCTACTTTTTGCCAACGTAAATTTTCATCAGCCATTAAAGAGTCTAATTGAGCTTTTTCAGATGTTAAATCATCAAATTCTTTTCTAATATCAGCTTCTTCTAATTTGCGCAGATTTCTTAATTTCATATTCAAAATAGATTCTGCTTGAATTTCGCTTAATGAAAAGGTCTGCATCATCTTAACTTTAGGCTCATCTTCTTCACGAATAATCCTAATTATCTCATCCAAATTAAGATACGCCACCAAATAACCAGATAATATCTCTAATCTATTAATGATTTTTTGCAATCGATGATTTGTACGTCTCTCTAAAACTTTTATACGATGGTTTAGATATTCACGCAAAACTTCTGCAATACTCATAACTCTAGGGACACCATCAGAATCTAGCACATTCATATTCATATTGAATTTGGACTCTAATTCGGTATTTTTAAATAAAAGCTCCATCAACATGTTAGCATCAACATTGCGATTTTTGGGTTCTAACACAATACGCACATCTTGAGCAGACTCATCTCTAACATCATTCAATAAAGGAACTTTTTTCTCTTGCAACAACAGAGCTATTCGCTCTATCAATTTAGATTTCACTACCTGATATGGAATTTCTGTAATCACAATCTGATATTGTCCCATACCAAGATCTTCTTTCTCCCATTTAGCACGAATTCTAAAATTACCTTTACCTGTAGTATACGCATCTAAGATTGTTGCAAATTTATCTACAATAATTCCACCTGTTGGAAAATCAGGTCCTTTAATCTTACGAACTAAACTTTCAATTGTAGAATCAGGCTTATCAATCATTAACAAAAGCGCATCACAAACTTCCGCCAAATTATGAGGAGGAATATTTGTGGCCATACCCACAGCAATACCATTTGAACCATTACATAACAAATTAGGCACAGCACCAGGCATAACTACAGGTTCTTGCTCTTCTCCATCATAAGTATCTCTAAAATCGACAGCATCTTCATTTAAACCTTCCATCAATGCAATAGCATATTCTGTCAACCTTGCTTCAGTATAACGCATTGCAGCTGGACTATCGCCATCAATATTGCCAAAATTACCCTGCCCATCTACCAATGGATATCTAACCGAAAAATCCTGAGCCAAACGACACATAGCCCCATAAACAGAGCTATCACCATGGGGGTGATATTTACCGATAACATCACCAACAACACGAGCACACTTTTTAAACCCTGACTTAGGATCCAAATGCAATTGTCGCATAGCGTACATCAACCTACGATGCACAGGCTTCAAACCATCTCTAACATCTGGCAATGAGCGCGACACAATGGTTGACATTGCATAAGATAAATAACGACTACTAAGTTCTTCAGCTAAACCAACTGTTTTTATTTTTTCTTCCATTTCAGGCATTGCTATTCCTATATTTTTCTACAATTTCTGCCAAATTAGCACGACAATCTGGAAATTTCAAGTTGTGAATTGCAAAAAAGTTTTTATTGAGGAAAAATCCTGTCATTACTAATAAATCCAACACTTCATCCATTGAAGCATCAAAGTTATGATTAACTACAAAATGAGGAAACTTAAACAATCTATCTCTATAAGGAAAACCAGCATCTTTGCATACAGCCTTTGCTGTTTTGGGTGATACATATTCCAAATTTTCATTTGTTCCCGTGGCTGAACATTCACTCAAATCAATTCCCACGCCCAAAAAATCCAACAAGAAAAATTCATATAAAGAATAATGTGTTAGCCAATTATCTTCATTTATAAGATTAATAAAGCTCTCAACCAAATAATAAAATCTATCCAAAGATTGTAACTCTGGTAAACATAAATTACTAAGAGCACAGAAAGATGAAAGGGCTATTAATTTATCTGCTGAATTTAAAAAATTAACTGCATAAGGCGCTACAAGTTCAACTTTTAACAAAAGCATGTTATCATCAACTCTAGACCAAGCATCAATTTTGACTAAATTACCAAGTTGAAAATTAGCCAAAGTTTTTTTATTTATTCCAGATTTAACATAACCACAAACTTTACCGTATTCTTTACACAACACAGTCAATATCAAAGATTTTTCGCCATGTTTTCGGCAGTTTATTATATATCCTTCATCAGTAAACTTCATAAGGATAAGCCTATAATTTCAAGCCACTAAGGTCAACAAAAAAGCTCTAGATAAACACAATCTAGAGCTTTTTTAACAATATATTGTTATTTGTTATCCAACATTTTTTAGAATATCAACAGGATTACCACCTTGCAAAACTTTATATTCCGCAGTTGTTGGTTCTAATATCGGTAAGTCCGAATAATAATCTGTAATTTTTGACTTTGTAATACTGTCATATTCTTTTAAATAAGACAACAATGGTCTCATATCTTTCAGAGCAATAGTGTTTGGACCATCAGACAACGCTTTATCTGGATTTTCATGTGTTTCAATAAACAAACCACCAACACCAGCTGCAATTGCTGCACGAGCTAAAACAGGTGCCATTTCACGATTTCCACCAGTGGCAGTTCCAAGCCCACCAGGTTTTTGTACAGAATGTGTTGCATCAAAAATAACTGGACAACCTGTCGTCTTAACCATTGTAGGAAAACCTGTCATATCAACAACTAAAGTATGATAACCAAACGATGTTCCTCGTTCTGTCAAACATACATTACTATTTCCTGCATCAACACATTTTTGAACAGCATTTTTCATATCTTCAGGGGCTAAAAATTGTCCTTTTTTGATATTAACCACTTTTCCTGTTTTAGCAGCAGCTACCACCAAATCTGTTTGACGACACAAGAAAGCAGGAATTTGCAAAACATCTACATGTTTAGCAACTTCTGCACATTGCCCTGCTTCATGTACATCTGTAACAATAGGAATGTTATTATACAACTTTTTAATTTCATCAAAAGTTTCCATTCCCTTTTCAAAACCAACGCCCCTAGCTCCTGTAATCGAGGAACGATTCGCTTTATCAAAAGATGCCTTAAAAATATAATTTATACCCAAATTTGAAGTAATTTCAGACATAGCACCACAAATATCAATAGCATGCTGTTTACTTTCAATCTGACAAGGTCCACAAAGTAATGAAAAAGGCAATCTATTACCAATCTCAAAATTACCAATTTTAATAACCTTTTGATTCATTTTATTTTCCTTTTTTCAACAATAGCGTCAATGAACGGGACGTATCATAACACAAAATTTGACAAAATCAACATCAAAAAACATTACATCTTATTTCAGACAAAATAACATAATTTAAATTAAGTAATCAATTTATTTTGATTGACAATAATAAAATAACAAATAAAAATTACCTTAGATAATAACTTAATTAGGAGTAAAAAAATGGAACTAAAAGGTTCAAAAACTGAAAAAAATCTCATGGATGCCTTTGCTGGCGAATCTATGGCCCGCAACAAATATACCTATTATGCTTCTAAAGCCAAAAAGGAAGGTTATAATATTATCGCATCTAAATTTGAAGAAACAGCTAACAACGAAAAAGAACATGCTAAAATTTGGTTTAAACTTCTTCATGGTGGCGAAGTTCCATCAACAATGGAAAACTTAAAAGATGCAGCTGCTGGTGAAAACTATGAATGGACAGACATGTATGCTCGTATGGCCAAAGAAGCCAAAGAAGAAGGCTTCACTAAAATTGCTGCATTATTCGATATGGTTGCCAAAATTGAAAAAAGTCACGAAGAACGCTACCAAGCACTATTAAAAGCTATCACAGAAGGTACTGTATTTACTCGTCCAACCAAAGTTGTTTGGGAATGTGCAAACTGTGGTTGTCGTATCGAAGCTACTAACGCTCCTGCAAAATGCCCTGTTTGTGATCATCCACAAGCATATTTCTTTGAATTGCAAGAACAATTTTAATTAATTTGTTCAGTTAAAAAAGCCTCGTTTTGATTAAACGAGGCTTTTAATGTTTTACGAGAACGAGTTCAAAACTAAATTAAGCTTCAACAGTCTCTGCTACAGCTTCTTCAACCAATTTCAAACTACCGGCAACAGTTTTTTCTCTTTCTGTTTTGAGTTCATAGCTGACTTTTGCATTTTCCCTTAAAGTATACATACCAGCTTCTTTAACAGCAGTAATGTGCACAAACACATCATTTCCGCCCTCATCAGGAGTAATAAAACCATAACCTTTTTTCTTATTAAACCATTTAACTGTTCCTGTTGCCATCTCGAAATATCCTTCACTTAAAAACAGGTTAATCACCGAACCCTTTTGGTTCTTGCGACAGTAGCCCATCGCATTTTGTAGTTTAATACACTCTTTTTATATTAGCAAGAATATTTTGCGTACTATACTTGGAAATTCACAATTTGGTAATATCTACTATATGATATCATACCAAAAGAAAGGAAATATTATGCGAAAATATCTAGCTCTTCTATTTTTATTACCAACAGCATTAATGATTATATCTGGTGCAGCCAACGCTCAGCGCAAAAACACAACATCTCATGATATTCCTGCTAAAATTGAAGCAGATATTTCTAAAGATTTTAAAGAAGCCAAAAACGATATTAAAGAAAAAATTGACAAACACAAGTGTGACTGTAAAAAAATAAAAAATTGTTGTAAAAAATGTAAAAAAATGCACAAAAAACATAAAAAAGACCATAATGACTAATATCAAAGAAAAAACTTCACAAAACTAAATTTTATGATATATTCCTATTCGCATGCCTGCACCAATGGGGGTGTGGGCATTTCATTACGTTATGAAAAGGAATAAACAAATGACTATCAAAAAACTTAGAAAAGATAATTACCCAGAGTGGTATCAATGCGTTGTAGCAGAATCAGATATGGCTGAAAACTCTTCATCTCCAGGTTGTATGGTTATAAAACCTTGGGGATATGGAATTTGGGAACGCATACGCGATGTATTTGATGAAAAAATAAAATCAACCGACCATGAAAACTGCTATTTTCCAATGTTTATTCCGCTTTCATTTTTTCAAAAAGAGGCTGAACACGTTGATGGTTTTGCCAAAGAAATGGCCGTTGTTACCCATTCTCGCTTGGCATCAGAAAATGGCAAATTAAAACCTTCTTCTGAACTTGATGAACCTTTGATTGTTCGTCCAACTTCTGAAACAATTATTGCCGATTCTTTTTCTAAATGGGTAAAATCATATCGTGACCTACCTGTTTTGATTAACCAATGGGCCAACGTTGTCCGTTGGGAAATGCGCCCTCGTCTTTTCTTGCGCACTCGTGAATTTTTGTGGCAAGAAGGACATACAGCTCACTCGACATATCAAGAAGCCGAAGAAGAAACCAAATTAATGCTTGAAGCATATCGCGAATTAAGCGAAGAAACTTTAGCTATGCCTGTAATCATTGGACGCAAACCAGAATATGATAAATTTCCAGGAGCTGTTGACACCTATTGTATTGAAGCAATGATGCAAGATGGCAAAGCATTGCAAGCAGGTACATCTCATTTCTTAGGTCAAAACTTTGCTAAATCTGCAAATATTTCGTTTGTAAACAAAAACAACCAACAAGAATATGCTTATACTACATCTTGGGGTGTTTCAACTCGTCTAATCGGTGGCGTTATTATGACTCATGCCGATGACGAAGGAATGGTTACCCCTCCAAAGATAGCTCCATATCAAATTGTGATTGTACCTGTTATTAAAAATGTTGCAGATACTGATGCAGTAATGCAATACATCAAATCTTTGCAATCTGATTTACAAAAACAAATGCCGTTTGGCGAAAAAATACGTGTTAAATTGGATAAACGAGACAAAGCATCTGTTGACAAATTCTGGGAATGGACACGTAAAGGAGCTCCTATAATTCTAGAAGTTGGTAAGCGTGATGCAGATGGTAACAATTTGATGGTTAAAACTCGTATCTATATCAATACTCCTGAAGGCAAAAAAATAATTGCTCGCGATGAATTTGTAAATAATGCTGCTAAATATCTTGAAGATATTCAAGCAACAATGTTCCAAAGAGCAAAAGAACGTATGGATGCTAACATTAGAAACGATATTACAACCAAAGAATCTTTTGCTGAATATTTTGCTAATTCTAATGAATGGATAGAAGATGGCAAACAAGGCAAAGTTGCTTTTGTTCGTGGTAAATGGTGTGGCGATGAAACAACCGAAGAAATATTGAAATCAATGAAAATCACCATTCGTTGCATTCCATTTGATCAATCAGGTACAACAGGAGAATGCTTGCTTACAGGCAAACCAGCAACTTTAGATGTTATCTACGCTAGAAGCTATTAGTTAGCAAAATAATAAAGCCTCTCTTTTTTTCAGAGAGGCTTTATTATTTATAAAACAAATTTATTTCATATCTTTTTGGTTTTGACCTTTATCTACATAAGCCTCAACCTGACGTGTTGCTTTTTTAGCTAAAGATATGCATCCAGGACCAGCAATACAACCACCCTCACAACACATAACTTCAATCATATTGTTTTCACAACCTTTGGTTGCATAACGCTTCAGTAATTTGATATTTTCTTTACTCAAACCATCGATTCTTTCTGGTCTAAAATCAACCTTACCTTCAACCAAATTACCTACCGCAGCTGCAACACCACCAGATAATGGGTATTTACGAGCTTGAGCCGAAGAAACTTTAGCAAATTCCATTGGTTCACAATCACCTATTTCGATTCCTGCACCAACAAACATCGCACCTATTTCTTCAAATGTTAAAACATAATCAACATTAGGATCATATTCAGCTTCTGTACGCTTAGCCAAACAAGGACCAACAAACACTGAAATACAATCAGGTTGCTCTTTTTTGAGCATTTCAGCTGTATAATACATTGGTGTTTTAGTATGAGAAACAAAAGGCTTAAGTTCTGGAATATGAACTTGGGCTGCTCTAAAATATGCAGGACAACAAGAAGTTGTCATAAAATTAGCCCCCTCTTCCATTCTTTCAATAAATTCTGCCGACTCATTTGTTGATGTAATATCTGCTCCAGCTGCAACCTCAACAACATCAGCAAAACCTGCTTTTTTCAAAGCGCCAACAACTTGGTTGAGTTCAAAAGGAAATTGTCCAACAATTGCTGGAGCCAACATTGCTACAACCTTTTTATCGCTATTATGAATAAGATTCAAAACATCAACCAATTGCGAACGTTCCACAATCGCCCCAAAAGGACATGACTGCAAACATTTCCCGCAAGAAATACAAGTTTCTTCATCAATATGTTCCACACCATGCTCATCTTTTTTAATAGCTCCTACAGGACAAGCCTCTTCACAAGGAACTGGTAATTTAACAATAGCATGATAGGGACAAACCTCCATACATTTTCCACATGACACACACAAATCTGGATCAATATGTGATTTTCCATTAACAAATGAAATCGCCTGTTTAGGACAATTCATAACACATGGACGAGCAAAACAGCCTCGACAAGCATCTGTAACCATATATTGTGATTTAACACAAGCAGAACAAGCAATATCAATTACCGATAAACAACTTTTAGCATGATTTTGACGTTTTAATGCTTCTTTTCCATATTCACGCAAAGTCGTAACTTCGCTAACTTCCTCATGTGGAGCAATTCCCATCGCAGCCATTAAACGATATTTTAAAATAGCCCTATCTTTATAAATACAGCAACGACTAGAATCATAATCCTTAGGGCGCATTTCTATAGGAATTTCATCTGCGGTTTCAAATCTATCTTTATAAAAGCTTTCAACAACTTTAACCAAAATTCTAGTACGCATTTGGTTAGCATAATTCTTGGGTATTAGCACTGTTCATTTTCCTCTTTAGCAATCAACTCTCTAATTTTAGCCACAACTTTTTCAAAAGTAGCTTCTTCAATCAATTCACCATTTACTTCCACAAATGGACCTTTATTATAATTACGTCCCTGATTACAATAATTCATACACCTAACTTCTGTAATCTCTATTTTGTCAGCTATATCCTCTGGAGCAGAAAACTCCAAAGCTTGAACTTGAGGTGCCCCCATAACAAAACAAGCGGTACCTGCACAAAGTTTAACTTTTATCTTTTCCATTTGTTTTTGTCCTTTTAAAATTAAACATATTTTACGCTTATCTCTTTTAAGAATTTGCTTTGTAATAATCTAAAAATCTTTTTAACAATATTTCTACGAATGTCAAGCTCCATTGGTAAATTAGGATCCTGATGTGCTTCATTAATTTTTGTTCCAATAACAAAATCTATCTTATCAGAATCAAGCAACAAGTTTGCTAATCTTACAGCTGCATTATCTTTATCTTCGTCAACACCTTCTTTTAACATACGATAAACATCTGTTAATGTAAGAATACCTTCTGTAACCAAATCAATCCCAGGCATTATTGATGCCATCGGAATGTTAGGATCAAAAGTTGTTTTATCCATCTCACATTTAAGACACAATTCTCTTTCAATGATATTTGCCGTTGTTCCACCACAAATTGCCGTTTTACCATCATAATAATCTATCATTTCAGCAATTTCTTTATCTTTTTCCTCATCAAATGGCGGTCCACTAAGCAGCAAAAGTTTCCTAGGTTTTCTAAAATATATTACCGTACAACTAATATCATCACCAGCTTTACCCTCTGGTTCTTTAGACAAAGCCTCATGAACAATTGCCTCCGCTAATGCGCTAGCAGAAATATGAGGATGACGCCGAACTTGATTTTCAATAAATTTCCAAACACCTTCTCTTTGCCACCCTAAAGGATATTTTGGATTACCCAAACCAGCCTGTGTTACCCCATCAGACATTATAATGATTCTATCTTCTTCTTTCGCTAAAAACTGATAAACATTGATAATTCTGTCTTTCCAATTATCTGCTGTAATTTCATGATGAGGTGGGGTCATTTGTTCAAAATTACGCATTATAAAACAAGCTGGATTATCCATTTCATAAACACGAGTTTTTCCTTCTAACATCGCATCCACAATAGAAAAAGTTGCATAGCTTATCTTTCTAACCTGACACACTGGCAATGCTTGCATCATAACTTCTGCAGAACGAACTAAGTCTAGGTCACTTTCAATAAATTTCATAGCCATTCTTGTTGTCATAGATGACAAAATATTAGCTTTTACACCACTACCTAAACCATCAGACAAAACTGATATTATTCTTTGTTCTTCTGGCAACTTTTTAGAAACAATAGCATCACCAAAACAACTTTCGCTATGCTTATGTTCTTGATGCGAACCTATTTCAATAAACAAAGAATCAGTCATTTATTTACTATCCCTTTTATTACGAATAGTAATATTTGGTCTATCACTTTCACCTACTGAATAATCTTTAGCAATTGAACGCAACAAAACTTCGGTTTCTGCCATATGCTCACCCAAAGTACACGCTATTTGCTGAACTGTTGCTAAGTTTTTCTCAATAACTTCCTTAGCTTTTTCAGCAATTTTTTCACGCTTAATTTCCACCTTAGTAACATCAGTAATTACACCGCCAACAACTTGTTTTTGCTCAATATTAAACACCATAACATCAAAAACCCTTTCATCATGATGCACATTTTCACGTTTAACATCTTCACCTAACTCTAGCGATGCTGAAAATAGGTTAGTAAAGCTAACAAAATCACGCAAATTAGCTCCTATTAAATTATTACTGTCATAAATATCGCCGTGTTCTTCATCATTCCAAAAAGCTTGTAAAAATTGTTCATTATATTCAATAATTGATAAATTAGAATTAACAATAACAATTGGTGAAGGAATACACTTTAACAAAGCATTGGCTTTTCGTTGAGCTTGGTGTTTAATATGTGAAACACACATATCAATTTCAGCTTTTCCTTCCAAAATAGCTCTAGCAAAATTACGACAATTGTCATATCCGCAAGCATTACAATTTATTTCATCTTCAATAGTGTGCTTACCCAATAATGCTAACACTCTTTTTATTTGATCTTCATCATATTTTTTCTGTTCAACTGGAGCATTATCATAGCTACAATCAATATCATAACTATATTCTCGATTACCTGTATTTTCACCAAGCTTAACATCTTTTATAACTCTAGCTCTTTTTTCAAAGCCAGATTTATGCGAACGAGTACAAGGACCATTAACACACCCCCCCTCACAAGCCAAACATTCTATAAATACAGCTTTTTCTGGGTTGGTACCATCAATATCGGATAATTCTCTTTGAATATTTTCCAAACCTGTAAGTTGCATCATATAAACATCTTTTGTTTTATTATAATGCTTTATCGTTTCAATCATACCACCTTCAATAGGATAATACCGCCCCTCTTCAGCTCGTTTGCAAACAAAATCAATATTATTTTTAGGTTCAATATTATGATAATTAATACCAGATTCTCTTAACCACCTACGCAAATCCCTAAAGGAAATACTTAAGTTTAGCAAATCAGCATTTCTGTCAGCTTCAAATTTTTTAGCAATACATGGACCAACAAATACTATTTTAATATCTTCGCCTAACTTAGCACGCATAATTTTGCTATGCGCCAAAACTGGAGACATAACAGGAGTTAAATTCTTGGTTAATTCTGGTCTATATTTCCTAATATACTCAACAAATGCAGGACATGCTGTTGATAAAAAAACTCCTGTTTTTTTATCGCTCAAAAATTCCGCCACATGAGCAGAAACTTCTTCAGCTCCAAGAGCTGTTTCACTAACTCCCGCAAAACCTAACTTCTCAATTGCTGTCAATAATTGTTCTTTTGTAACATTATCAAATTCAGCAATCCACGACGGTGCCAATGAAACATAAACTTTTTCACCCATTGCCAACATATTTTTTGCCCGAGTAACATCATCTCTATCTTGTTTTGCTCTTACTGGACATATTTTATAACATTTACCACAAGCAACACAAAGCTCTGGCACTATTTGTGCTGAATTTTCTTCAATTTTAATTGCTTTTACAGGACATTGCCTTACACATTTATAACAATCCTGACAGTTGTTTTTAATCGTAAAAAGAGGATGCTCTCGGCTAGACATTAATTACTCCTTAAAAGTCTTATCCAAAATATCAATAAGTGTTCCTGTATCAACATTATCATATTCTTTACCATCAATGGTTAAATTAGGACCTTTAGAGCAGAGATTACAACATCTCAATCCACACAGTTCAATCTCTGCGTCTAAATTATTGTCTTTAAGATACTTTGTAATAACTTGCAAATTCTTATTATTACCTCTTGCAAAACAAGAACTTCCCATACAAACTTGTATCTTTTTTGACATTTTCCCCTCCAACACAATGGATTAATTTTACATTAGCTTATATCTTTCCATTGTAAGCATCAAGATAAATTTTTCTAATATCTTCCATTAACGGATACACAGGGTTAGCACCTGTACACTGATCATCAAAAGCATTTTCAACTAACCAATCTAACTTAGCCTCAAAATCTTTTTTACTAATTCCCAAATCTTTGATTGATGAAGGAATTTCAACTTCTTTTTTCAATTCCTCAATTGCCTCTATCAAAGAAACAACTTTTTCATCATCAGTTTTACCTTTAAGCTTTAAGTTACTGGCAATTTGCGCATAACGTCTTTTAGCTTCAGGCATTTTATATTGAGGAAATATAGCTTGCTTGCGTGGACAATCAGTTGCATTATATTTAATTATTTGGCTAATTAACAAAGCATTAGCAATTCCATGTGGAATATTAAATGCTGCTCCAAGTTTATGAGCCATAGAATGACACAAACCCAAAAACGAGTTTGCAAACGCCATACCTGCAATTGTTGCTGCATGATGCATTTTTTCTCTAGCTTTAGGATCGTTAGCTCCATCTTTATAAGCTCTTGGCAAATATCTAAACACTTGCTTAATAGCTTCTAAAGCTGTTGAGTTTGTAAAGTTTGTAGCCATTACTGAAACATAAGCCTCGATAGCATGCACCAAAGCATCGATACCACCAGCTGATGTCAAACCTTTTGGCATATTATCAACGAAGTTTGCATCAATAATAGCCATATTAGGTGTCAAAGCATAATCAGCAATAGCATATTTCACATGACTTTCATCATCGGTAATAACTGCAAATGGCGTAACTTCTGAACCAGTACCTGATGTTGTAGGAATAGCAACCATCAAAGCTTTTTTACCCAACTCGCCAATTGTACAAATACGTTTTCTAATATCCATAAAACGCATAGCTACATCTTCAAATTCAATCTCAGGCTTTTCATATTTAAGCCACATAATCTTGGCCGCATCCATTGGCGAACCACCACCAAAAGAAATAAACACATCAGGTTTAAACACATTAACCATCATCAAGGCTTCATTAATTGTTGCAACAGTTGGATCTGGCTTAACATCAAAAAAGATTTGATATTCAATATCCATATCTTCTAAGACGTTAGTTATAGCATTAACCATACCAGAATCAAACAAATAACGATCTGTTACAATAAATGCTCTCTTCTTACCTTCTAACTCACGCAAAGCAATATCTGTCGCCCCACGTTTAAAATAAATTTTTGGTGGTACTCTAAACCATAACATATTTTCTCTCCTCTCCGCAACGGTCTTATAATTCAACAAATGTTTAACTCCAACATTTTCACTAACCGAATTACCACCCCAAGAACCACATCCTAAAGTCAAAGACGGTTCTAATTTAAAGTTAAACAAATCACCAATACCACCTTGCGATGAAGGAGAATTAATTAACAAACGTCCTGTAGGAAGCTTCTTAGCAAAATAATCTACTCTATCTTGCTTTCTAGTATCAGTATACAAAACCGAAGTATGCCCCATTCCTCCAAGTTCCACTAAGGCCAAAGCCTTATCAACAGCACCCTCAAAATCATCAGCCTTATATAACGTCAAAATAGGAGATAATTTTTCATGAGCAAAGGGATTTGTAATATCTGTTGAAGTTTGTTCTGCTAATAAAATTTTAGCTGTTTCAGGAACTACAATCCCAGCCATCTTAGCTATTTTTGTTGCAGGCTGTCCAACTATTTCTGCATTAACACCTTTTGGCGTAAGAATAATTTTTGCCAATTTATCAGCTTCTTTAGCTGTCAACAAATATGCACCTCTACGTACAAATTCTTGTTTTACTTTTTCATAAACAGACTTAACTACAATAACTGATTGTTCAGACGCACAAATCATACCATTATCAAAAGTTTTTGACATTAATATATATGAAACAGCCATTTCAATATCTGCAGTTTCATCAATAACAGCAGGGGTATTACCTGCTCCAACACCTAACGCAGGCTTACCAGAAGAATATGCTGCCTTAACCATACCTGGACCGCCTGTTGCTAAAATTCCATGTACATCAGGATGTTTCATCAACAAATCTGTCAACTCTAACGATGGCTCATCAATCCAACCAATAATATTTTCTGGAGCTCCCGCTTTAACAGCCGCTTCATAAATTACTTTAGCAGCTTCAATTGTTGATTTTTTAGCTCTTGGATGAGGCGAAAAGATAATAGCATTTCTAGTTTTTAAACAAATTAACGATTTAAATATAGCTGTTGATGTTGGATTAGTTGTTGGTATAACCCCAGCTACAACCCCTAAAGGCTCAGCCACTATTTTAATTCCATTGGTCTTATCTGTTTTTATAATACCACAGGTTTTCTCATTCTTATATTTATTATAGATATACTCTGCAGCAAAATGATTTTTAATTATCTTATCTTCAACAATACCCATACCTGTATCCGCTGCAGCCATTTTTGCCAAAGGAATACGAGCCTTATCTGCAGCAGTTGCTGCGGCCTTAAAAATCCTATTAATTTTCTCCTGATCAAAAGTTGCAAAAATCTTCTGAGCTTCTTTCACTTTCTTTATCAGGACTTCTAAATCTTTAACTGTTTTTACCTCTTTATTTGCCATTTACTATCCCTCTTATAAAAAAACACCACAATTTTATATTGTATATCTCATTTATTAAAAAAGGTTTACCTTTTTTAGATAAACCTTTTAGCTTTCTATCTTATTTTAACTGCGACTGATACAAAGATGCATATATAGAATCTTTCTTATTTAACAACTCTTCATGCGTTCCCATTTCAGCCAATTCACCATAATTGATAACAACTATTTTATCAGCATTCCTAACCGTAGATAACCTATGTGCAATAATAAATACTGTTCTATCCTTCATCAAATTTTCAACTGCTTGTTGAACTACTGCTTCTGATTTATTATCTAAGGCAGATGTCGCTTCATCCAAAATAACAATAGGTGCATTTTTCAAAAAAGCTCTAGCTATAGCAATTCTTTGTTTTTGCCCACCTGATAACAAGGCCCCTCTTTCACCAATAGGTGTATCTAATCCTTTTTCTAATCCAGCCACAAATTCTTCTAAACAAGCATTCTTTACAGCCAAATTAACTTCTTGTTCAGTCGCATCTAATTTACCAAGCATAATATTGTCTCTAATCGTCCCTGCAAACAAAAAATTATCTTGAAAAACAATTGCAATATTATTACGCAATGAATCTAAATCCAAATCTTTAATGTTTACACCATCAAACAAAAGCTCTCCACCCTTAACATCATAAAAACGAGGCAACAAATTAACCATTGTTGATTTTCCACCACCAGAGTTACCAACAAAGGCTATTGTTTCACCTTTCTTTATTTTCAAATCAATATTTTTTAATACAGGCTTATCTTTTTCATACTCAAAACAAACGTTTTTATACTCAATTCCTTTTCTTAACCCATTCATCTTTTGAGCCCCACGTTTACTAGCAATTTCAGACTTACCATCCAAAAGCTCAAAAACACGATCCATTGCTAACAAAGCCATTTGTACCGCATTATAATTGTTGCCTATAGCCTTTATTGGCGTGTACAACATAATCAACGCCGCAATAAACGAAACAAAGTTTCCTGGAGTAATAGTATGAGTTACAATAAGATAACTTCCCAACCAAATAACAACAGCAATACCAATCGAAACAATAAAATGCATCATTGGCGACATAATACCCGTCCTTTGTATCATCTTAATTCCAAGGCGAAAACATTCATGTAACGTCGTTCTAAATTTTCCCAACTGATAATCATACAAATTATAAGATGCTATAATTCTATTTCCACTAAATGTTTCATTAAAATGTGTTACTACTGACGAACCAGAAAAAACTGATTTTGACACCAAAGGTTTTATCTTGCGCTTAACTGTTGTCAGAGGATATAAGGCTCCAAACAAAACAACTACAGCCACAACAGCCAACTGCCACGAATTATAAAAAAGCACAGCTATTAACGATAAAGATGAAAACAACCTTGTTGTAAAAAGCTTAAGGTTTGTCAATAAACCATTACAACTAGTATCAACATCACCATTAAAACGATAAACAATTTCTCCTGAATTACGTTTATCAAAAAAACCTGCATCATAACGTAATAATTTATGATACAAATCAGTCTTTAAACCTATGGAAACTTTTTGTCCTACCCAAGTATTAAGATACGTCGCAGAATAATTAAAAGCACTTTGAATAAGTGTAAATAAAACAATCATCAACGGTATATATGCGGTATAACTAGCGCCCTTTTCAATCATAACCACATCCATATATGGCTTTAGCGCCCAAGCAATTACTGCATCCATCGCACCAATTGGAATTGTTATGAGCATAGCTAACAAAGCTCTTCCCCAATATGGCTTAACATATTTCCACATCTTAGAATAATTGTGAATCATATTATTATTTTTTAGTTTAGCTTTTAGTTTCTTAAACATAAATACACCGTCAAATTATTAAAATCAGACCGTATTTTATGTCAAAAATAAAACAATTGCAAATGCTTTAAATAAGATATACTAGAACTTATAAACATACCTTAAATATTGTATATGAATTTAACTTTGATTTTACTTTTATATCAGCACCTATCGCTGTTGCAATTTTCTCAACAATATTAAGCCCCAAGCCTGTTCCTCCAATTGCTCTATCTCTTAATGTGTTACATTGATAAAATGGTTCAAATATATGTTTTTTATTGTTTTTATCTATACCACAACCATCATCTATAATCCAAAAACAATTTTTACTATTTCCTATTTTTATTTTACTTTTCGCATACTTAATGGCATTACTTAAAAGATTTCTTATAATTCTTTCTACCAACACAACATCTTGCTTAATAATTACACTTTTTATATTACAAGCCAAAGAAATCTCTGTTTCTTGCATAATAATCCTATATTCGTCGCAAAATTGCATAAGCAATTTTCCTAAATCAAATTCTGTTGGATTAAAACAAATTCCACCAGCATCAAGTTTAGATATATCTAGCACATTACTTAACAATACATTCAAATTGCGACTAACCATCAAAATTTTATCCGCTATTTCAGGATATTTCTGCAAAGGAGCTGATTTTAACCCCTCTGCAAATAAATTGATTGCCTGTAGCGGCTGTCTAATATCATGACTAGCCTGAGCCAAAAAATAGGACTTTGCAGTATTAATCATATCTATTTCTGCTCTAGCCTGTTCCAATTGTTTTTGCTCTCCTATCAACATACTAACATCCTGAAATATTCCAGCTATTTTAGGTTCGCCATTTTCATAAATAAGTCCAGCAACAAATTTACAATATTTTGTAACATTATCAGCCGTCAATATTCTAATAATACCATCAACTTCATTACCTATACTTACAAGTTCTTTCAACTTTTGTTTATACAGTGCCAAATCATTAGGATGAACAAATTCTCTAATCAGATTTTTTTTATAAGTTTTATCTTTTTCTGTAATACCAAATATATTATATACTTCATCAGACCAATAAAATCTCTTTGCTTCAATATCAAGTTCCCAATACCCCAACTTTGCCAACCTCTCGGCAAACAGAGTTCTTTGATTATTCATATGCAAAAGATGAGCTAATTGTCTTTTTTCTGTTATATCATCAAAACATAACCAAACACTGCTATCTTGGGGATAAACATATACCAAATAAAACCTATTTTTAAAACCCCAATAAAAATGATGAGGATATTGATGATAAAAAGATATTTTAATATTTTGCAACAAAATACAACTACTACTTTTAGGGATTATTTCTTCTAAATTACAACCAACAACAACCTCTCCAAAAACACAGTTTGCTTTGGTATTAAAAAACAAAATCTTACCAGACTTCGTTACTTGAATAAAAATATTACTAGAAATATTAGCAACAAATTCTGGAGTTATTGCACCTATATTTACCATAAACCTCTTAATAAATTACATCAAACGAAAATCACGCAAAATATGCCCTTGTTCAGATGAAGCCTTAAAATACCAATCATCGTACAAGAAACTGTTATCTTTGATATAATCATTAACAATCTTCATTGGTAGAGGTGTAGTTAACAATTTTATACTAAACCAAATATCATTTTGGTTATTATAATATAAAGTCAAATTAACTTTAAGTCCATAAAAAGTAGTTGCATATATTTCTTTAATATCAAAATTTTCAAAATCCGCTTTATCTGCTTTTACCGCATCTTGTATTTCTATATAATTTAAAATATTTGTTAAAACATCAGCGTTTACCTTATATCCTTTTTCATTAGTAAAATCACTATGTTCATCTTCTCTAGTTACAATATTATTATTTATTCCTAGACTTTCTATAGTATTTGGCGAAACAGAAAACACAGGAGTTAACAACCAATCTTTTTCCATAATCGGTAATTTAAAATTACCATCAATCTGCCAAACACTATCATCATCAATGTTTCGAACAAAATAATATTTTTTATCTTCATCAGGAAGTCCTATTATAATTTCATCTAATAAAACATCACCTGCAAATATCTGAACTAACATTCCAGAATTTTCTTTTTGCTCTTTAGGATTGTATAGATATTTATTAGCAAGTAATTCTTGACTAAAGGGCATTTTCACCAAATATGAGCTACTGTTGACAGATGTAAGAAAACTGTGCACTTTACTAAAATCAGCATAATATTCGCCCTTACCTTTTACCAACCAATAACTATTTTTTAGTTCTAATTCCACTGCATCTTCTGCGGTAATAATATTTATTTTATCAACTTTTTCTCCATTATTATAGCTATTAGCAAATACCATTTTTCCTTGCAACTTACCACCATTATACCATAATATTGTATATATCAAAATCAAAACAGCCATTAAAGCTAAGAACGATATCATAAATAATGTTTTTAGATACTGTTTACGCATTTATCATCTCCTTAGCTCTTACACTTACTTTTTTTCTATAACAAATATATATTAAGGCAACTAAAATTGTTAATATTAAAGGATAGACCGCCATCATCAATACTGCAAACCAAACCAAATAACTTTCATAAGCCTCTTTTGTTTGATAAGATATTTTCCTTAATTCTCGCATTATATCAATCTCTTCTCTTTGCAAACGCTCAATATCCTTAGCTTGTTTTATTGATGGCATATTTACTTTACCATACTGTTCCTGTAATAATAAAATTTTGTTTTTAACTTCTACCAAATTTTCTTCCATAACATCTTTCTGTTTAGCGTGAACATGCTTAGCAAAATAAAAAAACATATCAGCTAAGCTATTCTTTTTCATTTCTATTTTCTTCACAGGAACATTTGCAAAATTACTATTTGTCATATAGTCAATAAGATTACGCAAAAACTTTAAATTATCAGAACTATAAACAACTTCATACCCTCTTGCTTTACTATCAGCTCTTTCATTCCACGAAATTTCAGACAACATATCTACATCAGCTATCAGTGCCATTTTTGCCTCTTTAAGCGGAATAGTTAAAAATGGTGGCATTTGTTGTAAAGCTGTTTCTGTTTCAAAAATAGGTTTATCATATAAAGATCTAAATTTTCCTTCTAGCATCAAAGCCAAAGGATAAGAAGTTTCCGTTGTTTCATAATTTTTTATTAAATTATCATAACTTATATCAACAACATTTTTAGCCAACATAATCCCGCTTTGTTCACTTGTTGCAAACAAAACTTTTGTATCAATACCATCTATTTTTTCAAACTCAAAAAAACCACTATGATCAACAAACAACTTATCAATTCCTTTTGTTGCACCATGTTCTTTTATATTACCATTTTTAATAACCATCTTAAATGGATATTGTACCAATCTACCGTCCAAAACAATGTTTTTACCATCTACATTGTCCCCGACCAAAATATTATCTAAATGTAAGACACCTAAATTAGCCAATAAATCTTGTACGCCACTATTATAAACAAAAAATTCATCCTTATCTCTAAACCTTTCTTCTGCAAAAGCGTCTAACATCATAATAACATTACCACCTCTCATCAAATATTGATCGATTGCATATTTACCGATAGCATCCAAATTCATAGGGTAAAAAACTAAAAGAGCATCTATTCTGTCATCAATACCTAAACTACTTTCACTTAACCTAACAATCTCATATCCAGCCAATTCTAACTGTTCAATAAAAGGCCATGCTTTAATAGTTGACAAGCCATGCTTATTTTCCACCACCTTAAAATATGAAGACAAAACACCTAAAACAATTTTTCTACTACTAAGACGCGATAAGATTCTAGTAATATCATCTTCAACAAATGACTGTCTATCGGGTATAAACTGGGGAATAACTAACGTTTTTCCCTTTCCATTAGAAAAACTAGCTCCCAAATACTGATGTTTTACTCCGTCTCCAAAATCAAATTCTTTAATTCCTGTTTTTTCAGCTTGAGCTTGAGTATTGGTAAAAGGCTTAACTTCTACAATAATTAGCTCTATATTACCATTTCCATATTTTCTATATTCATCAAACAACTTACGAAGTCCTCTAGCATACTTAATAAGATTTTTATTTTTCAAACTATTCGATACATAAAACCTAATACTGATAGTTTCATTATTTTTTGACAAAAACTCTTTAGTTTCTTGTGTTAAAGTATATTTCTTATCTCTAGTAGTATCAAAATGTATATTTCCAAACAAAATTGAAAACAACAAATTAATCGCAATCAATAAAATAAAAACCGATATAGCAAAAAGAGTTATATTCAAACTTTTATTAGACATTTTTCTAACTCCTTTTATATTCTACAGCAATTATCGAAAGCCAAATAGCAAAACATATTAACAACACAAAATAAAGTAACGCCGCTATATTTGGTTGCCCCAAAATCATATCTTCATAAAGTCTTCCCAAATCAAAGGCGGTAAAAAGCCTCATCAAAAAAACATTTTCTGGTATAAAACTACTTATCCAACCACCAAATGATACCGAAATCAAAATAATACATACAATCAATGCCACTAAAAACGCTCCTAACGTATTATAACACAGCGATGCCACCAACATACTAACAGCACACAAAACACCACTCATCAACATTGCAAGAGCATAATTTATTAAAATCCAACTACTATCCATTTCGACCACAAAACTAGTTGCACCCCATACTCCCATAGAAAAAACAAACATTATTCCAACAATCGACCACGCAGCAAAAAATTTCCCCAACACTATCACCAAATAACTAACTGGTTGCGTTAATAGTATCTCCAAAGTATTATTTCTGTATTCATCTGCCCACAAACGCATCGTAATAGCTGGAATAATCATTGCCATAACACCTGGCTGAAGCTTAAAAAACTGATAAAAATTAGCTGTTGTGTTACTATAAAAATCTGAAGTATAAAACATGATGGAGGTTGTCATTGCAGTATAAATAAAAAACAACAGATAAGCCATTTTGCTTTGAAAATAAAAATTAAATTCCTTTGTAAAACAAATCTTCAGTTTTTTTAACATTGCTACATATTCCTCTATCACTTACCAATAATAGTATAAAACGAATGCTCAATATTACTGCCTAACGTCGCCTTTTTAAGCTCATCAGGAGTCGTATCACAAACAAGTTTTCCATCTTTTATCATCAAAATCCGATCTGCCATGGCTTCAACTTCTTCCATAATATGAGTCGAAATCAAAACAATATTTTTTTTACCATATTCTTGCAAAAAAGTTCTCAAATGTTTTTTTTGTTGCGGATCAAGCCCTTCTGTAGGTTCATCCAATATCAACACCTTTGGACTGTTAATCATTGCTCCCGCTACTGCCACTCTCCGCTTATATCCTTTGGATAAAGTATCACATTTCTGATTTATAACTGTAGCAAGTTCCAAAGCATCAACTATTCTTTTTAACGATTTTGCAAAAATATCTTTTGACATAGCTTTAATACTTGCCATAAATTGCAGATATTCAAATACAGTCATATCTGGATATAAACCACCTATTTCTGGAACATAAGCAATATCTTGCAAAACCTTTTCTCTATCGTCTAAAAGCCGCTTATTATCAAATATTATTTCACCGCCACTTAAATCATAAAAACCTATCATACAACGCATCAATGTAGTCTTTCCAGCACCGTTTGGTCCGACTAAAGCTGTTATCTGTCCTTTTTTTAGGCAAAAATTTATATTATGCAAAACTTCTTTATTACCCAACGATTTAGAGACATTTTTTACAATAAACATAACTAAAATTCCAAACAAATTTCCCACTACAGTACTCATACTAACAGATATTTTTTAAATTTTAACAATTATTTTCATTTTTCAAAATCTTTGATGACAAAATGATAATTTTATTTTATATATAGGTAGAATTTAATATTTTGAGCGAAAAAATCATGAAAATACTTGAAGTCTACAGCAAAGAAGAAACCAAAAGCCTAAAAATGGGGTTGGGAGTAATAGCTCTAATTTTATCAGTACTTTTTCTCATTATATACTTGCGTGATGACATATCTCACAAAGATGGAGGACGATACTATCAAGTTTATGCTCGCTTTAATCGTACCGATGGTCTTTTAGTTGGTGATCTTGTTCGTCTTGCTGGAATGGATATTGGTCGTGTTGTAAATGCTAAGCTTGATGATAATTTTAAGGCCATATTAACGTTGGAAATAAAAGATAGTGTAAAAATACCTGACGATAGTTCTGCTGCTATAGTAAGCTCTGGTATTATGGGTGCAAAATATATTGAAATAGAGCCTGGCGGCTCTGAAGATTTCATTACCACCAATGGTGAATTTTCATATACTCAAGATGCCATGGTAATAGAAGAACTTATTGAAAGAATTATAGGAATTGGCAAAGCAAAACGCCAAAACAAAAAGGAGAAAACAACCAATGAGTAAAACTGACTTTTTTATGTATAAACGCCCCGTAGAAACAATTATGGGAATTTTAGTATTAGCTGTAGCCGCTCTATTCTGTTATTTTGCTTATAGTGTATCTGATTTGCAAGTTGTCAAAGGATATAACATTACCGCAAAATTCCTTAAAGTTGGTGGCTTAAACGTTGGTTCGGATGTTCGCATCAATGGTATCAAAATAGGTACTGTTGTTAGCCAAGAATTAAACGATGAAGATTACACTGCTAATGTTCAAATGAGTTTATCTCCAGACATAAAACTCCCAAATGATAGCACCGCATCTATCGTCGCAGACGGATTAATTGGTAATAAATTTATCAAAATAGATCCTGGTCATTCTAAAGAAATTCTCAAAGATGGTGATATTTTACAAAATACAAAAGACTTCAAAACAATAGAAGACCTCGTTGGAGAAGTTATTTTTATGGTTACAGGTGATGAATAATAAACTAAAAAATATATTACTATTTTCTACCATTAGCTTATCGCTATGCTTTCAATCATTTGCCGCTGATATTGATATGAATACAGCTAGAATACAAGCGATGGATAAAATTACAGGTCGTGTAAGTGAACTAGATGTTCCTGTTAATGGATTATCCAATTTTGGTACATTTTCAATTCTTATTCGTCGTTGTGTATCCAAATCTCCTGAAGAAACACCTGAAAACACCGCTTTTGTTGATGTAGTTGATAACTATCAAACATCAAACCCCGTGAATGTATTTAAAGGATGGATGTTTTCTTCAACCCCTGCACTTAATGCTGTTGAACATCCAATTTATGATATATGGCTGTTAAATTGCTATAATCGTCCTCAAAATAACGACAAGCTACTAACCAAAGAACAGTTAGATTTACGTGATACAATACCTATGGTACGCCCTAAAAAAATTCAACAAAACATTCACTTAACTATTACCGAAAATGTTGATGAAGAAGTTATAGAAAAAACATTAGAAAGCAACGAACAAAATATCGAAAATCAAGTTATTAATATAAACATTACTGAAAATGCTAATGGTGATATGAAAAACAATACTATTGTTGAGGAAGAATTTGCTTCTGAGGGCGAAGAAATAATATCCGATTCTATTGCTGAAAACGATATAGCAGAACCTAATGAACAAACCAACGAATATGAAGTAATTACCATTACTGAATAATATATTTCTCAAAAATCATCTCTCAAGTATAAAAAATATTGTCATGCCACCAAACGGCAAGATTTGGATTAGCGATCTTCAAAATTTAATATAACGTCATGGCTTGGATGAGCGTTAGCGAATGAAATTAGCCATCTTCCTTGCTTTAAAAACATATTCACGTAAAATCAATGTATTACAAAACAAAAATATAGCATTTAAACCACCGTTTAAATGCTATATTTGTTTTAATTATACATCAAAAAAAGTAAAAAAGCAATTAATTATGTTTTATTGCATATTTTCAATATGTTAGCGACCTTTTGTTCCTTTTCTTTTTCACCTTAAAAATCGTTTCACCAATATAGCATTTAAACGGTGGTTTAAATGCACGATTCGGATAATTTAGGGGCAACTTGAAAAAAGGAGAACGATTATGAGAAAATATTTACTTTTATCTTTAGCAATGGCGGTAGCTTTACCTGCTTATGCGGCTTTGGATTGTGCAGAACCGCCAACTTGTGAGGCACTTGGTTATAAGCAAACTGCTAGCAATTGCGCAGGACAATTTATGCTTAAATGCCCTTTTGATGAAACAGCTGTCTTCTGTGGAGGTGGAGATTGTGAGGCTCAAGGATATATCCATGAATCTTGCGGAACTTATATGAATAGTGAAGCATGCCCTCAAGATTCAACAAAATTAAAATGTACAGAAATGACCGCTAAAGAAAAATGCGCTGTCGATGGATATACTGCGACTTACTGTGTAATGGGGTATTATGCTAGCGAGACATGCTATCATAGTTCTACATACAAAAAATGTGCTAAAGATTCTTGCTCTATAGGCTATTTGCCAGGGTCAACAGAGGCTTGTGCTTGTGCATATGGAAGTAAATCAAATGGATTCACTTCTAAAGGTGGTAAATCATGCCAAACATGTTGTACTTCTAGTGAAACTTGTACGAAGTGTTCTACTCCATAGCAACAGAATAAAAAATAAGCACAAAATTGGGGCGTGATTCACACGCCCCTTTTTCCATATTTTTTAACCTCTGTTTCACAAAAAATCTATTCTTAACTAAACAGCTTTCTTACGTTCCAAGGTCTTGTTACAATTTTACTAGTAATGCAAGTGCAAAACAGTGACTACCAAATGCGAAAAAAATAAAATAGTACAATACTAGGATAAAAGCAAAAACACTAACGCCAAAAGCTTTTGGTAAAGATAACCAAAACGGTTAAAACTTCTAAACGTCCTAAAATCATTGTAAAGGAAAGTAAGAGTTTTACTGTATCTGCTAGGCTACCATAATTACCTTCTGGACCTATTAACTGAGTATTACCAGGACCAGAATTTGTTATACAAGCTATAGTAGCACTAAATGCTGTTGCAAAATCTACACCACTTAAAGCAACCAACAAACTTATTATTGCTACACTAAAAGCATAAGCAATAAAAAACACAAAAATAGAACTAGCAACACTATGACTAATTGTCGAACCACCAACCTTCAATGGTAACAATCTATTAGGTTCTGTTGTAGTAATAAAAGCTCTTTTAAGCTGTGCTGCAACAACTTGCCATCTAAAAATTTTAACACCTCCAGATGTCGATCCTGTACATCCTCCAGTAAGAGCAAATATCACGAAAGCTGTTGCTGCAAAAGCTCCCCAATTTAACCAATTTGCTGAATTATATCCTGTTGAAGTTACTACAGCCACAATATTAAAAGCGGAATAACGCAATGCATCATATGGTTCATAAACACCTTGATAAACCAACCAAATTGTCATAATTGTTATATAAATAGCTAAAACTTTAACAAATGCCGAAACCTGATTAGAACGCAAAGAATGAATATCTTTAGTTGCCAAAAGACTATGATAAAGCGTCAAAGGAATTGCCCCCAAAAACATAAACAAGGTAACAATCCATTCTATTGAAGAACTATTAAAGTAACCAATAGACGCATTTTTGGTTGAAAAACCACCTGTCGATATAGTCGTAAGTGTATGGCATATAGCATCAAACCACCCCATACCCGCCATCTTTAACATTGCTATACAAGCTACCATCAAAATCAAATAAACAGCGATAATTCTTTTTGCTATATAACTTATCTTGGGCATAAATTTTTCATTAACATCAGAATTTTCACGCTGAAAAATTTGCATGCCACCAATCCCTAAAAATGGTAACATTGCAATAGCAAAAATAACAATACCAACGCCTCCCATTCCACTCAATAAAGCACGCCAAAACAAAATGGCTCTAGGCAACTTTTCAACATCAGCATATATTGAGGCTCCTGTTGTAGATATCCCAGATGCAGCTTCAAAAATAGCATCAGGAACCGATGTTCCATAGAAAATAAAAGGTAATGCTGCAAGCAACGCAACAGACACCCAGCTCAAAACTGTAAGCAAATAGGCCTGTTGGATAGTTATTTCTTTAATTTTTCCTCTATTGGCTAGAAATAAAGAAAAACCAATAAATATAGCCACAATCGAAGAACTGATAAATATTGACCAATTCACCCCACTATAATAGATATCTATCGCAGCAGGAAGCAACATCGCAATCCCTAACACTGTAATAAAATAACCACATATCATTAAAACAGGCTGCCACATTTCTGGCTTAATCCTTTTATTTAATTGAGACTAACATCCATCGAATATCCTAAATCAACCAATTGCTGATTTAAACTTTTATACCCCAAAACACATATAGAGGTTGGCGCATCATCATAAGTATATGCCACAATTTTACAAATAACTTCTTTTCCTTCAACTTCATTTTGTAAAAAACGCTGAGCAGCTACTCCTTCCTCTGACAAAGTATCAACATAAATACCATACAAAAACATCAAAATACCATTTACTCTGAGTTCGTTAGCATTAACAACTTCAACCACCCCTTTAATATCTTCAGGTTGTTCCAAATATCTTAAACCTATAGTATCATTACGTCTAAATCTAAACAAATTATCCCTAGATAAAGTATCTACCGTTGTAGCAACATCCACAGGAATATCTTGCGCTTTTTCAAAAATCTTACGATTTGCCATATGAGGATTAGAATACTCTACCATTTCTTCCTTACTTGGCGTCCTCTTAGCTGTCTTAACATTTACAGCATTTACTGTTAACTCGTCTGTCCTTTTCAATGCCTCATCTTTTAGATGATTAACTATCTTATTTGCTATAGCTGTTTCTGTTTGAACATAATACTTTTGCAATTGCGACTTATACCATTGTGGTATCTGTCCAAATTGAACTCCATAATACGATGGAATAGCAACTAAAGCAATCACAACGACAAGCAATCCAATGAAAAACCACAACGGATGAATAAAAGGATATAAAATAAACCTAAAAAACCTTGTTGCCCATTTTATCCAACCAGTGCTAGGTCCTATAACGTCATCTTCTGCTTTTTTTCTTCTTCTAAACATCATTTAGAACTCCCATATTTTGCTTTAAGTTCTTCTACTCTTTCTGGTGTAATTCTTTCAAACAACATATCTCCAACTTCAAACTTTTCACCACCTTTTAATGTATTAATTTCTTTTCTTACATCAAAATCATTCAAACCAGTTATTTCCATTCCTAATTTATCTAACATTTTCTGTGAAATAACAGGCATTATTGGTGCAGACAAAATAGCAAAAATTCTTATCAAATTAATACATACTCGTAAAATAACTTTAGCTCTTTGCTCATCTGTTTTAATAACAGTCCAAGGTTCTGTAACAGAAATATAATTATTTCCTTCGACCCAAATTGCTCTCAACTCACCCAAAGCTTTACGAAATTCCATCTCATTCATATATTTAATATAATCATTTACTCTTGTTTGCAAAGTTGCAATTAACTCCTCTTCAACATCAGTATAATCACCACCTTCAGGAACAACATCTCCCAACTTTGACGATGTCATTTTTAAAACTCTAGAAACAAAATTGCCCAAAACGCCATTCAAATCTTTATTAACCGCACCCACAAACAAATCCCAAGTAAAAGCAGCATCTGAACTTTCTGGAGCATTTGCAATTAACCAATATCTCCAATAATCAGCATCAAATTCTTTTACTGCATCTTCCGCAAAAATCCCTCTATTTTCTGATTTTGAAAACTTGCCACCCTCATAGGTCAAATAGCTAAAACCTTTTAAGAAATCAACTTGTGTCCAATTTTCTCTAGTTCCCAATAATGTAGCAGGAAATGTAATTGAATGATATGGCACATTATCTTTACCCATAAACTCAACATGACGTACATTTTCAGGATTCATCCACCAATCTTTCCAATCACGCTCTGTAGGTTTCTCACTTTCCCACTGTTTAGTAATACCTATATAACCAATAGGCGCATCAAACCAAACATAAAAAACTTTATCCTCGTACCCCTCCTTATTAACAGGAAATCCCCATTTCAAATCACGGGTAATACACCTTGATTGTAAACCTTCTTTAAGCCATTTCTGAGCAATAGTATAAGCAACATCAGGCCAAAAAGGTTCTTTAGTCTTAACCCAAGGTTCCAATTCTTTTTCTAACTTTGGCAAATTAAGGAATAAATGCTTAGTTTCTCTCACTTCCAAATTCTTAGATCCTGAAATAGAACTTCTAGCATCTTTCAAATCTGTCGGCTCCAAAACTTTGGTACAATTTTCACATTGATCACCTCTGGCTTTATCATAACCACAATAAGGACACGTACCTGTAATATATCTGTCTGCTAAAAACATTTTATCATCAACAGAATAAACTTGTTTTATAACTCTTTCTTCAATAAAACCATTCTTATCCAACTGTTCAAAAATATGATAAGTTGCTTCTTTATTTTCTTCTGAAGAAGTGCGACCAAAACAATCAAACGACAAACGAAAATCTTTATAAATTTCAGCATGCTTTTTATGATACATATCACAATAATCTCTAATATCCATACCTGCCTTCAAAGCACCAACTTCTGATGTTGTACCATGTTCATCTGTACCACCAATATATAAAACCTCGTTACCCATCATTCGCATAAACCTAGCATATATATCCGAAGGTAACAAACAACCAACCATATGCCCCAAATGAGGCACTCCGTTTATATAAGGCAATGCAGACGTAACTAAGATTTTAGACATAAAAAGCTCCTATTTATCCATTATCATTTTTAACTCAACCAATTTACTACATTCTCCGTAATTCTCAAGTAAAAAAGTTACTTTTATAGTAAAAGAATGCCCAACTTTAAGTTGGGCATTCTTTTACAACGCTTTACCACTCAAAAATTCTGGCAAAAGCTTTAATCCCGATGCTCCTGCCGCCTTTTTATGACCTCCACCACCAAATGTGGCTGCAATTTTTGACACATCAATATTATCTTTAGTTGTATAAAAAGATAAATTCCAACTATTTTTGCCATTCATAAAAAAGTTACACATAAAATCATAATCTTTAATATTCTTAACCCCATCATAAAATTCTGAATAACCTTGAGGCATATTTGCACAAATACACTTATATCCCATATACGTACTGTCAAAAGACATTGCCTTACAAAGACGATGATTACGATTTTTAATATATGATAAAATAGCCTCGCCTTTTGCTACCATTTCATCAATATTTATTTTATCAGCTAACAAATCCTTCCAATTTTTATCTGTAGGCTTATTTACGCCCATTGATTGAAAAGCATATTCAAAAGGTCTAACTCTTTTATCTCTTAAATCAAATAAATCATTCAAAGCCAACAACTTGACACCTTCTGGAACATCTTTTTCAGGAAAATAATATTCCCAAGTTAACATAATCGCTGCTGTTCCATTACGCCTTAAACCTTTTATCTCTTTTGCTCCATTTCGAACTTTTTCATCATATTCATCAATTATTGAAGCATGATGATCTATCCAAGTTAAATCTTTGGTTTCATTCAATTCAAACATTAAATCTAATGGCAATGATATATCACAAACAACAATCTTATCATGTTTTGTTATTAAATCTAAAGGAATTTCCATATCATGATTTAGTCCAAAAAATTCAACTCCTTTAAACTTTTGCCCTACAATAGCGGCAGATCCTTTTCCATCATGATCAGCCAAATGATAAATACAAAGCATTTTTACCACTCCAATCTCAAGTTATCATACGCAGGTTGCACAAAATCTGGTGTATTTTCGTTTACATAATCATAATCACATTCTGTTGCCATATGGTTAAAAACAACTCTTTCAGGTTCAAAACTCTCAACATAAGCCATTGCTTCTTTTAAACCAATATGATGTTTATGAGTATCAACTATTGTTAGTGGCATAACCATCAACTTTGGTTTAATTGCCGCTATACGTTCTTTAGCTGATCCCGCTAAAAGCTTAAAATCACCAAGGTGTACTATTTCATCATTAATAATATAACCATAACTTGGTGTATTATGTCCCAACAATTTTATCGGCATTAACTTTATGTTTTTTATATAAAATTCTCTATTAGGTTTAACTGTATAAGGAATCAAACCACCTCTAGACAAATAAAAATCTGGCTTATCATTCTTTACCACCATATAACCATATCTTTGTTTTATTTCTTTCATTACAGTCTTCGGCGCATAAATATCCAAGGGTTTACAAGTTCTTCTATTAATTTCTCGTAACTCATCAATTCCACAAATATGATCAAAATGCGCATGAGTATAACAAACACCATCAAGCTCATACACATTATTATCAAGCATTTGCGCTCGTAAATCTGGCGATGTATCAACCAAAATCTTAACACCGTTTATATCATAATAAGTCGATGTTCTTCTTCTAACATTTTTAGGATTATTAGGATTGCAAGCTCCCCAACCACAACTAATTGAAGGTACACCTGGTGAAGCCCCTGCTCCCAAAAACACAACCTTTATCATACCGCAAATAACCTCTTAAAATTATCCAATGTAGTTTTCGCCATTACTTCTAAACTAACATTTTTTATTTCAGCTAACTTTTTAGCCGTATAATATACATTTGCAGGCTCATTAATCTGCCCTCTTTTAGGAACAGGAGCCAAATAAGGAGAATCTGTTTCTATCAATAACCTATCCATAGGTATTTTTACAAAATTTTCTCTTATATCTTCAAATTTAGGAAACGTTATCATTCCCGACGCTGAAATATAAAAACCCATTCCAAGAGCCACTTCCGCCAACCGCCAAGATGACGAAAAACAATGCACTACGGCTTTAAATTCCTTTTTTTCATAAAAATTTTGCAAAATTTTTATCATATCTTCATCTGATTCTCGATTATGAATAATTAAAGGCTTTCCTGTTTCTTGAGCTGCAACAATATTCTTTCCAAATAACTCTATTTGCATATCTTTTGGCGCAAAATCATAAAAATAATCTAACCCCGCCTCACCTATTGCTACAACCTTATCATTGTCAGCAAGCTTAACAATATCATCTACTGTCAAATCAACAAATTCTTTAGCTTGATGAGGATGCACTCCCGCTGCTGTATACACACCATTATAATTTTTACAAATCAGCAAATGTTCCGCTAAATTATCCAAATTACTACCAGCATCAAGAATATAATCAACGCCAACATCTTTAGCTCTAGCTATAACATCTTCAAGCTCTGCACTGTTTTCCAAATGGCAATGACTATCCGCAAATATCATTTAATATATCCTACAAATTGCAACCATTATATTCATTATAGCATGCCTCTTATCTATATTAAGACTTTCTGTTTCCACAAATGTATGGGTAACTTTATCAAACATTTGTGTTGTTTCTTCAATTTTATTCAATGATCTAGCCTGCTCACTCAAAAATTTACATATAAGTTCTTTAAACAATTCATAATTTTCTTCAGTAGACGAAACTTCATCACAAAATTTAAGCATATCAGCTGTCTTAAAATTTTTTCCAGATGTAGCCAAAGCATAAATTTTTTCATAAAGTTGCACTGCATCATTATCAACATACGCTATCGCTTTTCCAATGCTTCCACCAGCCATTGCAACAGTCTTTTTTATCAAATCTTCCTTAATATTTGGACGATATCTTCTCAACAAACTAGCAACAACACCTTCTTTTAATGGCTTAAGTTCCAATTTAGCGCAACGAGAACGTATTGTAGGCAATAATCGTGCAGGATTGTGAGAAATCAACAACATTATTGTTTTATGCGGTGGTTCTTCTAATATCTTTAATATTGCATTAGCTGACGATGTATTCATATCATCAACACTATCAACTAATACGATTCTCCACCTTCCATCGGCTGACTTTTTAGATAAAAACTCATTTACAGTTCTAACATCATCAACTGTAATAACACTAGATTTTTTTAGCTCTGCAAGTTCCTCGTTATTTAAATAACTCCCATCCTTAATTGCTTTTACAATTTTTTGTCGCTCTGTCTTTAAGTATCCTCGTTCCAATAACTTAAAATCAGGATGTGAGCCATTACTAACTTGTTTAAAAGTTTGGCTATCTGGCGAAACATCTAAAGAAGTATAATTATTTATTTTGTCATCTTCAAGATTAAGTAAAAATCTAGCTAATCTATAAGCAAAAGTAGCCTTTCCTATTCCTTTTATGCCCGAAATCAGCCAAGCCTGATGTAAAGAGTTATTTTTCCACGCATCAAAAAACATCTTTTCGACATCTTCATGCCCTATTATGTAACCGTTATGTCTTGGTTCAAAAGATGCTTCTATCTCACTCATCAACTATAATCCTAATTTTTCTTCGACAACCTTTATAATATCTGTATGCAAATCTTCTATCGTTTTATCTGCATTTAAAACCACACATCTTTCTGGCTCAGCTTTTGCAATTTCTAAAAATCCATTTCTCAAATTATGATGAAATTCTAAATCTCTTCCTTCAAAACGTAGCTCTTTTACATCCATATTTTTCGCTTTAGCAAAAGATCTAGCCAATCCCTTTTCTGGATCTATGTCTAAAATAATCGTTAAATCAGGCTTAAACTGTCCAACAGCTATATCATACAAAGTATTTAATGTTTCTTTACTAACTCGCTTATTATAACCATAATATTGATATGCCATTGTTGAATCTGCAAATCTATCACTTAAAACAATAGCTCCTTTTTCCATAGCTGGCCAAATTTTTTTAGTTAAATGGATATGTCTATCTGCAAAATACAACAAAGCTTCTGCTGTAGCATCAAACTTATCTTTATCTCCACAAACCAAAAGTTTTCTTATTTCTAAACCTACCTCTGTTCCTCCTGGTTCTTTAGATGTTACAACATCTTCACCTTTTTCTTTAAGATATTCTTCTAGCAGTTTGATTTGAGTGGATTTACCTGTGCCTTCACCACCCTCAAAAGTGATAAACAATCCCTTCATAACAACTACTCTCCTGCTAATAAATACTTAACATTATTTTTAATCTTACCCCAAAAACCTACCTTATTTATAGTCTGCCCTGCCACCAAAGGAACTTCTATAACTTGTTTTTCAGGAATCTCTATTTTTAAAACTCCTAATTGTTGACCCATTTTAACAGGAGCTTTAACAGGCCTATCATAAACTGCTGTCATTTTAACCTGATTACGATCACTTTTTTTGATGGTCTTAATCAAATCATCAGATATTACCATTGGCACTGTTTTATCAACACCATACCATACTGGAACATCTGCAATTTTATCCCCTTTCTTCTTCAAAGTATAATTATCATATTCACGAAAAGCCCAAGACATCATTTTATCTGCTTCATCAGACCTTTCTTTATTTGATTCTAACCCTGTCATAACACCGATAATACGACGATTACCTTTCCTAGCTGAAGCCGTCAAACAAAAACCAGCTTCTTCCGTATGTCCTGTTTTCAAACCATCAGCATAAGGCATTGAATAAAGCAAAGGATTACGATTTCCTTGTTTTATATTGTTATAAACAAATTCCTTTTGTGAAAACAAATGATAAAATTGTGGAAATTCTTCAATAATCTTACGAGCTAGTAAAGCTAAATCCTCAACAGACATCTTATGATCAGGATGAGGCAACCCCGTAACATTAGCAAAATTAGAATTTTTTAATCCAATATCTCTTGCTTTTTCATTCATTCTTTCTACAAAAGAATCCTCATCACCAGCAATATTCTCAGCAGCAACAATACAAGCATCGTTACCCGATTGAATAATAATACCTTTCAACAATTGATCAACTGTAACCTCATCACCTATAGCCAAAAACATTGTCGAACCACCACTAGCAGCACCACCTTTACGCCAAGCATTCTCACTAACCTTAAAGGTATCATCTAGCGACAAACTACCATCTCTTAACTTATCAAAAACCATATAAACCGTCATCAATTTACTCATAGAAGCTGGTGGTATTGGATCTGTAATAGCTTTCTCATAAAGATATTCACCTGTTGCATAATCCATTAAAATCATATTTCTAGCTTTCGTATCAATAGCAAAAGCATCAGCACTAGCCATTAAAACAACAGCACTAATTCCACTCAACAAAGCTCTACTAATTTTCATTTTTACCTCATTAAAAAAAGCTAATCCGTGACAATTTTGGCATCATAAGCACCTCTATTTTTAATCTTAGCCAATGCTACTTCTGCCTCTTTTTCATTAGAAAATGGTCCTACTCTAACTCGATAATAGTTCTGCCCATTCACATTTACATAATATATATTAGAATCAACATCCAACTGTGAAGCAACACTCTGCGCTCCTGCTTTTTGAGAATATGATCCCACTTGAACAAAATAACTTCCTTTAGGATAAGAAATCCCACCCAAATTTTCAGAACTTAAAATAGGGGCTTTTTCTTGAACAAGATAAACATCTTCTTCCACTGACTCTCCAGTCAAAGCCGCTTTCAAAGCTTTACTTTCTTTTTCCATAACCTCAACACGAACCTTTGTTGTTCCCTGTGCCTGAAATCCCAAAAGTTGTGATGCTCTTTTAGATACATCTATAATCCTATTTTTTGCATATGGTCCTCTATCATTTACTCTCAAAACTAAAGAACGACCATTTTCCAAATTTGTAACTTTAACAATACTAGGCAAAGGTAATGTTCTATGCGCTGCTGTTAATGAATACATATCATATTTTTCACCATTTGCTGTACGTTTAGCATGAAAATCCTCTCCATACCAAGAAGCTACGCCAACCTCTTTATAACTGTAATCTTCTTTAGGATAATACCACTTACCCATAATTTTATAAGGATTACCTACCTTATAAATACCACCTTGTCCTGTAATTGCTGATGCTTGAGTATATTTTCCATTTCCTAAATCTACACTTCCGTAGGCACAAGCACCTAAAACAAAAACCACTGCTAAATAAATATACCTAAATTTAGACATACCAAACCCTACAATTAAATCTCATTTTAATCGCTTTTCAATCTATAATCTTTTTTATCTGAGGTAAAGCTATTATTTTGCCTTGTGTAATTTTCTTTGAGGTACAGGAATTGCAAATCCTATATCACTATTATAATTATTAATTTTACGCAAAAGTTGATAATCTGGATATCCATCTTGAGGAAGTCTTGCTTTTTTTTGCACCTCTTTAATAGCAGCTCTTGTTTTGCTTCCTAGTTGTCCATCTTCTTCCAATTCGAACCAACCAAGTTTATTAATAAAGGCTTGTATCTTTAAAACATCGTCAGTTTTAACACGTTGAGCCGATGTATCAGAAACTTTTTTCCACGATTTTCCGCTACGTATGTAATCAGCCAAAACGCCAACTGCCAAAGCGTAATTTTCCGAACGATTCCAATGCATTATTTTGTAAAAATTATCTGTAATTAAATAAGCTCTTCCCTTTTTACCCTCTGGGGTAATAATGGAAACAGCCAAATCATCTGCCAAACCAAATTTCTTTTTCCCAACAGGACGTACTCCCATTTGGCGCCATTTTTTTAGCACCAATGGTTTATTTCGCCCTGTTAATGCAAAATCAAAATTCCAAGGCAAACTAACTTCCATCCCCCAAGGAATATCCTTTTGCCAACCTATTGTTGTCAGATAATTTGCTGCAGAAGCTGCCGCATCTTCAAAACTAGACCAAATATCTATTTTTCCATCTTTATTAAAGTCAACAGCATATGTATTGAATGTCGATGGCATAAATTGAAAATGCCCCATTGCTCCCGCCCAAGAACCTTGCATTTTTGTAAAATCAACATTCCAATCATCTACAATTTTCAAAGCTTGAAAAAGCTCTTTTCTAAAAAATTGCGATCTCCTTTTATCATAGCTCATCTCGGTTAGTGCATCTATAACATTATGCCCACCAAAATTAGTACCAAAATTTGTTTCTATTCCCCAAAACGCCACAATATATTCACCAGGCAACGCATAATTTGCTTCTATACTTTTTAAAATTGGTCTTAATTCTTGATATTTTTTTTGTCCTTTTTCCACTCTAGTTTTACTAACTACTCTGTTCAAATAATCATTTGAGGTAAGCAAAAATTCTAACTGTTTTCTATCTTTTTTTACAGCATCTGGAACAGGATGATAATAATCAAACTCATAAACCCTATCAATAGTTTTTTGTGATATTCCTTTTTCAACCATTTCTTTTTTTAACTCTTCAAGCCAATCCAAATATTCCTGAGGAGCCAATGAGGTAACACCAGCTGAAGCACAAGCCGTTGCCCCAAACAAAGCAATCAACGAAACAGCTATAATCTTCTTAGAACAAATCATTTTATATTTCCAACAATCTGCAAATTTTATTGCATTGTAAAAAAATTTAGTTAAAATACCGCTAAACAAAAAATTATTTATACAATAACTTAAAAATTAAATTTATATGGAGCATTTTTTTGAACAAATGGCAAACAGTTTAGATGATGTAATAAAATTATGTATATTTATATGCATATTGATATTTCTAGCTGCAATCATCTGTTGGTGTCTAATTTCAATAATTAAACATTGGCTTAATTTGCGAGCATTATTGAAACAACAAAAGAATCCAGATCTTTGTAAACAAAATCGAGGAATAGCTTTTAACAAGCGAACCTCAAAGCTGGTAGAAACTCGCACCGACAAAGTACCTTTTGAATAAACAACTAAAAAAATTAAATCACTATGAATGAAGTAGTTTTATTTAAAGACGTAGTAAGCGAAATTATCCAATTTTGCGTCATAGCATTTTTTGCAACACTGATGTTTATTTGGATATTTATCAAAAAGAAAAAGAACTCTAAACAAGATATAAAATGGCAACACAAATTTATTTCTTGCTATTTCATATTCCTGTTTATATGGATGTTTGTATTTATTTGTTACTTATTTTTGCTAAGTCAAATGGCATCTTGGCTCAATTATGTTGCTCTAAGCATTATCCTCTTGGCTGGAGTTTACCTAAGCTATAAAGTTCGTAAATAACAGCTAAAATCAAAGCCCACCTTATCACAACAAAAGGTGGGCTTATTTTTTGTAAATCAAAATATTTTAAGCATACAGTGTTTTCGCATTAACACCTTCAAATTCCTCAATCTTTTGTGCCAATTCTTCAACTACTTCTTTCGGAGCATCAATTGCAATACTGATAATATAAACCCCCTTAGTTCTATAAGGCAAACCCAAACGCCCGATAATATATTGAGAATAATCATGTAAAACAGAATTTATACACTCTGCTGAACTGTTATTACCTTTTACAATAATCCCTATAATTGCAATTTTATTTTCCATATTTACCTCCTAATCAACCAAAGCATATATTTCATATATATTACACATCTTACTTAAAAACAAGAGCAAAAAAAGACACTTCATACGAAGTGTCTTCTAATTGGCGGAGAGGCAGAGATTCGAACTCTGGGTGGGATCGCTCCCACGACGGTTTTCAAGACCGCTGCATTAAACCACTCTGCCACCTCTCCATGTAGCAACAATGCTTTTTACAAAAACGACTTTTATACGAATCTTTTTCAAAGGTCAAGATATTTTTTTAAAATTTTACAAAAATAATAAAAAATGTATTTTTTTATTTGCAATCATAAAAAAATAGTATATATTCCCGCACTAGAGATTTATACATATGTCTATGAATATAAGAAAGATTGTCAATTTTCTGCAAGGTTACAGAAAATTGAAGGTCATGGCGATAGTAGAAGATTTAGCTATCGTTGCCAACCTAAAAGGGCAATTTGTGGGTATCATAAAAAAAGACGCTTTACCTGATTCAGAAACATTTTCAGGACGCGCCTCTGATACCATGAAAAAAATCGCAGTGGTTACTCCCGCTTCCTACAAGCATGATAGAGATATCAAGCTTATTGCGCCATGCAATACTAGTGAGCTTTGGTGGGGGCTGGATAAGGACAGGAAGGAACTTGTAATAATCCGCGACTTAGAACCTAAGTACACAGCTTTTACAGCTATAGCTGCTAACGTCTCGGATTACATAGATATTCCTTTTGTTGAACCCGCGTGAACAAAACCGCCTCTTAAGAGCACTTAGCTAATATGCTAACTGCTCTTATTTTTTTATACTACACAATTATCACCATTAAAATTATAATTTATTATCACACCATTTTGTATAATAAACGATGTATTACAATAATACCAATTTGTTTGTTTTTGAGCTGGAGGGGCAAACAATTTATCCCACAAACTATCATTATTACCCATTCCTTGATAATAAAGTTGATTCTCGTACGGAACATTGCTTCCTTTTGTTGATGTTTTTACATAAGTTATAACTTTTTTATTTGGCGTAACATACACGACATCTGCTGGAGCTCCCCATACCTGATATAATCGGTATTCTGATTTTCCTATCCAACTTTGCAGTTCATTTTCATAAGCTGAACTGCTCACGCTACTACAAGCTACCACAAATAACAGAAACAATGCCAATACAAATCTATTAAGCATTCAAAATCTCCCAAAACAAATCAGATAATTTAATAAATAATCATTGTTTGTATATATCCAAGCACAAAAAAGCTCCTCATCAAGAGGAGCTTTTTATCAACACATTGAAACAATTACCAAAATTTAACCTTGTCCAACAAACCTTCTGCTTCTTCGGCAACAGCATTTTTTGCTGTATCCAAAGTAGCACTCGCAGCTTTTTCAGCCATTTCTGTAGCACTTCCCAAAGCTTTTGTAACTACTGAAGTTGCATTAAACAAAATCTTATTAAATACTGTTACAATTGATTCTTGAATTGTCAAACTATGTTTATCTTCACCGATTCCAACTAATTCAACTGCAGGCATAACCAAAGTCAAAGCAGTATTATTTGTTTGTAAAGGAGTAATTGCACTCAAAGAACCACCTTCAACCAAAACTTTTTTAATTATTACTTTTTTAGGCTCTTTAGGTTCGCCCTCTTCTACTTCTTCTTCAACAACAGTTTCTTCTTTTGGAGTTGTCGAAGATGTATTTTTAGCAATATTTTGCTGAATTTGCATCACATTACTAGTTGAAAAATCAGGCATTTCATAAGTTATCTCAGGTTTATCAACCTCGACATTTTCAACAATTATTGTATTAGACAACAAACTCTTAACATCAAGTTTAACAAATATTCTACCCAAGCTCAACAAATTAGGAGCAGTATAACCATCTGGGTTTGCAACTGTTAAACCAGTAATCTCAACTTCGCCATCTAGAGGATGAAACTTAAATCCGTTCAAAACAACCTCTGTACCAACAACTTGAGTACCAAATTTGTGTACAGCTCCTTTTACCAATGGTTCCAAATATAACCACGCAGCAACAACTGCACCTACCACAACCAGCAACAATGCTAGCAACGAATACTTTAAAATTTTCATATTTTCTGTTCTCCCAAAAATAACCAGTAATTTAATTTATATAGCAATTTATGATTAAAGCAAGTTTTTATTGATTTTCTTTTAAATATTTATCCACGGTTGCAACAACTATACAACCTATGCAAGAAATAACCAATAAATAAGAGAGAAATAAAAAAATAAACGCTATCCAAAAACCACCGTTT
>SUUZ01000004.1 GCA_015062235.1 Alphaproteobacteria bacterium | reverse complement strand
CATAGTAAATCCCCATTCTTCACAAGTAGGCGGTGTTGCACAGTCTAATGCAGCATAAGCTGATGATGATATTGTTAAAGCTGTACACAAAAGTAAATATTTTCTCATAACCTTATCTCCCTTTTTTAATCTGTCCTCAAATCCCCGAACCGTGCATTTAAACCACCGTTTAAGTGCTATAGATTTTGAGTTGTTTTTAAGATGAAAAAATAAAGAAAGAAAAACGAGCTAATATATTGAAAATATGTCATAAAACATAATTAATTGCTTTTTTACTTTTTTTGATGTATAATTAAAACAAATATAGCATTTAAACGGTGGTTTAAATGCTATATTTTTGTTTTGTAACACATTGATTTTGCTTGAATATGTTTTAAAATAAGGAAGATTACTTAAATTTTGGGTTCAAATATTTCACCACCAATGACTTCACACATAGCACCTGTTGTAAAAGGGTATGATGTAGGCATTTGTTGCAATCTGCGAACAGCCAAAAAAGCAAAAGCTTGAGCTTCAATCCCCATGTCATCAAATCCACATTCTGTTGCGGTTTTAATAATATAATCACTGGATTTTTGGCGTAAAAAACGGATTAAAGTAGGGTTTTTAGCTCCACCACCACAAACAATAACTTTTTTGGGCTTATCAGGAACAAAATCATTAATTGCCTTTATTATTGATTCGGCGATAAATGCTGTTGCTGTTGCAGCACCATCTTCTAATGAAAGCCCTTCCAAATGTTCCAATTTATCCTTAAATGTTTGACTATCGGCTGCTTTAGGTGGTTGCAAATTCAAAAATTTATGTTTCATCATACTAGTCAAAACATCTTCATTAATCTGTCCTGTAATTCCTAAAGTACCATTATAGTCCATATACATTCCTGCGTGACGATTAACCCATTCATTAATAGCCGCATTTCCAGGTCCAGTATCAAAAGCCAACAATTCGCCATTCTGTCCAACAAAGGTAAGCGAACTTATTCCTCCAATATCAATCACGACCAAAGGTTTTTCATCATTTTGCATCAATGCTACGTGGTATATTGCAGACAAAGGAGCTCCTTGTCCGCCAGCTAAAATATCTGCATTACGAAATTTTCCTACCACCTTTATTCCTAAGTCATTAGCCATTTTTTGAGCGTCGCCAATTTGATACAAGATATGCTCATTAGGTTTGTGGCAAATAACATGACCTGCAAACCCAATTAAATCGATTCCCTCGTGATCGCTCAAAATTTCTCGTGCAGCACCAATATGAAATTCTGTTAAAGATTTTTCGATTCTAGTCTTTTCATCATCATCCATTAAAGCAAAATTTTTTTGCATATGTCGCAAAGCTTCACGAAGATTATCATCGTATGGTATATCAAAGGTTTTGCCAAATTCAAAAACATCAATTCCGTCTGTGGTAATAATTGCAGCATTAATTCCATCTAAAGACGAACCACTAGTCATGCCAAGAACTTTTGATGTGTGTATAGAATTCATAAAAGCAAACTCCTTTCTTGCAATGCCAAAATAATATGCTAATATGCGTTAATATTTAGTTATGAATGAAAGAGGATAAAAAGATGGCTGAATTTAAATCAGAATTTTTAAATATTATGCAGGAGAGAGGTTTTTACAACCAATGTACAAATATCGAAGGTTTCGATGACTATTTGTCAGAATGTGAAAAGACAGGTATACCTGCAGTCGGCTATCTTGGTTCAGATCCTACAGGTGATAGTCTTCATGTTGGTCACATTGTTCCTCTTATGATGATGCGGTGGTTTCAAAAGTGTGGTCACAAACCTTTGACGTTAGTTGGCGGAGCGACAGCCAGAATTGGAGACCCTTCAGGTAAAGACAAGTTACGCCCCTTTTTAGATGATGTTACCTTAGCACACAATAATGAAGGACTAAAAAAATCTTTTTCTAAGTTCTTAAAATTTGGTGATGGTCCAACCGATGCTATAATGGTTGATAACTGGGATTGGTTTAAAAATATAAATTATCTAGAATTTTTGCGCGATATTGGAACTTGCTACTCAGTTAATCGTATGCTTACTATGGATAGCGTAAAAACTCGTCTTGAACGTGAACAGCCCATGAGTTTTCTAGAGTTCAATTATATGTTACTTCAAGGATATGATTTCTGTGTTTTGCTTCAAAAATATGGTTGTAGAGCCCAAATAGCAGGTTCAGATCAGTGGGGGAATATTACCTCTGGGACAGAACTTGGTCGTCGTAAATATAATACAGAACTATTTGGTTTTACTTCCCCTATTATCACAGATTCTAGTGGTAAAAAAATGGGTAAATCAGAAGGTAATGCTGTTTGGATTAATGATGATAAACTTCCATCCTATAATTATTTTCAATATTTTCGCAATATTGGCGATGCTGAAGTTGGTAAATGTTTACGTATTTACACAGATCTACCTATTGATGAAATACATCGTTTAGAAATGCTTAAAGATCAAGAAATCAACGAGGCTAAAAAGATTTTAGCTTTTGAGGCAACAAAAATATGTCGTGGTGAAGCTGAGGCAATAGCAGCTCGTGATACCGCTGTTAAAGCTTTTGAGCAAAATCAGCTAGGAGGTGATTTGCCAACTATCAATATAAATAATGGTGATGGTATTTTAGATATATTTGTTAATATTGGTTTTTGTGCTTCCAAAGGCGAAGCTCGTCGTCTTATAAAACAAGGAGGCCTAAAGCTAAATGATAGACCAGTTATGGATGAAAACTATCGTGTTACAGCAGGCGATATTTCTGACGGACAAGCAAAAATTGCTTTAGGTAAGAAAAAATTTGGTATTATTAAACTCAGCTAATATTGATATTTTAACTTTTAGACCTTAAATTATCTAAGAGGTATAATCTAAAAAAGAGAATGTAATGCCAGACAATTTGCCAGAATTGCGAGATATTCATCTTCCTGATGGGGTTTCTATATTTCCACTAGCTTATGGTTGGTGGTTGATTTTGCTTACATTGCTAGCTATAGTTTCTCTATATTACATAGTTAGGCTATTATACATCAAATCAAAAAAAAGATATGCTTTGCGTTTGTTAGCCTCGGCTTCAGAGCAAAAGTCACTAAATTCTGCAGCCTCAATGTCTGAGATATTACGTCGTATCTGTATTTACAAATATCCTCAAGCCATTGTGCTAATAGGACAACAATGGGTAGATTTTCTAAACGATCATTCAAAGTCCAAATTAGATAAAAAAACCGCAGAATTACTAATTGAAGCACCATATTTGCCTGAAAAATCTAACAGATTTTCGGATGAAGACATGATGTCTCTATATATTTTTTGTCGCAATTGGATAGGAGAAAATCTATGATTGTCTTCGCTTATCCTTTGGCATTTATGTTGTTATTACTTCCATTTGTTTTTTATCTTTTGATGCCAAGAATAAAGGGAATATATGGTGATGCCCTTAAATTTCCATTTATTACTGATTTAAAAAGAATCTCAGTTGCATCAGGAGGTATTTGGTCACAAAATAGTGATAATTTAGTATTTTCAAAAAAGTTTTGGTTTATGTACGCTATTTGGTGTCTTCTTTGTTTATCTGCAGCTCGTCCACAAATAGTTGGAGAACCCATAAGATTAAAAAATGAAAGCCGTAATATTATGTTGGTATTAGACATATCAACGTCAATGTTAGAAAAAGATTTTTCAATAGCTAATCAACGAATTAGCCGTTTGGATGCGGTTAAAAAAGTTGTATCAGACTTTACGGATAAAAGAGCTAATGACAGGATAGGGCTTATTTTATTTGGTACAAGAGCCTATTTGCAAGCTCCTCTTACCTATGATAAAGCAAGTGTTAAAGACATTTTGTGGTCAATGCAAGCAGGTATGGCAGGCGATTCGACCAGTATAGGAGATGCTCTTGCTTTAGCATTAAAAAATTTACGCAATAATCCTAACGCTAAAGATAGTATAATTATTTTACTGACAGATGGTGAAAATAATGATGGCTCTCTTTCTTTAGGTGAAGCAATAAAACTAGCTGCTGATGAAAATATCAAAACCTATACAATAGGTGTTGGTTCACCACATGTTTTCTTCAATATGTTATCTATTGCCAGACCAAATGTTGATGAACAAGGATTAAATCTTTTAGCCAAAACTACTCAAGGGCAATATTTTAGAGCTGAAAATACAAGCGATTTGCAAAAAATTTATCAGTTAATTGATAAATTAGAAGCGGCTTCAAATGACGAACGTTATATAAAGGAAATAACAGAGCTTTACTATATTCCTTTATTAATGGCTTTATTGATGTTAGCTATCGTTATTTATTTTTTGAAAGGAGCAGAATAATGGAATATTTTTTACATAATTTTCATTTTCTGCGTCCTTGGTTTTTGCTCTTATTGCTTATACCAATTTTTTTGTATTTTAATTATTTCAGAGGAAGTCGTATTCAGTCATCATGGCAAAAAGTTATTGATAAGCGTCTTTTAGATTTTTTGTTAATTAAAGGATCTGCTCAAAAACGACATTTTTACATTTTAATAGGTTTTTTAAGTACAATATTGGCGATTATAGCTATTGCAGGACCAACATTTCAAAAAATAGAGGTTCCTTCATACAATGTTCAAAATCCTGTTATGATAGTACTAAATATGTCTTCAGATATGCAAGAGGGAGATTTATCTCCTTCACGCCTTAGCCGAGCCAAATACAAAATAAACGACTTTCTAAGTTTATTGCAAGGAGTTCAAGCTGGTATAGAAATATATTCAAATGAACCTTTTGTTATTTCGCCCTTAACTGATGATATGAATATCCTAAAAAATCTACTTCCAGCTATAAATTTTGACATCATGCCGTCTAATGGTGACAGATTAGATAGAGCTATTGATTTAGCAGTATCAAAAATAAAATCCGCAGGATATAATCAAGGACATCTAGTTATATTTACCCCAGATGTCGGGCAAAAATTTGATTTAGCATTAGCTTCTTCAAAAAGAGCGTATTCTGAAAATTTTGTAGTTGATATTATAGGGGTAACTTCACAAACAAATGAAAAGTTATCGTTAGTAGCAACATCAGGTGGCGGACAATATTGGAATATTCAAACAGATGATAGCCGAATATCCAAATTAGCATTAAGTTTAAACAAACAAAATGGAACTTTAGAAGAAAGTGAAAATATGCGTACAATATGGCTAGATGCTGGTTGGTATATCTTATTCTTACCAATTTTAGGCTTTTTAATGTTTTTTCGTAAAGGTATTTTAATTACAATTTTCACTTTACTTTCTTTCAATGCTCAAGCAGGTTTATTTATAAATTCTAATCAAGAAGGCTTAAATTCTTTTAATAATCAAGATTACAATCAAGCAGTATCTCTGTTTAACGATCCAAATTGGCAGGCAGCTAGTTTTTACCGTTTAGGAGATTATCAAAAAGCCTATAAGTTATACCAAAAAGACAACAGTATAAATGGAATTTATAATCAAGGTAATTCATTAGCCAAAAGTGGCAAAATTGCGGAAGCTATAAAAAAATATGAAGATGTTTTGCAACAAGATCCAAATCATGAAGATGCTAAATTTAATCTTGATTATTTAAAAAAACAACAGCAACAAAAACAGCAACAACAGCAAAATCAAGATAAAAACAAAAACCAAGATAATCAGCAACAACAAAATCAAAAACAAGATCAAGAACAAGATAATCAGCAAGCTGAATCCAATAATCAAGAACAAAATCAAAATTCTGAAGGAAGCCAAGATTCACAAAATCAACAACAAAGTGATGCTTCTCAGCAAGAAAATGGGCAGCAAGACAAAAATTCAGAAAATCAAGATGAAAATGCAAATAAAGAGCGACAAAATCAAATGGATGAACTAAATGAAAAAAAGCAATCATCAGAAGGAAAAGATCAATCTGGAGCTATATCTCAACAAGGAAATACTGAAGATGAATATAATGAACAAATGCAAGCAAAGGCACAACAATACAGAGAAATTCCAGAAGATCCAGGAGGTTTACTAAAAGCATTTATCTATCAAGAATATCGTCAAAATCGTTATAATGAACAATAGGTGATAAAATGAAAAAAATAATTTTTACATATGTACTATCATTGTTTATTGCAACCAATAGTTTAGCACAAAATTTCAATGCAACGGTAAACCGCAATAGCGTACCTGAAGGAGAAACTTTTATTCTAACACTTGATTTGCAAGATGTTGATACTAATTCAAAACCAGATATAAATATATTATCAAAAGATTTTACTGTATTGTCTGTATCCAATAGCTATCGTACCAATATTATAAATAATCAAGTAAGTAAATCTCGTCAATGGAATATGGTTCTCATACCTAATCGAAGTGGTAATATTGTTATTCCATCAATTGAGCTAGAAGGATATCAAACCCAGCCAATAACGATAAATGTAATCCCTGCAGGTAGCGAAGACAAACTAGTTCAAAATAATACTACAAACGCCAATGCGCCAAAATTCAAAATGATAGGAAAAGCAAATAATTTAACACCTTATGTTCAAGAGCAAATAAATTATCAAGTAAAAATATATGATGTAGGAGGTCTACAAGGGACAGCTCCTTATTTTGCAGTTGATAACAATGATTGGATTGTAAAAAGTCTTGGAGAACCCAAAGTCGAAACCAAAATAATAAACGGTCAAAATTTACGAGAAATTACATTTGATTATGCACTATTTCCTCAAAAATCGGGCAAACAAAACATTCCTCCTGTCAAATTTAACGGTTATTATTTAACCAAGAATACCAGAACAGATCCATTTGCTCGCTTTTTTGATGAAGATGATTTTTTTGCAGGATTTGGTTTAAACACAGTGTTTGCCAATAAAAATCCTGTAGTACTAAGCACAAAACCTATAGCTATTGATGTTAAAGCTGCACCGACATCAGCAGGATGGTGGTTGCCTGCTCAAGATGTTAAATTGTCAGCAGAATTCGATAACCCACGCCCCGAGTTTAAAACAGGAGAACCAATTAGTCGTACGATATATCTAAAAGCAGTAGGTGTATTAGATACTAATTTACCAGATATTAATTTCAATAAAGTTGCAGGTCTAAAACAATATCCAGAAAAACCAGTTAGAGAAATGACCGTTGCAAATAATCAAGTTGTATCTTTATCTAAGGTCGCTAATGTTTACATTCCAGAGCGAGCAGGGGAAGCTATTTTGCCATCAATTGATGTAAAATGGTTTAATACTAAAAGCAATAGTTTTGAAATCGCAACTATTCCAGAATATAGAGTCAATGTGTTACAAGGAAATATAGCAGAAGCATCTTCAACAAATATTCCTACTGTTACAACAACACAAAAGCCAGAAACAATAACTTCTGTTTCTCCTTCTCAATCAATTAATATTGTAGAGCAAATAGACAATAAACTTATAATTTGGATGTTACTTGGAGCTTTCGTTGGTGGTATATTGCTTACATTATTACTAACAAAATTGTTCAAACTATTATCTTTGCATAATAAACATAAAAGATTAATAATATCAGCAGCCAAAGATAAAGACCTTCGTCGCCTTCGTGATGAACTTATTAGCTGGGGGCAAAAACATTTTCCCTCTCGAAATATAACCAACTTGCAAGATGTTGCCGATATTTTTAATAATCAAGTTTTCAATAAAGAAGTTGAAAAAATTCGCGAAACTTTATACGCTGAAAACGAAAAGGATTGGAATGCAGATGAATTTCTAAATATTTTCTGCAAGCTTTCAAAACAAACAAAAAAGCACAAAAGGACTACCGATGAGCCATTGCCAAGATTATACAAATAAACTCTATCTTAGACAAATAGTTTATCCATGGGATGATAAAATAACTTATTATGTAACACAAGATGAAGTTGATGCTGTTTTGGCTAAGGGGAATTTACCAGAGGTAGAAATTAATGATTATACCTTTGCTAGCAATGCTCCTAAAATTGCAATCCTTTTAACCAGAGATAAGCATCCTAACAGACAAAAGGCAGATTATTCTATGCCCGTTTCTCTTATTGAAGCCATCAAGCTTTCTGGCGGACACCCCTATTTTATGGTATACGAAGGAGTTGAAGAACAGCTTGAAGAAATTAAACCAGATGGAATTTTATTACCAGGAGGAGATTTTGCCCTTCCTGAACAATGGTGCCTTGATAAAGCAGTTCACAAGTTGGAAGAAATTCGTCAACAGGCCTATATGGTTTGCCTAAATTATGCCAAAAATAAAAAGATACCATTATTAGGAATTTGTGCTGGGATGCAAATGTTAGCAGGATTTTGTGGCGCAAAAATAGAACAGGTTTCCAATCACAGAGGTAAACTTAAAGAATTTGCACATCAAATAACAATCAAAAAAGAAACATCTCTTTCTAAAATTATTGATAAAGAAATAGTTGGTGTAAACAGCAATCATTCTGAAGCTGTAAGTTCATCTTATTTAGGAGATTGTATTGTATCAGCCTTTTCAGATGACAATATTGTTGAGGCAATAGAACCTAAAAATTCTTGGAATAAATTTGTTATTGGAATTCAATCTCATCCAGAATATTTTGTAAAACAAAAAGATTATTTTGCCACTAAATTATTTTCTTCGTTTATAGAAAGCAGTAAATCATGAATCCTAATTTAATAGAAATAAAACCAGATGATTATTTTATCATAGATATGATGTATGCATCACTTAAAAATAATATGACAGGGGTAGCAGTATATCAAGATATAGGAATTGGTAATAGAGCTTTTGTTCATAAAGATTTATGGAAAAAACTACAGCAACTTATTCCATATCTTAAAGAAAATAAACTCAAAATAAAAATTTGTGATGCTTATCGTCCACCACTAGCACATGCCAAAATGAAAGAAATTATTCCACAGCCTGGTTTTTTTGCATCTCAGCCAGAGCGTTCACTGCATTGTCATGGGACAGCAATAGATGTTTGTCTTTGCGATATTTACGGTAACGAACTTATATATCCTACAAAAGTTGATGCTTTTAACAGTTTTTATGCTAAACAAGTCCAAGAAGGTAATCTATCGCCATTTTTTGAATATTTACAAGAAGCGCGCCATGATTATGTGTGTGCAAACAAACAAGCCCTAACTAATCGAGAAGAACTAAAAAAACTTATGGAAAGCGTAGGATTGGAAGCTATATCTAATGAATGGTGGCACTACGAACTACCCGAAGGACGTAGCGAAAAATATCCTATGATAGAATATCCTTAAATCACTCCCATTTTTTGCGCTTTAATAACCGCTTGTGTTCTATTTGTTGCCCCCACTGCACGCAACAAAGCGTTGATGTGTAATTTTACTGTAGCTTCCGATACATTCATTTGATAGGCAATTTGCTTATTTGATAATCCTTGCGATAAATAACGCAAAACTTCAAATTGACGATTTGTAAGTCTTTTACCATTAGCAAGATTTGTACTATCATTTGTTTGGTTTATTAAGGTTGGTGGAAAATATGTACCCCCATTAAGAACCAATCCTAAAGCAGAATTAAGAACTTTTGTTTCAATATTTTTTGGTAAATAACAACAAACCCCAAGCCCAAGTGCTTTTTTTATATTATGAGCATCTTCAGATGCTGAAATAACGCCTATTCTACTATTGTTTGCATGATTTTTTATAGCTTTTATACCTTCTTCCCAATTTACTTCTGGCATATCCAAATCAGCTAAAACCAGTTCAATATCATGGTTGTTTTTTAATATATCAACCGCCTGATTAAAGGTGGCTGCATCTAAAATTTGAGCCTGTGGCAAAATATTGTTTAAATTCAGCCTAAGTCCATCACGGTACAAGGCATGATCATCTGCAATCAAAATCTTCATTTAGCTCTCCATTAAATTAATGTTAGACGGCTATGATAGTTCGATTGTCAAACATATATTATCAAAAAAAGATATTTAAAGATTGTTTTTTAAATAAAATTATAAATATATGCAAGCAACGCCTGCTTCTTTAAACATTTGTTCAGAATATACCAATTTATCACGCCAAGTACCAGATGGAGTATTAGCATCAAATTCGACTTTATGAGTAACAACCATCTTAATACCAGATTGTATTATTGCTCTAGCACAATCAGGACAAGGCATTGCAGTAACATAGATAACACATCCTTTTAGCGATGCTCCGATTAAACAAGCATTATAAACAGCATTTCTCTCAGCATGTTCAAAAAAATCATATTTTGTAGGTCTTTCAAGACGTTCTGGAATATCGTCATCAACACCTCTAACCACGCCATTATATCCAGTTGAACGTATTTCACGATCAGGACCAACTACGATGGCGCCAACTTTGGTAGATGGATCTTTGGACCAAGTAGCCACCAATTTAGCAACTTCCATAAATCTATTATGCCATTTATCAGAAAACATATACAATCTCCTAAAATATGATTGACATTATTATAAAAATGAAAGATTTTAGAGGCAACACTTTTTTATAATTTAATAGGAGAAAAAAATGAGTGCTATTATCGATATTCACGCTAGAGAAATTTTAGATTCTCGTGGAACCCCAACTGTTGAGGCGGAGGTTGTATTACAATCAGGTGCATTTGGTCGTGCAGCTGTTCCTTCTGGCGCATCAACAGGTGCTCACGAAGCTGTAGAACTTCGTGACGGCGATAAAAAACGTTTTGGTGGTAAGGGCGTTTTGAAGGCTGTTGAGAATGTTAATGACAAGATTTATGATGCTCTAGCTGGTATGGATGCTGAAGATCAAATCGAAATCGATAACGCAATGATTGAGCTTGATGGAACAGACAATAAAGGCAAACTTGGTGCTAATGCTATTTTGGCAGTTTCTATGGCTGTTGCAAAAGCTCAGGCTGAAGAAGCAGAACTTCCTTTATATCGTTATCTTGGTGGTACTATGGCTCGTACATTGCCAGTTCCAATGATGAATATCTTAAATGGTGGCAAGCACGCTGATAACCCAATTGATATCCAAGAATTTATGATTATGCCTGTTTCTGCAGCTAATATTCGTGAAGCAATTCGCATGGGTGCAGAAATCTTCCAAACATTGAAGAAGAACTTAAAAGCCGCTGGTCACAACACTAATGTTGGTGATGAAGGTGGTTTTGCTCCTAACTTAAAAACAGCTGAAGAAGCTTTGCAATTTATCGTCGATTCTATTACTGACGCTGGTTATAAACCAGGTGAAGATGTTGTTTTAGCTCTTGATGCAGCTTCAACCGAATTTTACAAAGATGGTAAATATGAAATGGAAGGCGAAGGCAAATCTTATACCAATACTCAAATGGTTGAATACTACAAAGATTTGTGCGCTCGTTTCCCAATTTTCTCTATTGAAGATGGTATGGCCGAAGACGATTGGGAAGGTTGGAAAATGTTGACCAATGCTATTGGTGACAAAGTTCAATTAGTTGGTGATGATTTGTTTGTTACTAACCCAAAACGTTTGGCTATGGGCATTGAAAAAGGTGTTGCTAACTCAATTTTGGTAAAAGTAAACCAAATTGGTACATTAACCGAAACATTAAAAGCTGTTGATTTGGCTCATCGCAATAAATACACAGCAGTATTGTCTCACCGTTCTGGTGAAACAGAAGATGCAACAATCGCTGACATTGCTGTTGCTACAAACTGTGGTCAAATTAAGACAGGTTCAATGTCTCGTACAGACCGTATGGCAAAATACAACCAACTTATTCGTATTGAAGAAGAATTAGGCGATATGGCTCTTTATGCAGGTAAATCTATTTTGAAAAACAAATAAGATTTACTCAAAATAAAAAATCCCCGATGTTATCGGGGATTTTTTATTTACAATCTCTGTTGACTCTATCTTTTTATTGTATTAAATTCAAAAACGAATTTCATATAATAAGAGGTATTTATATGTACAATTTTCACATCATATCAGCTATTTCTCGAATTATCCCCTAAGGGGATTTAGTTTGTTGTACATATCAATCTAGTTTTTTGCTTAATCAATTAATTTAACTTTTTAAGGTTTAAAAAAATGGCTCATTATGCAGATGTAAAGGCAAAGCCAAACTTTGTCGAATTAGAAAAAGAAGTATTGAAGTTTTGGGAAGAAGACAAAACTTTTGAAAAGTCAGTTCAAAATCGCGATGGTGCATCAGAATTTGTTTTTTATGATGGCCCACCGTTTGCTAATGGAACTCCTCACTATGGTCATATCATGGTTTCATATGTTAAAGACGTTGTTGCTCGCTTTCAAACAATGAATGGTAAAAAAGTTGAACGCCGTTTAGGTTGGGATTGTCATGGTTTGCCAGCAGAGATGTCAGCCGAAAAGCAACTAGGGGTTTCTGGACGCAAACAAATTGAAGAATACGGTGTTGAAAAGTTTAATAATTTCTGTCGTTCTGATGTTTTAAAATATTCAAACATTTGGGTAGATACATTTAAGCGTATTGGTCGTTGGGTTGATTTTAATCACGATTACAAGACAATGGATTTGTCTTTTATGGAAAGTGTAATCAACAATTTTAAGCAACTTTGGGAAAAAGGTTTGGTTTACGAAGATTATCGCGTTTTACCATATTCTTGGGCCGCCGAAACACCATTATCAAACTTTGAAGTAAATCAAGGTTATCAAGACAAAACCGATAATGCTATTACTGTTTTGTTCAAACTTGAAAATGGTATGAAAATACTTGTTTGGACCACAACACCTTGGACTTTGCCATCAAACCTTATGTTAGCAGTAGGTAAAGATATTGATTATGTGGTTATGGAAGAAGTTGGGCAAAAATATATTATTGGTCGTGCACTTTTAGGTCGCTATAAAAAACAACTCGAAAATGCAGTTGAAGTTGGTTCTATGAAAGGTTCTGATTTGGTTGGTATGAGTTATGAACCTATGTTCCCATATTTCAGCCACCTAAAAGAAAAAGGATGCTTCAAAGTATTATCAGGCGAGTTTGTATCAACTGAAGACGGTACCGGCGTTGTTCATATTGCACCGGGTTTTGGTCAAGACGACTTTGATGTTTGTCGTACTTGCAATGCCGATTTTCCTGTGGTTTGCCCTGTTGATGAAGCTGGTAAATTTACTGCGGAGGTTAAAGACTACGAGGGAAAACAAGTTTTCGAAACCAATGAACCGATTATGCAATGGCTCAAAGAAAACGGACTTTTGGTCAAAAAAGAACAATATACTCACTCTTATCCATTCTGTTGGCGCACCGATACACCACTTATTTATAAAGCAATGTCATCTTGGTTTGTTCGTGTAACCGATTTTAGAGATGAAATGGTCAAAAACAACCAAGAAATCAATTGGGTGCCAGATCATATTAAAGATGGTCGTTTTGGTAAATGGCTTGAAGGTGCTCGTGATTGGTCAATTTCTCGCAATCGTTTTTGGGGTACTCCAATTCCTGTATGGAAATCAGACAATCCTGCATATCCTAGAGTTGACGTATTTGGTTCGGTTGCTGAAATCAAAGAAAAAACAGGCTTCGATGTTAAGGATTTACACAAACCATATATTGATGATGTGGTATATCCAAACCCTGATGATCCAACAGGAAAAACAATGATGCGTCGTGTATCCGATGTATTTGACTGTTGGTTTGAATCAGGCTCTATGCCATACGCTCAAGTGCATTATCCGTTTGAAAATAAAGAATGGTTCGAAAGTCATTTCCCTGCGGATTTTATTGTTGAAGCTATGGATCAAACTCGTGGTTGGTTTTATACATTGACTGTATTATCAACAGCGCTTCACAATCGTCCAGCATTCAAAAATTGTATTTGTACTGGTTTATTGATGGCGGAAGGCGGGCAAAAACTTTCTAAGCGCCTAAAAAACTATCCAGATCCTAACGAGGTCTTAGATACAATAGGTTCTGATGCTTTACGTTGGTTTTTGGTATCTTCGCCTGTGTTAAAAGGAGGTAACTTGGCCGTTGATAAAGAAGGTAAAGAAATCGCTAAGGCTGCTCGTGTTGCACTAATTCCACTTTGGAATGCCTTTTATTTCTTCACACTTTATGCCAATGCCGAAAATTATAAAGCTAAAGAAGTATTTTCATCATCTTATGCTATTGATAACTATATTTTATCAAAGCTAAAAAAATTAGCAGACATAGTAAGAACAGGTATCAATAGTTATGATGTAGCGATTGCATGTAATGAAATTGCTTCATTTATTGAGGTTTTAAATAACTGGTACATTCGTCGTACTCGTGATCGTTTTTGGGAAGGAAATGCAGAAGCTTTTGATGTTTTGTATACAGTACTACTTAATTTGAGCAAAATTACAGCTCCATTATTACCATTCGTTTCAGAGTATATATTCAAAACATTAACCATGGAAGAGTCTGTTCATTTAACAGACTATCCAGATTTATCAGCTATAAATTTTGACAATAATTTAGTTGAGGATATGGACTTTTTACAAGACCTATGTTCAGCAGCCAAATTTATTCGTGAAGAAGAAAACTTACGCAATCGCTTGCCTCTAAATTCGTTGACAGTAGTTGGACGTGAATTATCAGCTGCCTACAGCGAAATTATCAAAGACGAGCTAAATGTTAAGCAAGTTTTGTTTGATAACAATTTGTCTGCTTATGCTGACAAAAAAATCTATCTTTATACTCCATTGTTGGGTAAAGCTTTGGGCAAAGATATGGGTGCAGTTATGGCTGCTTATAAGCAAGGTAATTGGTCTCTTAATGACGATGGAACATTGTCTATAGCAGGTCAAAATTTGACTAAAGATTTATTTGAAGTCCGTCTAGATATGAAAAATGGAGTTGCTGGACGAGCTTTTGCCGATAACAAAGCTTTAGTAACTTTAGACACTAATGTCACGGATGCACTAAAGCGTGAAGGCATGGCTAGAGATTTTGTTCGTCTTGTACAAACGCTACGTAAAGATAAAGATTTTAATATTTCCGATAGGATTGAGCTAACTTATTCTACAAACAATCAAGAATTAGCTTTAGCTTTGGAAGAAAATAAATCTTACATAGCAGAACAAGTTTTAGCTGTTAAGGTAGATAGCAATTGTTCTAATGGTACCAAGTCAGATATTGAAGGAGCAGATATCTGCTATGATGCCAAAGTAGCATAATACAAACCTAGCTATCCCTAAGTTTTCTTAGGGATAGCTAGACATAAAAAAACCGCCTTTTTAAGAGCGGTTTTTTTTATATTTGATAAGAAAGTTTCAGATTAGAATCCTTCAGTATCTAAGCGTTTACGCAACTGTTTACGAGCGCGACGAACAGCTTCAGCTTGGCGACGAGCTTTCTTTTCAGAATTTTTCTCATGGCAACGGCGCAATTTCATTTCACGGAAAATACCCTCACGTTGCATCTTCTTTTTCAAAACTTTCAAAGATTGTCCGACATCATTACCAATAACAGTAACTTGAACCACTTAAATCACCTCATTTCATCAATTTCTAAAGGTTAAACTATTTAATGTTTTGGTTTCTAACACTCTTAAAACGAAAAATCAAGCACATTTTTCATAATAACATAAATTTTACATTGTTAGAAGAACATTTTATTCAAAAATTAACTTTATTTGTTATACAATATCCCACAATAGCAGATAGGAGGCTTCAAATGTTAAAAATATCTTTGATATTTCTAGGTATATGCGTATCAATACATTCAGCTTTAGCAAATGAAGAAGCTGTAATTTCACTATTTGAGGGAACATCAGAAGCAGCTGCTCCATCAAAACCTGCAGAAGAGGACAAAGACAGTCTGTTTTCGTTTCTCAATTTCAAAATGCCAGAAAAAATATTTTCTGATAGCGAAGAAAAAAAGCCTGCCACAATTGAAGATACTATCAAGCTAGCTGACAAAGGAAATTTACAAGCGCAACTCATACTTGGATATTCTTATCTTTATGGTGAAAATGGATTAACACCAAATTACGACAAAGCTTTCGAATATTATGGCAAAGCCGCTCTACAAAACGATCCTACAGGATTAAATAACCTAGGTAGCCTTTATTATGGAGGAATAGGTGTTTCTCGCAATCCTATCAAAGCCGCAATATTATTTGAAAAAGCTGCTGAATTAGGCAATCCTGAGGCTGCCGTAAATATAGGTTTTATGTATGCCAGTGGCAATGGGGCTAAGCAAGATATCAAAAAGGCTATAGATTATTTTGAAAAAGCATCAGAATTTGACAATCCTGCAGCCAAGTTTATGACTGGTTATGCTTACTATAGAGGTGTGGCTCGTCCTATAGATTATATCAAGGCGGCACCACTAATAAAATTTGCTGCAGACGCAGGTTTTGATGAGGCTCAATTTGTTTTAGCTGATATCTATATTAATGGTCGAGGTTTTCCTCAAAACTATAATAATGCAGTAAAGTACTTACGTCTTTCATCGTCACAGGGCAATACCGAAGCAATGATGACTCTAGCTGATATTTTAGCAATAGGCCAAAGATATAACAAAGACCTAGATTTTGCTCATGTTTTATACAATCTTGCTTCTGTAAGAGGTGTAGCAGAAGCTTCAACACGTCGTCAAGCAGTAGAAAGCAAGATGAAAATTAATGAAATATTACAAGCTCAAATTAATGCTGAAAACTTTCAAGAAAAAATCAATCCGTTAACAAATTATATTCGTCAAACATTTGGTAACAATATTCGTGCATTTATGCAATAACAAAATGTGTCTATCTCACGCTTTACTAATACTATACCTGTTATATAGCTTTCCATTTGTTACAATTTTGTTAAATAAATATGGTTTTAACGTTAAAAATTGACAAAAAAACAAGGAAAGAGTAAAATAATCATATAAGTTTAAGCGGCATCTAGCTAGGAGACGAGTAATGGTAGAAGAAACAAAAGATACAGATGAACTTAAAAATGAAAAAGAAAATCGTCGTAGAGAATTGCTTCAACAATTAGATGCTGGAACCTTGGAAAAACAAGAAGATATTGAGTTTCTGCTAAATCAATATCTCAAAGACAACGAGATTAATCTAAGCGAAAAAGGAAGAGAAAATCTTAAGAAAATTCTTACCGAAGGTAGAGGTAATTTCAAAAGTATATTTGACCAATACAAAGAAATTCAAAGTCAAAATTTATTATCTAGATTGAAAACCGAAGTTTATCCGATAGGTGGAGCTGAAGCTATGACCTCTACTCAAATGCAAGGTCATACTGTTAATTTAGATCTCGGTCTTTCAGATGTTTTAGCTAAAATGGATAAAGTTCAGGCCAAAGACAATCTTTACCAAGATATCATAAAAGCTAGAGAGATCGCTGCAAAGCATAAATATGAAGGCATAGAGGATCACACTGGTTTAAGATCACAACTTTATGATTCGCTAGAATCAACAAAATGGTATCAATTCAAACGTAGAAGAGATACAAACAAAGCAATTAGAGATATTAATCCAGATGATTATTGGGCAACCAAAAAAGTGAGTGGTAATCCAATTTTAGCAGCATCAGGCTATTATTCAGCACGTCAATGGCTAGCTAATCGTCAGCTTAGAAGATATGAAAGTGCAAAAAAACAATTAGAAACCAATGTTAAAGATACAATCAGAGACAGTGAGTTGAGGTGGTTTAGTAAAGATTTTGGACAAAAGTTAGGGCTTAGAGCTAAAAAACTTTTTAGACCATCTACTGATAAATTGATAAAAAGGTTAACCGCCAATGGTAATATTACAGAGCTTCAAGATATAAAGCAACAATATGCTGCTCTTGGAACAGAATACAAAGCAAAAGTTCCAGAAGGTAGTCGCACCCAGTTGCAACAACGTTATTTCGATACAGTAACACAGGTTATAGAACAAGTAAACAAAGGATGCCAAGACAGAATAACTGTTTTAAATAAAGAATATGACCAAGCCATAGAAGATGCAGGTAATATCCGTAGTCCTGAAGTTGAAAATATTAGAGAAAAATATATAGCTCAATTAGATAAAGTTGCTGATAGCATAAATAAAAATACTTTAAATGATGTTAGAAATTGCCCTGCCTACAAAGCATATCTTAAAGCTCATAAAGGCAAACCTGATGAAAGTGGTTTTACCAAAGTAACAGGTAAAGATGTTTTAAAACAAATATTAGATAACAAAGTACAATCTGGTGAAATATCTCAAGAAGAAGCTGATAAACAAATGGAAATTTTTTATCCTAAACAGGTAGAAACGCCAATTTCTGAAAATTCACAAACAGAGGAACATAAACAAGAAAATGATGTTTCTAAGGATACTATAGCAGGAAATCAAAAAGAAGAAAAAGATATAAATGAAGAGGATTATACTCCATTTGAAATTGATGCGAAAACATTACCAGGATATGAGAAAGAGGGAGAAAATACGTATCTTTCTACTTCAAAAGGAAATGTGAAAAATATTAGCTATAAAAACGCAAAAGGCCATACAGTTCAATTTCTTCAAGATAAAGAAAAGAGAAGCTTTGTCTTAAAAGCGAGAGACGAAAATGGAAATAGACGTTATCCAACAGTAGAAGAAGAAAAAACAATGGCAGAAGCGATAAAAGCTGCTGGTGTTAAGAGTATAACAATAGATAGGACATATGGTGTAGAAAATTGCTATAACGCTTTAAAAAGTGCAGGTATAGCTATTAACAATGAAGAAGAGGTGTTAAAACGAATAGAGAAAGAACGAGATCGTAAAAATACAATACAAAAATTAAGAGACGAACATAAAGATTTAGTGATACAATTAGAGCAAGTACAGGGTAAAGATGGTTCTGCATTTGGTGAATGCGATATAGATAAGATTCTATATGAAAATAAAGATAGTATAGGAAAAGACCCTGCACTATTTGAAAAAGCAATAGGCGATCTTACTCCTGAACAAGCTGAAGAAATGAGAGGAAAAGAAAATATAGGTACACAGGTTAAGGAGGTTGTAGAAAGTAAGAGTTCCACTGAAGCAAAGCAGGAAGTAGAAAATGACGCACATCCGAAAAATGATAGTGGAAATGGACAAGGAAGTGGTAGTGGAGATGCCCAAGATGAAGCATCTAAGGTAGAAAGCGATATTTCAAGTATTGTTTCATCAAATATAGAGGATTCAATTAAAACTCCTTCTGTAGAGGATAGCAATCAGCCCACTGCAGAACAGGGCAAAGAAAATGAAAATAATTCAGACAATAAAAAGAATTCAGATAATAAAGAAATTAATCTTCAAAATGTTACAGACTACATTAAAGGGTTACGTCCAGAAGGACTTAAAGAATTGAAAGAAGCAGGTAAAGATCCTAAAAAATTTTCCGATCTTAATGAAGAAGAACGAAAATTAGCTAGACAACTTCATGCTCATCGTATGAATATTATTAAACAAGCAAAAAAGAAAGGAACTAAAGAAGAAGATATATACAAGGCCGCCGAACAAGGAACTGTAAACTGGCTTAGAGGACGTTTAAGTAATACTACAAGTACAAAAAAACGTGATAAACAAATTAAAGAGTTAGCGAACGCAAATGTAAGGATAAGTCGACCAAAACAATCAGAAAGTGGTCGAGGATAAGTACTGCATAATATCTTAAACCTCCATTGTTGCAAAGCAATGGAGGTTTTGTTCTAAAAATTGTGCATAAAATTAAGCCTTACTTGTACTTTTACAGCCTATACTCTACTTTATACTTAAGAATTTATATAAAAACTAGGAAGCAGTTTAATGAAAAAAATAGGCTTTGTCGTTAGTTTAGCCTTGTTTTGTTTGGAAATTTGCCAAGCAAATGCTCAGTCATATGGCGATTTATATGGTGTCGAATGGTGCCCTTGCAATCCTGAAGAACGCTATGATGCTAATGGATCTGTCGTTTTAGGTAAGACTGTTATGTGTCCATGTAGCGCAATGTATGACGGTTATGGCAAAACAATGGAAAAAGACTTGCGTAAGGTTAAACACAATGCCGAACGTGCTATTGAGACAGCTCGTAACTTCAAATATTATGTCGGTTTCGATTATAATAAAACACAAACAGATACCACTGGTGATAATATCAAATTTGATCATATACAATTTGCGGGGGTTGATGGGTTAAATGTTCCTGCTAACCAGATGCTTGATGATCAAGACAATATTGGTATAGTTTTCGGTGTCCGTCCAAATCGTAATTTTGGTATTGAGGCGTTTTATAATCGTTCTTATGATGAAAATGTCGTTACTCAAGTAAATAACAACCTTATTAACAGTCCAACTCATCATACTGTAAACACTTTTGTTACCAAATATCAGGCCTATGGTGTTGATTTGTTAGGCTATCTTCCTGTTACTGACTATTTTGATTTCATTGCATTCGTTGGTCTCGGACAATATAATTTTGACAACGAAGCTACCTTCGAAGTGCACTATCTTGAGGGTGGAACAGGTTCGCCTGCGGTCGATAGAATGACTAGTGATTTTAGCGATGATTCTCTTGCGTGGCGCGTTGGTGTTGGTATGCAGGTTAATATTGCAAGAGGTCTAGTTTTAAGAACGATGTATCGCTATATCAAACTCAATACTGATACAATCAAAAATTTACAAGAATTTTCGGTTGGTATTCGTTTCTTGTTCTAAAAAGGGTTTTAGGTCTAAGGAAAGTAATTAATGAAAAAAAGAAATTTTTATATAACCCTATTAACGTCGTTGCTTTTATCATTTTATGCATCGGCTCAAAATTATTATGATCCAGGCTACTATTCTCAACAGCAACCAGTCTATTATCCGTCAGCGCAACAAGGTTACTATTATCCTACTCAAGCTTATCAATATCCTGTTCAGCAACAACAAATGCAACAAGTAGCAGCTCGGCCTCAAGCTAATGGGGGTAATAACTATCCTGCTCATATCGTAAAACAGCAAAAAAAAGGACGTGACTTTGGTTCTATTTATGTTGGTGCGGATTATGTTATTGGCTATTCCTCATATACAGATGAAGACTTTACAATTGAATCAGCTTTAACTGATGGCAAGAGTTTTGTTTCCGATTCAGGTTCTTTTGATCGTAATCTAAACTCTATTTCGCTAAACTTAGGTTGGCGTCCACATCGCAACATAGGTATTGAGGCTTTTTATCAAACATCTTTAGATGAAAACAAGGTGGTATATACTGAGAGCTATACTCAATATCCAGAGTTTGCCCGTGGTGAATACGAGGTTAGTTATAAAGTTCTAGGTTTAGATTTGTTGGGTTATATTCCCATAAATGATTATATTGAATTCATTGCTTCAATAGGTGTTGGTAAATATGATGCCGAAGCCGAAGTTAAAGTAGTGGCTTATGAAAACATTGCTCCATCAGGCGAACTTCGTTCAACTAGTAAAACTTTTGAAGATTCTGCTGTGGCTTATCGTTTGGGCGGCGGATTTCAAATTTGGCTTAGTAAACACCTAACCTTGCGCGCAATGGTCAGATGGACCCAAATTGGCGGCGATTTTATGGATTATATTACTGAAGGAAATATTGGTGTAAGATACCATTTCTAATAAACAAAAGGGGCGGTTATCAAGACCGCCCCTTCGACAAACATCATCCTGCGAATGTTTAGAACAAGCTCAAGACAGATTGTGCAGATTGCGATGCCAAAGCCAACGAATTAATAGCCAATTGCTGACGAGTTTGCAAAGCAAGATAGTTAGCTGACTCTTCGTTCATGTCTGCAAGTACTAAGTTGTCTGCACCAGTTTCTAACACATCTACCATTGCCTCAGTAAAGTTTTGGCGTGTTTCGATGATTGTGAAGTTATTACCAAGCTCTGTTGCATATCCACGAAGATAGCTTGTTACATCAACAATAGCATCTAATGCAGCAGTAACATCGTCAGCATCTTCCCAGGCAATAGTTCCAGCTCCAGAAGTTGAATCCCAAGCAAAACCAGATGCTCCAGCTTCAGCCATTTTTGTTGCAACATCATCACCTTCAATAACTAAAGAATGGCTGCGTGTTTCGTTAAACATAACTGTCAAAGTATTACCTTTTAACAAGTTAACACCTTGATAACCAGCATCTTTAGCTACAGTGCCAATTTCTTTTAAGATAGCATTATATTGATTCTGGTATCCTTCTAACTCATCTGCATATCCATCTGCTGTAGCATCAAGGGCAGCAGCAGATGTAGCAACAGATTTTAACTGATCAACATAAGCTGTGATAGCTTCAATACCCTCATTAGCAGCTTGAATTGTTTGAATACCTTGTCCCATGCTGTCCAACAAAGAATCTAAGTCAGCAGCACGATTGGTCAAAGAACGTGCCTGATAAAAACTTGAAGCATTATCAATAGCAGAGTTAACCTTCTTACCAGTAGAAAGTCTCTCTTGAGTTGTATCCATTTGTTTTTGAATTGATTTTAAGGAAGCGAGGTTTGAACGCATACTAGCGGTTAATGTAATAGTAGACATGGCTTTTCTCCCATATATAAAGTTTCACATTACTTGTGGTGCTTCTATTTACACTACACCTTCATTATATCATATTTTGCAAGCCCAAACAATATCAAATCAAACAAAAAAATGTTTCATAGGTGCTAATGTATTGTTTTTGCTTTATTTATTTGTGAAACATTTTTATTGGCGACTCGAGATTCGAATCGTAAAAAAAGGTAAAATTTTAGTTAATTTTAATATGTATTTTGGTATTATATTACCGCAAAATTAAGTGGATTCGAATCATCTTTGTATAACAAAAAAGCATCTCATTTTGAGATGCTTTTTGTTAGATTATTTTTTCTCTAATAAATCTTCCAACCAATGAATATTATACATTCCATCAATATAATCTGGTCGTGAAATAATTTTTTGATGTAAAGGAATTGTTGTTTTAATACCGTCAATAACAAATTCCTCCAAAGCTCTATGTAAACGCATCAATGCAGTATTACGCGTCTTACCGCTGACAATAAGCTTAGCAATCATACTGTCGTAAAATGGCGGAATTTTATATCCTGAATATATTTCAGAATCAACTCTAATACCAAGTCCTCCAGGAGCATGCCATTCAGTAATTTTACCTGGATTTGGAGCAAAAGTTGATGGATCTTCTGCATTAATACGACATTCTATTGCGCACCCAGAAAAAGTAATATCATCTTGAGTATAGCCAAGCTTAGCGCCATTAGCAATTCTTATCTGTTCACGAACGATATCAATACCCGTAACAGCTTCAGTAATAGGGTGTTCCACTTGTAGACGTGTATTCATTTCCAAGAAATAAAATTTACCATCTTCAAACAAAAATTCTAATGTTCCAGCACTAGAATAACCAATTTTTTCAACTGCAGAACGAGCAATTTCCCCAATTTCTGCACGTTGTTGTTGATTAAGGGCTGGCGATGGTGTTTCCTCAATAACTTTTTGATTTTTGCGCTGTATTGAGCAATCACGCTCACCCAAATGTACAACATTACCATAAGTATCAGCTAATACTTGAATTTCAATATGACGAGGCTTTTGTAAATATTTTTCCATATAAACCTCATCGCTAGTAAAAGAAGCCTTAGCCTCAGCTCTAGCCATCGTATAAGCAGTTTCTATTTCTGTTTCGTTAAAGGCAACCTTCATTCCCTTTCCACCGCCACCAGCTTTAGCTTTAATAATTACTGGATAACCAATTTCTAAAGCCCATTTTTTTGCATCCTCAACAGTAGCGAGTGCTGGAGACCCTGGAATAACAGGTAAACCAGAATTAATAGCAGCTTCGCGAGCGCGCAATTTATCACCCATCATTCTAATCTGCTCAGGTTTAGGACCGATAAATGTTATTCCGTGTTCTTCAACCATTTCGGCAAAATCAGCATTTTCAGACAAAAATCCAAAACCAGGATGAATAGCATCAGCACCAGTAATTATAGCAGCCGAGATAATAGCAGACTTATTTAAATAAGAATCAGTTGAGCGAGCAGGGCCAATACAAACAGCCTCATCAGCCAAACGAACATGCATAGCATTTGCATCTGCTTCAGAATGTACAGCTACTGTTTTAATTCCCATTTCTCTGCAAGCACGATGGATTCTTAAAGCTACTTCACCGCGATTTGCAATCAAAACTTTTTCAAACATAAGTTTACGCCTTACTCAATAACTAACAAAGATTCGCCATATTCAACGGGATCGCCTGATTCTACCAAAATTTTGGTAACTGTACCAGAGCGATGCGCCTTAACGGGATTAAAGGTTTTCATTGCTTCAATAAGGCAAACAATATCTCCTTCCTTAACACTATCACCTACACCAACATAATCTGGTTTAGTTGGGTCTGGTGACAAGTATACTACACCAACAATAGGAGACTTTACAGTGCCAGCATTATCTGAATAACTATCAATAGAAAAATTATCGTCTTTAGAATTTGCGACAGGAGAAACCGCTGGCGTTGCTGGTAAAACAGGTGCTGTAGGAGCAACAACAGTTGTAGGAACAACTGCTCCTGCCATCATACCTTTAAGTTTAATACGGCATGTTTCATCTTCATATTCAAGCTCGCCCAAATTACTTTTATTCAAAATCTCGGCTAACTTACCAATAATTTTAGTATCAATAGCATTTGTCATTAATTTTCTCTCTTTCTTTATTGTAGCTAAAAACCACAATATCAGAAAATATCAAAAAAACAATAAAAAATGCTCATTTTTGCATAAAAACACCTATTTTTTTACAAAAAAACACACAAAAACAGTAAAAAAAGCATTTTTTTATAGATGGTATAAATTGTTATTAAGTAAGTGCTTTTTAAAAATTGGCACGCATCTTGCATGTAGTTACTCAGGTTTAACTTTTTCAAGGAATTTATCCTATGGAAATACAAGATAGAAATAGTTTATTAGCAACAATGTTTGGTTTTAAGACAGATGCAAATACAATGTTGGCATCATCTCAAGATGGTTTTGCTGATATTTTAAAGTCGCAACAACAAGAAAACACTTCAAGCGCTGAAAAGTCTGTTGAGCTAAAAGTTGAAAGAAGCTTTAAAGATAAAGATGCTGTAAAGCAAAAAGAGGAAGTGTTTGTTAAAAAGGAAGTGAAGAAGGAACACAAAAAAGCTACGGAAAGCAGGGGCGATGAGTCGTCTTCTAATCAAAATGTTGATAATAAAAGTAGTGATGCAACTGTAAAAGAGGATAAAACATCCTCATCTAATGAAGTTAAACAAAAAGAAGATGCTGTTGAAGAGGCAGAAGCTGAAGTAAGCAAAGAAGGGCAGTCATCAGAAATAATAGGCAGTGAGACAGAAAATGTCGAAAGCGAGGAGTTATCTTTAGACGATGTCGTTGTAGCTCATGTTATGGGTGCGCTTCCAGTAATTGACGTCGTCGATAATAATCTTCAGCCTGTAGTAGCGGAAGATGTTGCTACAATAGTTGAGAATTTGCCAATAGTTGATACAGAAATCAAAACAGGTGTGGTTATAGAAGAAAACAAGGTTGATGATAAAATTGCCAGAACCGATGCTGTAACAGCTGTGGTTGAAAACGATGTTAAGTTGCTAACAGAAGAAGATGCTTTGCTTGTGGAACAGGCTAAAATGTTGGATGAGAAAATTGGCACAGACAAAAAACTTAAAGTAGAAGTGGTTGTCAAAGAGGCAAAAATTGCCGATACTGTAGCTAAAGATATAATTCAAAATCGTTTTGAAATTGATTCATTGTTTCAATCGGTAGATGTTGATGCGGTTGTATCTGAAGATAATGTTGATGTTTTGTCCGCAGATGTTGAGACGATAACACAGGTTGAAAAACCTTTAGTAACCCCCTCTTTTGATAACACTAAAACAGTGGCTTTTGTTGATGCAGCAACTTCTAAAGATACTGTAGTTAAAGCAGTTGCGTCCGATGCAAATATTTTAAGTGTTTCGGGTAAAGAGGTTGTCTTCGAAAATGCCAATATCTCAAGAAATGAAACATTTGCTAAACTAAATGAGGCAACTTCTCGTGAAGCATTTAAAGGTGTGGGAAAAGAAGTTGTTGAGCAGATTAAGGTTAATATTACAAAATCAGCCGTTAAAGGAATTGATACTATTGATATTCAACTCAAACCAGAAGATTTGGGTAAAATTCAGATAAAAATGCATATTGCTAAAGATGGTAAATTGCATGCAGATATTATTTCTAGCCGTCCAGAAACGATGGATATGTTGCAAAAAGATGTATCTAGCCTAGCTAAAGCATTTAGCGATGCTGGATATGATACTGATAGCAGGAGCTTTAGTTTTAGTTTTCAGAATGAAAATCAAGCCAGAGAACAACAGAAAGATGATACTGGTCTGTTAAAGTTTATTGGCGATACTTTGGAGCAGGAAGCTGAGAGTATGGCTGGTAATGATAACCTTGGTTACGATCCTATACTAGGATTAAATATCAGGGTTTAAGAAATAATGGGGAGATAAAGCTATGACAGATTTAAGCTCAATCATCACATCTATAAATGGTAGTGCAAATAAAAGTTCGTCTGCAACTCAAACTTTGTCTGCAGATATGGATACTTTTTTGACAATGCTTACAACACAACTGCAATATCAAGATCCATTAGATCCAATGGATGCTGCTGAATATACCAATCAGTTAGTGCAATATTCCAATGTTGAACAAGCTATTCAAACTAACACTAAGTTGGATAATTTGCTTAATTTATCTATTTACAATCTTGGTGTCCAAGCATCAACTTATGTTGGTAAAACAGTTCAAGCCATTGGTGATATGATGCCTCTTGATGGCGGTGTAGGCAAAGCTACCTACACTTTGAGTAAAAATGTATCAGAATGTACAATAGTGGTTAAAGATGCTAATGGTAATGTTGTTTACAATACCATCGGAGAAAATTCAGCAGGTGCTCATGATTTCGTTTGGGATGGTAAAAATTCAGCTGGTGAACAACTTCCTGACGGGGCTTATCAAATTGTGGTAAACACAACTGTTCCATCAGGCGAAACATCTGCTGCAGTAACAACAACAGTGTTTGGACGAGTAACAGGTGTTGCTAGTGACGATAGTGGTATCTATTTAGGTCTTGGAGATGCTGTTACATCAACTCTTGATTATGTAGTTACATCTCGTGATGAAAACTATTGGAAAGAATTAATTGCCGAACTCAAGAAAGAAGACGGTTCATCTTCAGAAAATAGCAATATTTTAGAAGAAATTAAATCGCAAATAGCGTAAATAAAAAAGTTTTAGGAGAAGAAAAATGAGTATTTTAGGTGCATTACAAGCCGGTGTTTCAGGCCTAGGGGCGCAATCAAGCGCAATGGGGGCTGTGGCAGATAATATCGCCAATATGAATACAATCGGTTATAAGACAAATAATGTGTCTTTTTCAACATTGGTAACAAAGCAAGTTTCATCAAGCAAATATTCTGCAGGTGGTGTACAGTCGCATACCTCTCAAAATATTGATGCACAAGGTTTGTTATCATCTGTTTCGTCAACAACTTCTTTAGCTGTTAGTGGTGCAGGCTATTTTGTTGTTAATTCATCAGGTGTTGGTGATGGAACATGGGCTTATACTAGAGCTGGTGATTTTCTAAAAGATGAAACAGGTTATTTAGTAAATTCTGGTGGTTATTATGCTCAAGCATGGTCTTTGATGCCTTGGGATGGTACAGCATCAGCATCTACTGTTGAGATTAATGGTATCATTTATATGAAAGCTTATAAGAATGATGCAGGAGAAACAGTTTACATTAACGATAATATTGTTGATGAAAATAACTTAAGAGGCATCAATCTATCAAATATTGGTGGTACTGCAACTCCTACAACACAGATTGCATTTGGTGCAAATTTACCATCAAGCTCAAACATAGGTGAAACACATTCTGTTTCAACATTAATTTATGATAGTCTTGGTAATCCAAGCAATATTAGCTTAGATTATACCAAGGAGTCTGCAAATTCTTGGGGTTTGAGTACATCTATTCCATCTGGCGCCGCAGCAATTAATTTGTACACAGACAAAGGGTTGGTGTATTCTTCAATGGCTCAAATGGAATTTACAGATATTCCAGCCGAAGGTTCTATAATTAAAATTAATGATACATCTTTTGAATTTGTAAATAATGCAAATACCCAGACTGGTTCAACAACAGCAGCAGGTAATATAGCTGTTAATATTGCTAATGCAAACTCTATAAAAGATGTTTTAGAATCTTTCATGACTGCTATTACACAAGAAATACGTGATGCAGGTCGTTTCACTATTGATGGAAATGCTATCAAGGTTGAACAATCAGTTACAGGTGATAAGTTGGAATTTGATTGTAGTGGAACATTAGCTTGTTTACAATCAGCAGCAAATATTGACGATTCTTCAGGCCTTCCACATGGAACATTTACTTTAGAAGCGATTGATAATCTAATTAAAAATTGTGCTTATGTTGATGTTACTAATATTGTGAATGGAAATATGGTAACTATTGATGGTGTAACATTTGTGTTTAATACAACAGGAGTGAATGGTGATACAGTGACGCTTCCAGGTGGTGGAACAACAAATAATACCATTTTTATTAGTCCAAGTACCAATATGGCTACTAATGTTGCAAATTTGGTAAAAGCACTACAAGATTCTGGAGTTGCTGAGCCTGAAAGATTTATAGCCAGTGGCAAAACCTTACAAATTTTACCATCTTCAACAGGTGAAGATATTAAAATTGATATAACAGGAATAACTGCAGATTCTGCTTATATTAGTGGTATTGGTTATACTAATCCAATTGAACCAACAACAATTATTACTAACACATTTAAGTATGATGATGTTGACCAACTTGGTAATCTAATTCCTGCAGTTATGTTTAATTCAGATGGTACCCCTAAGACTATAAATGTTGAGAATATGGAAATATACTGGGCTAATGGAGCTCAAGATATGACAGGTGATATCAAACTTGGTGATGGTGTGCGTATTTCGCTTAATATGGGCGAAGAAAATGTATCTTCGGGTCTAACTAACTTGTCAGGAGGTTTTTCTACTAGTTATATTAATCAAGATGGTGCAACATTTGGTAGCTATGCTGGTGTAACCGTAGGTGATGATGGTGTTGTAACAGCTGTATTTTCAAATGGTGAAACTCGTCCAATAGCAATCATTCCTCTAGCATTATTCGTAAATCCAAATGGTATGGAGGCCTTGAATAACAATGTTTGGATTGCAACAACTGAATCAGGTAATCCTTTATTGACAAAGGCAACAACAGGTGGAGCAGGTGAAATTGTATCAAGTTCTCTTGAAAGCTCAACTGTTGATTTGGCTACCGAATTTTCTAACATGATTGTTGTTCAAAGAGCTTATTCGGCTGCAGGTAAAATTATGACTACAGCTGATGAAATGCTCCAAGAATTGACTAACTTAGTCTAATTATTAAAAATATTCCTAAAACTTGGAAGGAGGACTTTATTACTAAGTCCTTCTTCTTTTTGATATGTGGTATTTTTATGCCAAGCTGTTAATATCTAAAATAAATGGTTAACTAATCGAGTTTTTTAAGTTAAATGATAAATAAATGGGGAAGATTCGTACAGCTATATGCTGACGAATTTATAATTGTTTATTTTAGTTATAGATTGGGGAATCTATGAATAATATCTTGCAAACAATCAAAAGTATGTCGCCATCTAAAATGGCATCAATCGCAGCTATTATCATCTTTTTAATTAGCTTTTTTGTTTATGTTACCGTTCAGATGAGCGGAAGTGACTATGCTGTTTTGTATTCTGATTTAGAACTAGAAGATGCAAAACAGATAGCTGATAAACTCGATTCTGCCAATATTGATTATCGGCTTGAAAAAAATGGAACAGAGGTTTGGGTTCCTGTAGAAGACGTTAATAGGCTTCGTTTAGACACGGTTGATCTCGCTTTAGGTTCTACTCGTGCTAATGTAGGATACGAAGTTTTTGATAACACAGATGCTTTAGGTTCAACCAATTTTGTTCAAAATGTCAATTTGTTGAGAGCTCTTGAGGGGGAACTAGCTCGTACAATAATGTCTGTTGATAATATTCGTTCAGCACGAGTACATCTGGTTATGCCTAAGCGCGAGTTATTCTCTCGTGAAGAGCAGACTCCTTCGGCTTCGGTAGTTATTAAAACTAAAGATGGTTCATTAAGTGCTCATAGTATTCAATCTATTCAGAAGTTAATTGCCGCAGCAGTTCCAAAACTTGATATGAAAAATATTTCAATAGTTGATTCTAATGGTAATTTATTGACAGAGTTTAGTGAAGAACAGAACGAGATCGTTAAAAAGTCTTCAAATGAGGCTATGCGTTTAGAACAAGAGCAGAAAATGAATAGGCGTTTACAAGAAGTGTTGGAAAAAAGCCTAGGAGTTGGAAAAGCTCAAGCTCAGGTCAATTTGGAGATGGATTTTGATGAAGTTGTTACTAATGAAGAAATTTATGATCCAGATAGTCAAGTGGTTCGTTCACAAGCAAGTATGACAGAAGAGGGAACTTCTGGGCAAGAGGCAGGACAGCCTGTTACGGTAGGGCAAAATATTCCTAATGGAGATAGTTCATTTCCCACTTTTGGTAATGGTTTTGGTACAATTTCTAAAACTGAAGAAACTATTAATTATGAAATTTCTCGCGTGGTTCGTAACAAAATTAAAAATACAGGTACGATTCGTCGTGTTACAGCTGCGGTTTCAGTTGATGGTACTTATAAAAGAAACGAAAAAGGACGCTTAGTATATCAACCTCGTACAGCTGAAGAAATGGAAAGACTAACCAATTTAGTTAAAGCGGCTGTTGGATATGATGCAAATAGAGGAGATTTAGTTGAAGTAGAAAATATAAGATTCTCCTCATTTATTGATGAAACAGAAGCATTACCAGAAACTCTTTACATGGGATTCAGTAAATCAGAATTGATGCGTATGGCTGAAGGTTTAGGAGTTGCAATTGTTGCTATATTAGTTATTTTACTAGTTATAAGGCCTCTGATTAACAATGCATTTGAAGTATCAAATAGCAACCCAGCAGAAAAATTAATTTCATCTGGCACTGAAGAAGATAATTTACTGCTCTCTAATTTCTTAAGTGATAATTTTGATGAAACAGCAGAAGAGCTAGTTAATCTTAATAAGGTGGATGGACGTATTAAGGTATCTTCTTTGAAGAGTCTTAATTCAACAGTTGAAAAGAATCCTGATGCAGCTGTCAATGTTATTCGCTCTTGGTTATATAATAACGAAGGTTAAAAACAATGGTTATGAAGCAAAATGTTATTGATGATTACAATCTATTATCTGGTCAACAAAAGGCAGCAATTTTAATGCTTTCTCTTGATGAGGAGCGTTCAGCAAGTCTTTTCTCTTTAATGGATGATGAAGAAATTAAAGAATTGTCTGTAATCATGGCTTCTTTAGGTAAGATCAATTCCAATATTATAGAACAGTTGATTGTAGAATTTAATGAAAAAATTACTAATACAGGTAGTCTAGTTGGAACATATGAAAGTACCGAAAGATTGTTAGCCAAAGCCTTGGATAAAGATAGGGTTTCCATAATTATGGAAGAAATACGAGGCCCAGCTGGACGTACAATGTGGGATAAGCTAGGTAACGTTAATGAACATGTTCTGGCTAATTATTTAAAGAATGAATATCCTCAAACCATTGCAGTTATTTTATCAAAAATCAAAGCAGAACACGCGGCAAAAGTGATAGCTTTATTTCCAGAAAACTTTGCAATGGAAATAGTTATGCGTATGTTAAGAATGGATTCTGTTCAAAAAGAAGTTCTTGATAGTTTGGAAAAAACTTTACGCAAAGAGTTTATGAGCAATTTGTCAAAATCTACTCGTCGTGATGCTCATGAGCTAATTGCCGATATTTTCAATTCATTAGATAGAAATACAGAAAATCGTTTTATGGATGCTTTAGAAGAGCGCAATCGTGAAAGTGCTGAACGAGTTAAGTCTTTGATGTTTACTTTTGAAGATCTTACTAGGATTGATTCTCAAGGTATCCAAATATTATTGCGTAATGTCGATAAAGACAAGCTTGCTGTCGCTCTAAAAGGAGCTTCAGATACTCTCAAAGATTTATTCTTCAACAATATGTCTACTCGTGCGGGTAAAATTATTAAAGAAGATATGGATGCAATGGGACCTGTTCGTATGCGTGATGTCGAAGAAGCTCAACAATATATTGTTGCTACAGCTAAAGATTTAGCTAATAGCGGAGAAATAGTTGTTTCTGAGGGTAAAGACAGCGATGAATTAGTTTATTAATAAGGGAATTAGTATTAAGTGGTAAATTATCAGAAATACATGTTTGATAACTTTGTTGTCGAAGATAACAAAGAAAAAGGCGTTGAAACTGATATTGTTACAGAAGTATGTGAAATTAATATACCTACACAAATTGACAATGATGAAGATATTAATATCGTTGTAGAACAGGTAGAAGATACTATAGTAGAAGTTCAAAATGAATTAGAACAAGACATTATTACAGAGGTGGAACCCATTATAGAAGCAGAACCTGAGGTCGAGCCAGAAAATATTTTTACGCAGCCTATAGTTAATGAGATAACATACTCGGAAGATGAATTAAAAGAAGCTATTCGTCAAGCGGAAGAGGTGTCGTATCAAAAAGGACTTCAAGAAGCTCTAGAACAAGAAACAGAAAAGCAAAACATATTATTAGAAGATATCAAGAATAAACTATTAACTATTTTAACTGATTTAGACCAAAAGAAAAAAGATTTAGAAGTATCAAGTTTAAGGTTTGCTGTAGAGTTGGTGAGAAAAATATTACCAACATTAGAACGTGAGCGAGCAGAAGCTGAAATTAAAAGTTTTTTGTCAGATAATTTTGCTAATTTTGCTGCTCAAGACACATTATCATTTGCTTTCCATCCTGATGCTGTAGCTTTAGTGGCAAATAGTTTGGGACGTTTAGCAGAACAAAATGATTTTGAAGGCAAAATTTCGGTACATAAAGACACTTCTTTAGGCATATCTGATTGTCGAGTAGAATGGAAATCTGGAGGTGTTGAACGAAGTACTTCAAAAATTTTAAATAAGATAGATGATTTAGTTAATGATAATACAGAAGAGAGGGAAAATGGATAATAATTTAGAATTAGATGAAATTAGTGAAACATCAGTATTGGATGATGAACCAATTTTGCGCAAAGATGTAGGAGTAGAAGATTTTGATATTCCAACTTCAACCTCAGATTTAGAGGCTGTTTATAATATTCCAGTAAAAGTTTCGGCTGTTCTTGGTAAAACAAGTATGAAAGTTAGTCAATTAATGAAACTTAATAAAGGAGCAATAATTGAATTAGATCGCAAAGTTGGCGAGGCTATAGACATTTATGTTAACAATAGTTTAGTTGCTCGAGGAGAAGTAGTGGTGGTTGATGACAAGCTAGGCATTACTATGACCGAAATTGTTAAAGCAAGTAATAAATAGGGTTAATAGATATGGAGCTACTTATTGTCGGAACATTAAATGGACAAATTGGTGCAGCAAGTAAAATTGCCATATCCAAAGGAGGACAAGTATCTTTGGCTGATAGTGTAGAAGCAGCTTTAGATATTTTATGTTCTGGCAAAACTATAGAATTAGTTATGGTAGATGTAACCTTAGATGTACACAAACTTATTTCTTCTTTAGAGAATGCACGTATTAATGTTTTGGTCGTTGCTTGTGGCGTAGCTAACGATACATCTTTGGCTGTAAAAGCAATTAAAGCTGGAGCTAGAGAATATATCCCTCTCCCTCCTGATCCAGAATTAATTGGAGCTGTATTGGCTGCTGCAACACGAGAAAATCACGCTCTTATATATGGCGATAAAAAAACCGAAGCTATTTTAAAAATGGCCAAGCAAATAGCACCATCTGAAGCTAGCGTTTTATTAACTGGTTCGTCAGGTACAGGTAAAGAAATTTTTTCACGATTTGTTCATGATAATTCTAAAAGGGCAAACCAAAAATTTGTTGCTGTAAACTGTGCAGCTATACCAGAAGCACTGTTGGAATCAGAGCTGTTTGGCTATGAAAAAGGTGCTTTTACAGGAGCAGTTGCTAGGCGTATAGGTAAATTTGAAGAAGCATCAAACGGTACATTATTGCTTGATGAAATATCTGAAATGGACATAGGTTTACAGGCAAAACTACTACGTGCAATTCAAGAAAAAGAAATAGATAGATTAGGAGGTAAAGCTCCAATAAAAGTTGACACACGTATCATTGCTACATCAAATCGCAACCTTGAAAAATGTGTTGCAGATGGAACTTTTCGTCAAGACTTATATTATCGCTTAAATGTCATTAATTTAAATATTCCCGATCTAAAAGATAGACCAGGTGATATTATAGTTTTAGCAAAACACTTTATTAAAAAATATTCTGAACTTAATGATTTGCCTATGAAGGATTTATCATCAAAGGCAGAAGAAATGCTTTTAAACTATCTATGGCCAGGAAATGTTCGAGAACTAGAGAATACAATGCATCGTGCAGTATTGCTTTCAACAGGTGAAGAAATTGATGAAAATGCTGTTATATTACAAGATAAAACAGCAATAAAAGGCAATAATGAAATAGCACCATCTCAAGTAGGACAAACCGTTGCAGCAGTAGAACGTAAACTTATACTGGATACTCTTGAAAACACTTCTTGGAACCGTTCTACAGCGGCTACTATTTTGGGCATATCTATTCGTACACTACGCAATAAGCTAAAACAATATCAGGAGGAGGGATACAATATCCCTTCATCAAATTAAGGACTGCAGACATAAATGGCAAAACAACCTACAGCAATAAATAGTCTTGGTTTATCGTTTAAGGATATGTTCTTAAACTCGGCCAAGCGCGGTGATTTATTGTTTGCTTTAGCAATAATTTTAATGCTAGTTATATTAATTATGCCAATGCCTGTATGGCTCTTGGATATATCTTTGGCATTGTCAATAACTATGTCATGTGTTGTTTTAATGATGGCAATATTTATTGAGCGGCCTATAGAATTTAGCGCATTTCCTCTAGTTTTATTAATAACCACAATGTTTCGTTTAGCTTTAAACTTGGCATCAACAAGACTCATTTTATCTAGAGGATATATGGGACCAGATGCTGCAGGTGAGGTAATTAAGGCATTTGGTGGTTTTATTATGGGAAACAATTTTGTTATAGGTGTAATTGTTTTCGCTATTTTAGTTTTAGTAAATTTCATTGTTATTACCAAAGGTTCAGGACGTATTGCTGAAGTTGCTGCTCGTTTTGCTTTAGATGCTATGCCAGGCAAACAAATGGCAATAGATGCTGATTTATCTTCAGGGTTAATAAACGAAGAAGAAGCAAAGCAACGAAGAGAAGATTTATCAAAAGAAAGTTCCTTTTATGGAGCTATGGATGGTGCTTCTAAGTTTGTACGAGGAGACGCTATAGCTGGTTTATTGATTACCTTTATTAATATCATTGCTGGTATTATTATAGGTATGGTTCAAAATGATATGGGATTTTCTGAAGCAAGTGAAACTTATACAAGACTAACTGTTGGTGATGGTTTAGTAAGTCAAGTTCCCGCTTTGATAGTATCTGTTGCTGCGGGTATTCTGGTTTCTAAAGCAGGTATGACAGAATCAACAGATAAAGTTTTGTTTGAACAAGTAGCCAATTATCCTAAAGCATTAGGTATGAGTTCAGGTTTGGCTGTTGCTCTAGGAATGTTACCAGGAACACCTGCTATTCCATTTGTTATTTTAGCTGTTTTAACAGGAAGTACAGCTTATTATCTTCAAAAACGTCAACAAGAGCAAGTTGCACAAGCTCAAGCTGTTATGGAGCAAGAGCAAAAGCAATCTGCTATAAGTAAAATGACAGATGAACCAATAGCTAATGTTTTAAAGGTTGATTTAATTAGACTTGAAATTGGTTATGGATTATTACCATTAATTAATGAAGATACTAATCGTAAATTAACCGACCAAATAAAAGCCTTGCGCAGAGCTCTAGCATCAGAGCTAGGATTTGTAATGCCTTCAATCCGTATTCAAGACAATATGCAACTAGAAGCAAATGAATACAATATCTATATAAAGGAGGTTAAATCAGGTAGAGGTGAATTACGACCAACTCAGTTACTAGTTATGGATCCGAGAGGAGACCGAATTAATTTACCAGGTGAAGAAACATCAGAACCAACGTTTGGTTTAAAAGCAATGTGGATAGATCCTTCATATCGTGAAGAGGCAATGTTTAGAGGATATACCGTAGTAGATCCAGCTACCGTTGTAACAACTCATATTACAGAACTAGTTAAAGAAAATATGCCAGAATTATTATCTTATGCCGAAACCCAAAAATTATTGGATGAACTGGATAAAGAACACCAAAAACTAGTTAAAGATTTAATTCCTAATAAAATTAGCTTGGCAGCTGTACAGCGTATTCTTAAAAACTTGTTACAAGAACGTGTATCAATTCGTGATTTGCCAACTATTTTAGAGGGAATATCCGAAGCTGTTACTACAACACATAGCTTAATGTTAATAACTGAGCACGTTAGAGCTCGTCTATCTCGTCAGTTATCAAATGCTTATGCTAATGAGTTTGGCGTTATATCGCTTGTTCCTTTATCAGCAGAATGGGAACAAAATTTTGCTCAAGCAATAATCGGAGATGGAGATGATAAACAACTGGCTATGGCACCAACTATGTTGCAGTCTTTTATTACAAAAGTTCGTAATATTTTAGAAGATTTAGCAGTTAAAGGTGAAAGTCCTGTAATATTAACAAGTCCTAATATAAGACCTTTTGTCCGCTCAATAATTGAACGTTTCCGTCCGCTAAGTGTAGTAATGTCACAAAATGAGATTCATCCCAAAGCCAAAATTAAAACTGTAGGTCAAATATAAAAATCATGACAAATAGTGAGATAAATTCTGCAATACTAGCCGAGGAAGCTTCTGCCAATAAAGGTAAAAATATGATTGCAGTAGTTTCTGGTCGTAGAGGAAGTGGCAAAACTTGGTTTTCAATTAATTTAGCTCATGCTTTAAGTTTATTCAAACAAAAGGTTATATTGTTTGATGGTGATTGTGGGTTAAATAATACCAAGATACAGTTAGGACTTGATTTTGCTAATGATCTTGACGCAGTTATTTATGGAAATAAAAGCCTTAATCAGGTGGTTTTTAATTATGATAAAGGTCATTTTGACATTGCCATAGGTAACCCTGGTTCGTCAGGATTATCAACAATGTCTATTGGTCGGCTACAAATATTAGGCGATGACTTAAATATTTGGGCACAAAATTATGATAAAATGATTTTAGATACGAGTTCTGGCCCAGCAAATTCAGCAAAGGTTTTAGTTAGTATGTGTCAGTCAGCTATTATCATTTGTACTGATGAGCCCCAATCAATAACGGATAACTATGCCCTAATTAAACTAATAACAACACGTAATCCAAGAACATCTATAAATGTTGTTATCAATCAAGTAAATTCAATAGAGGAGGGAATGCGAGCGTATCAGATATTAGATAAAGCTTGTCGTGAATTTTTAAAAATATCGCCCCCTCTTTTAGGAATCATACGCCAAGATACTCGTGTACGCGATTCTATTAGAAACCAGAGTACAATTATTAGCCGTTATCCTCAATCTGAAGCAGCTTTAGATATTATTTCTGTTGCACAAAGGATTTTAAAGAATGAACAATCTAATTAGTTTTTTTAATATAAATAATCTTTTGCCAACATCAGAAAATTTTCCGATTATACAAATAGCTAAGCCATCTCCAGAGCTTCTTGCTATAATGCAAGACAATAAGAGTGCCATACTCGAAGTATTAATTAATAAAGATGGTAAAATATCCCATAATTTATTAATTGATAATAAGGTATTTTTAGTTGAATTAAAAAATTCACTAATATTAAATTCAACTGAAAATAGTGTTATAAATATACCTGTAAAAATAGGCGCTTCTGGACGTTTATACCCTCAATTTTTACCTGAAAAAACACAATCTTTATTACCACAAGAACAAATAACTACTAATCACCTATCATTCTCAACACCTAATGATAAAAGTATCAATATAGATGTAGAACTATCTCCGATAAAGCTTAAACAATTTGTTGATACTACTTTACAAGATATAAAAGTTTCTTCAAATATTAAGCAACAAATTATAGAGATTGTTGGTGCAATAAATGCCAATATTACTAAAGTAGGAAGTAAGATATCTCAAGATAATAAATTAATATTGCAACCATTGCAGAATATTATTCGCCAGATTGCTACTAATCCTGAAAGTTTAGTTTCTCTAAAACCACAACTTGAAACAGAGGTAAATAATTTAATTGGTCAACAAATTGATGGAAAGATTACTAAAAGAGTTAATGATACTACTACAGTAAAAACCATTCTAGGAGATGCTTTTTTTAATTCTAAAGTAAAACTTCCTCTTAATGAAAATGTCATAGTAAATATTTCAAGCAAAATATCATCTCCTCAAATGAATTTACAGTTTATTGATAATCTTATTAAAATAATACTTCCAGAGAACAAGAATGTAGTTGATTTTGAACACATTATGCACTCCGAAAATTCAAAACCTTTACTAAGATTATCAGCAGAAATACCTACTAATATTTTAAATATTGTTTTTTCTAAACTTCCTTTTCAGCCTAATAATTTATTTGAAAATATCTACAATTTTTATCAGGCAGCAACAAAAGGTGATATATCTAAATGGCTAGGCAAGGATACACTAAAAAATATTAGTCACAATAATCCTACAGAAATAAAAGTTATTTCAGAACTTAACAATTTTGTTTCAACAGCACTAAAAGAAACATCATCTTGGCGCATTGTTGAAATGCCAATATTTGATGGAAGTCAAATAAATACGCTTAAGTTAGCAGTAAAAAAAGATTCTAGTAATTCTAAAAAAACTAAACACAAAAAGCAAAATGGTACAAGGTTTATTGTTGAAACAGAATTTTCCAAATTAGGAAGTTTTCAGTTTGATGGTTTTTCTAATATAGCTAAACGAAACTTAGATTTAGTTATTAGAACTAGTTCATTATTACCTGATGATTTTTGTTCAAATATTATCAATTTATTTAAAAAGTCTCTTTATAATCTGGATTATTCAGGAACAATTAAAATAAATAGGCAAGAAAATTTTATTAATTTGCAAGATACTAACATAATAAATGAAGGAATTTATATCTAATATGAAAGATGTACTAAGCTATTATCAAATTCTACAAGTTGCGACAGATGCTGACTCTGAAACTATAAAACGTTCTTATCGTGATTTAGCAAAGATTTGGCACCCAGATAATAATCAAGATAAAGATACAACTGATTTTTTTCAAAAATTATCAGTTGCTTATGACATATTGGGTGATAATAAAAGCAGATTAATTTATGATATTATGTCATTAGTATATCAAGCTTCAAATTATCCAGACATGGAAACAATAACCCCGTACAAAGACGATGGTAATGGAGTAGATGTCAACGCACTAACGCTTGAGAGTTTTCAATCATGGATTACAGGATACAAATATGATAACAAAACCAAAATAGCTAATTATCGTGAAGCGTTAAAGCTTAGCGCTATTATTTCAGCTAAAAATTGGTTGTTGGGTTGGTGGCATCATAAAACGTTTATAAGAAATTTCAAAGCAATAATAAATAATCTTAAAAATCCAATATCAGAAAAAGAAAGTTTGCGTTTATTAATTCATAATATGATTGCATATGCTAAAGAGGGTGAAAATTTAGCATCGACCAAATGCGCACTAAGAGCCAAAGAACATCTTAATTCCATAGAAAAAAGCTATATTGACAGATTTATTGCGAATTTAGGCGTAAAAACAGTAAAACCGAAAGATTGGAACGTTTTAAATCTACGTTTAGCTCAACTAATTGTGCCAATAGCAATGTTTGTATTATTATTTTTCTCATCAGTTGGTGGAGTTCTAAATGTTACAGAGAGCGAGTTGTGGTCTATATTTTCAAAAAATAAAAAAATAGACTATTATCAAACAGTAGATTTTGGTAAGAGAGGGCGTAGCGTTGATGATGTTGTTGTTGGAAAAATAGTAAGTGTAGCAGTTAATAAATCCGACATATCAGGGTTGTACCATTTGAAGAAAGAAAGCAAGATAATGTATGGTCCATCGGATGAATTTGATATCATTAAAGTGCTTAAAGATAACACAACCGTCCGTCTTACAGGATATACTCCAGATAAAGTATGGGCAAGGGTAATGATTGACAATGGAGAGATAGGTTTTGTTTATTTTGAAGATATAGAACAGGGAATTGGTAAAGAAATACCATATGGAAGTTCAATTATTGACTAATTTTTATCTGCTCAATTTTAATGGCTAATCCACTTCTATCATCTGTTTCTATAAATGTACCAAAAACAGTTCCTGTACCTGTCGCTGGTTCCAAACGATGAGGTGAAAACCTATTTTTTAATCGTTCAATTGGTGATTTTTCATCAAAACCAATAACACTATTATAATCTCCACACATACCAGCATCAGTTTGATAAGCTGTTCCTTTAGGTAATATACAAGCATCACTAGTAGGTACATGGGTATGAGATCCTATTACAGCAGAAACTCTTCCATCAAAATATCTTGCAAAAGCTTGTTTTTCTGCTGTTGCTTCAGCGTGAATATCAACAAAAATAGCATCAATATTTTTTGCTAAATTATATTCCAATAAAAGATTATCTAAAGCTTGTAAAGGACAGTCCACAGCTTCCATAAAAACACGTCCCACTACTTCAACTACTAATATTTTTTTACCACTGTCTAGAGGAATTTCTTTTGCACCAGTTCCAGCAAGATTAGCAGAGTGATTTATTGGTCTAACAATTCTTTTGTTGTCATCTAAAAATGGGATAATATCCTTTTGATTCCATACATGATCACCTGTAACAATAGCCGATACACCAGCATTAAGTAATTGATTGCATATCTTAGGAGAACAACCAAAACCATGGGCTGCGTTATCAACATTTACAATCAAAGCATCAAACTTATAATTTTGCTTCAATAAAGGAATAGCATTTTTAACAGCCTCACGACCCGAACGTGCAACAATATCACCTAAATAAACAATTCTCACTATGAAATTCCTATCAATTGTTGTATAAGAAAACCTCGTTGGTTTCAACGAGGTTTGTAGTTCATATCTATAAAATTACTAGAAACCGTTTAGCCGTATATATACATTCTTGAAACGAACCGCGGGTCAAATAAGTGGGTGCCATATAAATAAACCTCGATCTATTCAGCGACAGCTCCCTAAAATGTAATGTTGGCTCGGAAGACCTGCTTAAACTACGAACTACGCAGTCTCTAATATAACCTTATGCGACAATGCTATAGCATTTTTATTTCATTTGCAAGAGTTTTTACTTTGTCATTTAAATTTTTTATTAAATCGGCTAATTCATCATCGATTCCTTGTAGTTTCTCATTACTAATTTTAGAATCTGTTTCAGGTATTCCTTTATTTTTTTTAAGTTCACTCAACTCATCAGCCAACAAAAGCCCAATCATTGCCAAAAGCATACTTTCACTTATTTGTGTTGAACCATCAGTTAATAGTTTTGCTTTTTCGTCAAGTATTCGAGACAGTTGCAAAATTCTCAATTCTTGTCCATCTTCACAGGCAATAGCATATTCACGAGAATTTATGCTTATAGTAACTTGAGCCATTTTATAATACCTCACTAATATAATTATTTATAGAATCTATTTTTTCTAAAGCATCCTGAGTTGCTTTAGTTAGTTCAGCAATTTTTTGTTCCTTTTCTTTAATGTTATCAATAGCATCCATTTTGCGACTTTCAACTTCTGAACTTTTTATTCTAATAGTTGTTTCAAGCTCCAACAAATCAGTTGACATTTGGCTCAAAGCATTTCTGGTTTTATCAAAATCAAAAATTTTATCATCCATTGCTGATTTTTCTTTCACTTTAAAAAATATTACCTTATTATTGAGGCAATAATAAACATCTGTTCAACTTTTACAAGAGATAAAGCAAATTATGCCACAAATAATCCTTTTTATTAAAAATAACGAAGATATAATCCATAAAAATTCAGATATTAGCTGCTATATTTTATCTGATAGCTTACCATTATCCAAATTTCAAGAGGCTATAGCTACTGGAAAAATGGTACTAACTATAGGGGATAAGGCTCTCGAAAAATGTAAAGAGCTAAATCTTGATGGTATAGTGAAAGAGATTGATGTTTCAAAGCCTGTTAAAGTACAACTTAAACATTTACGCGAAGCATTAAAGAAAAAGACCCTAGGTGTCATAATCCCTGCTCGTAGGCACGAGGCTATGTTGGCAGGTGAGGTTGAGCCAGATTTTATAGCTTTTTATAGTGATAATCCAAATAAAGATGACGAAATTATTTTATGGTATAATGATTTGTTTTTAATTCCTGTAGCATGGGTTGCTAATGATGACAATAACCAAACAAACACACCTAATACAGACTTTATAATTATAGACACAAAAAAATTTGAAAATTTTGGTTGCTAAAAAACTTTAGATATATTAGTTTGCTAAGTAAAATAGCTTTAAGAATTTTTTAAGGAGTAAAATAAATGAAACAACAAGCAGGTTCTATTCGTATTGGTTGGGTAATCGAATACAAAGGTAAACCTTGGACTGTTATAAAAACCAACTTTGTAAAGCCAGGCAAAGGCGGTGCTTTTATGCAAGTTGAAATGAAGGCTGTTGAAGAAGGAACTAAAACTAACGAACGTTTTCGTACAGAAGATATGGTAGAAAAATTGATGGTTGAAACTAGAGATTGTCAATTTTTATATGAAGATGCTACAGGTCTAACTTTTATGGAAAGCGATACTTACGAACAATTTGCAATGCCTGCAGATATTTTGGGTGATTCTCGTCCATTTTTAGCAGATGGTATGGAAGTTAAAGTAAGTGTTATTGATGGTAAGCCAATTTCTGTAGAGCTTCCACTGCAAGTTATTTGTGAGGTTGTCGAAACAGAGCCTGTTATTAAAGGTCAAACAGTATCTTCATCATACAAACCAGCAATTTTAGACAATGGTGTTAGAACGGCTGTTCCTCCATTTGTTGGTGTAGGTGATAAAATTGTCGTAGCTACCGCAGATGCATCTTATGTTGAAAGAGCTAAATAATGTCATACATTTCAACCAATCTTAATATGTTAATTTCAATAGCTAAAAAAGCAACGGGGGGGCTTTCTCGTGATTTTAGTGAAATTGAAAAATTACAAACATCTATTAAAGGTCATGCTGAATTTACTAAGGCAGCAATGGATCGTACATTAAAAATTTTGCAAACAGAATTGCAAAAGAGCCGTCCTCAATATGCTGTTGTAGCTAAAGGTGATAAAGTTCCTAATGCTCCACATTTTTTAGTTTCAGCACTAGATGGAGCCATAAATTTTATCCATGGAGTTCCATATTTTGCAGTTAGTATAGCTGAAGTTGTTGATGGAAATGTTATCTCGTCAGTAATCTACAATCCAGCAACATCAGATTTATTTTTTGCTGAGAAGGGAAATGGTGCATTTAAAGAAGGATATCGTAATCACGAGCGTTTACGCGTTTCAGCTCGTAAAGACTTATCTCAAGCACTAATTGCAGGTCCAGACAGATTAGCAACATCAGTATCGGCTATTCGTAATTATGGGGCAACAAGTCTTGATCTAGCAAATCTTGCGTCTGGGAAACTAGATGGTATCGTATCTTTTAATAACGATGCTACAGACATAGCAGCAGGTATTTTATTGGTAAAAGAGGCTGGAGGACAAGTTTTTGCTGCAGAGCAAAAAGATATAAGAACAGCAGATGTTGCTGCAATATTAGTCTCAGGTAATATTATTGCCTCTAATTCCGATATTGGTAAAAAATTGTTCGATTTAGCAAAATAAAAAAGGAGGAAACAATGCGTTTTGGAAGATTAGCTTTAGTTATTGTCTTAAGTTTTTGTACTGTAGCTAATGCTCAAGATGAAGTTGTTGTTGATTTATCTGTGTTGGATAGTTTAACTTCTAATTATATTGCTCCTTCAGAACCTTTGTTTCCTGTTTTGCCTAAAAAAACAAAGCCTGTAATTAAAAAAGTAAAAAAAGCATCTAAAACTCGTACTAAAGCTGCTATCAAAGCCAAGATTAGTAAGCCTAAAGAAGACATTAAGGTTGTAGATGTTGAACCTATAGTTGTGGTAGATGTTGAGCCTAAACCTGTAAATTTTGATGCATTATCTACACCTAAAATTATAGAATCAGAGCAAGGTACTTCCAATCATAAAGCTGTATCTGGTGATATAAAAGCTGAATTAAAAGCAACAGCTACAGAGGATAGCTCATTACCTGCGGTTGTTGTTCCTGCAACTAATGAGCCTACAAATACAGTTCCAAGCAAAGTTTCAGAAGCTGACAATACTACGGCTGATGATACAACAGCTTCTCCAGAGCTTCTAATCCCTACAACACCAAATTATGAACCAGCTGTAAACTCAATTTCTTTTGCTGAAGGTGTTGATGAATTATCTTTAGAACAAATGAGTAAAATTGATACAATTATAAAAAGTTTTGAAGACACAAATACAAACAAAATTGCTATTTACTCTTATAATCTAGATGATGGTGTTGACAGCTTTAAGAAAAAACGTGTAAGTCTTAATCGTGCAGTCGAAGTAAGAGGTTATCTAATTAAACAAGGTTATAAAAATTTTAGTATAAAGGTTATCAATATTAACTCAAATTCAAACAAAGTTAATACTGTTGAGCTTGAAGAAATCAAAAAAAATTAAAAAATATTTAAATAATGCTTGCGTTATTTAATTCCATAATGTATAAGGGGCATAAAATTTATTGCGCTTAATGTAAGAATCAGGAGTTTTTAAAGATGAAAAAAGGTATTCATCCAGATTATCACAACATTACTTATGTAATGACAGATGGTCAAAAATATACTACTCGCTCAACTTTGGGCAAAGAGGGTGATGTTATCAATTTGGAAGTTGATCCAAAATCACACCCAGTATGGACAGGTGTTCGTCGTTTAGTCGATACTGGCGGTCAGCTTTCTAAATTCAAAAGCAAATTTGGTGCTTTTGGCATCAAAACAGGTGATAGTGAATAATATACACCAATTGTTTATATAGCTTACGATTTATTAACCTGCGCTTGTTATCATAGGCGCAGGTTTTACTGTCTATAGGATTAAAATAATGACAAAAATTGCTCATTATGAGGTTTATATTGATTCTGGTTCAGGTTGGCAGCTCATAGAAAGATTTGCTACAGAACAGAGATCAGAAGCTTATCAACTAGCAAAGGAAAAAGAGGCTAGTAATGTAAAAGTAAAGATAATCAAAGAAACCTTTGAAATTACAGATAGTTCCTATACAGAGGCTGTTGAGTATATAAGCAATGGCAATAATAAAAAAGGATCTAAAAAATCGTTAAGTAAAATCGATTATCACAAGTCATCAAATGAAGTAGTTCAAGATATTGCAGATAGTCGCCGCAACATTTACAAAGCGATAATTAAATTTTTTGCATTAATCATCGTTAGTTTGGTTTTTGCCAATATTTTTGTTAGTCTAGTTTTTCCACTGCTAGAAATTTTTGTAACTGAAGAAAATAACAGCTCTTTGATGTTTTTTGTTTTCTTTGTTGTATTTTTAGCTATGGCAATTCCGTTGGTACTAAAAAATATTCCATGGTATATCTTTATAAATCAAGAAGAAAACGATAAAAAGGAAGTAGCGGAAGAAAAATTTTTTGAAAAAGCCCAGACTTTAGTTAAAGCCTATAACATCAACTCCAATATAAATAACTTAAAAGTTTCTGCATATCCAGAAGCTCCTATAGAATATAAACAATATCTTATTTATTTTTTGAGCGAAATTTTATCTAACCTTAATGTTAGATCAGCTTTACAAAATCAATTTTCTAAAATGGGTGTTAAACTATTACTTTTTGGCGCATGTTTAGAACTTGGTAGATATGGAGGTTTAAAACTTAGTGAAGCAAACTCAATATTATTTGATGCTTTTAAAATTACTGATGGTGATAAAGCAGATTTAGAAGAATTTTATGAAGCTAAGCAGAGTTACAGTGATAACAAGATAGCTATTTATTTAACAGGTATTGGTGCTTTTTTAATGCACCAAATTATTAATGACCAAAAGCTTTATACCAAAATATTAAATCAAGCATTTGACAAATGGGAGGCACAAAGGAATCCTGCTGTTCGTAACAAAGTAATAGAAAATAGTAATACTAGTAATGTTTCATCAAATAAAGATGAAGTTGTTAGCGAAGAAATTAGTATAGCTACTAATAAAGAGGTTATCGCCTATCGTGTAAATATTAAAAGTGATCTAAAGTTTTTAGATGCCTCAATGCCTAATCAAGATGATATAGCCAGTAAGACTAGTGCTACCATAAGAACCATTATTTCTAAACAGGTCGATAAATACAATGGTCAAAACATTATTGAAGATAATGGTATTACTACAGTTGATTTTGTCAAAATTCGTGATGCTGCCAAGTTTGCTATTGAATATCTAAAAGACATAGCCATGTATAATGAAGAAAATAATGATGAACGTAAAATTTTACGCAATTGCTGTGCTATAACTAAAGCAGATACTTCAATTGAGCCCAACTTAAATACATATATTTTAGATATTTTTGAACATATTTATAACAATGAAATTATTGTTATAAAAGATATTGCGTTACTTCTTGATGGTGATGGATATGAAGTAGAGTTTTTAGGGGATAAACTTCTTAAAGGAACAGGAATAAACGAAGAACTTTATAAACTAAAATATTAAATGCTCTAAAGCGATAAAAAAAACTTGTATATTTCGAATAAAAAAACTATCCTGTAGGCAGTTTTTTATGATGATTGTTATTTATAGAAAGGATATAAAATATGACAGCTCCTTTAATGCCTCGTGCAACAGCAGTATGGCTTGTTGAAAATACAACTTTGACATTTCGTCAAATAGCTGTTTTTTGTGAAATTCATGAGCTTGAAATCCAAGCTATGGCAGACGGCGATGTTTCTAGTAATATTCGTGGTCTTTCACCAATAGATAATGGACAGCTTACATGGGAAGAAATTCGCCGTTGTGAAGCTGATAAAAAAGCTAATCTTGAAGCAGCCCAAATGGAACGCAATGTTAAATTGCGCAATCAAAAAGCCAAAAAAGTTTTGTCACCATCTCAGCGTCAAGACAAACCAAATGCAATTCTGTGGGTTTTAAAAAACTATCCACAAATAAAAGATACCTACGTTTGCAAATTAATTGGTACAACTAAAAGTACCATCGCATCCATTCGTGATGGTTCACACAAAGATTTTGCAAATATTCGTCCTAAGAATCCAGTTACTATTGGTTTGTGTTCAGAAATCGATATTGAAAAGGCATTATTGGCATCACAGCCAAAACCAAAGGCAGAAAAAAAGGCAAAACCAACTAAAAAGAAGGTAGCGGCTAAAAAGACAGTAACCAAAAAAAACGCTGTAAAAAAATCTTTGGCTAAAAAAACTACAACTAAAAAAGAAACAACCAAAAAGAAGGTTGCTAAAAAATCAACAACAAAAAAAACTGTTGCTAAAAAAACGACTACAACTAAGAAAACAACAGCAAAAAAAGCAACAACAAAGAAAACTACTAAAAAATAAAATACAGTCTATCTACAAAATTCCCTTCAATAATTTTTATTGAAGGGAATTTTATTGTTGTTTAGAAGATTTATTTTACAAATTAGCAATGCGTGATAATGCTGCTTCTACTTTGGCTTTGTTTTCTAAAGCTTCGGCTTGGCGTTTTTTCTCTTCTTCAACAACCTTTGTTGGAGCTCGTTCAACAAAGTTAGCATTGGATAGTTTAGCAGCATATCCTGCCAAATTTTTTTCTAATATTGATAATTCTTTTTGCAAGCGCTCACGTTCTTGAGAAAAATCTACTATTCCTTTTAAAGGAAGCAATATTATTGTACCTTGACATACGGTTTGAACCATATCTGGAGTAATTTCTCCTTGCAAAATATCAATACTATCTAAACGAGCCAAAGAACAGATTATGCTAGAAAAATCTTTAGCATATGACAAAATATCTGTTGAAGCTTCTTTTAGATAAGCTTTAAGTTTAGCGCCTGCAGGCAGATTCATCTCAGCACGAAGCGAACGAATTGTTGAAACAGCATCAATAACCCAATCAATAGCGGCTTTAGCTTGATTATCAACATTTTTATCTTTTGGCCATGAATGATGAATAAGCTTAACATCACGTTGTGCTAAACTATTCCAAAGTTGAGTTGTTACAAATGGCATAAATGGATGCAAAACAACCAATATTCTATCTAATACCCAAGCAAATGTTGTCCTTGTTTCCGCTTTAGAATTTTCATCTTCACCATATAAAATAGGCTTAATCATTTCGATATACCAATCGCAGAATGTACCCCAAACAAATTGATAGATACTGTTAGCAGAATCCGAAAAGCGATAAGCTTCTATATTACGACTAACCTCAAAAGTAACTTCTTTTGCTTTGGCTATAATCCATTTATTTACAGCCAAAGTAACATTGTCTGGATTAAAATTAGCAACAGGTTTAGCTTCATTCATTTCGCCAAAACGAGCAGCATTCCATAATTTGGTAGCAAAATTACGATAACCAGCAATACGAGCTTCACTCATATTAATATCACGACCTTGGGTTTCCATTGCGGCCATAAAGAAACGAAGAGCATCAGCTCCATATTTTTCTACTGTTTCCATAGGATCGACAGTATTGCCTTTAGATTTTGACATCTTTTGACCATGTTCATCACGAACAAGTCCATGGATATAGCATTTCTTAAATGGAACTTTTTTCATCATATACATGCTCATCATCATCATACGAGCAACCCAGAAGAAAATAATGTCAAAACCAGTAACCAAAACAGATGTTGGATAGAAAGTATCTAAAAATTCTGTTTTATCTGGCCAACCAAGTGTTGAAAAAGCCCACAATCCTGATGAAAACCACGTATCTAAAACATCGGTTTCTCGTGTTAATTTTTCATGTTTTCCATAAAACTTATCTGCCTCAGCCTGAGCTTCTTCTTCATTTTCTTCACAGAAAATGTGTCCATCTGGTCCATACCAAATCGGCATTTGATGTCCCCACCAAAGTTGGCGAGAAATACACCATGGTTGAATATTTCTCATCCATTCAAAATATGTTTTTTCATAAGATTTAGGAATAAATTCCATTTCACCTTGTTCAACAACACGCAAAGCTTCTTTTGCCAAAACAGGTGCATCTACAAACCATTGGTCTGTCATTAAAGGCTCAATCACAACACCTGAACGATCTCCGTAAGGAATAACCATAGGATGATCTTCAATTTTATCCATTAGACCAAGTTCGTTTAATGCCTCAATTGTTTTAGCACGAGCTTCTTGAGTTGTCATTCCTGAATATGGAGTATTTTCATTCAAAGTTGCATCAGGGTTTAAAACATTTATCAATGGCAAATTATGGCGTTTTCCAACTTCAAAGTCATTAAAATCATGTGCTGGAGTAATTTTAACAGCTCCAGTTCCTTTTTCAGGGTCGGCATGATCATCGGCAATAATAGGAATCGACCTATTGATAATCGGAATAATACAATTTTTGCCGATAAGATGTTTTAATTTTTCGTTGTCTTTAGAAATAGCAACAGCTGTATCGCCAAACATTGTTTCTGGACGAGTTGTAGCAATATGAACATATTGACTATCTTCTCCTTCAATAGGATAACGATAATAATACATTTTACCAATGCACTCTTTTTGAATAACTTCCAAATCAGAAACTGCGGTCATAAATTTGGAATCCCAGTTTACCAATTTTTTAGCTTTATATATAAGGCCATCTTTATACAAGTTTACAAATATTTTGCGAACAGCACGGCTCAAACCTTCATCCATAGTAAAGCGTTCTCTAGACCAATCACAAGATGCACCCAAACGGCGAAGTTGTTTACAAATAGTACCACCCGATTGCTCTTTCCACTTCCATACTGTTTCAATAAATTTTTCACGTCCTAAATCATGGCGAGTCAATCCTTGTTGCGCCAAATTACGTTCAACCACCATCTGAGTTGCAATGCCCGCATGGTCTGTTCCTGGTTGCCACAAAACATTTTTGCCAAGCATACGATTATAACGAATCAATATATCCTGCAATGTATAGTCTAAGGCATGTCCCATGTGTAAAACACCTGTAACATTTGGCGGTGGAATTACAATACAAAAAGAATCTTTATCATCTTTGGCGTTGGCTTTAAAATCGCAATCATTTTCCCATTGGGCATAAATTTTTTCTTCGAAATCTTTGGGGTTATAATTTTTTTCTAACATTTTTTCATCCTACAAATTTTGAGTGATATTACTAAACGCTATGCCCAAAAAGCTTTCGCACTTTATGGGCATTAAATAATGAGGTCGGTTCAGGCAATAAAAGCTTTTTTAAGAACCAACCTTTGCAATCACTCGTTGAATTTCTTGTTTGATAATGTTTTCAACCATTGATGGAAGGTTTTCATTGACCCAAGCACTTATTTGATGATTTATTTCTGCTTCAGCATAAGTACGAAAATCTTCACCTTTGTTCCATTTATAGCTAATTTCGTTACCGATAACTTTGGTAATTGCTTCCAAAACAAATTCTTCTAAAGTTTTTTGAGCATTACCTACAGCGATAATGTTTTCGGTCGTTGCTACTTTTTCTTCAACAGTTGCTTCTTCACGAGAAAACATTTTGGCAAAGCTACTTATTAATTTAGAAGACGCATCACTTTTTTGGGTTTCTGTTTTCTCAACAACAGGAGTTTCTTTAATTGCTATAGGTTTATCAATAACTTCAGCATTTTCAATTATTGCAGGGGCATCAGCAACAATCGCATTTTCAACAAGCTCTATTTGTTCAGGCATTATAGGTTCGTCAACAATTGCAGGAGCTTGACCTATTTCTTCAAATTTATCAACAACAATATCGTCAACCTTGTTATCTGACAAATTTTCAAAAGACAATTCTTCTGGCAAAGTTGTTTCAAAATTAGTATTAGGACGGTCTTCTATGGTATTGTCTACATACTGATTATTGTTATCTTCTGCAAGAATGTCTTCTATTGGTGTAATATCGTCAATGAAGCTATCATCGTTTGTTTGTAAAACTTCATCTTGGTCATTGGCTAAAGGCAAATGCTCGTCATTAACAACAACCTCTGGAATATCATCTATTGTGCCAACAGGTTCATCAATAACAAATTCTGGTTCTGTAGTGTTGTTATTTGGCAAATCAATATCGGCAAAAACATCTATCTCAGGAGCATTATCATTTTGCAATTCTGCGTTAACTTCTGCTTTTTCCTCAATACGCATATCAGGAGAAAGCTCTAAAATATCATCCACATCATCAGTTGCATCAGCAAGAACATCATCCAAAACATCAATGGTATTCTGATTTTTTTGGCGTTGTTCATCTTCTTCCAAAATATTTTTTATTGAAGACAAAATATCTTCCATTTCGCTATTTTGATTATCTTCAGCCATAGGTATAACTTCCATTTTTATTTTATCTGCCTGTTATGTTATATAAAAAATTTCCTTTAATCAAGCATCTTTATCACTAATTAAGAGAAAGCCACTTACCTTTCGTATTTTTATAGTGCTTTTCAGCATCATAAAGTTCGACATCAAGTTTTAATTCTTTGGCTGTCATTTTACCCATAGAAGCAAGTAAATTCATTGCCGAAACATAATATGTACGACGTGCTTTAACATCATTTACCTTAGAGTTAAGCAACTCTTGATAAGCATCTAAAACATCTAAAATTGTACGATTACCCAAAGCTTCTTCTTTTTGTACACCTTCTAGGGCAATAGCATTGGCATTAATTTGCGCCTCAATAGCCTTGAGTTGAGATTCATTAGATTTCATATATTCCCAAGCACTTTGAACAGCGGCCTTAACCGAACGTTTAGCTTCCAAAACACCTTCTTGGGCTTGCCATTTCAAATATTTGCTCTGTCGTATTTTAGCTCTGGTAGCTCCTCCTGTATAAAGAGGAATATTCAAATTAACTCCCCATTCAGCATTGTTGGTTGTTGTGTCAAAAGCTTCTTGTTCAGACTTATTACGACTTAGCGATCCATCAAGAGTTAATGTTGGGAACAAAGCACCCGTATTAGCATATACTTCATATCCTCTAGCTGCATATAAATGCTGAGCTTGTTTAATTGTATAGCTATTTTTCAATGCAACATCCAAAGCGCTATCATAGCTTGTTGGAACAAGATTTTTAATTTGTGTAGGTTCGGTTAATTCAGTTGGTTCTGCACCAATGAGTTCAACATAAGCTGCAATAGATGCTTGTAATGTTCCTTCAGACGCAATGCGATCAGAAACAGCTTGAGAATGACGTGCACGAGCCTGAGAAACATCTGTACGAGTAACTTCACCAACTTTAAAACGTTCTAATGTTTCATCAAGTTTCTTTTGCAAAAGTTCCTCGTTATTTTTTTGCAATTCAACAATTGCTCTGTTTTGGACGACATCCAAATAAGCAGTAGAGGCACTAAGCAAAACATTTTGCTCAATATTTGCAAGATTATTTTGAGCTGCCTTAACATTACGATCAGCCGCTTTAACAGAATTTACAGTTGAAAAACCACTGAATACTGGTTGAGATACAACAGCAGCTCCGCTTAAATTATTATATTCGCCACCATTACCAACACCTTTTTTTATTTTGTTTTCACCATCACGATATCCTGCCTGAAGGCTTAAATTTGGGCGATATCCAGACTTAGCCAAAGCAACATTTTCATCAACCGAGCGGAGATATGCACGTTCAGCTTGCAACGTAGGATTAGATGCATAAGTTTGTGCCAAAACAGCAAATATATCATCAGCATGAGCTAATGTTGAAAAGCCTAAAGATGTAGAAATCAATAATACTGTTAAAAGTGTTTTTTTCATTTTATTTCCTCAAAATACTCATATTCAACTTACCGCTAACATTACATCATTGATTTGAAAATTTCAAATGGTTAATTAAAAATTTTGTGCAAAATTTTATAAATTTACTCTAAAAAAGGCTTATATTATTAACTATATCTCAAACAATTAATTCTAAACTTGGGATAACTTGGTATCTTCATTGTTATTAAAAGCAAGGAAGATGTCCAGCCGTTTTCTCATGAAAACGAGCCATGACAATATGAAACCTTACCTCGCTCTCTAAAGCTCGCTCAGAGCATGACAATGGTTGGGTGTTGTTAAGTAATTTATTAAACAAAAGGAGTAATAGCTGTGAAACAAAAGTCCGCAATTATCAGTGAAATAGATAAAGCTAGATTGAAATTTTCAATTGAACATTATATTCAATATTTTATTGGTAAACGTGTTTGCGAAGTCACTAAAGACGAAGCTTTAGAGGCCATTGCTTTAGCAGTCAGAGAATTTGCAATGGATAAAATGTATCAGTCAATTGCTCGCTATAACAAGTGCAATTCTAAACGGGTTTATTATCTTTCTATTGAATACTTACTCGGTCGTTCATTAGAAAATAATCTTCATTCGTTAGGCTTATTTGATATTTTACAAGACATCAAAATTGAAGGTTTCCCTTATAATAATTTACAAGAAATTTTTGATGCCGAATATGATCCAGCTTTGGGCAATGGTGGTTTAGGACGTTTAGCCGCATGCTATCTTGACTCAATGGCTTCACTTGGTTTGGCTGGTTTTGGTTATGGCATAAACTACAAATTTGGTTTGTTTAAACAAAAATTTGAAAATGGCTATCAAGTAGAACAGGCAGATTCTTGGCAAGGAGAGGAATCTCCATGGCAATTTGCAAGACGAGATCGTATTGTAAAAATTCCAATTTACGGCAACGTTGAAGTTTTGAACAATCCTGATGGTTCAAAAGATTTTTTATGGCTCAATACTAAGAACATTTACGGAATTCCATTTGATTTTCCTATTGTTGGTTATCAAGGTAAATCAGTTAACTATTTGCGTTTATTTTCAGCCAAAACTGATGATGAATTAGATATAAATGTCTTTAACGAGGGCGGTTATATCGAAGCGATGAAAGAGAAAATTGAAACCGAAACAATTTCAAAGGTATTATATCCATCAGACGCAGTTGAATCAGGTAAAGAATTACGCCTAAAACAGCAATATTTCTTTGTTTCTTGTGCGATACAAGATATTGTTCGCCGCTTTTTAGAAAAGAGCGATGATTTTCACAAACTTCCAGAAAAGGTAGTCATCCAACTTAACGATACTCACCCTGCAATAGCCATTGCTGAAATGATGAGAATCTTAATTGATATACATGGACAAGAATGGGATGATGCTTGGGATATTACCACTAAGTGTTTTGCTTATACCAATCATACTTTGTTACCCGAAGCACTAGAGACATGGCCTGCTCGTATAATTGGCAAAATGTTGCCACGTCATTTACAAATTATCTATGAAATAAATCGTCGTTTTATGGAATTTGCTCGTTCTAAATTTGGTGAAAACGAAGCTAAATTGAGCAAAGTTTCTATTGTTTCAGGTGAGGGCGATAATCAAATTATCCGAATGGCAAATTTATCAATTGTTGGTTCTTTTTCAGTCAATGGTGTTGCCCAAATTCACTCTAATTTGATTACATCTAAATTAGTGCCAGAATTTTATGAATTATGGCCAGAAAAATTTACTAATGTAACTAATGGTATCACCCCAAGACGTTGGTTATTACATGCTAACACAGCTTTAGCATCGTTGATTGATTCTAAAATTGGCAGCGGTTGGGTTACAGATTTAGAAGAGCTTAAGGGGCTTGAAGAATTTATCAAAGACAAAAAATTCATTAAAGCATTTAACGATGTTAAAATTGAAAACAAACAACGTTTAACCAAAATAATTCATAAAACAACAGGTGTTTTGGTTAATCCTGAAAGTATGTTCATTGTTCATGCCAAACGCATTCACGAATATAAGCGACAACTGATGACTATTTTACAGGTTATTGGCGATTATTTAGATATAATCAAAGACAATCGCAAACCAGCTGTAGCTAAAACCTATATTTTTGCAGGAAAGGCAGCTCCATCGTATAATTTTGCTAAATTGATAATTAAGCTGATTAACAATGTCGCTAGTGTTGTTAATAATGACCCTAGAGTTAATGATATGCTTAAAGTCGTATTTATGCCTGATTATAAAGTATCTTTAGCTGAGGTTTTGATTCCTGCGGCTGATTTAAGTATTCAGTCGTCAACTGCTGGTTTTGAGGCATCTGGTACAGGCAATATGAAATTTGCCTTGAATGGTGCTTTAACATTAGGAACTTTGGATGGTGCTAATATTGAAATTAGAGAAGAAGTAGGTAAAGAAAACTTCTATCTATTTGGTTTAACAGAAGAAGAAGTTCAAGCCAAACGTTCAACCTACAATCCTCGAGAAATATATGAAAACAACAATTATATCAAACGTATTCTAAACGCTCTTAACTCAAATATGTTCTGCGAAAAAGATTATGTTTTGTTGTTTAAGCCAATTTTCGAAGAACTAATAAATCGAGACTATTATTTTGTTCTAGCTGATTTAGAAGCATTTGATAAGAAAATGGAAGAAGTTGAAAAAGACTTTCTTGATCGAGATGTTTGGAATAAAAAAGCTTTACTCAATGTAGCAAGAATTGGCAAATTTACATCCGATAGATCTGTCAAAGAATATGCTAAATGCATTTGGAATATTAAACCTTGCTAAAATAAAATACCAAATAAGAAACCCGCTTTTATAAAAGCGGGTTTCTTATTAAGAACGACCTTGTTCCAAAGTAGGTTTCTTTTTCTTTTTTTGTTCTTCAAGCCATACATGGTAAGGGACAGGAGCTTTTCCATCAGCAAGTCCTTTTCGATAAGCCTGATAAGCCTGTAAATCTTTGTTATCTTTTTCAGCCTCACCATTTTCAGCTTTTCTTCCACCATTTTCATAATCAGCTTTTCTATCATCATCAAAAGGTGTTGGTGGAACTTGACCATTATTATACTTACTATGGTCATAGTTTTCACCTTCTATTCTATTAAACTGTGGTTTCATACCCTCTAATGAAAATTCTTTCTTCAGTCCTTCAGAAAAATAGCTAACACTATTAGATTCAATAGCAGCCAAAACCCTAGTTACAGGTCTATTATCAACACTATCGTCATCATCTTTGCCAAATTTATGCTTAGCTTCTGATTTCATAGCATCTTGCAACTGTTGTACAACTTTAGGTTTCTCTTGTCCCATATACTGAGCCAACGTACCTTTTAATTTATCAAAATTCTTTCTATCACGGTCATAAACATCAAAAGGTTTACCATTCAAACTACCATTGGCAAGGTCTTCTCCAATCATTTGTAAAGCCTTATAAGCTGCAGCTCTATCTACGCCATCCCATTTTTGTGGTGGATTACCATAACCTTCTTTAATACCTTTATTTACAAATTCTTCCAACTGTTCCAGATAACTAGATTGGAATTTACCAAATTTGACATCACCTTCTAATTTCTTCATTACTGTACTAAGGGTCGAATTAGTCTGGTAATCTTTTCCATTTTTTCTTGCTTGTTCATATTGATAGTTTTCTTGATATTGCAATTGTTCTAACAGACGGTTTTTAAAATCTATTGCTTCTGTGCCATCCATCTTTCCGTCTTTACTAATAATTTCAAGAATTTTGTTTACATGCTTAGCATGAAGTTTACAGCCTTTTTTAGGGTTTTCAGGGTTACCAATACAAAGCGGAACCACTCCTTCTTTACCCGCAGCTTCCATAAACGCATTAACAACACCACCAGATGCTTCTGTAGAACCAGGAACTACAAAATATTTCGAACCAGCCGATTTCATTGATCCAAGAACTATAGCTGCATGATCAGAGTCAAATTTTTTACTCTGTTCCAAATATATTTCAACCTTTGGTGGATTAGAATGATGAAGTTTAACCGAAAAAGCTTTCTTTTTAGCTTTTTTACGTCCTTTATAAGATCCGTCATCAATCATATCATCTTCGGTCGAATAAACACTAATAGTAGTCGACCCCCAACCTTGCGATACTTTGACCAAATTAGGATCACGAAATCCCATACCAGTAATACCTTTTTTAGCCGCAGAAGTCATACCTGCACGGGTAGCATGTGTTTCGCCTACAGCTTCAATCTGTTCAGATATTTCAAATGATTTTAATTCTCTATTTCCAACTTCTCGTTCTATTTCAGCTTGATGTTCTTTATCTTTTTCTTCATCAACTTTTGTATTATCCTTATATTCGCCATTATTTTGTGCTAGTTCTTCAGTTTTAAGCTTAAATTGATCAGGAACATTACCAATAACATCTTTTCCTTTAACAACCTCTAAATTTGCCAATTCTCCAAATTCATCAATATTTATATTATGAAAATAGCAATATCTAGCCAAAGCTTTAAGCTGTTCTTCTGTCATGGGTTTATTTGTTTGTGTAACGGATAAATTTTCCCCAATCATTGCCAAATTTAAACCACTACCATCAATATTTTTAACTGAATTTACTAAGAATTTTTGTTCGTCATTACTTTTAATACTAAACGAATGTTCATTCACTACGTTATTGTCATTATCCTTATATTCTCTAAATTCATTATCTTGAAGATATTCACTATAAAGTTGGTCAAATTGCTCATGTAATCCTTTATCGTCTTTAACTTCTTTAAAAGTTCTAATCAAAGATTCATTGATATAAGGCTGGTCTTGATTTTGATGTTGTAAATTATGAAGTTCGTTGATTGTGTCTGAATATACGGCTCTCTCAATTTCAGGCTCTTCCGCCTTGTCCATTTTTTCACACATCTCAGTAAAGGCTTTTTTAGGTTTTTCCTCTTTTATCCCTCGAGCATCTGCTTCTTTTTTATAAACCTCATCATATGTTTCTTCATAAGCTTTTTTTCTATCTTTATCAACTTTTTCAGCGGCTTCTAAACCTGCTATTTCAGCAGCTATTTTAGCATCAATTCTAGCAGCGATGACTGCAACATCAACGTCTTCGTCAATATCTTCGCCAAGGATATCCATAATTTTTGCAAGAGGATAACGTTTTTGCAATTCTTTAAGTTTGTTTTTTTTCTTAGATATTTTGATAGGAAACAAACCTTTTTCTTCTTTTTGCTCTTCTGTCATTTTACAGTTCCTTGTAGACGAAATATTGCTAAAACATAACTCATTGTAACACATTTTAGTAAAAAATAAAATATTTTTTGTCTAAAAAGCGGTTAATTATTTGTTACAAGGTATTTTATAGCAAAATAATTGATAAAACCTTAATTATACACCTCCTTAAGCGAGTGAAATGAATCCCCCAATAATGTCATCACTCTTAAGCGAACGTAAGTGAGCGAGGTAAGGCATCTTCTTTGTTTTTAAAAATATTGAAAACATTTTAACTGACTGCAAAGACAACTAATATTATCCTTTAGGATAGGTGGTATTTAAATATTTCTAATAATAACTAAATCATAATCATTCACGATGAGGGTGGATATAAGACAGTTAAAATAACTTTCTTTTGCCAAGATGAGTGAATGGGGGAAGGTTTTATTGATAATACCTTCCCCTTTTCAAAACAAAACCCTGCGATTTCGCAGGGTTTTGCTTCAAGACATGCTCAGTTCTATTGTGGCATAAACCAACTTAAGAAACCATCCCAACAACCCGTATCACAAGTTGTGTCATAATATCCAGCATCATTTTTACAAGCTGTTGGCATACGACAAATCAACCTATCAGTAGTATCCGTACAATTAGAAGTCATTGTACAAGTGTTATAATCATAGGCTATAGCAGCATCATACGACGTTGTATCATCTGAAGCATTTGATTCAAGTATTTTTGGTAAGTTAAGATTTGTACTATTAAGTGTCGATTCAACATAACCTTCAGCACAACCAGTAATTTTAACACAGGTATAATTTCCAACACTTTCTGTCGTAGCCGCAAATTTGCCACCAATCTTACCACCACTATAAGAAACAGTAGTAACTCCACTGCTGTTATATACCTTAGCTGAAGCAGATGTTGAACCATAACAAAAAGCATTTGTTGCTACCTTGCCGACATTACAACCTGTAGCTTCTTTACAATCTATAGTTTTGGTAGCACTACCAGTCCAGCCTGTAACACTATGTGTTGTTGCTGCACCACAGGTTCCAGTTGAACTAACACAATTACCACCAGTCTCACAACCAGTATAATAGAAATAATTCGTTCTAGTTAAAGCATCATAGCCACGACTATAGGTTAAGCAAGTCTCTTTAGAGGCTGTTTCTGCATACAAAGGAACTTCAAATCCTCTAAGTTTTACACAAATAGTAGCAATATTACTATTCGTAGAATTTGATGCTCCATAGTAGGATATATACGGCTTCAACGAACCATTTTTAGTTGAAGCAAAGGTAAAACTACCAGACAAAGATCCTGTATAACCAAGATCAGACGCTGATTTTTTAGTAGTACCAGAAGTACATGACCAATAAGAAGAGTTAGAATCATAACAAATCAAGTTATCACCTGTAACAGGAGACATCTCAAACACACCACCCTTATAGACCAAAGAAGTCGTGCTAATAAAGCTATCTTTAGAATAGTATCCTCCTGCCGTATCACACCTACATGAGTATTGGGTTGTTCCCCCTGGTATAGTACAGCTGTCATCACATACAATCCCTTCAGGATAGTCCCCTTGAGTAAAAGGATAAAGCGTATTGTTATGACTACAACTATAACATGTCGTACCACCAGATATAGTAACTTCACTACAGGTTGCACAACCAACAGAAGCACTCAAATATCCTTTGCTTTCACAGGTTACTTCGTTCTTCTTTTGTTTAAGAACTCCTTTATACTCATGCAATGGTTTAACTCTCGCCATTGCTATGGTTGGCGCTACGGAAGCAATAAGAGCAACAATAGCTATTTTTTTCAATAATGTCGACATGTCCTTGTTCCTTTTTTTTGAGCTACCCCAAACTCACACTTATGACAAAACATAAATGCACCTAACTAAGTTTATTATACCACAAAAAAAATGAAAAAACAATTAATTTATACGAGGGTAATATTCCTTGAAAATTCTAAATTATACTCCCTTTCAAAAACGTCATGCCCTGAGCAAACATTAGTGAGCAAGGTAAGGCATCTTCCTTATTATCTTCCAAAAGCAGCTTCAATAATCTTACTATTGCGCTTTTCTTCCAAATCATAATTTGCAGGAATATTAAGTTGTGGTGCAATCGCTGTTATAATCTCAGATGCAGTCGGAACCGAATTCCATCCCGCAGTTGAAAAACCAAAAGTGTCTTTAGTTGCTTTGGGCTCATCCATCATTACTAATAGAGCATATTGGGGATTAGATATTGGAAAAGCAGATATAAATGTTGTTCTTACTTTTTTATCCATATATCTGCCATTAGCATCAAGCTTGTTAGCAGTGCCAGTCTTACCGCCAACCTCATATCCTAAAACATTAGCTCTTTTGCCCGAACCCTCAGTTACGACAGCTCTCATCAACTTACGCATTTGTTTAGATGTATTGTCAGATATAATTCGCCTTTTTTCACCAGCATTTATACTACGTACAACAACTGTTGGATTATTATAAATTCCACCATTAACAATCGCCGCATAAGCCGATATAATATGCATCGGCGAAACAGATATCCCATAACCATACCCAATTGTAGCAACAGTAGAATCAGATCTTTGCCAACTATCTTTCTTTGGAACCAAAGGTTTTGCTGTTTCAACCAAATCCATATCCAAACGATTAAAAAAGTTTATCTTTTCCAAAAAATTGTACTGCTCACTAAAACCTGATTGCAAAGCCATTCTTGCCGAACCAATGTTTGATGAATGAACCAAAACCTCTTCAACGCTAAGCCAACGATTTTCTCCACGATAGTCATAAATTGTATTGTATTTTAGTTTCAAAGGTTCGGTTGCATCAAATTGTTCAGAAATTCTAACCTTGCCACTATCTAAAGCCATAGCTGTATTAAACACCTTCAAAACAGATCCAGGTTCATATACTCTGGCTGTTGCAGTATTAAATTGAGCAAATTGGTCTTTTGTAGATATATCATTAGGATCATAGTCTGGCAGCGATACCATTGCCACAACTTCGCCACTATTGGCATCAAGCAATATAGCGGTAGCACTTAAGGCATAATATTTTTTCATATTTTTAAGCAAAATAGTACGCACTGTATCTTGCACACCCAAATCAAGCGTCAAACGAACAGGAATATTTGAATCTACAATCCTTTCATTAAGCCCTTTTTCAATTCCAGAAACACCATTATTATCAATATCAGCTGTTCCAATAACATGAGACAACAAATTTTTGTGCGGATATACACGTTTTTCATTTGCTACAAATTCAAGACCTGGGTTTCCTAAGGCCATAATGAGTGATTGTTGATGAGGCGATAAGTTTCTTTTGATTGTATATGTGCCTTTGCGTTTTTTTAGTTTTGCATAAACTGTTTCAAATTTCAATTCTGGAAAAATTTCTACTAGTTTTAAGGCTGTTTCCCTAGGACTTAAAATATTTTTAGCATTGGCGTTAAGATCTTTGGTGGGTAAAGATGTAGCTACAATAGCTCCATTGCGATCCAATATATCAGCACGATGTATTTTTTTGCTAGCAACATAAACATTACTATCGTCATTATCATGCAAATTAGGTAATATACAAGTTCCAAATAATCTAAATGCTACTAGCAAATAAGCAATAGCACAACAACACATACCAAAAACAATTCTTCCTTTGCTGCTATATCCATCAATTTTGTTATCCCAATCAGCAAACAAATCTTCCCGTTTAAGATTTATTTCTTCTCCGGGAAGGTAAAAATTAGCATTTTTATTTTTTGACAAAAAGTCGTTTAGCATTTGCTTCCTGCAGTTACCAATTTTGTTTTAGCGTTGTGTTTTAGCCATTTTTTTAAATTCTCTATTATTTTGAGCATACACAGCTATATTTCTACGAGCGATTTCTTTTCTCGATTCGTCCGTTTCATATCCGAATGGTAACGCAGAATAGTTAATAATTTGTTCAGCTTTGACTGGATTTAAGGCAATATGGTTTTTTACCAAAGCACGCAACCTTGCAGGATTGTTCAATTTTGACCATTCAGCATTCAAAATGTGAATGGTTTCAATATCCGTTTCAATATTGCGGTTAATTTGTTTTAACTCATCTTCTAAGCGATATACCGAGTTTTTCATGTGGTTTGATATAGTAACAGTAAAAATGATTATAACCAAGCTTAAAGCAATTTGGGTCATACGATTAATATTCATTTTTTACAAGCTCCTTCTGGACTTTATGTTTACTTAATTCTTTATGGCATAACGCAGTTTGGCCGAGCGTGAACGATTGTTTTGCTCCAATTCTTGAGCAGATGGAACAATAGCCTTTGACGCAAAACCAAACAAAGCATTACTGGTTGATGGTTGAGGTGTGCGATAACGAGATACATGAACCGTTTTATCGCTGTTGTTTTTTAAAAAAGTCTTAACAATGCGGTCTTCCAACGAGTGAAAATCGACAACGACCAAACGTCCGTTTTTAACAATCCTTGATGATGCACCTTTTAAGCCTTTTTGCAGTTCGTTTAGTTCATCATTCACAGCTATACGCAAAGCCTGAAAACTACGAGTAGCAGGATCGATAGCTTGATTGAATGAACGCTTAATAACTTGATAAATAATATTTGCCAACTCACAAGTAGTTGTGATTGGTTTTATTTTACGAGTTTCCACAATTTTTTTAGCAATTTGGCGTGATTTCTTTTCTTCACCATAATTATACAATATATCGGCTAATGCTGTTTCTGACAGGTTGTTCACCAAATCAGCCGCAGTTGTACCTGTTTGCGACATTCTCATATCCAAAGGAGCATCTTTAGCAAACGAAAAACCACGTTCAGCTTGATCAAGCTGCATTGAAGAAACACCAATATCAAAAACAGCACCATCAATGTTTTCTTCAACCAATTCGGCAAAATTGCCAAAACAGCCCTGTCTAAAATCAAAACGGTCGCCAAATTGTTTTTTTAGCTCTTCTACGCGAGGAAGAACTGTATTATCCCGATCAAGAGCTATAACTTTGCAATTTGCTTTGTTTAAGATAGCTTCAGAATATCCACCATTACCAAAAGTTGCATCAACATAAACTTTGCCATCTGCAACTGCCAGAGCATCTAATACTTCTGGCAACATAACAGGGTAATGAACTTGATAATCTGCAGCCATTATTTATCCCCCTCTGAAACTGTTCTTATAGAGGGTCTTTTTTTCATAACTTCAGCTCTTATACGTGCCTCTTCTTTTGCCCAATTCTCAGGATTCCAAATTTGAAACTTACGCCCTTTACCAACAAAAACAGCAGCATCGCTAATCTGAGCATGTTTCAATAGTTTGTCCGACAACATAATCCGACCAGTCGAATCAAAAGAATAGCGCTTGGCATCACCAAACACTAAATTCGTCAAATCATCTTGAGTTTCAGAAAAAAAGTCTAAAGCATCTTCCATTTCAGATGCCAATTTATCAAGCAAATCTTCCAGACATCCCTCAATACAAGGGGCAGTAAGGCTGCGATAACAGACAATTTCAGATTCTTTGGTTTTTACTATAGAACGGTAGTCAGCAGGCAAAGAAACACGGCCTTTTGCATCGACCTTGTTTACTACTGTATCCATAAATAAAAATGTTTTACGCAAATCCAAAATCCTCATTTCTTGATTTTATATATATGGTATAACACGGGATTTTATGGGAATCAATGGGAAATTTTAGTATTTTTTTAACTGTTCTTGTAATGTTCTGTTTCGTTTTTGTGTATTTTAAGCACAGCAAGACTTTGCGCAAAATCAAAAAAAATGCACTTTTTTTAAATATTTTTTTAGGCTGTTTATATCTTAAAATTTTTTAATATAACAACACAACATTGCAAAAAACTGTACCATTTTTTTCAACGCTACGCAACAATTAATAAATTTGCATTTTCAACACATTAACTAAAACAAAAACATTGTAAAAAACTGTACAATAAATTCATATAAAAAGTTATTATGTTCTATTATTTGATTGGTTATTGCATAGTTGTAATTTGAAGCTTGTTCTTCATTTTATGGTTATTGTTGCTCTATTTCAAATAGTAGAACTCTTTGCTTTTTGAAATTAACATTAATCAATTAATTAAAAAAATTACAATTATGGCAACATTAAACAAAGTCTTTACAGACAAGAATCAGAGAAGTTTCCGTTGGGTAAATTCTGACGAAGTAACTAATGAAGGTGGCTTCATTACCAATATTGATGGTAAGGTTGTAGCCTTTGTAAATGGTAAAAAAGTGAAAGTGCCCAGAGTACTTTATAACGAGGTAGGAAGAGCGTATTATTACATTTCCAATCTAAAAGAGCTTGGAACAAAAATGGCAAGAAAGCATGGAGTGTGGAAGTGTAGCAAAAATCAGCCTATTCGTGTGTATAAAGTTAAGACGAATGCCGATGTTGAGAGTGTTATCAACGGAGTACGAGAAGCTGCTGGTTTGAGCGTGGACGAGAATAGCTGCCTTGTGCAGAATATAATCGGTGGAGAGTTCTATGTACAGACGAAAGAGTATCTTAATCATAATTATTCTTTCGTTCGCAATGAGGGCATTTGTGATGTCTACGAATATACTGGAGACATCCAAGAGTGGACGTATTGTGAGATCAATATTTTCGCAGCCCTTTGGGGTGGTATTCAGTTCTTGGCGACACCTATGTTAAGAATTGATAACCCCAAAGATGTATACGGATGTAATTATATTCGTTTTTGGGGCGATGATCAGACAGTCGGAACTCACGTAGTGCTCGCATTTTTCCGTGCATGTGGAACATTGTTCTTCTCCGCGCCATTGGCAATGCCAGTCGGAGTGCGGGAAGCTACATTCGAACCACCAAAATCTCTACGCAGACAGAAAAAGATTGCTTAGTCTGTTAAGTGACAAAAAAGTTTTGTACCAATACGGTGCAAAACTTTTTTTATGCTTATAAATTCTAACAAACCTCTTGCAATCATTAAACTATGCGTTTATTCTTATAAACTAGCAAATAAGATAGCTGGACAGTCGCGCTATAGCTTTATGCCTATAGTGAGGAAAGTCCGAGCATCAAGGGAACATGGTACCAGATAACGTCTGGCTGGGGAAACCCAAGGGAAAGTGCCACAGAAATATACCGCCAACTTTTTAGTTTGGTAAGGATGAAAAGGCGAGGTAAGAGCTCACCGCGGCGGTGGTAACATCGCTGGTCCAGGTAAACCCTACCTGATGCAAGACCAAGTTAGGAGCGTCTAGGTGTTTTTTAACAAACCAGATGACATGGGGCGTTCTCTCTCCACTCCAGAGGTAGGTCGCGACGAGCCAATTGGTGACAATTGGCCAAGATGAATGGCTGTCGGTTTGGTTTCCAAACTACAAAACTCGGCTTATAGGCTGTCTTATTTGTTTGTTACAATGGGTAGAAAAAGGCATACAATGCAACAAACTATTGCAAATGAAATAATAATTAATGGGGTAGGGCTTCATTCAGGAGTTACCTCAAAACTTGTTCTCAAACCTGCTGCTGAAAATCATGGTATTGTTTTTAAACGTACAGATATTAATGATTTTATTCCCCTAAAAGCACTTTACTCTAATGTTGTAGATACACAAAATTGCACATGTTTGGGAGATAAAAAAGGTAATACAATTTCAACTATTGAACATTTAATGGCAGCTCTATCTGTTATGCATGTTGACAATTTGCTTGTTGAAATAGATTCCCCTGAAATGCCAATTTTAGACGGTGCAGCTACAATATTTTGGCAAAAATTGCAACAAGTAGGCGTAAAAAAACAAAACACGCCACGCAAATACATCAAAATATTGCAACAAGTTGAATTTGCCGATGATAAAGGAAATAAAGTATCACTAGAACCAGCTGACGAGTTTCAAATTAATTTTACAATAGAATTTCCTTCAAAAATTGTTGGTCATCAAGAATTTTGCAATTCAATTACTGAGGATATCTTCATTAAAGAAATAGCTCCTTGCCGAACTTTTTGTGAAAAATATCAAATAGATTATCTACGTTCTATTGGCCTTATCAAAGGCGGAAGCCTAGATAATGCCGTTGTACTAGATGGCGAAACCATCTTAAATCCCGACGGTTTTAGAGTTAAAAATGAATGTGTAAATCACAAAGTTTTAGATGCAATAGGGGATATGTACACCGCAGGCTTTCCTATAATTGGTAAGCTAACTGCTTACAAGACGGGTCATTATCATAATAATCAGCTATTAAAAAGATTATTTGCTGATAACACAAATTATCAAATAATACAAAAGGATAAATAAAATGAAAAAAATTGTTTTGGGTTTATTACTTTTTACAGCCGCTTGCGCTTCGACCTCGACCGAAGTTACAAATCCAACAGCCGAAGATTTATATAATCAAGGATATGCTGAGATGGATCAAACCGCTTGGGCTAAAGCTGCAGCTACATTTGAAAAAGTTGAACTAGAGCATCCTTACTCAAAATGGGCAACCAAAGCTAAACTTATGGCGGCCTATTCGTATTATAAAAATGAAAAATATGACGATGCTATCCTAGCACTTGATAGGTTCATTCGCTATCACCCTGGAAATAAAGATATTGCCTATGCCTATTATATGAAAGGAATGTGCTATTACGACCAAATCGTTGGCGCAGAAAAAGATCAAGACAATACAGCCAAAGCCGAAGAAGCCTTCAATCAAGTTATTGTTCGCTTTCCTAATTCAGAATATGCCAAAGATGCTCAAGGCAAAATGGCTCTTATTCGCGACCATCTAGCAGGACAAGAAATGGACGTTGGCCGCTATTATCTAAACCAAAAAAACTATCTTTCAGCATTAAATAGGTTTTCTGCTGTAGTTGAAAATTATCAAACAACTCCACAAATTGAAGAAGCTCTTTATCGACAAATAGAAATTTATGTTATTTTGGGGCTTAATAAAGAAGCTAGCGGTGTATTAAAAGTTTTAGGACATAACTATCCTGATAGTAAGTGGTACAAAATGGCTTTAGCACTAAAGGAATAACCTAGTTTATGTTACGCTCGCTTAATATATCTAATGTTGTATTGATTGAACAGCTTGATATTGATTTCAAAGCTGGGTTTGGTGTTCTTACAGGTGAAACAGGTGCAGGAAAGTCTATTTTGCTAGACTCATTAGGGCTTGTTCTAGGTAAACGAGCAGAAACCTCTCTCATTCGTAAAGGATGTGAAAAACTTTCAGTTACCGCAGTTTTTGATAATATTGACAATACTGAATTTCAAAAACTTTTAACTGACAATGATTTAGATATCGAATCAGAAATTATGATAAAGCGTACACTTTCAACATCTGGTTCTGGTAAAATATTTTTTAATGATCAGCCCATATCAGCTAAACTATTAAAAGAAATAGGTAAATATCTAGTTGAAATACATGGGCAATTTGATAATCAAGGCTTATTAAATCCTGCAAATCATTTATCAATTTTAGATAACTTTGGTGGTTATAAAAGTCTGTTAGACAATTGTCAAACAGCTTATACTGCATATAAAGAAGCTACCGCAAAACGTATAAGTGCCGAAAATAATATAGCTAAAGCTAAAGAAGATGAAGATAATTTGCGCCATTGGATTAACGAGCTTGAACAGCTATCACCTCGTATTGGCGAAATTGAAGAACTCCAGACCAGACGACAAGAATTGATGCATGCCGAAAAAATCATAGAAAATCTAAACTATGCCTATTCTGCGTTAACTCAAGGCAAAGATGTTTCATCATCTTTGCGAGCAGCTCAAAATGGTATTGATAAAGCAAATAGTTATGTTGATGGTAAATACGACGAAATTTATTCAGCTCTTGACCGAGCTTTGATAGAAATAACAGATGTTGTCGAACAAATTGAGAGTGCATCATCAGATATTGCTCTTAATTCCAGCGAACAAGAAAGTATTGATAGTCGTATTTTTGCTCTCAAAGATATTGCTCGCAAACATAGCGTTTCTGTAGATGATTTAGCTGTAACACTTGAAAATTTCAAACAACAACTCTCATCAATTGAGATGGGCGAAGATGGACTCAATATTCTTCGCCAAGACGAACAAAACAAACGAATAAACTATATTGAAACGGCCAATAATCTACACAAAGCAAGGGTTGAAGCGGCTCAAAATCTTGATACTTTGGTTATGAACGAACTACCTCCGCTAAAAATGGAAAAAGCCAAATTTGTAACACTTATCAATAAAAAAGCAGAAAATGAATGGTCTTCACTTGGTTTCGATGACGTTTGTTTTACGGTAGCTACTAATCCAAATTCACCGCAAGGACCAATTAACAAAATTGCCTCAGGTGGCGAATTAGCACGTTTTATGTTAGCACTAAAGGTTAATTTGGCATCTTCGTCAAATATTACAACCATGATTTTTGACGAGGTAGACACAGGTATTGGTGGAGCTGTAGCTCAAGCTGTTGGTGAGAGGTTATCTCGTCTTGGACAAGGTGTTCAAGTTCTAGTTGTTACTCATTCTCCTCAAGTGGCAGCTTTAGGTGCTTACCATTTTAAAGTTGCCAAACATACCCAAAATGATATAACTTCAACTGTTGTTTATCCATTATCAGCTGACGAAAGACAAGAAGAAATTGCCCGCATGCTTGCTGGTGAAACAATTTCTGACGAAGCTCGAGCAGCTGCTCTAAAATTAATGAAATAAAAAAGGAATAAAAATATGAAAACTCGCACTCGTTTTGCTCCAAGTCCTACAGGGTATATGCATATTGGCAATTTGCGTACAGCTCTTTATGAGTATTTGATTGCTAAAGCCCAAGGTGGAGATTTCTTATTGCGTATTGAAGATACAGACCAAAAACGCTATGTCGAAGGTGCAACAGATATAATATATAACACCTTAAAAATGGTTGGAATGAATTGGGACGAAGGTCCAGATATTGGTGGCGATTTTGGTCCATATATTCAATCAGAACGCAAAGATATCTATGCTCCATATGCTCACAAATTAGTAGAATTAGGTGGTGCACATTATTGTTTTTGTGGTGAAAGAGAAAAACAATTTGATGAAGAGGGCAACGAAATAATTTGCAAATTAGAAGATCCTTGCAAAAAGATTTCGTTAGAAGAAGCAAAAAAACGCATAGCTAATGGCGAACCATTTGTTATTCGCCAAACTATAAATCAAACGGGAAAATCAAAATACGAGGATAAGGTTTATGGTACAATTGAAATAGATTATGATGAGCTTGACGAAGGCGTATTACTTAAATCAGATGGTTTTCCAACCTATAATTTTGCCAATGTTATAGATGATCATTTAATGGGAATCACTCATGTAGTTCGTGGTAGCGAATATTTACCATCAACACCAAAATACAATCTTATGTACGATACATTTGGTTTTAAACGTCCTATTTATGTTCATCTTCCTCCAGTTATGAAAGACGCACAACACAAGCTCTCCAAACGCAATGGCGATGCATCTTTTCAAGATTTGTTAGCAAAAGGATATCTACCAGAAGCCATTATTAACTATATTGCCCTTTTGGGGTGGAACCCTGGAACTGAAGAAGAAATTTTTTCTATAAAAGATTTAGAAAAAATATTTTCTGTAGAACGCCTAAACAAATCACCAGCAATTTTTGATATAGTAAAATTAACATGGATGAATGGTGTTTACATCCGCAATTTAAGTGAAGAAGATTTTTATAAATATGCTGAATCATATTTTGCAGAATTACCATCAAATATCGATAAAAAAGCTCTGGCAAAAGCTTTGCAGCCACGTATCGAAACATTTGCTCAAATTGCCGACCAAATTGCATTTGTTAAAGAACTTCCAGACTATTCGATTGAGTTATTTATTAACAAAAAGATGAAAACAGATATCGAAGTTGCCAAAAAAGCTCTACCGTTAATAAAAGATGTATTGCAAAATCAAACTGAATGGAACAACGATGCTTTGTTTACAAGCTTAAAATATCTAGCTGAAACAAACGAGATGAAGAACGGTCAAATTTTATATCCTGCTCGTATAGCTTTTTCAGGTCTTGAAACAACACCTGGAGGTGCAACAGAATTAGCTGTAGTTTTGGGCAAAGAAGAATGTCTAAAACGAATTGACACCGCAATTAAAAAGCTTGCTTAAAACTTAAAGGCTCCAAATTATTGGAGCCTTCAAGTTTTAACTCTTTTTCAACATGACCTCAGGAGACTCAATTCCTAATAAGTATAAAAGCTTAACTAAAATATCTCTAACCAATTTAGCCAAAGACAAGCGTGATTGTGCTATTTCTTTAGTTTCAGCACTCATAATAGGGGCTGCATTATAAAAACTAGAGAATACTTGCGCCAAAGTATATGCATAATCAGCAATAACACTTGGTTCTTTCTCATTATGAGCACGCATAATGGCTGCATTTAGTTGCGCTATTTTTAAAGCCAAATCACGCTCTTCTTTATTATTAATAACAATTTGAGCTGGCTCCATAGATTTGTCTTTTGCTTTGCGTAAAATTGAATTTATACGTGCAATAGCATATTGAATATATGGTCCTGTTTTTCCTTCAAATTTAGCAAAATCTTCCAAATCAAAAATATAACCTGATGCAGTATTATTTTTAAGATCTTGGAATTTTATTGCACCAATAGCAACTTGATTAACCAATTTTTCAATTTCAACATCGCCATATCCATCAACTTCGCCTGCCTCAGGTATTGATTCACGTACCTTATCTTTAGACATTTTAATTAGATTTTCCAATGTCATCACACCGCCATCACGAGTTTTGAAAGGTTTACCATCTTTACCGTTAACCGTGCCAAATCCATAGTGTTTCATCACTAAATTTGGTGCAAATTTCAATTTTTCTACTGATTGAAAAACTTGTTCAAAGTGAAGAGATTGGCGCTGATCAACAAAGTAATAAACTTCATCAGCCTTCAAATCTTCAACTCTCATCTTAATAGTTGCAATATCAGTAATTTGATATCCAAAACCTCCATCGCGTTTAATCAAAATTGTTGGAGGCATAGGCTTATTTGTTTCTTCCAAACGCATAATAAGTGCGCCGTCATCCATTTCAGCCAAGTCCATTTGTTTTGCCATTTCAACTACATCGCCACTTGCTTCGTGGGCATCACTTTCGCCGAGCCACAAATCAAAATTAACATCTAATGCTTCATAATTTTGCTTCACCGCATCAACGGATATGTTTCGGATGTGCTGCCAAGCATTGCGATATTCTGCATCACCATCTTGCAATTTTGCGGTAATAACACGAGCAGTTTGTTTAGCATCTTCATCTTCTTTGCAACGAATGTTGGCATTTTTATAAAATTCGGTTATTTCATCAACATTATAAGTTGTTGCTTTACTTAAATCGCCGTCATGATTGATGATTTCAGCCAAAATCATACCCATTGGAGTGCCCCAATCGCCGAAGTGAACATCAGATATTACATTATTACCTAAAAAACGTTCGATTCTTGAAACAGATTCGCCGATAACACCAGCTCTTAAGTGGCCGACATGCATCGCCTTGGCCACATTTGGTCCGCCATAATCAAGAACAACGGTTTTAGGATTATCAATTTTTTCGACACCTAGCATTTTATCATCTGCAATATTTTGCATGTTTTTTGCTATATATTCGTTGGCAACCGAAATATTTAAAAATCCTGGACCATCAACTGAAATTTTAGCAAAATCAGCATCGGTTGCCAAAATATCTGCTATTTGTGTAGCTATTTCACGTGGATTTTTCTTCTCACTTTTTGCCAAAGCTAAAGCACCATTACATTGAAAATCACTCAAATCTGGACGATCCGAAACTTTAACCAAAGCAAATTTGCTATCAAGTCCAAGTTTAGCAAAAGCATTTTGCATTTTCTGATTAACTAAATTTTCTAAAGATAAATTCATTTTTGTTTTCCTTAATTTTCACATTTAAAATAGTAATGGTTAGGTATCAAAAGACGGCAAGTAAAAATAGTCTGTCTAACAGGAACAGCTTTTGTGCCTGTCTTATATTTTTTACATTCTTCATCAGCCAAAGCCTGTACCTCAGTAAAACTAGTATATAGTTTGTTGTAACAAACAGCGGGTTCTTGTGGAGTTGATTTTCCCACATAAAGAGCACCATCAGCCAAACCTCCTGCTTCACGTCGTCTATCCACAAAAGGTCCAAACTGCGCACAACCACAAAGCAGAGAGGTCAAAACAGCAATATTTATTAATTTGATACTTGCCAATTTACTAAAACTCCTTATACTCAACTACCATAAATATTTTCTGACAACTATAACAAGAAGAACAAAAAATGCAAGCAAACAAATATATTGGAGATGAGAGTTTTATTAAAATGTTGGAACATTATTCCTGTCCAACACCGCTTAATGTTATTAAAATGCGTTTTGCGGGTGCCATTTGTTCACCTAATTTAAATCTTCGTCCAACGGATGTTATTTCATCTTTTTGGGAAAATGGGCGCGCTCCACGCTTAGAAACAAAGTCAGAAGCTGATTTATTTTTTAAATTTTTTATGGGGCTTTGGGATGATATTTTTGAGAGTATTAAATTAGCCAAGGTAAAACTCCCTAATTTAAAAGAAAAAGATATTGTTTCCTACTGTCAAAATCGCTTTGAAGAAGTTGAGCATGGGTATGTTGAAGGTTTTTTTGGTGGTGAAGAAAATCTAAAAATGCCAGGCTATATTGCTCAAATTGTCGATTCGTTGTCAGAAATGGCTTTGCTTTACCAAAAAATAGCTGCTAAGGGAGAAACATCAACTGCTACTTGGGATGCGGTAAAACATACAGATAAAGTAGTTGAACGTTCAATAGCATTTATTATTGAAAATTCTGTAATTCCTCGTATTGAAGATATCAAAAGAACGGTAAACTAAACCAATACACAAGAATATAACACTGCAAAGAAGTGCATTATTGTTCCAGTTAAAACAAAAAAATGCCAAATAGCATGAGTATACTTTTTACTTTTCCAAATATAAAACAATACACCAAACGTATAGAACAATCCACCTAAGACTAAAAAGATTAGTCCTAAATCAGGGACTGCTTTGGCCAAAGATTTTGAAGCAAAGATAATCAACCACCCCATTGCTAAATACAAAGAAATTGACCAAATTTTAGTTCCACTACCTGATGTTATAAGCTTCAAGATTGTTCCTAATATAGCCAATCCCCAAATTATTCCAAACAAAATCCATCCAGTAACCCCTCTAAGGCTAACTAGTAAAAAAGGTGTATATGTTCCAGCAATCAGGTAATATATTGATATATGGTCAAATTTTTTCAACGCTCGTTTAATGCGTTCATCTTTAAATGCGTGATAAAGTGTGGAAGCAGTATATAAAATAGTCATGCTAATCCCAAAAACGATAGTTGAAACAATAACCCATACATCACCATAAATAGAAGAAAAAACAGCCAATAAAACTAGTCCTGCGATACTTAACCCAATACCAATACCGTGAATAATACAATTCCATAATTCTTCCTTTGGGGTATATTTTGTTAAAGTTGTTGTCATTTCTTTTTCTCCGCAATCACCCAAATGGTATCTATTTAACTAATTATCGTCAAGAAGGCACTTTTTTGTTGCTTAGTATGGTTTAAGAAACCAATGTGAAAATTATCAAAAATAACTTGAAAAAAAATCATACAATGCTAAATTAACTGACGATAATTTTTATGCCAGTGTGGGGCTGTCCGCACAAATTAAACTTTTTTAGGAAGGATAATGATATGACAATTCGCGTCGGTATTAACGGATTTGGCCGTATCGGTCGTTTGGTTTTCCGTGCCGCTCAGAAAAGAGATGATATTGAAATCGTTGGTATTAACGACTTAATTGATGTTGATTACATGGCTTATATGCTAAAATATGATACAATGCATGGTCGTTTTGATGGTAGTGTAGAAGTTAAAGACGGCAAATTAGTTGTTAACGGTAAAGCTATTCGTGTTACTGCTGAAAAGAACCCTGCAGATCTAAAATGGGGCGAAATCGGTGCTGAATATGTTGTAGAATCTACAGGTTTATTCTTGACTAAAGAAAAAGCTCAGGGTCACATTGATGCTGGTGCTAAATATGTTGTTATGTCTGCTCCTTCAAAAGATGATACACCTATGTTTGTTTGCGGTGTTAATACTGAAACTTATGTTAAAGGAACACAGTTTGTTTCTAATGCATCTTGCACTACAAACTGCTTAGCTCCAATTGCTAAAGTTTTGCATGACGCTTTTGGTATTAAAGACGGTTTGATGACCACAGTTCATGCTACAACAGCTACACAAAAAACTGTTGATGGTCCATCAGTAAAGGATTGGCGTGGTGGTCGTGCTGCAGCTGGTAACATTATTCCTTCTTCAACTGGTGCTGCTAAAGCTGTTGGTAAAGTTATTCCTGCTTTGAATGGCAAATTAACTGGTATGGCTTTCCGTGTTCCAACTTTGGATGTTTCTGTTGTTGATTTGACCGTAAACCTTGCAAAAGAGACTTCTTATGAAGAAATTTGTGCAGCAATGAAAAAGGCTTCTGAAGGTGAATTGAAAGGTATCTTGGGTTATACTGAAGATGCTGTTGTTTCTTCAGATTTCTTAACAGATTCTCGTACATCAATCTTTGATGCTAAAGCAGGTATTCAATTAACACCTACTTTTGTTAAGGTCGTAAGCTGGTATGATAATGAATGGGGCTATTCAAACAAAGTTTTAGATTTGGTTGCTCACATGGCTAAAGTAAACGGCTAATTGATAATATAACCCCTGTCATATTATGTCAGGGGTTAATGTTTTTTTATAAAGGAAAAATAAATGTCATATAAAACTATTGATGATTTGGGCGACTTGAATGGTAAAGTTGTTATGCTTCGTGCTGATTTAAATGTTCCTATGAACGAAAATTTTGAAGTAACAAATACCGCTCGTATTGATCGTACAGTTCCAACAATTAAAGAGTTGATGTCTAAAGGGGCTAAGGTTGTTGTTACTTCCCACCTTGGTCGTCCTGAAGGCAAAGGCGATATGGCAAATTCATTATCTCATATTGTTAAAGATTTGGAAAAATCTTTGGGCAAGAAAGTTGTTTTTGTTGCTGACTGTATCGGTAATGAAGTTGCTGATGCAATTAAAAATATGAATGCTGATGAAGTTTTGTTGCTTGAAAATCTTCGTTTTTATAAAGAAGAAAAGAAAGGTGATGAAAATTTTGCTAAAGAATTGGTAGCTCATGTTGATGCTTATGTAACAGATGCTTTTTCAACAGCTCATCGTGATCACGCATCTATGGTTGCTGCTGTTAAAATGCGTCCATCAGCTTTTGGTCGTTTGATGGAAGAAGAAGTAAATGCTTTATCTAAAGGACTTAATGATCCAAAACGTCCATTGATTGCCATTGTTGGAGGATCGAAAGTTTCAACAAAACTAGATTTGTTAAATAATTTGGTAAAAAAAGTTGATAAATTGGTCATTTCTGGTGGTATGGCTCATACCTTTATGAAAGCAAATGGTATTGACACCGTTAATGAGGCAAACTCGTTGGTTCAGATGGATATGTTGGACACAGCAAAAGAAATTATGGCAACAGCTAAAGCAAATAATTGCAAAATTATTTTACCTTTAGATGTCGTTGTATCTAAGGAATTTAAACCAATGGCTGAACACAGAACCGTTGAGTTGGCAGATATTCCTGCTGAGGGTTGGAGCTTGCTTGATGTTGGAGCTAAGACTATAGCTGCAATTAATGCTGAACTAGATGAAAGTGCAACACTCGTTTGGAATGGACCCTTGGGTGTGTTTGAAATGAAACCTTTTGACACAGCAACAAATGCTGTTGCAGAACATGCTGCTGAACTTACTTCAAATGGCAAATTGATGTCTGTTGCTGGTGGTGGCGATACAGTTTCTGCTCTAGCTAACGCTGGTGTTGAAAAGAAGTTTTCTTATATTTCAACAGCTGGTGGTGCCTTCCTTGAATGGATGGAAGGTAAAGAGCTACCTGGCGTTGTGGTTTTGAAGAAATAGTAAAGCTAAATTTGTATAAAAATAAGGGCGTTTATCATAAACGCCCTTATTTTTATAACGTTAATTGGCAGGAATTATACGCGATTGATCGCCATACAATAAATAACATTTTTGTCCTGGTTGCATATAAACATCTGTTCCTTGTGTGATGGTGCGCATTGTTCCATTATCTAATTTTACAATATATTCAACACCAGCCTGACGACTTAGACCTTCTTGAGCGTATTCACCAGCTAAACCACCTAATGCTGCACCTCCCAAGGCACCAAGTAAACTACCACGCCCATGACCAATGGTTGAACCAGCAACACCACCACCAATAGCACCCAAAACAGCACCTGTTGATGAATCTGAAGACGATACATTAACTTGACGCACACTAACTACTGTACAAGCGAGAACTTGACCAACAGCGCCCGTGGAAGAAGTTGCATAATGATTAGAATTAATGTTTGGAGCACAAGCAGTTGCTAAAAACACAAAAGCACTAGCAGCCAAAAGTTTATTTTTCATTTTTATACCCTCGCTAAAAAGATTATAATTGTGATTTTTAATCTAATCTGTAGAATAATATTTGTCAATGCTGGACATTTTACCAAAGCTGTAATATAGTTTCAAGAAATGTAGTAAATGAATGTGTTAAGGATTTGATATAATATGTTAAGAAGAACTAAAATTGCTAGATTATTACAAGCAGAACAACCTATTGATGAAGTTTTGTTAAAGGGCTGGGTTAAGACGCGTCGTGATGCTAAAGATTTCTCATTTGTTGAGGTTAACGACGGTTCTTGCCTAAAAAATATTCAAGTAATTGCGCCCAATAATCTATCAAATTATGAAGCAATAAAAAAGCTTACAACAGGTTCATCTGTTGCTATTAAAGGTGCTTTGGTTGCTTCACAAGGTGGTAATCAAAAGTTTGAAGTAAAAGCTGAAAATATCGAAATTTACTCTTTGGCTCCAGAAGATTATCCCTTACAGAAGAAAAAGCATACTGATGAATATTTGCGTACTATAGCTCATTTACGTCCTCGTTCTAACAAATATGGAGCTGCTTTTAGAGTTCGTTCAGAACTTTCGTTTGCTATTCATAAATTTTTTAATGAAAGAGGCTTTCGCTACGTTCACACACCAATTATTACTGGGTCAGATTGTGAGGGTGCAGGCGAAATGTTTCAAGTTACAACTCTTGATATGAGCAATCCGCCACGTACATCTGATGGCAAAATTGACTATTCGCAAGACTTTTTTGGTAAAGAAGCTCATTTGACAGTGTCTGGTCAGCTAAATGGCGAAATGTATGCTTGCGCCTTGGGTGATATTTATACTTTTGGTCCAACTTTTAGGGCTGAAAATTCCAATACAACTCGCCATGCCGCAGAATTTTGGATGATTGAACCAGAAATGGCCTTTGCCGATATTTTTGATGATATGGATTTAGCCGAGGATATGGTTAAATTCTGTATTAGACATGTCATGAATACTTGTGCTGATGATTTAGCTTTGTTTGATAAATTCGTTGAACCAGGTCTCTTAGATAAACTCAAAAATATATTGGATAGCGGTTTTGCTAGGATTACATATTCCGAAGCTATTGATATTATGAAAGCATCAGGGCATAAATTTGAATATATTCCAGAATTTGGTATTGATATGCAAACCGAACACGAACGCTATTTAGCAGAAGTTCATTTTAAACGCCCCGTTATTGTTCGCGACTATCCTAAAGAAATCAAAGCATTTTATATGCGTTTGAATGATGACGGAAAGACGGTTGCAGCTATGGATGTCCTTGTCCCAGGTATTGGCGAACTTATAGGAGGGTCTCAGCGTGAAGAAAGGCTTGATATTTTGGTTCAGCGTATCAAAGAAATGGGAATGACCGAGCAAGATTATGACTGGTATCTAGATTCTCGTCGTTATGGTTCGGTTCCGCATGCTGGTTTTGGTTTGGGTTTTGAAAGAATGATGATGTTGCTAACAGGAATTGGTAATATTAGAGATGTGCTTCCTTTTCCTCGCACACCTAAATCTATAAGTTTTTAAGGAGTTAGAATTAATGAAAAATCTAGCGATATTATTTTTAAGTTTGTTGTTTGCTAGTGAGGTTTATGCACAAAAAATCAACTTAGATGCTTTGCCTAAAGCTAAAAAGGTTGATATAAAAGATGTTGAGATTGAACCAGAAGAAGAAGTTAATGCTTTCGGCTTTCCTTATAAGAGTTTTGTTGTAGAAATTGACAACAAAAATAGGGAACATATTACTGACACAAAGGTCAACATCAAACCAGCGTGTAATGATGCTAAACTAGCTGAGCAAGTAAGGTCGACATTAGAACCATATATATCCAACAATCGTGCATCTATCAATGAAAGAAGAAAAATTGAATTGACATTAAGAAATATTGCAGATTTTGAGGATGTTAAACTTGACAATGTAAATGGTAATAATAATCCGTTGATTGCAGCAAAAATAATCGAATTAAAAGTAAATGGTGGAATAGAAAGTAAAAATATTAAGGTTTGCTACAATAGTAATCCTGTTTCCGAGAATCAGCTTTATTTGCTTATGTACGATGCAGGAGATCAGATTATCGTAGAAATTCTCAACTTTTTAGAAAAAGAAGCTCCTCGTTTTATTTTTAGACCACAATAAAGCTTGCGAATTTAGAAAAAATGATATAGCATAATCATTCGCTAAATATTGATATTGGAACTACTTTATCCTATATTATATTTATTGTAGTTATGAAGGCGTGATTTATGAGTTGTGAAAAAGGTCTTGTAGTTAAAAAATGTAATTTGCCAGCGATTGTTAATGACAATTCGTTGGTTGCGTATTTGGATAAGATTAAAACTTTTCCTGTATTAACAGAGGAACAAGAAACCCAACTAATCAATGACTTGCATCAAAAAGGTGATATGCAAGCAGCGCAAGTACTGGTTACCTCTCACTTGCGTCTAGCTGCAAAAATTGCTATGACTTATCGTAGTTATGGGTTGCCCCTAGCTGACATCATATCTGAAGCAAATATTGGTCTAATGCAAGCCGTTAAAAAGTTTGATTTATCAAAAAAAGTTCGCTTGGCTACATATGCTATTTGGTGGATTAAGGCTGCGATTAATGATTATATCTTGCGCTCTTGGTCACTAGTAAAGCTAGGAACAAGTGCTGCACAAAAAAAGCTTTTTTACAATTTAAAGAAAATTAAAGCACGTCTGGGTCTTTATGACAATAAAGACTTAGCGCCTCAAGAAGTTAAAGCTATAGCTAGAGAGCTAGTTGTTGATGAGAGCGATGTTAAAGAAATGAATATGCGTCTTGGGGGCGATAGTTCATTAAATGTAACTATTTCAGATGAAGATGAAAGCGAACGACTCGACTTTTTGGTTGATAAGAGTCAAAATATTGAAGAAAAATTAGCCAACAAGCAAGAAGTTGAGTACAAAAAAGAAGTGTTGCGCAATTGTCTAAAACAGTTAAATGAGCGTGAACAACTTGTTATAAGAAATCGTCTAATGGTTAGTGAGCCTAAGACTTTAAGCGAAATTGGTGAACAACTAAATGTTAGTCGCGAACGAGTAAGGCAAATTGAAGAAGTTGCTTTAAAGAAACTTAAACAAATGGTTTTACTTGCAATTTCTGTAAAAAAATGATAGACTAACAAAAATGCAACAAAAGGGAAGGCATTAAAATGGTTGCTCGTTCTGTTAATAATACTATGAACTTTACATTGTGGTCTGAAAAAGAAAAAAAAGATCATGGTTGTGACATGCCGTCCTTAGTTAAACGTATGGCTCTTCGCCTAAGAAAAGTGCGTGGCGAAGATGCGACTACTACCGATGCATTTTTATGGCGTCATAATTATACAGAGTATTCCAATAATCAAAATTGATTTTATTTGTTTTTTTATTGCATCTTGGTAGGTAAAGATGCTTTTTTGTTGCCTGAAATAGAGATATAACTTTGCAAAATATTCAAGAAATTATAAAAGAAAAATTACGTTACTTAGAAGACAAAGGTGTAAAATCATCAAATTTTGAATTAAAATTAATGTTGGCCAACCTATTAAATATTGAGGTTGGCAATTTGCGTTTTTTTCATGACAATATTTCTCAAGATACTTTAAATAAGTTTAATGAAATGATTGAACAGAGGGCTTCATTTTGTCCTGTTGATAAAATATTAGGTTATAAAGGTTTTTATAAACATGATTTTATTGTAAACCAAGATGTATTATCGCCCAGATCAGACACGGAAATATTGGTTGAACAGGCATTAAAAAACATAGATAGAACCACAAATACAAATATTTTAGAATTTGGTGTTGGTTCAGGTTGTATTATAATTTCATTGCTGTCTGATTTGCCCTTAGCTCAAGGTTTGGGGGTTGATATATCGCCAAAAGCTTTGACTATATGTAAGAAGAATGCAAAAAAAATCGGAGTTAGTGATAGGCTAGAGCTAAAAAATATAAGTTGGTTTGATGACCTTTGGCAAACACAGGATAAACTTTTTGATTTAATTATTAGCAATCCTCCGTATATTCCAACACAAGATATTAATTCCCTAGATAAAGAAGTAAAAATTTTTGATCCTATATTAGCATTAGATGGTGGAAGCGATGGGCTACGTGACTATCGTCAAATTATAGAAATAGTGCCATCTTTATTGAAAAATAGTGGTATACTTATCTTAGAGGCTGGAATTGATCAAGCGAGTGATATTATTAAAATAGGCAATAATAATGGGTTAAAAGCTATTGATGTTGTAAAAGATTTAAATAATATTGAGCGCTGTATAATTTTAAAAAAATAGTTTGCATTTGTTAAAAGATTGATTATTATACTCAAGTGTTAAATGCTTAAGTTTTTTGTTTTAGCATTACATATTTTTCAATTTTTTGTTTTGGTTATCAGCATCTTTAAGGTGCACAGTTTTTTATGGTAATTTGTTTATGAAGAAAATTAAATATCGCAATAATAATTTTAACAATCAAGTTTATTCTATTAACTATAAATTTGATAGTGTTTCACCAGCTGGTAAGTGTTGTGGCACAGCCCTTGATTTAATAAAAAGATACAATGAGCTAGCTAAAGAAGCTCAAAGTAATGGTAATTATGTTGAAGCAGAAGTTTTTCGTCAGTATGCTGAGCACTATCGTAAGATTGTGACAGAAATTAATGAACGTAAAAATTTACGTTTTGTCAATAATAAAGAAGTTGAGCAAAATGTTGAAAATTCTGAAATAAAAGAAGAACAAGAAACATCTATGGAAGTTAATGACAAAAAAACTGAAGTCAAAGAGGTTGAAACAGCTAAAGAAGTGCTAGTTGAAACAAAGCCTAAAGTTTCTAAAAAATCATTTACGGTTATTGATGTTACTAAAGAAGCTCCAAAGACAAAAAGAGCTTCTAAACCAAGAGCTAAAAAGGCTAATGAAGAAACGGTAGCTAATCAGTAAAGGAGATTTGTGAGGTGTTTTTTCTTGCAGGATTAATTGTCGCAGTAGCTTGTTCTATAATTACTATCAGGACACTTGTCGGTTATACTGATTTGAAACTCGTCTATAAATTGATAGTTGGTACAGTAGTTGTTTTAGGATGGTTTGCATTCTTGATTGTCGGTTTTATCCGTAAGTACAACATCCTAAATGCAGAAGCATATCCTATTGTTGCAAATGGTCTTTATTATTTAATGGGCTTTGTATTTATCTTATTCATCGTTATTATGATGCGAGATATTGTTTGGTATACAATTTTTGGCATTGCAAAACTTTTAAAAAACGATGGTTGGCATATTGATCCTAAGAATGTATCCCTTTTAAGTAAAGCAAACTTTATCGTAATTTTATTTAGTATAATGGTTTGCGCTTATGCCATATATGAAGGAAATAAACTACCTCAAGTTCATGAAGAGTTTATATATTCAGATAAAATAAATTCAAATCTAAGAATTATTCAGTTAAGTGATCTTCACATTACACGGGCTACATCAACAACAAGATTACGTCAATTAGTTGAACAAGTTAATATGCTTAATCCCGATGTTGTTGTTTTAACAGGTGATACAATAGATGATAATGTTTTTCTAATTGAAGAGCAACTTAATATGCTAAAGGAAATTAGCGCTCCTTATGGTACATACAGTATTATGGGCAATCATGAATTTTATAATGACGTTTATGCCGCAAAGCGTGTTTTAGATTCTTTAGGGCTAAAGTTTTTATTTAATGGTGGTGTTCATATAAATAATACAAATGTATTTATTGCTGGAATTCCCGATTTGAATACAATGTTTGAACGAGTCAATTTTTGGCGAACACTTAATCCCTCCAAGAAGGAAGATTTCAAAGTTTTGCTTTCACATACACCAATTATTATCAATAGTCTAAGTGATGGTATTGTGGATTTAGTTTTGGCTGGTCATACTCATGGAGGACAGATATTTCCATTTCATTGGTTAGTAAAACAAGCCAATGATTATCTAGCTGGCAAATATAAAGTTAATGGTATTGATATGTATGTATCAAGAGGGGCTGGAGCATGGGGACCACAAATGCGCTTATTTGCACCATCTGATATCGTAGTTATTAATTTGTTGAAAAAATAATTGCAAAACTCTTGATTTAAATGCTCCTTGTTTCCTATATTATAGGTATAAGCAAGGAGTATTTTAGTTATGGATTTTGAAAAACTTACCAATAAATCAAAAGAAGTTATAGAAGCAGTAGTCAATTTGGCCGCAGCTAATAAAAATCAGTATATTACCCCATTACACTTATTAAAAGTTCTGCTTGATGGAAAATATGAACTTGTGCTTGATTTGATTGTTAAATCAGGAGGAAGTATAACACAGATACGTTCAAAACTAGAAGATGCCTTTACCAAGTTACCGTCAGTTGCAGGAACTTCCGTTCAAACATTGATGAGTCAAGAATTTACATCTTTAATGATGGAAGCTGAAAAATTAGCTGATAAATCTAGCGATAAATTTGTTACAATAGAAAGATTGCTTCAAGCTTTATCAATGACAGCTGGAAATGAAGCTTATGATATTTTGGTTAGTTCAGGAGTAAATGCAGCTAAACTTAATCAAGCAATTAATGAATACCGTAAAGGGCGCTTAGCCGAAACAGAGACTAGTGAAGATAATTTTGATGCCTTAAAAAAGTTTACAATAGACATTACTGCAAAAGCCAAAGAAGGAAAAATAGACCCCGTAATTGGACGAGAACAAGAAATTAGACGAGCTATTCAAGTGCTTTCTAGGCGTACTAAAAATAATCCTTTACTTATTGGTGAGCCAGGTGTTGGTAAAACAGCTATTGTTGAAGGAATGGCTATCAGAATTATAAATAATGATGTTCCAGAAAGTCTAAAAGGAAAGAGACTATTAGCACTTGACTTAGGAGCTTTAATTGCTGGAGCTAAATTTAGGGGGGAATTTGAAGAAAGATTAAAAGCTGTATTAAAAGATATAGAAGCATCAAATGGAGAAATAATTTTATTTATTGATGAAATGCATACTCTCGTTGGAGCTGGAGCAACGGAAGGAGCTTTAGATGCATCAAACTTATTAAAGCCAGCATTAGCTAGAGGTGAACTTCATTGTATGGGAGCTACAACTCTTAATGAGTATAAAAAATATGTCGAAAAAGATGCTGCTTTAGCACGACGTTTTCAAGAAATTTATATTGCCGAGCCAACAGTTGAAGATACAATATCAATATTGCGTGGAATAAAAGAAAAGTTTGAATTGCATCATGGTGTTAAAATTGCAGATAGCGCCTTAATTGCTGCTGCAACACTATCTAATCGTTATATTTCAGACCGTTTTCTTCCAGACAAAGCTATTGATCTTATGGATGAAGCTGCAAGCGCCCTTAGAATGACAATAGATTCTAAACCAGAAGAGCTTGACGAGTTAGACAGGCGCATTTTACAGCTTAAGATTGAACGAGAAGGGCTAAAAAAAGAAAATGACAGTAAATCACGTGAACGTCTAGAGCTTATAAATTATGAGATTTCAGGATTAGAAGCAAAAGCTAAAGGACTAGAAGATCGTTGGCGTGAAGACAAACAAGGCTTAGCAAATTACACAGTTCTAAAAGACAAACTAGATAAAGCACGTAATGAGGTTGAAATAGCTAAACGAGAAGGAATGCTGGAACGAGCAGGGGAGTTGCAATATAGTATTATTCCCGAATTGGAAAAGAAAATAGAAAAGGCTGAAGATAAAGATAAAAACAAACACAATAGTTTTAGCGAAACGGTAGATGAAGAGAATATTGCAGCCATTGTTTCTAAACGTACAGGTATTCCTGTTGACAAGATGCTAGGCGGCGAAAGAGAAAAGCTTCTAAAAATGGAAGATTTTTTAAGTAGACGTGTTATTGGGCAAAAAGAAGCTATTTCTGCAATATCAAATGCAATTAGACGTTCTCGAGCAGGTATTTCAGACGCCAATCAACCAATAGGATCTTTTCTGTTTCTTGGTCCCACTGGTGTTGGTAAAACAGAATTAAGTAAAGCTGTAGCAGAATTTTTATTCAATGATGAACGGGCTATTTTACGAGTTGATATGTCAGAATATATGGAAAAACATTCTGTTGCCCGATTGATTGGTTCGCCTCCAGGATATGTTGGATATGATGAAGGAGGTTTTTTAACAGAAGCTGTTAGGAGACGTCCATATCAAGTCATCTTATTTGATGAAATTGAAAAAGCTCATCCAGATGTATTTAATATATTGCTACAAGTTCTAGATGATGGACGATTAACTGATGGTAAAGGTCGCACAGTAGATTTTAAAAATACGCTTATAATTATGACATCAAATCTAGGCTCAGAAATTTTAAGCAATGCAACTGGTGCTGATGATGGTAAAAAGATTCGAGCCCAAGTTATGGATATTGTTAAAGCATCGTTTCGTCCAGAATTCATTAACCGAATTGACGAAATTACAATATTCCACAAGCTTGATAAATCAAATATTAAAGAAATTGCAAAAATCCAAATAGAGCTTATTGAAAAGCGACTTCAAACACATAATATAAAACTTAATGTTCATGATACAGCTTTTGTTTGGATTGTAAACAATGGTTATGATTCTATTTATGGTGCACGTCCGCTAAAACGTCTATTAAAAAACAATATTGAAAACAAATTAGCTATCAAAATATTAAATGGCGAAATAGGCGATAACGATAGCGCTGACATAATTGTTTTAAATGGTGGATTAGAAATAGTAAAATCCAAATAATATTTCAATTTCAAAGCTTCATCCCATTGAAAAAGCAGTTGATAAAAATCAATTGATTTGCTATAATTTACTTCATAAAAATAAAACATTGTGAGGGAAATATGGACACAATAAAAGCAATATTAGATCAGAAAGAGTTTAGTTTTTCAGATGTTGCTAATTACCTTAAAACTTTACAAGAGCTTACACATCAACATCCTTCTGATTCATCTTTATACCTCCCAGCTTTTTATCATATAAGTAACGACAAGGTAGCGCAATCCAGTGATTTGCGACCAAGTCTATGTACAACATATGCAGCCATTATAAGCAATTTATCTCAGCCTGAGATTGAAGATTCTTTTGATATAATTAAATCGCAAGGAAACGATTGGTTAATTGCAAGATGTACAAGCGATATACTCAAATCTCGTCCTGAGCTGTCAGGTCTGATATATGAGGAAATTAAAAAATCATCTCAAAATATAAATATAAATAATCAATATGGATATGTTTCTGCTTTAAACTCAATCATAATGGCTTCATCTTCGGATGTTTCACTAGAAATACTAAATGAAAGTTTATCCTTATTTCCTTCAATTGAAAACAAGATGATGGAAAATCTACCATCTATATACCAACAAAAAACAGAAATATCTGAAGATATATGGAAAATCATCACCACAACTACTCCTAAAGACTCTTCACAACTTTCTACATTATATAAAAATTTATCCCAAATATGCAGTGTTTCTCCCACTAAAATACCAGATAGTTTATCTATAATTAAACAATATATTTTATCTTCGCAAAACGACGCAGAAACTCTTAAATCTGCATACAAATCACTAGAAAGTATGCGAACACATGAAAAATTTCAAAATGAAATTGATGATATAGTTCGTTTAGGATTATCCAATCCTAATAACAGTAAAGAATCAGGAAAATTGGCTCATAGAATTTTAGGAAATTACGAAGAACTATGCAGTAGCATATCTATTGGGCAACGTGTCGAAAAAGATGAGGACAATCCTGTGGGTTGGAAAAATATAGATGAGATACAGCCAACAGAAACTTGTATTTTATTTTTAGGAGGAGATGGTACAATCTCAGACAAAAGAGCTAACGGCTATCTAAAATCATTAGAACAATTACTTCAAAGAGAACAAATGGATGAAGATGTAGCATTATATTCTGTTGTATATGATTTTGGAAGTTGGGATGACCGAAGCATTGTTTTTAACGCAAACAATGCTCGAACCAGCCTTATGCAAAAATATAAGCGCAATATAAAAACAAAATCTCCATTAAATGATGATACAATAAACCCTAGATACATTAAAAAAATATTTGATGTAGCTTTTTTACCACGCATATCAGATAAAGATGGTAAAAAGATTTCAAAAGAAGAAGCAATGCAAAATATAAGGAAACTAAACATTGTTGCGCATTGTCATGGTGCTTATACATTCTTAAAATTAGAAGAAATGATGATGGATAAAATGAAAGAACTTGGCTATACTAAACAAGAGCAACAACAAATTCAAAAACAACTTCTTTGTGTTGCTCATGCCCCGTATTGTCCTTTAGGAGTCTCAAAATCTACCTTAATTTCATTTTGTTCAGCACAAGATGATGAGGTTAGTCATTACAATAATTTTCATACAGAAATTGTAAAACTCAATACACAGGGGGAAATGAAGCTAAGCTATTTCCCAGAAAAACAAGGAAATGTTTTTATTTGTTCAAGTTTGGGTGAGGAGGTTGAGCAACACAATTTTGTTGGTTATGATATAAACCAAAAAGGACTATCCAAAGAAGGAAAGGCTATTTTGGCATTTTCTGGTAGAGCAATAGTTAATGGTGTAAGTGGTTCAATAAGAAATGAGCTATTAGCAGACACAGAAACATTAGTTTGCGGGCAAGATGATAGATATAAGAATGTATTTAAAAAAGTCCAAGAAAACGGTAAAGCTATTTATAGTAAAATTTTATACAATAGCATTCAAAAGCACAAAGCTGCATCACAAGCATCTCATTAATAATGTAAAAATACGTATATAAAAAATCCCCAGCCCTTTAAGATTGGGGATTTCTTATTGGTGAGCTCGGGCGGGCTGGAGGCAAAAAATTGCTCCAGTGGAGCGATTTTTCACGACAGACGAAATTTTGTTATTGAGCAAGCGAGTTAATAACGAAGCGTAGCGAATATTACAAAAGGAGTGACCGCAGCGAGTTAGCGAAATTTATTGAGCTTATGAGCCAGACGAACTTTAGTTGGAACCCGCCAAATAAAGAAAAACCCTAGGATAACCTAGGGTTAAATTGGTGAGCTCGGGCGGGTTCGAACCGCCGACCCTTTGATTAAAAGTCAAATGCTCTACCGACTGAGCTACGAGCCCATATCAATCGGTCGAAGCTATGTATAGAAGATAAAAAATATTAAGTCAACTAAAAAAAACAAAAAAATAAAAAAAGTTAAAAAAAATAAAAATGTAAGATATTTGTTAATAATTATCTGATAAACTAGCCTCAAAATTGCTAAAAGAATCTATGAGGCAGATATGAAAAATACTACAAATACGCCAGAAACCAACGAAGGCACATACGAAATTCTTCAAAATGGAGCAGGAGAAATCCTTCTAATCATTAAGCAACGTCGAGGAGGACCTGAAAATCCACGTTTTGTTTACGATGGTGGTGAAACAGCTTTGCTATATAGAAGTCGTGAAAGCTCCGTTTTTTTAGGTGGTATTAATGAAAATGCACGTCAACCCTTAAAAGCTGTTGATGAAGTTTTGGTTGCAGAAATTGATGGTGACGAAGTTGCAAGAGAATATATTGTTCCTGTGCGTTTAGTAAGAGATCTTAAAGCTGTATTAAGCTAATTTTATCTTATACAAAGCTTTTAAATAAGGGCTTTAAAAGCCCTTATTTTTTTTATATATTAATTTTCGGTGATAATTAATAAGGTTTTTTTATGGTTCTACATTTATTTATAGCTCTATTCGTAATTGCCTCTGCCTCAATACTTATTATTCAAGGTCGTCGCAGACGTATTTGGTCTTTTGGGTTACTTGCTATTTTGGCTTGTATCTGTTATTTTTTTGCAACTAATACAAATACCTTCAATCATACCAACTTTATTTACAACTGGCTAACTTACGATAATCTTTATGCTAATTTTAGTATTATCTCATCTCTAAAAATTAGCCAAATGTATATTTGGCTACTGATTATCTTATTAAATTTAATCTTATTTAATACCACATATCACGATGAATATCATTCATTGCATTTCAACACCCTGCTTCTTCTAAATTTTACAAACCTAATTTTACTAGTATCAAGTAATGATTTTCTACAACTAATGTTTGCTAGCTCAATGTTTTCAATTATTACCTTTTATATGCCAGACATAATATCGGCTAAAAAGAAAATATTTATTTTCAATTTTTTATCAGAAATGGCTCTTTTTATGGCTTTGGCCATTGTTTATAGTACAACAAATTCCATAGATTTAAACAACATTACTCCTTTTATAAAGAATGGTAACCATAAAGATTTAGTTATTTGTTTGTTGCTATTTTGCATTGCTAGCAAATGTGGGCTTTTTTTGTTCAATGGCCAATATTACGCAATGAAAAATGTTTCTTATAATCGCTTATTAAGTATGCTTTTATTATCTGTTCCACTATCAGGATTTATTCTAGTATCAAAATTGCGCCCATTGTTAGATGCCTCTCCAATAAGCTCATTAATTATAACTTATTGGTGCTTTATATCCGTTGCTATTGGTTTGGGTGGAATTTTGCTTAGCAAAAGTATAAAATCAAAAAATATATCATTAGCTATGGCAAGTAATGCTTTTTTGTTACTGATGATTTATAGTGATACAAATAACTTATATAGTTTATTACCCAAAGTAACAATTTTTGTTTTACTTATTTCATTTATTTTTATTCTAATTGCCAAATTTTCAAAAGATGAAAACAATATCTTCTTTTTAACTAAACTAAATAAAATAAATATATTACGTGATGATCTTTTATCAAATTTTTACGAAACATTCTTTATCAATCCTTTAAAATTTTTAGGACGCATTTTATGGCTCGTTTTTGATATCGTTGTAATAGAGCGTAGTATAATCGCTTCAATATCTCATGGTTCAAGACTAATTGTAAATAGCGTACACAAAATACAAGAAACAGGAAAATGGAGCTGTCTTATTAGTATAGTTTTAGGTTTTGTAATTATGCTAACATATTTAGGGAGCTATGTTTATGAGTAGTCCTTTTGCAATATTATCACTTATTGTGTGTGTGCCATTTCTTGGGATGTTGTTTGTTTTAACATCTAAAGAAAATGCAGATTCACAGGGACACAACAGCTCAAATGTTGCACTGTTTACCATAGTTGCTAATCTGGTTTTAATTTGGCGTGTGTTTATGCTCGTTGATGAAAAACGATTAAAATTACAACTATTTGAAAAATTTGATTGGCTTTCTGTTCCTGATATCAATATTGTTTTTGCGGTCGATAATTTATCGTTAATGATGATATTGGCTGTTCATTTAGTAATATTAATGGGAATAGTATTAGTTCGAGCTACATCACAAGGTCAAAAGTCGTTAATGGCGTTCGTACTTTTGTTCCTGAGTATGACAACAGGTTTATTTGTTTCGGCTGATATTTTTTCATTTTTTATATTTTTTGAAGCAATGCTGTTACCATTATTTATGATAATAGGAATGTTTGGAGGCTTCAAACGCCCAGAAAAATTAGGCGGATTTTTTATCTATAATTTAATCGGAGCTTTTATTCTATTTACAGGTATTTTACTCATATATAAATATTATGGAAGCTTAAGTTTAGATAAGTCATTCAAAATACTTTGGCACAAAAATTTTGGTTGGTATATTTGGAGCGCTTTAGCTTTTGGCTTTATATCACGTATTCCAATTTGGCCTTTTCACTATTGGATTTCATCAATAAATTCCAAGATTCATAATCCATTAGTTTTTTTAGCTTCATCTATTTTGCCCTTAAGTGGTATCTATGGTTTGATTAGGTTTTGGCCTAGACATATTCCGCTAGAGATATCACAATATTTTGTTTGGTTAAATGTTGTTGGTGCGGTAACAATGTTGTTTATTGCCTTAATAGCTTTTATCCATAAAGAAGCTCAATACAAAATATTTGCTTTTGTTACAGTGTACTATATTATGTATTTACTTGGAATATTCAGCCAAAATGAACTTATAATGCTCAATATTGGCTACGCTTTATTTAGTTTTCTGATGGTTTTTGGTGCACTAGAGGTTTTATCAGGATATATTTATTATCAAGAACAACAAAATGGTTCAGATGCTAAAGGATTTTTATGTCGAGCCAAAAGACTTTCATTGGCATATTCTTTTTTAACTTGTGCCGCAGCAGGTTTTCCTGTGTCCGCCATGTTTATCAATAATTTCTTGATATTATCTGAACTTTTTACCATCAATATTCAAATGGGAGTTGTTCTAATGCTTAGCTGCACAATTGTTGCTGCAACACTCATTTCTGAAATGTTTAGATTAAAGACAGATACCAAAGAATGTCAATTAGGTAAAGATAATGATATATCTTTAGGTCTTTTTATTTTTATGATGTTTATTGTCTTTTTATTATTAATGTCATTTATTAAACCTTTGTGGTTTGTTATTAGCGAGTAAGGATATAAAATGTTACAAAATTGGTTTATCTTATTACCTGAAATTTGTTTAGTTAGTTTTTTAGTTGTCGCATGGCTAACAGAGCTTTTACGAGAAGAAAAAACAGCTAAAACATTTTATTCAATTGCTCAATTCTTCCTACTAGCATCCCTAAGTTCAACTATTTTATTTTATAATAAAAGTGCTTTTCCGTATTTGTGGCAAAATTCTTCTTTTACAACATTGTTTAAAACTTTTGTTTATTTACTAGCGTGGGCTTGGTTTTATTTATCTTCCAAGTGGTTTCTAAACAAAAATAGACCATCATTAAAATTTTATTCAATTTGTTTTGGACTTTTATTTAGTTTTTCTATTTTAGCCTCCAGTTCCTCAATTATTACTTTAGCATTAATAATACCAATAATATGTTATTTGCATTATTTATTAATTTTAAGACACTGGGATATTGAACGAGTGCGAACAACAGCGTCAACTTATGCTTGGTGTTCAACTCTATTTTGTATTTTGCTATTTGTTGGTGTTAGCATTATATATTTTCAAACTGAAAGTTTTGAATATCTGAAAATTAAGCAATATTTGTTGATGAATAAAACATATACTTTTCAATTTTTATTAGGTATTTTGTTTATTTTAAGTTGTTTTATGTTTTTGATGGCAATTGTGCCATTTCATCACTGGTTTGTAGCTTTTGTCTCAAATGGTGTTTTACCTGTTTGTGGTTTCATAACACTTGTTCCTCCACTCATATATTTATGTGCCTTTATCAATCTGATAAGCAAATGTTTAGCTCCGTTATCTAATTTTATTGTTCCACTAATAAGTATTTTTGCTACGTTATCTATTATCATAGGGGCATTATCATCCAATCGCGAGACTAATATTCGCCGTCTTTTTGGTTACCTGAGTATTTATTGTTTGAGCTTTGCTATAATAGGATTACAAAATTTTTCTGACAAATCTATTATCGCCTCATTTGCATATATTACCATAGCTATTCTATCATTAACAGGTGTATATACCGTATTTTTAAGCCTAAAATCACGAGGAGATTATTTAAGTGAAGTAAATTCAATAAGTGGTTTTTATACCATGCGACCATATATGTCTGCCGCACTTTTAGTTTTTATGTTTTCACTTATTGGACTTGCGCCAACCTTAGGTTTTTTTGGCTATCTTTCCGTGATTAACAATTTAGTTTCTAGCAATGAGTGGTTTAGGGTCACATTATTGCTAGGAAGTTTATTATTTGTTGCAGGAGCTTGCTTGCAAATTGTAAGAATTATCTATTTTGAATCTCCAACAACAAAGTTTGACCGCACAGATAAATCAATTTACATTTGCTTATTTATCAATGTATTATTTATATTAATATCTTTAATTAATCCAGCATGGTTGCTTCATGATGCTCTTGTAATATTAGGAGGAATTTCTTAATCAGATGATATTAAATAATTCATGGCAATGGCTAAATGTTGAAGAAACCACATCAACAAACGATCTTGTAAAAAAATATAATATACCACCAGAAGCAAAAGCATTAATAATTACAGCAAAACAGCAAACAGTAGGGCGTGGACGTAGAGGAAGACAGTGGATTTCACAGACTGGAAATTTATTTTTGAGCCAACTAATTTCTACAGATATAGATATTTCCAAGCTAACATTTGTAACATCGGTTAGCATAGCTGAAACATTATCTGACTTAACCAATGGCTTGACTATAGGTATCAAATGGCCAAACGATGTTTTAGTAAACAATAAGAAAATATGTGGAATTTTAATTGAACAAGCGGATAATGGTAATGTAATAATTGGTGTTGGTGTTAATTTAAAATCACATCCTGATAATAGAGATATAATTTATCCAACTACTGATCTAGCTAGTTTAGGTTTTTCAATATCGTGCAAAGATTTTTTGCAAAATTACCTAAGCAAATTTGATAACAATATGAATATTTGCCAACAAGACTTTGCTTTAATTAGGCAAAAATGGTTAGAACATGCTTTATACATAAACAGCTTGATTAAAGTAAGCTTAAAAGATATTGTAGAAGAGGGAATATTTAAAGGTATTGACGAACAAGGTTTATTGTTGCTAGAAACAAATAGTTCAATAAAAAAAATTGCAGCAGGCGATGTCTTTTTATAAAAGAAGGTAGGTATGATACAAGAATTTAATAAAGAAGGAATTTATTTTGTCGCTCTTGGCGGAGCAGAAGAGGTTGGCTATAATATGTTTGCCTATATTATAAATGGCAAAATAATTGTTGTTGATACAGGTTATGGTTTTTTACAAGATGATTTTCCTGGTATGGAAATGGGGCTTGCTGATGCCTCTTTTTTAGAAGCATACTGCAATGACATTGAAGCTCTTTTCATAACTCATGGTCATGAAGATCATTTTGGGGCTATAGGTCATATTTTACCAAAATTAAATTGCCCTGTTTATGCTACAGATTTTGCCCTTGGACACATCAGAGCACGCCTAAAAGAATATCATTTAGAAGATTTTTACGAGTTAAATTCCGTCAGTAATAATCCAATAGTAAATTTAAGCCATTGTTCTGTTGAATACGTTTCTTTAGTTCATTCTGTTCCTCAAAGTTCAGGTCTAATAATTCGCACTCCCTATGGTAATATTTTACACGCAACAGATTGGCGTTTTGATGATGGAAAAACATCAATTTTACCAACAGATATAGACAAATTACAAAGCTTAGCCAAAGAAGGCGTGGCTCTATATGTTGGAGATTCTACCAATATGAGCTCTCATTATGATGAGCCGACTGAGCATGAAGTAAGAGAGAACTTAATTAAATTAATTCCCACTTTAGAAAACACAATAGTTGCCACCTGTTTTGCATCTAATATTATGCGTTTAGAAAGTCTTATTCTTGCTGCAGATGCCGCCAATAGAACGGCTGTAATTTCAGGTTATTCACTTAATCAAAACTACAAAATAGCTAAGGAGTGTGGCTATTTACAAAATTGTCCTCAAGCTTATGATATTAAAGACGCTAAAGATATTCCTCAAGATAAAATACTTTTTATCTGTGCAGGATCTCAAGGAGACTATCGCTCAGCTTTGAGTAGAATAGCCAAAGGTGAAAGCAAAGATATTACCCTCAGCAAAGGAGATAATATCATATTTTCCTCAAAAATCATACCAGGGAATGAAGAAAAGATTGAGCGTATGCAAGAACGTTTACGTGATGCAGGAGTAAAGGTTATATCAACGGAAGATTATCATGTTCATGCTTCTGGTCATGCAACTCCAAATCAAATATTAGAAATGTATCGCTTACTAAAACCTCAAACAGTAATTCCCGTTCATGGCGATAAACACAATATTAGAAAACAGCGAAAATTAGCTCAAGAAAATGGCGTTGGTAATGTTTTAATAGCACGCAATGGTGAGGTTGTTTTAATTAAAGACGGCAAAGCGGAAATTGTTTCAGAAGTTTTTACTAGCAAATTAGGTGTTGATCGCAAAAACTTAACTCCACTTGATTCTCAGCTGGTTAAAAATCGCAAGCGTATAGCTTTCAACTGTTCAGTATTTATTTCTGTTGTATTTGGAGCTGATTGGCGACTTAAGGATTTACAAATAAGTTCTATAGATATTTTAGAAGAAAAAGATTTTGCTGAACTTCGCGACAAAATAATTGCCGATATCAAAGAAGATATATCAGCCAACATCATAAAACTTAACTACAACGAAAAACAAATAAACGAATATTTAGCAGCTCGTATTCGCAAGCAAATACTAAAAGCTACAGATATCAAACCCGTAGTATTTTTTCACTTTTACAAAGAATCAAGCGCTAATTAGTTATTTTCTTTAGTAAATACAGGCAAATAAATTGTAAATGTTGTTCCGTTATATCCATTAGAGTTAACGGTTATATTTCCTTGGTGTCTAATTATAATATGTTTAGCAATAGCCAAACCAAGACCAGTACCTTTAATATTCTGATCTTTATGTTCTTGTAAGCGATAAAAACGTTCAGTTAGACGAGCAAGTTTTTCAGGACTTATTTTAGGACCTTTATTATTTACCGATATAGCTACAGCAGGACCATCGGCTATTTTCATAGTTGTCGAGGTTGGAATTTTTTCTACATTATCAACCCGCAAAGTTACCTCTGTTCCTGTTGTACCATATTTTATAGCATTATCAGTAAGGTTTTGAACAACTTGTTTAATTTGTTGAGCATCAGCTCGGATTGTTGCAACATTTTTATCCTTATGAACACGAATTTTCATATTATTATTTTGAGCTTTTATTTTCATTGATTTTGCTACATTTTCAACAATATCAACAGCATTTACTTCATCTTGAGGATGTTCGTTTTGATTAAGCTCAATTCTTGATAAAGATAACAAGTTTTCAATCAAATTTGACATATATTCAGTTTGTTCAGCAATAATTTTCAAGAAGCTTTCTCTGGCAACTTCATCATCTTTAGCCGAAGTTTGCAATGTTTCTACAAATCCAGAAATAACCGACAAAGGAGTCCTTAATTCGTGGCTAGCATTTGCCACAAAATCAGATTGCATTTTTTCAATTTTTAATGACTTAGTTAAATCATAAATTGAAATTACAGCCACAGCTTTTCCCTTAGATATCCAAGGCAACTGTTTGATATGAGCATACAATTTTTGATCAATAGGTTCTTCTACATAAAATATCAAATTTTCTGAAACACTTTCTTTTTTCAAAACTCTAGATACTGCTTTAACAAAGCTATGAGAAGGAAAAACTTTATCAATATTTTTATCGGTTATTTTTTCACCAAAAGAATTTCTAGCCGCCAAATTAGCTCCTAAGATATTTCCAGCTCTATCAATTACCATAATAGGATCAGGCAAGCTATCCAATACTGCAGTATCAGAAATTGTCTGAGCCTCTAAAACATCAGCTTTTTGCGCCCAAAAATGATGCATATTATTAATTGCTGCAATTAACTCTTTAGTTTCTTCTTCAGACAAGGCAATCAAATCTTCATCTGATACACCCTCACTAGCAATTTTAGCCACATATCTTTTAATTTGTTGCAATTCAAATGTAAGCGGAAATAACAACACAATATTGAAGGCAACCACAGCAGCCAAAGATATAACAGCAAGTACGGGGTCAACCAAATTAAACGCGGCCAACACAACAAAAACCAACGCAGTTGGAAAACTTAAAAACAAAATTCTCTCAACAAATTGCGTGTTTTTTTCAAAACCCAACGATTTTCTCGACTTTTCAAACATAATATTATTCCACCTTGTCAAAAAATGGTCTAGACCAAACCTCATTAATATTCTAATATACAACAAGTTTAAAAATACTAAATATCTTATAGAGTACATCGATGAATATTGAATTAGAAAAGCTAGCCTCACTCACACCAATGATGGCGCAATACATTAAAATAAAGCAAGAACATCAAGACTATTTGCTATTTTATCGTATGGGCGATTTTTATGAGCTTTTTTTAGATGATGCAATTAAAGCATCTCAAGCACTAGACATTACGTTGACCAAACGTGGAAAAATAGAAGGTGTAGATATTCCCATGTGTGGTGTACCTTTTCATGCTTACGAAAGCTACTTAGCCAAACTTATTCGTCAAGGCTACAAAGTTGCTATTTGCGAGCAAACTGAAGACCCTAAAGAAGCCAAAAAAAGAGGGGCTAAATCTGTAGTTAAACGTGAAGTAATACGTCTAGTAACAGCAGGTACGCTAACAGAAGACCCTTTGCTAGATGCCAAACGCAACAATTTTTTGATGGCTGTTTCTCGAATTGCTTATACTATGGGAGTTGCGTGGCTTGATATTTCTACTGGCGAATTTTTCACTCAAGAAATTGACTTAAATAACAAGGCCGAAGACATTGCCTTATCATCTATCTTAACACGAATGCTTCCAACTGAATTAATTGTATCAGACAACTATTTGCACAATTCTAATATTTATGATGTAATCAAAAACTACAAAGAACAACTAAGTGTTTGGCCTAATGAACGTTTTAATAGCGACAATGCTAACAAACATTTACAAGACATTTTCAAGGTAAACAATTTAGATGCTTTTGGTAATTTTTCTAGGGCAGAAATAAGTGCTGCTGGAGTTTTGGTTGACTATGTTGAAACCTCTCAAAAAGGCAAAATACCGCTTTTACTTTACCCCAAAAAAATAGTTGATGATCAAATTGTTGAAATAGATTCTGCAACCAGACGTTCTTTAGAATTAGTCGAATCAATTTCTGGTGACAAAACAAGTACCTTACTCAAGGCGATAGACCGCACAGTTACAGCATCAGGAGGTCGCTTATTAACTTCACGCATATCCAATCCATTGCGTGATATCGTTACAATTAACAACCGCCTAGATGTTGTCGAATTTTTTACTAATCGCCAAGGTTTACGTGATGAATTGCGCCAACTTCTAAAATCATCAGCTGACATTGGGCGAGCCATATCACGTCTTTGTGTTGGCCGTGGTGGTCCTCGTGATTTAGACAATATCAAAAATACCCTAGGTATAATACCTCATTTGCGTAATTTAATTCATTTTCAAAGTGACAGTTCTTCGCAAATGGTATCATCAATACCTTCATCGTTAAAAAATATTTTAGCTGATTTAGGCGAGCATACCCCTCTAGTCACTAAACTAAGCGATGCTCTTTTAGAAAAAGATTTACCGCTTCTAAGTCGTGATGGAGGTTTTATTCGTCAGGGCTATTCGCCAGTCTTAGATGAATTGCGCAATCTTAAAGACAACAGTCACAAAACAATTATCGAGCTTCAAAGCAAATACATTGAGACAACAGGCATTTCTCACCTAAAATTAAAATTTAATAATGTTATTGGCTATTTTATTGAGGTGCCCGCCAAATATGCAACTCAAATAATGGATGATAAAAGTTTTATCTTTCGTCAATCTGTATTAAATGCCTCACGTTTTACAACAGTTGAACTTACCGAATTAGAAGACAAAATTCGTGGAGCAGCAGACAAATCTTTAGCTATGGAGCTACAACTTTATGATGAACTTGTTGAAACAATCATAACCAATTCAGATAACATCATAAAATGCGCTAATGCGCTAGCAGAAATTGATGTGGCCACATCTTTAGCTGATTTAGCTGTTGAATATAATTATTGTCGTCCAATTATAGATGATAGTTATTGTTTTGACATCAAAGAGGGGCGTCATCCAGTTGTTGAACAATCATTGCGCAAAGAAAATTCTGGTCCATTTGTTGGTAATGATTGTTTTATGGATGACAAAAAAAGCAACTTATGGTTGCTTACTGGTCCCAATATGGCTGGTAAATCAACTTATTTAAGGCAAAACGCAATTATTGCCATTATGGCGCAAATGGGATCTTACGTTCCTTGTCAAAGTGCCCGTATTGGTATTATAAACAAGATTTTTTCTAGAGTAGGAGCTTCTGATGACCTCGCCAAAGGGCGCTCAACCTTTATGGTCGAAATGGTTGAAACCGCAGGAATATTAAATCAGGCAGATGAACGTTCGTTTGTTATTCTTGATGAAATAGGGCGTGGCACAGCAACTTTTGACGGTCTTTCCATTGCTTGGGCTGTAGTAGAATATTTGCACGAAATTAATCGTTGTCGCACACTTTTTGCTACCCACTATCACGAGTTAACATCTTTAAGTAGCAAGCTTAGCCGCTTAAGTTTGCACTGTATGAAAATCAAAGAATTTAATGACGAAGTTATATTTTTGCACGAAGTTATGGATGGTGCTGCAGATAGAAGCTATGGAATTCACGTTGCCAAATTAGCAGGTCTTCCCAAATCTCTAATCAAGCGAGCCGATCAAGTATTGCACAACTTAGAAAGGCAAGACAAAGGTTTATCAGCCAAAGATATTGCACAAGATTTACCACTTTTTGCTTTTACCAAAGAAAAGGTTGAAGAAAAAATATCATCACCTGCATTAGAAGAATTGCAATCTATCAATCCAGATGATTTAAGCCCCCGTGAAGCCCTAGAAAAACTCTACGAGCTAAAAAAATTGCTTTGATATCAATTATTAATTAATACAATGCTCATCTTAAATACAAAAAACACGATATCAACCAACATCATCCAAAGGCTTCTAGCCAAAGAATCAAACATCTAACAAAAGGAAGATACATAATGACTAACGATGAAAGATTAATTGATATAGAAACAACATTAGCCAATCACGAAAAAACAATTGAAGAACTTAGTAATGTAGTTTTTGAACAAGGAAAAAAAATTGATCAGCTGTTAAAACTCAACAAATATTTATTAGATCTAATCGACAAAGACACTGTAAAACCCTTGAGCGAAGAAACACCACCCCCTCATTACTAACCCTTGCATTAGCTGTTTTCGATATTATATGTGTTAAATCTAGTAGGAGATATATTGTGATTGATTGGAACGTTCTTTATAAAATAAGTTTAGGCTTATATGTTTTGGGCGCAAAAGACAACGATAGACCTGTTGGTTGTATTATTGATGCTGTGATGGTTGCCGCCAATAAACCTTGTGCATTAGCAATATCGTGTAACAATGCCAGTTTTACCAAACAATGCATTGAGAAAAATAAGAATTTTGTTTTATCGGTATTACCAAAAGATATTGCCCCTGAAGTTATAGCTAATTTTGGATTTCGTTCAAGCAAAAATACAAACAAATGGGATTTAGTCAAATCTTCTAATTTTGCTGATTTACCAGTTCTTGACAATGCTATTGCCTATATTTCCGCTAGAGTTGTTCATCAATATGCAATGGATAGCAATACAATCTTTATTGCCGAAATTACTGATACCAAACATAATCGTGAGGTTGAACCATTACTATATCAAGATTATCGTGGGGAATTTAAAGACAAAGTATTGCAATCATTTAAAAACATTAATGAGGAGAAGAAAATGGCTAAACAATGGGTATGTACTGTTTGCAACTATGTTTATGATGGCGATATTCCTTTTGAAAAATTAGATGATGATTATATCTGTCCAATTTGTGGTGTCGACAAATCATTTTTCGAATTGCGAGATATTGAATAAACAATGTTTTTTATATTGAAGACACCAAAACTCACTCGCTACACTCGTTCGTTACACTCACTCAATGCATGACATTTATGTATTGTCATTCCTCGAAGTGTGCTGTGCATCACTTCGTCAAGGAATCTTGTCTTTGCGAAGCGCAAATTAAATATATAAAAAAGTGGCGACCAATAAAGTCGCCACCTTAAAACATAAGCTATGTTTATCTTAGCGATTAGAACAAGCTCAATACTGATTGTGCAGATTGAGAAGCTAATGACAAAGAGTTAATAGCCAATTGCTGACGTGTTTGCAATGCCAAGTAGTTAGCAGATTCTTCGTTCATGTCAGCCAATACAAGGTTGTCAGAACCAGTCTCTAATACATCAACCAAAGCATCTGTAAAGTTTTGACGTGTTTCGATAATAGAGAAGTTGTTACCAAGTTCTGTAGCATAAGAACGCAAGTAAGTATTAATATTACTGATAGCAGTCAAAGCTTCATCAATTACACTAGCTGCAGATGTTGTCACTACTGATTTTGTTGTTGTATCTCCAACTGTTTTAACCATATAATCGCCATCAATAGCAGCACCTGCAGTATATGTCTCAGTTGAAGTAATGGTCTCATCAGCACCTTTTGTATAGTATGTAGTACCAGTAGCTAATGTAGTATCTTTAGCAACAACAGTATAAGTATCGCCTGCTTTTGTATAGTGTGTACCTTCACCAGCTTTAGCTGTGTTATCACCAGATACAGCTGTCATCTTATTAACTGTGTATTCAGTTGTTGATATTTCTTCCTCAACCACTTGACCAACCCAATCAATCGTACCATTACCAACATCGTTGGTATCAGCAGCATTTTCCCAAGCAAAACCAGCAGCACCTTTATTTGCCATTTCAGCGGTTACATTGTCACCATCAATAGTCAAAGAGTGTGTACGTGTTTCGTTGAACATAACTGTCAAGTTACCATCTTTAAGCAAGTTAACACCTTGATAAGAAGAGTCTTTTGCCAAAGTGCCAATTTCTTTCAAAATAGCATTATACTGATCTTGATAAGCTTGTAATTCTGTTTTATATGTTGCAGCTGTTGAATCCAAAGCAAAAGCAGATGTAGCAACAGATTTCAATTGCTCAACATAAGATGTAATTGCTTCAATACCTTCGTTAGCAGCTTGAATTGTTTGAATACCTTGTCCCATGCTGTCTAACAAAGAATCTAAGTCAGCAGCGCGGTTTGTCAAAGCACGAGCTTGATAATAAGAAGAAGCATTATCAATAGCAGAGTTAACTTTTTTACCTGTAGAAAGTCTTTCTTGAGTTGTATCCATTTGTTTTTGGATAGACTTCAAAGATGAAAGGTTAGAACGCATACTTGCGGTCAATGTAATACTGGTCTGAGCCATTTCTTTTCTCCCAATTTTAAATTACTTTTAGCCTAAAATACTATTAAGCTGTTACTATTATCCTGTTTAATGGTTAATATTTATTAAACAAAACACTTTTACAAAGTAAAACTAGCAATTTTTTTCTTTTTACGCAAAATTTTGCCGATTTTAATTAAAATACAATAATACTTTAGTTGCACTACTCACCTTTTAGAGCAGCACCAAAAACCTTATCTTCCTGTTCAACCAACTTAGCAGCATCTTTAATTGCAGCATAATAGTCGCCCACAATCATAGCTTCAGCAACAGGAGCAATAAAAGGATGCAAGCTTGGCGCAGCAGCCTTCAAATCACGAATATATTCAACAAACAATTCTTGCAATTGTTTGCTTCCCTTAGATAAATACATCTGCTGAACAATAAAATAAACTCGCTTAGCTGGGGTGTTTGCGTCTTTTTCTCGCAAAATAAACTTCTCGCGCAAAATTGGCACATTACCATCAATATAAAAACGAATACGATCGTTATCATTAGTAATCAAAGCATCGCCAATAATAATGCTTTCGCGCGGTTTTAATTCTATCTTTAGTGGCATATTAACCTCCTGTAAGCTGCCAATACTAAGGCTAGTATATTAATTTTTAGCAAAATGTAAATAGTAATTGTATCTTGTTCACAAATATAATATAAGAAAATCAAAATGCGACTCGCAAAACAAGGGGTTGAACAAAACAATGGCCGAAGCACCTATTTATACATTAAAAAACATTCATTTAGCATTTGGCGACAATCAGCTATTTGAAAATGTTGAGCTTTATATCAATAAAGGCGACAAAATCTGTCTTGTTGGGCGCAATGGTTCAGGCAAATCAACTTTGCTCAAAGTTATTGCTGGCGTAATTGAACCCGATGGTGGCGAGGTTTTTATTCAACCAGGAACCCAAATTGCCTATATGCCTCAAGAACCAAACTTGTCATCTTTTTCCTCGCTTAAAGAGGCTGTTTTGGCGGGGCTTCCTCAAGATCAACAAGGTAATGGTTATTTAGCTGATATTTGGCTCGAACGTCTTAAAATAGACGGCAAACTAGCCCCCAAAAAAGCATCTGGTGGCGAATGCCGCAAAGCTGCTCTGGCTCAAGCCCTAATTAAAGAGCCTGATATTTTACTTCTTGATGAACCCACCAACCACCTAGATATTGCAACAATCGAAACCCTAGAAGAAATTATTAATGAATTTCGCGGAGCTATAATTGTTATTTCTCACGACAGAATGTTTCTAAACCACATATCTAAATCAACATTTTGGCTAGATCGTGGACGTATGCATATCAATAATAAAGGTTTTGCTAATTTTGAAGAATGGCAAGAACAAATAATTAATCAAGAAATTATTGCTCAAAATAACCTAAACAAAAAAATTGAAGAAGAAACCGAATGGTTGCACAAAGGAGTAACAGCACGTCGTCGTCGTAATATGGGGCGCTTGCGTAGGTTAATTGAACTTCGGCGCGAAAGAAGGGAGCAAATCAAGCAAATTGGCAACATCAACCTTAGTGTTGATGAAGGCGATTTTCGTTCCAAATTGGTTATTGAGGCCAAAAATATTTGCAAATCTTTTGGTGATCGTCCAATCATAAAAGATTTTTCAACTCGTATAATTCGTGGCAACAAAATAGGTATTGTTGGTCCAAATGGTGCAGGCAAAACAACCCTTATTAAACTACTTACTAAAAGGCTTGAAACAGATAGTGGTTTTGTTCGTATTGGTAAAAATCTTGAAGAAGCCTATTTTGACCAAAATCGCCTAACCTTAGACCCTAAAAAAACTTTGTGGCAAACTTTGTGCGACAAAGGGGATCACATAATGGTTCAAGGACATTGGCGACACGTTGTAGCATACTTAAAAGACTTTTTATTCAAACCTGCCCAAGCTCATACCCCTGTTGCAGCACTTTCTGGTGGCGAAAAAAATCGCCTGATGCTAGCAAAATCATTGGCTCAAGCATCAAATTTTTTGGTTTTGGATGAGCCAACCAATGATTTGGACATGGATACACTTGACCTTTTGCAAGAGGTTCTAGACGAATATGCGGGCACAATTTTAATAGTAAGTCACGATCGTGATTTTCTTGATCGTGTTGCAAGTTCTATAATTTATCTCAAAGGCGATGGTTCGGCTTATGAACACGCTGGAAGCTATAGCGAGCTTTTAGAAAAAGTTAAACAACAAAGCACTTCAGTTAATAAAGTTACTCCAAAAGTAAATAGCAAGTCATCAACCGAAGTTTCTACACCAAAAATTGTTAAAAAACTTAGCTACAATCAAAAACGCTTGTTAGAAGTGTTGCCTCAAGAAATAGCCAAGCTTGATATTGAAATAAATTCCTTAACCGAAGAGCTTTCTAATCCTAACTTATATCAAAGCAATCCTCAACGTTTTGACGAGGCATCAAAATTGTTAGAACAAAAACAAAAAGAAAAAGCCTCTAAAGAAGAGGCTTGGTTAGAATTAGAGATTTTGTCCGAAGAACTAAATAGTTAATCATTTTCAGGAAACATATTAAGCCCTTTAGACATGCGTGTCATTTGGGTTTCAATTGATGTTCCCAAATTTAGTTTGCCAGTCTTAATAATTCCACGTACTTGATCACCTTTTGAAGTATCTGGATTAGCAAACAAAAAAGAAATCTGTGGCTTGCGAATACCTTTTCCAACAAGATTTTGGTGTATTACACCCAACATTCCGCGCGAAAACAAGTCATAAGCAAGGTCTTCACTCATTTCGCCAGCCGAGGCATATTTCACTACAGAGTTAATCGCATCAGTTACATTATTGGCGTGAATTGTCGAAAATACTAAGTGTCCAGAAGTTGCCGCACGCAAACACTCAGAAGCTGCATCAGGAGTACGAATCTCACCCACCATTATATAACGTGGTTTGGAGCGCAAAGCAGATTTCAAACTATCGCCCCAATTTCCTTTTATTGGCAAAGTTTGTTTACAAATTCCTAAACCGCCATTTTCAACATTATAAATTCCATCCAAAGGTTGTTCGGTAGGATCTTCAATTGTATATGCAAAACCACCTTCTTTGGTTAAATATTCTTTTAATAAACTAGATATAGTAGTAGTTTTACCCGAACCAGTTGGACCAGAAACTAAAATCAATCCAGACGAACGACGCAAACTGAGCAAATAACTTATTAGCTCCATTGGGTATCCTAAAGCTTTTATGGATGGAACAGCCGAAGGCATTTTACGAGCACAATATTGAATTCCAGAAATTGCTTCGCTACGTTCAACACGATAAAAAATTCCCTCATAACATACCGAATAACTTGGATTATTACCGTCCCATGTTTCTTCTAACAACTTAAAAAATGCATCAAAATCATCTGGTTCAAATGGCATCAAGGCATTAAAAGTGCGCCTATCAGGAATATAGGCTTTTCGTTCTCCAGCCATAATATAAATATCAGAAAATTTAGTATCAGTAACGGTTGCCATAATTTAACTCCTAATCATTACTTTTGCCAAGAACGGCACGTCCTGCAAAAATTTCGGTTATTTGATACAAATTTGCCTCTACAAGAGCCATTTCGTCATCATCATAAGAACATACTTCTAACTTTTGTTTAAGGTCTTTAACAATTTCACCAAGTTTTGATTGCTTAGCTAATTTCACATTACTCTTATATGATTTGCGTAAATTAACACAATCAACGATTTCAGCAAGTCGTTGTTCATTATAGAAAAAACGTTCAACATTCCAATTTTGCGCTTCTAACCATTTGACCAATTCTTGAGGATATTGACTATCAGCAGACCTCAAAGATACTTGCGCTACCTTTTGTTTTAAGCCGCTTTGCATCATACGCGACCACAAATCCAAAAAAGAACTAAGTTCTTCAGCATCAATCTTATGATCTTCAGCTGGAGGACTAAAATAGGGCATATCAACTCCAATTTTATTTAGAGGATGCGAAAACAACCACCAAAATCCATAAAAAACAATTATCAAAATTATCAGTTTTAATAAACGTCCCATTTTACCACCTTATACTTGATATAACGCAATTTGGCGAAACATCATAACTATTTGAAAGTTCCCTAGTTTTAGCAACATCTGGGATATATCCTTCACCAAGGAAATTCACATGTCTTCCTTTAGAAACCAAAACTGAGTCAACATTTAACAGTGTAGCTACCTTTATATCTGTTGCAACATTGTCGCCGATTATTACAACTTTTCCAGTATCTCCTAAGCCTTCTAAGGCATATCGTACAATACGTACATCTGGCTTGCCAAACGTTATAATCCGTCCCCCTAAAATTGCATAAGCTTCAGCAACAGCTGCAGGAGCTAAGCATAATTTACCATTCATAAAACAAGAAGTATCGTTACCAGCACACAAAAATGGTAGACCAAAGCTAACTGCTTGTTCAAGTAGGGGACGATATTGGTCTACTAAATCTTCTCCCGAAGAAACTTCACTCATATACAAAAAATGCGCTTTTTCTATTTGGTTCGTTGGTTCAAAATCAAGTCCTGAAAAAACTCCTTTATCAGTTTTAGAACCAATATGATAATAGCAATTTCCAATAGCTTTATATTCATTTTGTGGATTTTTTAACTTGTAATGCAATATTTCTCCTGCTGATACAATATTGCTAAAAACCTCTACAGGAACGCCAGCTTTTCTAAAATCTTTTACAATATCTATCACACGACGATGCGAGTTACTCACTACTACAATCTTCTTACCCATTGCGGCTAGTTTGTTTAAGCACCCAACAACCTCTGGTAAAATATTTTTGCCATCAGACAAAACCCCGTTAAAGCCGAAGACAAAAGTATCATAGTCATCAGCTATTTTCGAAATATTTACAATTGGTTTTATCATTTTCATTAGTAAAAAATCCTTAATTTAACAAATAAAAGGCTTTCATAATATCATAGTATTAAGCAAGTATAACAAGCTTGGGTTAAGGCATCTTCCTTACTTCTTAACACAATTATCTAACAAAGCCTTATTTTTTGCCAATTATAAAATACTTAACCTTAAAAACAAGTTAAAAAAATCTAATTTTTACTACTTGAAAGCTCTAAAATTGTTTGGTTCGCAATAACTAAACCAAAAATTGCTGTAATAGTTGGTAAAGACCCCAAAGTATGACGAACCCGTCCCATTTCAGATACATTTACAGGCATATCTAAAGCTGTATCAGGCAAATCTACCAGTTCATCAGACCAAACACATTTTATTTTCGCAATATCAATCCCCCTTTTACGTAAGCGTTTACGAACAAATTTAGCTAAAGAACAATTTTTGCTATTACTAAGGTTACCATACCTAATTTTGCTCACATCAGTTTTTAGTGCAGCCCCCATCGATGATATAAAAGGAAGTTGCTTAATATAGAGAGCTTGTATTAAATCACATTTAGGATTAAGCGCATCAATAGCATCTATCACAAAATCAGGTTTACAAGCTAAGAGGTCTTCTATTGTTTCGGCATTAACAAAAATATCTCTAGTTTCAACATTTGCTTTTGGATTAATGCTAAGTACTCTATTTTTTGCAACTTCAATTTTTTTCTGTCCCAAAGTTTCAGTAGTTGCTAAAATCTGACGATTTATATTGCTTTCTTCAAATGAATCAAAATCAACTAATACAAAATTCCCCACACCAGCTCGTGCTAATCCTTCCAAAACATAGCCTCCAACAGCACCAAGTCCAATCAGCATAATTTTTGTTTTGGCCAAGTTTTTCATTGCTTGTTCCCCAAGCAACATTTGTGTTCTAACAAAGCGATTATTTGTCATTACATAGTTCCTCAAAATTGCGATAAACACTCAAAACTACATCTTCTTGGCTTATTTTTTTGATTTGTGCAATTGTATTTGTTAAGTCAGATATTTGATTATAGTTTGATAAATATGGAAAATCACTTTCTAAAAGTAAGTGCTCAAGTGGTAAGTTTTTAATTATGTCTACATAATTTTTCCGTTTCAAGACTGATGCCGAAAGCGATATATATCCTCCAAATTTTAAAACTTGCTTCATAAATTCTACACTACCACCAAAAGAATGCATTATAAAACGCTTAGGCATCTCTTGCCATAAATTATTAAATAATTCATCAGCTCTAAGGGCATGAATATTCATTGGACGATTAAATTTTTTTGCAAGTTCAATTTGCTTTTGAAATATCAATAACTGATTATCTTCACTAGGAGCTTTAAGCCTGTCTAAACCACATTCACCAACCCAGGAATTTGGAAAATTTTGCAGATAATCAGCTAATTCTTTTTCCCAGTTTTCATTAACTTCTGTCACGTACCAAGGGTGCAACCCAAAGGCTGGAACTATAAAATCAGAATATTTCTCAGCCAATAACGCTACCTTATTCCATTCATTAGGACGAGCCGAAACGCAAACAATTTTGACAAAACCCAAATTTTTCATCTCAGTAACAATTTGCTGAGCATTATTTAACTTATAGTCTTGCAAATGAATATGAGAATCAGTAAATTGCATTTTATATTAAAACTCTCCGGGCTAACAACTAGAAAGATAGTAAAGAATTATGAATATTTTGACAAGACCGATTTTAGAATTTAATTTAAATAATCTGCTTGATAATTATAATGTATTAGCAAAGATTGCCAGTCCAGCAACGCCTGCTGCAGTTGTGAAAGACGATTCTTATGGGGTTGGAAGTGCAATAGTTGTACAGGCACTATACGAAAAAGCCAATTGTCGCAATTTTTTTATAGCTCATGCTGTCGAAGGTGAAAAGCTAGCTTCTCTAGCGCCTAATGCTAAATTTTTTGTACTGCAAGGAATAGGCGATGACTCTATAGCTTTGTTCAAAAAAATACCTCAGCTAGTTCCTGTAATTAGTTCGCCTCAAATGCTAAAATTTTGGCAAGATAATGCTATTAGTGGCGTTAAGCCTGTAATTCAGGTAGAAACAGGGCTTAATCGATTAGGTTTTCGTGAAGATGAGTTAAAAAAACTAACACCTCAAGAGCGAGAAATGTTTTGTTTAGTAATGTCGCATCTAGCCTGTGGTGATGAAAAAGACCATTTTATGAATGCTCATCAGATTGAAACCTTTGAATATATCAAAAAAACATATTTTCCTAAAACTCCAGCAAGTCTGTCAGCTTCTGATGGTGTTTTTTTAGGTGAAAATTTTCATCAAGATTTAGTTAGACTAGGGGCAGCCCTTTATGGTATTAACACAGCACCATATCGTCCAAACCAAATGAAAAATGTAGTTACAGTCAAAGCCCCTGTTTTACAAATAGCTCATTTACCAAAGGGAGATTTTGTTGGCTATTCTGCTACATATCGTGCAAGTTCAGACCGTAAAATTGCTATAGTTTCTATCGGCTACGGCGATGGGTTGCCTCGTTCACTTTCCAATATTGGTAAAGTATTTTTCAAAAAAGATGGCAAAATAATCGAAACCAGAATAATCGGTAGAGTTTCCATGGATAATATTATTTGTGATGTTACTAATGTCGATGGTCTTCAATGTGGCGATATAGCTTATTTGGCTGATGATTTCTACACATTAGACGATGTCGCACTAGATGCAGGTACAATTTCTTACGAAATAATGTCAAGACTTGGCAAAAATCCTCGCTTTGATAAAAGATATATCTAATATTTTAAAACAAGAAAAGAAGTCAAACTATATCTATAATTAATATTGACTCTTATAGAGTGTTTGTTACATTAGCAATGTAACTAAAACATAGAAGGATATACCAATGCCCAAAGTTTCTGTATTAATGCCTGTTTATAAGACGCAAGAAGAACATTTGCGCCAAGCAATAGAAAGCGTCTTAAATCAAACATATACAGATTTTGAGTTTTTGATATTAGATGACTGTCCAGATGATACAAGAGAAGATATTGTTAAGTCTTATCAAGATAAGAGAATAAAATACAGCCAAAACGAAAAGAATTTAGGTATTACGCCAAGCCGCAACAAGTTAATTGATATGGCACAAGGCGAGTATTTAGCAGTTTTTGATCATGATGATATTTCTTTACCTGAGCGTTTTGCTAAACAGGTAGCTTATCTTGATGCAAACAAAGATGTTGGTGTGGTTTCTAGTTGGGTTAAAATCGGCAAACGTATTTCAAAAACCCCAATTAATGATGCGGAAATTAAACGAGCTCTTATGCGTCAGTGTGCGCTAACGCATCCAGCCTCAATGATACGTAAATCTGTTTTGCTTGATAACAAGATTTGTTACGAAGAAATTTTTTCTCCAGCTGAGGACTATGCTCTTTGGTGCAGGCTCATTCCACATACAAATTTTCATAACATAGATGAAGTATTGTTTCATTATCGCAATCACAGTGGCAATACTACACACAAGCAGTCTAAAAAGATGGAACAAGCAACTTTTGCCATTTGGTCTTTTGTTAAAGAGGCTAATCCTGTAATATATAACGAGTTTATTTTAAAGGCAAAACACACCACGCGTTTTCGTCTATTTGGGATTATCCCATTATTAAAAACTATTACTCAAGGCAATCGTACCACAACATATTTGTTTGGCAAACTTCCACTTTGGTCATATAAAACGGTAATAAAGGTTTAATGTACTAATTCTTGCAAACAAGTACGATTTTTACTTTAAAACTATTGTATAAAAAATTTTTTTCGACTATAACTCAATAACTTTTGAAAATTATAATATAAATTATAAATTTTAATGTTATGAGAAATCTTATTATTGTAATTGGTCCTCCTGGATCAGGAAAGACCCTAGCTAGCAACCTTATAACGCAAAAACGAGGTGCTACCAAGATATCAACAGGCGATATCTTACGTAAAATGGTCAATGATAAAGAACTTAGCGAGGAAGTATCCATGCAAATTTCTCAAGGGGATTTAATTTGCGATGATATTGTCAATGCTATTGTTGAAAAAGAACTAAGTATTGCAACTGCAGATATTGTTCTTGATGGTTATCCAAGAAACTTTTCGCAATTTGTCAATTTACAACAGATTGTTGGTAAGAGCTTCAATATTTGTTGTGTTTTTATGAAAACACCGTCCGATTTAATATTGAAGAGAATAAACCAAAGAGTAATTTGCAGCCTTTGTGGAAAGAGCCATACAAGCAAAGAAGATAGTTGCACCAGTTGCGGTGGTTCTTTAATCAAAAGACCAGATGATGCAAACATACTCAATCGCCTAAATAGCTATTTCAAAATAACGGAACCTGTTTTTACCGATGCTCTAAGGTATTGGTGCAACAAAAACATTACAGTTGAAATAAGCATAGAAAGCGATTTGCATCAAATTACAAAGGAAGTTGAAACACAGCTAAAACAACTTCTAACCTAACAAAAGACCCTATAGCATTAGACAATATCCTGTCTGCTATAGGGTTTTTTATCAAACAGTCTATTAGAGTATTGTTGTATTAAACTCAGGCAAAAAAACTCTACAAAAACCACCGTTT
>SUUZ01000012.1 GCA_015062235.1 Alphaproteobacteria bacterium | reverse complement strand
TTTTTCATAATCGTTCTCCTTTTTTCAAGTTACCCCTAAATTATCCGAATCGTGCATTTAAACCACCGTTTAAATGCTATATTGGTGAAACGATTTTTAAGGTGAAAAAGAAAAGGAACAAAAGGTCGCTAACATATTGAAAATATGCAATAAAACATAATTAATTGCTTTTTTACTTTTTTTGATGTATAATTAAAACAAATATAGCATTTAAACGGTGGTTTAAATGCTATATTTTTGTTTTGTAATACATTGATTTTACTTGAATATGTTTTTAAAGAATAGTCATGACTTGAGTGAGTGCTAACGAGCGAGGTAAGGCATCTTCAATATTTTAAGATAGTTGGACGTTTTCTTGGCAAAAACGAGGCGTGACATTATATTAAATTTGAAGATCGCTAATCCTCGTCGTTCCTCCTCGGAGCGATGACGTTATTAGGAGGGCTCACTTACGTTCGCTCAGGGCATGACAGTAAAAAGAAATCACTAGCATTCGCTGAGGCGATGACGTTAATGGGGAGCTTGTTTTACTCGCTTAAGAGCATACATAATGTTAGAAATTTTGAAACTGCAGTGTTATTTTACAGGAGCGGGAAAATGCAGTATTTTTTTCTTAGGCTTTACTTTGATAGTAGCTTGTGGTTTGTAACCTCCCTCTGTACACAATAACTTATCACTATCATAAATTTTGCATTTCACAGGGGTTTTAGAATCTTTTTCAATCAAATCACCTTCATCATCTCGCAAAAAAACGATATTATTGCAACCTAATTGACCACAATTAAATGGAGCATTCAAAATAAATACAAAGTGTTGATCGGGGTATTTAGCGACATAAAAGTCTTCAAAACGAACTTCTAAAGGTAATTCTTCAACAGCTGTACCAAATTCTCCATCAAAAATTTTGGCCACCTCTTTTTTACTAATACCAAGTTCATCAAGATTGTCACTAGTACCGCTATAAAACAAATACAATTCTGAAGCATTTGCGTGGATTGTTAATAAAAAAACAGTCAAAAAACCAAAAATAAAGCGCATCATTAATTCATTCCTTGTTACATTTATCTAAATATTATCTAACAATGGTTAAAAATTAAATACTTTTTTACAGATTATGCTTAAAAATTAAATATAAGCAAAAAAAACATGAGGAAAAATTATGAAACTTAATAAACTAATCAATATAGACTGTGAGCTAGATATTAAAGGTATAACAGCAGATTCACGTGAAGTTAAAGCAGGATATTTGTTTGGTGCTATATTTAGCGATGAATATATAAAAGATGCGGTTAGCAAAGGGGCTTCGGCAATAATAGTATCTGAAAACTATAAAGGAAGATTGCCCAAGGAAGTTGTTGTCATTAAAACACCTAACCCTGCTTATAGCTATGCTCAAGCTGTAGCTAAGTTCTTTGGTAAAGTTCCATCACATATTGCGGCAATCACAGGAACAAATGGCAAAACATCTATTGTTGATTTTATTCGTCAGGTTCTAACAAAAATGGGCTATAAGGCTGCGAGCATTGGAACTCTGGGGCTTATAAAAGGTGAAGATGCTCCAATTCCCTCCCCTAATACTACACCTAGTAATGTTAGCATGCATCGTCAATTAAAAGCTTTGGCTGAAGAAGATTTTTCTTATGTAGCTCTTGAAGCATCGAGCCATGGTTTACACCAGTATCGTTTGGGGGGATTGTCTTTTGATGTCGCTGGTTTTACTAATCTTACTCGCGACCATTTAGATTATCACAAAACTTTTGAAGAATATTTAGATGCTAAACTTATTTTGTTTAAACAACTTTTAAGCCCTGATGGAACAGCTGTTCTTAATGCTGATATAGATGTTTTTGGCAAAATTGCTGATGTTTGCCGTCAACGAGGACAGCGTATTATTTCTTATGGCATACGAGGTGAAGATATTAAATTGATAAGTCGCGAACCATTAGCTCATGGTCAAAGGTTAGAAATTGAATATTTTGGACAACCACAAACTCTTGATATTGCATTGGCTGGAGAATTTCAGGCTATGAATATTTTATGTGCTTTGGGAATGTTGGCTGCTATTACTGGGTTGCCTGATGATGTTATTCGTTATTGTAGCGATATTAAAGGAGCTAAAGGACGTTTAGAATTTGTAGCAAATACAGCAACGGGAGCTGCGATTTATATTGACTATGCACATACTCCAGATGCTCTTGAAAATCTTCTAAAGGCTTTGCGCCCACACACTACTGGACGATTACACGTTTTGTTTGGTTGTGGAGGAAATCGCGATGCTGGTAAACGACCAATTATGGGAAAAATTGCTCATGAATTGGCTGATGTTGTTTATGTAACTGATGATAACCCTCGTTATGAAGAAGCTGAAGACATTCGTAATGATATTATTCCTGGATGTCCTGGTGCTTATAATGTAGCTGATAGAGCTAAAGCTGTTAAAATGGCTATAGCAGGATTGATGCCTGGTGATGTCTTGGTTTTGGCTGGTAAAGGACATGAAGTTGGTCAATATGTCAAAGATAAGGTAATTCCTTATAGTGATCATGAAGAGATTTTGAAAAATATCTAAAAATAAAAAGGTTCTAGCTTTCATCAATGCTAGAACCTTTTTGTTTAGTTGCTTTACTCAAACAAAGCGGGATTTATTACCCTATCTCCAAAGACCTCAATGAAGTCCTCGTAGGTGTAGTGTACTCTGGTTCCTGACTTGTTGTCGACAAGTAACAACGAACCATCTTCCTGCTTGATATAGGTTGTAGACAACGTTATTACTTCGCCATCAGAGCGGTTGCCAAGATCGATAAATCGACCATCAAACAGTGAATAAACCTTGTTATCAATTCCATCTACTGAAATGGCTGGACCATAGTAGTTTTTGATCCTCGGATCATCATACTTACGAACAATGATAACATACTTCATTTTCTTCTCATCTGCCATCATGTGCTGAGCAAAAAAGGACAGATTAATTGTCAACTTTTCCATAATTGTATAAATTTTAGAATTAATGATATCTATTAAGGAAGTCTTTTATATCATATTTTTTTGTCTATTTCAACAAAAAACATTAATTTAACTTATAAAAAATAAATTCTAGAAACTAAATATCATTATCTAGGATGATAAATTCGTCATCAGCAGCCATATTCAAGACCACACGAGCTCTTTCGTCTAGTAAATCAGCATCAAGACTGATATCTGATAGATGTTTAACTTTTTGTTGTAATACCTCTTTTTGACTAGCATATAATTTAGCTGTTTTTTGAGCCTGTGCTATTTCGCTTTTTAGAGTAAAATAACGATAAATATTTCTATCACCGCAAAAAGTATGAAATCCAAAATAAACAACTATAAAACCACTTATTAAAATAAGCCAGTTGCGTTTTATTCTCTGTTGAATATCCAGTCCGAAATCCATTTTTATCCTCTTATTTAATTTTTTGTTCCTTACTGGAAAATAAGACTCGTATTACTTATACAATTAGGTTTAGTCAAACAAATTTTAGTTAAGATTTGGTTTAACTTGGAGGCAAAAAAATTATAAATTTTTATCATTACAATCATTGCCTTGCCATTTCCAAGCAATTACTTTCCCTTCTTGTATTAAAAACAATGTCTTACATATATATTTAGCCTCATATCCAATGTCCCCAGCATTATTAGAAAAGAGATATGTGCTTAAAAATGGCGAAAATAGACCATCTTCTTCATATATTTCATTTCCCTGATTATAGGTGTAAAATTCGGAAGGTACAAATATTTTATCAACCTTTGTATAAGCCCAAACTTCAGTATAGTTATTGACAATTTTTTTAGCAGATGGCTTTCCCATTTTTGCTATTAGTTCATTTTGAGATAAGCCAATAAAAGAATTTAACTTTTGATTATATTGTTCTGTTCCAACACAGGCAAATAACACAAAAACAACAATTAACACAAAAGAAATTTTGGCAATATTACACATAGAACATCTCCTTTGAGCAAAATATTATACTCAAAAGATAAGATTAATTATCTATTTTTCAATTAGTGATAGTTTCTAATTAATGAACTTAAAATACCTTGTATTTTCACTCTATCAGCGTGTAAACGGCGAACTTCATAAGCTTCATTCTTAGGAATTAATAAAACTTCATTTCCTTCTTTTTTAATTTGTTTTAATGTTGCTTCACAATCATCAACTAGAGCTACAACAATATCGCCACTATGAGCAGTATTGCTTCTTTTTATGATAACTGTATCTCCATTCATAATTCCTGCTTCAACCATCGAGTCGCCCTCAATCGTCAAAGCATAATATTCGCCACCTCTAATCATATTGAAAGGGACATTAATTTTTTCAGATTCGTTGGCAATTGCCTCAATAGGTGTACCTGCTGCAATTTTGCCATATAATGGAATTTCAAGAGTCGCATTAAGCAATGCATCCTCTTTGGCTTTTTCCTCAGCAATAATACTAGATGGCTTTAACTTAGGAAGGCGCAAAACTTCTAATGCACGAGCCTTATGCGGCAATTTGGCTAAAAAACTACGTTCAACCAAAGCATCAATTAAAGCATGAATACCAGATTTTGATTTGAGTCCTATAGCATCTTTCATTTCATCAAATGAGGGGCAACAACCTGTTTCTTTTATGGTTTTGTTTATAAACATCAATAGCTTATATTGCTTAGGGGTGAGCATCGGACAGATCCTTTCATTTAAAGAACATACTTTTGTTCTAGTTTGGTTCTTATTTAAAGTCAAATATTATTTTGCATAATTTTTATTGAAAAAATTTTTTCATAGCGTATAGTTAGAACAATTGTATAAAAAATGAGGAAAATATATATGAGTACAGAAACAAATATCCATCGTGAATCACGTTTAGCAAAATTGAGGACTTTACAGGAAAAAGGATATAATCCATATCCTTATAAATTTGTGCCAAATGCATTTGCTGCTGATTTACAGGAAAAATATAAAGATTTAGAAGCTGGTGTTGATACAGAAGATAGAGTTACTATAGCTGGTAGAGCAATGGCTGTCCGCAATACAGGTATGTTCATTGACATTAAGGATAGAAGTGGCAAAATTCAAGCATTTTGCCATAAGAATCATCTTTCAGAAGAAGAATTAGAGCGTTTGAAATGTTTGGACGTTGGTGATATTGTTGGCATATCTGGTTATGTTCGCCGCACCCCCAGAGGCGAGTTGTCTATTGCTGCTGAGAAATTTGATATCATTGCAAAATCGTTGCAACCATTGCCAGAAAAATTTCATGGTTTAACTGATATTGAAGCACGTTATCGTCAACGCTATGTTGATTTTATAATGAACGATGAAAGTCGCGAAATTTATCGCAAACGTTGTGCTATCACTTCAGCAATTCGCCGTTATTTTGAAGAAAATGGCTTTTTAGAAGTTGAAACTCCAATGCTTCATCCTATTATGGGTGGTGCTAATGCAAAGCCTTTTGTTACCCACCACAATACATTGGATATGGACTTATTCTTGCGTATTGCACCAGAACTTTATCTAAAAAAACTAGTTGTGGGTGGTTTTGATAAGGTTTTTGAAATTGGGCGTAATTTCCGTAATGAAGGTGTTGATAAAACACATAATCCTGAATTTACAGCTCTTGAAGCTTATCAAGCTTATGCTGACTATAATGATATGGCAGAACTTATTCCATCCTTGTTGGCCTATGTTGCAAAAGCTGTAAATGGCACAACAAAAATTACCGTAAATGGTACAGAAATTGATCTTGCACAGCCTTTTGTCAGAAAGTCAATGTTAGAGCTTGTTAAAGATGCTACAGGTATTGACTTCTTGGAAGCTAAAGATGTTGAAGAAGCTAAAGCTCTAGCTAAATCTATAGGTGTTGATGCTTCGGATTGTATTTCTTGGGGAAAGGTTGTTTCAGAAGTATTTGATGAAAGGGTGGAAGCTAATCTAATACAACCAACTTTGGTTATGGATATGCCTCGTGATATTTCACCTTTAGCAAAAACTCATCGTTCGAACCCTCGTTTGGTAGAACATTTTGATGCCTATGTTGCAGGAATGGAAATGGGTTGTGCTTATTCTGAATTGTCTAATCCATTAGAGCAACGTGAACGTTTTGAAGCGCAATCAGCAGATCGTGAAAAAGGTGATGATGAGGCACAAATGCTTGATGAAGATTTTGTTAATGCTCTTGAGAATGGTTTTCCGCCATCAGGTGGTATGGGAATGGGAGTAGATCGTCTTGCAATTTTGCTTACAGGAGCAGAAACAATTCGTGATGTTATCGCTTTTCCAACACTAAGACGCAAAGACTAATCCTGTGCGATTTCCACAATTGACCAGAACACAGCTAAGATTGTTGATACTGAAAGGTATTCATCTCTTGGCTGTGTTTGTTATTGTGGCTGTTTGGTTATTGTATTTTGGTAGACCTCAGGAAGAATCTTTGCATGAAGAGCAAAGGTTGGATATAGATAAAGACTTGTCTGCTTATGAGCAATTTTGCCAAAATAATAATGATATAAGTTGTGGTAGTATCGAAAATTTTATTGTTGAAGAACAAGATGCAGAGGTTGTTCTTACAGATACTGATGAAATGGACGAAGCTATGCGTATGCAAATATCATATATTGCAGAAAACGGAAGTGATATTAATATTCATCCTGAAGATATGAACAAGCTTTTGGATCATATTTACGAGGAAAAACTTCCTGATGATATAATAGATGAAGCTACAAGTGTTGATAAGCCTACCTCTGAGATTAAAAATACTAAAATGAAAAATCTTCATATTATACCTTCTCACAAACCTCCATATTTTGGCAAACATCCAGTGATAGTTATTGTTATTGATGATATGGGAATAAGTCTTAAACGTACAGCAGACATAGCTTCGCTGAAGGCACCAATAACTGTATCATTTTTGACTTATGGGCGTAATCTTGATGAACAAATACAAAATTCACTTAAAAATGGACAAGAAATTATGATTCATGTTCCAATGGAAGCAAAGACAGCTGTCGATGTAGCACCAGATGTTTTAACAACACAAATGAGTAATGATGAAATAAAGCAAAATCTGTTGGATATGTTGCAAAAATTTGAAAATGTTAAAGGTATTAACAACCATATGGGAAGTAAACTTACCGAAGATTATGATAGAATGAAAGTTGTTATGGAAGTTTTGAAAAGCAAAGGTTTTTATTTTTTGGATTCAAAAACATCGCCTAATTCAAAGGCAGAAAATGCTGCAGCAGATGTTGGCATTGCATATGCGCATCGCCATGTTTTTTTAGATAATAATAATGATAAATTGTATATCTTAGGACAACTAGCTAAAACAGAAAAGCTTGCTCGCAAAAATGGTTATGCAATTGCGATAGGACACCCAAAAACTCAAACTTACGCAGCATTAAAAGAATGGCTTCCAAAGATTGAAAAAAATGGTATAAAAATAATTCCATTAAGTAAAGCTATTGATATTTTGAATCCCTCATATAAATAAAAAGGTTTCGTATTATGAACGAAACCTTTTTATTTTTAAGCGAGGATATTAAGCTACTTAATACCTAGCATCTTTTTTAGTTTTCTGTTTTTGAACAATCCTTTAATGCCTAGCCTTTTAGCAAGGTCTTTCTGGTCGATGTTGTGCCAGTCTTGAGCCCATAAATCAGGAACTTTATCGTACATATTAGGTTTGGCAAAATAATCATAAATTACTTCCCAACCACAATGGTGATAAAGCTGATCATAAACCCAAGCACGAGTTTTCTTGGCATCTACTGAATAGTTAGTACTACCAAGATATACATCGTATTCCAATCTTCCATCAATAGAAATGTTTGCTATAAGCTCTAGCATAAGCTTTTGAGCATATTGCTTGGTTTCTTCAATATGAAGACAACGCTCTATCTGCTGGTGGAAGAAATACCAACACTCTTCCGATAGTGTTCCCACTTCATCGTACTTTGCCGAAAGGGGTTTGTAACAAGCAGGCAAATCATCGTAGTCGATAGGAACAGTTCGATAAGCTGAACTTCTGGCAAAACGTTGCAAAGCCAACTTGAGGCAAACAACTCCACGATAGTAGTCCCTATAGAGGATATCGTCAGCGTAATCAGCGATAAGCTTCATATAACGGTCAGTTATACGATAACGACACCCACCATCGCAACCAGGTAAACCCATGACACGAGGAAGAATAGCTTCATCAACCAACTGTGCTATTGGCATCTTTAGAACACTTTGATCGTTCAACAACTCTGCTACAAAATCATTAATGTTTTTCTTGTTCATTTTGTTAAATTTTTAATTAATAATACATAATCTATAGTTTCATCTGGAAGTAACATACCATTTTTGACTAGTTTTGTCAAAATAAAAAAATGAAAAAAATTCATTTTTATAAAAAAAATACTTGACCTATAAAAAAAATACATATATAAACCTTTTGTCATTATGATGGTCCCATCGTCTAATGGTTAGGACATCACCCTTTCACGGTGGTAATATGGGTTCGAATCCCGTTGGGATCACCAATTTGGAGAAGGCTGGCAAAATTCTTTGCTAGCCTTTTGTTTTTAAGGCTTTCAGCGAGTTCGTACGATTTTATATCCCCAATTTGTAGATTTTCGTTATCATTTCCTTGTAACCTTTGTTCTGCAAGGGATTGCATCGGTTCGTATGATTTGGTTGCTTGTGTCACCAAAATCTTACTATTAATAAACTCATTGAACGGAAATCTTAATTTATATGTTAATTCACCTTCAGTTAAAGTAAGGCTTTCAAATACAAATTTCAGCAATAATCTCTTTAGTTCAAGATTGTTGGATTTCTCAAATACATACCCAGCTTGTGTGGCAATATCTAATAACCCTAAAATAGTTTCATCAAAGTTTTTATCTGCTTTTTCATGTGCTGATACCTTATTTTTCAAACGATTCATCTTAACTTGTATTTCATTACGTTTTGTATCAAATGATTCTCTATCCAGTTCCCCATCAAGTCTTAAATCAAACAGATTATTGAGCTTTTCTTTGAGTTTATCCTGTTCCGCACGGAGTTTTTTGATTTCTTGAGCATAAAACTTTTTCTCCGATGCTTTTGATGATTTTAATTCTTTTTGCAGTTCGATTATCACATTGTTGGGAAGTCTTATTCGGTTTAGAATGGAACTAATTTGTTTAATAATATATTCTTCTCTTATGTAACTCCTTGTTTTATTGTTCATCCAGCATACTATATAAGAAAATTTTCCTTTTTTAAATTCACAAGGACATGTCCTTCCTGTTATGCCGCAACGTACCATTCCTTTAAAAACCACTGGCTTCAGCGAATATTTACCTACATCCCCAGCTCTCAAAGCTTTTTGATGCTGACATAAATCCCAAAGCTCTTTACTAATCAAAGGCTTGTAAACATGGGGCATTAAACCTCTAATTGTTTTCATTTCACCATAATAAAATGTATTATCCATCATATAATATATGCTGTTTACTGAAATAGGAGTACCTTTGCGGCTTTTTAAGCCCATTATATTGGCATAATGCACCAGTTCAGCAACGCTTGTGTTACCGAGAGAATACATTTCAAACATTTTTTTTATTATTGTTGCATCAGGTTCTTTTGGTCTGACAAACTTCTTTCCTCTTTCATCTACATAGTTTTCATATCCCAGAGGAGCCATGCCTGTAATTTCACCATTTTTGTTCTTTTGTTCATTAGAGCGGCGAACGTTCTCAGAGAGTTGCAAAACGTAAGCTTTCGCCCCCATTACCGAAAAATCCCATCTCATAATATCAACAGATGTAGATTTGCTGTTTAAGACCATTCCCTCACGGTAAAAATGAAGCTCAATCTTGTCTTTTCGCATTAATTCATCAAGAAGAACACTTTCCTTGAAACTTCTTTGTACACGGTCAACAGTATCAGCAATAATAGCTATGGTTCCCTTTTGCTTCTTACAAAAGCTTATCATTTCCATAAATTGCTTACGTTCACCGTGCGTTGAACTTTCAATAATCTCAAAGGTTTTGATAACTTCCAGTTCTTTTCGGTCAGCATAATCTTGAAGGCGGTTATTTTGAGCAATCAGGCTCAAGCCTTCTTCCTGCATCTTCGTTGAAACACGAGTTAGTATTATTGCCTTCATTTTCTAAAATCTCCTGTTGTAGCATTAATAAACATTTTGCAAAACCTATTAAATGCCTTGCTCCTTGTTCTAATTGTGCATCCGATAAAGGCTCTGATGATATGTTACGTAATGCTTCTTTTAATTTGGCTGTCATTTTATAATACCTCCATACAATCCTCAAGCCAAGGCATTGTTTTGTCCTGGTTTTTATGCAGGGGCTTATTATGTTAGCCCCTGCATAAACATAAATTTATCCTTGTTGAGTTAAAACACTTGTTGGAAGTCCCATTGCTGACAGTATGGGTTCTGTCGCTGCAAGAGTTCTTATTTTTGCTTCTTCAGCTTTTTTCTCTCGTTCGGCTTTCTTTTTATTACGACGGCGTTCATTGGCTTCTTTTTTGCGAGCATTGGCATTATCAATCTCTTTTGCCAAGAAGTCTGTAATGTCTTCATCAAACTCTCTTTCAGCAACGCTAGTATAAAAATCTGCCAAAAATTGAAGTTTCTGTTCTGTATTCAACAAATCCAAAGAATAGCGAACAATACGTTTACCACCGAGACGAAGCGTAAAAATGGAATTTTTCTCGGTATCCGTCATCAATTTATTCATACGGTTTGAGATATCCCAGCTATTCTCCTTAAAGTTTTTCATATTCTCGGTCAAAAGCTTTAAAATACGCTCACGAGCTTTTTCAAGTGTAAGCAATCCTTCATCTTTTGAAGTTTCAAGTTTATTTGCGTTATATTTCATTAAAAATTGTTTCATTGTATTTTCCTTTCACTTAAAAGTTAAAAAAAAGAGCATAATAATTCTGTATGGCATTTGGGCATCCCTTCACGCCATTTGGGTTAAAACTATTGGTTTTGTTAGAGTTTAGTTAGCTGTGACAGTCCATAACATAAACCACATCATTAGGTTCAAACGGACATCGTGTATCTGTTAAGTAATAAAAATTTCCATCGGATGAAATAAAAGCATAGACACCTTGCGGAGATTTTATAACATTTTTATATCTCTCTATGCCTTTGAAATAAAAGCTATCAAAATGAGCTGAAACTTTTTCATAGATTTTGCCGTCAGCTCCATAAGCATAGCCATATTGACGTAAAATCCCATCTCGTCCAGCAAATGTTTGATATTCTTCATCTTCCAATTCTTCATCTTCAACAAATTCATTAAAATCAGAATACCTTGCAATTTTCCAACACCCGTATTGATTAACCGTTTCATCATCATTTACCACCAAAAAGCCTTGCATTTTGTGCTGTAGCTCTGCTGTGGTAAAATCTGAAACTTTGGCAACTAGTTGATAGTGCATTTGTTTTCTCCTAATAAGCAAAACGAGCCATATTAACGAGGTTTTCTAAACGTTTTGCATCTCTGTTGAGGCGATACTTCCTCTTCAAAGATGTTATGATGTAACTTAAAACAGTCATTTTTGTTTCCTTTCAGTTTTGGTTTAATAAAATGGTATTGCTACCTGACACCGTTAGTATGAAAGAAAACAAAATCGGAAGTCAACGCCTTATTTTTCAACGATTTTTTCAAAACCGACTTTTAAATAGATATTGATAGATTTAAATAGATATAGCGAGGTAAAAAGTTTTTAATGACTTTGTAAGATTCCGTAAATTTATGATCAAAATTAAAAAAATCCCCTAAAGAATCGATTCTTTAAGAGCGTTTTTATTATACAGAACTTATCAACAATTTTGAAGATTTTATATGTTCTTTGCCACCTAGCTCTAAAAGAAAAACATTATCAAATTTAGAAACAAAAACATGTTCATATACATTTTCATTTGTTTCTATAAGTAATCCTTTTGCAATAAATGGATCTGCTACAAGTAATAAATTACAAGTTCCATTACACTTCTTTTTATAATTATTATATTTTAAATCCTTTTTATTTATGCAATTTTGAATTAAAGATATAGTTGTACATAAAGGAAAATTAACAACTGGAGTTCCTCCAAAATTACGATCATTAGTTGAGTATATTAGCTTCATTGAAACATTGTTGTTTGTTGTAAATTCAATTATATTATTATTTCCTGTAATCACCAGTCCATTAAATTCATAACTTGTTCGTATTTCTGGGGTGTATGGTTGCTTCTTTATTAATAAGTAAATTTGTTGAGCAATTTCGTCTTCTTTCAATTTTATTTTTGTTACATCAATATTGTTTTCATTACAAATAAGATTTATAAAAAACTTACTTTCAATTTCAGGGTCATTATGCAATTTCTTAAAAACTTTTTTTACAATATTGTCCATTGATGAAAAAAATCTACATACAGGATGTTCTGTAAATAATACAGTTATTTCTAATCCATGTTGCACCTCTTCTATACCCTTTAATATATAATCAGGAATTTCAGTTTTTTTTATTTCAACACAATTAATCTTATTTAAAAAACTTTTGCCAGTATTTGTATCTATAAAATACTTCAAATGGTTATTTTCTATATATGTTTGAATAAAATCATTACGCATATTTTCACCATAAAACATAAGAAGGTGTGCTAAAGTACAAGTCTTAATATGATGTTTACATACTGATAACAATATAAAAGATAGTTTTTAAATAAAAAATTAAAAAAATATCAATTAAAAACAATCTATATTACATTATCAATATAGATAAAACACCTTGATACATCTTAAATAAAATTAAACTTCTTATGATTTATGCTCATATTATAATATATGTTTTTAGAGGTAAGTTATGGCGCATTTCAATCAAAGGCAAGGTTTGTTCCAATCAAAGAAAGACATTTTGCAATATCTCAATGATGACCCGCGAGAATATATTCCTTATGATTACAGTTATTCAGAGGATATTTTCCCTGCGATAAACAATCTGTTCCCTGATGCAAAAAAGATTGAAATCAAACGTCCGCTAAAAAATGTGCGAGTATTTTTAGAAGGAAACCTTGTCGGCATTTGTTTCAAAGGCTTTGATTTCAACGATATTGACAGCGTTAGCCTTATGATGGATGCCACAAATTCGCCTGATATTGATGCGGTTTATTTCATAAATTGCCGTTTTAACGCAAGTTGCGGAATTGATTTACTTTCTGCTGGTGCAGGCTATTATGATTGCGAGTTTAATGAGCCTTTTTATGTAAACACCAAAGGTGGCGAGCTTCCCGATGCTCCGATAGAATTTCATAACTGCTTATTTAACTCGCTTTTGAGCTTTGAAAACATTGCAGATTGCGTTCCAGTAGAGCTTGAGCGTTGCCTTTTTAACGAAAACAGCAAATTCAGTATGGCAAGATTTAACCGCAACAACGATAAAAGCCTGTACCATATTGATATCAGAAACAGCATTTTCAAAGGTTTGGTAAGTTTTGAAGGCGCAACAATTCCCGAGCGTAGCATTTTTGACTACCTGACATTTTTCGGCGATGTAAACTTTAAGAACACCGCTATCGGCGAACAAGTTTTATGGAAAAACTTAAGTTTTGCGCCATTTGTAAACAAATCCGCTAAAGACGGTTTCAAAAGCTTTGTAACCGCATTGAACAAAAACAACTACACCAAAGAAGCCAAATTTTATGAGCAAAACATTGGGGCAGAAGCGATTGAGAAGAAAATTGATAAAGACAGACTTGATATTGCAATGAAGTCAGACTGGGTAAGCATTAAACAAGCCGCTGAAATACTGGGGATTTCTTACACAACCTTGCTGGCAATGCGCAAAGAAGACAAAGCTGACGGAATTCAACGCATCCCCTACCGTGGCGAAGGCAAAAACACCCGCTACTACGTCCCACTCCTCAAAGCTTACAAAAGCAACGACATGGCTTTAGTCAACAAACTAGCAAAAGAGATTGAAACAGCTTGATTAAATTATAAATTAACCAACCTCATATTGAAAATTTAAATATAGACCTAATATTATATACAAAAGTTTTTATTTTATTAGAGGTTGTATATAAATGATTGACTGGAATATTGTTGGAATTGTATTAACTACTGTTGCAACGTTTGGGTTAGTGATTATTGGTTTCAGACAAACACAAATACAAAAAACTCAAACAGATATTCAGAATAAAGCATTAAAAATATCTCTTTTAGAGCAGAGGATTCAATGCTTAAACGATATAAATAATGTACGTTCTTCTTTTTTAGTACCAAAAGAAATTGTAAACCGTATAAACTTTTATAATACAGGTTCTGGAGCCTATACTATTTCTGATATAATGAAATCGCAGGATTCATATATTTCAAATTACATAAAAGCTATTAAAAATTCCAAATATCTGTTTTCAAATAAACAACATGATTATTTACATGCGACTGTTAATGATATCTCTAATTTATTGGCTATTAATAAAGAACTTTTATTTAAGTCTAATTTTATTGTAAATTTGAGCAATGAAGAAAATAATGAAAAAAAACGAAAAATTCTTGTACTAAAAGAAAGAGCTATCAATAACAATGAAATACTTGAAAAAGAATTATTTGAAATACTACAAGTAGATTACAAACAGTATACGGAAATAACCAATCGCCTTATTGAAAATTTTTCAAATGAAGAATTTTTTGCATCTTTTGATGAATATTTAGATGTAGGAAACATTTAGACTAACAATGTTAAAGAATCTATCTTCTTTAACATTTTCTCTGTAATTGGCTATTTTCCTATGGTTTCATTTTAGTGGTGTTAGGGTTCAACCATAAAATGTTAAACTTTGTTAGATTTTATCATGAAGTTTAACATTTATAATAAATTCCTCAAAATCTGTTTCACTTCATCATTCGGAATATATTTTTCTCTATCATTATCTTCAAATCGATGATTGATTAGTTTTCCGTTATCAATGTAAGAAATGTTAATTGAGTTATCGCCATAAGCTTGATGATAATGAAGCAAAGGTAAATCTTTATAAGTAAAGCCACTGTTCCAAAGGTTAATTAAATTGCCGAGTGTGATTTTATCAATTTTGTAATTGCCATAAGGACAAGCAAAGGCATTGATTGTCAAACCTGAAATGACAAATTCGGCACAAGTCCTATTTTGTAACTTGTGCCGATTATTATAAATCCACTCACAATGGCTCAAAAACCATTGTTTATCTAATATCCGCATTAAACCCTCACATTCTCCACTGCATTAGCATATTATATCTATGTGTTGGTAAATCACTCTATGTATTCTACAATTTTGATATCGGAAAAATCACCATATTGACTTTTATTGGCAATTTGACTTGCTTCTTTGATATCTTCTGCTTTTATAAAATCTAGGATTTGACAATTTTCAACTTCATTGCCTGAGTTATCATAAGTTGTTCCATCAGTTGTATAAACTATAAAATTTTTAATCATTTTATTTCCTTTCTCTTAAACCCTCACATTCTCCACTGCATTAGCAAGCATTTGTTGGTTATAATTGAAATAATGTTGAGTGGTTGAGATGTTTCTGTGATTGGCGAGTTTTTGCACCAAACAAATATTAACTCCTGAATTTACCAGCTTTGATACAAACAGGTGTCTGCCCAAATGGCTTGCGCCTTTAATGTTAAATTTGCGGTAGATTGAGCTAAAAAGCCTACTTATTGATACTCTATTATAAGGCTTGTTAAGTTTTTGGCTCGTAAACAAATATGTTTCTTGGGTTAATCTATCGCCCCATTTTCTTTGCAAATATTTCAAATATTCGCAGAACTCTCTCTTTAACTGGCTATTCATATAATATTCGCATTTGTTCTTACCCTTGTTTTTATCGTAATCAAGACAAATGACATCTTTGATTTTCAAATCGTCGGTAAAAATATCTTTGATTTGCAGATAAGCAAAATTAATTGAGCGCATGCCATTTAGACTGCAAAGGAACATCATACGAATTTGTTCGGCATGCTTCATCGATTTGATGAAATTCAAAATATCCTTAATTTTCTTATCATCTACAAAAACATCATTTGTCATAATTACCTCTCTTTACAAATTGTAATACTTCTCAACTCTTTGGCGAAGGATTTGCTGTCCTTCTTTAATCAGCTCATTTAATTGGTTATTGTTAAAGCACTCCTTGATTTGCTTTAAGTTCAAAGTCAGGTCATGCAATAAATGACATCCGACTTTACGTTTCTCACAATCAAGAACACCATAATAAAACTTGCTCTTGCCTAGAAATTGTTCGGAAAACTGTTGTTTACTTTCAACAATCCCAAGCTCCTGCAAAAGCTCATAAACCTTGTTCAGATAATCCAAACCATTATTTGGCTCTAAATCCTCTTGGGGTTGTGGGGTTTTGCGTTTTATCATTTTGACTAACTCTTCCTTAAATTTGTTTTTCCAGTTCATTATCAATCCTTTCTTATGGTATTTATTACCATTTGTAAGGTGTGAGCTATTTCTTCACCATTGCTTGATAAAATACGGTGTAGTCAATTTGTTGTGTCATAGTGGCAAGACCGCCTTGAAGTTCCCATCCTTTCTTGAGTTTCTCGTTTACCCATTTTATCAATTCATCTATACAGGTTGAACAAATCACATCATATTGCATAGCGACCTCCTAATATTCATCGGCATACATTATAGTCATAACTCGGTTGGTTAGCTTTGGTTTGCAAGCATTTGGCGAAAGAAATAAAAATTTCTTGTCATAGTAATCAATCTTCCAAAAAATCTTCTTGCCCTTAAAATCAAAAGCTCCGAAATCTTTCTCGCCATAAGGATTGTTATCTTCATCAAAGTTATTAAAATTGCGGACTTTGTTGATAATGCTTGCGATATCTTCACTACTATTACTTCTGATACCATCAGTTAAAATCAAAGTGCCAAGCGGGGGATTGGCTCTAAACTCATCATTTAGCTTGGCGATTTCCGATACATTATTCATTGCAACTATCCTCCAAATACAAGTTGAACATCAAATCCACCAAGCCTTCTTTATCATTGGCGTAGTCCCAAACATTTTTACCTTGGTTGTTTTTGATATCGGGGTCGGCATCATTATTGATAAAAAACTCAATCAATCCCAAACGCATCATTACTTGCGGATGGTTTACTACTTTTATAAATGCTGTGTTGCCTGCATTGTCTTGGGCATTGATATCACTTCCAGCTTGAAGCAAAAGCTTCAAAGTAGCAGGATTGCTTCGTTTCTTGGCTGCAATCATAAAAGGAGTATCGCCTGAAATGTTACGAGAATGAACATCGCCACCATGAGATAAAAAAAGCTCAATAACCTCGGGCTCATAAAACTCACGGCAGGCGAACATAAAAGGAGTGTAGCCGTTAGAATTGTAGGGTTTGTTTACATCTTCACCATTTTCAAGCAAAGTCTTGATAGTTGCGAAGTCTTCGTTATAAAGTGCTTTCATTAAATCATTATCGTTACTAACCATTTGAATCTCCATGAAATTGCGGGTGGCTTTAAATTGCCGCCTGGGATATCATGCAAAGATTCAGCTGTCAAGCCGCAAAATTAACATTTTTTCACGATAATGTATTGATTCTAAAGAATTTCTTTTAAATTCAGCAGCTTGGATTTGTAACATTTATTACAAATGGTAAAAAAGAATGCTCTAATTTTTAATTAGAGCATTCTTTTTGTTAACATGAACATATTATTTCTTTCAATATTTCAATAAAAAAGTCCTTAAATTTGTATAGTATTCCACCAATAATATAAAATGCAATTAATATTTTGGGAATTAAAAGTTCGCTTGAAGTACACATATAATTCTTCTGATTCTTCAAAATATCATATTCATCCTTAAAAGGTGAATAAGGTAATTCTTTTTCAATTGAATTAATAATATGAAACTTTGCTTTATTGATTGTTTTGTAGGTTTTTATTTGAACTATCCAAATAATATTTGTTAAAATAGCAAATAATACTAAAACAAAAATGTTTACAAATGCTTGTAAGCCAATAAGTCCAATATTAAATGTCATAAAAACATTATTAATATTACATCGCTGCTCAGAAATCTTTTGAGCAGATTCAACATATGTTTTATAAATCTCTATTTTTTGATTTAAATCTTCTGCCATTAACATACCTCTCTAATTGCTGATACTATAGAATTTGAATTCCACTTAACAACTTTGTTGGCATTAGCTTTAACAACAGATGATGTTTTTTCTGCAGCATATGGTTCAATAGCAATAATTGGTTTGTTTAATTTTTTTGCTATCTCAATTTCTTTATTAATCCATTTGCTATAAGTAGAGTAAACACCTGCTAATATAATTACAACACTACAACATCTTATTTGTGTAGTAATTGCTTCATATAGTTCTCTATCATTGTTTGCATTATGTATAGGGTCATCTTTAGGAACTGAATAATTTCTATAACTAAAATAACTGGATTCATCCAATAATTTCACAAGTCTGTTATAACTATCAGAATATGTCCAGGAGTGACTTATAAATAAATTTTTTGTATTAATCATATTTTTTTCTTTCTTAACTATTAAACCTTTGTAATTGAGTAGAATCTACTCAATTGATATGGTATATTGTTATACAGACTAAGCAAAGTATAAATATTGTTTTGTTCACACTTTGTTCTAAAAAAATACATGAATTGCATTATATGCGATAGCTTTAATACAAATAAATACCTTTATAAGCCAAAGGATAAAGAAATGAAGGTGTTGATTGAGACTGTTACAAATCGTAAAGGGTATAAAAATTTCAAAGATATTGATTGTTTAAACGAGTTTTTGAATGAAAATCGCAAAAAGATTAAAAACTACAAAATATTAAATGAAGCCTATAACGGCACTTTTGAAGAATTGCTTCAAGATGTTATGAAACGTGCTGATTTGCTTGGAAATATGATAGGTTACGCCTTTTTTGAAATGACTGATAAAAGCGACAAATACAATAAATTGCTTCGTGCAATGGGACTTGCCGCTGAAATCCAAGGTTTGGTTAGAGAGTATTTGAAATAACAATATCTTTTTTATACTCTAAAAGTCTAAACTTTCAGGTGATAATAAGAAATCTTTTAACCCTACAATTAAAATACCAGATTCATTGTAGTACGGTTTTCTGCTACCTCCAACGATAATGATTTTCTTAAATCCATCAGGAATATTAAGAAGTGACCTTTCTTCCTGTTTTTGTTTTTCTTCAGTAGGCATACTATATGCTGATTGTATGTAATATCTTTTGCTTCCCAAATTAACTACAAAATCAACTTCTAATTTCTTTTCTTGCTTTTTCCCTGCAGTATTTTTCTCTGTAACTGTAACTTCTCCAATATCAACTTGGTAACCTCTTATAGTTAATTCATTATATATAACATTTTCCATAAGATGAGTTTCTTCTCGCTGACGGAAATTAATTTCTGCGTTTCTTAATCCTACATCAGTAAAGTAATATTTTGCAGGTGTATTGATGTATTTCTTTCCTTTTATATCATAACGAAGCACTTTGTTTATTAAGAATGCATCTTCTAAGAAAGATAGGTAATTCTTTATTGTCGGTGCTGTTAAATCTAAATGTTTCTTGCTTTTGAATGTATCTGCTAGTTTTTGAGGATTTGTTAAAGAACCGATATTAGATGCAACAACAGCAAGCAATTCTTCTAATTCTTCAGAGTTTTGTATTTTGTTTCTTGCTATAATATCCTTTAAGTAAGTTTCTTTATACAAATTCTGCAAATATTTTGCTTTTTCAATATCTGTATTGAATTTGAATAATGCAGGCATTCCTCCATATACACTATACTCATTCCAAGCATCGTCCCAATCTGTGTTTTTATGAGCATAAAATTCGGCAAAACTCAATGGATGAATACGAATTTCATCTCCTCTACCTCTAAATTCTGTAACAATATCAGTTGATAAAAATTTAGAATTACTTCCAGTTACATAAATATCCAAGTTTTTAATTCGTAAAAATCCGTTCAAAACGCTTTCAAAATCTTCCATCATTTGAACTTCATCAAGTAGCAGATAATACATATCTTTGTCTTGTATTCTTTCTTTTACATAACTTGTGCATTCATCAGGATTGCGATATTTTTCATCTTCTCTGGTATCTAATTGAATAGAGATAATATGGTCTTCTTTTACATCGTTTTCTAATAAGTGGTTATAGAATAACTCAAATAACATATATGATTTGCCACAACGACGGATACCACTGATTATCTTAATAAAACCATTGTGTTTGTGGCTAATAAGTTGATTTAAGTAGGTATCTCTTTTGATTTCCATAATTGCCTCCATTTTAGATTTTGCCGACAAGTCGGTATTTTCTAAAATGATATACATTAAATAGATAAAAGTCAAGAGTATTTTAGATTTTGCCGACAAGTCGGCATTTTCTAAAATGAACAAACTACCACCTTATATAAAAGTAGCGATTTTATAGGAGAATTTATTGTTTAGTGGGCTTACTCCTTGTAAATCACAGCTCCATTATCTAAAAGTAGATTTGCGATATCTATTTCAATTCGTTCCAAAGCGATAAGAAGTGCTGTTTCTCGTTGATAATTGAGCCAATTTACATCGCATCCTTTATCAATTAACATCTGAATTACATCTAGTTTTAGGTCATCAGTCATATTTTCGTTCAAAATTACTGACATTATTGCATTATAGCCAAATATATCGGTTCGGTTGATTTCGCTTCCTTGTTCGAGCAGATATTCAATCGGCTCTATGGTAGAGCAAAAGTAGCAAGCGACCAAGAAAAGTGTAGCTCTTCGGCGGTTTATTGGTGTGTTAATTTGGAAGTTTTCCATTTCTATCATCTTTTGTATCTCATCAACGCAATCAATGCAAAGCTCCGCTTCGCTTTCATAATTAGCCACAGGAAACACCGGTGCGTTCTTCACTCGCTCGGCAATCTGTTCCATTTTCTTTTGCATTTCAGGGAATTCATCAATATGAATTAGTTTTGAATAAGTTTGGTTTTCTGGATTGAAAGTTAACATTTTATCTCCTTTTTCTTCTTTACAAATGTATTTATCATTACAACTTGTAATTTTTTATTTTAACAAATTCGCTTAATTAACTGATAAATACATGTGAAGTTAATAATTGACTTTTACTTCATTAATATGTTTTTTAACAAATTAGAGCTGTAGTAATTTCCTACAGCTCTTTTCTTTGTTAGGTAAATCCGCTCTCCGTTTCTGGTTTCTTTTAATTCCCGGGAATTAAATCACTCTCATTATTTTAATTTCTTATTTCTCAAATTGCTTTGTATTGTCATCTAAAAAGAAAAAGCTATTTTATTTTGCCTATTATAATAGCTATTTTAATTATATTATAATACTATTATAGGAGCAAAAAACAGCCCTCAATCCCTTGCATACCAACACTTTCAGCAATTGGCTGCGGAAATATACGTTTCCACCTACGGAAATATACGTTTCCGCTGCTGGAAATATACGTTTCCACTAGTGGAAATATACGTTTCCATTTGGGCAAAAAGTGGAAATATACATTTCGCCGCAGGAAATATACGTTTCCGCCGCCAATTTTGTTAAAATTACAAAACGTAAAATCTGCAGATAAATACTTCTGTTAAAAAATGTATTAAGGAGAAAAAATATGAGCAGAAGTAAAGCAGAGCTTTCAATAACCGAGCGTTTTATATTAACTTTCATTGGTTACAAGACAAAAGGCGATTTCAAATTTTTTATGAACAACGAAAAACTGGCAGAGGTGATTTGCTGTACAACATCGTCAACCAAAGTAATGGTCAATAAACTCGTCCGTGAGGGGTATTTGATAAAATCCTGTGACGATAAGGGCAGAAGACAATTATCGCTCTCTGAGCGCAAATTTAGCCCCCTAGATGGCATCAACATGAGTAACGTGGAAAAGACCTTGATTTTGCGTGAATTGGTCGAGGCGCAAAATGATGCAAACTATTACAAACAGCAGTATTTGCTTGAAAAAGCACGAGCTGATAGATTATCCGAAGAACTCACAAATCTTAAGTTTCAAATGATAGGTAATATTGCTATTTAATCTGTGTTTTGTAAAGAGAACCATAGATTGAGTTATCTTTTGCCAATAATTCTTCATGTGTTCCTATTTCTACAATTTCACCATAGTTTACAACAATTTTGTCAGCATTAAATATAGTTTAATAATGCTTTTAATAATAATTTTCATAAAGATTCTTAAAACATCAATAAAACATTTAAATAGTGCTATTGGTTTATTTATAATGGATGAATTATCAAATTGATTTTTATGTTTTTTTAGTTTCGAAATAAGATTCTCTATTTCAAACTTTTTTCTAAAATGTGTATTAATCCTATAATCATGATCACAATATTTCTTATAAAGTTCTAGCCACTCCTCGTGAAAAAGCATATGAAAACGTTTCTCTGTATAAAGCCATTTTAAACTATCTTTTAATGGATAAATTCCATATTGTTCAAAATTAAGACAACAAAAATTATTTACTAATGCTTCTTCCCCTGCTTTTATACTTTCTGCTGATGCATCTGAACAATCTTGCATAATAGAGTAAACTGAAGGATACTTTTTAGCCAAGCAATTCATAAAAATATGTTGTTCAGGAATATATTTAAACAATCCTTGGATACTCTGATATTTTTCAGTATTTATAGGGGTATGCGATAAAAAATAATTAGCATCAGTTTCTGTCATTAACGGAATATCGAACAAATTTAACAAATCTTTTGTTAATCCAAAAAACAAAAAATCATACGGAAAAAAGGGTTTCTCATTAGGTTTATCAGCCATTACACATAAAACTCTATTTTCAAAAATACGATATTTTTTTGAAAAATGATTAAATTTAGATATATATTGTATAAAATTTGTATTTTTAATTACAAAATCTGTACGAATTTTTAATGCATATTTTGTTTTAACTTGTTTTAAACCGTTAAAAGTTGAAACAATCTGTCGATTAATATTATTTGGATTGTCATTAATATTTTTTTCAGCAGCATACATTCTTGCTATAGCACCTGGATCATCATTAAAAATAACATTATCATAATCTAATCCAGAAACATTCGTACCCTTCCATGTAGATAAAATTATAGTTGCTTTTGGTAAATGATGACGAATACTTTTTAAACAAAACGGTGTTAACTCTGCGGATACAGCCCCTTGCACAACAACTGTTATTTCCATTTTATAACCTTTTTACTTTTTCTATAATGATTGGACGAGCATCCATATTTAAATGTACACCATCTCGGTAAAATTCAGATTTAGTTGTTAAATCATTGTTTACCAAATCATTTAATAAAGAAATAAATTTAATCTTATTTTTATTACAAAACATTTGCAACTTATTGCCAAATCTTAAAGATATTTTATTTCTTTCTATTTCATTTCCATACCTAGGAAACATAGGATCAATATCAATATTTTCTTTCTGTGAAGCAATTGGCGCATAAGCAATAACATTATATCCTTTATTTTGTAACGAAATTAAAAAATTTCCATATTGTTCAATAACGTCATCAATAACATCATCAATTGTTTTATTTTGCTTCTCTGCTTGTTTTTTTATATGAACTCTACAATCGATTTCTCCAAAAGATGTGATAACTTTACACCCCTTAGGCAAATATTTATTTTTGATTAAATAATCAACTTTTTCATGCCCCTTCATCGTAGTATTTGTTTTATTGATATTATAAGCTAAGCATGCATCAAGATGATAAGTAACAAACTCAGGAGCGGAATAAACACTTCCCCACAGATTAGATTTTAGCTCCTTAAAACCAAGTAATATTTTTTTTTCAAACTGATTCGATGAAAAAATATCGGTATGAGAATCTCCGATAACAAAAAAAGTATTTTTCGAAAAACTATTCTTAAAATTATAATATGTTTTTAACCACATTTTTGCTTTTTTATACTTTTCTTTACTCTTTGTTGAATGTGTAACTAAATAAATTATTTTATGTTTTATATATTTGATTTTTTTTCTATTTACTTGAGAAAACATTTTTCATCCTTTCAAGTTGTTCCGATAAATTCTTAATTGATTGTATTTGTAAGTTCTTTGCTAACTGTGTTAAAGCCTCTTGGCGACACTGATATTCAGTACTTCCTATTTCTATAGCCGATTTCATTCCTTCTTCTAAATTTGTATAAACAATGGCATTGTTGTTATCTAAGAAATAAGATTGAGCGAAAAAACTATGTATCAAAGGAAGCTTTGAAAAAGCATAAAACAGAATACTGCTTCCAGATGCCCAATTATCGACATATTTATGATGTTCTTTATTATCTGGATCAAATAAAGTTAATATATAATCCCCGTGTTCAATTGTTTCAAACATATCTGGATATGACAATGCTCCTAAAATATTAATAAACGGCTGAACTTCCTTTGGTAAATCTTCTAAATTACCATATCCTATAATATTAATTTTGAAATTAATTATTTTTTGCTTAATTAAACTTTCACAAGCTTCAATTAACATTTTATAATTTCTGTTTTGAGGAGCAAGAGTTCCTACAGCTAAAAAAATAATTTTATTTTTATTTTTAGGTGTTATTGTTACTTTTCCAACATAGGAAGAAGATAACATCTTTGTATTTCTAAATCCAAGCAAAGTAAATAATGTTCCCTCCTTAATATATTGTTGTTCATTAAATTTCTCTACAAAAGGATCATAATTGTGTTCTATCATTAACGTTCCGAATTTTCCTTTTGGTTTTATACCGATAAGATCAAAAACGGACATTGCATTTGGATATGGAGAATAAATACCATAATAAAATGTAGTATTTATAAAAACAAAATCGTAGCTTTTTAGATTTGTAGAACGAATCTTTTCTGATAAACTTTGCTCATCACCATAAAAAGCTCTAAACTCATCTTCTAATCTATCTAATGGGCGCCATAAAACATTTTGACCCAACAGTAAAAAAACATCAACATTATAGCCTAGTTCTGCAAAATAATGGATGTATCCAGGTAAAGTAATTCCATGAAAATTATTAATCTCTATAATTAGAACACTTTTATCTCTTATTTTATTATGATTAAACAATTTTATTGGATAATAGTTTTTTGTATCTTTTTTTATTTTTAAGTTATCATAATATTCAAAACATTTTTTCCGAAAAGACTTTCTAGTAAATTTATTAAAAATAAATAAACTTAAAAAACGAACAAATGTTATATATACCCTTTTTATCATAGTTTACCTTCTAGCACCCTCTTTAAATCAGCTTCCATCATCATACGACATAATGATTTGTAATTTACTTCACGTTTCCATCCTAACTGTTTTTCAGCTTTTTCAGGATTACCTATTAAAAGTTCTACTTCCGCTGGACGATAAAATTTTGGATTAACTTTTACAACAATTTTACCAGTCTTTTTATCTATTCCGACTTCATTTTCTTCTTTACCTTCCCATTTAATATCATAACCACATATTTTTCCTGCCTCTTCCACGAAATCTCTAATCGGATGCGTCTCTCCTGTAGCTATTACGTAAGTATCTGGCTTATCTTGTTGAAGCATAAGCCACATCATTTTAACATAGTCCCCCGCAAATCCCCAATCTCGTTTTGCATTTAAATTTCCTAATTCTAAGGGCTTATCAGTTAATCCTGTTACCATTTCTGCAAAATGTGAAGTTATTTTTCTGGTTACAAACTCTTTACCTCTCATAGGACTTTCATGGTTAAACAAAATCCCAGATGTGGCAAAAATGCCAAAACTCTCCCTATAATTAACACACATCCAGTGTGCCATCAATTTAGCAACACCATATGGTGAACGAGGATAAAATGGTGTTGTCTCTTTCTGAGGAATCTCCTGCACTAAACCAAACATTTCGGACGTTGATGCCTGATATAAACGAGTGTTAGGAGAAAATTCACGAATTGCTTCTAAAATATATAAAACTCCGAGACCATCTGCACATGCTGTATAAATAGGTTCTTCAAATGATGCTTGAACAAAGCTTTGTGCGGCTAAATTATAAAATTCATCTGGTTGATATTTTTTCAATAACCTTACAATATTTGAAAACTCCAACAAATCAAAATCACACATTTCTATTTGATCTAAGATACCATGTTCTCTAAGTTTTGAAAAAGTATCTGTTGCTCCTCTCCTATACAATCCAATAACTTTATATCCTTTTTCTAACAAAAATTTCGCTAAATAGCCACCATCTTGACCAGTAATACCACTTATCATTGCAATTTTATTTTTATTAATCATTTGCTTGTTCCTTATCACTTTTTCCAATTATTTAATATCCAAGAAGATGAATTTGCCTTGTTATCTCCACCAACTCCAAAAGCTAAATCTACTTTACATTCCTCACATGTAGGGCATTCTGGAATATTGTCTTTTCCTCTATCTCCTCCATTTGCAAACACCAAGTATTCATTTGAATACTTTGCTCTTGCTCTGCGAATACCATCTGATGCTGAATTATCACTATCGTCAAATTCTAATACATCAATTACGCCTTTGATGTTCTCTAATATTGTTTTACGAGTTTTCATTGAATGAAAATTCTTACCTTTTTTACGACACAACCAATCGTCCGAATTTACTAGTACAATTACACCATCTGATACTTGAGCTGATGCTTTTATCATCTCAATATGACCTTCATGAATGGGGTCAAATCCTCCTGATACTATGTAATAAGTTGTCATATTTACTCCTTTATTTTTTACAAAAACATTCCGATTTTATAGTCATTTCTATATCTTTAATAATATTCAATACAGAATTAGTCTGGTTAAATTTCAATTCATTAAACAAGTTTTCCCTTTTACTAAATTCAGGATCTTCTTTTTGTTCTAATATTATTTTTAAATAATGCTGTAATTCAGGCAGATTTCTAGCTTTGTAATAACTTTCTTTTATAATCTTATTTAATTCGTTATAATCTGTTTTATATTCACTTTTTAGATGAATAAGTGGTTTACCTGTTACAAAATATTCTGTTAAAAAACTTCCACAATCCGTAATCATACATCTTGATTTTTTAAATAAATCCACATAATCGCCTTTATTATACACCATCCCAATCTTTTCCCACTGGTAATAGTAATTATCTATTTCACTTTCTGTCATTATATTGCTACTAATAACAGCCCATCTAAAATCTGGATGAGGCTTAAAAACCCAATTAAACTCTGGATGGTGCTTTGCGTATTCTAAAATAAATTTTCCATTCCAATCAAATGTTCCATAACGTAACCAAGGGTGAGATGCTAAAGAACAATGAGGAGCATATATAATACAATTATCACAAAATAAAGATTTAGAAGATGGTGTATTATTTATAATATCATCTAAAATCTGATACCCCACAGCTTTTAAATTATCTGCAACATATGGTATTGTCTTGCTATACTCATCATTTATCAATTCATGTACCGTATAATGTCTCCATAACAAAAAATGAAATGAATACACATTGTGTAACATTGGAGTAACAGCTTCTGCTACAGCATATGGAATGTAACATGTTAAAGCATATCTTGAAACATTTGCAATATTATTAACTTGTGGTATATCCCATGGTTGAGAATAAAAAACAATGTCTGGTTCATAATCTTGCAGATTTTTATATTCATTTTTCTCACTATCGTATCCGAGATAAAGGGGATGCAACCTTTTGTGAAAAAAATCAAAATTAGTATTTATTATTTCTTTATTTAAACTTAATGAATTTGATCTTGGTGCAAATACGGCAAAAACGTCAAATAAATCATTTTTTTTCAATTCATCAAATAAAGCTTGGCTTTTCCATTTTTGATTTTCAGTAACATAAAAACATATTCGTACTTTTCTATCAATATTTCTAAGTTTTTTTATATGTTTTTTATATCTATTTGCAATTTTTTGAATGTGTGGATTTATAAGTTTGTTGCGCAAACAATCTCTTTTTCTTTTGTCCCATATAAAAGCACATATAATATTAGCTATTTTTTTGTTCATTCTATTTCTCCGAGATTATCAACAACTATACTAGGATATGTTCCTTCATAACTTTGAATATCTATTCTTTTTGTTTCACCCGATAGAACACATATAAAATCACAATTTAAATTATCGGCTAACTTTTTATCTGTATATAATCTATCGCCAACCACTGCAATATTTTCAGTTTTATATTGCTTTAATATGTTAGATGCTATATTTACAAATGGCTTGCCTAGAATAATATCAGGCTTCTTTTTTGTTGTTTGTTCAAACATTGTAATAAAACAACCAATATCTGGAACTGGACCATTTTCAGTAGGACAGACAATATCATGATGTGTGGCAATGTATTCAACAGAAGAATTATTAAGCAAAAAGCTCATTTCCTTCATTTTTGAATAATTAATTTCAGAATCATAAGTTAAAACAACAGCTTCATTTCTATCAGGCTTAAATTCAAATTTAATATTTGGTAATCTTAAAGCTAAATACTCTGAAACTTTTTTGTTTGCCATTAAATATATTGATTTGTATTTTTTATCTTTTAAATATTCTTCTAGAACATATAAGGGAGTTAAAATATCACTTTCTTTAGCTTCAATTCCATATGAAGCAAGTTTATTTACATAATCAGATGGTGTTTTAGATGTATTATTAGTTAAAAAGTAATACTGCAGTCTATTATTATTTTTTATAAAGTTAATAGCATCATCAACAGGTTGATTTCCTAAATAAATTGTTCCATCCATATCACAAATTAATGCTTTTTTTTCATTTATATTAAAATTAGAAAACAATTTATCTGCTAATAATAAATCTTCATTATTATCAACTTCAACCCATTTTTTTCCTTTAATATCAAAAGGAAATACTTTTTCTGTTTTAAAAAGTTCTGGAAAAGCGACTTCAGTCCATTGTTTCAAATCTTTTTTTATTTCTATGAAATCCTTTACAATTTCAAATAAACGAGAAACTGTTTTTGATGAATATTTATATAAATCAACTGAAACCCCATACCCTTCATCAGCGGTAATCGTTTTGGCTATATTAATCAAAGAATTATCATCTTTTATGATCACTTTCATTGATTCTTCTATATAAGTACCGACATCACAAGCTATTGCATTTTTATATTCTGAATTTACAAATTCATACATCAAGGCTTCATCATAAAGACAGTCAGCATTGTTAATAAACAGGAAATCTAATTTATCAAAACCGATTTTACTTATGCTGTTTAAGCCTAAATAAAGAGAATACATATTGTTAGTAGATAAATAGTCAGGACTGTATATTTCTTTAACTTTGGGATAATTATTTTGCAGATATTCAGCTATCATCTCATGTTTATAACCAGTAACGATAAAAATATTTTCTTCTTTAATTCCTGATTTTACATAACCTTGTATTTGATAATCTAATATTTCTCTTGCATTAACTTTAACTAATGATTTAGGCATTTCTTGAGTAATAGGATATAGTCTGCTTCCTATTCCTGCAGCTAAGATTATTGCGTAGTTATTCATTAAAATACTCCTTTAAGCTATTGTTTCTTGGCAATGTAATAGCTATTCCAGATGGATAAGGATTAGTTGGAGCAAAATCATTTACCACAACTCTGGCAGCATGATTCATCCCCATAAGTATTGCATATGGCTTTATGCCGTTTTCATTTAAGATTTTTTCTAAATTTGCTCTAAATTCCTCAGGACGAGATGTTGTTATTACAATTTGAGCTCCATCGTCTTGTAATTTTCTAATTGTTTCCATATTTTCTGGAAGTGTTTCAGTGTTATTGTACCAATTACGTTTTCCATACTTTCCGCAATTTTTCATTAAAACGCCATCTACATCAACAAAGTATGTTCTATGTCTCTTTTGAACTTCTTTCCATTCTGATAAAGTTCCCCAATCATCATATGAAAGAGCTAATATTGATGAAAATACGTAATTATTTGAAGCCAACATATATGAAATCACATGACTTATATACATTTCACCTGATATTTTCTTTGTAAGCATTGCATCATATGCATTTATAAAATCTAAAGCATTTTCGAAACAATAAACGCCCAAGCATATAATATTCGAAACCACCTGTTTTTCTATAATGTCATGGATAATTCCCTGTTCATTTACTATGAGAAAACTTTTTCCAGGTATGTTTGTAATATCAGGATGCTCATGCAGATTGTAGCCTACGATTGAGTTTTTTATTTGTTTGTTAAAGTTAACTTCTACACGATTATCTGAATCTTTAATAACAAATGCACCCTCTACATTCATTTTCTTTAATGTTAGATAAACTGTTTCACTAGCTGATGATGTAAAATCATCCAGCATACAAATTTCTATTTTGGGATTGTTATTAAAAACTTGCTCCATAATAAGCTTGGCTTCATATTTTTCATCATGAGGCTTAACAATGGTGATAATTATTCTATCAAATACATCTACATTAATTTTTTCCATTGCTTTTTCAATCATTAACTTGCCATCAGGATGTGTTAACATATATTTAGGTTTCATATTGGGAAAACGACTGGATTTTCCTGCACACGGAATAATTAAAGTATTCATTATGCCTCCATTTCATTTATTGAGTTTAAAACGCTTTCAAGAGCATTATTTAAGAAAAGTATTGTTGTTTGGTCTTTTGCATATGGATAAATTCGTAAAACGTTTAAAAGTAAAATATGATATATTGTAATGACATTTTGCTTGCCATTTTCCATAGCATATAAATTATCCAGTAAAGCTTGTTTAGCTGTTGCTAGGCGTAAATTAAGATTATAATTTCGTTCTTGATGTCTATATGACCAGCCTAAATCAATATCTTGTAAAAGTTTTGCTACATCAATCATCCAAGAGTTATAAAATGAATCTAGCAAATCAATTACGTAAATACCTGATGATGAAAGTATAATATTCTCTAATGTTAAATCGCCACAACAAGCGGAAAGAGGAACATTTTTGAAATTAAATTCTTTTAATTTGTTTAAAGATTTCAAAATTAATTGGTTATTTGTATCGCATGTTTTATATAAAGATAAAATTTTTTCTTTAAAAATACTTTCACTTTTATCTGTAATTACACTTTGTTTTATAGGTAAAGATGTGAAAAGTAATCCCATCAAATCAACTATTTCTTTTATTTTAATTTGATTCATGTATTCTGACATACATATGCCATTAATGAATTCCATATCAAAATAAAATAAATTATTATTATCATAACCATATCGTAAAACTTTTGGAGTTTTTACAGAATCAATCTTAAACCATTTTTGTTTTGCACATTGTTTTTTTAATCTATGATTATAAGAGGAACTTCCAGCATCCTTACGTAAGAAAAATGTTCCATTATCTTTATAAAGGTTTAATTGACATCCTGAATGACCAGATAATGATTTAATAAATTCTAAATTACTATTCATTTACATCTCTTCCAATACAAATATCAAAAAGAAAATGTCCGAAAATTGAGAATTTTAAAGAAAGTAACGAAATGGGTAAAATCTCTAGTAAATGAAACAAAAACAAATTTCTTCTAATCTTTAAGCTTATAATCCCCTTACGTATCTTTCTTTTGTCGGGTTTTCTTAATATTTCCCAATCTAGTTTATATTGATAATTGATAAAATGGCTTGAAATACCTGCTTTTTCTAACTCGTGGTTAAATAATGTTTCAGGATTCCACATACTTTCTAGATGTTTAGAAAAATCAATTTTATTAAGAACATCTATAACTTTATCTATTGTTTCAGGCTTGCCAAAATAAACAATATCACTGGCAATGTTGCCAATTACTGGAAAATCGTTAGAATTTGAAATATTACAAGCACAATATCTTGATGTTGTCGTAGATTGTATACTGATTTCGTTATCTACGTGTTTTAATATAAAATCCTTTTTTAATTTAATATCTGGGCGAATAACCAAAACATAGTCATATACAATATTATGTTCTTTTTGATATTTTTTCCTTAATTCATTAACTTTATGCTTAGAATAAAGCATAAATCCTATTCCAGCTTTCGATATTTGAGATTTTCCTTGATTATGCTGACAAGGTATAAGAGTATCATCTTCTGCAGGTTCTTGTTTTTCAACTATAATATCTTTTAAGTTATAAAGAGCTTTTAACTTTTCTATTCTTTCAGCATCAACCACTAGAGATTTAGCCGTATGATTATGCCAAGTTTTAGTTTTATGCTCTGTTTCTGACCATGTATGCATAAAAATATCACAGTCATATAAAGACAAAAGATGCTTTCTTACACTATCTGCACATTTTTCATAAGTTCTAAGATGACCAAAGAATTGGACAGCTATTTTCATTGCTTTGCTCCTTTAATCAACTTTTTATACGTCAAATATCTTGAAAGCTTATGACCTCGCCATGAAATCAAGCCTTTGTTATTCAAATCCACTAATTCCTTAGTAAATTCAGCAAACATCAAAGGTTTGTTTGTGGCATCAGAGCGATTGCATCTGCCTAATTGTTGTTTCAAAATGTTCGGAATGAAGTTGCGTTTTAAGAAAGCGAGTTCTTTCTTTAATTCAGGAGCTTTATAAATCTCATAAATTGAGTTTATTCCTGCGTAATAATCTTTTATTTGTTTAGGATTACCGCTTTGTTTTGATATTGAGCCATCATTAGGTTGATAAAAATATAGCTTTTCTCTAGTAATAACTGTTTTAGGTCTTTTAGAAAGAACTGCAAATGTATGAGGAAAATCCTCAAAATGAATTCCAGGAATAAAATCTATTCCATCTAAAAGCTCTTTTTTATAAAGCTTAGTCCATACATTAAAGTGTATTCTATATCTTTCCTTACGACTTCCTTGAAAAATCGGATTATTTGTTACTTTGGTCTTAACTTTATTTACATCAATATTTTTGTTCTTAAACTCCTCTTTATCAGAGTTGTAGCATTCAAAGTTTACTAAATCTGCATTGTGTTTTTGAGCTAATCCGTAAGCAACCTCTAACAATTGCGGATGCATGGCATCATCTGAATCTAAAAAGTAGATATAATCTCCTGTGGCAAGTTTTTTACCGTTGTTTCTTGCCATAGATAAACCTTGGTTTTCTTGATGAATAACCTTAATTCGATAATCGCATTTTGCATATTGGTCTAGAATAGCACCACATTCATCTGGACTACCATCATCGACACAAATTGCTTCCCACTGACAAAATGTTTGTGAAAGAACTGAATCCAAACATCTTTTCAGATATTTTTCTACTTTATAACAAGGAATTATTATGGAAACCTTAGGCATTGCAACTCCTTTTGTTTTCTAATTTTCTTAAACGGTACATAACTGTGTTTGGGGCAACGCCATACACTTGACCTATTTCTTTATAGGTCATTCCTTTCTTACGCATTTTGATGATTTCTTTATCTAAGCCAAATAGCTTGGTTTTGTATTCAGCGTGCTTATTGGCTCTGGTTAGCCCCATTTTACGAATTTTTACGCCAATCCAAACTGGATGGGCATTAACTTTTTCGCCGATTTCTTGCAATGAACAACCTTGTTCGTACATTTTCTTTATTAAACGTTCATCTTTTGCTAATCGGCTATTGATTTTGATATCAGATAAAGGACGAGATAAATTAAGTTCTTTTATTTTTGGTATTAAAATTGAAGCAGAACAGCCAAGTTTATTTGCAATCTCTTGAATAGATAAACCATTGTTGAATAGACGTTTGATTGTGTTTTCTTTACCATCAAGTTTTTTTACTACAGGAATCTTAATTTCATAAAGCGCCAAAAGATTATGAACCGTTTGTGGATTTACATTATATCTTCTTGCTACTTCCGCTTTAGATATGCCAGCATATAAAAGCTCTAAAATCTCATCTAAATAGATTTCAAGACAATTATATTTGTGCTTATTTTCTGGTTTAATTCCTGCTTTTTTGTTCTCTGTTCTAACTTTTAATGCTTTTGCTTGTTGCTCTAAAACTTTTTGAGGTGGATTATAAATTCCTAATTTTTTTCTTTTAATCAGAAGATTTGCTGGATGAATGTCTAGTTTTTGAGCTATTTCTCTATAAGTATATCCTTTATCCTCTAGAGATAATATTTCTTCTTTTGAAATGTATTTTCTTTTTAAGCGCGGTTCTCTTTGCAAACCAAGCTCATTAATTTTATTGCATAAGGTTGTTTTACCAATAGAAAGCTTCTCAGCTATTTGCTCCAAAGTTAAATCTGAAGCATAAAGTTGTATAATATGAGAATTTGTAGATAAGGATGCTGTACTAATCATTAACAGCTCCTCTTAACTCTTTTAATTCAGGATTAAGTTTTAGGTAATTATATAGAGAAGCTATAGATATTCCTACTTCATCAGCAGTTTGTAATTTAGAAACACCAGATAACAATTTGTTTTTGATTTCTTCTTCCTTACCATCCCAACAATATCTTTTGTTTTTTAATCCAAAATCACGACCAAGTTTATAGCCTTTGGCTCTTTTATCATTCAAAGCCTTTTTAGTTATGGTCGAAACCATAGAATTACGGATATCTATTGATAGTTTAATCCCATTAAGAAGCTGATTTGTTTCGTTAGAATAATCGAATTTAAGGTCTTCTTTTACACTTATTAGTTCGAATCCATTGGAAACTAAGAACTCTATATTTTCTACAATTGCTGCTAATTTGCTGCCTAAACAGGCTATATTAGCCATAATGAGCGTATTTTCTTTGGAATTTATATTGTCTTTAATGTTTTTGATATTTTGGTCATTAAGAAACACATCAACATCACAGAGATTTTCACGAGCATATTGATTTATAATATCTCGTTGCATATCTGCGCTGATATTCCTTTGACTACAATCCAAATAACCAAGTATCAAAATACACCTCTTTATAACTACGGTTTGCTTATCCGTAAACCAACGT
>SUUZ01000001.1 GCA_015062235.1 Alphaproteobacteria bacterium | reverse complement strand
AACATTTCCATGACAGCTAAGTTGATACACCCAATTGCAATGAACGAAGGTTTGCGTTTTGCTATTCGTGAAGGTGGTCATACTGTTGGCGCAGGTGTCGTTGCTAAAATCTTGAAGTAAGATTTGAAGTAATAACCTGAATATAAATTTAGCCTCGCTTGTAATAAGCGAGGCTTTTTTATTTGCAATTAAAATTATGCATGATATATAAAAAGTATGATTTTTATATTTAGTTTATATATTTAATTTTGATTACTATGAATGATAAAATTAAGGAAGTTGTAGCTTTTATGAAAGAAAAAGGAGTTACAATTGATGAATTGAACGCTTATCATAATGAAAAATTGAAAAGAGATTTTTCTATGGTTGTTGATGCTGTTTATGATCTTAAAGGCGTTGTTGTTACAGGAAGAATTGATGCTGGTTATTTATGTGTCGGTATGAATTTAGAATTGCAGAGTGAAAAAACTAAAATTTTGTGTACCTGTGCTCAAGTTGAAAAGAAACGTTGTTTGGTTAATTTTGCAACTAAAGGAGATTATGTTGCAATTAAACTTAAAGGAGTGAGTAAAACAGATGTTAAAACAGGGATGATTTTGAAAAGTTTTTTCTGAAATAAATTTGTTTAATTAGAAACTCGCTTTGAGAAAAGCGAGTTTTTTGTTGCTAAAAATGATAATTGTGGATAGTTTATTTTAAGGTTGATCTTTCGGAGGGTTTAATGAGTTTTATTATTTTTGATACGGAATATATTGCTGATAAAGGAATGAAAGAAAAAGGATTTTGCGGGTGGCAAAATCGAGAGATTATTCAAATCGCAGCTTTTAAAATTGATGATGAATTATCGGTAATTGATAAACTTAATTTATATATAAATCCTAAACTTCATAAAAAAATTCCGCAATATTTTGTTGATTTGACAGGTATTGATGATGAAATAATGAAAAAAGAGGGAATAGATTTTGATGTGGCTTATAAGTTGTTTAAGGATTTTGTCGCTGATAATGTTTGTTATTCGCATAATTGGGATTTTACAAAAGATAATGATGCTGACGGTGAGGTTATGCGTGAGATGTTGACGATATATAATATAGCGGATAATAAACAGCCCGATTACCAAAATATTGCAGTATGGTTTAGAGATAAGTATAAAGAAAAAGGTATAAAAGTTGACAAACAATCGTCAGGTGAAATTGCAACAATTTTAGGTAAGGAAGATGAACTTGAAGAACTTTGTTTGCAAGTTCATAATGCTTTTTATGATGTTTGTTCTATTTTAATTGGGTTGCGGATATTGGGTTTTAATTTTATTGAGGCCTCATAAGTATGAAAAAATGTATTATATTTATTTTAAGTTGTGTTTTGCCATCTTTTGTATCGGCGGGGGAGTGGGATTTTAATGCTAAAGGTTTGGTTGGTGCGTATTATGGAGTAAGTGAAACAAAAGGTATAAATAAATATCCGAATCGAATGGTTGGACGTGGTGATGCAACAATAAATGCAAGTTATATTTTTGATGATGGACATAAGTTTGGTTTTGAAGCGGCAACAGCAATAATCATTAAAGAAGATGATAAATATAGAAGTGAAGGGGAGTATAGATTTTATCCTTATGTGAAAGATATTTCAAAATATGGCGAAGTTTATTTGGGATATGCTAAAAATGCGGCTAATATGCTGCATAAAGGTGCAAAGGATATAACATTTTTAGGTATTGATGATTCAGATATTACTTATTTTTTGAGCGATGCAAATTGGAGTAATGGTTATAAGAAAACTTATTTTGCTACTTCTAAATCAACTTCAATAATGAACGATGGTAGAGCTCCAAAATTGGTTTATATTGCGCCAGTTGATAAAACATTGAAAGTTGGTTTTTCTTATGCTCCAGATAATAAAGACAGAAGAGGTATGAATAGTCGATATATCGATTATGAAGAAGTTGAAGACGGATACACTATTGCGACACAGAAAAAATGGGATTTGGGTGAAGGTGATTTATACACGTCGCTCGGCTACGGTTTGTTTAATCGAACAGATAAAGAATTATCGTTGGGTATTACTTTTGAAAGAGGAAATTTTAATATAGCAACAGGCTATAAAAGAGCCTATGTTGACGGTGATAAAAATCAAATTTCAACAGTCAGAATAAGTGATAATTTACCAGCGTATTTTGATAACTATCGTGAATCGCAGGCTTGGAATATAAGTATCGGTTATCAATGGGAAAAATATAAAACAAATTTTGCTTATTTACTAACTGAAGCAAAAAATACCAGACATCAAGACAGTATAATTTTGTGGACCAATGTTTATGAAATGGGGAAAGGTTTAGAAGTTTATGGTGCTGGAGGATATTTGCGAATGCATGGTACAACATCGTCAGATGATGATAGGGGATATGCTGTTATAAGCGGTGTTGGTTTGCGATTTTAAGGAAGAAGATATTTGATTCCGTGCTTGAAGGCGTATAGCAAAACAATATATCTGAAAAATTTACCTAAAAACATTGAAATGTTTACGATTAGAATATTGGCTCGCATAAAACCAAGGGCAAACCCTATAATGTCTCCAATTACTGGAAGAAAACAAAAGAAGGCCATAAAAGCACCTTTATTATATATTTTTTCTTTTATAGTTTGAATTTTTTTCAATGGGATATGAAAATATTTTTCAATTAATTCAACTTTACCTAAATATCCCAAATAGTAATTAGTCATGCCACCAAGCCAGTTGCCAATTGATGCAATGATAACGCATAATATAGAATTAAAATTGTTAAAAAGCATGGTTATGAAAAACATTTCTGAACCAATAGGAAGTATTGTTGCAGCGAAAAAACTTATAATAAAAAGTCCTAAGAAACTGAGATCAGTGAGTATATCCATTTTATTTTTGATATAAAAATATTTTAATTGGCATTTTTAAAGTTGGAGCAGATATTATCTCTTTTAGAGGAATATGGCTAAGTTCAAAAGCTTCTGATATTATAAGAGTCCCTGAGGGTATTTCGTTATGTAGCTTTTGGCCTAATTCTTCTTTTAATGATGGTCCCGTGTAGCACAGTAAAAGCTTTGCTTCGGTATAGTTTTGTTTCATAAAGTCACAGTTATAAATTGAAATGTTTTTAATTTTTTTTGTACGATATTTAGCTATAAGGTATGGTATTTTATCCCAGTCATAACCAATAAAGTGGTGTTGAGGAAATTTTTTTGCTAAAGGAAGTAAAAGGCTTCCGCTTCCGCATCCTAAATCAACTACTTTAATAGGATCTTTTTGTTGATTAAGAAATTTTTCTGCTTCTTTAATTACGATATTTTTAGCTCTACCGAATGATAAAATAAATGGAGGATATTTTCCAAATCCAGAGCGAACATAAGTTATTATAAAATATGCTTCAATGATACAAGCTGAAATTCCTATCAAAAGAGCTAAGGACAGTATTAAAATGTTCATAGTAATTCTTTCTAAAAGAAATTTTTATACAGAAGTAAAAAAACTGGCGGATGAGGAGGGATTTGAACCCCCGATACGAGTTACCCCGTATTCACGATTTCGAGTCGCGCGCATTCAGCCTCTCTGCCACTCATCCAGTGATATTTAATTTAGTTTTATTGTTATTAATAATATTTATATTAATGAACGCGCACGACTAAAATCTTAAAAGATTTTTCGCACGGATTGGCTTCGCTGTTTCACATCTACGCCGATCTTCGCTTTTTTCAATGCTACGATTCCAGCCTCTCTGCCACTCATCCAGTGATATTTAATTTAGTTTTATTGTTATTAATAATATTTATATCAGTTTATTATTCTTTTTATTTTAATTTGGCAAGAATATTTTTGCTTTATTACCTTTCATATTCACCACGTTCAATAATGTTTATTTTTTCATATTGAGGTTCAATAAAAAATGCTACAGCATTGAGACTTTGTTGTAATTCTTTAGTAAATATCCTATTTAATCTTACGATAATTTCATTTTTATTAGCATAGCCTAATGATTGAGGTTTTAGAGCATCAATTAAATCATTAAAATTATCAAAAATAGCTATTCCTTTAACAATACAATCAATATGTTCATTAGTTGAAGCATTACGAATATTTATAATGTCAAAAATTTTTATTTTTTGAGAATTTTTATCAAAAAGATGTACGGATATCTTGCGTTTACCATTTTTTATTTTATTAAAGGAAAACTCGTGAACATCAATGCAGTACTTCATTTTTTTACCCTGTGATTTTTAGTTTAATGAAAACTATTTATTAAGGAACCAGAAAGCATGTACCATCCATCAATCATTACGAAAAATATAATTTTGAATGGTAGTGATAGAACACTAGGGGGAAGCATCATCATACCCATTGACATTAGCACAGATGCAATAACCATATCAATAATGAGAAAAGGAATATAAATTAAAAAACCAATTTCAAAAGCACGTCTCAATTCGCTAATCATAAATGCTGGAATTGTAATTTTTAGAGATGCTTTTTCAACACTTTCAGGCTTTTCTTTGGCGAGATCTGAAAAAAGTTGGAGATCTTTTTCTCTGGTATTTTTTATCATGAATTCTTTTAGAGGAATAGCAGCTTTTTCTAGTCCTTCTGTAATTTCTATTTTTTCGTCAATTACAGGTTTGATGCCTTGTTTCCAGGATTTTTCTAGTGTAGGGGACATAATGAATATTGTCATAAATAAAGCAAGTGCTATCAGCACCATATTGGGAGGGGTTGAGTTGGTTGCAAGGGCTGAACGTGTAATAGAAAAAACAGTAATCAATCGAGTAAATGATGTCATCATTATGACGATTGATGGCGCTAACGAAAGAATAGTTATTAAGGCTAAAATACTGAAAATTCTAGCAGATGCTGAACCTGTTGAAACATCATTAAGATTGAGACTTACGCTTTGTGCTAAAGCAGGAGAACTTATAAGAATTAATCCCATTAAGGAGTATATAAATATTATTTTTTTATTCATTATTAGACTTTCTTTTATTTTTTGTTTGTTTAAGCAAAATATTAGAGTTTTGACCGACAAGGATTAAGAATTCTTCGTCTAGACATTCAAATAAAACAAGTGAATTTTTGATATCTATACGATGATGTTCAATAATTTTAATTTTTTTTGCTGTTTTGAAAGGTTTAATTATCTGACAATTAAGTCCCTTTTGCTGACAAAAACGGATTAGCCACAAAGTTATAAACAGGAGACCCAGAACAAATATAAAAGCTAGAATTGCTTGCAAAAGCTGTGGTGTATTCATGACAGAGTTTTTCCAATAGTTGATTTTGCCTAATTATAATGCGTTACATTATTGTTAGTCAATAAAAGCCTTGCCCTTGTTGATATTGTTTGTTAATTTTGAATTTATGAAAAAGGAAGATAAAGAAATAGTTACCAACGAGCGACGTACAGGAGATTTGCAGGGGATAAATAGTATATTAACCCCTTTGGCAAAGAAAATGCTTGGAAAAAAAGCTTTTGTGGAGGCCGATGTTATTTGTGCTTGGGGAGGTATTGTTGGTGAAGAATTAGCAAAATATTCAATGCCAATTAGAGTTGAGTTTAAAAAAGGTGAGCGAACGGATGGTGTGCTGCTAATTGAGGTTGCAAGTGGAGCGTTTGCTTTAGAATTGCAACTTAAGACAAGGCTGTTAATAGATAAAGTAAATTCTTTCTTTGGTTATAATGCGATAAAAGATATTAGGCTCATTCAAAATCTATTAATGATTGATGAGAATAAAAAGGATATTCAAAATCTTGAAAAAAAGCTTGTAACAATGGAAGAAGAAACATATATTAGAAATCTAAGTGAGAATATTAAAAATTCTGAACTTGGCCAAGCTTTAGAACGCTTGGGTAGAGCTGTTGTGATTAATAATAAGAAGTGATTAGAGATGTTTGAACAAGTTATAAAAAAAATTAGTGCTTTTGTAGCTAGTGTTGTTGTTTTTGGTCTTGCCGCTGGTTTGTATCTTGGAGCTAAAGGTTTTGAGCTGGATGAAAATGGAAATTTTGTATTGGTTAGACCTGCAAATGCTGCTGATGAAAAAGGTATTTCAAAAGATATTCCACAAAATTTTGGTTTTCCTCAGGATCATAGTTTGGGGAGTGAAAAAGCACCTGTAACGCTTTATGAATATTCTTCTTTTGGTTGTTTTCACTGTGCTGATTTTCATCTTGAAGTGTTACCTGAGATTGTGAAAAAATATGTTGAAAATGGTAAGGTAAGGGTTGTTTTTGTTCCTCTTCCTTTGGATAAAAACTCGATGGATGCAGCATTGTTGGCAGAGTGTATTGATCAAGACAAGTATTTTAGTTTTGTTGATGTGTTGTTTAAAAAACAAAGAGATTGGAATTTAGCTTTTGATCCACAAAAGGTTTTGAAACAGTATGCGGCATTGAGTGGTTTGTCTGATGATAAGGCGAATGTTTGCTTGAGAAACGATGTTACAGCAGCACGGATCCTTAAAGATAGAAAAGATGCTCTTTCAGAGTTAAAAATTAGTGGTACTCCGTCATTCTTTATTTCCTCAGCCAAAGAGACTGAAGCTGTAGAGGGATTGTTGCCGTTTGAAGATTTTGCTTTGATTATTGATGAACATTTGAGTGAATATAATACAAAAGATAGTGAATAGTTTTATAAAAATTGCTGTATTTTAATAACTGCTTAATATTTAGTGGTGTAGTGTTTTTATTATGAAAAGAAAACCAGAAGATATTGAGCAGCTAGAGCAGAAAATTTTGCAGTTAAAACGTGATAAGGCTTTAGCTAAGCGGGATAGAGATGAAACTGATATAACAAGGGCTTCGCGAATCGGTTTTAGAATCGGTGCGGAGTTGTTGTCGGCGGTAATAGTTGGAGCAGCTATAGGTTATTTACTTGATAAGTTGTTTGCAACGGCTCCGTGGTTGATGGTTATTTTTTTATTTTTTGGAGGAGCTGCTGGAATATTAAATGTTTATCGGTTAGCTCAAAAAGAGAGTGAAGAGAAATAAGGAGAAACTGAAGCTGTGTCTAGTCCGATGGAACAATTTGTTATCAAGCCTATCATACCTATAGAGATAGGTGGGGTTGATATATCTTTTACTAATTCGTCTCTTTTTATGATCTTGTCGGTAGTATGTTCGACACTATTTTTAGCTTTGTGTTTAAGAAAGAGAACTTTAATTCCTAATAAGGCTCAGTCAATACCTGAAGGATTATATGAATTTATTAGTGGTTTATTAAGAGAAAACGTCGGTGTGGAGGGGTTAAAATACTTTTCCTTTATCTTTACAGTGTTTTTATTTGTTGCTTTTGGTAACCTTCTGGGGTTGGTGCCATATTCTTTTACTTTTACATCGCATTTAACGGCTGTTGGAGCTTTATCTTTAATAGCATTGGCCTTAAATGTAATTGTTGGTATTAGAAAGAAAAAATTTGGTTGGTTAAGAACATTTTTACCAAGGGGAATTCCTTGGATTATGGCTCCGTTAATTATTCCAATAGAAATGATTTCTTTTTTGTCAAAGCCATTTAGTTTGTCTGTGCGTTTAGTTGCAAATATGACTGTAGGGCACATTATGTTAAAGATAATTGCTGGTTTTGTGGTAGGGCTTGGAATATTAGGAATGGTGCCTTTGTTATTTGATGCTATTATTGTGTGTTTTGAAATATTTATTTCATTACTACAAGCTTTTATTTATACCGTTTTAACGTGTATATATCTTAGTGATGCTATTCATGAGCATTGATTATAATTATGTTGTTATATTAAGAAACTTTATGAAAGGATTATAAAATGGAACCATTGGCTTATATTGGTGCTGGTATGTGTGCTTTATCAATGATGGCTGCTGCTTGGGGTGTTTCTCAAGTATGGACTACTATTATATCAACTGTTGGTCGTAATCCGCAGGTAAAAAAAGAAGTTGATATTTATGGTTGGGTTGGCTTTGCTGCTGTTGAGGCTGTCGCATTATATGCGCTCGTTATTGCGTTAGTTATGCTGTCAGGAAACTAGCAGTAAGTTTGTTAAATTAATGTCTTTCAATATGGGAATCTTTAGATTTAATTGAAGATTCCCTGTTGTGAGTGGTTATGGAGCAAATAATATGCCTCAGTTAGATTTTAGTGTTTTTCCGTCGCAATTGTTTTGGTTGATTGTTAGTTTCTTTTTGATGCTATTTATCATGAGTAAGTTTATTATACCAAAAACATCTGAGATGATTAATTTGCGTAAAGACAAGATAAATGGTGATTTGGAAAAAGCATCAGAGATAAAAATTAAGGTTGAGGAAACGTTAGATAAATATAATAAGTCTTTGCAAGATGCAAATAATAGAGCAAGTTTATCTCTGCAAAAAACGAAAGATGAATTAGAAGATATGATTAATTGTAAACATTCTGATTTGATGTTTAGATTGCAGTCGGAAATTGAAACTGGGGAAGAAAAAATTGCTTTATCAAAAGATAAAGCATTGGAAAATATTGAAGATTTGTCTGTGGAATTGTCAATACAGATATTGAATAAATTGGGTTTTAGTGGCGTAAAGCCTAAAGATGCTAGAGCTGTAATTAAGAATCTTAAAAAGGAATTGTAATGGATAAAACGATACCGAATAGAGATATTATTGATGTTACGCAAGATGCTGTTTTGAATGCGGCTTCGAATGTGATTAATGTTATAGAGACAACAGCTCATGAATTAAGTGTTCATAACGAACCGTTTTATCTTACGGCAGAATTTTGGGTAGCGATGGCTTTTGTATTGGCATTAATTGTTATTGCTAATCCATTTGTAAGTATGTTTCGAAAACTTACTAAAGAAAGAGCAAGGGCTATTTCAAAACAAATATCTGATGCTGTTAATCTTAAAGAAGAGGCTCAGAAATTATTGGCTGATTATGAGCGTAAGTATAGAGGAGCTGAAAAAGAAGCCGCTGATATTTTAGCAAAATCAGAGAAAGAAATTGAGCTTATAAAAAAGAATGCTTTAGCAAGGCTTGAAGCAGAAATAGCTATAAGAGAAAGAGATGCTAAGGCGCGGATTAAGGCTGCAGAAGATGTTGCAACAAGAGAAGTGGTAGATAAGGTTACAGATGTGACGTTGGATCTAGTCAAGAAAATACTAAGTGATAGTTTGGATGAAAAAGCGCTTGATAAATTGATAGATTTGTCGATTGATAATTTAAAAAGGCAAGTGTAATAGCACATATTATAAATAACGATATGGGTGAGCTGGATAACTGCCCAAAATAGAATATTTTTTGCTAAAAAATTGTAATTCGTTTATTGCATTCTTAAAAGTAATATCGTTTTGGTGAGCTTCTATTTCAAGATAAAATTGAGCTGAAATAAATTTATCGTCTAAAATATAGCTTTCTATTTTAGTTATATTTATATTGTTTAAGGCAAAACATCCAAGTGCCTTGTAAAGGGCCGCAGGAATATTTTTAGCTGTAAATATAAGTGATGTTATAAATTTCTGTCCGTTGTTTTCTAACATATTGTTTTTTTTGGACATAATTAAAAAACGGGTTGTATTGTTGGCCGAATTTTCGATATTTGGGGCAAGTATTTTCAGTCCATATATTTGAGCCGCTGAAGAAGATGCAATTGCAGCGGTTGTCATATCCTTAGTGTGAGTAAGAATACGACAAGATAACGCTGTATCATCTTTAGCAATAGGTTTTATGTCGTGTTGTTTAAGAAAATTACTGCATTGCGATAGGGCTTGAGGGTGAGAAATAACTTGAGTAATTTGTTCTAGGTTAGTTTCAGGAAGTCCTAGAAGTTGGTGATTTATTGGAAGAAAATATTCTCCTGTTATATACAAAGGTGTTTGTGAAAGTAAAAAATGGACATCTGCAACTCTACCTGCATTTGAGTTTTCAATTGGTATAACAGCAAAATCGGCCGTTTCATCTTGAACAGCAGTAAAAGCATTAGAAAAGTCAAAACAAGGTAAATAAGTATCGTTAGGAAAAATTTCTTGACAAGCTAAATGTGAGTATGCCCCGAATGTTCCTTGAAATGCAATAATTTTAGTCATATTTAGTTGCTTTTTAGTTTGTTCCAACCAGATTTACGAGCTTCTTCTGCTTTTTGAGCTTTTTGCCAATTTTTTATAGGTTCATTTCGTTTGGTTTGTAAAGCTTTTTGCTCTTCAGTTTGAGCTACACCAATAGGTAGTAACTGATTAAATAAAGCAGGCGAAGCAAATTCTACCTTATTTTTGATTAGTGGATCAATAACTGCGTCAATAATTTGAGCTGCAGGTTTAGCATTGAAAGCTGAAATTTTTCCGCCATAGAAGATAGCGAGAGCATGACAAGGTGATGATAATAATATATCGGTTGAATCAATACCACGAACAAAACGCAACATAATTTGCGGACGAATCATGCAATTTTCAGTTACATCGAAAAGTATATTATCTGGGTTCATTAAAAGTTCGGATTTAATAAGTGTTTGCAAATTAGGGTTGATTATACCACAAAAACCAACAATTGCCATTCCATCAAGGGTGTATCCAGTATAATTTTCTGGCTTGCTAGCTATTTGATAGCAAAAGACTTGTTCAGAGTTTACGATATTGTTTAGAGCGGAATCGCCAATAGCTGATGAAATTTCCTCTAAAACAGTGTTGTGTTCAGGGTTTGGCTGCCAAGCAGGTACAGGTTTTTCATTTGTATTATTTTCATCGCTAGCAGATGTTTCTTGAGCTAGTGCAGAGAAAGATAAAATAGTACTTAATGTAATTATTAATAAAAAACGTAACATAATAAAACTCCATATAGCAAACCTAAACTTCTATTATTATATGTATAAATAATTTGATTTCCAAGATTATTAAAAAAGATAATAACATAAAAAAACCTCTGCTAAAAAGCAGAGGTAGAAAATGGTTTTAAGCAAAAAGCCTAATAAAACATATTAACCCTGACGAGCTTTCAATTTAGGGTTTTTCTTATTAATCACATATATACGGCCTTTGCGACGGACGATTTGGCAGTCCTTATCACGAACCTTTTTGCTTTTTAATGAACTGTAAATCTTCATTTTCCTAATCCTTTAATCTTAAAAGTTGAGTGCAACCTATTATAAATAATCTGCCTTGTCAAGAAGATATTTTTAATTCTTGGTAAAAAAATAACTTATCTTTTGCTTTTTTTATGGGATTTGTTAGTATTGAACAAAATTGAGGTGTAATGATGATTAAATTGTTAGTTGTTTTAGTGTTTTTGGGTGTTACGACTCCTGCAAAGGCTCAAATGGCGTATGAAGATGAGGCCAGAGCTTTAGGGGCTGTTGCAGGGCAAGGTTTGGCGTGTGGTTCGTCTAGATATGATGCTTTTGAGTTGTTAGCTAGGGCTATAATTTTAACAAAATCGCCTAATGATAGTTTACAAGATAAAGCTTTAAAAATTTTTACTGAAGAAAAGGCTGATGTGTTTGTAGCTAAACAGTTAGATAATTTTGCAGATTGTGCTAGTATTATTGAAAGATTTGATGCACAAGATATTTTTAAGGCTACTCTTTATGGTGATGGTACTATAAAAATGGCTGATGGACAAATATTGACTCCTAGAAATCCATATGATGCAACGATGATTTATGATGAAAAGTCTAATGTTCGCCAGAGAGCTAATTCAATTTATCGCAAAGATAATAGTCATATAAAAAAGATTGAATTTAAGGATGCATCAATGGCAGCAGGGAATCAGATTAGACCTCAAAAATCGGATAGTGGGGTACAACGAATTTTGAGTACACCAAAGAGAATAAGACGTAAAAAATAAAAAATGATTGCTTTTGTGTTAACTTGCCCTTATATTTTGGGCAAGTTAATTTTTTATGGAGTTGAATTGAAATGGCTGTACAATATGTATTTGTTATGCAAAATCTTACAAAAGTTTTTCCTGGCGGAAAAGAGCTATTTAAAGGAATTACTTTATCGTTTTTACCTGGAGCCAAAATTGGAGTTTTAGGTGTTAATGGTGCCGGTAAATCTACATTGTTAAAAATTATGGCAGGTGTTGATAAAGAATTTAATGGTGAGGCTTGGGCTGCTGAAGGTGTTAAAGTAGGATATTTGGAACAAGAGCCAAAGTTAGATCCCACAAAAAATGTTATGGAAAACATTATGGACGGGTTGGGTGAAACTAGAGATTTATTAAAAGAATTTGAAGAAGTTTCGATGAAGTTTGCCGAACCTATGAGTGATGAAGAAATGAACGCACTTATTGAACGTCAGGCTGAGCTGCAAGAAAGAATAGACGCTTGTAATGGTTGGGATCTAGAACGTACTATTGAAATTGCCATGGATGCTCTTCGTTGTCCGCCATCTGATGCTGATGTTACTAAATTATCAGGTGGTGAAAAACGTCGTGTAGCGTTGTGCCGTTTGTTGTTGCAACAACCTGATATGTTGTTGTTGGACGAACCGACCAACCATTTGGATGCCGAATCGGTTGCTTGGTTAGAACGTCACTTAAAAGATTATAAAGGTACTGTTGTGATGGTTACTCACGACCGTTATTTCTTGGATAATGTTACAGGTTGGATTTTGGAACTTGATAGAGGACAAGGTATTCCTTATGAAGGAAATTATTCGTCTTGGCTTGAGCAAAAGCAAAAACGCCTTGAGCAAGAAGCTAGAGAAGAAACTGCTCGCCAGAAAGTTTTAGCCAATGAATTAGAATGGATTCAAAAGAATCCTAAGGCTCGTCAGGCTAAATCAAAAGCTCGTATCAATGCTTATGATGAATTGTTGGCACAGTCTACAAAAGACAAAATTACGACAGCTAATATTCATATTCCAATGACGGAAAGACTTGGAGATTTGGTTATTGAAGCCAAAAATATTACTAAAGGGTATGGTGATAGAGTGTTGATAGACAATTTGTCTTTCAAAATTCCTAAAGGGGCTATTGTTGGTATTATCGGTCCAAATGGTGCTGGTAAAACTACGTTGTTTAGAATGATTACTGGTCAAGAACAACCAGATAGTGGTGAAATCAGACTTGGTGATACCGTGGATTTGGGATATGTTGATCAATCTCGTGATGAATTGTCTGTTGATAAAAATGTTTGGGAAGAAATTTCTGACGGTTTGGATATGATTAAGATTGGTAAAGGTGAAGTTCCGTCACGTGCTTATGTTGGACAATTTAATTTTAAAGGAAGTGATCAACAAAAGAAAGTCGGTCAACTTTCAGGTGGTGAGCGTAACCGTGTTCATTTGGCTAAAATGCTTAAAAAAGGTGCTAATGTTATTCTTTTGGACGAACCAACAAATGATTTGGACGTTGATACACTTCGTTCATTGGAGGAGGGCATTATGCAATATCCTGGTTGTGTACTTGTTACTTCGCACGATCGTTGGTTTTTGGATAGACTTGCAACGCACATTCTTGCCTATGAAGATGAAGGTCATGTAGAATGGTTTGAAGGCAACTTTGAAGAATATGAAAAGGACAAAGTTCGTCGCCTCGGTGAAGACGCACTTCGTCCGCATAGGAGCAAGCATAAAACTCTTACTCGCCAGTAAAAAGATTGTATAACGGAATACTAATCACAAAAAGTGCGAAAGGCTGAAAATTAACACAGGTTAAATCTGCGCTAAAATTTTCAGCCGTCTTCTTTTGCTTCTATTAATCTTGCCATTCATCTTTTTGAAGACTTATCTGATTTTTTCGTTTGAATAATTTATTTACAAGCTTGTTTTTTTATGGTATAAGCATGGTTACATGAATTATAATTAATATATAATATGAGGGATTTTTGGAAAAGATTTTTTGGTGTGAAGAACAGTAGCACTGAAAATGTGAAGAAGGCGGTTAAAGTTGAGCAACCTATTGTAGAAAAGGTTAAGACTAAAGAGGAGTTTTTTAATACCCCTCAGAATGCTTTACTCTCTGATATTTCACAAGCTTTAAGTGATGCTCGTCATGATACACTCAAAGTTTTGGTAAAACGTTATCAAAAGGAGTATGGTAAGTTGTCTTACGATGATTTTTTCTATCGATACGATAAGGTTGCTAATGAGTGGTATATGTGTGCTCCTCTTTACAAATGGTGTTGCGATTTGGAAACTAGAGGTTTGTTTTCTAGATTGTGTGATGAGTAGTTTTATAGCTCGAGTTTTATAAGACTCGGGCTTTTTTTTTATTTTTTTGCGGTATAATGTTACCTTTTAGATTGTTCAGAATGGTGTTTTTTTTGATAAAATATTGTGTATTTTCAACGTATTACCTGGAATTGCGCGGAGGGGGGGTAAATATGATATAATTATTTTATGGTTAGGGTGAAAATTGTGAGGTTGCTATGGAAAACAAGAAATATGCTTTAGTAACATCAGTTGGAGGCCATGCATTTATGGAGCTTAATTTCGCGGCAACCTACAGTCAGGAACCAGTAGTTTTTAGTGAAAAAGATAATGAGGATGATTTTGAAAAAGAGGTTATGGAGATATATGAGCGTTTTTCTCTTATGTTTCCTAATATAAAAGTTGCAACATGGGATGAAAGAGAGAAGTTTACAAAGCAGGGTATTTCTTGGCGTAAGGAATTGTTAGACGAGAGAATTGATGCTACTATGTGGGAACGATTTGCACAAACTAGATTAAGACCTCAAATTCAAACTGATTTACCAAGATTTGCGGGAATTAAAAGTGACACTAGAAATATTTTATTAATTCCTCAAAAGCTTATTTCTGATGGGAAATGTGGAATAACAGCTCAGCAACAGACAGTTCCATTAAGTGCTTTTAATTTTTTTAAGAATGAAGAAGGTAATCGATATATTTTAGGACAACACTTTCATAAAGTTAATGATGTTGAGAATGTGAAAGATGTTGCTATTGATTTTGGTATGTATGTTCCAGGAGAAAAAGAAGATAGACATGTTTATGGAATTAGAGGTGTTTCTCATAACCAATATTTAAATATGTATAACAAGCTTGATATGTCAGTAGGAATTGCAGGAACACATACTTGGTATATGTTGACGTGTTTTCCTAATACACCGCAGATAATTTTGTACAATAAGAATGGTGTTGAAAACTGGGATGAGATTGCCAACTCTTATCGTAAAAATGGAAAAAATGTATATGCCTTAGGTTTTGATGAAAATACTGATTGGAAAAAATTTGCTCTGGAAATTAAAGCTCGTTATATAAAACTTGCAAATACAATTGACAAAGAAAAAATGAAAAAAGCTAGAAATTTATCTAAAAAGATTAAGGGAAAGAGTTTGTAGTGAAAGTTTGAAATTTATTATTTAAATATTTATTGTGAAAATTATGAAAAGGTTTTTTGAAAGATTTTTCGGCGTGAAGAACAGTAGCGCAGAAAATGAGACGATTGCGGAAAAGAATGTTACTGCAGAGCAGTTTGAGAAAGCATTGAAGGATCTAGATACGATTAGATTTAAGATGGTGCTTGGTGAAGTATGCAGTTACAGTAAACTGGATCTGGATGTGATTTTTGATTACATTCAGCAAGGGGGAAATTTGAATCTGGCGATTCCAGAAAAGGTTAGGATAGGGGACATCTATGATGATGCTTATAGCATTGTTAATGTTAGACCTCTAGACATAGCTAGAAGGATTAGTCCGGACCTTGCCTCTTTATTGGAGGAGCACGGAGCTCGACCGCAGAGCTATTTCGATGAACTCAAGCGTGCAGAGGATGCTAAATGCAAAGCGAGCGCTGAAGCTGCTAGAAAAGAGCAGCAAATAACAAACAAAGCAGTAATTCGTGAGAGTATAACTGCTTTCAGAAAAAAACAATCTCAATAGGGGTTAGAGTGGTTTTAGTTTTTATAACTCAAGCCACTTTTTTTTGTTTTTGAGGTAGTGAATTTTGAAATTTAGTTGTTCAAAAACATAATATTATACATATTTTTCTTGTAGAATCGTAAAAGTTGATATAACCTAGCTCCGACAATTTTGTGTCGGGGCTTTTTGTTGGTCTTGACATACGTTTTAACAAAAGCTTACGAAAGGAGCTATATTTACCATGAGTAAATGGGTTTATACATTTGGAAATGGCAGCGCTGAAGGCGATGCTAGCATGCGTAATCTCCTTGGTGGTAAAGGTGCCAACTTAGCTGAAATGAATACAGTTGGTTTACCTGTTCCTCCAGGATTTACAGTTACTACTGAAGTTTGTACATATTACTATGACAACAATAAGACATATCCTGCTGATTTGAAAGATCAAGTTAGACAGGCTGTAGCTTATGTTGAAGGTATTATGGGCAAGAAATTTGCTGATGCAAGTAATCCATTGCTGTTTTCAGTTCGTTCAGGTGCAAGAGTTTCAATGCCTGGTATGATGGATACAGTTTTGAACTTAGGTTTGAATGATGAAACAGTTAAAGCTCTGGCTAATGCTTCGGGTTCTGAAAGATTTGCTTATGATTCTTATCGTCGTTTCTTGCAAATGTTCTCAGACGTTGTTTTAGGTGCAGATATTGATTTGTATGAAGAAGCTTTGGAAAATATGAAAAAATCTAAAGGTTATGTTTCTGATACAGATTTGACAGCCGAAGATTTGAAAGAATTGGTTAGCCAATATAAAGCTATTGGTGAAAAATTAGGTAAAGTTGTTCCACAAGATCCATGGGATCAATTGTGGGCTGGTATTGGTGCTGTGTTTGGTTCTTGGATGGCTAACCGCGCTATTACTTACCGTAAATTGAATAATATTCCTGGTGACTGGGGTACAGCGGTTAACGTTCAAACTATGGTGTTTGGTAATGCTGGTGATGATTGTGCTACTGGTGTTTGCTTCTCTCGTGACCCTGCGACAGGTGAAAATGTTTATTATGGTGAATATTTGATTAATGCTCAAGGTGAAGACGTTGTTGCTGGTATTCGTACTCCACAACCAATGGCTTCTAAGGGTGATGGTACTTCTTTGGAGGAAAAATGGCCTCACCTCTATAAAGAATTAGTTGATGTTAGAGATAAATTAGAAGCTCACTATAAAGATATGCAAGATATGGAATTTACCATTGAGCATGGAAAGCTTTGGATGTTGCAATGCCGTAATGGTAAAAGAACTGCAGCAGCAGCTGTAAGGATGGCTGTTGAAATGGTTGAAGAAGGCATGCTTTCTAAAGAAGAAGCTATTATGAGAGTTGGTGCTGATCAATTAGACCAATTATTACACCCAATGTTGGATCCTAAAGCTAAGAAAAATGTTATTGCTACAGGGTTGCCAGCTTCTCCTGGTGCTGCTGTTGGTCGTGCAGTATTTAATGCAGAAGATGCTGAAGCTTGGGCTAACAGAGGCGAAAAAGTTATCTTGATTCGTAATGAAACATCTCCAGAAGATATTGGTGGTATGCATGCTTCTCAAGGTGTGATTACTGCTCGTGGTGGTATGACTTCTCACGCTGCTGTGGTTGCTCGTGGTATGGGTACTCCTTGCGTTTCTGGTTCTAGCGATATTACAATTAACTATGCTAACAAAACTATGACAACTAAGTCTGGTATCGTTATTAAAGAAGGTGATTGGGTATCATTAGATGGTGCTAAAGGTCAGATTATTGAAGGTGAAATTCCTACAGTTAAGGCTGATACAAATACAGGTAACTTCGGTAAATTGATGAGTTGGGTTGATGAAATCAGAGTATTGAAAGTTCGTGCTAATGCCGAAACTCCAAAAGATGCTCAAACAGCTCGTGATTTTGGTGCTCAAGGTATTGGTTTGGCTCGTACAGAGCATATGTTCTTTGATGCTAACCGAATCGGTGATATGCGTGCTATGATTTTGTCTGATAATGAAGATGGTCGTCGTCAGGCTTTGGCTAAATTATTGCCATACCAGAAGCAAGACTTCAAAGATTTGTTCAAAATTATGGATGGTCTACCTGTTACTGTTCGTTTGTTAGATCCACCATTGCATGAATTTTTGCCTCACACAGAAGCTGAGATGCAAGAATTGGCTAATAAATTGGGTGTAACATTAGAACATGTTAAGACACGTGCAGCTGCTTTACATGAAGCTAACCCAATGTTGGGTCATCGTGGTTGTCGTTTGGCTGTTACATATCCTGAGATTGCAGAAATGCAGGCTCGTGCTATTTTAGAAGCTGCTTTGGAATGCCAAGCTGAAGGTGTTAAAGTAACTCCTGAAATTGAAGTTCCATTAACAGGTTCTAAGAAAGAGTTGGATATTGTTAAAGATGTTATCGATACAACAGCTAAACAAGTATTCGCTGAAAAAGGTGCAATTGTTAACTATATCGTTGGTACAATGATTGAGTTACCAAGAGCTGCTTTGATGGCTGAAGAAATTGCAGAATCTGCTGCATTCTTTGGTTTTGGTACAAATGACCTTACTCAGACAACTTTGGGTATGAGCCGTGACGATACAGGCGCTATTTTGGATGAATATAGAGCTAAGGGTGTTTATGTTGCTGATCCATTTGCTTCTATTGATGTTGATGGTGTTGGTAAATTGGTTGCTCGTGCTTGCCGTAAAGGTCGTGAAACAAACGCAAATATTCACTTGGGTGTTTGTGGTGAACATGGTGGTGATCCAAAATCAATTGAGTTCTTCCATAAAGTTGGTTTGGATTATGTATCTTGTTCTCCATACCGTGTACCAGTTGCTCGTTTGGCTGCTGCTCAAGCTGCAGTTAAATTTGGTGCTGATCGTACAGTTGGTGGAAATGAAAGTGGCTGTTGCTGCCGTAAATCTGCCTAAGGTATGAAGTATAGGCTCATTTTGGGCTATTAGAAAAAAGCTCGAGAATGAATATTCTCGAGCTTTTTTGGTAGTTATATTTGCTTACATGCTTTTTTTAGCCATTTTAGAGTCGTTTTATCAACTAGGTTTTCTAAGTTAGATAGTACTTGTTGATGATATTTGTTAATATAATCAATTTCGTGTTTTGTAAGCATATTTTTGTTAATTAAATTTCTATCGAAAGGAACCATTGTTAATGGTTCAAATTTTAGCATAGTAGGCATAAATTTAGTATTTGTTTCAGTTATTAAAACTAAATTTTCAATTCTAATGCCATATTCTCCTTCTTTATAAAACCCTGGTTCAATAGAAACAATCATATCTTTTTTTAGAGGAAAACTTCCTTTTGATGATAATGATTGAGGTCCTTCGTGAACGTTTAAAAAATGTCCAACTCCATGTCCTGTGCCATGGGCATAGTCTTTGCCATATTGCCAAAGAGTAGCTCTTGAAATTGTATCAATTGAACTACCAGAAGTATTTAAAGGAAAAATAGAGCTAGCTGCAGCAATATGTGCTTTTAGTACCTCAGTATAAGATGATATAATTTCTGGAGAAGGTTTACCAATAGCAATGGTACGGGTTACATCGGTTGTTCCGTCAAAATATTGAGCTCCACTATCCAATAACAAGATAGAATCTTGGTTAAGCTGTAAATTAGTTTGTTCTGTTGGGTGATAGTGTATGATAGCTCCGTTTTTGCCAAATCCTGCAATTGTATCAAAGCTATTGGAGTAAAAATTTTGTCTTTGCCTGCGAAAATCGTATAATTTGGTAACAATATTAAGTTCGCTACTATTTAAGTAATTTTTTTCAAGCCAGCATAAAAATTGACAAACAGCTATTCCATCTTGTATATGAGCAGATTTAATACCAGATATCTCAATTTGATTTTTAATAGCTTTCCATTCAACAATTGGATTATTTATATTGTGTAGCCAAATGTGATTTTCTTTCATTATAGACTGAATGGCCTTGGGAGTGCGATTGTAGGCTATGCCAATATTTTTACCATTGTATTTTTTTAGTTCATCGTTAAGTGCTGAAAAGTTGTTGATGAATAGGCTTGTTTCTCCAGAAGTGTCTACAAGAGCAAAAGCTCTTAAAATGGGAGTGTTATTGAGTAAATTGGAACGAAGATTCATTAACCAAGATACACTATCACACTCACAAATTAGATATGCATCTAGCTTATTGTCTAAACAAAACTTAGTTAGATAAGATATTTTTTCTTCTGAGGAAATACCAGAAAATTGTTCATCTAATTCAAATATATCGGTAGTGTTAGACGATATTCTAGAACCAAGCGTATCAAATTTATCTTCAATGAATTCATGATGAGATAATGAACGTTTCCAATAATCTACTTCAGATATACTATGGCACCAAGAGTTATAGATAAATTTGCAGCTTTCTTTAATATTGGAATATATCCAAGAACCAATAGAATCTTTAGTGCAAATTACTTCTATTTGAGAACTATTAGTTTGTTCACGGGCTTGGGTGTCGTAACGTCCATCTACAAAAAGTATTACCTTGTCACGAAATATTATTAAATTTCCTGCAGAACCATCAAAATTGGTTAATTCAAAAATTTTATTTTCTTCAGGTAAAATATCTTGTCCTAAAAACATGTTATTGCGAGTTATAATATAGGCATCGGCTTTTTGTTTGATTAAGTGTTGCTGAATTTGTTCTATTGTAATCATTTTTTAGTCCTTTTGCATTAATGCTGTACGCCAATTATCATGAGAATATAACTTGATAAGTTTTAAATTATGTTTTTGGTGTGCTGAAATGACATCATCGACTTGATCATCAACAAAGCCAGATAAAATACAATATCCTCCAGATATGAGGTTTTGAGAGAGGCTAGATGAAAAAGTAATTAATGGATTAGCAAGAATATTACTTAAAATTAAATCGTAAGGAGATGACTTAGCTATGATATTATTTTGATAACCATTACTTTGAATAGTGTTAATTTGATTATGTAAATTATTTGTTTGGGCATTACTATCTGTTACAACAACGGCTTCTTCATCAATATCGCTTGCTAAAATTTGTGCATTAGGCCAAAGTTTAGCTGAACATAGCGATAAAATGCCTGAACCAGTTCCGATATCTAAAATATTTTGAGCAGAGAATCCAGTTTGTTTTAATTCTGATAAAGCTTTAATACAACTTTGGGTGGTTTGATGGTTGGATCCAAAAGCTGTTGCTGCATATATTTGTAAGGTAATTTTTTTGGTGGTAGGCTGTTGTTTTTCATGTATACCATAAATGCAAAAATCAGCAATTTCAAAAGAGGGAAATTCTATTACATAATCTTTTAACCAATTTTCACTTTTTAGTTCACTTATTTGGTATGGAGGTAAAGAAATTCCTTTGTTGGTGGCAATAATTAGCATTTGTTGTTCATCAAAAAATGTGCTTTGATAACCGATGTATTCATCATTGCCATCATCAGAATAATTTTGAGCTGTAACTTCAAAAAAACTTTCTAGAAAGTCTATAAATTCTGGAGAAGGCTCATTTTTGGGAAAAAAGCTTATTTGCCAACATTTAGAAGTCATTGATTGTTTTTATCCTATTATAAGTTATAAATTTATTTACTAAATTTAGTTTATGATATAATAATTAAAAATAGATTTATATAACTTTATTTGGGGTGAGAGTTTCTCATGAAAAATAGTATAGCTAGTTTGTTACTTTGTGTTTTTTTGGCTGGATGTATTAGGGCTGGAGACTACGATTTGATGCCTGTTCGGTCAAAAATTTTAAATTCGGTTAACGGAATTTCGATAGAGTTTAATGAGGGTGGAGAAGAGTTTATTGCTAGTCAGGCTTTACGAGAGCATGATTATACTTTGAATAAAGCTATTACGGTACAGAAAGGTGATGCTATTTTAAGTGATAAGACTTTTAATAAAGATACTTATCGTACTTGGATATATAGACCGAATAAAAAAGGAGCAATAAATAATCATGCTTTTCCGATGAAGCTGGATAACAAAAAAGAATATGATGTTGTTGGTTGGTCAAAAGTTGATGGTGTAAGATATTCATTGCTTGATAGTGGTTTGGATGATTATGTTTTCTTGTTTGACGAGCATGGTAACTTTTATAACAAAGCAGGTAAAATAGATGATGGTGTTTTAAAAATTTTAGATGAGGAAATTTTTGTGTATCCATCAGATGTAAAAATGCAAACAATAGCTAAGATGAGAGATGAAGTAAGTAATATTAAAAATGGTTATGAAGTTAAATATGGTGGAGTTAAGCTAGATAGAATTTGGTTTGATTATATGGATTATGATCAAGATTATAATAGCGGTGGTGAATTTGAAAAAATTAGCTTTCCTAATAAACCAGGATTGATAATGCTTAATGGCAAAGGTTTGCGAGTTTTGAAAGCTGATAAAGATACAATTACTTATATGGTTTTGACCGATGAAGAATAGTTGTTGATTTTATTGTTATATGACCCCGCTTTAAATAGCGGGGTTTTGTTTACCATTTATTTAATAGTTTTGATGTATTAGAAAGTCAGGCAGAATAATAAGGGGCTGAAGTCCATGATTACAGAAGAAATTGTACATGTTAATGGTATGCCGAAGAAATTAGTTGTGTTTTTGCATGGTTATCAAGATTGTGCAGAGCATATAGAGCGCAAGACTATAGAGTTGCAAAAAATAAATAATATAGCATTTCATATTCCCCAAGCGCCTTTTGTTAATGAAGTTGATATAAGTAAACGTCAGTGGTATTCTATCCACCAATTTGATCCTGATGATAAAAGGAGAGGTGCCGTATCTTGGGATGAGTTTGTTGATTTTTATAATCGTATGACAGTAGGTTTGGTTAGTGCAAATTATTACATATTGCAATATGTTGATGGTTTGTTAAATGAATATAATTTGTCTTATGAAGATTTGTTTTTATGTGGATTTTCGCAAGGTGCGACTTGTGCGATTTATGGTGGTTTAATGTGTCCACATAAAATAGGTGGTGTTATAAGTTTTAGTGGTATATTGGCAGCTAAAGGTTTTCTGGAAAATCACAGTAAAAATAAGCCTGATTGTTTGTTAATACATGGAAAATCTGATGAAAAAATTAAATTTGAAGCTTTGGATTTTTCAGCTAAAAATTTAAATGAATTAGGATGTAAAACAGAAGTTTTTGGGATTGATGACCTTGCTCACAAGATATCTCCGTTAGCTGTTGATAGAGCTGTAGAATTTATTAAAAAAAGATATTAAATGAAGGGTTGAGAAATTAAAAAACCACCTTTTTCTATCATGTTGTTGTGTTTTATATCTATGTTGAGTTCTGATGAGGCTCCTATATTACGATCTAGTATTTGTTGGTAGTTGCCAAAGATTGGTATGTAATTTTGAACCCATTCAGGTTCTAAACGGAGTTTTTGCCAAGTTTTTGGTTCTATTCCGAGTAGATTTTGGACAGATGGATTTTTACTAGCAAGGAATGTAGTTATATTTTGAGAGGTTATATTAGCAGTATCAGCTAATTTGAGAGCATTAATTATCCAACGCATAGCAATATTGAGATTTGGATTGTTGCCTGCAGTATATGCTTTAATTGGAATATAAGCTATTTCTTCAGGTAGAATTTCTGCAGGGTTTGATGTCTTTACATCAGATATAATGTGTTTTAAATATATTTCACTGTCGCTTATTAACTCACAACGATTTGTATAGAATGCTTCTTTAAGCGATATTAAGGAAGGCATTTGTAATATTTTGAAGCCTAAAGCGTGTTTCTGGTTGTATTCATCAAGGAAAATAGAGGCTGTTGAATCACGCATAACGCAAACTTTGCTTCCTTCAAAATCACGCATTGATTGGGCTGTGCGTTTTTCTCTTGCAGCAAATATTTGGCGGTCGTAGTAAAGTGTGTCTACGGGGGTAACATATAGGCTAACTTCTTCGGAGGAAGATAATGAAGAGTTGCCGAGCATGATATCTATTTGACCAGAGTTTAAAGCTTTACCGATATTGTTTCTACTTACAGGTATTAGCTTAAAACGTTCGGGATTATCTAAAAAAGCACTGGCAATTGCACGACATATATCAGCATCGAAACCGTGCCATTGTCCATTTTTTTTGTAGGCTAATGATTTGTGGTCTTGAGATGTACCACAAACTATATACTGTCTTTGTTTTATTGATGATGTTTTAGTATTGGCTATAGCAGTGTTAAAACTTAAACATAGAAGTAATAGGAAGAAAAACAAAGATTTTAGTTTCATTTTGTTAACCATTTATTGTTATAGTAAAACTTAGCACAAGGTTAATTATAGGGTAAATTTTATGAAAAGTAATAAATTTTTACAAGTTATCATAAGTTGTATTGCTCTTTTTGCTGTAAATGTTTGTTATGCAAATACTTTAACAGCACAACAGGCGCTTGATTTTGCTTCAACTAAAGGAAAAGAGTTGCTGATGGTTTTTCAAGAGCCAAATTTAGAAACTAGGTATGCTCAGCTTGATAAAATGATTATGGAATATGTTGATATCGATTATATTTCTAAATTTGTTGTGGGAAAATATTGGCGGCAGATGACAAATGAGCAAAAAAATCGTTATAGCGATGTTTTTGTTCGGTATGGGTTATCTTTTTATAAAACGTTGCCGTTAGAATATGCAAAAAATTTGGCATATGAAATAAAAAATGCTGAGGCAGATGGAAAGTTTGTTAATGTTGTTGCGAACATTAACATTAAATTAGGTGAAGAAAGTCAAAATATTATGTTAACTTTTCGTTTGCATAAGGTAGATGAAAAAATAAAGGTAGTTGACGTCAAAGTAGCAGAAAGTAGTTTACTTCTGTCGTATAGAGGTAAGTTTTATGAGATGATTGCTCAAAGTGATGGTGAAATAGATTGGTTTTTAGAGGATTTAGAAGATTTGACTTATTCTTATGAGTTGGCTTTGAAGCAAAATGTAGTAAATCAACAAAATTCCCTTGAATTTGATAAATAAAACAGATAATCTTTATGATAATTTTTTGAATATTAATTGATAAAGGTTTTTTGTTTATGAGTGATGTTAAAGTTAGATTTGCTCCAAGTCCAACTGGTTGGATGCATATTGGTAATACCCGTACAGCAGTGTTTAATTGGTTGTTAGCAAAAAAATTAGGTGGAAAATTTTTGCTGAGAATCGATGATACAGATGTGTTGCGATCTAAAAAAGAGTATGAAGAGGCAATTTTAGATGTGTTAGTTTGGCTTGGTTTAAATTGGGATGAACAAGCTAGGCAATCAGAACGAATTGTAAGATATGATGAAGTAGTTGCAAAGCTAAAAGATGAAGGACGAATCTATGCTTGTTATGAAACGGCAGAAGAGTTAGAGGTTATGCGTAAAAAGTTAATGGCGCAAGGCCGTCCTCCAATATATGATAGAGGTGCTTTAAAGTTAACGAAAGAAGATGTTGCTAGATACGAAGCAGAAGGACGTAAACCACACTATCGTTTTAAGTTGCTGCCTGGAGCGATAGAATGGGATGATATGGTTAGAGGAAGGATACATTATGATGCTGCTAATTTAGCTGATCCTGTTATTATTCGTGAAGATGGAAGTTATTTGTATCATCTTCCATCGGTAATAGATGATGTTGATTTTGGTATTACCCATATTATTCGTGGAGAAGATCATGTTACTAATACAGCTGCTCAAATTCAAATGTTTGAGGCATTAGCTGGAAAGTCGCCAATATTTGCTCATTTACCTTTGTTGACAGGTAAAGAGGGTAAGCTTTCAAAAAGATTAGGTTCTTTAGGTGTTAGAGAGTTGAGAGCTGAAGGTGTTGAAAATTTAGCAATTTGTTCGTTTTTAGCAAAATTAGGTACGTCAGAAGCTATAGAGCCATTTAATGATTTAACTAGTTTGGCAGAATCGTTAGATTTAACAAAATTGGGTCGTTCACAACCAAAATTTGATGAACAAGAACTAAAATTGTTTAATAGCAAATTTGTTCGACAAATGTCTTTTGAAAATGTTGCTGAAAGGGTTTCAGTAAAGAGAGATTTTTGGGAAGCTGTAAAAGGAAATTTGGATACGGTTATTGAGGCTGAAAAATGGCATAAAGTTTGTTATGAAGAAATAGTTCCAGATATGGAAGATGCAGAATTAACAGCAATGGCTGCTGATTTGTTACCAGATGAGCCTTGGAGTGAAAATACTTATGGTGAATGGATGGGCTTGGTTAAAACTCATACAGATAAAAAAGGTAAAGAATTATTCCATCCAATAAGAAAGGCATTAACGGCACAAGATTGTGGTCCAGAATTGAAGATATTATTACCTTTTATAGGAAGGGAACGGGCGTATAATCGTCTTAAGGGTAAAAAAGCTTAAACTATAATTAAAAGAAGGAAAGACTATGTTTTTGTTCAATACGCTAAAACGTTGTAAAGAAGAATTTGTGCCAATAGATGAAAATAATGTGAGAATGTACGTCTGTGGACCTACAGTTTATGATAGAGCACATTTGGGAAATGCTAAGACTCCAGTGGCTTTTGATGTTTTATATCGAGTTTTGTGTCATAAATATGGTAAGGATAAGGTTACATATGTTTCTAATATTACGGATGTTGATGATAAGATATTGAATAAACATAAAGAAACAGGCAAAACTATTAGAGAGATCACGGAACAAACATATCAATGGTATATTGATGATATGGCGAAGCTTAATGTTTTGTCACCAAATTACCGTCCAAGAGCAACGGAATATATAAATGAGATGATAGAAATGGTTGAGCTTTTGCTTAAAGAAGGTCATGCTTATGAAGCAGAAGGACATGTGTTGTTTGATGTTGATTCGATGAAGAATTATGGTTTTTTATCGGGGCGGTCAATGAAGGAAATGTTAGCTGGAGCGAGAGTAGAGGTGGCTGAATACAAGAAGAATCCAGCTGATTTTATTTTGTGGAAGCCATCAGATGCAGATCAGCCAGGATGGAATAGTCCTTGGGGATATGGTCGCCCTGGGTGGCATTTAGAATGTTCAGCTATGAGTTCCAAATTATTAGGTAATTCTTTTGATATTCATGGCGGTGGTTCAGATTTGATTTTTCCTCATCATGAAAATGAGTGTGCTCAATCTATGTGTGCGCATCCTGGTGAGAGTTATGCTCGTTATTGGGTACATGGTGGAATGTTGATGGTTGATGGTGTAAAAATGTCTAAATCATTAGGGAATTTTTATACTATTGATCAAGTTTTGGAAAGAGCTCCTGCAGAGGCTTTACGTTTACTGTTTTTGACAACCCATTATCATCAGCCATTTAATTTTACTTTTGAGGGTTTGGAACAAGCAAAGCAGAATTTAGATAAATTTTATAATGCTTTACTTAAGGTTAAAGATGTTCCTCTTGATGATAGTTTGGTAGATGAAAGAGTTGTTGCGGCCTTGGAAGATGATTTAAATACACCATTGGCTTTGAGTTTTATTCATGAGTTGGTGAATAATTTAAATAAAGCGGAAAATGAGCAAAATCAAAGTAAATGTAAAACAATTTTGTTAAAGTCTGCTGAACTATTAGGAATCTTGTGGCAAGATCCTGAAGATTGGTTTAGGTCTGGTGCTAGCGATTTGGAAGAGATAGAAGCAAAAATAGCTGAGCGTATATTGGCTAAGAAAAATAAAGATTATGCTTTGGCAGATAAAATTAGAGATGAATTGAAAGAAAAAGGCATTGTGCTTGAAGATAGTCCTCAAGGGACGACATGGAAGAAAGTTTAGTTGTTTGCACTTGTTGTGTAAGTAGTATTTTTTACAAATATTACTAAAGTTTGATTAGTTACATATTAAAAAAAAAGACACTAAATCAATTTAGTGTCTTTTTTTGGGGGGGGAGAATCTACTGAAATTTTATCCCCAAGTTCTTTGGGGCGAGTTTAAGGGGGTTAGTGTTTGAGGTTATGAGTTCTTGATTTTTTCATTAATGTACTGGCAAAAGATTTTTTAGCAGCATAAGTCATGAATAAAGCTTCTTCCATTTTTAGAGCTCCGAGTGTTTCTTCTAGAGCCTCAAAACTTTGATATATTTTACTCATTAAAGCAAGATTATCATTAACAACGTCGTATAAGAAAGTTTCTTCATGTTTATTCATTTTTTGTCTCCTTTAATTGCTTTAGTAAGTAATAATTTAAAGGAAAAATTATTATTATCAACATAGTAAAAATAGGAGTTAGTGGTGGAAAAAATCGTACAATTCAACAAAATATGACGCAGTGTTCGAAAAAATAGTGCACTTATTTTTTTTATGAATGTCCATAATTGGCCGTAAAATTGTTGTGGTTTATACCTAAAGATGCCATAGCCGTAGACCACTTATCATTATCAGCTGAACTAAGAACAATATTGGGTGAAGCATTAGTTATAATCCATACGTTATTTTTTATTTCATTTTCGAGCTGGTTAGGGCCCCACCCCAGATAGCCAAGGACGATAATTCGTTGTTTAGGTCCATTACCGTTTGCAATATCTTTTAATATATCAATGGATGATGATACCATAATACCATCTCCGACGTTTAAGCTGTCATTACTTTTATAGTCATCAGAATGGAGGATAAAACCTTTACTTTTTTCAAGAGGGCCACCGTTATATAGGTTTACATGTAGGCCTTTATCTTTAAGATTAAGTGGTAGTTCGGTAATAAGATCTGAAAAAGAGAATTCTTTGATGCGATTATTAATAACGAATCCCATAGCTCCATCTTTGCTATGAGAACAAATATACACAACGCTTCTAGCTAAATCACCAGAAACATCGGGCATAGAAACAAGGCATTTGCCTGTTAAATTGTTAATATCAATTTTACTCATTTGTTATAACAACTTTAACTTTATGTATACCATATCATAGTATAATATAGGGCAAGAATAAGTAAAAATCAATTTTATAGTAAAGAAAAATTATGAAAAAGCTGTTTATACATATCAATATATTTATTTGTTTGTTATTAGCTACTAATGTATTTGCTCAGGAAGGTGGGCAAATAATTCTTGATTTGAGGGACGATGAGATAGAAAAATCGGATAATGAAAGTAGGCCTGGGTTGGCTGCATGGGCTCTTTTTTATTATCGTGATGTTAAAGAATATAGTGAGAGATTGCCTGAACAATATATGGGGAAAGATTTTACAGGTGAGTTAATATCTAAATATCCTGTTTTTAATCAAATAACAGCTGATAAATGGCAAGATTATGTTAGGACAGGAATAAAGTACTATCGTTGGTTTAATAAAATAAAAGAAAAAGTTGTTTCTTCAATTATGAAAAAAGATCCTCCTATAGTGGTGGCAGATGATCAATATGAAATGGGAGAGGAGGAAGAATATATAAAAACTGATAAGCCACTTATTATTCATGATTTTAAAAAAGTGGTGGCTTATTCTAATTCTGAACGAGATAAGCTTGCGGTACAAGAAAAATTAGCTAAAGATAATAATCTGCCGTTACCATCTCAAGCAATTGAAAAATATAAAAAAGCTTTAATTGAAAGAGATTGGAAGACATTGTTGGATATTAATTGGGATAAGACATTAACTGATTTAGGTGTATATAAGAATGTTGATGGTAAAAATGATGTTGATGATGAAATGCTTATTGGAACTATATTAACGGAAAAGAGTTCAATTGATGAAGAAGGTATTATAAAAGGTGTTATTAAGGTAGAACCAAGAAAAGGAAGAATATTCTTATTAGGGGATTTTGAAAAATATGAAGGAGCAAAAGTTGATTTTAGCAAATCAGAAAATTTAGAAAATATTGAAATTAATTTTATAGAACCTCAAATTGTTGAATTAGAAGATAAACGGCAAATATTAATTTATGGAAGTGGTTTTCCAATTTATTTTAAAGCAAAAGCAAAAGATGTATCAAAACCTTTGGTTTTGAGGCCTATTGTTGAGGCTAATATGTGCTTAGAAAGTGAATGTATAAGAGAAAAAATTGAACCAGAAATTACTTTATCAAAAGAAGAAAAAATTAAGGACACCGTTTTTTCAGCATATATTAGAACAATCGAAAAAAATGTACCTAGAGAAAAAAATAAAAATAATTTTAATTTTGGTACTCTTGTTTTAGAAAAACAAGAAAAAGGAAATCAATCATTTGTTCGCTTAGATGTTAAAACCGATAATATAGTTTATTTAAAAACCTTTATAATTGGACGTTATGCAAAATATTTTGCTAAACCAATGATTCGATTTGATGGTGATAGTGCTATTATTAGGTTTCCTATAATAGATAAAGAATTTGATGCTTTGGGTAAAGAAATAACTTTTTGGGTACTGACTTCAGGTGTTAATCAATATTTGCATTCTGCAAGAATTGAAAATATGTCATTGCTAGATACCAAAACAGGGCAGTTTACCTTAGGAATTTTATGGTTGGCGTTTTTTGGAGGGATGCTTTTGAATCTTATGCCTTGCGTATTTCCAGTCTTGTCTTTAAAATTATTGGCTTTTACAAAATTTGGTGGGCTTAATGTTAAACAAATTCGTCGAAACTTTCTGTGTAATAGTTTGGGAATTTTATTATCATTTATTTTAATTACTTCGTTATTGGTTGCTCTTAAATTGGCAGGTTATGCTTTAGGTTGGGGAATGCAATTTCAAAATATCTATTTTGTAGCTTTTATTATTTGGGTGGTTGTTTTCTTTTTAGCTCATGTTTTTGGTATAATTAATTTACAATCACCACGATTTTTAACTGATTTGATAAAAAACAAAGAAAATCAAGGAAAGTGCTTTGAATTTTTAAGTGGTGTATTCTTAGTTTTGTTATCGACTCCTTGTATGGCTCCATATTTAGGAACAGCTTTTGGAGTTGCTCTAGCTGGTAACATTGAACATATCATTTTAACAGTTATGACTGTTGGTTTGGGATTATCTGCACCATATATCGTTATTGCTTTATGTCCACAGCTAGCCTTTTATATGCCAAAACCAGGAAAGTGGATGGCGACTATTAATTTAGGAATGATTTTATTACTCTTAATAACAATTATATGGTTAGTTAGTGTATTAGTTGCTCAAACTTCTACTTCTCAAATATGGCATTGGTTAATTTATATTGGTTTTGTTTTATTAACATTATATTTTGCAAAAGCATTTGCCAATGAAGTTGATAAACTAAAAGATAGGAAAATTGCGCAGTTACTACATCGTAGATATAGACGTTTTTTTGGAATAATAGTTTTAATAGTGTTAGTCATAAGTATGTTTGATGCTGGTCATGCAGCAAATAAGAGAAGAATTTTAATCGAAAACACCAAATTTGATGCAATTGATTTGGAAATGATTAATCAAGAAGTAAAGGCTAAATATAAAGTCTTAATTAAAGTGGGAGCTGATTGGTGTCTAACTTGTAAATATAATGATAATTTTGTTTTTGACGTCCAATCAATGAAAGATGCTTTCGAGAATTATAAAGTGCATCTTGTTGAGGTTGATTGGACAAATTACCAACCTCAAGTTTTGGATTTTATGCAAGAATATGGTCGAAGAGGGTTGCCGTTTTATATATTATTTTCTCCTACATTTCCTGATGGAATAGTTTTGCCAGAAATGTTAAATACGGATGACCTATATAGATTTATTGAGATGTAGTTTTTTAATAAAAAAATCTTGCACAACAGAAATCATTGATGTATAAAATCCTTAATTTTGGATGATTTTAATTGGTTAAGGAGCTTATAAATATGGCAGGACACTCCCAGTTTAAAAATATTATGTATCGTAAAGGTGCACAAGATGCTAAAAAAGCAAAAGTATTTGCTAAATTGGCAAGAGATATTACTTTGGCAGCAAAATCAGGTATGCCTGATCCCGATAAAAATCCTCGTTTACGTTTAGCTATTGCTGCAGCAAGAGCTGAAAGTATGCCTAAAGATAATATAGAACGTGCTATTGCTAAGGCAAGTCAAGCAGCTGGAGGGGATGATTATGTTGCAACACGTTATGAGGGATTTGGTCCAGGTAAAGTTGCTGTAATTGTTGAATGTTTAACTGATAATAAAAACCGAACAGCTGGTAATGTACGCACTATTTTTGGAAAGCGTGGTGGAGCTATGGGTGAAACAGGTTCTGTTGCTTTTAATTTTGAAAGGATTGGTTTCATTCAATATCCATTGGCTGCAGCTGATGCTGATACTATGTTTGAATCTGCTTTAGAAGCTGGTGCCAATGATGTAGCTACAGATGACGAGCATCACGATATTGAAACTTTACCAGATGATTTAAATAATGTAACAGAAGCATTAGAAGCAAAATATGGTACACCTTCAGCTTCTCGTCTTGATTGGAAACCTATGGTAAAAACAGATATTGTTGATGTTGAAACGGCACAAAAGTTTCTAGATTTTGTTGATGCTTTAGAAGATGATGATGATGTCCAGAAAGTTTATCATAATGCAGAAATTACGGAAGATATTTTGGAAAAATTAGTTTAATATTTTACCAAAGAGCAACTTTAATATAATGTTGCAAAACAAAAGTCTCCTCTTTATAATAAGAGGAGTTTTTTGTTACGAAAGAGGATAATATGCGTATTTTGGGACTTGATCCTAGCCTATCTTCTACGGGGTGGGGTATAATTGAGGTTGAAAATAATAAGGTTAAATATATTGCTGATGGCTTTATTCCGACAGACGCAAAGGCAGCTATTGGAAATAGGCTAGCCTTAATAAATAAAGTTTTGAGTGAAGTTATAGAAGTTTATAGGCCAGATGAAGCAGCAATTGAACAAGTTTTTTTAAATGCTAATCCTATGTCAACGATTAAGCTTGGTATGGCTCGAGGAGTAGTAATTATGACACCAGCACAATTTGGTATTGGAGTTACAGAGTATGAACCAAATAAAGTTAAGAAAGCTGTTGTCGGTGTTGGTAAAGCAGCAAAAGGTCAGGTAGAAACTATGGTAAAAATTTTGTTACCAGGTTGTAAACCTAAGAATAACGATTCATCAGATGCTTTAGCTATAGCACTTTGTCATTTTCAATATCGTAATGCTTATGGGATAAAAAAATGATAGAAAAAATAAAAGAAAAAGTAAAAAATCATATGAATCAAGATAATTGTGGTCATGGTTTTGACCATGTAGAAAGAGTATGCGATATTGCCTTGAAATTATTGCAATTAGAAAAAGCTGATGAAACTATTGTTATTTTAGCAGCACTATTGCATGACGCTGATGACTATAAACTTTTTGGTCAAGATGCAGCCGATAATTTGACTAATGCTAAGAGAATAATGAATGAGTGTGGTGTTAGTTTTGATACCCAAGCAAAAGTTTGTGAAGTTATTGCCAATATGGGATATTCAAAGTCGTTAGTTGGTATTAGACCCACTACAACGGAAGGAAAAATAGTTTCAGATGCAGATATGCTTGATGCATTAGGTGTTAATGGCATAGTTCGTACGCTAAATTATGCTTTTGCAAGATGCCAGAAATATGGAACCCCTGTTTTTGATAAAAAAGTATGGCCTGAGATAAATCTTTCTGCGGAAGAATATAAAAGGAAAGGGCGAAAAGCAGATAATTGTATAAATCATTTTTTTGAAAAAACACTGCGTCTAGGCAAAATGATGATGACAGATTCAGGTAAAGAACAGTCCAAAATACGTCTAAAAAGGATGGTTGACTTTTTATATGGTTATTTTGATGAAAATAATGTTCCTGAATGGACTGAATATTTGAATAACTATTTACAAAGAGAAGATATTTCATTTAATTAGTTGATAAATAAATTTTATTGTATATAATCACTGCACTTATTTAATATTATTTATTCACTATAAAATATTTAAGTTTATGACAAAACAAAAATTGATTAAGGAAAAATTGCGTGTTTCTTTAAAGAAATATGCAGAGTTAGCTGATGTTCCAGAAGAACGAGCTAATTATAGTTGTTGTATCAGACAGCTGAGTCTTAAGAGTAATCTTGACGTTCTGAGTACAGTACCAACATTTGATAAAGTTTTAGATCCTAAAGAGATTAAAGCTTTTGTTGCAAATGAACGAGTAGGAAGAGCATTATCGTATATTGAAAGATGGAAGCTTTCTAGGGAATTGGGTAAAGGTGAAGAACTTTTGAATACACCTTATCGTTTTGCTGTTAGGCGAAGAGATAATCTTACCAATTTTGCTGTGGTAAGTAATTCTTGTGCAGATTCAAAAATTAAGGTTGTTGAGCTTTGGACAGAGTTCTCTTATCAGTATGGATTTGAACTAGATTTTCCTGAAGTGGTATTAGCCGTAGAGGGTGAAGTAGTTTTTGTTCTGGCATTTAGACCTGCAGAAGTTATGATGCTTCTTGATTGGGATGATGTCTGGGATGTTCCTGAGATTACGAGAAATTTTAAAGCAAAACTTGAAGAATACACTAGGGCTTTTCGTCAGGTTTATGCCCGAAAAGTGAATGTTTACCAAACTATTTCGAACTATGATTTTTCGGCTGGTTCTGTAGATGAATACATCGGTAATGATAAAAAAAGAGTCGTTAGAAGGTTAGGATGTATTCTTAATAAAGATTGGCGCAGATTGAAAAGATTGTTCAATGTCGGTAGGATTATCTACGTTGCGGAAGGTAACTATCGTCGTAACAAGATAAATAATCCTCTAAAGGATGTTGTTTTTACGAATCCTATTGAGGATGTAGGGGTTACTTTTGTATACATTAAAGGTGACTGGGACATTGAGTTTCCTATTGGTAAGGGAGTCATTATTAGAATGGTTCATGATTTTACTAAGGTTAAGAGAATCAATCAGACACTTAGTGAATAACGAATGATTTTATTGAGAGCGAGTATTGAAATATCTTGGTGATATTTTAATGCTCGTTCTTTTTTTGTTCTGATAATTAAAAAAGATACTTGCAAGGTTATGGTTTATTGTATACTCTAATTAGTAGATTAAAAATATTGAGGTAAATAAATGATTGCCAAACTAAAAGGTGTGGTAGACACGATAGCTGAGGACTATTTGATTATTGATGTTAATGGTGTTGGATATTTAGTTTTTGCTTCTGCAAAAACTTTGGGTCGTTTGGTTCTTAATGGAACTGTTAGTTTGTTGATTGAAACTGTTGTAAGAGAAGATAGTATTTCTCTTTATGGTTTTGCTGATGTATGGGAAAAAGAATGGTTTAATACATTAACCAGAGTGCAGGGTGTTGGTGCAAAAGTTTGTTTGGCAATTTTATCTGTACTAACGCCAAGTCAATTAGCACAAGCTATTGCTGCACAAGATAAAACATCGTTTGCTAGAGCAAATGGTGTAGGGCCAAAATTAGCAGCCCGTATTGTTACCGAATTAAAAGATAAGATTGTTAGTGTACCAATAGCTGAGATTTCCAAGAATATAAATATGACGTTAAATTCAGATAACGAAGCAACTGATATTTTGAATTATGAAGATAATTTAGTTGCTCGAGATGATGATCCTACCAAAATGGAAGATGCGATCTCAGCGTTGGTTAATCTTGGATACCAAAGATTAGAAGCATATAAAGCTGTTAATCGGGTACTAAGTCAAAAACCTGAAGCTGATATGAGTGAGGTTATTCGTTTATCTTTAAAAGAATTTGCTAAGGAGCAGATTAGATGATTGATGAAAGAGTTGTTAGTCCTCAAAAGCAGGCAGATGATGAAAATAATACAGCTATGCCAGTTAGTTTGCGACCAAATTGTTTGGCTGATTTTGTTGGGCAAAAATCTGTTTGTGAAAATTTAAAAGTTTTTATTGATGCAGCGAGAGGGCGTGGAGATGCTTTAGATCATGTATTGTTGTTTGGTCCCCCTGGGCTTGGTAAAACAACTTTAGCCTCAATTGTAGCGAAAGAATTAGGCGTTGGTTTTAGGGCTACATCAGCTCCGATGATTTCAAAATCTGGTGATTTGGCTGCGATTTTAACGAACCTTGAACGTAATGATGTTTTGTTTATTGATGAAATTCACCGTTTAAATCCAGCAATTGAAGAAGTGCTTTACTCAGCAATGGAAGACTTTCAGCTTGATTTAATTATTGGTGAAGGACCATCAGCAAGATCAGTTAGAATTGATTTACAACCTTTCACATTGATTGGAGCTACAACTCGTTCAGGTATGCTTTCAACACCGTTAAGAGAAAGGTTTGGTATTCCTTTAAGGCTTGATTTTTATTCACCAGAAGATTTGCAAAAAATTGTGTTGCGAGGGGCAAGGCTTTTGGATATGCCGTTGTCTGAAGTGGGTGCATTAGAAATAGCGAAACGCTCTAGAGGTACTCCTCGTGTTGCAGGGCGTCTGTTACGTAGAGTAAGAGACTTTGGTGCTGTTTGCGGAGCTGTTGAAATAGATAATAAGATTGCTGATGGGGCATTAAAAAGACTAGATGTTGATGATTTTGGTTTGGATGCTTTTGATAGACGCTATTTAAATTGCATTTTACAAAATTATGGAGGAGGTCCTGTTGGAGCAGATACTTTGGCAGCGGCTTTATCTGAAGAACGTGATACTATAGAGGAAGTTATTGAACCATTTTTGTTAAAATTGGGTTTTTTACAAAGAACGCCCAGAGGTCGTGTTATTTCAGATTTAGGGTGTCAATATTTGGGTGTTCCTAAGTTAAAAAAAGAAAAATATAATCCACAATTAGATTTATTGGAAGGATAGAATATGATAGTTAAGTCTGTTGCACCAGCTAAAGGTGAATTAGTTGATAAAGAGTTTTTGTTTCCTGTTAGAGTTTATTATGAAGATACTGATGCTGGAGGTATAGTCTATTATGCAAATTATTTACGTTTTGCAGAGAGATGTCGTACTGAATTTATTCGCTCTTTGGGTGCAAAGCAACAAGATGATTTGCAAAGTCCTGAAAAGACAGCTTGGGTTGTACGTCATTGTGAGGCTGATTATATGGCTCCAGCTGTTTTAGATGATGAATTGATTGTTAGTTGTAGAGTTACTAATCTGGGAGGAGTTACAGCAACAATGCATCAAGAAATAAGGCGTGGGCAAGATGTTTTGGTGGCAATAAATATTAAAGTTGCTCACATATCCTTGGCAACTAAAAAACCTGTGAGAATACCAAGGTTATTAATGGAAAAACTAGTTTAGATAATTTTCAATTACTTGAACTATTTTTTAGTTGTTTTGTTGTTTTTATTTTTTTGCTAAAAACTTAATTTGGTTAATTGAAAATTTAATGTTTTTTGCTATGTTGTAAATAAAATTGTGATAAGTTTGTTTTTTGTTTAGGGAAAATATAATGGAAACAGAAGTAATAAAGGAAGTTGCTAATAATTCTTCAATGTGGGATTTATTATGGTCGTCAGATACAGTTACCAAGGTGGTTTTAATCGGTTTGATTTTAGCTTCTGTTTGGTCGTGGGCTATTATTTTTGAAAAAATAGGAACACTTCGCCAGTTGAAACAACGCACAGCTAAGTTTGAGGAAAAATTTTGGTCTGGTGGTTCATTAGATAGACTATATGATGCCTTGGGAGCTCATCCTAATGAACCTATGGCAGATATGTTTGTTGCAGCAATGAAAGAGTGGAAGCGTACTAATATTTTGAAGTCTAAAACTGATAGAGGATTGCGCGGTGTTTCATTGCAGCAACGTATAGAAAAAGCTATGATGGTTACTATGGATAAGGATTTGGATGCTTTGGAAACTCGTTTAGGTTTTTTGGCATCTACGGGGTCAGTTGCACCGCTTGTTGGTTTGTTTGGTACAGTTTGGGGAATTATTAATAGTTTTAATGCAATTGCTCTAACGCAAAGTAATTCTTTGTCAGCGATGGCTCCAGGTATTGCAGAGGCTTTATTTACAACGGCATTTGGCTTGATTGCAGCTATTCCAGCAGTGGTTGCTTATAATAAGATTTCTTCTGATTTGGATAGGTATGCCAAAAAATTGGAAGCATTTATGTCAGAATTTTCAACTATTTTATCACGTGAGATTGATGATACCGCTATTAGGGCAGAAATGGCAGGTGAGTAAAAATGAAAATTAATACTAGACGCAGATCAACTCGTTATCAGCTTAATTCAGAAATTAATATCACCAATTTGATGGATATTATGATGGTTTTGTTGGTGGTATTTATGGTGGCCGCACCATTAATGACATCAGGTATTGCACTTGATTTGCCTAAAGTAGGAGGAAAAGCTTTAGAAGGAGAAGATACATCAATTAATATTAGTGTTGATAAAGATGGTTATTACTATATTGGACAGACGGAAGTTTCAGCAGATAAAATTGTAGGAAAGCTTAATGCTATCAAAAAACAAAACAATGAAGTTACAGTTACGATTTCTGGTGATACTGGAGCAGAATATGGTCGAGTTATTGGATTGATGGCTATTTTGAAAGAAGCAGGATTTGATAAAGTTGGATTAAAGACAGAACCTAAGCTTAATAGGAAAAAGTAAATTAAAATGAATTCGGCACTGAAAAAATCAATAGCTTTGCACATAGCGGTTTTTCTGCTACTTATTATAGAGGTGCCTATGTTTTGGTGGAATCGCTCCCAACCAAGCCAAGTTCCTATAATTGTAGATTTGAAAGATGTTAAAATATCTGAAATGACAAATCTTCCACCAAAAGCAAAATTTGGTGATGAGGATAAAGAGGCTAGTCAAGTAAAACGTAAGATTGAAAATAAATATACAAAAGAAGAAACAAAACCCAAAATTGAGCCAGAAGTAAAAAAAGAAAAAATTAATGAAGAACCAAAGGAACAAAAGCCTGCAGCAAAACCAGAAGAAGCTAAAAAAGATTTTTTAGTTGCTCCGCAACCTAAAAAGCCTAAGCTCAAAGCACAGCCTAAGAAGCCTCAGCCTAAAAAAGAGCAAATAAAAAAACAAGAACCTAAAAAAGAAGTAAAAAAACAAGAGAAAAAAGAAGAACCGCAATTAGCAAATCCATTGAAGAGTTTGTTGGCTAGCGTTGATGCTTTGGAAAAAGAAGCAAATGTTAGTTCTGTGGCAACAATTAAAGAAGGAACAAATGTTGCTAATATGGGAGTTGAAGGAGGAGCAGTAGGTTCTTATTTTAGCGAGCTTTCAATTTCGGAGATGGATGCTTTAGCTGGACAACTTAGAGCTTGTTGGAATTTAGATCCTGGTGCGATGGGTATTGAAGATATGATTATCGAAATTAAAGCACAGCTTAATCAAGATGGTAGTGTGCGTTCGGTAGAAGTTCAAAATACAACAAGGTATAATACAGATAATCATTTTCGTTCGGTTGCAGATAGCGCTAAAAGAGCAGTTTATATTTGTGCACCATATAAAATATTATCTGAAAAATATGCTGAAAAATATGATGAGTGGCGTGTCCTGCGTTTGAGGTTTAATCCAATTGATCAGTCGGTTAGATGAGGAGATAAAATGAGAAAAATAAAAAAAATTGCGATTATTTCTCCTTCAGTTATGCTATCAAAAAGGATATTTAACCAAGATTTATGGTTGCAATATTTCAAAGCACTAGGTTTGGAAGTTATAATGATGCCAACGGTATTAAAGGGTACAATGCTTGATACATTTCAGGCTAGAGAGAAGGCTGAAGATATTATGGCAGCTTATAAAGATGAAACTATAGATGCTTTAGTTGCAGTTCATGGTGGTGCATCAGCATTGAGGGTTTTAGAATATTTGGATTTTGATGTAATAAAAAAACATGATAAACCTATCATAGGTTTTTCTGATACGACTTCGTTGCAATTTGCGGTATATGCTAAAACTGGTAATTCTTATGTTACAGGTTTTATTCCAGAGTATGATTTTAGAGATGGTAAAATCGACAGTTTAGTAGATGATGGTTTTAGGAGTTTTTTGAATAATATTAAATTTGTAGCACAATCAGGAAGTTGTGTAAATAAAGGTGTTGTAGAAGGAATTTTAATTGGTGGAAATATGTCTGCAATTTCTGATTTGTCAGGAACACCGTATTATCCAGATTTAACTAATAAAATTTTGTTGTTAGAAGATGAGTGCGAAAAATCTTATAAGTTGAAACTAATGCTTACCCAACTAAAATATAATCCAACATTTAAGGGTGTTAAAGGAATAGTGTTTGGTAAGTTTAGTGAGTGTGAGAATCATGAAACACATGGTAGTGTTGAAAGTGTAGTAGATGATTTTGCACAACAGGTTAATATTCCGATAATTAAAGATTTTAATTATGGGCATTTTAAGGAAAGATTTGTTTTAAAATGCGGAGTTTCATATAGATTAGATGCTGAAAGTGCAACATTAGAACAAATTGACTAATAAATGAAAAAAAAGCTTGATTTATTGGCAAATGTTATGTATTAGTGAAATCACTTTATTAGCTAGGGGTATAGCTCAGTTGGTAGAGCACCGGTCTCCAAAACCGGGTGTCGTGAGTTCGAATCTTACTGCCCCTGCCAAAATTTACCTAACACACTGAAAGTGTTAGGTATTTTTTTGGCTTTTTGTAAAAAATGCTGATTTTACAGGTGTAACACAGGGGTGTATCACAGGAGCATTTTTTTATGAATGGGCATAACCGACTTATTCGTATAATCATAATATTAACAATAGCGTTAAGTGTTGCTTGGACATACTCATGTGATTGCTTTCGCTATTAAATTGTGCTTGACAAAAAAATAATATTTAGTACTATCTCAGTCCATTTTTTACAATAAATTCTCTAAGAATAACTCTTTATTATTTAACCTAAAAAACTTTGATTATGAAAACGAATGTTATTTCTTTGTTGAAATTGACGCATGGTTACTTCGTCTTAGACGATGTTTATCCTGAGACATTGGCTCCTTGCCATTTGGCTGAGACTACTTCTATTTTGCCCAACGCTAGTTTGAAGCGTGTAAAGGTAGGCTGTCTTAAGAATGGTGAGTTTGTAGAGACACGAGAGAATGTAGTCGCATGGGTAAGTGATTCGTTCGCTTTAGGCTATTGTATGCCAGCAATGATGCCCAAAGTTGATGCACCTCTTCCTTATCCCAAAGCTGTTAATATCCTCGGCTATGGGGCTCGCTTGGTAATAGATACAGCTGGTAAGTATTGGGTTAGCCGATATGATCACGGTCTCAAAGTACCTGCTTTGATAGAGATTGAAGAAGGTGTACTGTATGAGTTCAAAGAGGCCAGAAATATTATTGGCCCTTGCTCATTAAATGAGATTGATGATAAACTGTGTTGGGTAAGCGATAGTGAGCCTTCAGTTTATGTTTCAGCAAAGCTTCCTGAACCTCCAGAGTTTATTGTTGGAGCATAATCATTTCCTGTATGAGGACTCTTTGCCTTTTAGGTAAAGAGTCCTTTTGCTTTTTGAATTAAAGATACAAAAATATTAAGATATTAGTAAAGATTTACTTGACATATCTAGCTAAAAACATTTATATATCTGTTAAATCAACAGCGTGACTTTTGATGATGTTTGAGTATGTAACGATTTAAGAGTCTGTTATTTGTTTTAATTGTTTTATTTAAGGTAAAGTTATGGCAAAACTCAATCCGATACAATTTTTTCGTCAGGTTAAGCAAGAAATTAAGAAAGTTACTTGGCCAACAAAAAAAGAGGTTATGCAATCTTTGGTTATGGTTGTTATTTTGGTTACAATAGCATCTACTTTCTTTTTCTTTGTTGATCAAATATTGGGCTGGGTTGTCAAAACTGTATTTTCGCTTGGAGCATAGAGTAAGATGGACGCTAAGTGGTATGTTGTTAATGTTCATTCTGGTTGTGAAAAAAAGGTTGCACAGTCGATTAATGAGCAGGTTGTTTTAAAAAAGTGGGAAGATCGTATCTTAGAGATTATGATTCCTACTGAAGAAGTAGTTGAAGTTAGAAAAGGTGCTAAAGTTACTAGTGAGCGTAAGTTTTTTCCTGGTTATATTTTAGTTAAGATGGTTATGTCTGATGAAGCATGGCACTTGATTAAGAATAATCCTAATGTTAGTGGCTTTTTAGGTTCACGTAATAAGCCTTATCCTATTACAGAGGCTGAAGCTCAACGCATTATTATGCAAATGCAAGAGGGGGTTGAGCGTCCTCGTGAAGTTGTAAACTTTGAAATTGGTGAACAAGTTCGAGTTTGCGATGGTCCGTTTGCTTCGTTTGTTGGTTTGATTGAAGAAGTTGATACGGAAAAATCTAGAGTTAAGGTTTCTGTTTCAATTTTTGGAAGATCGACTCCTGTTGAGTTGGAGTATTCTCAAGTTGAGAAGATCTAGTTAGAATGCGCCGCCTTTGAAGACGGCGCTTTAAGTTTTAATAATTTTATTTGAGGGAACTAAAATGTTTAAGAATTTAGCTAATGAATTTAAGAAATTTGCTATGCGTGGCAATGTTATTGATATGGCTGTTGGTATCATTATTGGTGCTGCTTTTGGTAAGATTGTTGATTCGCTAGTTAAAGATGTAATTATGCCACCAATAGGATTACTATTGGGTAAAGTTGATTTTTCAAATTTATTTGTTGTGCTACGTGATGGTGCAACTCCAGCTCCTTATAATTCGTTGGCTGCAGCTCAGGAAGCAGGTGCTGTTACTATGAATTTAGGGCTTTTTGTTAATGCTATTATTAGCTTTTTGATTGTAGCATTTGCTGTATTTATTTTGATTAAAGCAATTAATGAGTTACAGGCTAAAATGGATAAAAAAGAGGCACAAGAGGTTGTCAAGACGACCAAGGCTTGTCCGTACTGTTGTTCGGAAATTCCTTTGAATGCGACTCGTTGTCCTAATTGTACTTCAGAATTAAAATCTGAAGAGGTTAAAGGAAAGAGTAAGAAAAAATAAAATAAAAAGCCCTGTTAAATACAGGGCTTTTTATTGGTTATTCATAAATGAAAGTGTTTTTAGCTACAGATAGAATATCTTCTTTACTGATATTTAAGGCTCGGGCAATTTCAAAGGCGAATTCATTTGCTTTTCCCATCCCCTTGGCTGTAATAATCGATCCATCACGTTCTACACTATTGCCTGTAAATTTAAAATTAGGTTCATATGATAGTTTTTCACAGTTTGGATATCCTGTAATGTGTTTGTCGGTAGCAACTCCTGCATCTCGTAATACGATTGGAGCGGCACATATGGCAGCACATATTTTACCATTTTGATATGCATGTTTTACTAGGTTAATTACTTTTTCTGAATTACGGAGATTTATAGTTCCAGGCAGTCCTCCTGGAAGAATTAAAGCATCAAAATCATTAGATGAAATATTGTCAATTAAATTATCGGCTTTGATATGAAAGTTATGAGTTCCTCTAACATCAATAGAATTAACTCCTGCAAAAATTATTTTAACTCCCAGTCTTTTTAATAAATCAGCAGGAATAATAGCTTCAGCTTCTTCAAAACCATCCGCTAATAATATACATACAGATAAACTGTTCATTTTATTTTTCCTTTTTGTCGTTATTGCTTTGTTCTGTTTTTTCTTGTTCTTTATAGCGATATAAATTAGATAAGAATTGTTGTTCAATATTCTTATATCTTCTAGACAACCACGTTGATTTATAAAGAACTGCAATAACTAGTCCCATTAACGCATAAGTAACAAAAAAATCTTTTGTGAATAAATGATTGATTACGACCATAATAAAGATAATGATAATAGCCATACGCAAGACTGTACATAAAATCAAAGGAAGTCTATTAGTTATACGTTTGTGCCATAAAGTTAAATATATACGAGCTAAATCGCTATTTACGGTCAATAATCCCTGTAAAAATGGTGACATTGCTCCTAGTGTTAATAAGGTTGTAGTAAGATCAGCAATTCGTGTTGGTAAGTGTTTTAATAGCAAAGGGTGGACTATATGAAAAGAAATGTTAATGATTGCAATTAAAATTACGGAAGCAATACAAAGCTTGAAAAAATATTTTTTGAATAGTTGTTTCCAGAGTTCTTCTTCTGCATTAGTATCTTTTTTAGATGATGTATGTGTGCTTAAATATTCTTTCCAAGTTGTTGGCAACATTTTATATATACGAGAATAGAAAGGTTTGGCTGATTTTATCATTAAAGGTGTACTAAACGTTGTTATTACTGATACAGCAACAATTGTTGGATATACATAACTACTTAATACGCCTATAGACATACCAGCAGAGGCAATAATAAATGCAAATTCACCAACTTGAGCTAGAGAAAAGCCACTGAAAATTGATGTTTCAAGACGGTTTCCTGATAACAAAAATCCAAAAGTTGAAAGTAAAACTTTTCCAACAATTACAACAAAAGTAATAATAGCTATAGGAACAACATATTCAACAAACATTGCTGGATCTACCAACATACCTACAGAGGTAAAAAACACAGCTCCAAACAGATCTTTTACAGGCTTGATTGTTTCCTCAATGCGTTTAGCTTCATCAGTTTCAGCTAAGATAGATCCCATAATGAAGGCCCCTAAGGCAGATGAAAATCCGACTGATGTAGCCAGTAAAACCATACCTAAACATAACGCCATTGAAACCAAAAGTAATAGTTCATCATTAAGCAAGTTAATTACTTTTTTTAAAAAAGTGGGAACTAAATATACTCCAGTGATAAACCATAGCATTAAGAAAAATATAAGTTTTCCTGTGCTTATAAGTAGTTCAATACCATCAACGTGCTTACCTAAAGATATTGTTGGTAGCAAGACTAAAAGTAAAATACCAACTATGTCTTCAAGTACTAAAACACCAAAAACAAGATCAGTAAATCGCTGTCCTTTAACGTCTAGTTCTTCAAATGCTTTAATAATAATTGTGGTCGATGACATAGATATCATACCGCCAAGAAATAGACTTTCTGTGGTAGACCACCCAAGACCAAGTCCAACATTGTATCCGATGATTAACATAAATAATATGTTGGCTGAAGCTGTTATTATTGCTGATTTACCAACATTAACAATCTTTTTAAAACTAAACTCTAAACCTAAACTAAATAAAAGAAATATTACACCTATATCAGCCCATGTTTGAATATTTGCCTTATCTGCAGCTGTAGGAAATAATGCAAAATGAGGTCCTACAAGTATGCCTGCAATTATATATCCTAATACAACAGGTTGTTTGAGCCATTTAAATAAAACAGTAATTATACCTGCACAAATCATAATTAAGGCAAGGTCAGATATTAAAGATGGTAGATGATTCATAAAATACTCTCTAAATTTTTCATAATTTGAACCATATTATATACATTAAGTATAAATAAATATTTAATTAATATAGTTCCAATCAATTCAAAATTTAGTAGTGTAAATAAAAATTATCAATAAGATATTAGAAGTATTTACTAGAAACGAAAATCTCTTTCTCCTTTTTGAATCAGTTCAAGTCTTTTTGAGCAGATACTACGAACTTTTTCATTAGGAATCTGGTTTAGTTCTTTGAGTATTAATGCTTTTCCTATATCTTTTGTTTTTTCTGAAGAGTAGTCTTCAAGATACTCTTGTAAAGTCATAAGGGCATTTGGGAGACAACAATTATGAATTTGCATATTTTTGCAAAGAGCCATAAATCTATCTCCAGTGCGTCCTTCTCGGTAACATGCTGTGCAAAAACTGGGAGTGTATCCTAATTCCATAAGCCAACACACTATTTCATCAAGTGAACGTTTATCAGAGATATCGAACTGAGAGGAATTTTGTTCTTCGGGTTCAGGTTCTGCGTATCCTCCTACAGATGTTTTGCTTCCTCCAGATATCTGTGAAACACCTAGATTAAGGACTCTTTCACGAGTTTTTTGGCTCTCACGAGTTGAAACAATCATACCTGTATATGGTACAGATATGCGAATACACGCTACTAATTTTGCAAACGTGTCATCATCAATAGCATCAGAGAAATTTGATGTATCAATATCGTCAGCTGGACATATGCGAGGAACACTAATAGTATGAGGGCCAATACCATATACGGCCTCAAGGTGTTCAGCGTGCATAAGAAGTCCTGTAAATTCATAGCGATATGTTGATAGTCCATAAAGGACACCAAGTCCAACATCATCTATCCCACCTTGCATTGCTCTATCCATTGCTTCAGTATGGTAGGCGTAGTTATGTTTTGGACCTGTAGGATGAAGTTTTTCGTAATTTTCTTTATTATATGTTTCTTGGAATAAGATATATGTTCCAATTCCTGCATCATGAAGTTTACGATAATTTTCAACAGTTGTTGCGGCGATATTAACGTTAACCCTACGAATAGCTCCATTTTTATGTTTTATACTGTAGATTGTTTTGATTGATTCTAAAATATATTCAATTGGGTTGTTAATTGGATCTTCTCCAGCTTCTAGAGCTAGCCTTTTATGTCCCATGTCTTGGAGAGCAATAACTTCACGTCTTATTTCATCTTGAGACATTTTTTTACGAGCAATGTGCTTATTTTTTAGATGATAAGGGCAATAAACACAGCCATTTACACAATAGTTAGATAGGTAAAGAGGAGCGAAAAGGACAATACGGTTACCGTAAAAATCGTTTTTTATTTGTTCTGCAAGAGTAAATATTTCTTGGTTTTTTTCTGGAATGTTACAGTCAAGCAAAACAGCGGCCTCACGATGAGATAGACCTTTGCGTAAACGAGCTTTCGTTAGAATTTTATCTATTATTTCAATATTATTGCAATTGGCATTGGCGTATTCAAGAGTATCTAAGATTTCTTGATGATTAATAAATTCTTCAGCTTTATTTGATTTGAGATTATACATTATTTTCTATTTCCTTTCCAAAGAGCTTGCTTATTAAAGCACTTTTTTGTAAAAACAGTAATATTTTTTAGATGTGTGTGTATAAATTTAATTGTAAAGATAGTTAAAATAAGCTATAAAATGAGTTAAAATGTAAAAGAGAGGAAGTATGAAAAAAGAGCTTTTGGCACCAGCTGGTGATATTGAAGCAGGCTATGCTGCATTATATTATGGAGCAGATGCTGTGTATTTAGGATTAAAACAATTTTCGGCAAGAGCTACTGCTAGCAATTTTACGGAACAAGAATTAGGAGAATTTACAGAATATGCTCATTATTTGGGGCGAAAGGTTTTTGTTACAATAAATACTATTTTGCAGGAAAACGAACTAGATGATCTAATTAAAAATTTAGATATTTGTCGTAGAACGAAAATAGATGCTGTTATTTTACAAGATTTAGGAGTGGCAAGAATTGTAAAAAAATATTATCCTAAAATTGAAATGCATGCTAGTACTCAAATGGCAGTTCATAATAAACAAGGGGCTGAAGCTTTGAAAAACATTGGTTTTTCTAGAGTTGTTTTAGCGAGAGAATTAACACTTAATGAAATTAAGGAAATTGCGAAAATACCAAATTTAGAGTTGGAAGCGTTTATTCATGGAGCTCTTTGTTATTCATATAGTGGAATTTGTCAATTTTCATCGTTTGTACATGGAAGAAGTGCTAATCGCGGAAAATGTTTGTATCCTTGTAGAGCGGAATTTATGAAAAATGGAAAATATGAACATTGTTTTTCAATGAAAGACATGGCCTTAGAAGAAGATATTTTGAAGATGCCTATTTATTCTTTAAAAATAGAAGGTCGTAAAAAAAACGCTCTTTATGTTGCTGCAGTTACTGATTATTATCGTAATATTTTAGATGGTAATGGAACAATAAAAGAAAAAGCTCAAGATATTAAACAAATTTTTTCTCGTCCTTGGTGCAAATTTCATTTCAGGGGAAAAGATAAAGATATTACAGATAAAAAATTTGTCGGACATCGAGGTCTTTTTATTGGAAAAATAAACGAAGTAAAAGGACAACAAATAACATTAAATACAAGTTTTAAGATTGCTCGTCATGATGGTATTCAAATTGATATTGATGGCAATGAGAAACCATTTGGATTTTCATTACAAAAATTAAAAGTTAAAGGAAAAAGTGTTTGGAAAGCTGAAGCAGGAGAGCTAGTTGAAGTAATGTTACCTAAAAAGGTTGATAATTTAAAGAAAGGTGCTTCTGTATATCTGGCATCGTCATCAGATGTTAAAGGTAAATATAATTATAAAAAACCAAAACCAAGGGAATTTAGACCTCGTTTTGATATTGAAGTTATGGTTGATATTAAGCCTAATCTAATTCAGGCAAGTGTTGGAGATATTTGTATTGCGGTTGAGGGAAACTTTATGTCTGCAAAAGATGAATTAACAATGAATGATGCTGTAAAGAAAGCTTTTGCAAAGACAGGTGATACTGAATTAAATTTAAAAAAAATAGATATAATAAATAAAGATAAATGTTTTGTGCCATTGTCAATTTTGAATAATTTAAGACGAAAATTGTATGAACAGATTACTCCCAATATCGAAAAAGTATGTTATGATAACCCTCCTATACGTTCATTACCTACCACAAAAAAATGGATTATAAAAGTAGACAACATACAAAAAATAGAAAAAATTGATTTTGAAAAAATAGAAGAAGTTATTTTATTAATTAATCCAGAAATTAAGATACAAGATATTTTACGATTACCTAAAAATAAATTACGATTAGCTTTACCTGCTGTATGTAGAAAAGTTAGTGATTTTGAATCATTAATCAACAAATTGCTAGATATGGGATATAAAAAATGGGAAATAGCTAACTATTGGGGGTTGGATGTCTTACCAATTAATAAAATAGATCTGTCTTTTGACAATTTAATTTATATGTTTAATAACCAAGCTGTACAAATGGCCAAGGATTTAGGTGCATCTAGAGTAACTATGGCTGTTGAGGATACGTTATCGAATTTAAAAAACTTAGCAAATGAAAGTCCTTTACCTTTAGTTTTAGTTGTTTATCAAGATGTTCCTTTGTTTACATCTGCTGTTTGTGTACGTGATAATAATTGTAATGATTGTAGTAGAAAACCAGAATGGATTGATTTTGAAATGGATGGGCATAAATATTCGGCGTTATCTAAAGATTGCCAATTAATGATGTTTGATAAAAAAGCTTTTTGTATTGCTGTCGAAGCTCAGAATATTAGAGCTGATTTTTATCGAGCTGACTTTGTTTATAAAGATTATAATGCAACAGATGTCAAAAATATCTTAGATAATTTAATGCATTTTTCAGATATTGAAAACTGTCAAAAAGGTAATATTGCAAGGCGTAATGAACTTTTTTAGTCCTAAGTTTGTTTTCTATTTTGTTTAAAGATAATGTTGTACAAAATCAATGCATTATAAAACAAAAATATAGCATTTAAACCACCGTTTAAATGCTATATTTATTAATGTCAATATATTATTTTTTTGTTTTTGGAGAGGATATCGTTTTCTTAGTTTTATTTTTTTTGGTAATAGTTTTTTTGGTTGTTTTTGGGGTTGGTTTGGGTTTATTGGTATAGCTAAAAATAAGCTTTTCGATTTGTTTAGCATTTTTATCCGTCATAGCATAAAGCGGAATTGAAAATGCTCCAAATTGTGAATTGCCTGCAATTTTTTGCATTAATGTCATTTTATAATTGGCAATTTTTTGAGGATTTATTTTTAAGATAGGACGTTCAAAACCAAAATGTTTAAATATTATTCGTTCAACAGATTTTATCTGCGACCATTTGAGTTGTTGATTACGATCAATTTTTATACCATTGTCATCAATTATAGCCAGAGGCATTCTAACTAAAAATACAAAAAGACTACTTAAAATTGACAAAGTGCAAGTACCTAGAGCAAAGTAATAGACAGGAGTGTAGTCAGGAAAAATGCTCCATGTAAATAGAATCGCCAAAGCTAAGAGACCTAGGTTAAATAAAAGATAAACTCCTAGTTTATGACGAGAGTAGTAAAATATTTTTGCCTTTTCTGTCATTTTCTTACTCCTTGATAGTTAACCACTATATAAGAATAACATTTGGCAAAAATTAAAGCAATGCTTTTAATTTTGTTTTAGGCAAAAAAGCTGAAAGAATGCAAAATATAAAGGATTAGCATTGCATATACACCAGCAATTATATCGTCAAGCATAACACCCCAAGCATTGGTTATTTTATGGTCAGCCCAACGAACAGGTTGAGGTTTTATAATATCAAAAATGCGGAACAAAATAAAACCACAAAGGTATATAGGCCATGTATTTAGATTATTTTGAAGATGTGGAGCAATAGCAGCAAAAGTTATTAACTGTCCAGCAACTTCGTCAATAACAATAAAGCCAGGGTCATGAGGTGTGTATCTTAAAACTTCGGTTGTTGCAATAACACCAATTAAGAATGTGACAACAACACCTAGAATAATTCCAGTTGTTCCAAAAAAATATGCTAAAACAAAAGCTAAAGGTAAAGTCATCAATGAACCAATAGTTCCTGGAGCAAATTTTGAATAGCCAAAACCTAGGTATGTTGCAATTAAAAAAGAAAGACTTTTTTTCATAAGATATCTCCTGTTTGTTTGTCTTATTAGCAGTAAATATATGTTTTTTGAAGAAGTTTATTGAATTTGATAACAGTAATTTTAGCTACTTGAATTATTATAAATTTTCTGTTAGACCTATAAATGTTGTATAAAAAATAACTATTTTTCAGAAAAGGTGTATAACAATGAAAATAGGAATTATTGGAACTGGCTATGTCGGTTTACCTACAGGTGTAGGTCTAGCAGAACTTGGAAATCAAGTTATTTGCATTGATAAAGATGAAGATAAAATAACTTCTTTAAGATCTGGAAAAGTTACGATTTTTGAAGATGGACTTGAGGATCTTTTCTTAAAAAATATTCAAAATAAAAGATTACAATTTACTAGCTCTATGAAAGATGGGATCGAAGCAGCAGATGTTGTTATTATTGCTGTAGGCACACCGCCACATCCCGTTACTAAAGAAGCTGATATGAAGTATATTTATGCAGCAGCAGAGGAGCTTGCTCTTTATTTGAATGGTTATACTGTTGTTGCTACAAAATCTACTGTTCCTGTTGGTACAGGAGATGAAATTGAAAAAATTATTAGAGATAAAAATCCTCAGGCAGATGTTGATGTTGTATCGCTGCCTGAATTTTTGCGAGAAGGTTTTGCTGTGCATGATTTTTTTGCACCAGATAGAATAGTGATTGGTGCAAATACTGAAAGAGCTAGCAAGGTGATAGCTGAACTTTATAAACCGTTTGAAGGAAAAACTCAAATGTTGTTTGTAAAGAGAAAGTCTTCGGAAACCATTAAATATGCATCTAATGCTTTTTTAGCAATGAAGATACATTATATTAATGAAATGGCCGATTTTTGTGAAAAAGCAGGGGCTGATGTTTTTGAAGTAGCAAAGGGGATGGGGCTTGATCAGCGAATCGGTAATCGCTTTTTAAATCCTGGACCTGGGTATGGAGGTAGTTGTTTTCCTAAAGATACTAATGCTATGGCTTGTATGGGAAAAAAATTTGGAGCGCCACTTTCTTTAATCGAAGCCGCTATTAGAGGTAATGATTTACGTAAGACTAAAATGGCAGAAAGAATTTTAAAGGCTGTTGAAGGACGTAAAGATGCTAAAATCGCGGTTTGGGGATTAGCATTTAAAAATGGTACGGACGATATTAGAGAATCGCCTGCAATGCAAATTGTGGAGCAGATGTTAAATAATGGTGCTAATCTTTGTGTTTTTGATCCTAAGGCTCAAGATAATGCAGCTAAAAATCTCGGAGATAAAGTACAATATGCAAAGTCAGAGTTAGAAGCTGCAAAAGATGCTGATGTTGTTGCTATTTTAACAGAGTGGCCAGAGTTTACTCAAGTTAATTTGACAGAATTAAAGTCAATAATGAAGTCGCCTAAAATAGTGGATTTGCGAAATATGCTTAAATCACAACATCCTGAAAAACAAGGATTTGATTACCAATGTATAGGTTTATGTAATTAAGAAAGAAAAAGCCCAGTTTGTTAGTCTGGGCTTTTTAATTTATAAGTTCATGATATTGCCAGTTGGAACTATTTCTGGATATATGGAGAATAGCTCCGTTGTTTACGCTAGGGCAACTAAGACCTAGATGTTGCATTATTTGAGATATAGCAATTCCATGAGAAGATATGCCAATGTTGTTATGATAAGGAATGGTGGTGTAATATTCTAAACCGTCCAATATACGTTTGCGTACTTCAAGTTTGCTTTCACCACCAGCAAAACGTATATTGCTATTAGGATAATATCGCCATTTTTGGTATAGTTTAGAATATTTTTTTTCAACAATACTAATGTGTAATCCTTCAGCTATTCCCATGTTTACCTCAATAAAACGATGATCTACTAAAATGGGAGCATGTATTTTTTCGGCAATTATTTTAGCTGTTTGGATAGCTCGTTTCATTGGACTTGATATTATTAATGTAATTTGTTTATCTTTAAGCTTTTCTGCTGTTTGAGCAGCTTGTTTCTTTCCTTCAATGGTTAATTCGCCATTAAATTTTTGTCCTTGAATGTGATTAGTTATATTTAAGGGGCATTGTCCATGTCTAAATATGTAAAAATGTTTTGGCATGTTTTTGTTATTAAAAAAAAGGTTGGTATATTAATAGATATAAGAATTATATTTTGTTATTTAAGTAGATAAAAAAGGTGCAAGATATAAAAAAATGAGTATAATGGTGTAAAAATTAGAAAGGAGATGAATGATGCAAAATATTATACCTCAAAAATTAAAGGTTGGAGACGAAATTAGAGTTATAGCTCCATCTACATCAATAAAAATTATTGGTGTAGATTGTCGTCAAATTGCAAAAGAACGTTTTGAGGCTATGGGTTTAAAAGTTAGTTTTGGAAAAAATACGACAGATGATAATTTTGATATGTTTGCATCATCAGAGATTGAAAAAAGAGCAGAAGATATTATGGATGCATTCAAAGATAATAATGTTAAAGCTATATTTACAGTTATTGGGGGTTTTAATTCCAATCAAATTTTGCCATTTTTAGATTATGATGTTATTCGTAATAATCCCAAAATTTTGTGTGGTTATTCGGATATTACAGCTTTGTTAGGTGCTATTAGAGCAAAAACTGGATTAGTTACTTTTTATGGTCCACACTATAGTTCTATTGGAATGTTAAAAGGAAATGAATATACGATAGATTATATGAAAAAAGTTTTATTTGATGGTTGTGCTGATATTGTTCCATCTGTTGAGTGGAGTGATGATTTGTGGTTTTTAGATCAAGAAAATAGGACTTTTATTAAAAATGATGGTTGGTGGGTACTGCAAGGAGGTAAAGCTAAAGGAGAATTAGTGGGGGGAAATCTAGGTACCTATGTTTTGCTTAATGGTACTCCATATCAGCTAAGTTTTGCTGAAAATACGATATTGTTTGTTGAAGATTGCCACTATTCACTAGCTGATCATGAGGTGTTTTTGCGTCAATTACAATCTTTGGCTCAGAGAGATGATTTTAAAAATGTAAGGGCGGTGGTTATTGGTCGTTTTCAAAAAGCTTCGAATATTAGTAGGGAAAAGTTAGAATTTATTATTAATAATATTCCACAACTTAAAAATTTACCAGTAATTGCTAATGTTGATTTTGGTCATACAACACCTATTGTGACATTGCCTTTAGGTGGAATATGTGAGGTTGATATAAATAAAATAAGGGTTGAATGGTAATGCCAAGTTTTGAATTTGAAGATAAATTAAACGGATTGGTTGTAGGAATTGATGAGGCAGGAAGAGGACCTTGGGCTGGACCAGTGGTAGCTGGTGCAGTAGTTTTTTTGAAAAAAAATATTGATAATTTTTTACTTGATAATCTGAATGATTCTAAAAAATTAAGTATAAAAAAACGTGAAATTTTATACGATAAAATTATGCAGGCGAAAGAAAAAGGCGATTTGTTGGTAGGAATCGGTCAGGCGAGTGCTGAAGAAATTGATAATATGAATATTTTACAAGCAACATTTTTAGCCATGCAAAGGGCTTTTGGTGCTTTAGAATGTAAACCTGATTTTGCTATAGTTGATGGAAATCAGAAACCTAAAGGCTTATCTTGTGATTGTATGACGCTTGTGAAAGGAGATGCGCTATCATATTCTGTTGCGGCAGCATCGGTAGTTGCCAAGGTATATCGTGATAAAATAATGGCTGACTTAGCAAAAAGATACCCATATTATGGTTTTGAAAAAAATGCTGGATATGGAACTAAGGCTCATGTAGTAGGTCTTAATGAATATGGAATTATTCCTGGAATTCATCGTATTTCTTATAAACCGATTCAGGAAATTTTGTGTAGACGCGTTGCGTAACTTATTGAAAAATAATGCTTTTTGGTTTTATTTTTTTTTGATTGGTTCTTGTTAATAAATTTATAACTATCTTTAAGCCATACTTGGTTGCAGGATGATTTTAACAACTGTATGGTTGAAAGATATGAGTGTGAAGCAAACCAGAGCTCTGCTTAATACAATAATTCATGATGATTGTATTAAGGTTATGAATGAAATGGAAGAAAAGTCGGTAGATTTAATATTCGCCGATCCTCCTTATAATTTGCAACTTGGTGATGCTTTACTTAGACCTGATAATAGTAATGTTAGTGGTGTTTATGAAGAGTGGGATAATTTTGAGAGTATGGACGCCTACGATGAGTACACTAAAGCGTGGATGACTGCAGCCAGAAGAGTGTTGAAAGATGATGGGGCGTTATGGGTTATTGGTTCGTATCATAATATTTTTAGAGTTGGTAAAATTTTACAGGATTTGGGTTTTTGGGTTTTGAATGATATTATTTGGGATAAAGTTAATCCTATGCCTAATTTTAAAGGTACACGCTTTACTAATGCCCATGAAACGTTAATTTGGGCTTCTAAAAGTCAAGCCTCAAAATATACTTTTAATTATGAGGCAATGAAGGCTTTGAATGAAGATACGCAAATGAGATCTGATTGGCATATTCCTTTGTGTACAGGAAAGGAGCGACTTAAGGATAAAAATGGTGATAAGTTGCATCCAACTCAGAAACCAGAAGCACTTCTTTATAGGGTTATTATGTCATCAAGTAAAGTTGGCGATATTATTTTGGATCCATTTTTTGGAACGGGAACAACAGGAGCTGTTGCAAAAAAATTGGGACGTAATTTTATTGGTATTGAAAAAGATGAGGCATATATAAAAGGTGCTCAGGAAAGAATCGATGCTGTAGAAACTGTAAAGAATAAGCAATGTTTGGAATATGCTTGTAAGAAAAGATTACCTAGAATTCCATTTGGTAATGTAGTTGAAAGAGGTCTTTTAGAGCCAGGTGATATATTGTATGATGTTAGTCGTAAGCATTGTGCAGTTATTCGTTCTGATGGAACGTTGAAGAGTGAAAATGCAGAAGGCTCTATTCATCAGGTTGGTGCTGCAGCACAAAATGCACCAGCATGTAATGGTTGGGTATATTGGTATTTTGAAAATGCAAAAAAGGAATTAGTTTGTATTGATAAGCTAAGAGAGGCATTGCGTGTGGAAATGTAAAATTTAGTATAAAAAATATGTTGTGCAATGAATAAACTTGAGCTATATTTAGTTCAAGTTTATTTTTTTGATAAAACAAAAGTTTTTAATATTATGCATAAGTGGCCAAATAAATATAAAAAAGCTGCAAATAAAGCTACAGCTAATAAGTTAGGGCAACAAGCTTGTGGTGATAATTATGCAGCGATTGATTTAGGTACAAATTCTTGTAGGTTGGTGATAGCAACACCAACCCCTTCGTCGTTTAGAATTGTTGAAACATTTTCTAAGATTACTCGTTTAGGTGAGGGGATAATCAATAATAATGAATTATCACATACAGCGATTAGGCGAACAATTAATGCATTGAGAGTATGTGCTGGTGTTTTGGATGAATACTCTCCAATAACGAGAGCCAGATATGTTGCTACGGCAGCTTGTCGAAGAGCTAAAAATTGTCAATATTTTTTGGATTTAGTAAAAAAAGAAACAGGGCTTAATATTGAAATAATTTCTTCGCAAGAAGAAGCAAGATTGGCAGTGGTTGGATGTGTTCCTCTTCTAAATAGAAATATTAAACGAGCATTGGTATTTGATATAGGAGGTGGTTCGACAGAAGTTTCTTTAGCTAGAATGACTAATTCTGGGCGGACTGTTATTGAAGGTTTTGTTTCGTTGCCTTATGGTGTGGTGACTGTATCAGAAGCATTTCCTAATCATGAAATGACGGATTTGGCATATAATACTATTATGGAACGCACTCATAAAATTTTGGCAGAATTTGAAGAAAAATATAGTATAGCAGAAGCTATTGCTAATCAAGAAATTCAAGTTTTAGGTACGTCTGGTACAGTAACAGTCTTAGGGGCAGTTCATTTGAATTTGCCACGTTATAATCGTTCAGCAGTTGACGGTTTGACTCTATCATCACAAGAAGTTGAGCGGACTATAGCTAAAATAAAGCGAATGGGAGATGAAGGGCGTAAGAAACATGCTTGTATAGGCATGCAGAAAGCTGATTTGACAATAGCAGGATGTGCTATTATTGAAGGTTTACTGTCATTTTGGCAAGTTTCAGAAATAACAATTGCGGATAGAGGTATTAGAGAAGGTATATTACTTGATATGATTCATGCAGGACGGCAAGAAAAACGTAATAAGAAAAAGTTTCGTTTGCGCTATCCTTTTAATAAGAAATCACGTAAATATTCTAACAATAATTGTAAACCCAAAGAGGCTGCAAATGACTAAGAGATATGCAGGTATTGATTTAGGTTCTAATTCATGTAAATTGCTTATTTGTGACGGTAATGGAAAGGTGTTGTGTATGAAGAATTATCCAACACGTTTAGCTGAGGGGTTATATGAAAAAAATTTGATAACTCAGGAGGCTTTTGAACGAGGTCAGCAATGTTTTTTTGAATATAGGCAACTTTTAGATCAGTATAATGTCGAAGCAAATGATATGAGGGCTATTACGACAGCTGCGTGTAGGATGGCTGATAATGGAAAAGATTTTGTGCAAAAAATTTATCAAGAATCAGGTATTAAGCTCGAAATTATAGATGGTATAGAAGAGGCCATTTTGAATTTAAAAGGTGCAATTGAGCATGTTCGAGGTAAAAGCGAGTTTGTGGTCGTTTATGATCTTGGAGGAGGGTCAACAGAAGTTACGTTAGCGACTAATGATGATAATCCAGAAATTATTTATTCTGTTTCTATACCTTGGGGAGCAAGAAATTCATCAGAAGCGTTCAATTTGATTGAATATAATGAAGAAAATGCATCAAAATTAAAGAATGAAGTTAATAATTATATGGATGATTTTTTGGATAAATCGGGGTTAGATAAAAGAAGTAGTGTTTGTTTTATTGCGACATCGTCGTCGCCTTTGCGTCTTGTTTCAATGATTAGAAATTTTGGTGAATATGATCGTCAAAAAGCTGATGGTTTGGTAATGACCAAAGATGAAATGGACGAAGCTATAGCTAAATTATTGCGGTCTAAGAGGGAAGAGCTAGCTGCAAATCCGTATATTGGAGATAAGAGATCATATATATTTATAGCAGCTTGTGTTATTTTTAAAACAATTTATGAGCGTTTAGGATTAAGCGAAGTTACAGCTTCGTTGAAGAGTGCAAAAGATGGTATAGTTGCTAGCTTGATAGAAAGGGATAAAAATGGCAAAGTTGACTAAATCAGCAAAGGAAATTGGAGGACGCCATAATCTTGCTGTTAAAGTTAAGACAGCAAAATATAAAAAAAAGTCATCTAATCAATGGTTGTTGCGTCAATTAAATGATCCTTATGTAGCAGAGGCAAAACGTCAAGGGTATCGATCAAGAGCTGCGTTTAAATTGATTCAACTAGATGAAAAATATAATTTTTTAGGAAGAGGTAAAACAATAGTTGATCTTGGTTGTGCTCCAGGTGGGTGGACTCAAGTGGCAGTTATGCGTAATAAGGGTAGTGGTAAAGTTGTAGGAATCGATATCTTGGAAACAGAACCTGTTATTGGCGCTCAACTTATTTGTCAAGATTTTACATCCGAAGATGCAGCTGATAAATTAAAAGCATTACTTGGGTGTGAAGCGGATATTGTAATGAGTGATATGGCGGCTAATACAACGGGGCATCAACAAACAGACCATTTGAGAACGATAGGTTTGGTTGAGGCAGCCTATGAATTTGCAAAAGAGGTATTAGCAGATGGAGGTATTTTTATAGCAAAGGTTTTTCAAGGGGGAGCAGAGGGTGGACTTTTAGCTGATGCAAAGAAAAATTTTGCTAAAGTTACTCATTTTAAACCTGCGGCTAGCAGAAAAGAATCTCCTGAAACCTACTTAGTTGCTCAAGGTTATAGAAAAATGTTATGTAACGACTGCTAATATAAATTTAGCTAATTTAAATAAATAAAAACTCGCCAGTGTGGCGAGTTTTTATTTAAGTTTGTTACCAATATTAATTAAATATTCATTTGCATTATAGAGTTGTAAGCTTTAATGGCTGTATCTCTCACAGCAACAACAGTTTCTAACGCTTGCTCAGCGTTAGAAATAGCTAAGACGACATCTTGAATATCAGCTTTGCCAGATATGCCATTAATAGTAGTAATTTCAGCGTGCTTTTGAGTTTCTATGGTATCTTCAATAACGTTTTGTAAAACCTGACCAAAACTATCTGGAGTAGAATTTGTTTGTAAGGTTTCTTTTGTTGTAGGTGTATTATTGATACGGCTTAGAGCAGCTTGGTAAGCATTTAGAGCATTTGTTACACTATTAACCACTTTATTATTCCTTTATAAAAAAACTATTTTAAAATATCTAACACGCTTGAATTCATTTCACGTGCTGTCTTTAACATATTAAGATTAGCATCATAAACCCGTTGAGCTTCTTTCATATCCATCATTTCAACTAATGTGTTTACGTTGGGTAGAGATACATATCCTTTAGCATCTGCGGCAGGATGATTTGGGTCATATTTTTTTTCAAATGGTGACATATCTTTAACAATTCTGTTTACACGTACCTTTTGAGCTCCTGTTTGAGGGTCGATATAATTTTGAAAGCTTACAACTTGACGGCGATAAGGTTCTCCACCAGCTTCTGTTGATACAGAATCGACATTGGCCATATTTTGAGATATAACCTTTAATCTTTCGGCTTGAGCTTTCATTCCTGAGGCAGCAATATCTGCACTTAATGTTAAATTACCAACCATTTTTTATTATCCACTAATTTTGGTATTTGCTACAGAAAGCATATTTTTATATGAATTATAAATTGTAATCATTCTTTTGTACTCAGAGCTAGCCTTACTGGCTTCATTCATTTGTTCTTCTAAAATTACACCATTACCATCAATTGTTAGAGCATTGTTAGGTTTTGGGGTAAAAACTATGGGCCCTTGATAATTATTGGATTTTGTTTGAGATTTAAGTTCTCCAATATGTTTAATATTGGTTGTTTTTAATTCAAGCAAAGGTTTTTCAACTGTTAAATTGCTTAAAAAAGAAGGTTTAGTAATATCTTGTGGAAGATAATTGGGGGTTGAGGCGTTAGCAATATTAGCAGCAATTACTCGTTCTTTTGCAGACAAGTAACGCATATTTTGGTTTGCTAAATTAAAAACAGTTAGATTTTTTAAATCCATTTATATTCCCCAATATCAAAACTTAAGTGTCCCCACACTTAAATACATGCAATATATGTGCCAAATAAATATCTTGCTAAGCTATTATATAAGTCTTATTATAATATACGCAAAATATTGATGAGGTCTTGATGTCTAACGAGGATAATAACAGATTTACAACTAAAGACAACGCAAGTTCTAAATTTTCCACAGGTCAAGAGGAAGATTATGCAGTTGCGTTGGGGTATGATAATGAAAAAAATAATGCGCCTATAGTATTAGCTAAAGGACAAGGAAATATAGCTGAAAAAATTGTTGCATTAGCTGAAGAGCATGGAATAGAGGTTAGAAAAGATGCTGATTTGTTACAAATATTGAAAGCTGTGGATATTAATCAAGAAATACCAATAGAAGCATTTGCAGCAGTAGCGGAAATTTTATCTTACATTTATCAACAAAATGCAAAACTTTAGGCGATACGTTCCAATATACAAACAAAAAAACCATCTGTTTGAGTTGTAAAAGGCGACATTCTTAAAAATACTTCTGAATTGTGGGGATAAGGAGCTGAAAGTTTTTGGTTCCAAAGAGATTTAATGTTGATAGGTGTGAAGTTTTTATTTGTTTGTAAAAAGCGGTTGATAATATTTTCGTTTTCATCTTCTAAGATGGAACAAGTTATATAAATTATGCGTCCTCCAATTTTTGTTTTTGTTTTAGCAATATCAAGTAAATTTTCTTGTATCTTAGTTAATCCATACAATTTTTCTTCAGTTAAGCGAAATTTAGCATCAGGAGAACGACGCCATGTTCCACTTCCAGAGCAAGGAGCATCTAGTATGAAACGATCAAAATTCTTATCAGAATCGGCAATAATATCTGTTAATTCAATATTTTTTACTTTTAGTCTACTTATACGAGGTTTTATAGCGTTAAGTCTTTTGATATCAATATCGTAGGCTAAAATAGTGCCTTGATTATTTAGTATATTGCTAATTGCTAAAGATTTACCACCCGCTCCACAACAATAATCAATTATTTTATGTTGAGGTTTGACATCTGTTAAAATCGCAGCAATTTGGCTAGCTTCATCTTGGATGTCTAAAAGTCCATCTTGCCATGCTATGCAATTATTTAGAACTAATCGCCCATCAATTTTAAGACAATAAGGAGAATAGCTGCCTGAATATGTTTCAATACCTTCAGCTTGTAATTTTTTTTGAAGTTCATCTCTACCAATGTTATGAGTGCGTATATCTGTAGTTGCTGGTTGGTTTAGAGCTTTGCAAAAATCAATATTTTTTATTTTATTGAAAATCCAATGGGGACATTCTGCTTCAACATAGTTAGGGTATGGTTCTTCATTTTCATTTTGTAACCATTCTTTTTCATCTGGAGTTAGATGAGTTAGCCCATAAGCCGAATTATCAAAAACATTTTCTAATTTGTCTTTTAATGTGTATAATAAAAGTCTACGAGGATCTGAGGATTTGCTGTCAAAACTTAGCTTTAGACGATTACGTATGATGTACCAAGTTAAATCTGTTATAAAACGGCGATCTTTAGAGCCTATGTATTTGCGTAATCTGAGATAATTGTTAATGATTTTTTCGGCAGGAGTTTGATCTTTAAATACTTCTGTTAATATTTCTAAAACAGCTTGGTAACGAGCTCCGTTTTGCATTATGTTTCTCCTTAATTTTTCTTAAATATAAAGTAAAAGACCATAAAAGCAAGTAGCTTTTATGGTCTTAGATAAGTTTTATTAGTTAAGGAGCTTACCAAGAAATTGTTTCGACAATTTCATCGGTACAAGGGTCTCCCATAACTGTAATGAAATTTGTTCCTTTTTTGTAAAAGAACATGTCATTTAATCCTGGACGACAGATGGAAAGTACTAAGCCTTTACCTTCAATATAAGAGTAGAGTTTTACTCTAATATCACTGCTAGAGGTCAAAGCTGCTAGCTTGAAACTTCTTTCAGTTGTTTCAGGTTTTGGAAGATTTGCAGATATCTCTTTCATTAGAGCATCTTTAATAATTTTAACCATTTGATTACAATCGGTATTTTGCTTTAGAACTTTAACATCAATGTCAAGGTAAGCTTTTTTTTCTGTAAGATAAATAGCCTGTTTCATAATAATATAATTAAATTAGACTTAAAAATAAATAATCAGATTAAGGGTGCTGAATGTATTTGTTATTTATTTTGATGTCAAGTTATATGTTTATAAATTTTATTATTTTAATTTATGAAGATAATTTTTTGTTTAATATTTGTTTAGATTTGCGTGGTAGTTTAGAGTAGATAAATCTTTATATTTAGAAGGATGAATGTATGTTGGTCTATCTTTTTAATAATTTTAATTGGGGGGAATATTTTTTCTCTCCTTATATGCGTTGTTTTATGTCTTTTTTGGCATCTTTAATAATTTCATTACTTTGTGGTAAAAAACTTATTGTTTTTTTACATAAACATCAAAAAAAAGGACAGCCAATTAGGGAAGATGGTCCGCAATCACATCTTTTAACTAAAAAAGGTACTCCTACTATGGGGGGAATTCTGATGTTGGGGGCATCAATTTTTTCATTTATGCTTTTTTGTGATTTGAAAAATTTGTTTGTATGGGTTGGAATTGTTGTTTTGGTTATATATGGTGTAGTAGGTTTTATTGATGATTATTTGAAGGTTACTAAACAAACAGCTAATGCTTTGAGTGCAAAAATGAAGTTGTTGTTACAATTTTCAACGGCTTTGGCTGCAATTTTAGTTATATGTTATGTTACGCCAGAAGATACTAGATTTATTTTGAATTTTCCCTATACACCTGGTTGGAATATTAATTTGAGGTGGCTGTATATTCCTTTTGCTATGATTGTAATTGCAGGTGCTTCTAATGGGGTTAATTTAAGTGATGGTTTAGATGGTTTAGCATCAGGACTTTTAGCTTCGGTATTTATAGTATTTATGATTGCAGCATATATTGCTGGTGGAGTACTCGCTTTGGAGTATTATGTTCCTATTATTCCTGGAGTTGCAGAGGTTGCTGTTATGTGTGCAGCTATCGTTGGTGCATGTTTGGGATTTTTATGGTTTAATGCTAAACCTGCAAGTGTATTTATGGGAGATACTGGTTCATTAGCGTTAGGGGCTTTTTTGGGTGTTGTGGCTGTAATGTTAAAACAAGAAATATTACTCGCTGTAGCTGGTGGTGTTTTTGTTATGGAGTCTGTTTCTGTAATGATACAAATTGGTTGGTTTAGGTATACAAAAGGCAAACGCTTTTTTAAAATGGCTCCAATACACCATCATTTTGAACAAAGTGGTTGGGAAGAAACTAAAGTTGTGTTTAGATTTTGGTTGGTAGGAATTGTTTTAGCTATTTTAGCGTTGATGTCGTTTTATAGCAAATAAGGGAGTAGTATTGGTGCTGTTGTCTTTTTCTCGTTCAAGTAAAAATGTTGTTGCTAATTGGTGGTGGACGGTAGATAAATTGTTGTTGGCAGCAGTCGTTTTTTTGATGGCTTGTGGCGTTATATTGAGTTTGTCTGCATCACCTGCTGTAGCAGAGAGAATTGGTCGTAATACCTATCATTTTGTTTATAGACATGGTGCTTATTTGTGTATTGCAACAGGTGTTATGATGTTTTTTTCAATGCTTGGATTAAAATGGATAAGACGTTTTGCTATTTTAGGGTATGTTGGTGCTATAATTTTGGTTATAACAACTTTTTTCTTTGGAACTGAAATTAAAGGGGCAAGAAGATGGTTGTCTGTGGGATTTCAAATCCAACCATCTGAATTTTTAAAGCCTACATTTATTGTTTGTACTGCTTGGTTGTTTGAGATGCAACGTCGTTATAAGAATTTTCCAGGTGTTATTGTTAGTGTTGTTTTATGTGGAATCACTTGTCTTTTGTTATTAGCACAGCCTGATTATGGCATGACAGTAGTTGTTGCTGCAGTTTGGTTTATTCAGTTGTTTTTAGCTGGAGTACGGATTAAAAATGTTGTGATTGTGGGCATGGTGTTGGTGGTTGGTTTTGGTGTATCTTATTTGGTTTTGCCTCATGTTCAAGTTAGAGTTGAGCAGCTATTAAGCGGTATTTTAGGAGGGGAACCTGCATATCAAGTAAAAAGATCTTTAGAAGCATTTAAAAATGGTGGGTGGCTTGGTGTAGGTGTCGGTGAAGGGGTTGTAAAATGGCATATTCCAGATGCTCATACAGATTTTATTTTTCCTGTTGCAGCAGAGGAATATGGGATGTTGTTTTGTATGCTTATTGTGCTGGCTTATGGAACTACAGTTATAAGGTCTATGTGGTTGTCAGGTAAAGATGATAATATGTTTATAGTTTTGTCTGTATGTGGATTGGCGGTTAGTTTTGGTTTGCAAGCATTTGTTAATATGGCATCAACTTTACAATTAGGCCCAACAAAAGGTATGGCTTTGCCTTTGATATCATATGGTGGATCATCATTATTAGGATCTTCTATGGGAATTGGAATGTTGTTAGCATTAACTAGAAGAAATATTCATGCGGAGAATAAGGATGATGAAGGTTAAAAATAGAAAATTAGTTGTAGTAACGGCAGGAGGTACAGGGGGGCATGTATATCCAGCGGATGCTTTAGCAACAGAACTTGCAAAAAGAGATTGTGAAGTAATTTTGTATACAGATACAAGAGGTTTGAATAATTATAAAGGAAAACTTGGAGAGATTGAGAATAAAGCAATATTATCGGGTAGTGTTGTTGGTAAATCTATTCTAACGAAATTTGTTAGTTTAACTAAAGTTGCTTTGGGTATTGTGCAGGCTATGTATTATTTATTTAGGAAACGACCAGATTGTGTTGTGGGTTTTGGAGGTTATGCATCTTTTCCTACAGCAATAGCGGCTGTTATTTTAAGAATTCCTTTAGTAATTCATGAGCAAAATTCAGTAATGAGTCGTACCAATAGAATTTTAGCAAAATTTGCTGTTGTAGTAGCTCAAAGTTTTAGAACAGTTAAAAATACTCCAGATGGAGTTAAAACAGTTTTGAGTGGAATGCCTATTAGAAAGAGTATTGCAAGTCTTCATAATAATGAATACAGTGCAAAGACAGCTGATGATAAAATGGTGTTAGTCATTTTAGGGGGATCTCAAGGAGCAAAAATATTTGCAGATGTTGTTCCAGAAGCGATTAAGATGTTATCTGATGAAGAAAAAAAGAAGCTTGTGATTTATCAGCAATGTCGTAAAGGTGAAGAAAAAGAGATAGAATTTCTGTATAAAAATGTAATTTCAGATGTTACTATTAATTCATTTTTTGAAAATATGCCTGAGCTATATAAAAAGGCTGATATTATTGTTTCTCGAGCAGGAGCTTCATCTGTTTATGAAATTGCAGCAGCTGGATTGCCATCAGTTTTGGTTCCTTTGCCTATAGCAGCAGATAATCATCAATATTATAATGCGTTGGATTTTGCTAAAAATAACGCAGCTTTGGTTATTGAGCAAAAAGATTTTACTATTGATAAAATGGTTAAAATTTTAAAAGATTTTATGGAAAATCCTCAAATAATGAAGGATATGTCGAAATCTGTAAAAGAATTGGCGATTGTTGATGCAGCTGAACGCTTGGCAGATGTTGTTGAAGGATTAAATTAGGAGGAAAAAGGTATGAACTGGTTTACTAAAAGAAAAAATCAATTGATTAAATTGCTTCCTCAAGTAAAAGGAAAATATCTTTCAAATGAGCTGTTGAATAAATATACGTGGTTAGGTGTTGGTGGACCAGCAGAAGTTATGTATTTTCCTGATAATGATGATGATTTAGCAAATTTTATGAAAAATATTCCATATAATTTACCAATATTTGTAATTGGAGGTGGATCTAATCTTTTGGTTAGGGACGGAGGAATTCCTGGTGTGGTTATTAAACTTGATAATAAATTTTATAAGCGATGGGAAGTTAAAGATAACAAACTTATTTGTGGTGCAGGTTTAAAAAATGCAGATCTTAAAAAAATTATGTTAGCGAATGAAATAGGTGGTTTAGAATTTTTAGTCTCAATACCTGGGTGTCTTGGTGGTGCTGTTAGAACAAATGCAGGGTGTTTTGGTAAAGAATTGAAGGATGTTTTGATTGGGGCCACGGTGATTGATAGAGAAGGAAAAATGTTAGAAGTGGTTGCAGATGATTTTAATTTAGGATATAGGAGTAGCTTTTTTCCAGATGAATGGATTATTACATCTTTAATATTAAAGATAGAAAGACAGAAGGCGGAAAAAACATCGCAAATTATTGATGAACATAAGGCTTATAGAAAAAAAAGCCAGCCACATAATGTTAAAACAGCAGGATCAACATTTAAGAACCCTGAAGGATTGAAAGCTTGGGAATTGATAAAAAAGACAGGAAGTAATAATTTTAAAGTTAATGGAGCAGAGGTCTCATCTGTGCATTGTAATTTTTTGGTAAATACAGGAACTGCTACGGCTAAGGATATTGAAGATTTAGGTGATAAGATAGTTGATACAGTAAAGAAAGAAACATCTATAGTTTTGGAATGGGAAATTAAAAAAGTTGGTGTTGCAAAGTAGTAATGACTGAAAATCAAACTAAAAAAGGGATAGAAGACGGAGTGGTTTTTCCTACAATAGAGTGGCCTAAACGAATGAGGGCTACGCTGTTTGTGTTATTTTTTACTTTTTTATTTGGTGGATTAATTGTTGTTTTAAAAAATGATTTGGTTAACAAAAAAATTGTAGAAACTCGAAATTGGGTTTTGGATTATATAGGTAAAGAAGGTTTTGCTCTTGATGATATTATTTTAATAGGAAGAGAACGTACCGATTTGAATGAAATAAACGAGTTATTATCTCTTAAATCTGGAGATAACCTATTAAAAGTGGATGTTCAGTTGATTAAACGACGTCTAGAAACGTTGCCATGGGTAAGAGATGTTAATGTTGTAAGGAGTTTTTTTCCTAATATATTAAAGATTGAACTTAAAGAAAAAAATGTTTTGGCAATTTGGCAACTTAATGAAAAATTTTATCCTTTAGATATGGATGGATATGTTATTGAAGCTAATTATAAACCAGATAAACCAATTTTGTTGGTTGTAGGGGCTGGAGCTGCAGAAAATATACTGTCTTTTTTAAAAATGGTTAGGGATATTGATGATAGTTACTTGTCTAGGATAAAGGTAGCTAATTTTATATCAAAAAGAAGATGGAATATAATTTTAGATGATATAAGATCTGGTATAACAATTAAATTGCCAGAGGAAAATATAGAAGAGGCTTGGCGAAAATTATTAAAATTAGATGCAACGAAAGGAATTCTTAAACGTAAATTAACTATCATAGATTTAAGATTAAAGGGTAGAGTAACAGTTAAGTTGCGAAAAAATAAATCAGTTAAAACTAAGCAAGAGCGAGAGATATAGGAGTTTTTATTTTGCAACATACTTTTGGAAAGGCATCGACAATTGCAGCTTTAGATATTGGTTCATCTAAGGTTTGTTGTGTTATTGCTAAGCTTTCTAAAGATAAAAAAATTAATATAGTTGGCTATGGTTATAATGCTTCACGTGGTATTAAAAATGGTGTTGTAACAGATATTGGTCAGGCAACAATAGCTGTTGGTAATGCGGTACAAGATGCTGAACAGATGGCTAATGAACGAATTGATAGGGTTATTGTAAGTATTGGTGGAGAAAAGGTGCGAAGCATGTTAAAAACTGCTTCTATTCCACTTAATAAGAATCGACCTATCAATGATACAGATTTAGAGAAAGTGTATCAAAAAGGAACTGCGAAAGTAAATGTTGGTGAGTATAGCTTGATACACTGTATTCATAATGGTTATCGTTTAGATGGTGGAGAGTTACTGAAAGATCCTCATAATTTATTTGCAGATGAGTTATCAATAAATATTTTGTTGGGTTTAATTCCAGAGCACATTTGTAAAAATGTAAATACAGTAATTGAGAATGCTCATCTTGGAGTTTCTGGAAGAGTTTTTGATTCGTATGCTTCAGGTATTGCTTGTTTGGTAGATGATGAAAAAGAGATGGGTGCTACAGTTATTGATATGGGTGGAGGTACAACATCTATTACTTCATTTAGAAATGGGCATCCGATTTATTTTGCATCGATTCCTGTAGGTGGGAATAATGTTACAAATGATATTGCATATGGTTTAACAACATCTTTTTCTCATGCAGAGAGATTAAAGACCTTGCATGGTTGTGCTTTTTTAACACAGCAAGATAGTATTGATACGATAAATGTTTATCCTGTAGGGGAAGAGGATGATAGTTGTATTAAACAGATTCCTCGTTCAGAGTTGGTTAATATTATAGCACCTCGAATCGAAGAAACATTTGAAATGGTAAATCGTAAATTGTATGAAGCAGGGTTAATTAATGATTCTTCACATAGAGTTGTATTAACTGGAGGAGCTTCTCAGCTTTCTGGTGTTGTTGATGTTGCAGCGATGGTTTTGGATAAGCAAGTAAGATTAGGACGGCCAAAAAATATTTTAAATTTACCAGATAATTTATATACTCCTTCATTTGCTACATGCGTTGGAATGTTATTGTTTGGTGCTAATTATAGTGAACGTAGGCCTAAAAAAATAATCAGTAAACCAATAAATTCAGGCAATAGAATTGTAGATAATATTGGTATGTGGCTGAAAACCATGTGGGATTAGTTTTTTTATTTTATTTTGTTTTTTATAGTAACCAAAACTTAATGTATTTAGTTTACAATCCGAATTAAATATTTAATTTGAAGAAGTTTGAGGAGTAAGAAATACTATGAGTATCAAGTTGGCTGTTCCTGAGAAAAATATGGTTCAATTAAAACCAAGAATTTCAGTTATTGGTGTTGGTGGTGGCGGTGGTAATGCTGTCAATAATATGATTGTTAAAAAATTAGAGGGTGTTGATTTTATTGTAGCTAATACAGATGCTCAAGCTTTAGAGAACTCCAAAACACAAAGAAGAATTCAGCTTGGTTTAGAAACAACTAAGGGTTTGGGGGCTGGAGCTCGTCCTGAAATTGGAAAATTAGCAGCTGAAGAAGCTTTGGAAGATATAGAGCGCGAATTAGAAGGCGCTAATATGGTGTTTATTACTGCAGGTATGGGTGGAGGAACAGGTTCTGGAGCGGCTCCTGTTGTTGCTAAGATAGCTAAGGATAAAGGTATATTAACAGTTGGTGTAGTTACTAAACCATTTCAGTTTGAGGGAAAAAAACGCTCTGAAACAGCAGAAAATGCATTAGCTAATTTTACTAAAGAAGTTGATAGTATTATTGTTATTCCTAATCAAAACTTGTTTAGAATCGCAGATAAAAATACAAAGTTATCTGATGCTTTTATTATGGCTGATAATGTTTTGTATGATGGTGTGCGTTCAATTACCGATCTGATGATTATGCCAGGACTTATCAATCTTGACTTTGCTGATGTGAAAGCAATTATGGAAGATAAGGGTAAGGCTATTATGGGTACTGGTGAAGCAGAGGGTGAGGATAGAGCTGTCAGAGCTGCTGAACAAGCATTGTCTAATCCTTTGTTGGATGATTGTTCTATGAAAGGAGCAAAAGGTGTTTTAATTAACATTACGGCTAGCCAAGATATTACATTGATGGAAGTTGATGATGCCGTTAACAGAATTAAAGAAGAGGTTGATGAAGATGCTAATATTATCTTTGGTTCAAGTTTTGATGCTTCTTTAGATGGAAAAATAAGGGTTTCTATTGTTGCAACAGGTATAGATGATACCGCAAGACCAAGAATTGTTGAACAGGTAAAAAAGGTAGATTCTGTTGTTATGCAATCAGAGCCTGTAGTAGAATCTGTTGAGGTACATGAAGAAGAGTTAGATTCTAAAATGGAAGATGTTTTACAGCAAATGGCTGAACAGGTAGAAAATAAAGAAGAGGATATTGAAGAAGTTGTCGAAACAGCAGCAATATCTGTTATGCCTCAACCAGAGTTTGATAGTTCAGTTAAAGAAGTTGTTTTTGATGATTTTGATAATATAGCTAAATCAGAAGTATTATCTGATATGCCTAATTCATCTTCTTTGTTTAAAGCTATTATCAATAAGCCTGTGGAGGAAAAAGAAGAGGTAACAAATAGTCAAATTAATAATGTTCTAAGTAATCAGGATAGTTTTTTTGTTCCTAAATCGGCATTGAAAATGCCAGAAGAGGAGCCAGAATTGTTTCCAAATCATAATCCAACACCAGTAGTTAATAAGCCAGTAGAAGAGGTTGAACAGTTGATTGTTAGTGATAATGAACCTCGTCGTCGTAGTTTTATTGAAATTATGACAGGGCGATCTATTGCTAAAAAGAATCAGCAAAAACAAACTCCAAGGGTTCAAGAGCCTGTTGCCCCAAATTTTGAGGATAGTATTGATGATAAGGTTAATTTAGAAATTCCATCATTTTTGAGGCGCAGATAATAAATAGTTTAAATTCACGGTGAATGGGGAGGTTCTTTTACTTCCCCGTTTTTTGTATTTAGATTTTTTTGATTAAAAATAGTTTAAATATAAGATAGTTGCTAAAAAAGATTAAATTGTAAGTCCGAATCTAAGGTGGCGATAGCTTCTTTTGCTATATTTATGGTTATAGCTCTTTTTTTGGCTAATGATATGTTATCAATTTCCTCCACAAGTTTACGAACGTACGAAAAAGAGCGATGAATATTTTTTATAAGGAAATTTAATAGCTCTTGAGTTGGCGTAATTTGACGATCAAGAAATAGTTTTACTAAAAGAGCCATTAGTAGTTCGTCGTCAGGTTCTTTTATTTCAAGAGCAGGAACAATATTTAAGCGAGAACGAAGATCAGCTAGCGTAAAATTTATACGAGCTGGGGCAATATCTGATGTAAATAAGATATTACCACCAAGATCTCGATATGTGTTATAAATGTGAAACAAAGCTTCTTGATTTTTTAAATTATGTAAATTTTCTATAACTATTTGTGAGCTTGTTTCAAACAATGTGTGAGCCATGTTTTTTTCGAGCTGCTCTGCTTTTATAAAAGGTATTCTGTATGGATGTGGAGTGCTTGAAGCAACCATTTGAGCAAAAACATTAGCAAGGTGTGTCTTTCCACATCCTGAAGGACCATATATACAAATTGAGAAATAGGGCCAACTAGGCCATAAATCAATGGTTGATACAGCTTCAAAATTACATTTTGCTACCATGAAATCTTCACGTCCTAAGCTTGGACGGTGAGGAAAATCAAGTGCTAACTGCGTTATGTTATTATTGTTTGTCATTTTATTTTCTATTTAAAACATCAAAAACTTTAGCTGTCAAGTCCCCAAGACTGTAAGGTTTAGTAATAAATTCAAATTCATTAATATTGTCAACTTCTTTACGAGCGATATCTTCAGAATAACCTGATGCTAAGATTACAGAAATATTTGGTAGTTTTTCTTTGACTTTGTTAGTTAATTGAGCACCACTTAGTCCAGGAAGAACCATATCGGTCAATAGAAGATCAAAGTTTGAATCTTTTTCTAGTATTTCTAAGGCATTTTCGGCAGAATTACTATCAACCACATCGTATCCTTTTTTCTTTAATGCTCTTATTCCAAATGCACGAACTGAATCTTCATCTTCAACGAATAATATTCTTGCAGGTCTATTTCCTTTTGATACAGCAGTATGGCTACGATCTATAGTGTTACGAATATTTAATCCCATAATAATTTTTTGATTGATGTTAGCTGGGGTAGATATAGTCTCTTTAACTTTGAGGATGGTCTGACCTGAACGTCCAGTAATTTCTGGAGAAGATATGGAATTATTTTCTTCTTCTGGACCATTTTCAAAGCGTGGTAGATATATGGAAAAAGTTGTTCCTTTATTAATTGTTGATGATACTTTGATAAAACCTTCCGTTTGGCGAACAATACCGTAAACCATTGCCAAACCTAGTCCTGTTCCTGAACCAACAATATTTTCTTTAGTAGAAAAAAATGGGTCAAAGATACGTCCAATATTTTCTGGAGGTATACCACACCCTGTATCTTCGACATCTATTACAACAAAATCACCAGGATATATAGTATCATCACCAAAAATATATTTTTCGTTTAGGCGATAGTTAGAAGTTGATATTGTGAGGGTTCCATTACCATTCATGGCGTCTTTGGCATTTACAGCTAAATTGATTATAACCTGAGAAAATTGTGTGGGATCTACTTTTATAAAACCAAGATCATTGCCATGATTAAAGGTTAGTTTAATTTTTTCGCCTAAAATTCTTTTTAGCATTTGGCTAAGGTCTGCAAAATTGTCTGTAATATCAATAAGCTTTGGCATTAATGGTTGTTTGCGTGAAAAAGCTAGAAGTTGGCGAACAAGCGAAGTTGCACGATTAGCATTTTGTTTAATTTGAATTAAATCAGCGAATGAAGGGTCGCCTACACCATGTTTTTGAAGTAGTAAATCGGTAAATCCTATCATAGCTGTTAGTAGATTGTTAAAGTCATGAGCTATTCCGCCTGCAAGTTGTCCAACGGCTTGCATCTTTTGTGCTTGAGCAAATTGTATTTCTAAATTTTTTTGCTTAGTTACATCTATCGCATAGATAATAAATACAGATTTATTTTTGCTATTTTTTTGGTGTAAGTGATGTAGGGCGCTAATGTATAAATTTAGGTTGAGGTTTGGGGTTTTAACTTCAATTGGAGATGATGTTTTATCATGTTTTATTCTTGCAAATGTCTGTTTTAATAGATTGGAACTATCATTTGTAAGTAGATTAAAAATATTATTACCTTCATCTAAAGCAAATAAGTTAGTTGCTTTAGGGTTGTGTTCTGTTATGTTGCCATCAATATCAGTAAATATGATACCTATAGGTGAATTGTTGAATAACCAATTGATATTATCTAGAGATATATTCATTTGTTCTTTTAGTTCATCTGGGGTTGGAAGTTTATCAATAACAACTCCACGCATCATAATTTTTTCTTTATTTCGGTATGAGTTTTGAAAAGTAAAAGTTTCAGCTGTTGTTCCGTCGTGTTTTATAAAATGGAGAGGACCATTCCATGAATCTTGTTTAAGCGGAATGGTGGAATCATTTGTCAAAATATCTTTGAGAGATGTTCCAATAAGTTGATGCGGTTTTAACTGTAACATATTTGCTAAATTATGATTTACATAATGAACCGTATAGTTCTTATCAATAGTATAAAGACCTACAGGTAAATAATCTAAAAAGTTATGTAAATGGGAATACTCTTCTTTTAATATGTAATCCATATTCTGTTTAGCTGTTATATTATTTAATGTCCAGTAAAAGTAAGTTTCGCGTTTTATACGCTTGACGGAAAAAGCTCCTTCAAAAATTTTGGGCTTTTTTAGATAAATAGGACGAACTGATATCTCGAAATATTCAAGATCGTTGAAAATTCGAGAGCTATTTTGTTTAAATATGAGAGAAATAGTTACTTTTTCAGAACTTAAGTTTCTTCTTGCAGTTTCTAGACGATATAGAGCTGCTTTATTAGAAGCTCCCTCTGCGACATATTTTGTAAGGAAAGAAAGTACATCGTTTTCTTTTAGTAGATCTTTTGCAGGAGAATTTTCTATAATTGTTTCTTTTGATGGATTTTCAATACGTCTAATTTTAAAATCATTACGTATAATTTCATTAGCAAAACCTCCATAACTAATGGCAGCTTCTCCTGCAGATAGGGTTTTTATAGTTGTAAATAAACAATAAACTGTTATGACGGAAGTTAATATGGTACTATAAAGATGATGTTCTGGATAAAGAAAAAACCATATTAAACTTATTGTTAATAAAATTAGAGCAATAGCTAATTTTAATAAGGCTTTTTGTAGTGCTTTATCGGGTCTATTATTGTTTTTTAAGTTGCATAACATAATTGATAACCTCGGCTACGGCTTGGAAATGTTCTGTTGGAATAGTTTGATCTAGCTCGGTTGATGCAAATAATGCACGAGCAAGAGGGGGATTTTCAACAATTGGTATGTCATTATCTTCGGCAAGTGCTTTGATACGTAATGCGACATTATCGACACCTTTAGCGGTTACTTTTGGAGCAGGCATTTCATTCATTTTATATTCTAATGCTACAGCATAATGGGTTGGGTTGACAATAACAACATCGGCCTTGGGGACATTTTCCATCATACGCTGTTTTGCTCGATCCATTCGTATTTGACGTATTTTAGATTTGACTAAAGGATCCCCTTCCATTTGTTTATATTCCTCTTTCACTTCTTGCTTGGTCATTCTTAGTTTTAAAAGGTGAGAGTATTTTTGCCAAGCATAGTCTCCTGCTGCAATTACTAGTACAGCAATAGTTATGGTAAACAGTAGAAGAACAACAATTTCATGAATGTAATCTAATATTCCATAAGTGTCCATAGTAGGAAGTAGTTCTGTTTTTGCAATGTATGGTTTTAAGACAAAATAAGCTAAAGCTGTGACTACTATAATTTTGATAATACCTTTAATACTTTCAACTATTTTTTGCTTATTTATAAATTTAGGGATAGCAGCAAAAAAGTTTAGTTTATTCCAATCAGGGGCTATTTTTTTGGGGGCATAAATAAAACCTGTTTGACTGAGAGATGCGAAGATTCCTAGTATCATAAAAACGGCGAAGGGAATAGCCATAACTTTAAAAAATCCGAATGTTCCTTGTTGAAGAAGGATAACAAAATTTCCTGTATCAACATGCGTGTTAGCAGAACGAGATATAAATGATGCACCAATAACTTTAAGCCACTTAAACATTATCGGGATAAACAGCCAAACTATAAATAAGGTGCCTAAAAGCATAATAAAACTTTTAGCATCTTGAGATATTGCAACATCACCTTCTTCTTTTGCTTTGGATATTTTTCGTTCGGAAGGTTCTTCTGTTTTGGATGCGTCATCATCGTCTTCGGGAGTAACCATTTTTTAGCATCCTTCAATGAGTAAATATGTATAGCCCCTCATCAAAATAACGAAAGAAAAATGCTATAATGACAGGAGTAGTTAAAAATAGAACACCTATACCTAAATATATTTGTAATGGTAAAGACAAGAAAAAGATATTTAGTTGGGGCATAAGTCTTGATACTAGTCCAATACCTGAATAAAATATGATGGTAAAGGCAATAAATGGTGATCCTAATTTAAAACCAAAGGTAAATGATTTTGTTACATTATCAGTCATATGGCTAGCAAAATCTCCCCAAGGAATTGGAGCACCAGGAATGAAAAGATGATAACTATCTATTATTGCTTCAAACATTATATGGTGAATATTTGTTATGAAGATAAATGTTACAGCAATTATGCTTAAAAAGGATTCAATTAACATTGTTTGAGCTTGAAATGTTGGATCAAAAATTTGTGCGTTAGAGAAACCGATTGCTTGAGATGCTATTGAACCAGCAAGATTTAGGGCAAAAAACAATACTTGCATTACAATACCTAGAAATATCCCGATACTTATTTCATTTATAATATATTGTAATAATATGCTAAATTCTTTTGGTTCAGGAGGCAATAGAGGGGTTATTATTGGGAGTATTATAATAGTTATTGTGAGAGCAAGGATAAGTCGTATTTGAACATTGATATATGATGCAGAAAAACCAGGCATAAGCATAAATACCGCGCCTATGCGCATAAAAATCATTAAATAGTTATATAAAGTTATACTAAATAGCTCAGTCATTAGTTTAACCGCCCGCTATTTTAGAAAATAAAGTATCAGATAATGTTTGCATTTGGTTAAACATAAACGGGAAAAGCAATACAAGAGCTAAAAATACGCATATAATTTTAGGAACAAATGCTAATGTCATTTCTTGAATTTGAGTTAATGCTTGGAATATACCTATAATCAACCCCACTCCAAGAGCTACACATACAATGGGGCTAACTACTTTTAGCAAAGTAAATATTGCATCTCTAGTTATTTCAAAAATTTCAGCTTCAGTCATTTGATTACTCTAAAGGATTTTGTTGTTCAAAATAGTGATAATTTTCGACTCCAGTAAAGAAGATACCATCAAATTTTTCATTAAGTATATCTTTAAAGTGACGAGATATTATTTTTTTCCATTCTGGGTGCCAAAATTTAGTTATAAAATTATTTTCTGTTGAAAAGGATTTACGAACAATCCATTCTGGATTGCCAATTTTCCAATCTTTGTTCCAATAATAATCGTAAGGAGAGGCTTCAGATACATTTAATTCAGCTACTAACAATCGTTTAGAACCATTTTTTTTAAAGTGTAATTTTTGTAGATCATTGGCTGAAAAACGTTCTTTGTGCTTGAAAAGAGGCTTCATAATAATAATATCATAGTTTGTTTTTAGTAAATCACTAATCATATCTTCTTTAGTGGCATAATTGCTATCATCATTAATTATAAGAACGTTTTGAGCTTCGGCTATTTTATAAATGTTTTTGGCAGAATCATTGATATTATTGTGGTCATCAATATTGTTGAAGGCATTATTAAGTTCTGTAAAAAAATATGATGAACGTTGATCAATCATAGAATTAATGCGAGCAGTTTCAACATCGTCACTATTTTTGCAATGTTCAATTGTAATGAGACCAAGTTTGTGGTTATGAGTAATATTGCTTTCTCGACCTTTACCGCAGTATAAATTATTTATAGCTATTGCATCTATACTATTAAGGTAGTCATAAGCTGGAGTATAGCGTTCCGGTTCTAGTTCACGATAATGGGAGTGAAACAAGAAAGAATCGTCTTGGGCGTTTTCTTGTTTGCGAGCTCTATTGTAACCCTCTCTATCATATTCCCAAAGGCTCTTAGTTAACAAATCTTGTCCTTCATGTACAATTATTTTAAAATCAGGATTTTGTTCTTTGGCATAGCCTATCATCATCGAAAGGTTAGAGCGCATATCGGCACGATAGTTATGAATGCTTTCGGGCACTTCACTTAGGTCTAATATACGCTCTTCTTTTGTGTAAGGGTTATATTGATGAAATCCATACAAACCAGCGCTAGCTCTAGGTGATAGAGTCAGCAAGGGAAAAACAAGTAAGGATAATAATTGTATTTTTTTATGTGATAACATCAGCTTTTACTTTTCCTGTTCTGGATGGTATTTCAGCAACTTCAAGAGCTATTTCAGCTAGAGGAGATACCATGTCTAGAGGATTTTGAGAAATATCTTCGGCAGAAAAACGTTCTAGATATACTCTAATTGTTGCACCTGATGATCCTGTTCCTGATAAACGATATACGATGCGAGAACCATCTGTGAAATATATAATAAGTCCATTTTTTGTGATGGATTCGTCAACAGGATCTTTATAAACAAAAGGAGCTGCCTCTTTGACTGTAAAGTCTCCAAATGTTTGGTTTATGAGATTTGGTAACTTAGTTTCAAGATCAGCCATTAAAGTATCTGCGGTAGCTGTATCAACTCCTTCAAAATCGAAACGAATATAATAACTACGTCCATATTTTTTCCAGTGTTCAACGGTCGTTTCTTCAACAGTTTTGCCTGTTGCAGCTAAAATGTTGAGCCAGAATAAAACAGCCCAAATGCCATCTTTTTCTCTGATATGAGATGAACCTGTTCCAAAACTTTCTTCGCCACAGAAAGTAATACGGTTAGAATCCATCAAGTTTACAAAATATTTCCAACCAGTGGGAACTTCGTAGTATCCTATATTGTGTTCTTTTGCAACACGGGCAACCGCTGTTGAAGTAGCGGCTGATTTTGCGACTCCATAAATTCCGTTTTTGTAATGAGGTATTAGTTTGTAGTTATCGGTAATGATTGCCAAACTGTCGTTAGGTGTTACGAAAAAGCTTTTTCCTAGAATCATATTTCTGTCGCCATCACCATCATTGGCAGCGCCGAAATCGGCAGCCTTATCAGAGAACATAAAATCAACTAATTCTTTGGCATAAACTAAATTAGGATCAGGATGAAGACCTCCAAAATCTTCTTTAGGGATAAAATTTACAACAGAACCTTTAGGTGCACCTAAAATGTTTTCAAATATTTCAATTGCATATGGCCCTGTAACAGCATTCATAGCATCAAAACGCATGGTAAAACCATTAGCAAACATCTTTTTGATGGCATTAAAATCAAAAATATTTTGCATCATTTCTACGTAGTCTTTTACCGAATCGATAACTTCAATTTGCATTCCACAATATTCAAACGAACCTAGTTTAGATAGATCTATATCTGAATCATCACAAATTTTATACTCACTAATTTTTGTTGTTTGTTGGTAAATTGCATCGCTTACAGAACTAGGTACTTGCCCTCCTGTTTCATTTGAATATTTTAAACCGAAGTCTCCATTTTCACCGCCAGGGTTGTGAGATGCAGATAATATCAGTCCACCATTTAGTTTGTTTTTTCTAATTACGACAGAACCAGCAGGAGTTGAAATAAGCCCCTTTTGTCCTATTAATAATTTTTTCACACCATTAGCAGCTGCAATTTTTATTATTTTTTGGATGGCAATGTTATTATAGAAACGTCCATCACCTCCTACTAAAAATGTTTTATTAGATAGATCCCCGATGACATTAAAAATGCTTTGAACAAAGTTTTCAACATAGTTTTTTTGCATAACAACTTTTGATTTACGGCGAAGACCAGCTGTTCCCATTTTTTGGTCTGTATATGGGGTTGTTGGCACAGTTATAATCATAGATAGCTCCTAAACAATTTATATATTTATAGGTTGCAATCTATCATTTGTGGCTTTGAAAAACAAGCTTTATGACAAAGTTATCAGCATTATCTTAGGGAAAGATAAATTCAGCTAATGAATTTAATTCCATTTTAGCAGCAAGGTGCGAAATTGTCATACGATGATGAAGTTCTGGTACACTCAAATCTAGTACTGTGAGTCCATTAAGGAATAATTCTTTGTATATTACTCTGTCTTTAAGTCCTGAAGAGAAACGAAAACCATATAATTTTGCAAGATTTTCAAGTTTGTTAAATACTATATTTTTATTTTTTGAATGAATGGGAGAGATCTTATTTCCGCAAATTATCCAATTTAAATAAGGAAGCCCCTGGGCTGCTAGTTTTTTCTTTATTTCCCATACAAATTCAGCATAGTGTCCAGCTTGTAGAATTTCACCATTATCGGGGTTTATATCTGCGATAGCAGACAAATCTATAAGACTGTCGGAGATAGGTGTGATTAGTGTGTGCGGAAATTTGTGAGCAAGTTCAAATAGATAATTGCGAAAACCAGGAGTGTCAATAATTATAGCATCAAATCGATTAGAAAGTTCTTTAATGAGAGTTTCTATTTCTAACTTGTTAGCTTCTTTGGGTTGAGGTTCAAAGATGTAATGGGTAGGAATGGGCAGATGGATATTGTTTTTGCAACAAAATGAACGACGATTAGCTATATATTTGGATAACGATCCTTGTCGTCCATCTAAATCAAGAATTGCTACTTTGAAATTTTCGAACATTAATTTTATAGCCAAGTGCATAGCAAGGGTTGACTTACCTGTTCCACCTTTTTCATTACCTATCACTATAATATGGGCTTTGGTATTTATTTCGCTCATTTTTCAGCCATTGCAAGTTGTTGATTATTATTTGTTGGTATAACTATACAAGATGTATTTGCTTTTTTCAAACGATAACATGTTTTATCCGCTTCATTTTTTGCAAAACCAGTTAATTGAGAGCGGTATACTATAGCGGCACCATTTGATGCAGGTTCAACATTAATTTCTGTTTTAGACACATAAGGCAGGTGTAAACGGTTTTGAACTTCAAGGGCATAATTACGTGCTTTGATGTAGTTTGAAAAAGCACCAACTTGGATTGCCCAGATAGAATCTGTTGAAGAAGATGTTGTATCAGCTAGGTGAGGAATTTCAAGTTTTGCTACTATACGAGAATGATTAGATGGTTGTTTGTTTAATTTTTTTAATCCTCTATTCATTAATTGGGCAACTTTATAATCACGACTTTTGATGCTGTCATGTCCCATCGTTACGGCTATAACACGATGACCATCACGTTGTGCTGAGGTTACAATATTATATCCAGCGGCTGATGTATAGCCAGTTTTCATACCATCAGTGCCTTTAAATTTTTTTAACAAATGATTGTGACTATAAAAAGTTTGGTCTTTGTATTTAAACTTGGTAGTGGAAAATAAATCATAGTACTCGGGAAAATGGTGATATATTGCACTACCTAAAATAGCCATATCACGCGCTGTAGTTTTTTGGTGGCGGTTAGGAAGACCAGAGGCATTTTTAAATGTAGTATTTTTCATTCCTAGATCTTTGGCAGTTTGTGTCATTATTTTAGCAAACTTATCCTCTGTTTCACCAAGAGCTTCTGCTAATACAGCAGCACAATCGTTAGCTGATTTTACAATAAGAGCTAGTATAGCATCTTTTACAGTAATAGTTTCGCCCGCCTTTACGCCAATGCGAGATGGAGCGCGATTAGCCGCATATCTAGACACTTTTAGTTTGGTGTCTAAACTCAGTTTTTCTTTATCTAGAGCATCAAAAGTGATGTAAAGGGTCATAAGTTTTGTTAAGGAAGCAGGGTAGCGATGTTCATCAGCATTTGATGATGTAATAACTTCGCCTGTTATAGCATCAACAACGATTGATGATATGGTACGTTTTTTTGCGGCATAAGCATCATATGAATAACAAACAAAGCCAATAGCTAGAAGAGATAATGCTATTTTTTTGTACCCCAAACTAATTTTCATTTAAATCCTCATGGAAAACATCCGTACTTACTTTATGGTATAGGAAAAAAGGAAATAAATTATTAATGGAAAAAAATTTTTACAAAATTAGCTTGACTTTGGAATAGATTGACGTTAAAAATCACAGCTGTAACGGATGGCGAATGTAGCTCAGTTGGTTAGAGCGCTGGTTTGTGGTACCAGATGTCGTCGGTTCGAATCCGATCATTCGCCCCATATTTGAAAGCCCCTTATTCAAGGGGCTTTTGTTATGAAACTTTTAAGCTAAAACCTGTTTGTTTTAACTTTTTTATTAACTCAATATCGGCTTTAGCAAATTCGTAATTATCAACTTCGTTCATCGATATCCATGCAGTTGCAACATGTTCATTATCAATAATTTTGTCATTCGGATTTTTTAAGGTTGCCCAAAATAAATTGATTTCCACTTCAGCGAAGTCATAAGAATGGTTTACTTTCATAATAAAATCACCAATTTCAGTATCAACATGTAGTTCTTCTTGAAGTTCACGTCTTAATGCTTGAGGTAAGGTTTCATTGTTTTCAGGCTTTCCTCCTGGAAATTCCCATACAAGAGGAGGTTGTTTGTTGGCAGGACGTTGAGCGATGAATAATTTATCGTTTTTTACTAAGGCTGCGGCGGCTACAACAATTTTTTTCATTGTATTTTTTTCCTAAAATTTTATTTTTATTATCTTGTATCATACAACCACTTGATTAGTCAAATAAAAGCGTATAAATTATGCTTTGTGGTTTTGATAAGGAGAAAACGATGGTTAAGTTTTTTTTGTGTGTTGTTGCGGTTATAAGTGTTTTTTTAGTAAATAGGGTAGAAGCTTTAGATGCAGTATCATTTGTTGCTAAAAAAGATTTGCAGGATGAATATGTTAAGAAAATTGCAGAAAAAAAGATTGAGGATGCTATTCAGGAGGAAAAGTTTGAGGAAAAAAAGGTTGTGCAAGAAGATGCTTCTTCATTGGTAAATAAAGAAACGGAAGAATTACTTAGTGAAAAGGAAAAAAGGCTTGCTAAACGTAGAGCTGAAATAGCAGAAGAAAGAGCTAATGAGAAAAGCAGGTTTAAACGAAAAGCTATTGAAAATACAGAAAAAAGAGAGAAAAAATATGATGAAATGATGAAACGCAAGCAAGAAAAAGCATCGCGTTTTCAAAAAAAAGCAGCAGAAGAGGCTGAAAGAGAAAAAGAAGAGCAATTAAAGAGCAAACAAGAACAAAAGCTTTCACGTTTTAGTAATAGAGCCAAGATGAGGGCTGAAGAAAGAGCAAAAAAAAGACAAGAAAAAGAAGAACGATTGAAGCGAAATCTTAAGAGAAGAGGCAAACAGTAAAAAGAAACTAAAAATTGTAGGAATAACTATTTGTTAAAATAAGGCAAATAGCTGTTAAAAGGTACATAAGCTAGGATATCCGATCATGTCTAGCCTATTTTTGATGATGTGATAGCTTTTTATTTATTGTGAGAGGTAAAACTTTTTATTATTCTAGCTACGTTACTATAATCAGCTTGTTGTTTTTGTTCTTTACTGAGTTTAGTCTTTTGTAGATTTGTTTCTCTTTCTTTTTCGTAAACTTCTCTTGCTTCAAAGCCTTCAGATATGATAGTTTTTCTAGTTTGATTAATTATTTCTTCAAGTTCTTTATCTTTATTGTCAGTAATGACTATATTTTCTTTTTTTAGTAGTTCACTAATTGATAATTTCGCCAATTTAACATCTTGAGAATTATTTTTACTAAAGGGTATGTTATGATTAAACAATAACTCTTCTTTTTGTTTTATGATGCCAAATTTAGGTTTTTTGTGGAGAATTACACTAATTCCAAAAAAATCTCCACATGAATGCGCATCACCATCAGTAAATCTTCGAAAGCTAACCGTTAAACTATTGCCATCAGGACGTGTATACGTGATTCCCTCATAACTCTTGGAGTATTTATAAGTTCTCCCCTCCCCTAGATCTATTGTTTGTTCCATCAAAACCTCCTTAGTAAATACCATTAAGTTCATAATATCATTTTTGTATTTTTTTGTCAAATATTTTGAGGGATTTCCATTCTGGTAATCTAGGAGTATTTTTGAAGCTAAGTAACGCCGAAGTTTATATATTATTTTCAACAACAAAGGCTTACGATACAAAATCGAAGCCCTGTTCAAATTGGTTGATGGACATCTTATAAATAGTCAATAAGTGTAGGGATTTGTGTTTATTAATTAAAAATGACTTTTAATTATATTTTTTTTGTATGATAATTAAGTATAAAAGGGTTTATAATGAAACATAAGTATAAATTTGTAGATTTATTTGCAGGTATTGGTGGTTTTCACATTGCTTTTCACAATGTGGGATGTAAATGTGTGTTGGCTAGTGAAATTGATAAGTACGCAAGAGCAACATATCAACATAATATACAAAAGCTTGATACTGAATTGTTTGAAAATGGTAATTTTAATGATGATATATTAAAGCTAGATTATAATTCAATTCCAGATTTTGATATATTATGTGCTGGTTTTCCATGTCAATCATTTAGTCAAATAGGTTATGGTAGAGGGTTTGCTGAAACAAAGCAAAGTAGAGGTAATATGTTCTTTATTTTGAGGGACATTATTAAAGCTAAAAGACCTAAATGTATTTTTTTAGAAAATGTTAGATATCTGTTAAACCATGATAATGGTAATACATTTAATATTATTAAAGAAACAATAGAAAAAGAATTAAATTATGATTTTACATATCAAATAGTCTTTGCTAGCGATTATGGTGTGCCTCAACATAGACCAAGATTATATATGGTTGGTTTTAGAAGAGAAGATAATTACAAAGAACGATTTGTTTTTCCTCCAAAACAAGAATTAAAAATGACAATGGATGATATTTGGGGTGCAAAATGTAATAAAAAAATAGGATTTACACTGAGGGTTGGTGGTGTAGGAAGTTCAATAGATGATAGAAGAAATTGGGATTGTTATTTAGTTGATGGTGTTCCGACAAGATTAGGGCCTGAAGAAGGAAGAAAAATGCAAGGTTTTCCTGATTGGTATGAATTTCCAGTTTCTAATAGGCAAGCGATGAAACAATTAGGTAATAGTGTTGCAGTTCCAGCAGTTCAAGCAGTAGCAGATCAGATAGTAAGATACCTAAATGGTGACGATTTAATTTTAGATGAAACAAGGTTGAATGTATGAGTAATTTTGAAACATTAAATTCTGGAGAGTGGAGTGAAGTATATGCTTTGTTCAAAGCAATATCAGATAAAGAATTGAAAGGTTGTAATTATAATTTAGATTTAATAGATAATGAATTTTGTTCAATAATAAGTGTTGAGAAAAAGCAACAAGAAACAGGATATAATTTATCATATAGAATTAACAAAGAGAAAGTTGAGATATATAAGTGCAATATAAAACAAAAAGAAATATCATTAGAATCTTTTAGGAGTATGGCAGATTACTTATTAAAAGAAATAAAATCAAATGAGGAAAGAACTTTTGGTATTCCAGTAGTAAAAAGATTTTTAGAGGAATTGTTAAATCCAAATCTAAAGGCATCAAGTCAAGAAAAGAAAGATATAATAATAACAGTAAATGAGCCAATCACAAAAACAAATCAAACCTATGGATTTAGTGTTAAATCTAATTTAAGTAAAGCAACAAGTACTTTGCTAAATGCAAGTAAAGCTACTAATTTTACATATATTGTTAATGATAATATTAATGATACAACAACAAAGGCAAAAAAATTATTGAGTAAGATTAAATCTATATCTTTCTCATATATGGACAGTGATATATTCAATAATAATCTACAAGTTATAGACACTCAATTTCCAGAAATAATATCTTTGATACTTCTTTATTATTACCAGAAAAAGGGAACATCATTAACAGATTTAATTAGATTAATTCAAAGAGAAAATCCATTAAATCTAAAAGATTTAGATGTTTATAGGGTTAAAATAGGGGATTTTCTATTATCAATAGCATTAGGAATGATGCCGAATAGAAAGTGGAATAGATTATATGATGCTGATGGTGGAATGTTGGTAATAAAAGAAAATGGAGATATAGCATCTTTCTATATATTCAAACAAAAACTTTTAGAGGAATTAAAAGAGTATTTAATAAGAAAAACATATTTAGATACACCAAGTACGTCTAGGCATGCATTTGGATATTTATATGAAGTTGAAAGGAATGGTAAAGTTATAAAAGAATTAAAATTAAATCTGCAAATCAGAATTCATGCAAGCTAGCAAGGAAAAATAAAAATCACAAAGTTATGTATTAAAAATAAACTTGTGCAAAAGATATTTAATCCAAAAACTTTGTTATCTTACGGAATATATTTTGTATTGGTTTACGTCATAATTATAGCAGTACTATCTTTAATAAAGAGGTTTATCTTTTAAATAATATATCTTTTTTAAGTAAATAAAAAAAGTCGCTACATTGAGCGACTTTTGAACTTTGGCTGGCAGAATGGTAGCAAACAAGAACGAAAATCAGCCCAACTTTATTGTATACTTGTTAATCACCGTTCAGAAATATTGGAAATGAAAGAACAAGTCCAAATGATAAGAAGTTTTCTTGCTGCATAAAATAAAATCAGGACTAAAGGTACAATGAGAAAAATCCAAAACCGTGATGAAATAACAGCTTCATTACGATTCTGATATTACATCTTGTAATGCCTTATCAGGAAATGCATTGTTTATATAGCGATGTAAAGTCTGCCAAGTACACCCCATGAGCCTTGCAATTTCTGATTTTGATACATTTTTATCTAAAAGTTCTTTTATCTTGTTGTGCTTTTTCTCAAGCTTTTTATAAGTAAAACCAAAAGGTCTTCCCAAATGCTTTCCTTCATTTTTTAGTCTTTGAAGTGAATTTTTAGTGCGTTCAGAAATGAGTTGACGTTCTATCTCACTTGCTAAACTAAACGCAAAAGCCAAAACTTTTGATTGAATATAAACCTATTATATCCAAAGAATTATGGGATTTATGCCAAAAACAGAAAGCAATTAGAGGCGGACAATGTACAAAAAAATCTGAAAAGAATTTTCTTTTTCGTGGATTAGTTACTTGTGGCATAACTAACAAAATATGTCAGTGTGAATTAAAAAAAGGAATATTCAGCTATGTAGCATGCTGGCATAAAGATAAAACAAGAATGTATATTCGTGAAGAAGAATTTACTAATCGTGTGAGCTCAATTTTAAATTGTATAAGACTACCTGAAAATATTATAACAGAACTACAACAAGAACTCAAAACAGCCAAAGCATCTGAAAGAAAATTCAATTCCGAAGAGATTAAAAGACTTAAAACAGAACAAGAAAAACTTAAAGAAAAGATGGATACATTATTTGATTTAAGGCTTGATGGTGAACTGGATAGAGAGTCATTTGATACAAAACGGAACGATATACAGCTAAAAATAGAACGCATTAAAAGGAAAATAGCTTCTCATGAAAAAGCAGATATCTGCTTTGATGATACAATTTTAGGACTATTGGATATTGCTACACAAGCAGGATACTTTTTTGAAAAATCATCTAATTATGAAATGAAAAGACTTCTCTTAAAATTTGTATTTGAAAAGATTACTTTGACCGAAGGCGTAATCAGTTACAAATTAAGATTTCCGTTTAATGAATTTGTAAATATTAACAATCCGAAAGGAAATAAAGTGTTGCCGCACGAACCGATGCAAACCGTTGCAGAACAAAGGTTACAGGCAAATGATAACGAAAATGTACAAATTGGGTATATGAAATCAATCGAACTCGCTGAAAGCCTTAAAAATCAAGGGCTAGCGAAAATTTCCGCTAGCCCTATCCAAGCTGGCTGCTTCGCCTGGACTCGAACCAAGATTGACGGAGTCAGAATCCGCTGTCCTACCATTAGACGACGAAGCAATAACTATTAGTGGTTGTTGGTATATATCAAATTGTTTTTAAATGCAATCTTAATTTTGAAAAAAATTTTTTAATTGAAAATGAACTTTTTACAAGTTAGCATCGTTTTAAGTGGTAGAAAGGAGGTTGGTTATGCAAGATATTTCTACATTAATTAGAGAAGCAAAACCTTTATATTTAGCTAGAAAAAAAAGAAATAAGCAAATTTTTTCTGTTGCTGTGATGCTTGTTTGTGTTGCCTTTATTTCTGTTATGATGCCTAAAAAATATCAAGTAGATGATATGTATTACTGGGATCTAGGAATAGAGCAGCCAGTTAATGAACAAAGCTATATAGAAAATTTAGGTTTTCCAGTTGATGATTATGGTTTGCTTTTGGTGAGTTAAATGAGAGAAATAATTGAACAAAATAAAGGATTTATTAAAGCCGTTATAAAGAAAATAACTGGTTCTTACAATGAAGATATTGAGCAAGAAGTTTATATCAAGACATGGCAAAACTTGTCATCATATACGGAAAGTGGAAAATTTCGTGCTTGGATTACAACAATAGCAGCTAATGTATGTAAAGATTATTTTCGTTCTTCACAATATCGTCAAAAAAGTAATGAAATAACTTCGGAAGAGGTTTTAGAGAGTAAATCGGTTATGGCATCGCAAGAAAAAATTGTTGATGCTAAACTTAGACAGAAAATTATTTTGAAAGCAATAAATGATTTGCCAAGAAAAATGCGTAAAGTTGTTATTTTGTTTGAATTTGAAGAGTTTACGATTGCAGAAATAGCAAAAAAACTTGGCGAACCAGAAGGTACAATAAAATCTAGATTGTATAATGCTAGAAAAATTTTGGCAGAAAAACTTGAATTTTTACAAGGAGAAATGATATGAAAAAATTGATATTAGCAACAGTTTGTATGAGTGTGTTGTTGGGTAGTGCTTTGTGTGCTAACGCAAAAAATAATGAACATAAGTTTGATAAACGTCCACCAATTGAAATGGTAAAGCATCAAGAAAAATTGGCAGAGAAACTTAAGTTATCGGAAGAACAAAAAGAAAAAGCTGATAAAATTAGAAAAGATGGTCGTGAAAAAATGAAACCATTGATGGAACAGAAAAAAGAGCTTCATGAAAAAATGGATAAATTGCGTAAAGAAAATATGCAAGAATTTGAAAAAATCTTAACTGATGAACAAAAAGAAGAGTTTAAAAAAATGAGAAAGCATCATGAAGAAAAATTTAAGAAACATCATAAACAATTTCGTGAAAAAGATAATAAACCAGAAGACTAAATATTTTTTAGGAGAGGTTAAATGAAAAAGTTTGTTATAATTTTGTTAGCAGCATTATTTGTTGCAAATCCTGCTCTGGCAAAAAGATGGGGAAAGCACCCACACCATAATAAAGTTGGTTATTATGCAAGTGATATTACTGCTGGAATTGTTGGTACAGCTGTGGGTGTCATGATTGCTGGAGAGATTATGGGAGGGTACAAAAGATATAGAAAACCTCAAAATCCAAAAGTTTATATTGCTGAGCCAGAAGCTAAATGTTACACTATAGTTTCGCGCAAGACTGGTAAAGTTCGGCAAGAATGTGTTGAAAATGCTTCTAACGAAATTATTTATGTTGATTAATATTTTCTAAAATGCTAATAGCCTCTCTTAAAAGTGGGGCTATTTTTTATTAAATATTAATATATAGAATTTAGTATTGCTGTAATTTTAATTACTTATGGTGTTTGATATGAAGATAAAAGAGTGGTTGGAAAAAATTGTTTATAATGATATGACAAGTGGTATTTTAATGATTGTTGCAATGTTTGCTTCAATTATTTGTGCAAATACATATTTGCATGGACCAATAGAGAGTTTTTGGGAAACAAAATTGTTTGTTGGTGTTGGTTCTCTGTCTTTTTCTAAGTCATTGGAATGGTGGGTTAATGATGTTTTAATGGTGTTTTTTTTCTTGCAGATTGGTTTAGAACTAAAAAGAGAAATGAAAGAGGGTTTTTTGTCTGATCCTAAACAAATATTAGTTCCAGCTTTGGCAGCTTTGGGAGGGATTTTGTGTCCTGCAATTATATATGCACTTATAAATAATGGACAACCACAATATATGAATGGGTGGGCTATTCCAACAGCTACAGATATTGCATTTGCAATATGTGTTTTGATGTTGGTTGGTAAGGCAATCCCTCAAGCAGCTAAAATATTTTTGTTAGCTATAGCTATTTTTGATGATTTGGGTGCGATTTTAATTATTGCATTGTTTTATAATCAAGGTGTTTCTGTTGATTTGTTAGGTTATGCGAGTTTGAGTTGTGTAGCTTTATATATGCTTAATAGAATGCAAGTTACAAGATTTAGTCCATATTTAATCCTTGGTGTGGTTTTGTGGTATTGTTTTTTGAATGGCGGAATACATACAACAATTGCAGGAGTGGTTGTGGCAATGGCTTATCCTATGCGAGTTAGATCAAAACAGTATTCGCCTTTAGAAAAGTTATCTGTTTCAATAAAACCTTGGGTCGATTTATTAATTCTTCCTGTTTTTGCGTTTGCATCAGCAGGATTATATTTAAGAGATGTTACTTTTGAAACATTTACTCATACATTGACACTTGGTATTATTTGTGGTTTGTTTTTTGGTAAACAAATTGGAATTTTTCTTACAACATTTTTGTTGGTTAGAGTAAAAATAGCTGATTTTCCACGTGAAGTTAAAATGATAGATTTGTATGGTGTAGCTTGTGTCGCTGGAATTGGTTTTACAATGGCTTTGTTTGTAGGAAACTTATCACTACCAGAAGCAATGCAAGGAGAAGTACGTTTAGGAATTTTATGTGGTTCTATACTTTCTGCGGTTTGGGGTGCTGTAGTATTTCAGGTAGAAGATTATTGGAAGCGAAAATTTCCGACTAAAATTAAGATGAATATTTGAAAAAGATGATAGCTATTCTTATATTATAATAAGGAATATTTAATATAGGAGATTAGCAAATGGTTACAGCAAGGTTTAAAGGAAGCAAATGGAATCTCGTTGCGGGGATTGTTATGTTGTTTTTAGGAGGATTTGTTTGGTTTAATCCCTTCGGGACGATGTTAGCATTAGCTTTTTATATTGGTATTGGTTTTGTGTTGGCTGGTGCATTTTATGTTATGTCATCAATTGAGATTAGATCTGGTTGGTATTTATTGGTAGGTGCGCTAGATTTAGTTGTTGGTTTAATTTTGATGGCAAATTTAGGTATTACGGCAGCAAGTTTACCAGTAATTTTAGCTTTGTGGAGTTTAACTGTTGGTGTTGTTCAGTTGATAGGGGCTTTTGAACTAAAGCGCTATGAACTTCCTTGGGGTTGGTCTGTATTGATGGGAATAATAGGTATTGTTTTTGGCTTAATTATTTTGGCATATCCTTTGGTTGGAGCAATTACCATTTCCACTGTGGTGGGATTGTACGCTGTAATGTTTGGAATTTTACAGTTAGCAGAATATTATATGTCGAAAAATATGTATCAGATTATAATTGATAGAAGATAATTTTATTTTGAATATGATGCACGCCTTATACGGTCGTTTATAGCAAGACCTAAACCTGTTTGGGGTATTGGTGATATAGCGATAGAAGAATATTCTGATTGTTCTTCGGCTAGATGCATATAGGCAAATAAGTTAGCAGCAGCTTCGATGAGGTTGCTGCTTGGGCTTAGATTTAGGTTACATTCTATATTACCAAAACCAATATAAAATTCGTTATCTTTTTTATCTTCAGGTTTTACATTGATGCGTGTAGGGAGCTTAGCTGCGTAGTGTTTTAGCATTTGTCCTGGCGATGATGGAAGATCAGGGTTGCCTTGAGATAATAAAACTTCTTCATTTAAAAATTTCTCTATGTCTTCTTTAGCTAAGCCACCTGCTCTAAGTAGAACAGTTTTGCTTGTAGTTAGGTCAATAATAGTTGATTCAACACCAACTTTACAAAACCCACCATCTAGTATCATATTTACTTTGTGTCCTAAACTTTCAAAAACATGACGTGCTGTAGTTGGGGATATTGTTTGAGAGCGATTGGCTGAGGGAGCAGCGATAGGAACATCAGCAGTTCTTATTAAATCTAAAGCAATTGGATGGTTGGGCATTCTTATAGTCATGGTTGGTAGGCCTGCGCATACTAAATCAAGAGATTTGTTTTGTTCTTTGCGCTTTAGTACAAATGTAAGCGGGCCTGGCCAAAATTGTTTAGCTAGAGCAATTACACGTTCATCAGTTTGAACTAAATCAAATAATGTATCAATTTCTGCGATATGAGATATTAAAGGGTTAAAGCTAGGACGTCCTTTAGCTGCAAAGATATTAGCAACAGCTTGACTATTAAAAGCATTTGCTCCAAGACCATATACGGTTTCGGTAGGGAATGCTACAAGTCCGCCATTTTTTATTGTTTCAGCAGCTTGTTTTAAGGTTGTGTGAGTATAAGTATATATATTAGTCATCAATTTTTAATATGTATCGCACAGCATTTTGAAAATTATTGAAATTATGTAGCACCATAAAATCGTTTTTGTCAATCATTGAATAGTTGTTAGTTGATTTGAACCAACCAATATAAGTCGTTTCTGTAGAACCGAGCAACAGTAGATTGTTTGGTTGAGGATTTTGAGCAATAGCATTTTCACCAAGAATATCATTAGTATAATGTTCGTTGGTATTAATTCCCCAAAAACAGCGATTTTCTAGTAGAAAACCATTATAATGTTTTAGAAAAGTTATAACTATTTCAGGAAGTGTGTTAAAACCGCTTTCAGATAATTCTTTTTGAAATAAATCAATATCCGCATCTGTAAGAGGAGTGCCGATAAAACCACATCGCAAAGAATTTATCTCTTTTAGCAGTATATCCATTTAGTCTCGTTCCTTCTTAGTTATTCTGACGTTTCCTCTTAGATATTGACGTTCTTTTTCAGGGTCGCGAATAACTTGGAATTCTTGTCTAAGACCTCCCAAATAAACAATATTCGTGTTTAAATCAATTTCCTGAGGGGTGTGTAAAATTCTGTGATATGGTTCAGCGTAGCAAAGAGTAAGATTAGCAAAATCATTTATCTGATGGTACTCATCAAGTTCAATTGCAAATTGGCGATTTTTCTTATGATGTACATTGTAAAGGGAAGCAGAATGTAATAATGCTTCCCAGCGACTATCTGATACTTCTTTGTCGGTATCAAGAATACTAATATATTCGATAAAATTTTTAGCTGTTTCTTCACGTCCTATTAGTCGTTCTTTTGAAATAAATTCATCGCTATAGCATGCCGCAAACATTTTTAAAAATTTTGTACGTTGGCAACTCATAGATTTGTAGGGGGGGGTAGATTTATTGTGTTTTTTTATAAGATATGCAACATCATAGATATTTAGCAAATTTAGGTCTTCGGGAGGGTATCCTATGATTGAAAGTTGTTGGCATATAGGAGCCCACATTGTTTGAAAGTTTTTAAATTTTTTCATTTCATTCCAAATTGGAATATGATTTAAATCATATTCCTTTGGATTGTAGCGATTGCCTACATCATAATTTTCAGAAGTTTGGAGGGCATTTTGAAAATATGTTGATAACAAAAGAGTTTCTCTATGAAGATTAATACCTTCAAAGTCCCAGTTTATGATTAATTTTTGTTCTTCAGATAGTTTGGGTTGATTGGTTATTTTAATATGAGGAATACCAATATGATGTTTTTCAACAATTTGCCTAATTCTATTTTTATCTTGACTTTTAGTAGATGTGTTGGGTTGGTTTTTAGGCTTTTTATTTCCTTTTTCATAACCACGATCTTTACTTTTGTTTTTAGATGCTTTTTGTTGAGCAATGTACTTATGAGTAATTCTTTTTAACAATAGAGAAAGTTCAGAACTTTCTTTAAGTTCTTCTGTAATAGCTTTGATTAAATATTTTATTTGTTTTGACAAGAATAGTTCCTCTTAACTTGTTTGACAAAACATAGCATATATTTGGTTTTTTGTCCATAAAATATTTGATGAGGATAGTGTTTTTTTTTGTTTTATTTTATAAAAAAATACTTAAACTGATGTATATAGAAATGATAATGCTTAGGAGTAGGGGTGTTATTGATATGTTAGAGGTTATTTTTACGAATGATAAACCTCAAAATGTTGTCAAGGTAATTGCAATGTTTGAGGGACAAGAGACTGCAATAGATTTTTTAACGGCAAATGAAATTAAATTAGTAGAAAGTGCTATTTTACAGTCTGGTTTTGAAGGAAAAGCTAATCAGGTTTGTGTGGTGTATGGTGCTCGTGAAAAAATAATATTATTTGGTTTAGGTAAGAAAAATGATATTTTAGCAATTCGTGATGCTGGGCAGTTTCTTTTTGAAAATTTGTTTGACGTTGAATGTGCTTATATTGCTACAGAGAGTGAAGATATAGCACTAAACTTAGCTTATGGTGTTTTGTTGGGCTCGTATAGTTTTGATAAATATAAAACAGAGAAAAAAGCTGAAGAATATACCAAATTGGAAAGGATAATTTTACGAGTAGAAAATGAAAAAGAAGCAACAGAATATTTTAAACCTTATGTTGCGATGGTTAATGGTGTTAGGTATTGTAAGGATTTATGTAATGAACCTGCCAGTTATTTGACGCCAGAAGTTTTTGCTTCTGATATAAAAAGACTTACTTATCTGGGTCTTGATATAGATGTGTTAGATAGTGAACAAATTAGACTTAATGGTTTAGGTTTGATTGATGCTGTTGGAAAAGGAAGTGACAATAAGCCTTATGTTGTTGTGATGCGTTGGATTGGTAATAGAGATAAAAAAGATTATGATCTTGGTTTGATTGGCAAAGGAGTTTGTTTCGATGCAGGCGGTTTGAGTTTGAAGTCGAATCAAGGTATGATAGAAATGAAAATGGATATGGCTGGAGCTGCAGCGGTTGTTGCCTCAATGAAAGTGGCAGCATTACAAAGGGTACGTAAAAATTTGGTGGCCGTTGTTGGTTTGGTTGAAAATATTCCGAGTGCAACAGCTATGAAAATAGGTGACGTTTATACTTCATTTAAAGGAAAAACAGTTGAAGTTGTTAATGCAGATGCTGAAGGACGTTTAGTGGTGGCAGATTGTTTATCTTATTTGCAGAATAATTATAAAGTGTCAAGATTGGTTGATATTGCAACATTTGGGTCGCTCAAAACTACGTTAGGTAATGTTTATGCAGCTGTTTTTTCAAATGATGAAAAGTTAGTAGAAGATTTGATAGAGGCTGGTAATCTGAGTGGGGAAAAATTGTGGCAAATGCCTTTAGATAGTAGATATAAAAAGATGTTGAGTTCTAAAATTGCCGATTTAAAAAATTTACCAGTTGGAGAAAGTGCATCAGTAGCATCGTCGGCTTTTTTACAGGAGTTTATTGAAAAAGATACTAAATGGGCTCATATTGATATGAGTGGGTTAAGATTGGATAAAGATGGTTTGGCATCAGGTTTTGGTGTTAAGTTGCTGAATGAGCTTATTAAAGGATTATGAGTTATGAGGATAGATGATAGAATTACAAAACTTGCTGAAAATATTTTGAAAAACTCAGTTAAACTTAAAAAAGGTGAAAAAATTTATATTGAAGCCTTTAGCGAATCTACTAAAGATTTATTCAATGAATTTATTAGAATTGCTACAAAGATGGGAGCAGTGCCATTTTATATGTATAATGACAATTCATTTGTTAAAAATTTGGTAGATAATGCAAATCCACAGCAGATTGAACAATATGCAAAGTGGCACAAATCGTTGATGGATGATATGGATTGTTATGTGGCAGTTAGGGGATATGATGATTTGTTCGCAATGTCTGATGTTTCTCCTGCTAAAATGAAAACTTACAATGAAATTTATTATAATCTGGTGCATTTTGATGCTAGAATCCCTAATACACGGTGGTGTGTGATGAGGTATCCAAATGATACGATGGCAGCAGTATCAAAAATGTCTAAAAAATCGTTAGAAGATTTTTTCTTTGATTGTTGTTTGGTTGATTATAAAAAAATGGGCAAAGCCATGCAACCATTAAAGAAGTTGATGGATAAAACCGACAAGGTTAGAATTAAAGGTATTAATACTGATTTGGAATTTTCGATTAAAGATTTGAAAGCAGTAGTTTGTGATGGAAATATGAATATTCCAGACGGAGAAGTTTATACAGCGCCTGTTAAAAATTCAATTAATGGATACATTCAATTTAATACAGATACTTTGTATGGAGGAGTATATTATTCAAACATATATTTAGAATTTGAAGATGGAAAGATTATAAAGGCCGAATCGAGAGCTAATAATGATAAATTGCAAAAACAATTGTCAGTTGATGAAGGAGCTAAATATATGGGTGAGTTTGCCATTGGAGTAAACCCTTATATCAGAAAAGAAATGATGGATATTTTATTTGACGAAAAGATTGCTTGTTCTCTTCATATGGCTATTGGTAATTCTTATAGTGATGAAACATTTAATGGAAATAGATCTAGTGTGCATTGGGATTTAGTTTTAATACAGGACAAGGCGCATGGTGGTGGTGAGATTTGGTTTGATGATAAATTGATAAGGAAAGATGGGGTGTTTGTGGTTAAAGAGTTACAAGGATTGAATCCTGATAAGTTAAAATAAAAAATGAGGTCCGCATCTTGATATCAAGAATGCGGACCGTCATTTAGCATAGGACAAAGTCTTTTAATTACTAACCCATCGGTTTTATCATAAACAAATTCGTAAATCATTTTTTCATTAATGATAGGTTTGTTTTTGTTTATGAAACCAAGATAGTCTAAGTAATTTATTTTATCGACATCTTTCGGAAATACGGGAATATAAAAGCTTTTGCTTTCATCGATATTGGACTTTCCGTACCATACGTAACATAAAGGTTCATTTTCACAGTAAGCTAGACATATATCCCAAACAAGATTCAAATCAGCATTTACAACGCGAGCGATAGATTTTGCTTGTCGTTCAGAGTAAACATATGGCAACTCCATCAGTTCATAACCTTTATGAGAATGTTTGATAGTAAAGATTCTGTCTTCAATTATAAACGTACTTTCCTGAGAAAGAGGAATGTATTCGTAATTGTCGAAATCTTTCATTAAGTTTAAATCATCTTCAAATGCAAAAATCATTATTTCTGATTTTTTATCAGCTAATAAACTTCTCCAACAAAAGGCGACACTTGTATCATCGTCATTGTTATTGGAAAAAATTATAAGGTATGGTTTGAATGTTAGTTTAAGCTTAATACTATCTAAAACTTTCTTTTGTGCTTCAGCCTCATTTTGCACGATAGCATCAGGAGGTAAAAATTCTAGTTTTTTCATAATTATATGCATTTTATATTTGTCTTGTTGTAGATTGTAGGCATGTTTTGTTTATATGTCAATATTTTTGTCTTGATTTTTGTCTAAAGGTGTTGTATTAAAGATGCCAGTTAATAATTATGAATTCCCTATGTTTAATTTTAAAAAATAAAAGCTTATGGCAAAGAAAGGTAGAGAAATTTCTGTGTATAAACACAGAGAGCTGCTTGGCAGTGAGACATGGCTAACATTTAGCAATTTGAGGATTGAAAGATCTGGTAAGGTAAGAGCTGTTCCATCTATTTCAATTTATGGAGGGCTTAAGCCTGTAGATGCTGTTTTGGTGGTGGGTGATAATTTTAGAGCCGCCGCAGAAGCAGCAGTATTTTTACACAATTTTTATCAACGTTTTGGGGTATATCCGAATTTGATTTGTACTCCAGCGTTTTGTTCTTCGCCACATATTAATTATGGTTATAGAATAGAGTTTTGGCTTAAACTTATTTTACACTCTTTAGGCGTCCCTAAGGATGTTGTAAATAAGTATAATCCTAGTTTTGAGGCTGGTGTGATAAACGGATTGGCGGAAGTTTTTACACCAAAAGAATGTTTGAAAAAGGTTGCGGTTTTCTCGTCTAGAGGATATTCTCTGAATGTGGCTCAAGAACTGTTTTTCTATTTTCCGAAAATTAATTGGTCTTTTTATGAAAATCCTTTTATTGCAGAGGAAGATAGAATTTTTGAGGCGGAAATTGTGGGACCTAATGGTTTTGCGATAGATTTGATGCTTGCAAATGTAGTAAAAGCTTTTGAAGGATGGGGCGAAAAAAGATGTCATTTACCCAAGGATGTAAGGGCATATGCTCTTGATGCTAAGTTTATTTATAAAGTAGCAGTCAAAGGGTATGTCTTAGGAGTGAACAAAAATCACAATTTTGAAGGTTTTGGTTTGCAAGAGGGGGATGTGTTTCAGCTTCTTTGTGATAGACTACAGGATTTCCCGTGGTTTAGCAAAGATACCTGCGCTTATGTTCGAGCTCAAGTTAGAAAACTGATTGTCCAATATAAAGATCAACTAGGATTATGATTCTATCAAGAGAAGATTGTCGTCATTTGATACTTATGGAGGATTGGTGCACCTATAATGAAAATAATCCATTGTCATTACTTGATGTGATTCAAAATGATCATAAGAATGGTGGTGGTAATTTTTCTAGGTTTGTGAGCGAGGATAACTCCAAAGTTCATTCATTTGCTATGGATAGCATTCCAGAAGCTGATATTATGTTGGTTTTTGGGGAAAGTCCTAGAGCGTTAGATTATGCTGCTGAAATTGCTGTTCGCTATCGTGATAAATACGGTAAATATCCTGAATTTGTTACGGTAGGAAATCTGCAAGGGAGTTTTAATCAAAAAATTCCTAATGCTCAATGGTTTGAGAATGGTATGATAGAACTTGGTTTTTCTAAAGATTGGGTTCTGAAGAATCATCAGCAAGCCTATGGTCAAACAAGTCGGGAGATTATATGGGATATTAATCAAGTAATTAGAAGTATTCCATGTAAGACTAAGCCTAAAGTTTTGGTTATTACAGGAGTTGGGCTATCTCTTCTTGCTGCTCAGACGTTGCCTAAAATGTTGCCGCACATTGATTTTATTTTTTTCGAAGTGCCGCGACTTGATTTTTCGGCAAGATTGTTTGATGTTGAGGTATTTTCACCTCAAACGTATGCTGTCGATAAATTATTGGCTAATGTAGTTATCGCGCAGATTTATAGACCTCAAGAAAGAATAGAGCTTCCAATTGAAAAGAAGTTTGCTCGACCAGAAATGGCTTGGGTTAAGGATTTGCTTTTGAGAGGATATAGCGCATTTTTTAATACTGCTGATATGTGGAAATTTTTGCGACTTGATTGTAATATCGGTTTAGCAAATGCAGCCGCAAGACGAAAGGAGTTACGTGTTTTTCAAAAAAATAAAAATTTTGAGGAACAAACTAAAATTTTATTGAAAAGGATACGTAAAGGTTTTCCTAAACGTGGCTTAATTATCAAGTAGTGTTTTCTTTTAACAAAAACCCTCGTACTTTTATAAGTATGAGGGTTTTTGTTGTTAATTATAAAAAACTCTCCAATCATTGATTGGAGAGTTTTGAATAGTTAAAACAAAGCGTTATTCGGCAATTTTAAATTCAGCCATATGTTCAAGAAGTGAACGTTTTTCATTAACGTTTTCTTGAGCTTTGTTTACAAGAGTTTCATAACGCTCTGGATTTTGTTTGTTAACAATCTGGAAGCGTGTTTCATTAGCCATATATTCAGCTAATGGTTTGGTTGGAGCTTTTGAGTCAAGGCTCAATGGAGCTTTACCTTCTTTAACGTTTTCAGGATTGTAACGGTACAAAGGCCAAGAACCAGATTCAACAGCAGCCTTTTGGTGAGACAAACCGTCAATCAAGTTGAAACCTTGAGCGATACAGTGAGAATAAGCGATAATCAATGATGGACCATCATATGCTTCAGCCTCATTTAAGGCTTTGATTACTTGGCTATCATTAGCTCCAATTGAAACTTGAGCAACATAAACATTGCCATAAGACATAGCTATCATGCCCAAATCTTTCTTAGGAATTGCTTTACCTGCAGTAGCAAATTTAGCAGAAGCACCCATTGGAGTTGCTTTTGATTGCTGGCCACCAGTATTTGAGTAAACACCTGTATCCATTACCATAATGTTGATGTTTTTGCCAGAAGCAATAGCATGATCAAGACCACCAAAACCAATATCGTAAGCCCAACCATCACCACCTAAAATCCATACAGATTTTTTGATGAGGTAGTCAGCTAATTTATCAAGATGTTTAGCTTCAGCGGAATTGATACTTGTCAATTTTGTACGCAATTCAGCAACAAGACCACGTTGTTCATCAATTTCAACATCATTTGATTGAGGATTGTTTAACAATTTTTCAGTTAATTCTACACCAACTTTATCTTTTAAGCCTTCTAACAATTGTTTAGCAAAAGATGTTTGTTGATCAATTGAAAAACGCATTCCTAAACCAAATTCGGCATTGTCTTCAAATAAAGAGTTAGCCCAAGCAGGACCATGACCTTTTTCATCTTTAGCATATGGAGTTGTAGGCAAGTTACCAGAGTAAATTGAAGAACAACCTGTTGCATTAGCAACAACCATGCGGTCACCGAACAATTGAGTCAACAATTTTACATAAGGTGTCTCACCACAACCAGCACAAGCGCCAGAGAATTCAAATAAAGGTTGAATCATTTGGGTTGTCTTTGGCAAGTTCTTAACAACTTCGGTACGTTTTACATATGGTAAAGTTTCAAAGAATTTCCAATTAGCTTTTTCAGCATCCAAATGGTTTTCAATGTGATCCATATTGATAGCTTTGAGTTCAGGATTTGCCTTGTTCTTTGCTGGACAAGCAGACGTACAAATACCACAACCTGTACAATCTTCAGGAGAAATTTGCAAAATAAATCTTTTATCTGCAAATTCTTTACCTTTGTAAGGAGCTGATTTCAAAGTTGCTGGAGCAGAAGCTAGTTCAGCCTCTGAAGCTACTTTCATGCGGATAACGCCATGAGGACAAACAAGAGAACATTTACCACATTGGATACAACTTTCAGCATCCCAAACAGGTATTTCAGTTGCAATACAACGTTTTTCAAACTGAGTTGTACCTGTTGGCCATGTACCATCCACAACATCGTTGAAAGCAGAAACAGGAAGTTCGTTACCACGGTCAGCGATGATTTCACCTGTAACTTTACGAATGAATTCAGGAGCATCTGCAGGAACAGGAAGTAAACGATTAAATGTTGATGTAACTTCATTTGGATAGTTTACTTTGTGCAAGTGTTCCAATGAGGCGTCAACAGCAACAAAGTTCTTTTGAACGATAGCATCACCTTTTTTAGAATAGGTTTTCTTAATTGCATTTTTAATTTGTGCAATAGCTTCATCTTTTGGTAGGATGTTAGAAATCGCAAAGAAGCAAGCTTGCATAATTGTATTAATGCGTTGACCCATTCCAGTTTCACGAGCTACTTCTACAGCATTAATTGTGTAGAATTCTAGTTTTTTACTAATAATTTCTTGCTGAACTTCACGTGGAAGATGGTTCCATACTTCATCAGCAGAATATGGAGCATTGAGCAAGAATGTTGCACCAGGTTTAGCAATTTTTAAGATGTCAACCTTTGCCATGAAAGGGAATTGGTGACAAGCAACAAAATCTGCTTTGTTAATTAAGTATGCAGCTTTGATTGGGTTGTCGGAAAAACGTAGGTGAGATGTGGTCATAGAACCTGATTTACGAGAATCGTAAACGAAATAACCTTGACCATATTTACCTGCATCTTCAGCAATAATTTTGATTGAGTTTTTGTTAGCACCAACGGTACCATCAGCACCCAAACCATAGAATACGGCACGAACAACGTCTTTACCTTCGGTATCGATATCATCGTTGTATGGTAGAGATGTGTTATTAACATCGTCATTGATACCAACAGCAAAACCATTAATAGGTTTCATTGATGCACCATTGTCATAAACAGCACGAACCATACCAGGAGTAAATTCTTTTGAAGACAAGCCATAGCGACCACCAAATACGCGAGGCATATTAGCTATTTCACCATTAGCAAATGCTTGAGTGAGGGTTGCTACTACATCTAAGTATAAAGGTTCACCTATAGAGCCAGACTCTTTTGTTCTATCCAAAACATTTACAACTTTGACAGATTTTGGAAGAGCTTTTAAGAATGATTTTTCTGGGAATGGACGATATAAGCGAACTTTTAAAAGACCAACTTTGTATCCATTATTATTTAAATAAGCTATTGCTTCTTCAACTGTTTCGGCACCAGAACCCATAATAACAATGACTTGTTCAGCATCTTCTGGACCAACATAATCAACAACGTTGTATTTGCGACCAGAAATTTTAGCAAATTTATCCATTTCTTCTTGAACGATACCTTCAACAGCATTGTAGAATTTGTTGCAGGCTTCACGACCTTGGAAGAATACGTCAGGGTTTTGAGCTGTACCACGCAAAACAGGAGCTTCTGGACGAAGCGCATTTTTAGCGTTGAAAGTATAGTCAACACCTTCTAACATTGCACGCAAATCATCATCAGATAACAATTTGATTTTTTTGATTTCGTGTGAAGTACGGAAACCATCAAAGAAGTGCATGAATGGAACGCGAGAACGCAAAGTTGAAGTTTGGGCAATTGCTGCAAAGTCATGAGCTTCTTGAACAGAGTTTGATGCAAGCATTGCAAAACCTGTTTGGCGGCAAGACATAACGTCAGAGTGATCACCAAAAATTGACAATGCATGATAAGCTAAAGAACGAGCTGCTACATGCATAACAAATGGGCTAAGTTCGCCAGCAATTTTGTACATATTTGGAATCATTAAAAGCAAACCTTGAGAAGCGGTAAAGGTTGTGGTTAAAGCACCTGCTTGAACAGAACCATGACAAGCACCTGCAGCACCTGCTTCTGATTGCATTTCTTGAACCTCAGGAATTACACCCCAAAGGTTTTTTTGTTTGGCAGCAGACCACGCATCAGCCCATTCACCCATCGGAGAAGATGGAGTAATTGGGTAGATAACGCAGACTTCATTCATGCGGTGAGCAACAGAAGCAGCAGCTTCGTTACCATCCATCATTTTCATCTTTACTTCAGACATATTTCATCCTTAAAGTTAACGTTAACAAAATAAAAGAGGCCCTCAAATTAGACGATTTAATGCCTAATCTTCCGGCCATTATAAAACAGAATCAAATTCTATAGCGCTTTATAGCATTTGAGATATTAAAAATCCAGTAAAAAATTAGGTTTTTTAGAGATTTTTTTAGGCAAAAAATGAAAGAGTAAAATATTTAAATATAAGATCTGATTTATCAGTAGATTAAAAAAATATTGAAATTAAAGGTACATTTAATTTCAATAGTCTCTGTTTCTGTCAACACGTTGTTTTTGCGTTAAATTAAAAAATTGCAATACATTGAAAAATATGGTACAATATCTCATTGAGATCCGTAAGGTCTAGGCAACTGAAAAGGTTGGTCTTGAGCAGGCTAGGAATATCAACGGTAGCAATATCAAGATTATTGCTAATGCTGGAAACGTTGCTGAAGGTCTTAACTCTGCTCTTGATGTGCTTACTCCTAAAGGTGGAAGCAACATCGCAGGTGCTCTCGAGGCTTTTGCTGCAACCGATGCAGGTAAAGCGTTGTTGGAAAAGCTTGGCGTTAAGTTGGGCTAATCTAATTAACTAAACTTTATTAAGTGTGTCCCTTTTGAAAGGGACATGCTTTTTTTGTGCAAAAAAATGTTTTATGTTGCGATATAGTTTGTCTAAGTTTTATAGTTAGTTTGTCTTAATTATTTTTTTAGGAGAATTAATGATGAAAAAGTTTATTGCTCTTTTGGCTATTACTTTGATGGCTTCTAATGCTAATGCTTTTGATTTGGCATCAATGGCAAATAAAGTTCAGTCAGCTGCTGATAAAGCTTCAGCAAAAATTGAAGAAGCTCAAGCTAAAAAAGATGCTAAAAATGAAGAAGCTCAAAATAAAATTGAAGAAAAAATTGCTGAATTGAAGGATAAGATTGCTAAATGGCAAGCTTCGGATAATGCCTCTTCAGAGGGTACTGTAAAGGCAATTGCAGATGCTAAAGCAAGTATCGAAAAACTGACCGAACAGTTAAAGTCTTTGAAGGCTGCTGCAGGATATTAATTTGCTATTAAAGATATAAAAAAGGGCTCAAATGAGCCCTTTTTTATATCTGACCATGACAATGTTTGTATTTTTTGCCACTGCCACAAGGACATAAATCATTGCGAGCAACTTTGCCCCAAGTGTTTGGATCATTAGGATCAATTTCTTGCCTATTGTAAACAAAAGGCGTTTGTTTTTCTACTTCTGTAGGTGTTTCTTTTTTTCCAGATAGTAGATTGATAGGGCTTTCATGAACAGCTTGCATTTTAGTTTGACGAGAATTTTTTTCTTCTAAACTTTCGGCAGAGTTTTGCTGAATCATTGTGCGCATAAGAATAAAGGCAACCTTTTCACCTAACTGATTTAACATTTCAGAAAATAGATTAAATGCCTCTTTTTTATACTCATTGAGAGGATCTTTTTGTCCGTAAGCACGTAATACTATTGTATGTCGCATATAATCAAGAGTTGCAATGTGATCTTTCCATAACGCATCAAGCTCTTGTAACAAAATAGATTTTTCAACCATTTTGATAATTTCTGTTGGAACATTAGCATTTTTTGCCTGTTGGTGTGTATCTATAGCATCAATAACTTTTTCGGTTAGTTTTTCAGCATCCATTTCTGGTTCATTAATCCATTCTTCTAAAGGAAGCAACACCCCTGTTAGACGAGCAAGATCTTGTTTGATAACTTCATTGTTCCATTCTTTTGGCGATGAACCATAAGCAACATCTTTATAAATAGTATTACGGATTTGCTCATGACACATATCCAGTACAGTATCAGATACTTCTTCGGCTTCCATGAGTTCTTTGCGCTGTTCGTAGATTACTTTGCGTTGCTCATTCATGACATTGTCATATTTAAGCAAGTTTTTACGAATATCAAAGTTGCGTTCTTCTACTTTTTGTTGTGCTTTTTCTAAGGCTTTACTAATCCAAGGATGAACTAACGCTTCACCTTCAGGGAGCCCAAGTCGTTGTAGCATGATACTCATACGTTCAGAACCAAAAATACGCATTAAGTCGTCTTCTAATGATAAGAAGAACTTTGAAGTTCCAGGGTCTCCTTGACGACCAGAACGTCCACGTAATTGGTTATCAATACGGCGACTTTCATGACGTTCTGTACCTAAAATATAAAGACCACCTGCTGCTTTTACTTTTTCTTTATCGGCTTCAACTTCTTGTTTTATTTTTTGGCGTAAAAGGGCTATTTGTTCTTCGGTTTCATCACCTTTGAGAGCTTCTTTAACACGCATATCTACATTACCGCCAAGTTGGATATCGGTACCACGACCAGCCATATTGGTGGCAATAGTTATAGCTCCAGAAACACCTGCTTGAGCGACAATATAGGCTTCGCGCTCGTGGTGGCGGGCATTTAATACTTCAAATTTTAGATTGGTATTTTTTGCTAGTAAGTCAGCTACTAGTTCGGATTTTTCAATGGATGCAGTACCAACTAAAACTGGTTGTCCTTTTTTATGACATTCTTCAATAGTTTTAATAATGGCATTAAACTTTTCTTTTTCAGTGCGATATATTTCATCGTGCAGATCTTCACGTTGAACAGGACGATTGGTTGGTATTTCAACACAGCTCAAGTTATAAATATCGTTAAATTCGGCTTCTTCAGTCATAGCTGTGCCAGTCATACCAGAAAGTTTGGGATAGAGGCGGAAATAATTTTGGAAAGTTATTGAAGCAAGAGTTTGATTTTCAGATTGAATATTGACTCCTTCTTTAGCTTCAATGGCTTGGTGTAAACCATCAGAATAACGTCGTCCCTCCATCATTCGACCAGTAAATTCATCAATAATCATAACTTTGCCATCTTTGACTATGTAGTCAACATCACGGGTGTGCATTTTGTGAGCACGAAGTGCTTGATTTACATGATGAACCAAACTTACGTTAGCTAAATCGTATAATCCACCTTCATTGATTAAGCCTACTTCTTTAAGTAGTTCTTCAACATGAACCATTCCTTTTTCAGTTAAAGTAACTTGGCGGGCTTTTTCATCTTTTTCGTAATCATCGTTGCTTAGGCGGGGAATTATTCTGTTTACTAGAATATATTTTTCAGAACTATCTTCGGCAGCACCAGAAATAATTAGAGGAGTTCTAGCTTCATCAATTAAAATAGAATCAACCTCGTCAACTATGGCATAATTGAAGGGACGTTGAACCATATCAGAGCGACGGAACTTCATGTTGTCACGTAGATAGTCAAAGCCTAATTCGTTGTTTGTTCCATATAAAATATCAGAGTTATAAGCTGCACGACGAGCTTCGTCATCTTTTTCGTGGATTATATAATCTACAGTTAAACCAAGGAAACGATAAACTTGTCCCATCCATTCTGCATCACGTTTAGCAAGGTAATCGTTTACAGTAACAATATGAACACCCTTACCAGATAGAGCATTTAGATAGGCTGCAAGTGTTGCTACGAGGGTTTTTCCTTCACCAGTTTTCATTTCGGCAATTTGACCGTGATGTAAAACAATACCGCCGATGAGCTGAACATCATAGTGTCGTTGACCAAGAGTACGTTTAGCAGCTTCGCGAACTGTTGCAAAAGCTTCAGGTAAAAGGTCATCAAGGTTTTCACCTTGAGTAAGACGATTTCTAAACTCATCGGTTTTCGCACGAAGTTCGTCATTACTCAGTTTTGCTATTTCTGGCTCAAGAGAGTTTATCTTCTCAATAATTTTGTGTTGCTTTTTTATATAGCGATCATTTGCAGAACCAAAAATCTTACGAGCGAGACTACCTATCATAATTTAATTATCCTTGGGTTATAAGTTTTATATTCAATAGTTTAACATTCTATACTTAGTGTTTTAATTTAGTAGAGTCAAGAGTTGTACCAAGTTATAAACTTGATAAAAAAATATCTTGGAAATTTTAATCAATTTATTATATAACTTTTGAATAAGTTTTTTTGTTTTAGGAGAAGTGATAATGAATAAAAAATATTTGGCTTATGTAGTTATGGGTTTGGCAACTTTGCAAGTTGCAAATGCTTTGGCTGCAGGTAAAGATGGTGTAGCGGCAGTTGTTAATGGTAAAAATATTAATGTTGCAGATATCAAGGTTGCTTATGATGCGAATCCTGCTGTTAAAGAAAAAACGTCATTTGATGATTTTTATGCTAAGACATTAGATATTTTTGTTGATGGCGAGATTGTTTATCAGGCTGCTGCTAAAGAAAAAATTGAAGATACACCAGAATATAAACAGCAACTTAAAGGTTTGAAAGAAGAATTAGCTCGCAAGATTTATTTAGAGAAAAAAGTAAGAGCTAAAGTAGATGATAAAGCTGTTAAAAAACTTTATGATGATTATAAAAATACTTTTAAGGGTGAAAAAGAGGTTAAAGCTAAGCATATATTGGTTAAAAATGAAGCTACAGCTAAAGAAGTTATTGCTAAATTTCAAAAAGAAGGTGGTTTTGATAAATTAGCTAAGGAATATTCAAAAGAACCTGCAGAACTTGGTTATTTTACTAAAGATATGATGGTGCCAGAATTTGCAGAAGCAGCGTTTAGTTTGAAAAAAGGGCAGTATACTAAAACACCTGTAAAAACCCAATTTGGTTATCATGTTATTTTGGTTGAGGATATTAGAGATGCTAAACCTCAGCCATTGGAAAGAATTGAACCTCAGCTAAAGGCCATGTTGGCACAAAAAACAATGGGAGATATTATTAAATCTTTGCAAAGTAGTGCTACAGTAGTGAAATATGATGCTGAAGGTAATAAAATTGGTGAATAACTGTAATCTTTAATAGAAAAAGCTCCTAAACTTGAAGGTTGAGGAGCTTTTCTTTTGCTTGACTTATGCTTGGATAGTTGTTACTGATAAGGCAATTGATTGTTAAGGAATTAGAAAATGACAAAGGTTAATCCACGTAAAACGTTTGCAATTATTTCGCACCCAGATGCTGGTAAGACAACTTTGACAGAAAAGTTGTTGTTATTTGGAGGTGCTATTCAACAAGCAGGTGCTGTAAAAGCTAGAGGAGAAAGTAGACGAGCTCATTCTGATTGGATGAAGGTTGAGCAAGAACGTGGAATTTCTGTTGCATCATCTGTTATGACTTTTGAGTATGATAATATTACATTTAATCTTTTAGATACGCCAGGGCATGAAGATTTTTCAGAAGATACATATCGTGTTTTGACAGCCGTTGATTCTGCAGTTATGGTTCTTGATTCGGCAAAAGGTATTGAGACCCAAACTAAAAAATTGTTTGAAGTTTGTCGTTTACGTGATGTTCCTATTTTAACGTTTATCAATAAATTAGATCGAGAGGGGCAAGATCCGTTTGCTTTGTTAGATGAAATTGAACGAACGCTAGCGTTAGATGTTACACCTGCAAGTTGGCCTGTAGGATCAGGTAAGGATTTTAAGGGGTGTTATGATATTTTGAATAATCGTATGATTTTGATGAATAAATCAGGAGACAAGTCAACAGTTAATAGTGTAATTGAAACATGTAGTGGGCTTGATGATCCAAAGTTAGATGAATTGTTACCAGCGCATCAGGTTGAAAAGTTGCGTGAAGATGTTATGATGATTAGCGAACTTTGTCCTAAATTTGATTTAGATGCTTATTTGGCTGGTACTTTGACGCCAGTATTTTTTGGAAGTGCTATTAACAACTTTGGTGTACGGGAAGTTTTGGAAGGATTGCATTCTTTTGCTCCAACTCCTTGTTCACATCCAGCAGTTGAGCGAGATGTTAAGGCTGATGAAACTAAGGTTAGTGGTTTTATATTTAAAATTCAGGCTAATATGGATCCAAAGCATCGTGATAGAATCGCTTTTATGCGAATTTGTTCGGGACATTTTAAGCGAGGTATGACATTACATCAAGTTAGAACAGGTAAAGGAATTAAGGTTCCAACGCCAGTAATGTTTTTAGCTCAAGAGCGAGAACTAGCTGAAGATGCATATTCTGGAGATATTATAGGAATTCCGAATCATGGACAACTTAGAATCGGAGATACTTTGACCGAAGGGGAAAAGATAACGTTTACAGGGATTCCTTCATTTGCACCTGAATTACTAAAATCAGCTAGAGCTTTAGATCCTTTAAAGTCTAAGCATTTGGGTGATGCTTTAAGACAAATTGCAGAAGAAGGTGGGGCAAGTATTTTTAAGCCAGTGGTTGGTGCAGAGTGGATTGTTGGTGTAGTTGGTGTTTTGCAATTTGAAGTTATGGCTGATCGTATTAAAAATGAATTTGGTTTGCCAGTTATGTTTGAACCAACACAATATTTTACTGCGCGTTGGGTTTCAGCTGAAGATAGTAGGGATTTGAATAAATTTATTGATGCAAATAGGTTAAATATTGCTGAAGATAATGATGGAGCTTTAGTATTTTTGGCGCGTAATGCTTGGCACTTAAATAAAGCACAAGAAGATTTTCCTAAGATAAAATTTGCAAAAGTTAAAGAATAAATTAATTTTCAGCAAAATTATATTGTAGATTAAATAGAAAACATTAGATTTTATGTTTAATGTATTCGGTTTATTTCAATATTTTTTTCGATAGAACCTATAAATAGATATATAACTATTTATAGGGATTTGTTATGATATATGGATATTGTAGAATAAGCACTACTCATCAGCAGGTGTGTAATCAAAAACATGAGATTTTAAAATTTGCAGAGAGAAACAAGATTAATATAGATAAATGGGTGGAAGAGACTATTTCTTCACGAAAAATTTTAGCTGATAGAAAATTAAGTAAGATATTAAAAAAGTTAAATAAAGGAGATATTTTAATTGCTTCAGAACTTAGTAGATTAGGACGTAATTTACTTGAAATTATGGGAATATTACAACAATGTTTGGAAAAAGAATGCCAGATTTGGACACTGAAAGAAAATTATCGTTTAGGTGCTGATATTCAATCAAAAGTATTAGCATTTGCTTTTGGTTTAGCTTCAGAGATAGAGCGTCAGCTTATTTCAGAGAGAACAAGGAATTCTTTACAGCGTCTTAAAGATGAAGGAAAGCATTTAGGTCGACCTTTAGGGGTGTCGTATAAAAAATTGAGGAAAAGGCATAAAAAAATAAAGGAGCTTTTAGAGAAAAAGGTTTCTAAAGCCGAAATTGCTAGAATTATGGGCTGTACTTGGCAGACACTTCATCGATATATAAAAGAAACAAGTTAGTATTATTTTTAAATAATTTTTTCTAGTTTTAATAGCTTGTTTTTTATATCTATTCCTTCAGAGTATCCTGTTAGAGAACCATTTTTAGCAATAACACGATGGCAGGGTATGACAATTATTATAGGATTTTTATTATTAGCTTGTCCTACAGCTCTATAAGCTTTGGGGTTATCTATTTGTTGAGATAATTCAGCATAGTTTACAGTTTTACCATAAGGAATTGTTAGAAGAGCTGACCAGACTTTTTGTTGAAAAGGTGTACCTTTAGGTGAAAGAGGAATATCAAATTGTTTACGATTTCCTTGAAAATACTCATCTAATTGGATAATGGTTTTTTCAAGTAGAGGTGTTGGTTGTTTTGGTACAGTGCAGATAGGAGAAGAATCGAAAAAAATATTTGTGATAGCTCCATTTTCTTCAGTTATGAGTAATTTGCCTATTGGTGAGTTATAGGATATTGAAGACATGATTTGTTCCCTATAAAATTGGTGTTTTAATTTGAGTATATCTTTGAAAGATTTAATAAAATTAAAAAAATAATCAATATGCGTAAAATTTTACTAGACAAGCAATTTTTTTTGTTTTATAAGCTCTTTGTCTGCTGACGATTTGTTGATGCTCAGGTAGCTCAGTCGGTAGAGCAGAGGACTGAAAATCCTCGTGTCGGCGGTTCGATCCCGTCCCTGAGCACCATTTCAAACCCTTGAGAAATCAAGGGTTTTGTTGTATGTATGATTTTATGTGCTAAGTAAATGTTTACTTTGAATAATATTGCTTTTTGGTAACTAATTTTAAGCTTAAAACAGGGGAAAGAGGATAGTTAAAAGAAAATTTTGGAGCAGGTAACGGGAATCGAACCCGCATATTAAGCTTGGGAAGCTCACATTCTACCATTGAATTATACCTGCATAAGAAACTACTACCTTTCTAATACTAATAAAAATTTTTGGCAATATAAAATTGTTACTTATTTTTAATAAATTTGATGTTATTTAATATTAGAGTTAAATAAGTAATTTTGTTGAAATAGTATTACTATTCTGAATAGTAAAGGATAGAACAGATAAGGAAGCAAGATGTCATTTCAGGCTAAAAGAGTTTTTAAAAAGGCTATATCATGGGCAGGTTTGTTCTTTTTTGCCGTAGCTGCGTATGTTTTGTATAATCAATTATCTAAATATAGTTTAGACGATATAAAAAATGCAGTATTTTCAATTCCTACAAAAAATTTGTGGTTAGCGTGTTTGGCTTCATTTTTTGGTTATGTTGCGTTGTCATCTTATGATTATTTAGCTTTACGTTATATTGGACGTAAGTTGGCTATATGGAAGTGGATATTTGCTGGGATTATTGGTTTTTCAGTAAGTAATAATGCGGGGCACGCTATTGTTTCTGGTGGTACTATTCGTTATCGTCTTTATACTCGTTGGCGTTTTAGAGGAACAGAAATTGTAAGGATGGTTACGTTTTCTGGTTTTACTTATTTAGTGGCTTGTTTCTTTTTAATTATTGTTGGTTATTTAATTACTCCTAATCATGCTTTTGGTGCTGGTTCTGTTTCGAAGCTCACAACTCAAATTGTAACAATTTGCTCCGTTATTGGGTTGTTAGGATATTTTGCTCTTAGTATTTGGTATAAAAAACCTCTTAAAATTAAAGATGTTGAATTAGATATGCCGAGTTTTAAAATGGCATTGGCTCAGATGATTATAGGTGCTGTTGATATTGTTATGGCATCGCTGGTTTTGTATTTTTCTTTAATACCATTTGTTGAAATTCCTTTTGAAACATTTATGGGGGTATTTATTATCGCCCAAGTGTTAGGCGTGTTTAGCCAAGTTCCTGGTGGTTTGGGGGTTTTTGAGGGATTATTTATGTATATTATCCCTGGAGAGCATAATCAAGTATTGTTATTTGGTGCTTTGTTAGCATATAGAGTAATATACTATCTAATGCCTTTAGTTCTTTCTGCAATAGTGTTATTTAGTTATGAAGGATATTTAAAATATATAAAAAAACAACAGCTTGAAAAAGTTAAATTGTTCAGAATGCAGGAAATTGCAAGACAAGAAAAGGAAAAAACCGCTGTTTGAGGCGGTTTTTTTTAATATTGATTTGGATATGAAAATATGCTATAAAGGTACATCACTTAAAATTATTTAGATATGGATAGAAATTTTTGGTTAAACAAGCCAATGGAACGCTTTAATGACGAAGAGTGGGATGCTATTTGTCTAAAGTGTGGCAAATGTTGCGTTTTTAAGGATTTTAAAGGTGGAACAGCTTATTTTTCAAACCGAATTTGCGATGGTTTGGATATGTGTACAGCGAAATGTACCCGTTATGAAAATCGTCTTTGTGCGGACTGCGTTAAAGTAGATATGAACTTGATAAAGTATATGGCAGAACTTTTACCTGAAACATGTGCATATCGTTTACTGCATGAGGGAAAAGGGTTGCCTGATTATCATCCTCTTATAACAGGAAATGATAATTCTGTTAGAGATGCCGCTCAGACAGTGCTTGATTGGCCTAATGTTCATTCAGCTAAAGATTTGCGTCGAGATTTACTTGAAATTGCTCGTAAATGTGATGAAGAAAATTGGTCTGATCAAAAATTTGATGAGGAAGAGAAAAAGATTTTTAATAGGTATAAGATTGAATTTGTGGCATTTTATCCTATACCAATAAAAAGATTAGAATCTTTGGCAGTTGGCGCAGTTTTTTATGATGAAAAGCCCGTAACAGATATTTAAATCTGTACGGGCTTTGTCTTTTACTTTGTTTTAGAATGGGCTAGTAACAGCAGGTGTGCTATTGTTTATAGCCTCACTTTCCACAGCTGCACTTTGAGGTGCTTCTTTAGGTGTTGAAACTATTTGTATAGGAGCAGGAGCTTCAACAGTTGTAACAGGTTCTGTTTTAACAACAACTTTCGGTTTATCTTGCGTACGATTAATACCGAGATATTTTTCAACAGCTTTTTGTTCTGCGTTTCTTTCATTTTCAGTAATCAAATTTAGATTATAAAGTACCTCGATTCTGCGCAAATCATTTGCAGCATCTAAAACATTTTTAGAAGGAGCTTTATTTTTAATTCGTTGACGGGGATTTGGCGACATTAATGCCTCAATGATAATATCTCGTTCAACTGAAAATTCACGTGGAGTTATGGCTCTATTTTCAACGCCATCCTTTAGTATTTCTAATCGTTCAATAATTAAATCAGGCGAAGGAGCTGGTTGATCTATTCCTATACCTGGAGCTTTACGAGTAAGTGGAAGAAGTCCACCAATATTTGCTAAGCGGCGTGACAAAAATTCATCCTTAGTAATGAAATCTTTTTCAGCAAGTTCTTTTAATATCAAAAAGCGTGATACAATATTTTGTTCCTGAGGAGTAAAAATATCATCAACTCCAACAGGCTGTGTTCGCACTGTTGTTATATTTTTTTTGTTTAAAGCATTGGCAATTGTGGTTTTGCTTTGTAGTTCACCAGCATCATTAGCAATTGCAAAATGTTTTGTTCCATCACGATTTTCAATTGTTAAATTACTTTGAGCAATAGTGATAACACGCAAATTGTTTTTAGCAATTTCAGAAATTTTTTGAGGTTGTCCATCAGATGAACCTAGTATAGATGTTTCTTGTCCATTTATTATAATGAGGTCTTCATAATACTGGCGAGCCCTATTATAACGACCTAATTTTTCGGCCGCTAATGCTCCAACAAGCAATGCTTGTTGGTTACGTGGATTTGCTTTAAGAGCTTCTGTAGTATATTCTAAAGTTTGATTAAATTGTCCGTTTGAATAAGCTATAGTTGCTCGGTCTGCGTAGTTTTGCCCATCTTTTTCAAACAAGCGAACAAACCAATTCGACTCCTCAGCTGTATCTTTTTTATCAACTACAGCACAAGCTGTAAGCATTGTTAAAGCTGTTGAAAAAAGTAAAGTTTTTGCTAAATTACGAGAAAACATTAAAAATATACCCCATTAATTAGTTTTGGACATTTGAGCATATATTATAAAAGAATCAAATATATTACAATAATTTTGTTTGCATTGTTAATTTATACTTGATTTAAAAAAAATATACGTTAGTATTCAGCGCATTGAATGCTTTTTGTGAAAACATGAGCGGGTGTGGCGGAATTGGTAGACGCGCCAGACTTAGGATCTGGTTCCGCAAGGAGTGGGGGTTCAAGTCCCTTCACCCGCACCATCTTGGTTAAGATGGTTTTTTTTATATTTTGAGAAAGAGAAATTTATGAATATTACGGAATTAAAGTCTGAAGGTTTGAAAAAATCTTTTAAGGTTATTGTTGAAAAAAACGATTTTGCTAAAGAAGTTGATGCTAAATTGGTAAAAATTGCAAAAACTGCTAAGATACAGGGTTTTAGAGCAGGAAAAGCTCCTTTGGCTATGATTAAGAAGAAATACGAAAGTGAGGTTATGGCCGAGGCTTTAGATGATGCTATTCGTAATGGAAGTAATAAGGTATTAAAAGATAAAGAGTTACGTCCAGCAACTCAACCTTCAATTAAAATTGTATCGTTCGGTGAAGGTAAAGATCTTGAGTTTGATATGGATGTTGAAATTTTGCCAGAAATCAAATTGGGCGATTTTGCTAAAATAAGTTTAGATAAATTGGTTGCAGATGTTCCTGCTGAAGAAGTTGAAAAAGCAGTTTCTTATCTGGCTAATGCTCGTAAAGAGACAACAGTTGTTGATGGTAAAGCTGCTCAAAAGGGCGATACAGTCATGATTGACTTCGTCGGTTCGGTTGATGGTGTCGAATTTGATGGTGGCAAAGGTGATAATTATCCGTTAGAGCTTGGTTCTGGTTCATTTATACCTGGTTTTGAAGATCAATTGATTGGAGCAAAAGCTGGTGATAAAGTTGATGTTAAAGTTAAGTTTCCTGAAAATTATCATGCAAAAGATTTGGCTGGTAAAGATTCTGTTTTTGCGGTTACAATTAAAGAAGTACGCGAACCTAAAGCTGTTGAAATTAATGATGAATTGGCAAAATCTTTGGGAGCAGAAAGTTTAGATAAGTTAAAAGAGAATCTTACCACAAGGATTAAATCTGACTATGATAATGCAGCTCGTATGAAATTAAAGCGTCAGCTTTTGGATGCTTTGGACAAGGAATATAAATTTGATGTTCCAGAAACTTTGGTTGATGCTGAATATAAAGCAATAGTTGATCAATATGAACAAGCTAAAAAATATAATCAGCTTGATGAAGAGGAAAAAAGCAAGAAAGAGGATGATTTGCTTAAAGAGTATAAGGATATTGCTATTCGCAGAGTTAAGCTTGGATTGTTGTTATCAGAGGTTGGGCAAGATGCTAAGATTAGTATTAAACCAGAAGATATTAATGCAGCAATTATGAATGAAGCTAAGAAATATCCAGGTCAAGAACAGATGGTTTTGGATTACTATTTGAAGAATAAACAGGCTGTTGAAGCTTTGAAAGCTCCAATTTTTGAAGAAAAAATTATCGACCACATTCTAACATTAGTTAAGCTAAATGAGAAGAAAGTTTCTGTTGAGGAATTATATAGGTTTGATGATGAAAAAAAGTCTGCAAAAAAGGCTTCTAGCAAGAAATAAGGTTTAAAATGTCTGAAATAAAAATTCCTTAAGATTGCTTCTTGAGGAATTTTTTTATGTAGAGGATACTTTTTTAATAATTTGTTGATTATATTATGATATGCGAAAATAAGATTAGTGTCTTTTTTATTGGAGAGGAAAAAATAATGATGAGCGAAATCAAAGATAGTCTAGTACCTATGGTGGTTGAACAAACGTCACGAGGAGAGCGTTCTTACGACATCTTTTCAAGATTGTTAAAAGAAAGGATAATTTTTTTAACAGGCGAAGTTAATGATGAAGTTTCGGCTTTGGTTTGTGCTCAACTTTTATTTTTAGAGGCAGAAGATCCTAAAAAAGATATTTTCTTTTATATAAATTCTCCTGGTGGAGTTGTAACGTCTGGTATGGCAATGTATGACACAATGCAATATATTTCTTGTGATGTTAATACGTTGTGTATTGGACAAGCTTGTTCTATGGGGTCATTATTGTTAGCTGGTGGAGCTAAAGGAAAAAGATTTGCATTACCTAACGCTCGCATTATGATACATCAACCTTCTGGTGGTTTTAGAGGACAAGCAACAGATATTGAAATACATGCTAAAGAAATTTTAGACATGAAAAAGCGCTTGAATCAAATTTATGCTCATCATACAGGTAAGAAGATAGATATAATTGAAAGGGCTATGGAGCGTGATAATTTTATGACGCCTCAAGAAGCTAAAAAATTTGGTTTGATTGATCATATTGTTACCAATAGGCAAGAATTGAGCAAATAGGAGGAAAAATGACAGAAAATAAAGAGAAATTATACTGTTCTTTTTGCGGAAAAAGCCAAGATGAAGTAAAAAAGTTGGTAGCAGGAAGAGGAGTTTATATTTGTGACGAATGTATAGAAGTTTGTATTAGTATTGTATCTGATGAAATTAAAGAAATGGAAAAAGCTGAAGGAAAAGTAGCTTTTGAAAGCTTGCCATCTCCTTCAAAAATTAAAGAGTTTTTAGATCAATATGTTATTGGGCAAGATAAGGCAAAAAAAGTTTTGGCTGTTGCTGTATATAATCATTATAAACGTCTTAATTCTAAACAGAAAAATAATGATGTAGATATTGCAAAGTCAAATGTGATTTTGATTGGTTCTACAGGTTGTGGAAAGACATTGTTGGCTCAAACATTGGCAAAAATTTTGGATGTTCCATTTGCAATTGCTGATGCAACAACTCTTACAGAAGCTGGTTATGTAGGAGAAGATGTTGAAAATATTATCTTAAAATTAGTTCAAAATGCTAATTATGATATTGAAAAAGCTCAAAGAGGTATCGTTTATATTGATGAAATAGATAAGATAACTCGCAAATCTGATAGTGCATCAATTACTAGAGATGTATCTGGTGAGGGGGTTCAACAAGCTCTGCTTAAGATTATTGAGGGTACAGTTGCAAATGTTCCTCCTCAAGGTGGTCGCAAACATCCACAGCAAGAATTTTTGCATGTTGATACAACAAATATTTTGTTTATTTGTGGAGGGGCTTTTGCTGGATTGGAAAAAATTGTTGGACGTAGAGGTAAAGAAACCTCAATTGGATTTGGAGCAAGAGTTGCAACAAAAGAAGAACGTAATATTGGCGATATTATTAAAGATGTTCAACCTGAAGATTTACTCAAATATGGTATGATTCCAGAGTTTGTTGGACGTTTGCCTATAATAACTACATTAGAAGACTTAAATGAGGAGGCTTTGATTAAAGTTTTAACTGAACCTAAAAATGCCCTTGTAAAGCAATATAAAACTATGTTTGATATGGAAAATGTTAAATTAACCTTTACAGACGAAGCCTTGAAAGCAGTGGCAAAGAAAGCTATTGAGCGTAAAACAGGTGCTCGTGGTTTGCGAGCTATTATGGAAGAGGCTTTGCTTGAATTGATGTATGAAATTCCTGATATGAATGATGTTGCAGAAATTATTATTGATGACAAAGTCATTAATGATTGTAAGGCACCAAAATTTATAAAAACAAGAGAACGTAAGAAAGCTGTTTAGTTTGTTTGAAAAAAAAGGCTCTATCGTTAATGATAGAGCCTTTTTGAGTTATGGATTATAGTCTGCGAGATGGTTTTTGTTTTTTAATTCTTTTTATAGTTTCTTCGATTTTTTCTTTATCATAGGTTAGGCTAGGTTTTGTTATTAAACCATTTTTTATTTTATTTTGGGTGGCATTTATATCTAGTTCTCCTGAATCATCTTTTAAAGTAAGAGCGTGTTGCCATTGAAATTTAGCTTCATTTTTTCGATGGGCAAACCAATATGCATCACCTAAATGGGAATTGATAATTGCTGATGATGGATAAAGTTCGGCAGCACGTTCAAGGTAAGGTAAAGACATTCCATAATAACCTAGGTTATATAAAGCAAAACCCAGACTATCATTAATACTAGGATCAAAAGGAGCTTGATTATAGGCATCAACAATCATAGAAAATGCTCTGTCGATATTTTGATTTTGTCTTATCCACGTATAACCAAGATGGTTTAATACTAAGTAATGACGCTTAATTTTATAGGCTTTCATTAATGTCTTTTCGGCATTTTTCCATTGTCCAACACGCTCCTGACAAACACCCTTAGCATAATATAATACCCACAAATTTACGGGGTTTTTAGTTTTGCTAATAGCTTTATCGTAGTATCTTATAGCTTCTATATAACGATTATTTAGGCGTAAAATTTCGCCTAATTCCATGTAGATTTGAATATCATCATAGTCTTCGCTTAGATTTTTTAATAGAACCTCTGCTCCTTTATAATCTTCAAGCTTTATTAAATTACGAGCTTTTTTTATTTGAGCAGGATAATAAGCGATATCATTAGAGTTAATGTTATCGTAAATTTCGTTGGCATCGTCTATCATATCACGAGCTTCAAATATATCTGCCATTAAAATTTTTGCTGTGCTATATTGTGGATTCATGTATATGGCTAAAGCTGTATACATATGGGCGATATCAATAGCTTCATCATAACGGAATGTTGAAGCAATAGTAAACAATGCTTCGGCAGCTCCGATGGATGCGGAAGAAAGTATAGGGCGTGTTTTTTGAGGGTTAGCAAAAATAGTTTTATCACGTAGAGATGAAAGAATCGAATCAAGAGCTTGATTGTTGATAGTTGAATGCATTAAAGCAACAGCTTTTTCTTTTTGTCCTGTTCTAATATAAAAGTTAGTAATTATTTCGAGCATTCTTACAGATAATTCAGTATCTTTATTACTTAATATTTGCTCGTATATTTCATCTGCTTCACGGTTTTGCCCAAAGTAATCTAAAAGGATTGCTTTTTGAAAATTGTATATTGGAGCAAGACCTTTTTCTTTATTCAATTTGTCAAGCTCCGCAAAGGCCTTAAGCTTATCGTTAAGTCCAGCATAGTTCCATGTGTTAAGTAAAGGCGATATTAAGGAACGATATATAGGCTCACTTATTTTGTTTAGTTTTTTTATTGATGATTGATAATTACCATCATGCATTTGAGAAACCGCAACAAGTAGTTTAGCAAAATTGTTAGTAGTTTTGTTCTTAATTGCTAGTTTAGCATATTCAGCTGCTTCAGTGATGCGTCCTTTTGATGTAAGAATAAGATAAATGCGATCTATTAATTCATAACGTTCATTATTTTGTTTATAGACAATCTTATAGTAATCCGCAGCATTGTTAAAATCTTTGCGAATATGGGCAACACGTCCAGCAAGATAGGCTCCATAAAGATTGGTAGGAATTGGTTTTTCTAGCTGTTTTTTATCAGTAGTATTAAAAGTCGGATGTTGTTTTATCATAGGTGAGCAAGACACAAAAAGCGCCGTGGAAACTAATAAAACAGATATAAAAGATATTTTGATCATTTATTTTCCTAAAAAACTATCTACTCTATACTTACATAATTTTCGGTATGATACAATAGCTTTATAAATATATGATTAAATTTGTGCAAATAAATGTTTGGTCTTGCTTAAATTTGATATTTAATTTAAGCTTAAGACATGATTGATAATAGTTTGGATATTAGGGCTGTATTGGAATTTTATACGTTGTCGGGAGTTGATGAGACTTGTGGCGATGGTGTTTGTTTGGCTTTGAATGTAAATTCTACAAAAAAAGAAGAGTTTTCTAAGGCTTTGCGCCCAGTGATGTCCCATTTGGCAGTTGCGGCAACAGAAGCGGTTAAAAGCGCTTGGGATTTATGTGAAAATGTTACAACGATTGATGAGTTAAAGAAGATTGTTGAAGATTTTGATGGATGTACATTGAAAAATACAGCAACTCATACGGTTATAGGAGATGGAAATCCTCAAGCTAAATTAATGTTTATAGGTGAAGCACCTGGAGCTGATGAGGATAGAATAGGAAGAGCTTTTGTTGGACGTAGTGGCCAGCTTTTAGATAGGATGTTGGCTTCAATAGGTATTAATCGTGATAAATGTTATATTTGCAATATTTTACCGTGGAGACCTCCTGGAAATAGGGCGCCTGCAGATGCCGAGATAGCTGTTTGTTTGCCTTTTTTGAAAAAACAAATAGAAATAGTTAATCCTGATTTTATTTTTATGTTGGGAGCTGTAGCTGTTAATTCTTTGATTGGTGGAGGAGAAAGTATTTCAAGATTGCGTGGTAAATGGATGGAATATGAAACTGAAAAAGGAAAGAAAATAAAGGTGTTAGCAGGCTATCATCCAGCATATTTGTTGCGCACTCCTGCCCAAAAATCTAAAGCTTGGGCTGATTTTTTGCGTTTAAAAAAAGAAATGAATAAAAACAATTAACAAAATTAGTAATTATTTTAATATTTAATGGTATTTTATGAAATATATTATATGATGACTGAGAGTGGAATTGTCATTTGAGCAGAGGAAGTGAAAATGAAAAAGAGTATGAATATTTTAATGCAAATTTTGGGATTAGGGATGATCTTGGTGGCAACAGATGTTAATGCTGAGCCTAATAAAGATGGTGAATCTGCGGGAGTAGTGTTATTCAAAATACATGATATCGTTCCAGAAAAAGATGCAAATGGTAAAGTTTTATATTGTAATGTTGGGGCAACATTTTTTAATCGTACAAAAATTGATATAGCAAATGCTGCAATTGCATTGAAGTGGGACGATGAAGTTATTGGTGAGGCTATTGATCAGGAAGAGCGAGCTGAGAAAGAGCAGAAACGTATTAATTCTAGAGCGCCAAGATCTCGTTATTCGACTTCTAGTTTTACGGGTAGGACTATTAGTACTTCATTGAAACTTCCTCAACTTAAAGTTAATCAGCAAGTTACTTTGAAAACAAAAGTTGATACAGATCGTTGTTTCTTGTTGTTGAATGATATGGAGGTTACAGTTAATAATTGTGGAACTGCTGGTATGACTGATAAGGTTTCACGCCAGGGATGTAGTAATATGTTTCGTTATGTTTCGCCCAAGAATGCAGAGTATTATATGGAATTTAAGGAAATTTCTCCAGAAGAGCAGTTAGCTATTGAAAATGCAGAAGTAGCAGATGTTGAAAGTGAATTGAGAAATATTTTTGATGATACGGTAGCTATTATTAGGGATATTACCAACGATATTGTTGTAGAAAATAGTAGTAATTAAGGTTTTTATTTTTAATATCTTACGAGGGGGTAAAAAATGTTATTTGCTGGAATTATCTGGGGAGTGGTGTTTGCATTGTCTGTTTCTGATGTTGCAGCTCAGGTTTTTTCGGTAGATACAGCGGCCCCTGTTGCTGATAAAATGGTAGTACCAGCTGGTGGAAATACTATTCAGCAAGGTGATAAAGACAAAAATACGGATGTAAATTCGGAAGTGGAAAATATTAGTAATTCCTTTGTTTCCGCAAAAAGTAGCGATGATATGTCAACAGATCCGTTAAGTCAAATTTCTAATGCTTTGAATGAAAAAGGCGGAAATGTTGATGGAGCTGCGGCAGCTAAGGCTGTGGAGGAGACAACAAAAGAGGAAGAAATTTTTATTCCAGAGGGCGAGCTTTATAAACTTAATGAAGAGCCCACTTTTGATGGCTCTGTTCGTGGTGGGCAAGCTTTTGTTGAGGTTGATGAGAAAGGTCGTATGAAAAAGGTTTCGAATATTTTTCTATTTTTTGATAAATTTAAAGTTTCAAATTATCTCTCAAACAGTGCTATGTGTGATGTTCGCTTTAATGTGTTGTCAAATCTTGATAGAAAGATTAACCAGCTTGATGTTAAGTTGGTATGGCCAGATTTGACTACAACTCTTTCTTTTAAAGATGTTATGCCTAATACTCAGACGTATTATAATTATTCTTTGTTGGGTAAGGGATGTTATAATATGGATAAGGCTCCAAATATTGTTGTTAATCGTTGTAGGGTTAGAGGTATGACATCGCGTCAGTGTGCTGACAAGCTTATTTGGTTGTCGAAATAATTGATATGCGATTTTATCAAATAATAAATCTAGCGTTTATAATTTTTTTGATTTTAATTTCTGATGTTAAAGCAGAGATTAATATAGTTACTCCAGAAGTGTATGATCAGATTATGGATAGGTTACAAGTTAGTTCTGGTGATATAAGAAAGTATCGTAATATTTTTAAGGCGGTAGATAAAGCTGATTTTGTTACAGTAGATAAGACAATAAATAAACTAGATAATCAATTGTTGTTGGGCTATGTTTTAGCTGAAAAATATTTGCATAATAGTTATAATTCGACAAAAGAAGAGCTTGAGGAGTGGTTGGAGTTATATAGAGATCATCCGCAAGCATCAAGAATTTATAAATTGGCTCAGAGAAAAGGAAGTGAAGTAGCAAAAGAACCTGTTTTTGCTAGTTCGGGTGAGGATATTGATGTTCAGAGACTTTCGTTGAAGTATTTAAGACGATTATCTAATAGTGATCGTAATTTTTTAGTTAGACAAGCTAAAAATTTTAGGACTTACATTAGAAAGGGAAAAACATTATCAGCTCGTCGAGTTTTGGAAAACAAACGTTTTCAGAAATTGGCTCCAAAAGTTTATTGGGATAATTTGGCCGCAAATTTAGCGTTAAAGTATTTGGTTGATAATTATGATACAAAAGCTTTAGAATGGGGAAAAATTGCCTCTAAAAGACATAATTCTGGTACGGCAACATGGGTTGCTGGATTAGCTTCTTGGCGTAAGAAGAATTATAAATTAGCAGCAAGCTATTTTGCAAGGTTGGCCAGTTCAAAAAATTCTGATGAATGGTTGAAATCTGCAGCAGGGTACTGGTCTGCACGAGCTTATGAAAAATTAGGTAATCACCTTAAAGCAAAAGAAATGTTAAAATTAGCATCTAGTCATAAGTATACTTTTTATGGAATTTTAGCAGCATATCAACTAGGTGATAAATTTGATTTTGCGTTTAATAAAGATAACTATATTAATGATTTTGAGAGAGAAGATTATATTAATGAAATGTTAGCTTCGCCAGCGATTATGCGAGCTTTGGTTTTGTTAGCTATTAAAGAGAATGAGTGGGCAGAAAAAGAGTTATTTGCTGCATATGACGGGCTTAGTGATAATCAAAAAGAAGCTGTTATTTTGCTTGCTAATCAGTATGGTTTGCATTCTTTGGTAATAAATATAGCAAAACAGAAAAATATTGAAGCTTTAACAGGTAATTATGAAAAAGAGTTGTACCCATTGCCTGAGTGGACAGAAAATAAGGATTGGTTGGTTGATAAAGCATTAGTTTTAGCTTTAATACGTCAAGAATCGGCTTTTAGGGATAATGCTACTAGTAAAGCTGGTGCACGAGGTTTAATGCAGTTGATGCCTAATACAGCTTATCATATTAGTGGTGATAAAAGTATAAAAAAACAAAAAAATAAATTACTTAATATGGATTATAATTTAGAGTTAGGGCAAAAATATGTTGGTTATTTGTTAGATAAACCATTTATTGAGGGCAATTTATTTTATATGTTAACAGCATATAATGGAGGGCCTGGAAATTTGGTAAAATGGCAGAAAAAAGCACGTTATGGTAAAGATCCATTATTGTTTATTGAGGTTTTACCTTCGGCTGAGACGAGAATTTATATTGAAAGAGTAATGGCTAACTTTTGGATATATAATATAAGATTTGATAAAGCTAATGAGACCTTGGAGCAATTGTCAGCGGGATATTGGCCAACTATTGGTGAATATGATTTTTCGTTTAGATGAAAGATTATATTAAAATTTGCAAAGAGTGAAAAAATATGATATAATGGAACAAGTTAAAGAGTTATTTTGTTCTATTATGATGTTTGCAGTTTTCGTTTTTGCTTTTAGCAATTACCGAAAATTCATGTCAGAAAGGGCAAGTAACTCTTTTTTATTTGAGTATTAAAAAAAAAATAAATAGAATTATGATTTGGCCTTTTTTGATTTTGGTGAGCACCATAATCGTTACTTTTTTTATGAAAAAAAGTAATATAGGTGCATTAGTTATTGCTTTGGTGTTTGCTATAATTGGTGCGTTTTGTATCAATGGTAGTTTGACCGCAAACCTTATCTTTGCTGCTGTTTGCTTGATTTATGCTAGTAGTTATGAAAGAGCTCAGCATAAAAAAGAGGGAGCTTCAGTTGATAATATTGTGGCAGTAGTAATGTTTTCGCTTACTGTTGCTAATCTTATTATGAACTACTGGTGGGGTTGTGGTTATCCTGAAGTATCAGGAGTGATAATTGCCATTGTTGGTGCAATTGTGATACTAGCTAATCGCGAAGTGGTAGACTAATAAGAATACTGGTTTTATTGGAACTTTAATGTTTTGATAAACCAGTATTCTTGTTTTTAATAGATTTGTTATTATATTTTTGCTTAGAATAATCGATTAGGAGATATAATAATGGAATTATATTTATTTTTTGCCTTTTTATTGTTTTATATGATTACAGCTTTTTTACTTGATGAAAAAACTAAAGAGAAAATTTGGTTGATTGCTTTTATTGTTTCATTTTTAGCTACGTCTATGGCAATAGCGTTTATTAAAATGGGACGACAAGATGTGATGATGAATGCGGAACAATTGAATTGGTATTACTTTTTGTATCTTTTTGGGATTATTTCGGTCGTTTTAGGTTTGTTTAATCTTTGGATTTATCGAAAGGCTGTTTGGAGTACGATTTTTAATAAAGATGAATAAAAAAATAAAGACGGTGTTTAAAACATCGTCTTTATTTTTTAGTTTGTAGTATTTTATATATCAGCAATAACACTCATTGATATTATTTCATCGGGGGTATTTACTTCACCATTAGCACCTGTTCCTTTTTTTATCATATCAACATATTCCATACCAGAAGTTACTTCTCCCCAGACAGTATATTGTCCATCAAGCCAAGAACAATCGGCAAAACAGATAAAAAATTGACTATCAGCAGAATCTGGAAACATTGAGCGAGCCATAGAAACTGTTCCACGTTTATGAGGCGTGCGGTTAAATTCGGCTTTTAGTTTTTGACCAGAACCACCTGTACCATTACCATAAGGACAACCTGTTTGAGCCATAAATCCCTCAATAACACGATGAAATTTTAGTCCATTATAAAAACCTGAACGAACTAGTTCTTTAATGCGAGTAACGTGGTTTGGAGCAACATCAGGGAACATTTCTATTATAACATCGCCGTCTTTTAATTTTAGAAGAAGAGCATTATTAGCATCTTTTACATTGTATGAATGTTTAATTTTTTTTGAAAGGCTTTTACTCATACCAAGTTGTTTAGTTTCGTCTTTAGGAAGTCCTTTAGTTTTGTTGTTACTAATTTTTTTTGTTTCAGCATTTTTTATTTGTTTGGTTTCCGACATAGTTAATTCTCCTTATAAATTGGTTATCTTTTTATTTTATATAGGTATTAATTTGATAAAATGCAAAATTTAGCTTAAAATAAAATCAATTCGTTGTTCTGGACTAAGGTTATTAGGAGCTTTTTTATCGATTTTTTTTATAGCTTTTCTTAAGCCAGAGCCATTAGCAATTTGGATTGCAAGTCCAGGCCTAGCGTTGAGTTCAAGCATCATGGGACCTTTGTTAGCATCTAGTACAATATCTGCTCCAAAATAACCGAGACCAGTCATTTCATAAGCTTTAGCAGCAATGATAAGATGTTCACGCCACATTGGCACCTCAATTTTACGTAAATCTGCTTTGGTGTCAGGATGATGAGTAAGTGGCATATTATGTTGAACAGCTTTTTTTGTTTTGCCTGTTTTGATGTCAAGTCCTACACCAACAGCACCTTGGTGTAGATTTGCTCTTCCACCAGATTCAGCTGTAGATAGTCTTGTCATTGCCATAATAGGATAACCTTTATAAACAATTATGCGTACATCGGGAACTCCTTGGTAACTGTAGTCTTTGAAGACATCTGAAAAATGGACAACTTCTTCAATAAGAGCTGTATCATATTGTCCTCCAAGGGAATAAAGACCGCTTAGAATGTTTGATATATGTTGATATAGTTCATTATAATTTATAGTTTTGCCTGATGGGAGTTTGAAGCAATTTTCGCTATATCCTTTGATTACCAAAACGCCTTTTCCACCAGAGCCATGGGATGGTTTAACAACAAATTCATCATATTTTTTCACCATATCTAAAATATTTTTTACTTGATATTGATGTTCAATTACACCGATAAGATTTGGAGTTTTTACACCGCTTTTTAAAGCTAGGTTTTTAGTTTGTACTTTATCATCAACCAAGGGGTATAGATGACGAGGATTAAGTTTGGCTATTATATGAAAATTGCGTGCATTCATACCAAGTACGCCTTTGTTGCGTAATTTGGTAGGGGTAGTAAATCTTTTTAGAAAGCCAAACATAAACATTTATCCTATTTTTTTACTAGTGGAGCGAAACGTTTAAGTTCCGTTAGGCGATATCCTGTATAAGTACCTAATAACATTACAATGAACAATATTACTAGATTGATCTCATTATATGCAAACATGATATGACGAATGAAATCGTTAGCTATTACAAAATAAACAATTATTCCTACAAGTAAACTGTTAAGAAGTTCACGCCCAGCATTGATTGGACCATCTTCTTCCCATGTTATTGAGGCTCGTTCAATAATCCAAGCTGTAATTATTATTGGAAAAAATACAGATGCTTGGGCTATTTTTATATTAAAATTATAACCTAGAATAGTAAGTGCATGGATAATCAAAATAACAAAAATAACTACAGCGGATATACGCGGAACAAGAAGTAAATTAAATTTTGACATTAAGAATCTTATTCCTAACCCTAATAGTATAATTGCTACAAAACAGGTTAATCCTGTAATAAATCCTGTTTTTACTAAGGACATTGAGATTAACATTGGGGTAAATGTTCCCATAGTTTGAATACCTATGACATTACGCATAAGTACAACTATTAAAATACCGATGGGAAAAATAGATAGCCATTTTAGAGTATTTTGTTGAGCTAGAGGGAGATTATAAATAGAATAGGCAAAAATGTTAGTTTTTTGGGATAGTTCAGCTCGGCGACTAGCTAAGTTCATTGTTGATGTAATAGATTTTTGCAAAGAAAATTTTACTGTTGAATCTGTTCCACCTGCAACGTCTAGTAAAGATTTTCCACCTCGTTGAAAAAGTAGAAAATTATCAGGAAGTCCTCTTTTGCCTGTTATAGGGTCATAAAGACGCCATGCTCCACGAATATATGCTTCTAGCATAAGATCTAAATTCATTTTTTGCCCCTCTTCAAGCTTTACACCGCGAGCAATTTGAGCTGATATACCATTTATAGCTAGGAGTTCTTGCATGATTTCTAATTCTATTTTTGTAGTATGTTGTACTGGCAAATAAGAATTTAATGCAGGGTTGAGAGGTTCTTGATTAAATAAATTAATTAATTTTTCGACACTATCCTCACCTGGCATTTGTTCAGCAAGTTTTAGTATTTGTTTTGCTTGAGCAAGACGTTGCTCATCAAGAATTGGCTGTTTAGGAGCTTTAGGAGGAACATCTTTGATTTTATCTTTGCCTTGGGCATTATCAAAAATTATAATTTTATAGTATAAGTCTTGGCTTCCTTCGGCTTGGGATTTTGAAAAAATAATACGATCTGATAATTTTTTGTTCTTATATCCATCAGCGATAATATTTTCCTCTAAAATTTTAAAACCTTTATTTTTAGTGGGAATACTCAAGCTTACGTCAATAGGTGATCCATCTGCAATAAAATTTATATGAGCTTCAATAGCCCAAACGTTTGAATTCTGTTTAGGTGATATACTAAATCCCCAATATTTACTTTTGTAATATATGCTATATCCAGCAAAACATATTGATAAAAATAACATGATGCTTAATACTAAGCGGACAGAAAAGAAGTTTTTCATTAGATAAATATCCTAGTGCATAGTGTTTTCTAAGGTTGGATCAATAATAAAACGACCATTGATGATGTTACGTCCTACTAATACTTGATATTCAAATTTGCTACGATCATTCAGACTAAATTCAGCATCTATTAATTCATTTCCCATTTTAATATCAAGATGAACTACATAGCGACGTTCTTGTTCGCCAGTACGGACAATAGTTGTTTTGCGTTTGACAGGTTTTTCAAAATGTTTGGTTATGCCATCTTTACGGTTAGTTATATCAAAAGATATCCATTTTTCGCCATCTCGTTCAAAGGGACGAAGATTATGAGCATCTATTGATGATGTTTCTGCTCCAGTATCCATACGAGCATGAAACGGCATATCAAAGGGGATAATGTGTAGAGTCTCAACGCCTCCAACAATAGGGGTACTAGTTTGATCTTTGATAGTTTGTGTGTTTGAGGTCATGGTAGTTTCTAAATTGGTTTGATGTTGACATGCGCCGATTAAAATTACAAAAATAAAAGTGACAAATTTTTTCATTGTTTAATACCATAATACAAAATCTTTGAGCTTGCTATAATTTAGCGCTTTATGGATATGCTTGTAAAGTTAAACTTTTAAAAATTTGTCACTTTTATACAGTTTTTTTGGTTTTATTAGTATGTTTTTTATTTTAGAAAAATAGTGTTGCTCGCAGAGAGAATGCAAAAGCTGTATCAGATTTTGGATTCAAAGCTGGATCAAAATAAATTTGAACATCTGGGGTAATAGTCATCCATTTTGAAACACCAAATGTCATATATGCTTCAAGAACTTTTTCATAATTACTTTCAGTAGGAGAGCCGACAGCATCTTCATTTATGTGGTTTAATGCTGCAGCAAATCCTAACTGATCAAGCGGATTGCGATTGAATGGATCATTCATAACAGCTCCTAAAAGGTAAGAATTGTCTATTTCGGCTTGATCTCCAGAGACGCCATTAATACGTCCAAATATAGCCCATTTATCACTAATGTTTTGAGAGGCATTAAGAGACCAACCATTTGTTGTTTCTGGTTGGGCTTCTACCCAAGGTTGATTATAAACCATTATAGAATATTGTCCTAATCCTAAACCTTGGATGGTAGGATTATAAGATATATAACCAAAGGTTGCATAATGGTTTTCATCAAGATTAGATGTAGATATGCGGTTGCCATCAACATTAGTTGCATCTTGAAAACCTGCGGCGAAACTCCATTCAGGTGTTGGTGTTATTTGAATGTAAGATCCTAGACCAGCAGTTGGATATGTTGATGATGCATTTTGTGAAAATGTCCAGTTAATAAAGTTTTCTTGCTGATTAGAATCATAAGTTGTTCCATCAAAATTGTAAAAAGGATATTGACCAAGGCCGATAGTCATCCAATCATATTTTCCAGGAAGTTGATAAGCGATATAAAGTTCTGGAAATTCATTTGATTGTTCATCGTAATCGTTGATAGATGTTACTACACCTATATTGTTATCAATTTTTTGAGAATTTGCTCCTGTGTATTGAACAATATTGTAGGCAGCATTAAGAGTTGCATTACCATATTGGTTGTTGAATAAATTCCAGGAGATTGCAGGATATAAAATTGTTTGAAGTGCTGTTTTTTTACCATTGGGAGCACCATATTGGCCTGTAAATGAAGCAGTTAAAGAATAACCAAATCCATATTTTTTTTGTAAATAATCTTTGAAATTTGAATATTTATTGCCAAGGTCGGTAAAGGACATGTGGCGATAGTTTTCTGATATGTGGACACGTCCTTCGGCACTTTCTTGGTAAGGCAAACTATTTGAATTGTCGTTAGCAAAACCATTAGATACGTATATACAAAGGCTTGAGATGCTACATAGGAGTAAAATATTTTTTTTCATTTAATTTATTCCTCTAATAAATGAGTTGATTATGATTTAGAGATATATGTTTTAATAATAGAAATTAAAGAGGGGAATATGAATATTTTTTTTGTTTACTTTTGTCTAAATAAATGGTATAAGCTTTGTATTAAATGTTAAATTAGTTAGATATAGATAGTTAAGCCACATAGTGGAATTGTATAATTAAAAAAAATGAGTGTATGATTAAGAAAATTGAGACACCTAGTTCGGTTGCAGAATTGCTTCGAATGAAGTACTCCCCTGAATGGGAAGATTTTAAATTTGATGAGAAAGCAAAACTTATCAAGGTTGCTGAAATTAAAGAGGGTCCAGTGTGGATGCTTTGTGCCTACAAAAATAATGAAAAGATTGTTTTTTTGTGGGAGGTGGTTACGAAATTCGCCTATTTGTGTCCTGTAACTTTTGCATATGATACAGTAGATGTTAATATGTATTCTAAGGGATTTGAGGACGATAGGGGCGCTATAGGAGAGATTTTCCAATACAATGGAGAGGTATCTATACGCTGGAAGTGACAAAAAATAAAAAGGTAAAAAACATTTGGGTTTTTACCTTTTTATTTTTTTTGAGATATATTATTTTTTAGTTGGCTTTACATAAGCTATAGCAGCATGTTCTTCACAATAGGTTTGTCCTAAACGGACCTTTTTTCCACAAAAATGAAAGTTTTCATCTTTTGGGTCTCCAATTGGCCAACGACAAGTGTGATTGTCTAGATCTGTGAGGGATATATAATCTTTTTTAGATAAATTACTTTGAGGTAGGTTTAATGATTTGGCTAGTTTTATGTCTTCTTCTTCGTTTGCATCAGAAGATATAATAACTGGTTCTGATTTTGCTTGGACTGGTTGGGGTTGAATAGTTTTTTGATTTTTTTGTTCAGTAGTTTTTTGTGTTGGAGATGTAGAAACCTCTTTGACTTCTTTTTTGGTTTCTTTGGTAATAGTAGTAGATTTTTTTTCTTTAGTCGTTGGGGTGGTGTTCTTATCATCGGATGTAACATCTTTCTTTTTTATAGGTGATGGACGTCCTGATAATCCTAAACGGTGAACTTTTCCAACAATTGAGTTTTTGGATATATTAAGGCGACGACCAATTTCACCAGTGGTAACCCCCTCATCCCAAAGTTTTTTAAGTTCTTCCACCATTTCTTCTGTCCAAGCCATTTGATATATCTCCTGAAAAGTTACTAAATATAATATTGTCATAATATGGTAATAATTTCCTAGAGTCTAGTTTATTTTTTAAATATTTTAGCGTTATTTATCTTTTTTTAGAAGTTTATGAATTATCGTATAAAGATACTGGTGGAGGATTGATTTTGAAACAAGCATTAAAGTTATTGGTTTTATTTTGTTTTTTGCTAAGCAATGATTGCTTAGCAGCTATTTCAGATTTTGCTGAATATTTTGATGTTGATATGGAAAAAGATACCTTGCCAACAATTGAAGAACTTAACAAAACAATAGAAAAGTATGATGAATATAATAAAAAGTACAACAATTATTATGATTTAGTTGGAGAATTCGATCGAGATTTTTATATAACAATATCTACCTATGGTATGCAGGAAAAAAGAATTAAAGGCGAAAGTGAAGATTTTTATATTGAGTTTTTGAGTTTGATTCCCAAAAAATATTATCAATATTTGGGACCTCAGTTATTTGAAGTTCCTAATATGTCGGAAAAAATACTTAATTTGCCAGGTATAAAAGAAACTAAAAATCAATTTCCTACACGTATCGCTGAGCAGGTAAAAGATATTGAGGATTTGGAATTTTTGTCGCCTCATTTGTATTTTTTGTTGATGCCTGAGGCTTGGCCTGGGTATAAAGAAGACATCGAATATCCTCAAATGACACGTTATTATCCTAAAATTAGGTATAATAAGGATTTTTATGAATCTATAAAAAAGATTGTTAAACCAGAAAAATTTATGCCAGGGTATAAAGATGATGGCAAGAAAACTAAGAGTGATTTACGTACGTTAAAACCAACAAAAGATTCATTGCTAACTTCTGCAGATATAAAGGCTTTTATTTCAACAATAGATGCGGTGGACAATTGGTCGAATGATCCTCAAAATAAGTTTTTGTTATCACGGGCAACAATTTTATGGTCTACATATGAACGAGAAGATGAGGTTGGAAAATATGTTCCCTCAGGGATAATGGACTTAGTTCATCCTTGTTATAGATTAGCACAAAAAGCTAGAATATTAGGAAAAGAACGGGAATTAGCAATGTTAGTTGCTAATGAAGGGTTTACGTTAAATGAATGGGCCTATACGTGCGATAAGACGATAAAAGCTCATAGGGTGGCTAATGTTAGAACAGGCGTGGTGCAGGCTTTAAGGGAATATCAAAAAGGTATTTATGATGATGAAACCTATGGTTTGAGTACATATACGAGGAATATTAGGTTTGCAACAATGCAATCGATTATTCAGGCGCATAAAGCACCTTTGAACGATGTTATTGAATATAAAAAGAATCGGAAAGAATTTGAAGAAAAATTAAAAAAACATGGTTTTATGCTTTTTGGGTATCCAATAAGTAGATATTAGATATCTTATTGATTTTTCGATAAAAAATCATTTTTTTCTTGCTTTTTGTTAAATAGGTGGTTTATACACATAGAACGAATCGTATAACTAATGTATTTTTTTATTGAAAGAAGGAAAATAAAATGGCTCGTGTTACAGTTGAAGATTGTGTGGATAAAATACCTAATCGTTATGAACTTTTGATGGTTGCTGCTCAACGTGCAAAAGATATTTCATCGGGTTCTCCTTTGACGGTTGATCGTGATAATGATAAGAATTCAGTTGTGGCTTTGCGTGAAATTGCTGAAGAAACTGTAAGTATTGAAGAATTGCAGCGTTCGTTGGTTATGGGTTTGCAAAAATATGTTGAAGTTGAGGAACCAGAAGAAGAAGAATTAGAAATTATGGCTGCAGAAAGAGAGTTGGCTGACTTGGATGAGCAATTTTCAGGGCTTTTACCTCAGGGAGAGCTGGAAGAAGCTATGCAGATTCATGGAGCAGAAGATGATATGTTAGATTTAGATGGTGATGATGCATTGAATGAAGCAGATGATTTGATGGATGATGATATGCTTGGGGATGAAAGCTTTGATATGGGAGATGATTTCGAAGAATAAATCAGAGCTATTATAATCTTTTCTAAAAGAAAAAACCGTAAGATAAATATAATTTTATTTTACGGTTTTTTATTGCATTAAACTCTAGATAAATTTAGATTTATTTAAACAATGTGGCGTATAAATTAAAATAGCAGAAATTTTTTATAGTGTGAATGAAAATGTTAAGACAGTATGAATTAGTTGATTTGGTTAAATCTTATGATAGTGATGCAGATGAAGATGCTTTGAATCGTGCTTATGTATATGCAATGAAAAAACATGGTGCACAGCTTAGAACTTCTGGAGATCCTTATTATTCACATCCTATAGAAGTTGCGGGTATTTTAACCAAATTTAAATTGGATTCGACATCGATTATTGCAGGACTTTTACATGATACAGTAGAAGATACAGATGCTACAGTTAGTGAAATTAAAGAGTTATTTGGAGCTCAGGTGGCGCAAATTGTTGATGGTTTGACTAAATTGGCAATGATTGAGTTGAAGTCAAAAGATACTAAACAAGCCGAAAATTTTCGTAAATTACTTTTGGCTATGTCCGAGGATATTAGAGTGCTGCTAATTAAATTGGCAGATAGGCTTCATAATATGAGGACGCTTCACTTTTGTCCTGAAGAAAAAAGAATGCGTGTTGCTCGTGAAACGTTAGATATTTATGCGCCATTAGCAGAAAGAATCGGCATGCAAGAGATTAAAAGTGAATTGGAAGAAATAGCTTTTAGAGAACTGCATAAAGAAGCATATGAGTCAATTACCACACGTCTTAACTTTTTGAGAGAACAAGGAACTAATATTGTTCCAGCTATTATTGAGCAACTAGGAAAGGATATGAAAGAAGGCGGGGTTAGAGCTTCTATCTCAGGAAGAGAAAAATCGCCTTATTCAATTTGGCGAAAGATGCAGAAGAAAAATGCATCATTTGAACAGTTGTCGGATATTATGGCGTTTAGAATTATTGTTGATGATGTAGGAGCTTGTTATCAAGCATTGGGTATTGTTCATAGTAAGTATCACATGGTTCCTCGTCGTTTTAAGGATTATATATCCACACCCAAACCCAATGGTTATAAGTCGTTGCATACAGGTGTTATTGGACCAGAAAATACGCGAATTGAAATCCAAATTAGAACTTCTGAGATGCACGAGGTTAATGAAAAAGGTGTGGCAGCGCACTGGGCTTACAAACAAGGTGAGAAAGTTGTTGGCAAGAATTTCCGTTGGATACAAGAACTTTTAGAAATTTTGGAAGAAGCGTCTAATCCTGAAGAATTTTTAGAAAATACTAAATTGGAAATGTATAATGATCAGGTGTTTTGTTTTACACCTAAGGGTGATTTGATTGGTTTGCCAGTTAATTCAACACCAGTTGATTTTGCTTATGCAGTGCATTCAAAAGTTGGCAACACTTGTGTTGGAGCCAAGATTAATGGCGAAATTAAGCCATTGCGTACAGTCTTACAAAATGGTGATCAAGTTGAAATTTTGACATCTAAGGCGCAACATCCATCACCTGAATGGGATAGATTTGTTGTTACAGGTAAGGCAAAAGCTGCAATTAGGCGATATGTTAGAGCTAACAAGCGTGAGCAATTTGTAGCATTAGGTGAACAAATGCTTGAAAGAACATTTAAGGGAGAAAACTTGGAATTCAGCGAAAAAGGGTTAATTGGTGTATTACCAAATTTTGAAGCTGAATCAGTTGAGGATATTTATGCAAAAGTTGGCGAAGGACTAGTTACAGCTTGGGATGTTATGAAAGCTGTGTATCCAAGTTATAAGCAATCTAAATTGGGCAAAGTTGTTAAATCGTTTAAAGTTAGAGGGTTTGGTAAATCAGATAAAAAGAATGGTAAGGCTGAACCGATACAACTTAAAGGTTTAATACCAGGGATGGCTGTACATTTTGCTGGGTGTTGTCATCCATTGCCAGGTGATAGAATTGTAGGTATTGTGACAACAGGTAAAGGTGTTGCAGTACATTCAATAGATTGTAAAGCTTTGGAAAAATATGCCTCAGAACCAGAACGCTGGTTGGATATATCTTGGGGAGATGCGGTTGGCGATAGGGCACATATAGGACGTATTAAGCTTATTTTGGCTAATGAACCTGGCAGTTTGGGAGACTTATCAAATATGATTGCTAGAAATGAAGGGAATATTGCTAACTTAAATATTACAAATAGAACACTCAGTTATTTTGAGTTAATAGTTGATGTTGAGGTTAGGGATTTAAAACATTTAACCGATATCATTGCATCATTAAAAGCTTCGAAAGTAGTTTCGTATGTGGCAAGAGCAAATCAATAATTGGAGTAGTTAATGTTCAAGCGTAGAGTAAAGGTGAGTTTAAAAGAACGATTATTGAATTTATTTTGGCCCCGACTGGGTTGGAAAAGGTATGGACAGTATATTATTGCACGACTTGATCGTTTGAAAGGTACTCCAAGAGAGATCGCAGCTGGTGTTGCTTGTGGTGTTGCTATTTCTTTTACGCCTTTTGTTGGATTTCATTTTGTATTAGCAGCTGTTACAGCTTGGTTGGTTAGGGGAAATATTTTAGCTAGTGCTATAGGAACAGCGGCGGGTAATCCATGGACGTTTCCTTTTATTTGGGTTTCGGTTTTGTATACGGGACGCAAAATGCTAGGAATAAACCATACAGATGTTGTTAATGTTGATTTTGAAACAACATTTGCTAATGCATTTAAAGCGTTGATTGAATTTGATTTTGCTACAGTGTTTAACGATGTTTGGCCTATTTTGTGGCCAATGATGATTGGTTGTATTCCTTTTTATATTATTTTTTGGTTGTTGAGTTTTTATATTTTTGATACAGCATTAGCAAAAATTGCTAGACGAAAGAAAGTTGTGAAATCATGATTATTGGATTAGGTACAGATATTGTAAGTATTGATAGAATAGCTACTGTTTTGGAAAAAAATCAATCTCAGTTTATTGATAGGATATGTTCAAAACAAGAAAAGATTTACTTGCAGGAATGTAAAGATATAAAAACTAAACTAGCTAAAATATGGGCAGTGAAAGAAGCGGCTGTAAAAGCTTTAGGAACAGGATTTGTACAAGGTATAAATTTTGCCGATATTGAACTTTCGCATGATAGTTTGGGAAAACCTGAAATAAATTTTAGTGGTAAAGCTAAAGAAATTTTAGACCATAAGATTGGAAATGGTAAAGCAAATATTTTGGTGAGTTTGAGTGATGATAAACCTTTTGCTCAAGCGATTGTTATTATTGAAAAAATGTAGTTGTGTATTAAAAAAAACGTTGTATTATGGGCGCAGACTTGGTGCTTACATATTGAAAGTTGGAAAGAATAATGGAAAAAGAGGAAAGTTTTGTAGATACAATAAAAACGATTGTTTATGCAATTTTGATTGCTGTAGTTATTCGTAGTCTTTGGTTTGAACCTTTTAAAATACCATCTGGATCGATGTATCCTACTTTATATGTAGGTGATTATTTATTTGTTTCAAAGTATACCTATGGATATTCAAAACACTCGTTCCCATTTAGCTTGCCTTTGTTTGAGGGAAGGATTTGGCAAGATGCCCCCAAACGTGGTGATGTTGTAGTATTTAAAAATCCTCAAGATAATTCAACGGACTATATTAAGAGAGTTATAGGTTTACCAGGTGATTTGGTAAAACTAGAAAATGGTCGCTTATACATTAATGGGAAACAACTTGAGCGTAAAAATGAGCAAGAATTTGTAATTAGAAATAAATTTGGTGGTGCTGAAAGATATAATAAGTACGTAGAGGTTTTACCAGAGGGAAAAGAGCACTTTATTTTGGAAGTTTCGGATTCTGAAATTAATGATGATTTTGAAGAAGTTAAAATTCCAGATGGCAGCTATTTTATGATGGGAGATAATCGAGATCGTTCAGATGATAGTCGCGTGAATGTTGGTTTTGTTCCTGCTGAAAATTTGGTTGGAAAGGCTCGTTTTTTATTCTTTTCACATAATGATGAGGATGCTTGGTATAAACCTTGGACATGGCCGAAGAAGATACGTTGGTCTCGTTTGTTTAATAAAATTGACTAAAGGTTTAGCGAATGGAAGATTTGCAACGTATATTAAAATACACGTTTAAGGATGTTGGTTTACTGTATAAAGCAATTACCCATGCTAGTATAAATTCTGATTCTAAAGCTAATTATGAAAGATTGGAATTTTTGGGTGATCGTGTTTTAGGTCTTGCCGTTGCTTCTTTGTTATATAAGTTGTTTCCTAATGAGCCTGAAGGTAGTTTATCACAGAGATTTGTTGGTTTGGTATGTAAAGAGACTGTTTCAGAGGTTGCTTTGAAGTTAGGTCTAGATGTTTTTATGATTGTTAACACTGATGAATTACGTCAAAATGAAAATGTATTGTGTGATGTTTGTGAAGCTGTTATTGGTGCAATATATGTAGATGCAGGAGTTGATGCTGCGGTGGAATTTGTTGATAATCATTGGCGAGAATTAATTGATAAAAATGTTGCACCACCTAAAGATAGTAAAACAGAATTACAAGAAGTTGCTCATGCAATGGGTTTTGGCACGCCTAATTATAAGGTAGTTGCTAGAGAAGGTAGCGAGCACGAACCTCTTTTTAGTGTTGAGGTAAGTTTGGGTAATGATAAAAACGCAATAGGTAAAGGGCGTAATAAGAAAATGGCTGAGTTTGCTGCAGCTAAAGCCTTGTTGGAGATAATGAAGTGAGTGAGAATGTTAAAGCAACAAGATGTGGTTTTGTAGCTTTGATAGGTGCTCCTAATGCTGGAAAATCTACTATAACTAATCATTTTGCAGGATCTAAAGTTTCGATTGTATCGCCAAAAGTTCAAACAACAAGAACATTGGTCAGAGGAATTGGTATTTTTGAAAATACACAAATAATTTTTGTTGATACACCTGGAATTTTTAAACCAAAACGTAGGTTGGATAGAGCTATGGTTACGTCGGCATGGGATGGAGTTAAGGATGCTGATATAACTGTACTTGTGGTTGATGCTAAGAGAGGTTTTGATGATGAAACTCGTAGTATTATTGCTAGATTGAAGAAAAAAAATAAAAAAGCTGTTTTGGTAATTAATAAGGTTGATTTAGTTCATAAAGATGCTTTGTTAGGATTGAGCAAAGCTCTTAACGATGAATATAGTTTTGTAGAAACATTTTTTATATCAGCAACTACTGGTAAAAATATTGATGATTTTTATAAGTATTTAGCGGATAATTTACCTATTAGTCCTTGGTATTATCCAGAAGAGCAAATTTCTGATATGCCATTGAAGTTATTGGCAGCAGAAATTGTGCGTGAAAAATTATTTTTGTTTTTGCATCAAGAACTACCTTATTCTTTAACTGTTGAGCCAGAACTTTGGGAAAGGCGTGAAGATGGTTCGGTGCGGGCAGAAATTACTATTTATGTTGAGCGTGATAATCAAAAGGTAATAGTGCTTGGTAAAGCAGGTAGTATGATTAAACGTATAGGACAATCAGCAAGACGAGAAATTGAAGAGCTTTTTGAGTGTCGGGTTCATTTGTTTTTGTTTGTTAAGGTCAGAGAAAATTGGCAAGAAGATGCTGGTAGATATTCGGTTTGGGGACTTGATTTTAAAGCTTAACATTTTTTTTAGTTTGATAGAGGTTGGTTGATGAAAATAGTTTTTATGGGAACACCAGAATTTGCATTACCTGTTTTGGAAGAATTGAATAAAAAACATGAGATAGTATGTGTGTATACTCGTGCACCTAAGGAAGCAGGTAGAGGAAAAGAATTGCAAAAATCTCCTGTTCATTTGTGGGCAGAGACTAATGGTATTAAGGTACGTACTCCTAAGAGCTTGCGTAGTGTTGAAGAACAGGTTAGATTCGCAGAATTAAAAGCTGATATTTCAATTGTGGCGGCTTATGGATTGATTTTACCTAAAGAAATTATAGAGGCATTTCCTAAGGGGTGTTTGAATGTACATGGCTCGTTATTGCCTAGATGGCGTGGTGCGGCACCAATGCAACGAGCTATAGAAGCTGGTGATGAAAAGACAGGAATTACTATTATGCAAGTTGTAGAAGCGCTAGATGCTGGTGCAATGTATAAAAAAGGTGAAATTGTTATTGATGAAGATATGACTGTTGGAAGCTTACATGATAAAATGGCAAAGCTTGGTGCTGAATTGATGATTGATGTGTTGGATAATTTGGATAACATTAAACCAGAGCCACAAAATGAGGATTTAGTAACTTATGCGGCTAAAATAGAGAAAGAAGAATCAAAACTTGATTTTGATAATGATGCAGTTTATTTGGAGCGCAAAATTAGAGCATTTAATCCTTATCCAGCAACTTATTTTGAATATAGAAATGAGCGATTTAAGTTGCTAAAATGCATAGTGGTTGATAATGAGCGCGGTTTGAAAATCGGCGAGTTATTTAGTGATAACAAACGCTTGATTATTGGATGCAAAAGTAAAGCATTAGAAGTTTTACAAATACAAAGGCAAGGTAAAAGAGCTATGTTAACAGAAGAATTGCTTCGTGGATTTAGCTTTGTATAGTAAAAAACTCGCGTTAGCGAGTTTTTGGTATAATTGGTGAAGAGTTTGCAGTTTGATTTTGATTATAACGTCGCCTATTTATTTGTTGACGAATAATTCTTTGATTTTTTTTGGCAACATCTATAATATTTTCTAGTTCTGCTCTAGCTTGTTGATGCTGTTGGGAACTAGTATCAGTAAAAATAGCTTGGAATTGTTGTTGAATTTGTTCATCAGCTTCTTTACTAGTTTTGCTAAAAAATGGTGGTAGTTGTCCAACTAAGGTTAAATAACACATTTTACTTTCTGTACTTTGAGGATCAAAAGTATCTTTAAATGCAAAGTCGGTATAGGCCTCAGCTAAATCATTTATTATCTGATTATCTATTTGTTGTTGAATTATATGTTGATAACGAGTAGCTACATCATTTATCTTTTGAAACTGTCTGCGACCAGCATGGTCTAACTTGTTAAATTTATTATTTATTTCTGCCGAAGCATTCTCAGAAAATTCATCAAAACCTTTTGGTAAAGCTCCAATTAATTTGAGAAACGCCATCTTATTAACTTCATCATCTGCAGAAAAAGCAGTTGTTGGATCAAATTTTTGGTAAGATTCAACTAAATATCCGTCGGTAATAAAATTACAGCACTTTTCGTAAGTTCCATCGGCATTATCAGGTACAACCCTTAAAGGACGATAATCATTATCTTCAATACGAAATATTTTATCTATAACCATCATATTGTACTGGTGTACAGCGTTTATATCAATTCTTGTTCGAAGGTTATCAAGCAATTTGATACTTTGATTTTGGCTTTCTCTTAATGGTGCGGGATCGCTAGGGCTTTGCATTGCTTCTATTTTACGCATTCTTTCATATATGCCGTGGGTACGAATATCGCCTCTAAATAGAGTGTTAATTTTGAGTTGAACTTCAACATCAAAAGTTTGTCCGTTGTTTGTCTTTTGATGCATAATCATTTTGATGTCATAATATCTATTTTTATTTTTATATAACGGCTTATCAAATCTATCTCTAGTTTCTTCGGGATTTATATGGTAAAACTTGTTAGTATTTTCCGAAAATTTGCGTTTTATACGTTTGACGTCGTGTAGGTATTTACAGGTGATTGTTAGACGAAGGATATCGTGAAGCTGAGAAGTGCTTTTAGGCAAACTTTGAATTCTTTCAATGTAGGCATCTCTATCTTCATCTAAGAAAAAAACATCTGTTGCAGCTTGATATAGTTTATTGTACTCTCGTCCGAATTCTTTATCTATCTTTTCAATGGCTCTTTCGGCAGATTTCATTTTGGGAAATATTACATGAATAGCATTGTTATTTTTATCACTAAATTTTAATTTAGTGTAGACAAATGGTGTAACGACTTTAAGACTATAGTCAATAGCTTTTCCGTTTTGATCACGTTTAACTTCGCCTGTTTGTGGTTGAAAATCAGCTGTATATATGGGCGAACCAAAAGTTTCATATAGTGAACGATAAACTTCACGATATACTCCCATGCCATCACGGAAGAAAGCCATCATATAGTCGTATTCTTCGTCATTTATACGTCCTTGTTTAAAAGCTGATTCAATGGTTGCCATATTTTGTGCATCAATACTTGTTTGTATTTCATCAATTTCAGCGAATTTGAGATTGTATAAGTCTGCGGCAGTCAATTCATCATGATTTTTCATTGTATAGCCTTTATTAATTTTATTTTGTCTAACTTTGGTATAATATCATATGGAGACTGGTACTGCAAGTAATATTTATAAAAAAAATCCACCCAAGTTTTATAAAAACTTGAGTGGAAGAGATTTCTGTTAAGATTTTGCTTCTTTTCTTATGAGGTCATACAGCTTCCAATAGGCATCAGTACGAGACAATATGTCATTGATCTCTTTACTATGCCACTCCTCGTTTTTTATAGCGTGAGCTGCTAAAAAACGGAGAGTTTGACTGTCTATCTGCCACTTAATCAGAGGTAAAAGAACTCTTGCTAAGCTTGGAGAAACAAAGTTGAATAATGTCTCGCCATCTTCTGTTCTGTCAATCATTAAAGATGGTGCATTACGAGGAACAAAATCATCACTCCATAGTAGAATCCAGAAGTTTGTTTCGTACTTCCAGTTGTTAGGGTTTCGCTTATATTTAATGATTAGCTGTTCTGCAACCTTGTTTAGTTCTTTGTCAGGGTAACGAAGAGCTAGTATAAGCAAACGGTCAATCTTGGGACGAAAATAAAAATTATTTTCGACAAGCTTCTTAAACAACATGATATCTTCAGCATCTAACTTTGCCTCAAGTTTATTATGATAGGCAAGGTACCTCTTAAGCTTGCTACGCAATCTTTCAGTTAGGTGCTGGATATTACCTTCTTCAACACAACGACAGTTAGCTTCTTTTACTACGTTTACACAAGGTTTTGTTTTACGCATTTCTTTGTGTACTATTCTGTCGATTGTGGTGTTGTAGAGCGCTTTAGATATCTCTTTTTTATCAAGCCATTCAGCAAGTAATTCAAAACTCTTTGCAGGGTAATAAGATCCACGCAAAGCTTCGTTTTGCTCACGAGATAATTTTTCTTTTGCCATTTTTTTGAGGTTTTACGGATTATTTAACAGACTTTACTATTCTCTTCTTCTTTTCTGCTTCCGAAATGAAGTGAATGTTTTCACCATCGTACATAGCAAAAAGGGTAGATCCTTCACGATCCTTTACCCAACAACACCAATAGAGTTTAGGGTGATCGTAAATGTTTGCTTGGATTGCCTTTTGTTGAGCGGTAGTACAGTTCGTTGAATAACCTTCAGGCAAAAGCCTTTTCATGCTTTCTAAAACTTGATGTTGTTCTACATCTGAAGTGTTAACACTTTTCTTTACTTTTTTTGCCATAAAAATAAAAATTAATTTTTAAACTTACCTACTTTCAAGTCGCGTACATATTCGGGTGCGAGATGATTTCGATTAACTAATATAATTTGTATAAAATGAATATGTGCTTTCTAATATAGACAAAAAAAGTATTGCTTTCAAGTATTATTTAAAACTTTTTTTAAATAATAGACGTTATTATATCTATAATGTTTTTTTAAAAGGGGTTTGTTATGATAAAAATGCTTAAAGTTTCTGTAGTTTTTTGCTGTTTGCTTGGTTTGAGTATTTTAGCGTTAGGTGGCTGTCAAAAAGATGAAGATTCTTATATTACAGCAAAGATTGTTAATGGTAGTATTGTACAAAAAATTACGGCATCAGGGACAATTAATCCAATTTCGACTGTTAATATAGGTACTCAGGTATCGGGGATTATTGCTGAAATTTATGTTGATTATAATTCTAGCGTCAAAAAAGGTGATATGTTGGCTTTAATTGATCCTCAAACTTTTGAAGCATCTGTTGATCAGAAACAAGCGGCATTAGATATTGCAAGAGCAGAGTTAGATGTTACTAAAAATGATATTGTTTATTATAAAAAGCATTTGGATAGAATTAAAAAACTTAATAATTCAAAATATTCGACGGATAAAGAATTAGAATCGGCACAAAGAGATTATGATAATGCAGTTGCACAAAAGGCATTGAAAGAAGCGCAAGTTAATCAGGCAGAAGCAATGTTAAAACAAGCGAGAATCGATTTGGATTATACGAAAATTGTTTCATCTGTTGATGGTGAAGTTATATCGCGAGAAGTAGAAGTGGGACAGACGGTTGCTGCAAGTTTTAATACACCTACATTGTTTTATGTAGCGGAAGATTTAACTAAGATGCAAATAGAGGCTTCGGTTGTTGAGGCAGATATTGCTAAGGTTAAAGAAGGACAAAAAGTTGAATTTGCAGTTGATAGTTTTCCTGATGAAGTATTTGAGGGGGTAGTAACACAAGTTAGGAACAATCCTATAACAACTTCAAACGTGGTAACTTATGAAGTAATTATTGGTATTGATAACAAAGATTTAAAAATTAAACCAGGAATGACAGCAAATGTTGAGATTATTACTGCAGAAAAAGAAAACGTTTTGTTGGTACCAAATAAAGCTTTAAGATTTTATACTTTAGATGAAAATGGAGATGTTGTTCGATATAAAGATAAGGGAATTTGGCTTTTGCAAAATGGAAAACCTAAGAGAATAAATATCGCTACAGGTGTTTCAAATGATGATATGACAGAAATTGTTAGTGATGTTATAAATGTTGGCAATGAGGTTATTTTAGAAAATAAAAATGTTGATGCACAGAAAGCTAATATGCGTATGAGGATGCCTAGATAATGAGTTTGATTGAACTAGAAAATATTACCAAAAGTTATCCTTTGGGGGATGGTGAGCTGCAGATATTAAAAGGAATTAATTTGCAGATTGAAAAAGGTGATTTTGTAGCAATTATGGGGCCTTCAGGATCTGGAAAGTCGACACTGATGAATATCTTAGGGTGTTTAGATAAGCCGACTAGTGGAACTTATAAGCTTGAAGGAATTAATGTTGAGGGATTGTCATCTGATGAGTTGGCGGCTATTCGTAATCAAAAAATTGGTTTTGTGTTTCAAGGATTTAATTTGTTATCACGTACGACAGCTTTAGAAAATGTTGAGCTGCCAATGGTTTATGCTAATGTTGATGTGTTAGAACGTCATCAAAAAGCAGAATCAGCTTTGGAAAAGGTTGGATTGAAGGAAAGAATGCACCATCAGCCAAATCAACTTTCTGGAGGGCAACAACAGCGTGTTGCAATAGCGAGAGCAATAGTTAATGAGGCGCCAATAATTTTTGCTGATGAGCCAACAGGAAACCTTGATACTAAGATGAGTGTAGAGATTATGGCTTTGTTTGAAAAATTAAATGATGAATTGGGGCGAACAATCATTTTAGTAACTCACGAGGAAGATATAGCTAAATATGCTAAAAGAATTATTAAAATAGTTGATGGTGAGATACACTCAGATATTAGGAATAAAAAATGATTGATTTACGTACTATATTTTCAATTGCAATAAGAGCGATAAAGGCAAATAAAATGCGCTCAATTTTGACATCTTTAGGTATTATTATTGGTGTTGCTGCAGTTATTGTGATGTTGTCTGTTGGTAATGGGGCGCAAATTTCAATTCAAAATGAAATGAAAACGATGGGTTCTAATCTTATTATTGTTCGTTCTGGAGTGGCTAAATCTTCTGGAGCTAGAGGAGGACATGGGTCACAACCAACTATGAAAAAAAGCGATGGAGATGCAATACAAGAGAAAGTTGCTGCTATAAGATTGGCTGCACCAGTATTAGAAGAGACTGCGCAGATTGTTTATGGTAATGCTAACTGGTCTACAGGAGTAACTGGTACAGATAATCGTTTTTTTGAAATAAAAGAATGGAATTTGGCATATGGGCGAAAATTTTCGGTAAATGATACAAAAAATGCTTCTAAGGTTGCAATTTTAGGTCAAACAGTAGTAAACGAATTATTTGGTGATGTGGATCCGTTAGGTAAAACAATAAGAGTAAAAGGAATTCCTTTTCAAGTGGTTGGAGTGCTAGATAAACGTGGACAGTCTGGACATGGGCAAGATCAAGATGATGTGGTTTATATTCCAATTTCGACAGCACAAAAAAAAGTTATGGGGATTACGTTTCCAGATCAAGTTAAAATGATTATGTTGCAAGCGGTTGATGCAGAGAGCACATACACAAGTCAAGAGGAAATTAAAGAATTATTGCGGCAAAGGCATAATTTGGGAGCAAATAAGGAAGATGATTTTGTAATTATGAATTTGACGCAAATGATGGAAATGATGGAAAGTTCTACTAAAGTTATGACTATTTTATTGGGTGCAATAGCATCTATTTCGCTATTGGTTGGTGGTATAGGTATTATGAATATTATGTTAGTTTCTGTAACAGAGAGAACACGTGAAATAGGTATTAGAATGGCTATTGGTGCTAAGGCTTGGGATATTAGGTGGCAATTTTTGATGGAGGCATTGGTGCTTTCGTTAATAGGTGGTTTGGTAGGTGTAATTTGTGGTTTGGTAGGAGCTTCATTAGTAGGAGTATTTACATCTTTGCCAGCTAAAGTTTCCTTGATATATGTTTTGTTGCCATTTTCGTTTGCAGGATTTGTTGGACTTTTCTTTGGTTTTTATCCTGCATACAAAGCTTCGTTGCTAAATCCTATTAATGCTCTACGTTATGAATAAAATAGCTGATATTTTGTTTATTTTTCAAGCCATCTGATTGCTTCCATAGCAGCAATGGCACCAGAACCAGCAGCAATTATTGCTTGGCGAAATTCAGGGTTTTTGACATCACCAGCAGCAAATACGCCTTCAATATTAGTTTTGCAACTATTGGGTTGTGTCTTGATATAACCAAATTTATCTAGTTCTAGTTGGTTTTGAAAAATTTCAGTATTTGGTTTGTGTCCAATAGCAATAAAAACACCGTCAACATTAATCGTTTCTATTTTGTCGCTTTTTACATTTTTTATTTTGATGGCTTCTAATTTGGGAGTGGTTTCGGTGCCTATAAATTCTTCAACTACGCTATCGTATTTAATAGAAATTTGAGGTTTATTGGCAATTTTTTGTTGTAATCGGTGTTCAGCTCTTAAAGAGTCTCGTCGATGAATTATTGTTACAGAAGAGGCAAAGTTACTTAGAAATAAGGCTTCTTCAATAGCTGAGTTGCCACCACCTATAACGGCAACGTTTTTTCCTCGATAAAAAAATCCATCACAAGTTGCGCATACAGAGATACCAAATCCTCGGTAAGGTTTTTCGCTTGATATATCAAGCCATTTGGCAGATGCTCCTGTTGCGATAATAATGCTTTGAGTATAAAAAACATTGTGGTTTTCTGAAGAACATTCAAAAGGACGATTGTTTAAATCTACTTCGACTATTTTGTCATTAATAATTTTTACTCCAAGATTAAGAGATTGTTTTTTCATTATATCCATAAGTTCTTGTCCGCGAATAGAATGTTCGATTCCAGGATAGTTTTCAACATCTTCGCTTAAAGTTAGTTGTCCTCCAATTTCTGTGCCAGATACAAGGATTGGATTTAAACCAGAACGAGCAGCATATATAGCAGCGGTATATCCAGCAGGTCCAGATCCAATAATTAGTATTTTGCTTTGATATTCAGCCATTTATAATTATTCCTTTTCACAATCACAGCCGCCTTTGGTATCACAAAAACAAATACTGTCATCATGATAGTATTGATGCATATGGGGATCAAATTTGATGCATCCGCATTGTTCGTCTTGGCTACATTCATGAGCAAAGTCACTAACATTATTAGGATAAGAACAGCCACATGTATTATCTTCATCACAATCACATTCGTTGTAGTTAATTATGGGATTTTTATCTTTTATTTGCATAATTGTTCTCCTAAAATTAAAAAAAACTGCTAGAATTATTTCTAAGCAGTTTTTTATGTAATCAGTCAGAGGTTGAATTTAAATATATTTTACCTCAATAATTTCAAAAGACTTTAACCCTGAAGGGGCTTTAAATTCAGCAACATCGCCAACTTCTTTACCAATTAAAGCTTTGGCTAAAGGAGAAGATAGCGAAATTTTGTTTTTTTCGATATCAGCTTCATAGTCACCAACAATTTGATAAAAGTTTTCTTCTTCAGAGTCTTCATCAGCAACCAAAACTGTCGCACCAAAACGAATAACATTACTTTTGACGCTGGCAACATCAATTACTTGAGCACGGCTTAAAACAGCCTCAAGATCTTGAATGCGGCCTTCAATAAAGCTTTGTTTTTCTTTAGCGGCAGAATATTCAGCGTTTTCGGATAAATCACCTTGAGCTCTAGCTTCTGAAATAGCAGCAATAATATTAGGACGTTCAACACCTTTTAGATTTTTAAGCTCGGCTTCAAGGGCTGCAAAACCAACTTTAGTTAAAGGAAATTTTTCCATTTTTTCACCTATTTATAAAATGTTAGAAAAAAAGAACTGCGAGGGAGCAAAACTCCTTCACAGAACGACGGTTGTTAATCTATATGGTGTATATATAGCAGTTATTGTAAAATAAATCAAGCTTTTTCTTTGGGAAAAAAATAATCTTACAATATACATTAGATAATTTTGTGATAATCTTTTTTCGTTAGATAAAAATTATTTGGGAGATAAAAGTTATGAAGAAAATTTATCTTTTGTCGGCTGTGACAGCAGGAGTTTTAGCTTTGGCTAGTAATGCAAATGCTTATGATTCAACAGGTTGTGGCTTGGGATCTATGGCATGGCGTGGTCAGTCTGGTATAGTGCCACAAGTTTTGGCTGTTACAACTAATGGATTATTTGGTACTCAAACGTTTGGTATTTCTACAGGTACTTCTGGTTGTGATCCTAATGGTCGTGTAACAGGTGGTACAGGTAAAATGCTTTTGGCCTTTTTAGAAAATAATATGGAGCAGTTTGCCTTAGATGCATCAGTAGGGGCGGGTGAAACACTAACTACAATAGCTGGTATTTTGAATGTTGATGAGGGTTCACTAGCTGTAAAATTGCAAAATAATTTTGGTATGTTATTTGCCTCTAATGATGTTGATGCTGTAGATTTGACTTTGGCAGTTATGTCTATTGCTAAAGCATAATGTATAGACGATTAAAGCAAAACCCGAAATCTTTGGTTGTTTAAAAGGTTTCGGGTTTTATTGAGAGATTTTGTTGTGCGTTATTTATTCTTTGTTTCATTTTTTTTATGGAGTGTTGCTTGTTTTGCAAATGATTTAGCGTTGTCAGATGAATGGATGGCTCTAGGTCATTATCAAAATAACAAAAGTTCTATTGATAGTTCTAATTTCTTTTTAAGTGCAGATGGTAAAGATAATCCGAATGATGAATTGAAAGCAACTATTGAGTTGTTTAATAGTGTTGATGATACTAAAAAATGTTTATTTCCTGCTCGTTATTTGTTTTTGAAAAAGCAAGGTTTAATTGATGTTGATTTTCCTAAGTGTGAAGAGTTTGAACAATTTAAAAAAGATTTGCAACCAGCAGGGGTTACGTTGTTGTTTACAGATGCATATATGAATAATCCGTCATCGATGTTTGGACATACATTGCTTAGAATAGACACCCAACGTAAAGGAACACAGCTTCTAGCACATGGTGCTAATTATGGAGCTTTTACAGGAGATAATCCTGGTCCTTTGTACGCTTTATATGGTTTGACTGGAGTTTACTTTGGTGGTTTTACTGTGAAGCCATATTATGATATCATTAATACATATAATAATATTGAAAATAGAGATATTTGGGAGCTTAATTTAGACTTTAATCAAGGAGAACTAGACTTTTTTGTAGCGCATTTGTGGGAAGTTGGGCAAACACAATCACGATATTATTTTTTTACGCGAAATTGTTCATATATGCTTATGGAAATGCTAGATGCGGTACGTCCATCTTTAAAATTGGCAAAAAAGTTTCCATTGCAAGCAATTCCGTTGGATACATTTAAGGCTGTATATAATTCTGATGGTTTGGTTAAAAATGTTAACTATCGCCCATCGCGGCAGAATAAAATTAGATATCGATATAAAAAAATGAATGAAAGGCAAAGGAAAATTTATTTACAGTCAATAGAAGATAAAAAATATGACTTACCTAGTGATGTATCAGATGAGGAAAAAGCAGAAATTTGGGAGACAGTTTATCAATTTATTCAATATCAGTATGTTGCAAAAAAGATGGAGGTAGATGATTATAGAAAGCAAAGCTTTGATATTTTGCGAGCTAGGAGTAAGGTTAAAATAAAGAATAGTAAAGAACAAATTGAAAATGTTACGTCCCCCTTGAATGCTCACGAATCGATGAGGCTAGTTGTTGGTGGAGGAATTAGAAATGGAGAATTTTTTGAAGAAATTGCTTATAGACCAGCTTATCATTCTTTAACTGATAATAATTATGGACTACATAAAGGAGCTGAAATTAATTTTTTAGAAGCTATATTACGTCACTATGATAATAGAGATAAATTTGTATTGCAAAATTTAGATCTAATAACAATTCGTTCAATTTCACCAATTGATAAAATGTTTGTTCCTACATCATTTCAAGTTAAGGCAAATATTGAAAGATGGCAAAATCCTAAAAAAGAGAAAGAAGGATATGTGGGAAATTTAAAAATTGGTATGGGAGGGGCTTATGCATTTAATGATTGGTTGAATGGGTTTGCCTTGTTTGATACAAAAGTTTCATATGGTGGTTTTTTGCCTCATAATTCAATGTGTTCTTTGGGTATTAATTTAGGAGTATTGGCTGATTTTGATAAATGGAAGTTGCTTGCAGAAGTGGAACCTTGGTGGGCAAGTCAAAAAATAGGACAGATAATGCAATATAAAATAGAAGCAAATTATTTGCTTGGTACTAATTTATCTGTTGGAGGACATTTTCTTTATGAAGATAAACAAGGAAATGATATGGAAGAGGCTTCATTGGGGTTGAGAATTTATTTTTAAAAATAAAAATCCCAGCCAATGTATTTCTTTTTTCAAAGAGATTATGGCGGGGATTTTAGAAAAATTTGACAGACTGTTACTTGTTTTTAGGCTTTCGATTTCCCATATAAACAAGGATTGCGATGATAACTAAGCCTGTGATTCCTGAAATAGTAGTAGCATCCATAAGACATAGACTTAAAAGGTTAATAAATACATTTGTTAAGGTGTATAATAGTTAAAATGTACTTTTTAGTCAAGATGATAAAGTTGGATAAGATAGTTGATTTTTTTTTGTTAAGTGTATATGCTCTAGCTAGTTTAAAAATTTTGGAGATTGTGTGATGTTAAGGGAAGATTTACAAAATGCTTTGAAAACAGCAATGTTGGCTAAAGATACTGTTACAACAAGTGCTGTAAGAATGATTATTGCTGGACAAAAGGAAAAAGATGTTGAGGCTCGTGGTAAGGGTGCAAAAGAAGCTACAGATGCAGAGTTGATGGCTATGATGCAAGGAATGATTAAGCAGCGTAATGATTCAATAAAAATGTATATTGATGGTAATCGTCCAGAGTTAGCAGAAAAAGAAAAGGCCGAGATTGCGATTATAGAGCGCTTTTTACCAAAGCAAATGACTGAGGATGAAATTGAGACTGTAATTAAAGATATTATAGTTGAAGTCGGTGCTTCTTCTATGAAAGATATGGGAAAAATTATGGGCGTGTTGAAAGCTAAATATGCAGGTCAGCTAGATATGGGTAAAGCAAATGGAATTATTAAAGCTAGTTTGACTGGAAATTAGTATTGATTTTGTAGTATGGTAAATACAGATTTACAAAAATTTTGTGATGAACTTAGAGCTAAAATATCAATTGTTGATGTAGTTGGTTCTAAGGTTAAGCTTGTACGTAAGGGACGAGAATATCAGGCATGTTGTCCGTTTCATAATGAAAAAACGCCATCTTTTACAGTTAATGAAATTAAGGGTTTTTATCACTGTTTTGGTTGTGGTGCTCATGGTGATATTATAAAATTTGAAATGGAAGCTAATGGACTAACCTTTATTGAAGCTGTTGAAAAATTGGCTCATAAGGTTGGTATGCAACTTCCTAAACTAAATCCAGAAACCAAAGAACAGGCAGAAAAAAGAGCATCTGCTTATGATATTATGGAAATGGCTACTAAATTTTTTGAAAAAAATTTGCGTCTTCCGATTGGGCGTGAAGCTTTAGACTATTTATATGCTAGAGGTTTTGATGATAATATCATAACAAAGTTTAGGTTAGGTTTTGCTCCAAATAATAATGGTTTGAAAGCACAGCTTTCTTCTAGAGAAATTTCTGAAACGGAAATGAATGAATTGGGATTATTGACTATTCCAGAAGACAAAAATAGAACTTCGCATGATTTTTTTAGAAATAGGGTAATGATACCAATTATGGATAAACGGAACAGAGTGATTGCTTTTGGTGGACGAGTTATGGATAAAAGCCAACCAAAGTACCTTAATTCACCAGAAACTCCCATTTTTAATAAGCGTCGTATTTTGTATAATTTAAATTATGCTCGTGAAAAAGGTTATGAGGCGCAAAGACTGATTATTTGTGAAGGGTATATGGATGTTATAGCCATGGATAAATATGGCATAGGTTATGCTGTAGCTCCATTAGGGACAGCATTGACAGAAGATCAGATACAAGAGGCATGGAAGGTTGTTAGTGAACCAATTTGTTGTTTTGATGGTGATAATGCGGGAATAAGAGCTGCAATAAGGTCAGTTGATAGAGTTTTACCAATATTAAAACCAGGTTATTCTTTACAATTTGCTTTTTTACCAAACAAGCAAGATCCTGATGAATTTTTAAAAGAAAAAGGAACGGATGAGTTTTTAAAAGTTGTGACAGATACCGAACCATTAAAAGACTTGCTTTGGAAGAAAACACTAGATGGTAAACAGGTACAAACTCCTGAACAAAAGGCTAGGGTGGAAAAAGAAATTAAAGAGGAAGTTGCTAAGATTACAGATGAAACAGTGCGTAATTATTATGTTCAAGAGATGAAAGGCAAAATATATAGTGAATTTGTTGAGAAAGTACGACCACAAAAACAAAAGGTGCAGTATATATCTAAAAACAAGCAAAAATCATTGATAAAAGCTGTTAAAACGGATTTGGATGACTTGGTTGCCAAATATATTGTTTCTGCATTTATTTGTTATCCTCAATTAGTTGAAGAATATGAAGAGAGATTGTTGGATTTTTTTATAAAAGATAGTGAGTTACGAAATTTGTATGAAAAAATATTAGATGTATTTCGTAATAATCCAGAAATTAAAGAAGAGCATGATATAGTTATAAAATTGGAAGATATAGGATTGGCAGATATTCTAAAAAGAAAGACAGATGTTAAAATGTTGAAAAGACAATATCCAGATATTATTAAACTACGTAAGGATTTAGATGCACGTATTATAGAGATTCAGCTGAAGATGTTAGAACAGGATATTAGAGAATGTAAGAGAGTTTTTGAAAATGGCTGTTTTAGTGAGGAAGATGTGCAAAGGTTTGAAGCATTAAAAAAAGAAAGAGATGCTCTTTTACAGGAAAATGAGGATTTTTAAGGTGTTGGATTGCAAAGTGGCTGTTTTTTTAGTGCGAATCGAAATATTAACTCTTGACAAGAGCAGTAAGAAACGTTAAAAATTATTGTCAGTTTAAGCTTAAAATAAAAATCGATTTTTAGGAAATTTTATGTCAGACATAGATAATGCGGATTTGTATGATGGTGCATCTTCTGATGCGCCGTTAATTGATTCATTAGGTAGCGCAGTAAAGCGTTTGATTGAAAAAGGACGTTTGCGTGGATTTATTACGGTGGAGGAACTTAATAGAGCTCTGCCATCAGAAAGGGAAACTTCAGAACATATTGAAGATATTATGACTTCTATTTCGGATATGGGAATTAGTATCATATCGGAAGCGGATGCTGATGGATATGATGCTGAAATATCCGATGAAGAAGATTATGTATCAGATGATGAAGGTGGCAACTTTGATGAAAAAGAGTTGGGCCGTAGTGATGATCCTGTTAGAATGTATCTAAAAGAAATGGGGTCAGTTGAGTTGTTGTCGCGAGATGGCGAAATTGCTATTGCTAAAAGAATTGAGGCAGGCAAAACCGTTATGATTGATGGTTTGTGCGAAAGTCCGATGACTATTAAGGCTATTGCAGGATGGCGTGATGAGTTGTTGGATGGTAGTATGCAATTGAGAGATATCGTCGATTTAGAAATGATGTATGGTGATGATGTTGATGCAATGGCTTTTGATGATGATGAAAGTAGTGGTAATGAAGATTTAGATAAAGTGGCTCAAGAGCTTGATGAGAAAGAAAATCTTGATGATATAGATGAAGATATTGATGACGATATGGAGCTTGAAGGAGCTGTTGACGAGGAAGATGAAGATTCTTCTGATGATATGAGTGAAGGGACAGAAGAAGGATCAGAAAATAATGAAGACGATGAAGTAGAAAGTGGTGTCGGTCGTACATCAGCTTCTATTACAGCAATGGAAGAAGCTCTAAAAGAGCCTGTATTAGAAATTTTAACCAAGATATCAGGGTATTATGATGATTTAAAGAAAATACAGAATCAAAGAGTTGCTGCAATAATAGCTGGAAAGAATGTTACTCCTGCTGTTGAAAAGAAATATGTAGAAGTAAAGAAAGATTTAGTTGAGTTGATGAGCTCTATCCATCTTAATGCAACTAGGGTAGAACAGTTGGTAGAGCAACTTAATGGCCTTAATAAACGATTGATGGGGTTTGAGGGCAAACTTTTGCGCTATGCTATGAGTTGCAAGATTAAGCGTGAAGATTTTTTAAAAGTATATCAAAAAGCTGAACTTGATCCTAATTGGTTAGATGAAATTGCTAAAATTAAGGATAAACACTGGCAAGAATTTGTTTCGAAGTATGGTTTAGAGGTTACAGAACTTCGTGATAGTATTGCTCAAATGGCTCAAGAATGTGGTTTGCCAATTAGTGAGTATCGCCGTATGGTTGACACGATTAAAAAAGGTGAACGCGAAGCTGAAAGAGCTAAAAAAGAAATGATTGAGGCTAACTTGAGATTGGTTATTTCTATTGCTAAGAAATATACTAATCGTGGTTTGCAGTTTCTAGATTTGATCCAAGAGGGTAATATCGGTTTGATGAAAGCCGTAGATAAGTTTGAGTATCGTCGCGGTTATAAATTCTCGACTTATGCAACTTGGTGGATTAGACAAGCAATTACGCGTTCAATTGCTGATCAGGCTAGAACAATACGTATTCCTGTTCATATGATTGAGACAATTAACAAGTTGGTTAGAACTTCTCGTCAGATGTTAGCGGAAATGGGACGTGAGCCAGTACCTGAGGAATTGGCAAAAAGGTTGTCGATGCCTTTGGAAAAGGTTCGCAAAGTTATGAAAATTGCAAAAGAACCAGTTTCTTTGGAAGCTCCAGTCGGTGATGAAGAAGATTCTTCTTTGGGTGATTTTATTGCGGATGAAAGTGCTTTGCAGCCTTTAGATTCAGCGATTCATTCAAATTTGAAAGAGACTTGTACTCGTATCTTGTCTTCATTGACACCAAGAGAAGAACGCGTGCTTCGTATGCGTTTCGGTATTGGTATGAATACGGATCACACTTTGGAAGAAGTGGGTCAGCAGTTTAATGTAACTCGTGAACGTATTCGTCAGATTGAGGCAAAAGCTTTACGTAAGTTGAAGCATCCAAGTAGATCACGGAAACTTCGTTCGTTTTTGGATCAGTAAGGTAAGAAAAACCGTTTCAGATAATGGAACGGTTTTTTTTAAGGTTATTTTTTTCTATTAAACAAAATATTGACAAAAAAAGGTTGTTGTAGTACGTTCTTTTTGTGAAGTAATATAATTAATATTAATCATTAAATAATTTTACTATGAAGAGAAATTTGCTAGTAGACACTACGAGTAAAGCCATTGAGTTAATGAAGGCTTTTCTTGCTTCTCAATTAATTGAAGGCGATCTTGATCGTGATTTGTCATGTGAAGGTGATGAAGTACCGTATTTTATCAAATTGACATGGGTGTCACGTGACTTTGAAACAGATGTATGGCTGGGATGTCCGTGCTTTGTTTCGGATTTTCACGGAAAACTTCCTTCGGGAGAGAAGGTTCACGGTGTGATCTATGTTAAGTGTTTTCCAACACAAAGTACTCGTGTAACACAAATGAAAATTGTAGATGATAATAGATTGGATTACAATTTTTCATTTATTGAGGACGGGGAAGATTTTAAAATGCATGATAAACAAGGACGTTATGAGGATGAGTATTTCATCTTTAAAAATGGAAAAATAGAGGTTTATCAGTAGTTATTATTCTAGGGATAAGAACCTGCAAACATATTTGTTTGCAGGTTCTTGCATTATTATGGTGATTATTTTAAAATAATTACTTGACTAAAAGCAACTAATATTTTATTTCTTTATGTGCTCTTGTTAAGGGCCCTTAGCTCAGTTGGTTAGAGCAGGCCGCTCATAACGGTCTGGTCGTTGGTTCGAGTCCATCAGGGCCCACCAATTTAAAAGTCTTATCAAAATTGATAAGACTTTTTATTTTGATATGGGATGTTCAATTCCAACATCAATTCGTTTATGACTGCCGTCATAACTCATTGTGTTTCATTGCGTCTCACCGCAAAACTCCAGCCACAGGCAGGTTTTTGCGGTGCCGTCCTCTTTTTTTTGTGCTTTGATGAGGCCTCAAAAGCCCACCGTTGCGGGGTTTGTGAGATTTAGCGTTTCATTTATGATGTGAGCACTTCACCCAGCGCTAAGAGATTTTTGATTGAAATTAAGAAAAATAGATACTTTTGGATTGACCTCGTTCAAAACAAAAAACGCCTATTTTAGGCGCTTTTCCTTATCCCCAACCTCGCACCCTATATCCATGACCAGACTTCCGTTGCGAACTAAAGCTCACTTGGGAGGGTGATGTTGATTTTTATAAAACTAAAGTCTATATTAAATATAATTATAATCAGCGAGGTAATAAAAATGGCTTGGTACGCAAAAGAAATAAACATTCCAGAATTAGGATTAACAATATACCCTAAAATAAAAACAACAATAACACATTCAAAATCAATATTTGGTTGCTATAGTGCTGAAGTGTATTATAAACAAATAGTAAAAGAGAATTTAAAAGATTTTTATAAAGATTTAAGTAGTGAAAGAAAAGCTATCAATGCTTGTATTACTCTTTACCATCTAGAAGATTGGTATTGGAAGGATGATCCTATGAAGAAAGAAAAGAAGAAAGGAGTGCCTTATAGTTTAGCATTAGCGGATATAGCAAATGGTTCAAAGCATTTTGAACCTAATAGGACATATCTATCAGGCAATATAGAGGGAACAGACATTCCACCTATCCTTACTCTAAACAAAGGTGAAGAAGTAATCAAAATAGAGGATATGCTGAAAGAAATTGAAAAATATTGGGATGAAAAGCTGAAATAATGACTATTTCGCAAATTAGTTTTTCCCCATAAGTTCCTTATATTGATCTGATACATCGATGGATTTCTTGGCACAGTTAATTAACCCATTAAATATTTGTTCTTTAATTGCACCAACTACTTCTATGTTATTATTTTCAATAGATTCTTTTAATAAATTTGCGGCAGAAATTACTTTTAATTCCCCTAATAGTATCCAAGTGTCTTTAGGAAAACCAGCGTGTGATTGTGCATCAATCATATAATAGCTATCTTCAAAATAGCAACCTGGAGATGATATTTTAGAATGTTTTTGAGAAGTTGTGATGGCTAACAAAAATTTACTGGGATCTTTAGTCCCAAGGACAATAAACAATTTATTTTTTGGCTCATGAGTCTGTTTATCAATGTAAAAATTTTTCCAATTTAATATAGAACCACAAGAGAAAGAAGGCATTCTAAAATCCCTCCATAACTGATTTTTTGTATTCAAGTTCTTCATCAGTGATGGTTTTTAGCTCGTGCATTAGAGGTTCTGCCTCAAGAGCTAGATTATAATCTATTTCTTTTCCTTCTCCTTTACCTTTATCATACACTTTTTTCCATGGCAATTTCCTATCATGGGAATACAGAGACATATCTTCAGAATTAAGATCTTTGAAAAAATCAGCAACTCTTTCAAGAATTAGTAATTCTCTTTTAGTAAAAATAGATTCATCAAATACTTTTTTTGTTTTTATTTCTGTATACTTTTTGCCAGAATCAAAACATTGTTGTCTAAATGTGAGAGCCTCACTCATATCAGGCTTGGGATTACCTATTTCATGAAACAAATCTTCAGCTACAGGGCCCATAGGCCAAGCTTTATACTTTAATCCCGTGACACTTTTTCCTGTTTGTCTAAAATGTTCAAAATCAAAAAAATAAAGTAATTTCAGCAATTTTAGTTTATAACAATATCTTGTTTTTTTTACAAAAAAGATGATTGCATTGATTAACTTTTGTCTTTTTTCGTTTTCAAAAAGTTCTGATGAATTTGTCATAAAAACCTCTAAATCTTAGCGTACATACTCTGTACAATTATTGTAATAAATAATCAATAATTTTGTATTAACAAAATATTTCATTATATTTAATTCAATAATTGCATTTTTCTTCTATTTCAATGGACTTCTTTGTTTTTCCAAGAATCTTTTTTGCATAATTTTACCTTTCACTTAAAAATTATTTTTTTGCTGCATAAGGTAAAAATCCCGGAGAGGTCGAAATCTCCCCAAAAAAATGAAAAATTTTTCAACTTTTTTATAATATATTGATTTTGAAGAAATATTTTCATCCGTGTTTTTACCCTTCTTTGATGTGAAAGGTTTGTTTTCTTCTTCCACCGTAAGGTAAATTCCCGGCAAGACGAATTTTCTCTCAAAAAAAATAAAATTTTTTTAGATGTCTGTTTTTGCATATTAAAACTCCTTTTTACCATTTCATGTGGCAGAGGTTTCTTATTCCATTCACGTATAGTAAAAATCCCGGAGCTCGATTTTTCGTCTTCAAAAAATGAAAAAAAATCAAAATATTTTACAACTTGTTGATTTTCCATAAATCTTTTTTCTCCCTTTTTATCGTTATACAGGTGTGAAAGGAGTTTTTTGTTTCCTTCCACCGTAAGGTAAATTCCCGAGGAAGTTGAAATCCGCTCCAAAAAATGCGAAAAAAATAAATTATTTTATAAGTGATTGAATTTGCAGATAAATAAAGTGAAGCGTCTTTTTCATTTCATGTTTTTACAAGTTTTCATTTAATGATTTTGCAGAAATTCATTTCATGGTTTTACAATTTTTCGTTCGGTAGTTTGAGAGTTTTTCATTCGGCTGTTTGAGGATTTTTTAGAATTCGATAAATAAATGCTTGATTTTCTCCAAATACTCCATTATAATTGGAGTAACAGGAGGAAATATGATATATTCTTTTGATGATTTGAAAATAAAATTTAGCAGTTATGCTAAAATACATGATAAAATAAGCAATGAGGTTCATTCGGGGAGGCTGATACCTATTGTTCGTGAATTATATGAAACAAATTCATCTACTAATGGTAAATATTTAGCAGGACGTATTTTTGGTCCCTCGTACTTATCATTTGATTATGCTTTGTCCGGGTATGGTTTGATACCAGAGGCTGTCTATAAAACATATACATCCGCTACATTTAGTAAACGCAGAAGAAAAACATATCAAAATCATTTTGGGGTATTTACTTATCGAGATATTCCCGCAGATGTATATCCTTTAGGTGTTTTATTATATGAAGAAAATGGTTATTCATATCAAATTGCAACACCGGAAAAGGCTTTATGCGATAAGCTATATACTATACCTCCTGTTAAGAATTTAGCAGAATTTAGCGCTCTTTTATTTGAAGACCTTCGTATAGATGAAAATGAGTTTAAGAAATTAGATATGGATGCTATTGAAAAGCTTGCCCCTTTATATCGCACAAATAATTTGAAGTTTTTGGTTAAGTTTATAAGGAGAATGAAGTAATGCAAACAGTTTTAGAACAAATGCTTTCAAAATATAAAACCGATAATGTTGAAGAAAAGAAAAATGCTTTGAAAGAAATTGTGCAAGAAGTAGCATTATGTGGACTTTCTCGTGCTGGTTTCTTCAAAAATGTGGCATTTTATGGAGGAACCGCGCTTCGAATATTTTACGGACTTGACCGTTTTTCAGAAGATTTAGATTTTTCTTTGATTGAACCAAATGAAAATTTTGAATTACAAAAATATTTCTCAAGTTTAGAAAAAGAACTGTCTTCTTTGGGGTTGCATTTTTCAGTAGAAGAAAAAGTAAAAACACATGATTCTGCTATTAAATCAGCATTTTTAAAGGGAAATACAAAAGAACATATATTGAGTATTTATGGAACGGATTTAAATATCAATTCAAATGAAGTGATTAAAATCAAATTTGAGATTGATACAAATCCACCGCCTTTAGCTACATTTGAAAATAAATATCGCTTATTGCCATCTCCTTATCAAGTGAAGCTGTATGATATGCCGTCTTTGTTCGCAGGTAAATTACATGCTGTAATTTGTCGTTCTTGGGGAAATAGGATTAAAGGAAGAGATCTTTATGATTATGTCTTTTATTTAGCCAATAATGCAGCAGTTAATTTACCACATTTAAGAGCAAGACTTGAAGATACAGGGATTTTAACTGAAAATGATACTTTTGAATTAAACGAACTGCAAACAATGTTAAAAGAACGTTTTACGATAATTGATTTTGAGCAAGCCAAACAAGATGTTTTACCATTTGTAGCAGATAAATCAAAGTTAGAATTATGGAGCAAAGAGTTCTTTATCGATATTACTCAAAATTTGAGATGTAAAGAGTAAATTTTAGATACAAGCTCAGACCAGATTGAGCTCAAATCTTTTTGTAAGTATCGGGAATATAAAGATATTCAAAAATCTTAAATCCAATGGGGTCTTATCCACCACCATTCTGTACAACCTCCTATTTCTGATAGGAGGTTGTATGTTTTATAAAAGCAATAGAAAAATCTATGGTTCTGCGTGTATTAGATAAAGTAAACCCCTCACAACAATAAAATTGTGAGGGGGGTAAGAAATTCTATATATCTTCTTCAGAAAGAAAATATAGTAATTTACCATTAAGCTCAATGCCGACAACTTTTTTCTCTCTTATAGTATAAAAAACTATAATATCACCGCGCTGAGGAATGGTATTTGAATGAGACTGTAGAAAAGCATGAGAATCATAAGTTAAGATTTGGTAACCACCATTTTCAACAGGTATTACTTCTGAGATTTTTTGTGGTTTACTTTTTATAACTTTTGATCCACATAAATAATCTTTTACTTGAAGAGCTTTGTCTTTTTTATCCATAGTACAAAGTTTACTTTTTTTGCCTTTCTTCTTTTTAAGACCGCTTAATGCCAAAAGTGCTGCTGAACCGTATAGAATGATAACAAGCACAAAAAAAAGACCATCACTCATAATTCATAATATTTAAATAGTTTAACATCATAATTTTTAATATTGAGCTGATATTAATCTACTTTGATTTAAAATTCAATAAAAATATGGCTAAAAATCCATCATATGAACTCTATTAATTGGTATTGGAACTCTTCATAATAGGAGATTATTTCAGTTAGTAATTCATCAATATCCCACCACCAATTTATACAACCTCCTATTTCTGATAGGAGGTTGTATGTTTTATAAAAGCAATAGAAAAATCTATGGTTCTGCGTGTATTAGATAAAGTAAACCCCTCACAACAATAAAATTGTAAGGGGTAAAATGTTCTTAATTACTAATCATTTGAATCTTTATTGATAATAGGCATATTCAAACCTATTAAAAACCATAGAACAAACCAAGAGATTATAGTTATTTGTACTTCTATTGCAGGATAATTTAGAAAAGGAGTTGCACATAAATAGGCAAGACCTAACATCATTATTGCCAAAACAAGAATAATAAAAAAAGGAGCTGGATATATTTCATCATATTCCTTTATTGCAAAAACAATTCCAATACCAAAACCACCTGATAGAACAGCAACACCTAATACTAATAACCAATGCCACCAACTAAATGAAGAGGATGCATCTATTAAAACTTGAATAAATTGCTCCATAACTTAAAGTTTTTAATGTTTAATTTTCCAAGCATAGCCACAATTTATACCATTATTATAAAATTGTGCAACAACATCAATATTGGTGTCAGATTTAATTAAAAGTTGCCAGTTGTTAAATTTAGCACCAACAGGAAGTCCAACAATTTCACTTAAAGACTTCATTTCTTTTAAAACATCCCAAATTGTAGAACCACAATATGGGTCAATAGTAATTTGGCAAAAACATTTAAATTCCATAATTTATAATATTTAAATAGTTTAACATCATAATTTTTAATATTGAGCTGATATTAAGCTGTTTTATTATAAAAATCAATGGCTAAAAATCCATCATATGAACTTTTTTAATTGGTATTGGAATTCCTCATAATAGGAGATTATTTCAGTTAGTAATTCATCAATATTTCACCACCATTCTATACAACCTCCTATCAGAAATAGGAGGTTGTATGCTTTTCTCATTGATATTTATACAGTATTTTACATAAAATTTTCCCCTCACAACAATAAAATTGTGAGGGGGAAGTTAGATTTTACTTGCACATAGCGTCTTGACGAGTTATGTTTTTAAAATCAAGGATTTCGCCAGTAGAGTCATATATTTTTACCTCAACAGTTTCGCCTATAGAAGATGTAGCGATGTGAGAAAACATTGAATTTGCATAATTCCACGACAAAGAATTGTTTAAACTAGATTTACGAGAGTTTCTATACATTTCTCTATATCCCTCATTACTTTTTATAGCTATTAGCACGAGAGCCTGACTTTCATCCGTTAATACTACTGGTTGACACACAAGTTGTCCTGTAATTACTTTTACTGCCATAATAAAATGTTTTTAAATGTTAGTTATTTACTTTTTTGTTTATTCTATCACATCATTGCCTTTATATTTATCAGCAATTTTTTTGGCAAATTCCTCGTTAACAATTTTTTGTTGAACGTCTTTTCTATTTTTATTTACACGCTTATTTTCTATAGAAAAAGCAACAATAAAATAAACAATACACACAACAATGATTATTAAAGGAATAAAAAAATCCCAAGAGAACTCGTTAATAAAATCAACAATTTTTTCCATAATATATACATTTTTAATTAGACATCATAATTTCAAATAGTGGGCAGATGGTAGCCTATTTTTTTAAAAAATCAAATAAAAAATTAATCTGGTCATCCATTCTTATTTTTGTAATGGTTTACAGTTCGCGATACGTGAAAACAAGCAACTAGATATGACAGGTGGTCTGGACATGTATAGATACCAACTGTTTAAAATTTTATTATTTTGCTGAGATAAATATACAAGTTTGTTTTTTAGTTACAAAAAATTAGAAAGAGTGATACACATGGGGAACAAATTTATAATTGTATCTATCTTTAATTTAAAATTTTTGTATTATGAAAGAAAAAGAAATTTATGAATTTATCTGTACGTTTGTAGCCAATCGTGTGGGTGTTACACCAAGGTTGAAATCAGATCTTTACGATTATTTAGGTCTTGATATTTTTGATATGATGGAGCTTGTAATTGCGCTTGAGGAAAAATATGTAATTCATATTGATGAGCCTTTAGTGGAAAAGTGGAAAACTATTGAGGACGTTGTTAATACGGTTTGCGAACAAATCAGTTGATGAGAATAAAAACGGCTCACAGCATAGGCTTAGGGCTGTTTTTTTGTTGTGGCTACTAGAGAAGATTGTAATAATTTTGGTCACCTATTTGGTAATGTTCTACCTGTATTCCAGGTTCGGTATCGAGCCAAATTTGGGCACTTGATGCTTCAATTACAAATGGATGTATTTTTATTGCAAATTTAGTTTGATAGATATACTGTTATTAGTGTTTATTTATGATAAAGGATAAAAAAATGCTAAGTCTCATATTACCAGAAGAAAAGTATTGGCTGTCTTTTTTAGAAGGTGTAGAGGAAGCTAGAAAGTTTCCTACGCTTTATGATACTAATGGTATTAGGATTGGTTTGAAATTTGAAAATTTTGCTGATTTTAAGCTCAATAGTGATAATGAACGAATAGGAGTTGGGTTAAAAAAAGGTTATGTTAAACAGACTAGATTGTGGTTGATTGAAGATGAAAAGTTTGTTGGTGCTTTTGATCTTCGTCATGGTTTGACTGAAAATTTGAAAAAAGAAGGAGGTAATGTTGCTTATTATATTATTCCTTCAGCGCGAGGACGAGCTTTGGCTCAAGAAGGATTAAAACTTTGTTGTCAATATGCACAAGAATTTTTGGGGCTTAATGAAATTTTGGTTACTTGTAACGCTTTAAATATTGCTTCTTACAAAACAATGAAAAAAGTTATGTATGAATATGGTGGAGTAGAAATGTCTTCGGTAATGTTTAAAGATAAGGAAGAAAAAAGGGTTTGGATAAAAACCAAACCTAGAGAGGAAAAAATAAGACCTCTGGCGGTTGCTATAATTGCAAAAGGAAATAAAGTGTTAGCGATAAAAGGATATGATGAAATTAAAGTGCAAACATTTTATAGATTAATTGGTGGAGGTATTGAATTTGGAGAAAAAGGTGAAGAAACTATAAAAAGAGAGTTTATGGAAGAATTGGGTTTTGAACCTTTGAATATTTGTTATATGAAAACAGTTGAAAATATATTCGAGTTTAATGGAAAAAAAGGACATGAAATAGTTTTGGTATATAGCGCTGAATTGCCAGAAGAATTGAGAAAAGAAGAAAAATTTTGTATGCAAGAAGAGATTATGAAAAATAAGTATGCAGAGTTTGTTGAGGTTGAGGGAAATTTGATTTATCCCACAGATATATTTTAAAATTAGGATTTTTAAAGAGATGAAAAAGTTTAATTATACAACTCAGGGAGTTTGTTCTACCAATATAAGTTTTAATATTGATGATGGTAGGATATATAATGTAAAATTTGATGGAGGATGTATGGGAAATTTGCAAGCAATTTCTAAGCTTGTTGAAGGAAAAAGTGCTGAAGAAATAGCTGATATTTTACGAGGAAATGATTGTCGAGGCAAGGGGACATCTTGTGCAGATCAATTAGCTAAAGCAATTGATGAGGCATTAATTATAAATAAAAAGGTGGCATAAGCTATTTATACTATTTGCAATGGAGGAAATGTATATTGCTTATCGTAAATATAAATGGACCAATCAACTCAGGAAAAACAACAACATCTAAACTTTTAATTAAAGAGTTAGATAATGCGTTGTTTATAGAAGTAGATGATTTATTGAGTGATGATGAACAAAATAAATTAGGCTTATCAATGGAAGATGGTTGGAGTGAACGGACAAAAAGGCTTAATAGTATTGTTTGTCGAGAAAAGTTAAATAAAAATTATGGAATTATAATTTTCACATATCCTATAACAGCCAATTTATATGAAGAATGGAAAAAATGGGAAGATGAGGGTACTCGTTTTATTAATATAACTTTGTCGCCTCGTTTAGATATATGTGTGCAAAATAGGGGAAATAGAATTTTAGATGAATGGGAAGTTGCTCGAATTAAACAAATGTATTTAGAAAATTATCATTGTCCAAATTTTTCTGATTTGATAATTGATAATAGTGAACAGACACCAGAACAAACAAAAAATAATATTTTAAGTTTTTTGAGGAGCATCATAAAATGACAATTAGAAAGTTTGCTGAAAAAGATTTGCCACAGGTGTTAAAATTATGTCGTGAGGTTAGGCAATATCATATTGATATATTAGGTGGATATTTTACTGAACAAGATGATGAATTTGAAAAGCTTGGATTTTTAAATTCATTAATTGACGGTAATATTATTGCTTTAGTTGCAGAAAATAATGTTGGTTTAGTTGAAGGATATTTATTGGCGGACATAAAAGATGTTCCATATTTGATTGAATCTAAAGTTGCACATATTAGTAATTTTGGTGTTGCAGAAGGTTTGCGAGGAAATGGAATAGGAAGAAAGCTGCTGGATGCATTTTTTGAAATTTGCAAGCAAGAAAAAATAGATGAAATAAGGCTTGGTGTTTATAACAAAAATCATAATGCTTATAGTTTTTATGAGCATTATGGATTTGAACCTTTAGAACAAAGAATGATATTTAAGATGAATAATCATGAAAAATTATAGGGTATGGTTCGTTATTTGTTAATGGTTCAAATAATTTTAGTCGCTCATTAAAACAATTTTCATCAATAAAAAGCTCATTTTTATTGTTTTGAGTTCTTTTTATTGTGCGCGATTTAGCAATTTCAATATCACATATAATCGCATGAAAAAAGACATCGTTAGTTAATTTTTTTGACCAAGTGAAAATTTCTTCACGAGATTTTTTGCTCCAGAATCCATAGTCAAGAATCACATTTTGTTTGAGCATAATTGCGTTGATTGTTTGTTGCTTTATGAAATCGTCAACTAACTTATATTTAATCTGGAAATTATTCGGGTTACGACCATATTTTGATAACATTATCTCATCGTGAGTAAATCTAATAGCAGGAAGAGACTTTTCTAATTTTTTGGCAAGAGTTGTTTTGCCAAACCCGATAAAGCCATGAATTAAATGTATTTCAGACATTGTTTATAGTTTTTTCCAAGTTCGTAGTTTATTTTTTTCTTCTTTGTTGCGGAAGGCTTGCTCAAGGTCAATGTTGTGCATGTTAGCAAGTGAACATATATAGATAAAAACATCAGCTAATTCTTCAGCGATATTCCCAGCAGTCGATCCAGAACCTATAGAACCATTTTTGTTGTTTTTGCGGATAGCGGAAATTAGCTCGCCACATTCCTCTGCAAGTAGACAGCATTCATAAAATTTATCAGTGGTATTAAAACCTCGTTCTTGTTTCATTTGTAAAACATAAGATTGAAAATCTTGTAAAGTTGGAGAATCTTTAAGTTCTAGCGGCATTTTTATTTCCTTAATTGTGATGAGGTATCTGTTTAATTATAGTCTATGTTTATTTTATGTCTATTAATTTTTTAGTTATAAAAATGTTTTGCATTATTTAAAGAATGCTATAAAATCCTTTTGCTTATATATTTTAGGAGATAATTTATGTTAGCAAAAGAGTATATTGGTAAAAGGGTTAAAGTAAAAATGGATCGACCATTGGGAACTAAACATCCTAAGTATGGATTTGTTTATGAGGTAAACTATGGTTATGTTCCTAATACTATTTCTGGAGATGGTGAAGAGCTAGATGTTTACGTGTTAGGAGTAGATGTTTCTTTAGATGAGTTTGAAGGTGTTTGTGTTGCGGTAATACATAGAATTGATGATAATGATGATAAATTGGTGGTATTGCCAAATAATACAGATATATCAGATGAAGAAATAGAGAAACAAACGTGTTTTCAAGAAAAATGGTTTAAACATATAATAGTGAGAGGGTAAAATGGCAAAAATTTCTAACTCTATTGATATGATGAATAATGATGTTTGTTTTCAGACTGAAGATAATCGTCGTTTTAGGTTGCGAGCTGCTGCAATAATTATTGAGGATGGATGTGTTTTGTTTGCAACTAATGATGTTGAAAAGTATTATTACTCAATTGGAGGGGCTATAGAATTAGGAGAAACTGCCGAGCAAGCCGTTTTACGTGAAGTTTTTGAAGAGACAGGGGTACATTATGAGATTGATCGTTTAGCTTATATTGAGGAGAACTTTTTTAAACGTAATGATGGAGCCATGAAAGGTTTGGATTGTCATGAAATTTCGTTTTTCTTTTTAATGAAATCTAGAGGAACGCAGGAAATTGATAGCCATAGTATGACGCTAAATGGAACTGTGGAAGAAAAAATGTGTTGGTTGCCAATTGAAAAATTAAATGAGGTTGAGGCGTATCCAATGTTTTTAAGGGATAAGTTAAAAAACTTAAAACCATATCCAGAACATGTGGTTACTAAAAAATAATTTTTTGTAATTTATAAGGAATGATATATGACAAATAATGTAATTCACTCAAGAGATTCTCAAAAATTAATGTTATTATTTCAACAAGATGAGATTAATAGTGCGGCTATTTATTCACATTTTGCTAAATGTAGTAAGGATAAAAAAAATTGTGCCATTTTGCATCAGATTGCTCAAGATGAAGCACATCATGCTAATACGTGGAAGAATTATACAAAAAAAGATGTTAGACCAAACATTTTAAAGGTTTGGTGGTATAGGATGCTTACATACATTTTAGGTTATACTTTTGTTATTAAACTTTTAGAATTGCATGAGTATGAAGGAATAAAAGGTTTGGAGCAACTAAAAAAGGAGATTCCTGAGGTTGAACAAATTATTGAAGATGAGAAAAAGCATGAAAAACAGCTTATTGATATGCTTGATGAGGAGCGGTTAAATTATATTGGTGCTATGGTTTTAGGGTTGAATGATGCTTTGGTGGAGCTTACGGGGGCAATTGCTGGTTTGACTTTTGTGTTAATGAATACGACTTTAATTGCTATGTCTGGGGTTATTACAGGTATTGCGGCAACTTTATCAATGGCGGCATCAAATTATTTAGCTGAGAGGGCAGATGGTAATCCAAATGCTTTGAAAGCTAGCTTTTATACAGGAGTTGCTTATTTAATTACAGTTGTTTGCTTAGTTATGCCTTATTTGTTATTTCCAAATAATATGTTTTTACCAGCTCTTATTTGTATGATAGGAATAGTAATATTTTTGGTTTTTATATTTAATTTTTATATTGCTATAGTTAAATCAGAAGCTTTTTGGGCTAAATTTGTGGAGATGGCTGTAATTAGTTTATCAGTAGCATTGATTTCATTTTTAATAGGATTAATGGCAAAGAATTTTTTTGGTATTGAAGTTGGATAGTATTAAATAAAATTAGATTTAATATTGAATTTTATAATAAAATGTTATAAGTGAAGTATAGAAATATTATGTTTAATAAATTATAGGGTATGGAAAAGTTAGAAATTATTAGAAAAATGCTTTCTTTGGTTAATATATTACCAGAGGAGCGTTTGATGTTAGTCAAAGAACTAATATCAGAGTGGGGTTTAACTCAAGACGAGTGTTTTCCTAAGTTACTTAAGAAGAGGGGACGTAAACCAAAAATTAAAGATGGTGTCGTCAGTTCTGTAGTAGAACAACCTAAGCGTCGAGGGCGTAAACCTAAACCTAAGGATGATAGTGCTTTATCTGAGGAGACAACGGTAGCTATTCCGCAAAGTGCAGAGTTGCCTAAGCGACGTAGAGGAAGACCTAGAAAGAATGCTATTGTTGGAGAAAATTCTGATAAAACTAGTAATGGTGTTATGGTAGAGCCAAAAACAGTGTTTGCTAGTTTTGCTGATTATCCTGTTTTGAAAAAGCAAGTTATTGGGCAAGAACAAGACTTTTTGCTTTTGTATAAGTGGGAAGATAGGTTGTTATTGTCTAGTTATATACTTACAGAAATGATGCCAATAGGGATATATATTCCATATAAGGCTGTAATGTTTGGTAAGTATAAAGGATTTGTGGTTTATTTGTATGATGAAGTTGTTTGCCAGTCCATTAATGATGCAATAAGAGATGCTAAAACAAAGGATGAAATTGATGGCGAATATTGGTCTGTTATGAGTTCTTTACAGCTTGTTACGATTAAGCCTGTGATGGAAAGACTTAATCGTATTTTGAAAAAAGTGGGCGGTGATGAATTCAGAGGTAATTATGCTTCAATTACTCCAGGAGCAACAAATGCAATGCAAAGGAGTTTTAGTAAAATTCGTTATACAATAAATGTTAAGTGAAAAAAAGAGCTATTGAATATATTTTCAATAGCTCTTTTTCAATTTGGAGTTATTCATCATCTATAGGATCACTACCACCAATCATTTCGGCGCTTAGGTGACCAGCTTCTGCTTTAATTTTATTTTCAATTTCGGTAGCAATTTCAGGATGATTGCGTAAGAAAATTTTGGCATTTTCGCGACCTTGTCCTATTTTGTCCCCATTATAAGAGAACCAAGCTCCAGACTTTTCAATAACGTTAGCTTTAACACCAAGATCAACGATTTCACCTGTTTTAGAAATTCCTTCTCCGTACATAATATCAAAATCGACAACTTTGAATGGAGGAGCAACTTTATTTTTGACAATCTTTACTCTGGTTTGTGAGCCAATGATATCTTCTTTATCTTTTATTTTACCAATGCTACGGATATCAATGCGGACAGAAGCATAGAATTTTAGAGCATTGCCACCAGTAGTTGTTTCTGGGTTACCAAACATAACACCTATTTTCATACGTATTTGGTTAATAAAAATTACCAATGTGTTAGAACGCGCAATGGTTGATGTGAGTTTACGTAAAGCTTGAGACATTAAACGGGCTTGCAAACCCATATGGGAGTCACCCATTTCTCCTTCTAGTTCAGCTTTAGGTACCAAGGCAGCAACAGAATCGACAACTAATACATCTATAGCGCCTGATCGTACCAAAGTATCTGTAATTTCAAGTGCTTGTTCGCCAGCATCTGGTTGAGATATAAGTAGATTTTCTAAATCTACTCCAATTTTTTTAGCATATGATGGGTCAAGGGCATGTTCGGCATCAATAAAAGCACAAGTTCCACCATTTTTTTGAGCTTGAGCAATAACACTTAGAGCAAGAGTTGTTTTACCAGAACTTTCGGGACCATATATTTCGACAATACGTCCTTTAGGTAGACCTCCAATACCTAAAGCCATATCAAGACCAAGTGATCCTGTAGGAACACCTTCAATATCAACATGGGCATTATCTTGTCCCATTCTCATAATTGAACCTTTACCAAAAGCTTTTTCTATTTGGCTTAGTGCTGCGTCAAGTGCTTTATCTTTATCCATTAGTTAACTCCGTTAAATTTTATTATGAAAGAATCGGTATAGTTGTATAATGTTCTATTTATGTTCTTTTGGCAAGTACTTTTTTTGATAATTATATTTTTTTATATTACGGTGATAATTACGTTTTGTTTTTTCATCATTTTTTTCTTCTTCACTTTCTTTGTATTCACCAAGAGCTGCTGTTACAGCTGCTCCAAGTATTACAACAGCCCAGTTAAGATATAGCCATACTAGAAGTAGAGGTACTGCTGCTAAAGCTCCATATAATGTAGTGTAAGCAACGGATGATGCGATAAAAGCTCCAAAGAATTTACGCATGATGAAAAAACCGACAACAGCGATAATTGCTCCCCAAAAAGCATGCCAAAATCTTACTTTTTTGTTAGGAACAAGTATGTAAACTAGCATTAAGGCTAGTAATGTAAATAATGTTGGAAGTATGCTTTGTAGAATTGATGTACTGGCTATGCTTTCGGGCATAAATTTTTGTAAGGTATAAAAATAACCACGCATTGAAAATCCTACACCATAAAGTAATGGACCTAGCGTTACAACAGTCCAATAAAGAGTGATTTTGGTTTTTATATTACGAGGTTTATAAACTTTGAATATATAATTAAAAGAGTTTTCAATAGTTGAAAGTAGTAGAATTGCTGTTACAGCAATACCTATAACACCAACAGTTGTTAGTTTAGCTGTGGCAGAAATAAATTCATTAAAATAAATAGTAACCTCTTTTCCAATAGATGGTACTAGATTTTGGACAAGAGTACCTTGTAGTTGATCTTTTATTTCATTAAAAACAGGAAAAGCTGAAAAAATAGCTAAACCTATGGCAATAAGAGGAACAATGGCAATTAGAGATGTGTAACTCAAAGATGATGCTACGCGTAGTATGTTGTCAGTTTGAATTCGCGAACTAATGAAACGATAGAAATTATGCGTAGAAATTAGCCATTTTTTTAAAATTTGGTAATTAATAGTCATATTTGTCCTTGTTGTAGTAAAAAATATGTTTACAAATTAGGTCAAATTCTATAAAAGTTTGTAGTGAAAAGCAAGAGAGTAAAACTCTATTGTGTATTGTGTGTGTGAAAAAAACAAGGAATGTGGATTATGTCTAAATTGTTAATGGAAGGCAAAAAAGGTCTTATTATGGGACTTGCCAATGATAAATCAATTGCTTGGGGTGTTGCTCAAGCATTGAATGAACATGGAGCTAGAATTGCAATTTCATATCAGAATGAAGCGTTAGAAAAAAGGGTGAAACCGCTAGCAGCACAGTTGGATAAGGAACCACTGTTGATTAAGTGTGATGTCTCAGATAGCTCAAGTGTGAAAACATGTTTTGAAGAATTAGCAACGAAGTGGGGAAAAATTGACTTTTTAGTTCATGCGATAGGCTTTTCAGATAAAAACCAATTGCGTGGGCAAATGATTGATACTACAAGAGAAAATTTTGCGATGACAATGGATATTTCTTGTTTTTCTTTTATTGAAGCTTGTAAGTACGCTGCTACAATTATGAATGATGGTGGTTCTATAGTTACGATGAGCTATATGGGATCGGAGAGAGTTATACCGAATTATAATATTATGGGAGTAGCTAAGGCCGCTTTAGAGGCATCGGTTCGCTATGCGGCTATGGATTTGGGTGAAAGAGGAATTAGAGTTAATGCAATTTCTGCTGGACCTATTAAAACATTAGCTGCTTCGGGTATTGGTGATTTTAGAAAAATGTTACAATGGAATGCACTTAATTCTGCGTTAGAGCGTAATGTGACTCCAGAAGAAGTTGGTATGGCGACATTAGGTTTGTTATCTGATTGTGGATCTTGTATTACAGGTGAAGTTATTCATGTTGATAGTGGGTATCATATACAAGGAATGTTGCGTATGAAGAATATTAAAGGAACAGTTGAGATGCTCAAAGAAGGGCTTTAGTATAGTAATTTAGATTAGGGTGAACTTTTATGGCTGTAGATGTAGATACTGTGAAGAAAATTGCTTTTTTATCACGCCTTAAGATTGAAGATGATAGTATTGAGGCTACTAGAGAAGAATTTAATAAAATTATTCAATGGGTTGATCAGTTGAAAGAAGTTGATACAGATAATGTTGAACAACTTATTTCAGTTAATGAGAATAGTATTCAGTTGCGTGAAGATGAAGTTACGCAAGGACAATGTTCTAAAGATATATTGGCTAATGCACCAATGAAGGAATATGGTTATTTTGCAGTACCTAAAGTTGTTGAATAATTGATAATAAAAAAGAGAAATAAAGATGACTGATTTAACAAAATTGACTATTGCTCAAGCTCGAGAGGCTCTAAAAAATAAAGAATTTACAGCTATTGAATTAACTCAAGCATATATCAAAAATATGGAAGCAAAACGTGAATTAAATGCGTTTGTTTGTGAATGTTCTGAAAAAGCTTTGGAACAAGCTAAATTAAGCCAAATAAAAATTGAAAATGGAACTAGCGGTGATTTAGAAGGTATTCCTTTGGGTGTTAAAGATTTGTTTTGTACCAAAGGAATAGAAACAACAGCTTGTTCGAACTTTTTAAAAGGTTTTGTTCCTCCTTATGAAGCAACAGTTACTTCAAAGCTTCTTAAGGCTGGTGCTAATTTTATTGGCAAATTGAATATGGATGAGTTTGCCATGGGTGGAAGTAACGAAACATCAGCTTTTGGTCCAGTAGTTAATCCATATAGTAAAGATGTTAAGTTGGTTGCAGGAGGTTCATCTGGAGGTTCGGCTGCCGCAGTTAGTGCAAATATGTGTGCGGGTGCTACAGGTACTGATACTGGAGGTTCAATTCGTCAGCCTTCAGCTTTTTGTGGTGTTACTGGTATTAAGCCGACATATGGTCGTTGTTCGCGTTATGGTGTAATTGCATTTGCTTCATCACTTGATCAAGCTGGTCCGATTGCTAAAGATGTGCGTGATTGTGCTATTATGCTTAAAAATATGGCTGGTTATGATGCTAAAGATGCTACTTCGGTAAAAGTTGAAGTTCCTGATTTTGAAAAGTTTTTATCTGGTGATATTAGAGGAATGAAAATCGGTTTGCCAAAAGAATATCGTGTAGACGGTTTGAATGAAGAAGTTGTTGCTTATTGGGATAAAGCAGCTCAAATGTTAAAGGATAGAGGTGCAGAAATTGTTGAGATTTCGCTTCCTCATACTAAGTATGCTTTGGCGACTTATTATATTATTGCACCAGCAGAAGCCTCGAGTAATTTAGCTAGATATGATGGTTTGCGTTATGGTAATCGAGTTGACGGTAACAGTATTGATGAAATGTATATTAATTCGCGTACTCAAGGTTTTGGTAAAGAGGTTAAGCGTCGAATCATGGTTGGTACTTATGTTTTGTCGGCTGGTTATTATGATGCTTACTTCTTAAAAGCACAAAAAGTTCGTCGTCTTATTCGAGATGATTTTGTAAAAGCATTTGAAAAATGTGATGTGATTTTAACTCCGACATCACCTGTTGCGGCTTTTCCGATTGGTGATAAAAAAATGCAAGAAGATCCGATTGCTATGTGGCTTAATGATATTTATACCGTTTCGGTATCGTTGGCTGGATTGCCGGCAATGAGCTTGCCAATCGGTTTGAATAAAGACGGTTTGCCTTTGGGTATGCAAATTATCGGTAAGGCTTTTGATGAACAAAGGGTATTTGAAGCAGCTTCAGCTTTGGAAAAACAAGCTGGATTTGAGGGAGTGAAATAAGATGAGCGCATTGATATTAAAAGGTAAAAACAACGATTGGGAAATGATATGCGGGCTTGAAATTCACTGCCAAATTATCTCAAAATCAAAAATTTATTCGCCGTCATCAACTGCGTATGGTTCTGATGTAAATGAGAATGTGTCATTTATCGATGTTGCAATGCCGGGGATGTTACCGTCGTTGAATAAGGAATGCGTACGTCAAGCCTTAAAAACAGGTATTGCGCTTAATGCCAAAGTTAATAAATATTCGGCTTTTGCACGTAAGAATTATTTTTATGCCGATTTGCCGCAAGGTTATCAAATTACGCAAGATAAGTTTCCTATTATTGGTGAAGGTGTAGTAAAAATTGAATTGGAAAATGGCGAAACCAAAGAAATAGGAATTGAGCGTTTGCATATTGAACAAGATACTGCAAAGTCTATTCATGATATTTCACCAACCAAGACATTTATTGATTTTAATCGTGCCGGTGTAGGTTTGATGGAGTTAGTAACAAAACCTGATTTTCGTTCGCCGGAAGAGGTTGGGGCTTTTTTACGTAAATTGCGTTCAATTGTTCGTTATTTGGGTACTTGTGACGGTAATATGGATGAAGGCTCAATGCGTTGTGATGCTAGTGTGTCTATTCGTCCTGTCGGAGAAAAAGAATTTCGCCCTCGTGCCGAAATTAAAAATGTTAACTCGGTAAAATTTGCTTGTCAGGCTGTGGAATATGAGGCTAATCGTCAGCTTGAAATTTATGAAAGCGGTGGTTCTATGGAGCAAGAATCACGTCAGTTTGATCCAGTAAGCGGAGAAACTAAATTTATGCGCAAAAAAGAATATGCTCATGAATATCGTTATTTTCCGGAACCTGATTTATTGCCATTGGTGTTAACTGATGAATTTATTGCAGAAATTAAGGCTGATATGGTTGAGCTTCCTGATGAGAAAAAAGAGCGTTTTGTAAAAGAGCTCGGTTTGACACCTTATGATGCTAAAGTTATTTGTGAAAATAAAGAAACGGCCGAATTTTTTGAAAAAGCAGCCAAGGGGCATGATGCTAAAAAGGTAGCTAACTGGTTGATGGGCGATTTTTTTGCCATGCTTAATGAGAAAAAACTCACCTTGGAACAATCACCGATTTCGGCTGAAAATTTGGGCGAATTGGTTGAGCTTGTAACTTCAAATGTCATCAATGGTAAAACGGCCAAAGATGTTTTTGAAATTATGGCTGAAACAGGCGAAAATCCAAGTAAAATCGTTGAAGAAAAAGGCCTAAAACAAGTTACTGATACTGGTGCAATTGAGAAGATAATTGATGAAATAATTGCGTCTAATCCAGATAATGTGGCTTCGTACAAGGCTGGCAAAACAAATCTTATGGGGTGGTTTGTTGGTCAAGTGATGAAAGCATCGCATGGTAAAGCTAATCCTACATTAGTTAATCAAATTTTAGTACAGAGGCTAGATTAGTCATTATTCTTTTTTATGATATTTGATAGGTATAAAAAAACCAGAGCTTTTAAGGATTATGGCGATCCAAGGCTCTGGCAGGTACAAAGTAAAGGTTGATTAGGGACGCGTTTCACAACGGGTCTATATATAGCATAGCAAGAAGATTTTACCAAGTAAAAGGGGAAGCTTAAAATTGTTTAGATAGGCACATCCAAATAATATTATGACAGCTTCCCCTGTAAACAAAGGCAGATATACCATCAACTATAAGCGTACTTCACAGCAGGCTGATAATGTATAGGTAAAGTTTTTGAAGCAAAATAAGTGTAAATAATTTTCGTTGATGTCTCCTTATATGCTTTATTTGGACAAATGTCAACATTTAATTTGTCTAAATAACTAGGATAGGCTATAAATTATTATCGTAAAATATTTTAATTATTATATGTTGTATAAAAAGTTTAAGTTCTTTTGTAATACATCAACTTTGTGTTGATGAAATATTTGAGCAAATGATTTGTCTTTTTTTATATTTTTAAAGTTAGGAACATCTGAAGCTCTTATGTTTTGAAGTATTGACACTGATTGTCGGAGTATATTTTCTTTTTCTGAAAATAATTGTTTATCAGTATCATTAATGATAACTTGACGTCCATAAAAATCAGCATGACACAGTTTAATAAAATCATCTAGAAGTTTTGTTTTTTTAACGAATTTACTAGCAAAATCTACGAGTTCGTTGATACTAAGTTTTTTTATGTAATCAAAATCACAGTGATGTAAACAAGATATTATGGCAAATTCCTTGAATGTGTTGGGAATTTTTAAGCGATGGCATATTTGTTTGATGATATTTATTCCTGCTAAGTGATGACCATTATGAATAGGAAGTTTTTGGGGTAATGTTTTTAGCTTTCCAAGATCATGCATAAGGATTGCAAATTTTACTTCAGCAGAGGATGTCTTAGCATATTGTAAAGCTAAAATAGTGTGTGCAAATGCATTTTTTTCGGAGTGATATTCAGGACTTTCTGGTACTGATGATAATTCGTCAATTTCAGGTAATATTTTAGCTAAAGCACCACATTGTTTGGCTGTTATTAGAAATTTGGTAAAATTTGTTGTTTGTAAGGCTTTAAATATTTCTTGCCAAATACGTTCAGGACTTAGGTATTTTAACATATCTTCAGAAACCATTTTACTAGCAAGAGCAAGGGTTTCTTCAGCAACGCTAAAGTCTAATTGTGCCGCAAAGCGACATAAACGAAGTATACGTAATGGGTCTTCGACAAAATGAGTAGAATTTATATGACGTAATATTTTATTTTTTATATCGTTTTGTCCATTGTGATAATCTATAATTGTGTTGTTGGTTTCATCATAGGCTAAAGCATTACAAGTGAAATCGCGACGCTCTAAATCTTCTTTAAGGGTGATGTTGGTGTCGAATATAAATTTGAAATCTGAATGTTTAGGTCCTGTTTTTATTTCTTTGCGAGCAAGAGCGTATTCATAGCCGTTTATTGGGTTTATGAATACAGGAAAATTTTTACCTACTTGATGATAGCCAAGAGAAAGCAATTCTTCTGTGGTCGAACCAACTATTACATAATCAAAATCATTGGGGGTTTTGTGCATTAATTTATCACGAACGGATCCGCCAACTTGGTATATTTTCATGTTAAAAATCCTTAAGTATTTATATAATGATACGGAAGAAAAATTAAAAAGTTGTTATGAAAAGGATAATAATTTAAAATGATAGTTTACACTCGTTTGAGCTTGTGTTATTTCTTATGAAAAATGCAATGATATACCATAATAATTAAATATGTTAGATGAGAATATATAATGATTGATTTACATATGCATTCGGTTTTTTCAGATGGTACTTGTAGTCCTGATGAGTTAATTGATAAGATAGCAAAAGCAGGATTAAAAGCAGCAGCCTTAACTGATCATGATGTGGTTGATGGTTGTTGTTATTTTGCGGAAGCAGCTAAGAAGTATAATATATTAACAATGAATGCTAGCGAATTGTCTGCTCATTATTCAAGAGTGCCTATGGAGATTGTTGCTTTAGATATTCCAGAACGAAATATTGATGCTTTTAAAGAACGTCAAAAGATAATGATTGAAGAACGTTTTAAAGTTGCCAAAGAACGTTTAGAGTTGTTAGCTAAATTAGGTATAGTTCTTGATTGGAAAGACATTGCTTATTATGAAAATGGAATGTTACGTAATCAAGTTGGAAAACCTCATATTGTAGCAGCAATGTTGAAAAAAGGTTATATTAATGACTGGGATGAAGGATTTGATAAATATCTGAATAGAGGATGTCCTGCGTATGTAGCTAAAAAAGAGCCTGAATATAATGAAGTTATTTCTTTTGTTTTAGATAATGGCGCTGTTCCCATATTAGCTCATCCAATTCATACAAAAAAACAAGGGCGTGAATTGTTTGATTTAATTAAAGAATTGAAAATGTGCGGATTGAAAGGAATAGAAGTTTTTCATTCTGATCACAACTCTTTGTTAAAACAAGATTATTTGATGATGATAGAAACATTGGGTCTTATATCATCTGGAGGATCAGATTTTCATGGTGGAGCTCATCCTAACGTAGAAGTTGGAATTGGTAAAGGTGATTTGAAAGTTCCTGATGTAATTTTTGATGTTATAAAAATACGTGAAAATCCAACAATGGCTTATTATAAGGAGCTAGCTAAATCTGTTTAGATTTTATTTCGCTTATTTTTGAAAAACTTTTTTAATATTTTAGAGCACTCATCTTCTAAAATTCCGCCAAAAACGTTTGGGCGATGATGGCAGGTTGGTTGTTCATAAAATTTTATGCCATTTACTACAGCTCCACCTTTTTCATCAAAGGCACCAAAATAAAGATTTTTGATTCGAGCAAAAGAAATTGCAGCGGTACACATAGTACAAGGTTCAAGGGTAACATACATGTCCATATCTCGCAGACGATTTTGTCCTAGTTTTTGACAAGCTTCACGAATTGCAAGGATTTCAGCATGAGATGTTGCATCTTCACTATGTTGACTAAGATTATGTGTTGCAGCGATTATTGTATTAGTTTTTGGATCAACAATTAGGCAGCCAACAGGTATTTCATCTTGCTCAATAGCTTTTTGAGCAAGTTTTAGAGCCATATTCATGTAGTCTTCAATACTCATAATATTCCCTTTTTTTGTTGTATTTTAATAAGATTATGATAGAAGAAAGAAAAAAAGGGAAGAAAAAAATGAAAATGCGTATTGCAAAATTTATAGCACGTTCTGGTGCCTGTTCTCGACGAGAGGCCGAAGAATTAATTAAGCAGGGACGAATTACAATTAATGGAGATATTGTTAAAGAACCAGCTGTTAATGTTGATGGTAGTGAAAAGATTTTAATAGATGGTGAAAAGTTACCCGAAACACAATCAACACGATTATGGCTTTATCATAAACCAACGGGGCTGGTTACATCTCATAAAGATGAAAAAAATCGTCCTACAGTTTTTGATAATTTACCACATGGTTTACCAAGAGTTATTTCGGTTGGACGTTTGGATTTAAATTCAGAAGGATTGTTATTACTTACTAATAATGGAGAACTTTCTAGGAAGTTGGAGTTACCTTCAAATGGATGGGTTAGAAGATATAAGGTTAGAGTGTTTGGTAATGTTAGTTCAGAAAAGTTGTTGCTATTGCAGAAAGGCGTTATTATTGATGGGGTTGAATATGGCTCTATAAAGGCAGAAATAGAAACTAGACAGGGAGCTAATACATGGCTTTTGGTTACGTTGACAGAAGGAAAAAATCGTGAAATTAGAAAAGTTATGAAATATTTGGGACTTGAGGTTTCAAGGCTTATTCGTTTATCATACGGTCCTTTTCAGCTTGGCTCATTGAAGAAAGGTGATGTTAAAGAGATCCCTCAAAAAGTTTTAAAAGAACAATTGGGAAAAAAGTTTGAATTATGAGAATTATTGGCGGAAAATATAGAGGTAAAAAATTAATATCACCTGTTTCTAAGAATATTCGTCCTACATCTGATAAAGCGAGAGAGGCGATATTTAATATTTTGCGTAATAAATTTGGTGGGAATTTTTATGGTAGAAAACTAATAGATGTTTTTGCGGGAAGCGGAGCATTTGGATTAGAGGCCTTATCACAGGGGTTTTCTGAAATTGCTTTAGTGGATATAGATGTTAGTGATTTGCAGAAAAATGTTAGATTATTTGCAACTGAAAACGATAAAATAAAAGTTATAAAAGCAGATGCAACTAAGAAGATTATTGTTGATACAAAATACGATGTTTTATTTATGGATGCTCCATATAAGATGGGATTAACAGAACGGGCTTTAGAAAGTGCTAAGGAGTATTTAATTGATGGAGCCTTGTGTTTGATAGAACTTGAGAAAAGCGAAAGCTGTAAACTGCCATCCAATTATAAGTTAATTGATGAGCGCTGTTATGGAATAGCTAAGATTGTAATAGCTGAATTTATTTTGTAAAATCTTTTATTGTTAAATTTTCAATGGTTATTTTTTTATCCGAGTAACCAATAGGAGTTGATATAGTTAGCTCTTCATCTTCTGGATTTATTTTAAATGCTTTATTAGATAGTAGAATATTAGCAACAAATACATTTTTACTTTCCAGAACTTCATTTTTTTGTAAATCTGCTAGCAGACGAAGCAATCCTTTGGATGAAGTGTTAAAATTAATACGTGGAGAGAAATTTTCGTTGAAATTTAAAGAGCCTCTACCAACTAATGTTAAAGGTTCCCATTGAACAATTAAGTTGGGAATTTCGATAAAACCACCTTCTTTAAGCCAAGTTTCTAAGGTTGTTAATAAATATTTTTCTGGAGTAAAACGCCCCATTATAGATGCTTTAGCATATAGAAGATTTATATGTGAGGATAAGGGGTAGTCAATCAATCCATTTATATTAACATTATTAATTTCAAAAAAGCTTTCAAAACTGGGTAATGTAATGGAAGATTTTGAATTTTTATAAGACAATGATTGTAGTAGGAACGATATTTTTTCAATTTTAGCAAGATTTTTTAAATTGATATCTTGAGTATGTAAAACAACTTCTTTTAGTTTATCATTTTGGTTGATGATATCCAAAAAGGTACGTTCTGTTTTCATAAATGTTTTGTAATCATTGAATGAAAAACTTCCATCACTAGATGCTTCAAAACGAATTTTTTTGGTGCCAAATAGGTTGGGATATGCCTTTATATTATCAAAAGATAAGGCCCAATTATTTAATTCGTTGAAACTATATATTTGAAAATTACTTATTTTGATAAGAGGTGAAAAGAACATAGAGTTAAATTCGATATTGTCATAGGCTATGTCAATGTTTAATTCGTTAAGCTGAGGAATAATTTGCGATATTTGCCAACGTATTTGTTTTATAGCAATATTGCGAGATGCTGTAACGTAAATGCAACCAAAGACAACAATGAAAGAAAAAATACAAGCAGCAACAGATGCTGAGCACATTTTTAAGGAGTATGTTCCTTTGCGAATTGTATCTGCTATTAGTGGTAGATGCTTTTGTAATAACTTCTTCACTATTTTTATCCTTTATGATAAAGCATTTTTTTTAGATGAGGATATTCTTTTATTGTTTCCTCATTGAGTTCATGACACTTTTTTTCAAGATTATCTTGTAGTTTTTCCATAAACTCTTGTTTATTTAATCCAGGTTCAATAGGAGGAAGAAATTCAAAAATAATTTTTCCAGGATAACGCATAAAAGAATTTTTGCTCCAGAAAAAGCCAGTGTTTGATGCGATAGGTGTTACAGGCAAACTTAGATGTTGATAAAGTAGAGCTACGCCAGGTTTGTAAACTGGTTCTTGTCCTGGTTTACGGCGTGTTCCCTCAGGAAAAATTATTATAGGACGTTTTTTTTCAATCATAATTTTGGCGTTTCTAAGCATATTCTTCATAGCAGCAGAACCTGCTGAACGGTCAATGGGAATCATACCGTAAAAGGCTTGAGCCCAACCAAAAATAGGAATATAAGTAAGCTCTTTTTTCATTACTAATGTTGCTTTTTTTATAAAATTGGTAAGAAGATATGTTTCAACAGCAGATTCGTGTTTTCCTGCATATATTCCACTATCTTGGTTAATATATTGTTGTCCACGTATTTCTACTCTTATTCCAGCTATGTAACGCAGAGCGATAGCAAAAAGGGGAAGGAAAAAGTAATTCCAAGATTTTATAGTTGCTTTGCGTGAGAATACCCCAACTACCGAGTTGGTAATGCAACCCATAGCGATAATACTGTAACCAACGATATTAAATAGTAAAGAGCGAATGAATAACATGGAACCTCACTTCCTATAATTTACTTCGAATGTATGTATATAAGAACTTATTATATTCTTCAAAAATAAGCGAGAAAGTTCTTAAACTCATCCACCATTTTTTTTCAACTTTTTCAGAATATACAGGATGGATTATAATTTTTAAGGATTTGTTTTGTTTGTTAAACTCCACAAGAGCTCTAGGTATATGATAATTAGAAGTTACTAAACGTATAGATTTTATGTTGTTTTTTTGAATCCATGTATTGCTTTCGATAGCATTTTCGGTTGTGTTAGTGGCTTGATGTCCTATATCTATAGCTTGAGAATTTGGTAGTGGAAAGTGTTGGGTATTTTGAATATTTTGGAGTGATATATCTTTGTCAACCCCAGATATAAATAAACGAGGAGAAATACCTTGTTGTAATAATCGTACAGCTTCAATTATACGATTGCGTCCACCAGTTAGAGTGATTATGGCGTCAGTATGTAAGGTATAATCGATAGTAAAATTATTTATTTGCCATGCAAAATAGGCAAATCCAAAGAGCCAAAAAAGTAAGACATAGGTAGTTATATAGGATATTTTTTTCATTATAACATCTTTTTTAATGTATTTTTGACCGTATAGTAGGCTGTTATCATTGCAATTAACATAGAAAGGAATGGTAGTAAAACTATTATACTCCAATCAAAGATACTTAAAGTGGCATTGCTAATTATACCTCCTTCAATAGCTGTTGCAAGATTACTTAAGAAAAATATAGCTGGTATAGCAAAAAATAGGCCTATGATACCACCAATAAAACCGAGGAAAGCCATTCTTTTGGCATATTGTTGAGCAATATATGTATCTTTGGCACCAATAATATGAAGTATTTCAATAATGTTGCGATGAAGACCAAGGCTCATTTGAGTTGTATAGAATATTGCTCCAGATGTAATTGCTGATACTAAAAGTAAAATAGTGGTAGCTATCAAATTGATTCCGTCAGCAAAAGCAATTAATTTATTTAGCCAAAGTTTATGGTTATCAAGTGATGCTTGAGGAGAGGCTATTGCAAGATCTTGAGCTAGTTGAGCAAAGTCTATTTTAGCCGTTGGAGATATTTTGACATCAATAATACGAGGAGCAGGTAGTTCAGTAATATTTACTTCATCACCAAGCCATGGACGAAGTAGTTCGTCAAGTTGAGAATCTGAAAGAGGTGTAACTTTTAATACACCATTAACTGATTTTAGAAATTCAACAGCCTTTTCTTCATAGGCTAGAGTTTCGGCTCTGGCTTTTTCTTTGTTTGCATTATTTATAGGAATTATTTGTACTGTTAAAGATCCAAGAATACTTTTGTTCCAGTTACTTATCATGGAATCAATAGATAATACACCAGAAAGGGTTATTGCGAAAATAAAAACAGCAATAGAAATAATTACTTGTAAAAACAGAGATGTGTTTTCACCTTTTAGTGGAAGTTCTTGTTTACGTGATATATGTTTTGGGTTAGACATTCATACCTCGCAATAAAGAAGTATCTGATGGGTAATATATATGTAGTCCACGATTCTGCAAGTGAAGACGAGGGTAAGCAAAGTCATGAATTATTTTGTCAGAGTGGGTAGCTATGACTACAGTAGTTCCTAATTTGTTTAGTTCTACAAATAGCTTCATTAATTTTCCAGCTATTATATTGTCAACATTTCCTGTCGGTTCATCGGCAAGTAGGAGATCTGGACGATTGATTACAGCACGAGCAATAGCAACACGTTGTTTTTCGCCACCAGATAAGGTTGATGTCTTGTCATGCATGTGAGCATCAAGTTCAACCCAAGTTAAAAGTTCGGTAACTCTTTTTTTTATTTCGTGTTCATTCATACCACTGACACGAAGAGGAAGGGCTACATTGTCGAAAGCTGATAGATGTTCAATTAAGCGGAAATCTTGGAAAACGACACCAATTCGGCGGCGTAAGGATGCTAGCTGATCTCGATTGGTGAAACTTAGGTTGTGATTAAAGACACTCATTTGTCCACGACTAGGTCTTTGAGTTAGGTACATAAGACTCAATAGAGAAGTTTTTCCAGCACCACTTTGTCCAGTTAAAAAGTGGAAAGATCCTTTGGGGAGAGATAGTTTTATGTCGCTCAATATCTCAGGACCTTGATCGTACCGTATACCAACCCCGTTCATTTCTATAATATTATTTTTGTTTAACACGAAAGAATCTCCTTTTGTACTATTGTCTAAGATATAGGTAATTATTCATTTAATAAAGTATTTTTTTTCTTTGATTAAAATCTTTTTCATTTTATATTTAGGAACAAGAGGTTTTAAATAAAATGCGAATATATTGTCCTAATTGTGATGTTGGCTATGATATTGATGAGGTGCTTATTAGAGATAAAATGCGCCAGGTTAAGTGTAGTAATTGTGGTAGTATATTTGATGCTGGAAGTCTTAAGACTAAGCTTGTGGACAATTTAGAAGCAGATACGGAGAATCCTTTTGAAGCTTTGTCTGCAGTAATGCGTGAGGATGAACCTATTGATTTAGAGCAAGACATAATTGAGCCAATTATAAAAGATAACGAAGTTATTGAAACTGTTGTTGAGGTTGCGGTAGATGATAAGACAACAGAAATTGAAAAGCAATCTGATGAGACTATTGTTAGTGATGATAATGTAGACGAAGAAGATACAGAAGTTGATCTTGAAAATATTTTTGAAAGATTATCAGAGCATACTGCAGGTTTGATAGACAGAGAGAAAAAGCTTCCACTGTATGGGAAAATGTGGTTACAGATAAAAAATGTATTGGGTTTTCATTTTAAGGTTAAGTGGAGTTATATTTTTATTGCTTTGGCTGTTTTTGTATTGTTATCTATGTATAATAATAGATATCAAATTGTTAGAGAATTACCATTTTTTAATGGCTTTTATAGAATGTTAGGAATTAAGGCAAAAATTCCAGGAGAGGGATTAGAATTTCAGAATGTTAGTTGGAATTTTGTTGCAGATAAAGAAAATACTAGACTAGAGATTAAAGGATTTATTTATAATCTTACAGATAAAGATATTGATGTTCCGACTATACATATTGAAATTTTGGATAAAAATACTTCATTATTACAAAGTAGTAATAGAAACTCTAAACAAGGGGTTGTATCTCCAAACACAAAGATACCTTTAAGTTTGACAATAAACAATCCTGCACCAACAGCAAAATATGTTTATTTAACCTTTATTGATAAAGATTAATGATCGCGACTTATTATGAAGTCGGCGAGTTTGCATAGATTATTTGCTTTGTCTCCAAAAATAGCGATAGAATTTTTTGCTTCATCTACTAGGTTTTGAGCAATTTCGCGTGCTTTTTTGAGACCATATAAAGAAACAAAAGTTAGTTTTCCTTGTTTGGCATCTTTACCTAAAGTTTTTCCCATCAAAACCGAATCGCCAATTACGTCTAGTATATCATCAGAAATTTGGAAAGCTATACCAATGTTGCGGGCATAGGTTGTTATAACTTGATATTGCTTTTCTGATGCATTACCTAAAATTGCACCAGCTTGACAAGCATAGGCAATAAGGCAACCTGTTTTCATTTCTTCAATATGTTTTATAATTTTTTCACTAGATAATGCTGGAGTTTTTTCAGTCTGAAGATCTAGCATTTGTCCTGCAATCATACCATTGAAAGCACCAGCCCTCTGAGCAAGAAGACTTATTAATTTTAGTTTGGTATCATTTGAAATTTGTGGAGCTTGGGATAGAATCTCAAAAGCATAGGTTAGAAGACCGTCACCAGCTAATATTGCAGTTGCTTCATCAAACTTTTTGTGACATGTTGGTTTTCCTCTGCGAAAATCATCATTGTCCATAGCGGGTAGATCATCGTGTATTAGAGAATAAGTATGTAGCATTTCAAGGGATGCAGCAACATGAAAAGATGTATCTTCGGTAATGTCAAAAAGCTTTGCCGTTTCACAAACAAGAAATGGACGCAATCTTTTTCCACCATTGCTCAGAGAATAAAACATAGCTTCAGTTACTTGGCGTTCACTTCCTTTAGGGTGGTTGAATAACGACGGTAAAAAGGAATTAAATTGGCTGCTAAATTCCTTAAGAGTTTGTTCAAAATTTGGCATTATGTATTAGACCTCTGGTACAATGAATTCTGAAACTTTTACTTCATCTGATGGAGTTATTTCTATTTTTTCAATTTTTAATTGGGCATCTTTTAATTTATTTTCACAAAGTTGTTTTAATGCGATGGCTTTTTCGTATGCAATAACAGCATCATCAAGTTTAGTGCGTCCACTTTCTAATTCGCGAACAATTATTTCAAGTTGTGATATAGCCTCTTCAAAACTGAGATTTTTAATTTCATCGTATTCCATAATATATTCCTTCATATAACAAATGGTGTTTAGAATGTTAAAACATTTAAATGGGTTTAGCAATACCTAAGTATAGATGTTAAAAGACAAATTTATTACTAAATTAGGAGGTATGAAATGGTATAAAATTTTTAGAGGATTAGTAAATGAATAATCAAGATATGATAAAAGCCACAAAAGTTTTAAAAGCTGTTGCCAATGAGAAAAGGCTTAAAATTTTGTACAATATTAAAGATAAAGAGCTTAGTGTAGGAGAAATAGAAAAATTGGTAAATTTAAGCCAATCTGCCTTGTCTCAGCATTTGGCTATTTTGCGTGCAGATGATATTGTGAAAACTCGTAGAAAAGCACAGACAATTTTTTATCAGTTAAAAGATGAGAAAACAAAAAGCGTATTAAAATTGTTAGATGATTTATTTTGATATGGAAATGAATTTTATGCTGTTTGTTTTTTGATCATATGATATTGCAATTTGACCGTTTTTAATTTTTAAAGCATCTTTCCAAAAAATATTCTTTTGCCATTCTTGTTTGTTTGAAAAATCTTTATCATGATGATGGCAAAAGATTTTTAGATCATCGTCATTTGCAAGCATACGAGGAACGATTTTATATTCTTGTGCTTTAATACGTAGAAGTAATTTTAACAGTTCAAGCAACGGCCCGTCAATCCCTGAAAAATCTTTTATTTTAGGTGGAGTTACGTAATCATCTTTATCTAAAAGTTTAAACTTTTGAATAACATCAATTATTTCATCGCCTATTATGCCTGATGCCATATCGGCACGCATGCCTCGAACAGTAGCAAGATCATCTTTGTTTTGAGGACAATCAGCACATATATTGAGCAACAATTCATCTTTTATGAATGAGTGGCGAGGAACATTTTTATTAATAGCTCGAGTTTCACGCCAAGCTGCAAGTTCTCTTAATAGTGTTAAAAAACGAGGGCTATGAGAACGGTGACGCATTTTTTGCCAAGCATCATATACATTAATTTTGTATAAATTTTCGTTGCAAATGTTTGCTATATCATCTTTTATCCAATCAATACGATTTTGCTCTTCTAGCCAAGATTTTAGGTGTTGGTATATCAATACCAAGTGAGTAACATCTGATAGAGCATAAGAGAGTTGATTTTCGGATAAAGGTCTTTTACTCCAATCAGATAATCGAGATGATTTATCGATAGATATGTTGAGGATATGATTAACTAAGTTTTCATAGCTGATACTTTCACCAAATCCAGCAACAGAAGCTGCTATTTGGGTGTCAAAGATAGGGGTTGGTATCTTTGAGGTAAGATTGTATAATATTTCAATATCTTGTCGTCCAGAGTGAAATACTTTAATAATGTTAGGATTTTGCATTAAATCAAAAAATGCTTGTAAGTTAATATCTTTAGCAAGAGGGTCAATAATTGCAGCTTCGTTTGGTGATGCTATTTGGATAAGGCAAAGCTCAGCAAAATAGGTATGTTGACGTAAAAACTCTAAATCAACGCAAACAAAGTTTTCTTTTGATAATCTTTGACATAATAGCGATAAATTTTCGGTGTTTTCAATTAGTTGCATTTTGTTTTTCTACTTGAATAGTGTTGTTATGTTGCATTCATATAGGATTTATTTTGAATTGCAATAAAAAAATGCTTGATTTTATGAAAAATAGCGTTATAACACCACCACTTTATTTACAATTATGTATTTATAAAAAATATAAAAGCCTTCGTAATGAATGCTTAATTTGGAATTGGAAAAGAGCTTGTTTAAAGCTTTAGTTTATATATTGTTTAATTAAATTATTTAGTTATGGAAAAAGGAAAAAATCCTTTACAGACGTATGCTATAGTTGATGCGTCTGCGCCGGCGGAAGTCCTTCAAGAAGTAGAAAGTGTGATTTCTATTTATGGACGTCGTATTCGTCGAGGTTTTGTTTTAACGCCGCATGGTGTGAACAAAATTATCTTCTTTGAAGTTAAGAAGAAACATTGTCAGATTGTCGATGTATTGGCAAAGTTGGCAGAGATGTACGACCTTTATCCTATGTATGTCATGCAGGAAGGCAAGTGTCATTTGCCGAAGAATCCTACGGAAACGAAGTGGTACCTAGTTGACGAAGTAAAAATGACTATGCCTGTTATGACGGAGGAAGAGTTTGAACAGTTTAAGTCAAGCTGTATGCATGTTCTGAAAGAGCGTTATCGTGAGGATCATGTTTTTATAAAGCTCTTCGTATATCGTGGTAAGTATGGCGTTGTACATGTTATGGCATTTAATTCTGAACGCGATCCTCTTTATACGGGTATGGATATAGGGGTTCCTGGTTGGAAAGATGCAATGGTAAAGGTTGAAGCAGAATTTAAAACTGAAGAGGTTCAGCGTATGTGTGTGCGCTATACCAATCTTTAGTTTTATGAGAAAGTTGGCATTTGATTCTTTCACTGAATCAAATGCCTTTTTTGTGGTTGCTAATTGTGTAAAGATGCTTGCTTTTTGGCATTTTTAGGGATAAAAATATACTTCTTGAAATAAATTTTATAAAAGAGGCTGAGTAAACAATGAATACTTATCGTACGCATACTTGTGGAGAATTAAGAAAAGAACATATTGGTCAAAAGATTAAATTGGCTGGTTGGATACAACGTAAACGCAATTTAGGAAATTTGTGTTTTGTTGATTTGCGAGATCATTATGGTATTACCCAGTGTGTATTTGATAGTAGTTCTGATTTGTTTGTAAAAATTGAAGAAATTAGACCAGAATCGGTTATAGGAATCGATGGCGAAGTTATATTACGTGAAAGTATTAATAAAAATATGCCAACAGGGGATATTGAAATTAAGGTTACGGATTTGGTGTTACATTCAGCAGCAGATGTTTTGCCTTTTCAGATTGCTGTTGAAGATGATGCACCTGAAGAATTGCGATTGAAGTACCGGTTTTTAGACTTAAGAAAAGAGCGTATTCATAACAATATTTTGTTACGTTCAGCAGTTATTCAGCGTACTCGAGAGTTGATGAGAGAACAAGGTTTTAATGAGTATCAGACTCCTATTTTGACAGCATCTTCACCAGAAGGAGCACGCGATTTTTTGGTTCCATCTCGTTTGAACCCTGGCAAGTTTTATGCTCTTCCTCAAGCACCACAACAATTTAAGCAATTATTGATGGTCTCAGGTTTTGATAAATATTTTCAAATTGCACCATGTTTTAGAGATGAAGATCCAAGGGCTGATAGAAGCCCTGGTGAGTTTTATCAGATGGATATGGAAATGAGTTTTGCGACACAAGATGATGTGTTTGGGGTTATTGAACACACCTTGGGTACAATTTTTAATGAATTTGCTAATGGTAAAGTAGTTGATCAAGCTCCATTTATTCATATTCCGTTTAGAGAAGCTATGGCTAAATACGGTTCTGATAAACCTGATTTGCGTAATCCTTTAGTATTGCAAGATGCTACTTCTTTCTTTGGTGAAAGTGGTTTTGGAGTTTATGATAACCTTGTTAAAGAAGGCAAAATTGTTAAAGGGATGGTGGTTGAAGGAATTGCAGAAAAACCCCGTTCATTCTTTGATAAATTAGATGCTTTTGCTAAAGAAGAGGGTATGGGAGGAATTGCGTATGTAGCTTTTGCTAGCGGTGGTGCCAAAGGTATTGCTAAATTATTGAGCGAAGCAAAGCTTAATGAGTTAAAATCAATCTATGGTGTTAAAGATGGTGATGCAATTATCTTTATGGTGGGTAAGGGTGTTAAGTTTGATAAATTTAGTGGTCGTTTGCGTAACAAAGTTGGTGAAGAATTAAGCTTGATTGATAATAATTCTTTCAAAATGTGTTGGATTGTTGACTTTCCATTCTATGAAGAAAATGAGGAAACAGGTGAAGTTGAATTTTCACATAATCCATTTTCAATGCCACAAGGTGGTATGGAGGCTTTGACGACCAAAAATCCATTGGATATTTTGGCATATCAATATGACTTTGTATGTAATGGTGTTGAATTGTTATCGGGAGGGGTTAGAAACCATAGCCCTGAAATTATGTATAAGGCTTTTGAATTGGCTGGATATGGTAAAGAAGTGGTTGAAAATAAATTTGGTGGTATGTTAAGTGCATTTAAATTTGGTGCACCTCCACACGCTGGTTCTGCTTTTGGTATGGATAGGTTGGTTATGCTTTTGTTAGATGAACCGATTATTCGAGATGTAATTTTGTTTCCGCTTAATGGAAAGGCTCAGGATTTGATGATGCAGGCACCAAATAGTCCAACGGAAAAACAATTAAAAGAATTGCATATTAAGTTAGATTTGGCTGAGTAATAGTAAAGGGGCTTTATAATAAAGAGCCCCTTAATTTGATAAGGATAAAAAGATGATTTCAGCATTATGTTTTATTTTAGTAGGTTTTGTTTTGCTTATTGGTGGAGCTGAATATTTAGTTAAGGGAGCTGTTGCGATAGCTAATAAGTTAAAAATACCAGCGATTATTGTAGGACTAACAATTGTTGCTTTTGGTACATCTACTCCTGAATTTGTGGTCAGTATTAAAGCTGCTTTTAATGGGGCTGGTGGAATTTCAATCGGTAATATTGTTGGTTCGAATATTGCTAATATTTTGTTTATTTTAGGAGTTACATCAGTGATTTATCCTGTTGTTTGTAACAGAAAAGAATTTTTACGTGATTATAAGTTTTTGTTATTGGTTAATGTTTTGTTTGCATGTTTTGCTCTTACAGGAAAGTTTGTTTGTTGGCATGGATTAATTTTGTTGGCTTTGTTATTTGCTTTTATATATTTTAATTATCGAAATTCTAAAGATAGTGATGCCTCTGAAGATGCAGTTAGTGTTTTGGCTAGTAAAAGTTGGTGGGTTGTTGTGTTGATTACAATAGCGGGATTGATTGCAATTATGTATGGGGCAGATTTGTTAGTAAAAGGAGCTGTAGATATTGCTAGGATTTTGGGAGTTTCGGAAGCAATAATCGGTTTGACAATTGTTGCGGTGGGTACATCTTTGCCAGAATTGGCTACAACAGTAGTAGCTGCTTTACGTAAACAAAATGGGGTTGCGTTGGGCAATATTGTTGGTTCAAATATTTGGAATATTGTATTTATTATGGGACTTACATCTACAATTATAGATGTTGAAGTTCCTAGACAATTTTTATTATATGATATTTGGGTTATGGTTTTGGCAACAATGTTGTTATTCCCGATAATGCTTAGTCAGAATAAGATTAGCAGAATAGAAGGGGGAGTATTTTTACTGATTTATATGGCATATTTATTGTCACAGATCTTGATTGCAAATGGAGTTTGGAGTTTTTAGTAAAAACCCCTCACATTATTAAAAATTGTGAGGGGTTTTAATTAAATTAAACTGTTAAACTTAATAATTTAAATAGGTAACATTTTCATTAAATTTTACAATACGTGATGCTATTAGTGCTTTTGCACATAACACAAAGCCTAATATGCTCCATATAGCCGCAAAGGAACACCAAGCAACAAATGATGGATGGGTTAAACTTGTGTATTTCATCATTGTCATTGTTGTTCCGATGAAAATGATAGGAAATGGCCAAAGATACCACAACATCAACCAACGAATTATATTCTGCTGCATCCTATAACTCTTAATCACTTTTCTTGATGTAGCATAAAGGTATGCACTTTGTCTCTCATAAATGCCAATTATAGGAAAACCTGCCTCACTTGGAGTTTTGTCATATCTCTCTTTAAAAAGATCCACGGCTTTTGATGTTTGCTCCTGTAAATTCCTTCTGTTTGCTAACAATTTCCATATGTGATAAGTAATCACAAAGTAAGCTAATGAGCAAAGAGCAATTATAAATAGTGAATTAATATTAATACTATTTACAATTTGATGAAATAAATTTTCCATACAATACAAGTTTTAACGGTTATTTACTAAAGGTATGTTTATCGCAATGTTTTCCTAAACCACGGGTACAATTGAAAAACTCACTTATCACCCTTGCATCAGAATAAAAAACTGATGACACCTCAACTCGTATATCGTCTCCAACAGATGAAACAAGGATGTTAGAGAACGTATTAGCTGGAACAGCATCTCTGTAACAAAGTTTGTAATACTTTCCATCAATTTCTATTAAAAAAAATACGACAATACCGTTATGCTCTCCATTCAGTGTTACAGCAGATGGTTGAGAAGCAATTTTTCCGCATAAAATTTCTTTTTTCATAATACATAAATTTAATAGTTAGACATCATAATTTCAAATAGTGGGCAGATGATAATTTAATTATTTGAAAAATGCAAGTATGTTTAAAACAAAGGCTCTATTAAATAATTTTGTTGAAAAATGACTTGACTTTATTCTTAAAAATGATATGATTGTCATGTAAAAAACAAAGGGATAAACAAAATGAAACAAGATTTAATAGAGCAATTAAAAAAGTTATCAGTAGAAGAATTAAAAAATCTTTTAAATGAAGTTCAACAAACAAAAACTTCTGTAAAAAGATTTGAAAATGGTATTGTTTGCCCTATTTGTGGTAAAAAACACATTCAAAAATTTGGAAACAGTAGTGGCATTCAAAGATATAGATGTAAAGATTGTGGTAAAACATTTACAGAATACACAAAAACTGTATTTTTCAGCACTAAAAAAGATTATGATACTTGGTTTAAATACATTGATTTGATGATGAAAGGTTTATCTCTTGCCAAAATTGCAAATAAATTGAATATGTCAGTTTTAACAGCTTTTCATTGGAGGCATAAAGTATTAAATGCTATTAGAAAACAATTTGAAAACATAACTATTTCAGGAGTTGTTGAAGCAGATGAAACATTTTTATTGGAATCCCATAAAGGAAAGAAAATAGAAGGAATTGAAAGCAGAAAAAGAGGTGGTAAAGCAAAATTAAGAGGAATATCCCACCAACAAGTTGGTATAATGGTTGCTATTGATGGTAATAAAAATATTATTGCTGATATTTATGGTAAAGGTAGATTAAAAACAAATCAAATTGAAAATGTTTTAGGTAATAAGATTGAGAAAGATTCAATTTTAGTAACAGATTCTCATAAATCATATATTGGATTTGCTAAAAATCATAATTTACAACACAAAAGAATAGCAAGAGGTAAGTATAAAAATGGTATTTACCATATTAACAATGTAAATAACTATCATAAAGGTTTGAAAGATTTTATAAGACCTTTTAATGGAATTAGCACAAGATATTTAACAAATTATTTGAATTGGTTTAGTTGGATAAAATCTGGTGCTGATAATAACTTGTTAATAAAAGATTGTTTATTTGGATTTTAATATCTTTTGTTATTATTCTACAATTATATTGTGTATGAATAAGAGAATTTTATAATGGCATTGATTAAGTGTAATGAATGTGGAAAAGAAATATCTGAAAGTGCAGATATGTGTCCTCATTGTGGATTTAGTTTAAAAAAGTACAAAGAACAATTAGAACAAGATAAGAAATATAAAAATGATGAAAAATATCGTAAAGGATGTTTATATTTTATATTGTTTGTTATAATGTTTTTTATAATAGGTATTGCATGCCAACCTAAAAAGGATAATCAATATAAAACATGTGTAAATAATTGTGGTTATGGAAGTAGAATAGGAGCATATAACATGCACGAAAATGTTGCCTGTCAAGAAAGATGTAGTAGAGAATTTGAAGCAAGGAAACGCAATTATTAAGGAATAACAACACCGTTAAAATAATGTTCTATATTTTCACAACATTCATTGCATAACGATGATTCCCATATATTTTGACAGTCTTTAATTTGTGAAGCATCTGGTTGTTTCTTCCAAGTTATTAATAGAAAACCTTCATGGTCCTCTATTTTATTAATCATATCAATAGTTTCTTCGTTTTTTGCATACAAATACCCAATAACAATATGTAATCTTTCATATCTCCAATTATCATTATCAGTTACTTGCATATCTATTTTATCGTAAATTTTCATCATTTTGTTCTATCCCTAATGCAAAATTAATATGATATGGATACTATTATTTTTACTGATGTGAGTCAAATAAATTTTTATGAAACTAAAAATAACAAAAATCTTATTATAAATATTTGTATAAATTTATAAGGAGGTTTAAGAGATGAAAGAGAAAGTTATACTTTTAAATGATTCAACAAAAATAGAAATTACAGATAACAATGTAGTAATAACTAGGGAAAATGATGTGCCCATTACCATATTATCTAACAATAAAAACATTAAGATTTCAGAACAGTAATTATATTTTCATCATCCTCTAATTCAAAAATTTGTCTTTGTAGTGTATTATTCATATTATTTCCAATTTTAATTACAATTACTGTATCATCTTCACAAATAATTCTCACAAATGAAGAACCATTTTCTTCAATATATTGCATAGATTTTTTAGGACTTGGTAATTTCATATTTATTGATTTTTTATCAGTCATATTTTTATAAATCCTTTCATAAATTATTAAACAGAATCACATTATAGATTCTTGTAAAATAATTTAGCAAGGATTTTATTTAGAATATATTTCAACAAAATTGTTTAATAGAGCCAAAACAAAAAATCCCCCATGAAAGGGGGAAGGGAATGAAATTTGTATAAAGAACAGCCCATGAGGGCTGTCAGAGAGACAGACCTCGCATATAAAATGCTCGGCCGCTTCGTCATCGCAAGTGTGGCGATACTTTCGTCTCGCCTGCTCCTCCTTGTCAAACTTCCTTCTTTCGTGAGTTCGAGGCCTCTGGCGATAACCATTAAAAAATCCCCCGTGAAAGGGGGATTTTTTAATGGTGCCGACAGAGAGACTCGAACTCCCGACCCACTGATTACAAATCAGTAGCTCTACCAACTGAGCTATGTCGGCATAACAGGGTTGTTTATATAGTCAACAAACTAGCTTGTCAATATAAAAATTTTATAATTGTACAATATTTATTTTATCTTTGTGGGAAAATAGCTATTTTTGTTTGGATTTTGAGGTATTCATGACTAGAATTGAGCATATTTATTATGATTTATGAGGTGTTTTATGGCTAAGAATAAATGGTTTGGAACTGATGGAGTTAGAGGAATTGCTAATGAATTTCCTATGACCGTAGATTTTGCATTAAAACTTGCTATGGCTGCAGCGGAAGTGGTTTGTAATAGTAAAAGAAAAGTTGCTATTGCAAAAGATACAAGAGTTTCTGGTGATATGTTAGAAGCCGCTTTAATAGCAGGCTTTACAGCTATGGGAGTTGATGTGGTTAGATTGGGTATTATTCCAACACCTGCAGTTACGACTTTTGTCTCGGAGCTTGATGTTGATATGGCCGTTATGATTACAGCATCTCATAATCCATATTATGATAATGGAATAAAGCTTATTGCAAATAATGGGGACAAATTTGCTGATGAAGTCACAGAAAAACTAGAATCGTTGATTGAACAAAATAATTTTATCTTTGATAAAAATAAAATAGGTAAAGTTGAAGAAAATTACTCTATTAAAGAGAAATATGAGCAAATAGCCTTGGGTATGTTTGATAATAAAACAAAGTTACAAGGGATAAGGATTGTTGTTGATTGTGCTAATGGAGTATTTAGTGAAATATTGCCAAATGTCTTGCTGAGACTAGGAGCAGATGTTTTTGTTCTTGGTAACAAGCCTGATGGTTATAATATCAATAGAGATTGTGGTTCGCAACATCCGCAAGCAATGTTAGAAGCAATAAAAGCCAATCAGGCTGATTTGGGAATAGCTGTTGATGGTGATGGTGATAGAATTAAGGTTGGCGATGATAAAGGGCAGCTCATAAAAAGTGAACAGTTAATGGCGTTTTTAGCAAAGTTTATGGAAGAAAGTGGTGAAAATAAGAATCGTGCTTTTGCTTCGACCAAACTTTCCAATACAGCCTTGGAACGTTATATTACGCAGGTTTTGGGATTAGAATATATTTCAACAGGAGTAGGAGAGCGTCCAGTAATCAAGGCTTTGAAAGAAAAAGGTGGTGTTATTGGGGGGGAGGAATCAGGACATATTGTTCTTTTAGATTATTCAAAATCTGGTGATGCAATGATGACATTTTTAAAAGTGCTGCAAGGTTTAGCACAAATAGGGAAAAAGGCGTCAGAAATTTTTCCGTTGTTTGATGATGATTTTTTATATTTTGAAAATTTTAAAGTGCAAACTAATGCTAAGGTTAAAGAAATTGCATCTAAAGCAGAGTTACATGAATTGATTGAGGACTTAAGCTCAAAAATTAGCGGACACGGAAGAGTGGTAATTCATCCGTCTGGAACAGAACCTAAAATTAGAGTTTGGGTTTGTGGTGATGATGAAGATTTAGTTAAAGAATATGGTCAGATGCTGTGGAATAAAATTGAGTTGATGAGTAAAGAGTGTTAACATTTTGTTTACTTTTTTGCCATACCCTTATCAGTAGTATCTTAATTTCCTAATAGAAAGGAACAAGGGCGATGCGTCAGAATATAGAGAAGGTTATTTTTGATTGGAGCCGTAATAGGTCTCCTCGTGTTCAAGCAAGAGGTGTGGCTGCGGTGTCTATGTTTAGTCATAGGATTGATGTTTTGGGAAATATAAAATCTGAGGGGTCAACAAGATGTGTTTGGAATGAGCTTCCAATGAGAAGTTCTACACGTTATTTGACACGAAAAGTTTGGAATAATTTATGATAAAAGGTTTATTAACTTTATTTACATCAGGGCTGATATTTAGTCCAATGGTTTTGTTGGGTGTGATAAGTGGGGCTTGGGCTATAGTTAATTTGTCGCCAGATGATATAAGAAATTTGTTCTTTGATTTTAGATTCTATGTTATAGTTGCTATACTGGCTGTGTTATTTACTGTTATATTTGCAAAGGTATACAAATCAGGTGGCGCTTCGGTTGATTGGGGAGCCACTACAGCTAAGATGTTTTGGAATTTCATTAAATATTTTATAGCTTTTGTTTTATCAATGTCATTTGTTACAATGATTAGTATATTCTAGATATTTAAATCTATCTGTGTTCCTTTGTCAGGAGAAACAGGAGCTGTTCTGTTAGGATCTAACAAGAGTTCAACAATTTGCTGTTGTGTTTCAGCATTTTGTTTTATTATGCTAAGTTGTAGTTGTTGTATTGCTAGAGCATAAGAACTAATTGCACCTATCTCATTCATAATATATCTCCTCCTATACGAATTCATTATAGCATAATTTTACTTAATAAATATTAAATTTTTTTGAGATTTTGGTTGTTAATGCTATCCAAAGGCTTATATCAATATTAACTTAGGTGTGATAGGAGGTCTTATGAGAAAATTGCTATTTCTTTTAATTGGTTTGATGATAACAGGATTTAATTATGTATTGGCTCAGGATGTAGGACCTACAGAGGTATATGGAGCAGCTAATACTCCTGATGGTGGAAAAGATGTATTTGTGATAGAACAGCCTAATAATGAAGAAAATCCTTTAGGTAATCCATTGCCTAATGTTAGTGATAATGCCAAACAATTGTCAGGACAAAATGATACTCAAAAAGAAGATGTAGTTAATGACAAAGAACATATATCATCCAACAATATAAATGTGTCTTCTGGGCAAACAGCTAATTTACCACAGGAAGATGCTGAATTAGGCAAACAATTTAGAAATACCTTATTAGAGGCAAATGGACGTGTGTACGATATACAGTCATATCCTGAGCAGGATTTTATGCTTATGAATAATTCCGCAGAACCACAAACTATTTATTCACCAAATGTAAATAACTAGTTACATTCTGTTTGTTGACGAGTTAAAGTACGACATTGCCATTTGTCTTCTAATAGTTGAGAAGGTTCAAAAGAAAGCTCTTGATTTTGAGCTTCTACAGCAGAACCTAAATGTACGAGATATTTATCATCACAGCTAATATCGTTGTTATCAATTAGAGGATATTCGGCATTATCATATACTGTTAACAATTTAGAATATTTTTGAAGGTGAATACTACTTAAAGTATTAGGTAAATCGGGATTATTGCTTGTTGATATCATTTTTATATATGGTAAATCAATAAGAGCTCTTTGTTTCACAACAACGTTTGCTGTTTCAGCAATGATGCCTCCTAATATTTTAGAACGGCTATTGCAACCAAAAACAATACTTTCATGATCTGCAGAATTGTTGGCATTGTCTTTAAATTTAAGAATGCCCTTTATTATTATTTCTGCGTAAGATTTGCTTTTTAGCGAACCTATAAGATTACCCTTAATACCAAGAGATGAATCTTTACCAACATCAACATTGCCAGTGACATTACCAGTAGTGATAAATTTAGAAGAATCAGCAATGTTTATGTTGCTACAAATATTTGAAGCACCAATTAAACTGAATGTTCCTTTTACGTTTATTTCACCACCTTTAAGTGGACAATCAGGGGCGTTGCCTGTAATTTTTATACGAACGTTTTCAAATGTTCCATTAGCTGGTAATACAGCGTTTGTTTCGAAATTTAGAATAAAGTTTATATTACTAATATTCTTTTCAAATAAGTTAGAATATAATGCAAGATTTTCGTTGTTAATATTTAGAGTTATTTCAGGACGCTCGTTAGATATGCATGCACTAGAAAGCCTACCATAAAGAGAACGTAGGTCATTTTTGTATATATCTATTTTAGGATCAGTGGCATCTTGATTAATAATCTCCGAATTAGGAAATAATTCTTGAGCAACTTTAAGGCAGTTGGTGTGGCACTTGTTTAATTTGTTAAATTCTGGACATTGTTCAGGATCTTCTGTTGGTGAGCAAGAGTTATATAAATAACCTTTTTCTTTACATGTCATTTCAACCGTTTTGCAAGCGCTATACAGTGTTTTAGTTCCTTTGAGACATGACGGTGTTTGTTCTGATAAAGGACCAAATTTACATTCGATAAAACCATCACATTTAGCTTCAATGATATTGGTTTTTACAAGACCTTCACATGTAGTGCATGTTGGACCATCTGCAATATATCCTTCAGGTATATTGTCAATTGTATTGGAAAAAGAAGGGCAATTATCACAACATTTGCCATAGTCTGTATCGTATGGGCAACGCACATCTGTGAGTTGACATTTGCTTTGGTGTGTAAAACCTGATTCAACACAAGCTTTTTCAATGTTACTTTGGCAAGCACGATACATTGGATATTTGTTATCACATATTTTTATGGGGTATGTTGGCAGTTTGCAGTCTTGTGCCAGATTGGTAAAATTGTTGTTACGGCACCATTGTTCTTGAGAACAACTGCGATAATAGGCATCGTGGTATGGACAACGATCGGCTGGAGCTGTTTGATTAGAGCAGTTAGCGTATGTGATTTTATATCCTTCTTCAATACATTTTTTTTCAGAACGACTAAGATTGTGTTCTGTATAAGTATTGGTTGCGTATTCTGGGGTTACAGACGCAAAAGCTAGACTATTTAAGAAAAGCATTGCTGCTAGAACTAATCTTATTTTGTAAGCCATTATGTTTCTCTTTAATGTTATTATGGTGTCAATACCCTAATATTGCAATATAATTATATTGTTTGTTTTTTTAATATTGAGTTAAAATATGTTTTTTTGACAAAATGTGTTTTTTTGACTAGATTTAAACTCAATTTTGTGGTATGTTAACATTCCCAATGGGAAAATACAACCTAAATAATTTAATAATAGGCAGGTTAATATGAATAAAAAAATAGCTGTACATAATCCGTATGTTACTGGAGAATACGTTGTGTATCCTGCTCATGGAGTGGGTAAGGTTTCAGATGTAACTAAGCAGACTATTGCTGGAACAGAGTTGGAGTTGATTGTTGTTAATTTTGATAAAGACAAAATGACGCTTCGTATTCCTATGGCTAAGGCTGAAACTACTGGTTTGCGCAAAATTTCTAATGCGGCTACTATTGGTGATGCATTAACTACTTTGAAAGGCAAAGCTAAAGTTAAGAAAGTTATGTGGTCTAGAAGGGCTCAGGAATATGAGAACAAGATAAATTCTGGAGATCCTGTTGCTATTGCAGAAGTTATTCGTGATTTGCATCGTAATGAAAATTTGGCTGAGCAATCCTATAGCGAAAGACAAATCTATGAACAAGCATTAGACCGATTATCTAATGAATATGCTGTTTTTGAAAATATATCGACAGCAGATGCTACTAAAAAAATTCTTGATGTCTTAGCAAAATAGAATCGATTTAACGGAATGGAAAAAACGATCTTGCTTATTGAAGGTCGTTTTTTTTATTGCGTATAACTTTGGGGATAAGTTTATTGTCGCTTGCTTTGATATCGTATAGTGATGATAATCCTTAACATAAAGTTAATTTTTGTTGAAGGTGATGTAAAAGTGAGTGCAACTGACGATTTGGTAACACTTCAAACAGATGGAATCGTAGTTTCGGCTGGTCCAGTTTTAGTTGATGAAGAGGCTGAAAATAGGTATATGTGGGGATATTACCTATGCATTGAGAATAATACAGCAAAAAGAATTCGTTTAGTTGGTAAAGATTGGAATATTACTGACGATAAAGGGAATCGATTTAATGATTGTTCAACGGGATTTAAAGGTGAATTGCCAGAATTAGATCCTGGAGAGTATTTTGAATATACTTCCTATGCTCCATTACAGGCAAAAAATGCAGTATTTTATGGCTCTTGTAAGGTCCAGTCTGATGGAAAAAGTCGTAATATAAAAGTGCCGACTTTTAGTTTGTCGGCACGGAACATAGCTGCATCTAAGATTTTAAATTAGTAATATGTCGGAACTATTTCTTGATTTACGATGAAGGCATTTAAGTATTGATATATGTTTGATGTCATTCTGTCGTTAAAGTCATCAAATAGTTTTTTTACCATGCCATTCCAGTAAACTTCTTTGGAAGCAATATCTGTATCTGCAGGTATTGTTAGGCTACGCCAAGCTTCTACTTCTGTTGATGCTTGAGCAAGACTATTAGGATCAGAAACCTTTACATTAACAACTAAACGTGCTGAATATTTAACTTTGTCGCGTTCGAATATCTGGCTTGCTTCTTCTAATTCTTCGGTAACTGATGCATCTTTTATTGTTACCTCGGCAATTTTAGAAGAAGAAAAATCGCTAGCTTTTAAGCGGTCTTGTGCCCATAACTTAGCAGTTTTTTCTATAGATATAGGGAATAAATGTTCAACATTTGGACGGGTAAAACTTGGAGTAAATTCAGAAACAATTTCCACTTTGTTAACTTTTAGTTCAATAGGTTTTTCTGTTTGAAAACGAGGCTCGCTATAACGTGGAATATCTTCATTATGACCAAATAACGTACCACACGCACTAAGGGCAAAGCTTAAACCTATAATTGATAAAATTTTTGTTGTTGATGTCATCGTTTTATGCCTATATTAAATAAAACAAACAGCCATGTTTGCCATAGCTGTTTGCAGTGTAAAACATAATAGATTAAAAACTAGTTAATCTATTGCTTTATCAATTCACTAGCATCAAAATTATAGCATTCTGAACAAAAATGGCAGGTGGCTGTAATTTTGCCATTTTCTACCATAGATTTTATATCATCTTGAGAAAATGTGCTTAGAGTATCAAAGAGTTTGTCTTTGCTGCAACGGCAACCAAAAGAATATTCTTTGGTTTGAGAAACATTGAGATTGTTGTTGTGAAATAGGCGGTGCAATATTTCCTCGGATGACAGTTCAGAATTAAATACCTCATCTTCTGATAAACTTTCCATAAATATGTTGGCCTCATTCCAAGCTTCTTTTGCTGCTTCTTCATCGATTTCTATTCCACCTTTTGTTGGCATTTTTTGAAGCATTATTCCAGCAGCAAGCCAAGATTGGCTTTCACCATGAGGAGCTTTTAAGAAAAGTTTTAATCCTGTTTCAATTTGTTCGGATTGCTTGAAATAACGTAAAGCACATTCTGCTAACGTTTTGCCTTGAAGATCAACAATACCTTGATATAAATCAGTGTTTTTACCTTGATCTACAGTAAAAGCTAGATGACCACCTCCCATTAGGTGGGGGGAAGGTTCTATTTCACCTAGTGTTTTACGTAGTTTTTGTCCTGCATTGAGGCGTTCTTCATCAAAGCGTGAGCATGCTCTAATTTTTCCTTCGGAAGTAACATCTACCACAATCATGGGAACAGGACCATTACTTTGAGTTTGGAGTGTGAAAAGACCGTCATATTTTAAGGTGCTAGCTAGCATTGCTGCAAGAACAGTACATTCTGCAACAACTCCAGATACAGGAAGAGGATAAGAATGTTTATTGATTATAGTGTTAAGAACCTCATTTAATCTTATTAAACGTCCTTGAAAAGCACCATTATCAATAAAAAAAGATACACAGTTATCAAAATTTTTGTTGGGCATTATATAAATTCCTTAGTATACTATTCTAAACTTTATTTATCCTATAATCTAAAAAGAGAGATTTTTCAAGTGTTGTCAGAAAATAAAAAAGAATGCGTTAAAAAAATTCCAAGAAAGATGACACAGCAACGGCTTAAGAATATTGCTTTGTATTATTTAAAGCGATTTGAGACATCTGAAGCAAATTTGCGTAATGTATTAAAAAAACGAATCGATGCTTATGCTTATTATGATAAAAATTTTGATAGGCATGAAGCGTATATTTGGTTAGATAATTTGTTAGCAAACTTTGTTGAATTAAAATATGTTGATGATGAACGATTTGCCGAAATGAAAATTAGAGCTTATTTGGCGGCAGGAAAGTCACCTCGTTATATCTCAGGAAAATTAAAAGAAAAAGGAATAGATGAACATTTGGTAGATAATTTATTGAGTGAGCAAGAATTTGATCCATTAGAATCTGCATTAAAGTTGGCTCGTAAGAAAAAAATTGGACCCTATTGTCAGAGTATTGATATTCGTAAAGAACGTAGAAGTAAAGATTTGGCGATATTGGTAAGAGCTGGATTTGATTATGATATAGCAATAAAAGTTTTAGATATGGAGGAAGAATAAATGTCATATGTTAAGGGAACATTACAGAGTGATGAAAAAATAGAGCTATGGGTGAGACTTCATTGGATTAATTATTTATATGCATTTGGGATCCTATTTGTGTCGTTATTGTTGTGGATTTACTATATTACTCCAGGAAGTTATAATAAGAGTGACTTTTTTTGGTTGGTTGTTTTTTCTGCAGGTTGGGGAATTTATGAATTTTTAAAATTGTGGACCAGAGAAATGGCTGTAACCAATAAACGTGTTGTTGTAAGAAAAGGCATTATAAGTATTGATAGTGATGAAATAAAAAATTTGAAGATTGAAGGTATTGAAGTAGAACAAACCGTATTGGGACGAATTTTAGGTTATGGTAATGTCTGTTTTGGTGGTGTTGGTGTAGGAAGGTTGGTTTTTGAAAATGTTGATAAACCGTGGGAAGTAAAAAGAAAAGCAGAAGAAATTGTTGGTGATTAAAGAGAAAAGGCTCCGTTGTTTCGGAGCCTTTAGTTATAATTAGTTCATACGATGTTTTACTGTTTCGCGTAAAGAACAAGCTGGAGCAAATGCCATTGTGATGGCAGATAACCCCACTAATGCATAGACTAAACGGCTTAGGATACTCATTGGGCCGAAAATATAGGCAACAAGGTCAAAACCAAAGAAGCCAACCAACCCCCAGTTAATGCCGCCGATGATTGTTAGTACAAGTGCTGTTGTACGAATCCAACTATTCATGATTAAATCTCCTGTTTATTTTTGAATACTTTTATGATATATGGCTATTAATTGATATTTCAATATTAGTTTGGGAGCAGAAATGTATAGCGAAAAGTTTAAGATTTTTATTGATATGTGGCGTGAAGAATTTGGTATAGAGCGTTCGATTGATGAAAAAGTATGTTTAGATAAAGATAACAATCCAATTCCATGGTATACATATCCAGCAATTGAATATTTAAGTCAGTTTGATTATAGCGATAAAGAAATTTTTGAATTTGGTTGTGGCTATTCATCTTTGTTTTGGGCTAGAAGAGCAAAAAAAGTTATATCTATTGAAGATAATCTTAAATGGTTTGATAAGTGGAAAAGTGAATTTAAAGAGCTTAATTTGGATATAAGATGGCGAGATGAAGGTGAAATATATGAAAATGCTATTTTTGAAGATAAAAATGAATATGATGTGATTGTGGTAGATGGTAAAAGAAGGTGGCAATGTGCGGAAGTAGCTGTGAAATCATTGGCTGATGGTGGAATGATAATTCTTGATGATAGCGATAGAATTAATACATCAGAAGAATATGTAAAAGCGGTTGATTTTTTGAAAAAAGCAAATTTATTGCAAGTTGATTTTTATGGTTTTTGTCCGATGAATAGCTATACTAAGACAACATCAATATTTTTTAATCGTAATTTTAATTTTGAATCTTTGTATAAAGTTCAACCAATTAATGGGTGGGGTAATTTGTGGTCAAAATCTCGTAAAGATAGAAAAGCTCTTTATAAAAAGAATATGTAATGATTTTTTATAAAACACAGTTGTACCTTTAAAATTTTATCGCAAAGCATATATTTGTTTTTACTAAAGGAGATTTTTCTATGCTTTGGGTTATTAATGGATTGATATATGGTTTTTTTATGGCACTTTATACGCTTGTGAATCAAAGGCATAAATTTAATGGTTATGTGCTTGGGGTTTGGCGAGGTTTTGGTATAGCTCTTATATTTGTTCCGTTTTTGTTAATTGTTCCTTTACAAACTGATTGGCGTAATTGGAGTTTGTTAATTGTTCAAGGAATACTTATAGGTGTTTATGATTCGCATATATTTTTTGCTTCTGCTCGTTATGGAGCTGGGGTTACATCTCGATTATTAGTGTTGAGTGTTTTGATTACAACAGCTATATGGTGGGGATTAACACCTCAGCTTTTTGTTAAATTGCTATATAATGAAAGTGTTTTTATAACATTACTTCTTGCTTTATTTGGTTTTTGTGTTTGTTATTGGTATGTAATGAAAAGTAAAATAACGAGAGATGCATTTTTTTATATGATACCAGCTATTTTAGCACTAGCAGGTATGAGTGTTGCAACTAAAGAAATTGCAATGATGGGGCAAGATGTTTGGGATAATATTTTATATTATTTGGTAGTATCTACGTTTATATCTGGAATTTATAACTGTTTTTTACTCTTGAAACAAAAGCAATTTAATGTTGCTTTAGCTATGAGAATGATTTTTGCAAAAGAGGTTGTGGCAACAGGAATTTTTATTGTTGGTTTTTCTGCGGCATTGATTGCTGCTAAGACAATGGCTATGAGATTGTCGCCAAATCCTGGCTACGTAGTTGCATTGCTTTTAACTGCTCCGATATTTGTATATTTACTTACACGTAACAGTAAAGCAAGCGGAGGTTTTACTGAAAAAGCGGGTTTTGCAATGTTATTTTTTCTAATATTAATAATGTTATTAGTTAATGGAAATTTTAATATTGTAGATTAATTACATAATCCTTCAATAAGGTAATTTAATAATAAAAATCCTTGTTTGGTTGCTTTAAGGTTAGTTGAAGTTTCAACTAAAAGCTTTTGTTCTATCATATCATTTTTAAATGATTGATTGATACTATTATCAAAGTTTAATCCGCAGATTTGCTTAAAGATACTTTTGTTAATTCCTTCTTTTAGACGAAGTCCCATGATTATAAGTTCTTCGGCTTTTTCAGAAGCTGATATTTCTTCAAATTGTAAAGGATTAGTTATTGCATAAAATTTGTTATCTAACTTTAACCTTCCATGAGCTGTTTCACCAATACCTATATAGTCAAGTCCCTTCCAGTAGGTTTGGTTATGAATAGATTCAAAATTTGTTTTGGCATAGTTAGATACTTCATATTTATGATATTTTTGACTATTTAAAAAGTCTTCGGTTATAAGATATAGCTGAGCCGCTTTTTCTTCATCAAGAGCTTTAATGCCTTTTTGATAAAATAAAGTATTTTCTTCAATAGTTAGTTGGTATAAGGAAATATGTTTCATTCCTAAAGAAGATATTTTTGATAATTGCGAAAGCCAATTTTCTAGTTCTTGCTCTGGTAGTGCATATATTAAATCAATGGAATGATTTTTGAAGTTTTTTAATACATCATCTATAGCAGATAAAGCCTGTTTGCTATTATGAGTACGACCTAAGAATTTTAGTTGTTTATCATCAAGAGATTGAACTCCTAAAGATAAACGATTGATTCCAGCTAAAGATAAGTCAGCAAAAAGAGTAGGGGTTTGGGTATTAGGGTTTGCTTCAAGAGATATTTCGCACGAAGGTGTCAAAGACCATAATTTATCTATTTTTTGCAAAATTAATTCTATATTCTTTGGACTTATTAATGAAGGGGTTCCTCCTCCAAAGAATACAGATATGATATTGCGGTTTTTTAGTTTATCGGCATATATCTCTAGTTGTTGTAAATAGCCCTTAATGATTTCATCTTGGTCAATATTTTTCTTAACACGCGAAAAAAAATCACAATAAGGGCATTTACTTTTGCAAAAAGGCCAATGGATATATATGCTTAATTCATTATTATTCATTATAGAATAAATTTTGATAGGTCTGATTGAACAGTATATTGACTTAACTTTTCTTCAACCATAGACGCAGTTATTGTTAGACTTTGTCCTCCTTTATCTGAAGCATAAAAGCTGATATCTTCAAGCAAAATTTCTAAAACTGTATGTAGACGTCTTGCTCCGATATTTTCTACATTTTCATTAATTGCCACAGCAATATCTGCAATTTTTTCAATTGCTTCGGTTTCAAAATCTAATTTAAAGTTTTCAGTACCAAGAAGAGCTATATATTGTTCTATTAAGTTTGCTTCTGGTTCAGTTAGAATACGAACAAAGTCATTATGGGTTAATGCTTTTAACTCTACTCTTATGGGGAGGCGTCCTTGAAGTTCTGGCAACATATCAGATGGTTTGGCTAGATGAAATGCACCAGAACAAATAAATAAGATGTGGTCTGTTTTTACCATACCATATTTAGTTGTGACAGTTGTTCCTTCAATTAGTGGTAATAAGTCTCTTTGAACTCCTTCACGAGATACATCACCTCTAGTTCCCTCAGATTTACCAGTAATTTTATCAATTTCATCAATGAATACAATACCATCGTTTTCAACAGATTTTATTGCTGTTTCGGTAATAGCATCATTATCTAGAAGTTTGTCACATTCTTCATCAATTAATGCTTTGAAAGCTTCTGATACTTTGAGCTTGCGGGTTTTAAATTTTTGAGGTGATCCACCAAGTAGGTCGCCTAAACTTATCATTCCCATGGAAGCTCCTGGCATTCCAGGTATATCAAAAGTTGGCATAGATGAATTAGAATTATCAAGTAAAGATATTTCTACTTCACGATCATCAATTTGGTGTTCGCGTAACATATTTAAAAATTTGTTTTTAGTTTCTTCACTAGCTGAAGTCCCAACAAGAGCATCAATCAGACGTTTTTCGGCAGCGGATTCAGCCTTAGCACTAACACTTTTACGCAAATTTTTGCGTGTTTGTACAATTGATATTTCAAGCAGGTCACGAATAATACTTTCAACATCTCGTCCAACATAGCCTATTTCGGTAAATTTTGTAGCTTCAACTTTGATAAAAGGTGCTTTAGCTAGTTTGGCAAGACGACGAGATATTTCTGTTTTACCAACACCAGTTGGACCAATCATTAGAATGTTTTTAGGTACAATTTCTTCTTTTAGTTTGTCTGGAAGTTGCATACGGCGCCAACGATTGCGTAAAGCTACAGCGACAGCTTTTTTAGCATCTTCTTGACCAATAATAAATTTGTCGAGTTCTGATACAATTTCACGAGGGCTAAAATTAGTCATTTTCAATACTTTCCATAATAACATTGTGATTAGTGTAGATATCAATATCGCCAGCGATTTTCATGGCTTTTTGAGCGATATTTTCTAAGGATAGCTCTTGTATATCATAAAGAGCTTTGGCTGCAGCCATAGCATAGTTTCCACCAGATCCTATGCCAATAATGCCATCATCAGGTTCCATAACTTCGCCAGTACCAGAAATTACTAAAGATGTATCTTTATCTGCAACGATCATAAATGCTTGTAGTTGACGAAGGTATTTATCCATGCGCCAGTCTTTGGCTAGTTCGACAGCGGCACGTTTTAATTGATTAGCATGTTTTTCTAGTTTAGCTTCCAATCTTTCGATTAGGGTTATCCCATCCGCAGCGGCTCCAGCAAAGCCTGCAATTATTTTGCCATTACCTATGCGGCGAACTTTAATTGAGTGAGATTTAAAAACAACAGCTTCGCCAAGAGTTGCTTGACCGTCTCCAGCCATTACAACTTTGTTATTTTTGCGGATACATAAGATTGTAGTCATTGCTATAAAAATCCTTAATTGTTGTAGTTGATATATATGTAGGTAAAAATATCTCTAGATGCAATAGTAAATTAAAAGAAAAAACTCTGGTTTTTTATCAGAGTTTTTTTGTAAGAGATTGTCTTTTATTTGTGGTAGATTATGCATATTTTGCCCATGAATTTCATTTCTAATCTTTGGCAATATCGTTTTGCAAAAAGACAAAATATTGCTAAAACTAATGATATTATGGCTACAGCTATTGCAAATATCGGAAAGTAGCCCAAACGTAACATTGGCAATGTAAGTAAGCAAAGCAACAACATAAATATACTAAATACACGTAAACTGGTGTGTATAAATTTTTGATGCTTAATAAACGCGTCACCAGTACTCTGGTTGGTGGCGTACAAAAAATTACCTTTATAGTTGGTTATGTGTTTGTAACCATGTTCTTCTGGACTACAGCCACAGCTTTCGATGTAAGTATTCCAAGCCTGTGTGAATTGAACTATTTGATTTTTTTTCATAAATTATAGGATTTAAAATTTATAAATAATTTTTAGTTTGCGGTATGTATATAGTATTATTTGTTTTTATGCAATAAAAAAATCCCTCCTTATTTTGAGGAGGGATTTTAATTTATTTGCGTTTTTCACTACTTATTGGTTTTGGTGATTTATCTACAGGAGAATTGTCGATAGCATCAGCAATAGGAGTGAATATTTTAACAGACTTAGGCTTTGATGTAGTTGGTTTTTGTCCACAAATTTCAAGCCCAAGACTATTTAAAGCTGTTTCTATAGGGATAAACAAATCAGGAGAGTTTTCGGATTTTTTGGTTTCATGAGCAATACCAATTATATTTCCTTTTTGATCTATTAAAGCTCCACCAAGTGTTACTGTTTGAACGAATGTGTCAACAATAATTTCGGCACCACGCTCTTCTGACCAACGGTATCCAACAACTCTTCCTTCATTGTCAATGTAGTTTTCGCCTTCGTCTTCAAAGTTTAAGAGACCTAGAGTTAGGAGGATATCTTTTTCAACTTCTGGTAAGCTCAAAGACATTGGTAATGGCTGGTATGTTGTTGGTGTATCAAGTAGTAAGACGGCAACATTTTTGGTTGGATTGACACGAAAAGCAGATGCTTTCATCTCTTTTCCATTAACAGTCGTTAAGCTATAACGATTGTTATCCTTTTGAATTAAATCAGCTGAGGTTAACACCATGTTATCTGCGATTATTAAACCAGCACCTTTTTTACCGTTTTCATTTTCAACAGATACAATAGAAGCTCTTAATTTATACAAGTTGTATGGTTTTAAATCTTCAAAAGGAGGATTGTTTACAATACAGAATTGCGAATTTATTGAAGCAAAAGCGTTTTCGTTTACCTCATTTATTTCAATACTTTCGCCACTACCTGAAGCCCCTCCATCTTCAACTATATTGATTTCTGGTGTTGTATCAATTTCAAGAGGAATATCTACAAAATAGTCATCAGCTACAGTAATTACTTCTTCAGGTTTTACCAAAGTATGGCATTCTTCAACACCTCCATCTTCAGAAAATTCGTCACAAGGAGCTACGACTTCAGCAGTTTTACATTCATCTATGATAGATATATTAGAATCACGAACACCGCCAGATGTCTCGACAACCTCAACAAGTGATTGACATGCGCTTCCTTCACAAGTCATCGGTGTTGTTTCAATCACTAAAGGTGTTTGATTTTGATTAACGGAGTGTTCACATTCTTGAAGTAGTTCAACACTTTTTAGTTCTTCTGCATATTGAGATGCAAAACAAGTTTCACAATTTTCATAATTGTTGAGGCGAGCCAGTTGTTCTTCAATATCTGCCTGACAAACTCGCTGTGATAAAGTTGAATTTACACAACTAATTTCTGGAAGTTTGGTTAGAGCATCTTCAAAAGCTCGTTCAACTAAGAGAGTTTCACCATTAGGTTCTCCCTCAATTATTTGACCATAACCAGTGGTTGTTCCACGGCAATAAACTTGATCTTTAGCTAGATTCATAATACGCCAAACGACAGTCATTTCTGATGAGCCATTACGAAGCTTTTTATTTTTGCTTTCATTCCAATCAAATTCATCACAGATGTTCATAAAATAGTCAGTAATTTCGGCGGTGATTACGTATTCTGGATTTGCTATTTTGTCCGAATCGGGATAATATACATTAGTTGGTTCTACAACAACGGGATAATAGTCATTCATTGTTTCGTAAAATACATCAAAAAAGTGCATATCTTTTTGCATTGAACGGCCTTGATTAAGGAATGCATTTTTTGTTTCGCGACGACATCCAAAAATACGGAAATGATAATCACCTAATTTGGTATTAAATTCGTCATATTTGCGGTTTTTCTTAATACGAAAATCAACATTCTCAAGTTTTACAGGAGCATAAGTGTCACGGCTTTGGTGCAAGAGAGTATAGGCGTCGACCTGCTCATCAGTAATAATCAAACTTTGATAACGTATTTTTTGTTTGTCTTGGAGATACGATATGCGGCGTACAGGTTTTTTCTTTGCAGGTTCACACATACAATCAAAAATACCAAGTGTCGAATCGGTATTTGTATCACACATGCAAGGTATAAGTTCGGGGCTTTCTTTGCTGCAGGCAGAAAGTATAAACAAAGATGACAACAAAGCAATACCAACGTTTTTACGCATTTTTATAAACTCCAATTAGACTATCAAAAATAGCGACTTTGACGATAAGACAAAGCTTCAGCTATGTGCAGTTTAAGTATTTTTGATTCATTTTGCAAGTCCGCAATTGTTCTTGCTAACCGTAAAGTGCGATGATAAGCTCTTGCGGATAAAGAATTTTTGTCTGCAAAAGCTATTAATAGTTTTTCTGCGTCTTTGTCTATTGTGCAAATATCCTCTAAAAGCTTACCTTTGAGGCAGGCATTAGTACAAAAACTATTTATGCCTAAATTGGTTAATCTAGATTTTTGAATTTCTCGAGCGTTAATAACGCGGCTTTGGATAACTTTTGATGTTTCACCTTTTTTTACATCAGCAAGTTCCCAAGGGCTAACTGCAGGTACTTCAATTTTGATATCAATACGATCTAAAAGAGGTCCAGATATTTTTGTCATATATTCTTGAGCACATATAGGAGCTCTGCTACATTCTTTTTCTTTTTGTCCCAAATTACCGCAGCGACAAGGATTCATTGCAGCAATTAATTGGAAATTAGCAGGAAATGTAGTATGAGCATTAACGCGAGATATTTGAATATTTCCATTTTCAAGAGGCTGACGTAGAGCTTCTAGAGTTGAACGGTTAAATTCAGGTAACTCATCTAGAAATAGAACACCATTGTGAGCTAGAGATATTTCTCCTGGGGTACCTTTACGTCCACCTCCGACTAAAGCAGGTGTAGATGCGCTGTGATGTGGAGCACAAAAAGGACGTGACAAACTTAGTCCAGATGCATCAAATTTGCCAGCAATAGAATTTATCATTGAAGTTTCAAGAGCTTCATTAATAGTCATAGGGGGTAAAATAGATGGAAGGCGAGATGCTAGCATAGACTTACCAGAACCTGGAGGACCTATCATTAATAAATTGTGACCTCCTGCCGCAGCTACTTCTAGAGCTCGTTTAGCTGTTTCTTGTCCTTTAACATCTGACATATCAACAGAACTTGATGATAAAGGTATTTGTTTTGGCGATGGAGTTTCTAGAATTTCACTCCCGTTAAAGTGATTTATTAAGCTAACCAAATTTGGAGCTGCGATAATATCTTGAGTTTGAGCCCAAGCGGCTTCATTACCACAAGCTTCTGGGCAAATTAAACCTAAATTATTTTTATTAGCATAAAGAGCAACAGGTAATACACCGTTTACAGGTAAAATAGCACCATCTAAACCTAGTTCACCCATTACCATATATGATTTTAATTTATTATTGGAAATTACTCCCATAACAGCTAAGATACCTAAAACAATAGGGAGGTCAAAATGAGATCCTTCCTTTAATAAATCGGCAGGAGCTAGATTTATTACAATTCGTTTAGCTGGAAGTTGCAAACCTATTGATTGGATAGCTGAGCGGATACGTTCTTTACTTTCAGCAATAGATTTGTCTGGTAATCCAACAATTATAAAATTTGGTAGGCCAGAAGAAACTTGAGCTTGAAGATCAACTTTTTGAACTTCAAGCCCATTAAAAGTTAGGGTGTTTATGTGGGTAGTCATTGTTAGAAATTCCTTACCAACGTGGAGTTAGTTCGCCATCACGCCAACGTCTAGTCGGATAAGTATCGACGGTGAGATTATCAAAGCGTGCTGTTTTATAAGGAATATCTCGCAATCTGGTGTATCCCTGATTTTCGTAGTATGAGGCACATTCTTCGGCAGAGTGTTTAGGGTTGTTGTAGCAATACACGATAGCCCTAGTGTGAAGGTTCTGTAAGCCAATACGATCTTCACTAGCTGCATTTGCTATAGCTGCAAATATTAAACAGAAAAACAAAAAAATGCTGAAGTAACTAAAAATACGATTGAAGAACATAAGGTTATACTCCAAAGAATGATATATTTTATGCAATTAGCAAAAAAAGATTAAATCTTCATTAAAATGTATGCATAAAATGCTTGCAAATTAAAGATTTTATGCTATAAGACACATCGTCCTTGCTGCAAATTTATTTTTGTAGCTATACAAGTGACGGCTTAAGCTGATATATAACACAAGTTTTGTATTTGGTTTAAGTCAATTGTTGAGAATCCATAAGGAGTTAAAATAAAAATGAATAAATATGAAAGCGTGTTGATTGCACGTCAAGATTTGGGAGCTTCACAGGTTTCATCTTTGGTTGACAGCTTAAAGCAAGTTGTTGCAGAACAAGGTGGTGAAGTTGTTCGTGTAGATAATTGGGGTTTGAAAAACCTTGCTTATCGTATTAAGAAAAACCGTAAAGGTCATTACGTTCTTTTGAATATTTCTGCCCCAGCTCAAGCTGTTGCAGAATATGAGCGTGTAATGCGTGTTAATGAAGACATCATTCGTTATATGACTATTAAAGTTGAAGAATTTTCAGATGTTTCTGCAAGTTCTGATGGTGTTGATTCGGCTGTTGAAGAATAGGAGAATGGAAATGGCTAAACAGGTATTCTTTAGAAGAAAAAAGAGCTGTCCGTTTTCTGGTGAAGACGGTCTTAAGATCGACTATAAGGATGTAAAATTGCTTTCTCGTTATATTTCAGAGAAAGGTAAAATTATTCCAAGTCGTATTACTTCAGTTTCGGCTAAAAAGCAAAGAGAGTTGGCTCGTGCTATTAAAAGAGCTCGCTATCTTGGTTTGTTGCCATATGTTGCAATGTAGTTTAAGGGAGAAAGAATATGGAAGTTATCTTACTTGAACACGTTGAAAAACTTGGCAAAATGGGCGAAAAAGTAAGCGTTAAGAATGGTTATGCTCGTAACTATTTATTGCCTCAAGGCAAGGCTTTACGTGCTACTGAAGCTAATTTGGCTGTTTATGAAAAACAAAAGGCAGAATTAGAAGCTCGTAACAAACAATCATTTGATGAAGCTTCTAAATTGGCTGAAACATTGAAAGGATATTCTACAGTTTTGATTCGTCAAGCTGCTGAAACAGGACAATTATATGGTTCTGTTACTATTCGTGACATTGCTGCTGCTATCAAAGAAGCAGGATATGCTGTAGAACGTCGTCAAGTTTTCTTGGATAAGGCAATTAAAGATTTGGGTATATATCAAGTTAAATTAAACTTGCACCCTGAAGTTAGCCAAACAATTTTGGTTAACGTTGCTAGAACCGAAGATGATGCTAAAAAACAGGCTAAGGCTTATGTTAGTGAGTAATTAGCAAATAGCGAAAATAAACCCCAAAGAAAACTCTTTGGGGTTTATTTTTAGGATAGAGTTACATCCTGTGGTAGTGTTGTTTATTGTCAAGTTTATAAAGTACAGTCTCATCAATGATACCACCATTGTCGCTACCGACATCAACTTTTTGATGAAGTGTTATGACTCCATCACTGTCGCTGATATCAAAATTTTCATCACTGTTAACAAAAACAATCGATTCAATGAACCTATCTGTTAGATTCCATAATCTTAAACCGTTATCCTCATGAACAATAAGTATTGTTGATGAAGGAGACCGAAAGATAGATTTGAAATTGCCTAGGTAGGAAACATTTCCCTCAGATGTAATTAGGAATACATCTTTTACTTTTTCGTAACTGCGAGCAATTATATAATTGCTATTGGCGATTGGCATATCTATGGGAGTTTTCATGATGCCTGTATGTCCAAATTTCCAAACAGCCCCGCTCCAAAAAAATGTACTACCATGTCCGATAGCATTTTCACAAGATTTAACAATTTTGTCCGATGTATCTCTCACAAAAACAGTGTAGCTACCATTTTGACGAGATCTTACAGCAAAAACAGGTTGTTCTGTTTTCTGTTGGAAGAAAATTTGTTTGTATGCATCAACATTGTTTATCTCAATGATATCTGGTGTTGTAGCATTTGAGAATAGAAGTATTCCCTTAATTGTTGTGAATTGTTTGGTATTAGGAGTTGGAAGGTTGCTGATAGGATGAAATTCTACATTTTCAGCAAGTAGGTGATATTTGCCGTTTACTAACTGGTATATATCATTTCCGATATAGTAAATACCAGTATTATGAATTTGTTTGATACCACAAAACTTTCCGAGCTCAAGCATCTCTCCGTTTACGAAATCGTAAGCGTAACCGTTTTCAGAATTGAATACAATTTTTTTCATAAAGCTTAAAATTAAAGTTAGAGAATTACTAATTTGATTTTGATTGGCAATATATAATGCTTTATGTAAAATTGCAAGTAATAATTAGGAATGGTTATTCTTTGTATAACGAGCTTTGTTTGTACTTGGAAATAGCAAAACGAACTAGAACACCTATTACCGCAGCTAAAGGTACAGCAATCATTAAACCCAAAAATCCGAGTAGAACACCACCTGCAAGTAAAGCAAACATAACCCATACTGGATGAAGTCCTATTGAATCACCAACAAGTTTGGGAGTTAAGAAATTTCCTTCTAAAAATTGACCAACAGCAAAAACACCTATTACTTGAGTAATTGGAACCCAATAATCAAATTGGGCAAATGCTATAGCCATTGCGGTAATAAAACCAACAATTGATCCAACATAAGGTATAAAAGATATTATACCAGCTATAAAACCAACTAGCATACCTAAATCAAGACCGACAAATGTTAAACCAATTGCATAAAAAGAACCTAGCAAAACACAAACAGAAAGTTGTCCTCGGATGAATGATGATATAATTTTATCAATGGCTTTAGCCTGATTGCGAATTTCTTTTTTGTAGCTTTTAGGTAAGAGACTATCAACTTTTTTTATAAAATCGTTCCAATCACGAAGCATATAAAATGCCACTACAGGAGTAATTAAAAGTAAAGATACAATATTAAATAAAGCATAACCACTGGTTATAAGTTTGCGTAGGACACTACCGAGAAGTTTGAGCCCATTGGATATGTTACCTTGAAGATATTCGCGAATTTTTTCACGGCTTAGTGCTGGAAAACTATCTTGTAAGTTAGCAATTAAAGGTTCAATCTTTTGGCTTAATGAACTCATATATTTAGGTACAGCATTAATAAATAGGGCTAGTTGTTCATCGATCATTCCTGCAAGGGCAATAAGAGCAGGTATTAATATGATTGCAACTAGAAATAAAACTAGACAAGTAGCTGTTGTTCTGCTGATTCTTAGTTTTTCAAATCGTGTAGCTAATGGATCTAATAAGTAACCAATAATTATCCCAACAACAAATGGAAGTAAAACCGAACGAAGTACATATGTAAGTAAGCAGAATATACCTAGTAATGTGAGCCAAAATATCCAATTTTTGTTTTCTGGTTTAGTCATGGTTTACTCTCCAATATTTTTTAAAATCATATAGTTACCGCCATTTTCTAAAATATATCCTTGGGCACGAAGAGAGCGTTGAATGTTTTCAAAGCTATTGGTATGTGATAGTTTGAATTGAGATTTACCAGGAGCCATAGCTTGAACTTCCATACTAGTTATTTCGGGTATACTTTTTATTTTTTGTTCGGCTTTTATCCATTGTCCTAAAGAAGAAAAGGGATAAAGTATAATTAGTTCGTTTTCTTGAGTTTCTTCATTTGCTTTTGAGGTTAAAACACGTTGTTCAACATGATTTCTAGCTTCTATAACAGCTTGATTAAATAATTCAGCTCCTGATGATTTGGTGCCATTAACATTTATTTCAAATTTTTCACCAGAAAGAGAAGTTGCAATAATGGTTAATCCTTCGATACCATTATATGCAGCATCTAAAACATAAACATCTGTTGTTTGGTTTGCATTAGCTATATTTTCAAGACTATTTATATCAACTATAGCCGCTTTTTCTGCGTTAATTATTGACATATTATTTGCCGAATTTGATATAGGAATGAATTTTATAGCAGAAGACAATGTTGAATTATCCCAAGCGTTTTTCCATGGATTATCTGCTTCCCAAAGCATAGGGGTATCATCAGCAAATTCACGGAAAATTGGTATAATTAAAATGGAGGTATTATTTTTAGCAAGGAGAGGAATTTCTCGCTCTTGCATATATTGTTTTAGGAGTTCTTCATTTATTATAATTTTGAGATCTGCCATATAACGTACATCAGAATTTTTTTCGTTTAGAACAGATGTTTCTTTGACAAAGTTTATTAATTGAGCATCGGTCATTTCAGAAATCCTCTTAGCCCCATCAGAGGTTGAAATGCGTTTAGCTACGGCAGTTACAGCAGCTCTTGTAGCACTATTCATTGCTTTATCTCGAGCTATTGATGCACTAGCATCTGAAACATCTACTTTTATTTCTACAGTGAAGCGTTCATCAGATGCTAAAACTTGAAAAATTAGCAAAGAATATAGAAAAATTGTGTAGAGAGATAATTTACGCAAAGTATTTTCTCCTAATTAATATATCTCAATGTTGCTGAAAAAGAAATTAATCTCTCTAGCTGCGCTAGCTGGAGAATCAGAACCGTGCACCGAATTTTTATCTATAGATAGGGCAAAAGTTTTGCGTATAGTTCCTTCTTCAGCAGTGGCGGGGTTGGTTGTTCCCATTATTTTACGATATAAGCTAATGGCATTATCAGCCTCTAGAACCTGAACAACAACAGGTGCTGAAGTCATAAAATTGACTAGGTTTGTAAAAAAGGGTTTTCCTTGGTGTTCGTTATAAAATTCTTCAGCTTGTTTTGATGATAGTTTAATCATTTTTTGAGCTACTATTTTTAGTCCAGCATTTTCAATCATTGTGTTGATTTGGCCAGTAATATTGCGAGATGTAGCATCGGGTTTGATGATTGATAAGGTTCTTTCCATGGGAGGCTCCATTATTATAAAAAACAAAACTAGATGTAAGATATAATACTTTATCCAAATTAGCAAAAGATATTTTGACTTTTGAATAATAAAGTTGTTTATTATATCAAGAATAATTTTTTAGATGAGGAATTAAAAGTAATGACGAAGTTTATTGATGAAATTGTTAGTAAGGCTAAACAAGGATATAAGACAATAGTTTTACCAGAAGGTGAAGATGATAGGGTTGTTGAAGCGGCTAAAGAAATTACTGAAGAAAAAATAGCAAAAGTAATTTTGCTTGGGGATGAAAAAGTTATAAAATCTAAGTTTGATATAAAAGGATGGTCAGTGGAAGGGATTGATATTATAAATCCAGAGACATCTGATAGGTTAAATGAGTATGCAGAAATTTTTTATGAGTTGCGTAAAGAAAAAGGTGTTTCTAAAGAAGATGCTTTGAAAATGGCTCAAGATGTTAATTATTTTGGTACATTGATGATGAAAGCAGGTCATGCAGATGGTATGGTTTCTGGGGCAGCTCACTCAACAGCTGATACAGTGCGTCCTGCATTGCAGATTATCAAATCTGCTCGTAAGGATATGGGAGTTTCATCGTTTTTCTTTATGAATAAAGATGACAACACAATGATTTTTGCTGATTGTGCAATTGCTGTTAATCCAAATGAACAAGAGTTAGCAAATATTGCGATGCAGGCAGCTCAGACAGCAGTTCAGTTTGGTATTAAGCCTGATATTGCAATGTTATCATATTCTACTTATGGTTCAGGTAAAGGTGATATGGTTGAAAAAGTTCAAAAAGCTACTAAAATTGCGAAAGAAATGGCTTTGTCAGATGAATTTAAGGATTTAGGCATTGATTTGGATGGAGAATTGCAAGGTGATGCGGCTTTGGTTGATAATGTTGCGGTATTAAAAGCACCAGGGAGCACGGTTGCTGGTCATGCAAAGGTTTTGATATTTCCAGATCTTAATGCTGGTAATATCGCTTATAAGTTGGTTCAAAGATTGGGTGGATATGAAGCTTTTGGTCCTGTTTTGCAAGGCTTAAAGGCTCCAATTAATGATCTTTCACGTGGTTGTTCTGCAAAAGATATTGTTTTTACAGTTGCTTTAACAGCTGTTCAAGCTATGTAGTTCATTTTTTTAGAAAAGGATATAAATATGCAAAAAGTTTTGGTTTTGAATTCGGGCTCATCGTCTCTGAAATATCAGTTGTTTAATGTTGATGGAGAAAGATATGATGTTGTAGCTAAAGGTTTGGCAGAGCGTATTGGTATTGATGGATCTAAAGTTAGTATAAAATATGCTGATGGCAATAAAAAAGAGGTCGTTTCGCCTTTACCAACACATAATGAAGCTTTGCAGGAAGTTTTTAATTTGTTGCTTTCTGGCGCTATTACAAGTTTGAATGAAATAAGTGCTGTTGGTCATCGAGTAGTTCATGGTGGGGAAATTTATGCTAATTCAGTTGTAATTGATGAAAAAGTTATTCAGACATTAGTTGATTTATCTTCTTTGGCACCGCTTCATAATCCTGCTGGTGTTTTAGGTATTAGGGCTGTTCAAAAGGCATTGCCAAATGTACCTCAAGTTGCAGTGTTTGATACTGCTTTTCATCAAACTATGCCTAAAGAGGCTTTTCTTTATGGATTGCCTTTAGAACAGTATACAAGACATCAGATTAGACGTTATGGTATGCATGGAACTTCTCACAGATTTATTGCGCAAGAAGTTACAAAAATTTTGGGGAATGGTAAAAAAATTATTGTTTGTCACTTGGGTAATGGTGCTTCATTATCGGCTATTAAAGATGGAAAATGTATAGATACATCTATGGGATTTACTCCTTTGGCAGGTATCATTATGGGTACTCGTTCTGGTGATATTGATCCGTATATTCCGCTTCATATTATGAAAGAACAAGGTTTAAGTATTGATGAAGCTAATAACCTTTTGAATAAACAAAGCGGTATGCTTGGTTTGACAGGTTTTTCGGATATGCGTGATGTTGAAGCAGCATATTTGAAGGGTGATGAAAGAGCTGTTACAGGTTTGCAAACTTATGTTTATACTATTGTTAAGTTCATCGGTAGTTATATTGCTGCTTTGGGTGGTGTTGATGCTATAGTATTTACGGCTGGTATTGGTGAAAATTCGCCAATTATTCGTAAGCTAGTATTGGATAGGTTGAGCTATCTCGGTATTTCGGTTAATGAAGAAGCTAACAACCGTAGAGGAAATATTGAAGAAATTTCAACTTCTGACTCTAAGGTTAAGGCTTTTGTTATTCCGACAGATGAAGAATTGATGATAGCGCAAGATACAATTTCTTTGACTAAATAATTTACTTGACTGTTATATTGCTGTAAGTTAGTATAACCGCAAATGAAAGAAGGAATGTAAATGTTTTTAACTGTAGCAAAACAACTTAAATCTAAGAAACGTCAGGAGGATAATATCCCGTCGTAGTTTTGTTATGTTTAAGATATAAACATTATGCTGGAGCGGGAGAGTTTCTTCCGCTTTTTTGTGTTTGGTAATAAAGGTGAAAAGATGGATAATTTGGAAAAGTTTTATGTTAATGGTCAAGTAGTTTGGCGTGGTCGGTTAGATAAAGTTGGGGGTGTAATACAAAAAGAAAAACCTCGTTTTGTTATAAGGCCATTGAATAAAAATGATGCAGAAGATATGGGGAAATTGTCCGAAACTATTTATAATCATTTAGCTACAGGTGAAGAATGTTTTATTCACAAACATAATCAAGAATATTATAATAATGTTTTTGAAAACGATGCTATTCATTATATTGGTGTTTTTTTAAGTTCTAAATTAATAGGAATGTCTTATATTCGTCTTTGTAATAGTAAAGAAACGTTAGCTGAAGAACTTCCTAATAGTCCTGCAAATTTTTTTGATGATAAAAATTTTGTGTTGGCGGCAGCGTTAGGGGCTGACAGTGTGCATCCTGATTATAGAGGTAATCATCTTAACCAAATAATGATTGCTTGTAGACTAGAATATGCAAAAGAACTAGGATGCTCGGGAGCTTTTTCAATTATTGATAGGAGTAATCGTTGGAATATGCCTCCTTATTTTAATAATGATTTTCATATGTTTGCAACAGCGATTGACCCATCAGATGGTGGAAAAATAGCATTGATGCATCATAATATGAAAAAGAATAAAAAAGAAATATCAGGTGGTATTGAGATACCATTTAATAGATTTGAATTGATAGATAAATTGCTTGATAAAGGATATATTGGTCAACGTTTTGATAAGGATACGGGTTTTATTAAATTTGTTCCAACTAAACGTAGTGTAAATGAAATAGTAAATAATCAAACAGCGGTAATATTTGTAAATAAGGGAGCTAGATGTGTTTAAGAAATATTCTTTTGAAGCAACAAAGATAGGAAAACATATTCTTATTTTGGGAGCTGTTCATGGTAATGAGGTTGCGGGAACGATAGCTCAACATAAATTAATTGAGTTATTGGAAAGTGATAAGATTAAATTGAAGTCTGGTAAAATAACATTTATTCCAACAGTTAATGTTGAAGCACAGAAGATAGATGCAAGGTTTGTTGATGTTAATCTTAATAGGGTTGTTTGTCATCATTCAAATCCTAGTAATAATGAAGAAAGAATAGCTAATCAGCTAATTAAAGAAATAGATGATTGCGATATTATGTTAGACTTGCATTCGACGCATTGTAAAAATGATAGACCTTTTGCATTTATTGATTATCCTAATAAAAAAAATCTGGAATTGCTTTCTTTAATTCCTGTGAATGACGCATTGGCTGGTTGGCCTGAAATATATGAAAATCAGCCTATTAGTGATTTTTGTACGGAAAGATATGCAAATTGGCAAGGTAAAACAGGGATTACGGTGGAATGTGGCTATCATAAATCGGAAGATGCTGCTGATATAGCTGTTAGATCAATAATTAATGTTCTTAGTTTTTTTGAGGTTATTGAAGAAAAATGGCAACAATTTAGTCCTAATGTTGTTAAATTGCATTCAGTTATATTAAAAAAGTATGAGGGAAAAATGTCTTTTAATTATAGTCATTTAACACCAATTAGGAAAGGAGATATTATAGCTGTTTATGATAATGGGGAAAAAGAAATATCGCCTATAGATGGATATATTATAATGCCTAATCATGGAGCGGTGGTTAATAGTGAATGGTTTTATTATGGATGTTCCTGATTTTTATATTCTCTATTCTATGATATAGTGTATTATTTATAGTATTTAGAGAAATAAATTCATAAAATCAATGTATTACAAAACAAAAATATAGCATTTAAACCACCGTTTAAATGCTATATTTATTTTAATTATATATCAAAAAAAGTAAAAAAGCAATTAATTATATTTTATAGCATATTTTCAATATGTTAGCGACCTTTTGTTCCTTTTCTTTTTCACCTTAAAAATCGTTTCACAAATATAGCATTTAAACGGTGGTTTAAATGCACGATTCGGATAATTTGGGGGCAACTTGAAAAAAGGAGAACGATTATGAAAAAATATTTGCTTTTATGTACAGCTTTAACAATATCATCATCAGCTTATGCAGCTTTGGATTGTGCAACACCACCAACTTGTGATGAATTAGGTTATACTATGAGCTCAGATGACTGTGCAGGACAATTTATGCTTAAATGTCCTTTTGATAATACTAAGTTATTTTGTGGTGGGGAAAAATATGAAGTCGGACAAATAAAACATTTTTCAGCAGATGATGATATTCCCCAAGGATTTGTAAAGGCAGATGGTTATATTCATTCGCCAGCTGTTTATCCAGATCTCTACACTCTTTATGGTTTGACATCTAAAGGTGAAAAATCTCAGTGGTTTATAATTCCAAAAGTTACATCAGCAGATGAAAATAATACGGCATATGTTTATGCAGGAACGATAAACGAGGATGCAAAAGCAACACATATGTCTGGTTGTGCGCACGGTAATGTAAGCGCTCCATTCGCGTTGATACTGGTTGATGGGATATACAAATGTGTATATCATTCAGCAGCTACAGGGCAAAATTTAGGTAGACTAGTTTCAGTAATGACTGGCGCTGATTATAGAGGAATAGTTAGAGCTATAACATCAGGAAAGCAAAGCACTGCTTGGGCAGCATGTCAATGTGAGGACTGGGGGTTAAGAAATGTAGATTTGTCTTTTAGTAACATTCATAATAGCTCATCTAAATACACTATAGGAGATTATGAATCTGCAAATAGCAGTTATAATTATTCTTATCGTAATACTGGTAATTGTAGTGATGGTAGTACTGATTCTAGTTATTATCGTATTATGTCTTGTAGCGGTGATGGTAGCTCTTCTTGTACTATAACAACTGCGAGCAGTAGCAAACAATATAGAGCAATTTGTGAAGAATCTCTTGTGTTTGCGGTATATTAATAAATATGCACTTTCTAATCCCCAATATCTGCTGATATTGGGGTTTTTCTTTGTATAAGTACTTGATGGATATTGTAACTTGTGTAATTAGAAATTATAAAATAATAATATGGTATTCTTGTTTTATAATTGTGTTGTTAGTATATGAATGTAAAAATAAGACATTTTCCTTATTTTTATTACATTTATGTTTTCTTAACTCAATTGTATGAAAAAATATATTTTTTGAAAGATGACTAATAATGATTTTTAGTAAGTTTGAACGGTTAACTGCAGGAAGATATCTTAGAGCTAAAAGAAAAGAAGGTTTTATTTCTGTTATAACTGGGTTTGCTTTTACAGGAATTGCACTTGGTGTTGCGACTCTTATTATTGTTATGAGTGTAATGAATGGTTTTAGGGCAGAATTATTAGGGCGAATTCTTGGTATTAATGGTCATATCGGTCTGATGGCTCCTAATGGTTATCCATTCAATAATTATCTTAATGCAGTTAAAGATATTATGGAAATTGAACATATTAAACTTGCTATGCCAATGATTGAAAATCAGCTTCTTATTACTGCTGGCAAATCAGCTGAAGGTGCTATGGTCAGAGGAATTGCTAAAGATGATCTGTTAAAGAAGCCTGCAATGGCTAAAGCTGTTGAAAAGGTTGACATGAATTATTTTGCTGATGATAATGTGATTATTGGTATCAGACTTGCTCGTAAAATGGGGATAGTTGAGGGGGATAAAATAACCTTGTTATCACCAAATGGCAAGGTTACAGCTTTTGGAACAGTACCTAGAATGAAATCATATCAAGTTATTGGATTGTTTGACTCTGGAATGTATGAGTATGATGCTAATTTTATATTTATGCCTCTTGATTCGGCTCAACTTTACTTTGGATTAAAAGGAGCTGTTACAAATATTGATGTTACACTAGACGATGACAAATATTTGCAACCTGTGAGAGATGCTCTAGAACGCAGTTTAGGTGGTGGTGCATATATATATGATTGGAAACAAAGCAATGCGGCATTTTTTAATGCTATTGAGGTTGAACGTAATGTAATGTTTATTATTTTAACTTTAATCATCGTTGTTGCTGCATTTAATATTATTAGCGGTTTGATTATGTTGGTTAAAGACAAAGGGCGCGATATCGCAGTATTACGTACAATGGGAGCTACCAAAGGCATGGTTATGCGTATATTCTTTATGGATGGTGCTTTTATTGGTGTTGTTGGAACATTGATTGGTTTTGTTTTAGGAATGTTATTTTGTGAAAATATTGAGGCAATTCGTCAAGGTTTACAAACAATTTTGGGACGAGATTTGTTTTCTGCAGAAATTTATTTCTTGTCCAAGCTTCCTGCTAAAGTTGATATGTGGGAAGTTTTGAGCGTAGTGTCAATATCATTATTGTTATCATTTGCAGCAACATTGTATCCTGCATGGCGAGCTGCTAAAATGGATCCTGTGGAGGCTTTGCGTTATGAATAATGGAAGAGCACCTGTCTTAGAATTGAAAAATGTTTATCGTTCATTTAAGCAAGGAGGACAAACTCTGCAAGTTTTGCGTGGAGTGGATTTAGATATAAATCAAGGCGAGGTTGTAGCGCTGATAGGTCCGTCTGGTTCGGGAAAGTCAACCTTATTACAATTGGCAGGATTATTGGAAAAACCTACCAAAGGAGATATATATCTAGAAGGGCAAAAATGTTCAACACTTGGCGATGCTATGCGAACATCTCTAAGGCGGGATTATTTGGGTTTTGTTTATCAGTACCATAATTTGTTGGCTGATTTTAATGCCGTAGAAAACGTTATGTTGCCACAGCTTATTGCTGGAGTTGATATTAAGAATGCCAAGGAAAAAGCTAAATGGTTATTAAAGAGACTGGGTTTAGAAAAAAGATTTGAACATCGTCCTGCAGAGATGTCTGGTGGAGAGCAACAAAGGGTTGCAATAGCAAGGGCTTTAGCTAATACACCTAAACTATTGTTGGCTGATGAACCAACTGGTAATTTAGATCCTAAGACATCAGAGATTGTGTTTAAAGAATTATTAGGAATAGTAAAAGAAACTGGTTTGAGTGCGTTAATAGCCACTCATAATCTAGATTTAGCAGAAAGAATGGATCGCAAAGTTAAGTTAGAAGCTGGAAAACTTGTTGATTTGCGCGCCCAAACTTTTGTTAGTGGAAAAAATTTTTATTAAAGATTAAAGGAGTAGAAAATGAGTATATATTGGAAACAATGTTTGTGGTTGGGTGGAGTTTATTGGATAGTTTCGTTAGTTTTGTCATGGATTAATACTCCAGCATCGTATTTTGTAGATTTTATTTGTTCGTTGTTATTAACACTATTTTTAATACCAATGAATTTTTTGGTGCCTGTTAAATGGATTGAACGGGCTATTATCAAATTGCCCGTAACTGCAACATTTTTAGTGTCAGTTGGTTGGGTTCCATATTTTGTTGTATTGGTTTTTGTTGTTTCAGCAGTATTTGCAGTAACCGCATTGGTTGGAGGTTTTATGACTGCTGAGGAAATAATCATAAATTTGATAGAACCACTTTCAATTATTGCTGTTGTTCGTGTTATGATGACGGTCTTAGCATTTATTATTGCAGTATTTTTTGTGTTGCTTTACAAAAAATCAATTGCTGGTTGCTTGGATAAAAGATTTAACTTGATTGGTGTAAATTCTTGTGAGATGAAGGTTGTTGAGCCAGCTGTTGCAGAACAAGCTAAAAAGATGTATGCTTGTAAAAAAGAAGCTACAGTAAGAAAAACTGAGAAGAAAAAGATTGCTAAAAAGACAACAGCTAAAAAAACTGTGGTTAAAGCAGAAAAAACAGAAGAGAAAGCTCCTGTAAAAAAAGAAAAGACTACTAAAAAGACTGTAAAGAGTAAAAAGTCTATAAAAAGTGCTTGATTTTTAAAGTAAAGGGCTGTATAAGGCTTGTTGAACCGAGTGGGCGGGCTGTTTGGTATGCCTGTTGGCTCTTAAATATAATCCAAGTAATTGAAAGGGATTTAAAATGCCAAAAATGAAAACTAAAAGTGCAGTAAAAAAACGCTTCAGCGTTACTGGCACTGGCAAATTGAAAAGAAATTTTGCTTATAAGAGACACTGCCTCTTCTGCAAAACTCAGAAAATGAAAAGACAAGCTCGTGGCACAACATTGGTTTCTGATGTTGATGTTAAGATTGTTAAACAATTTTTACCTTATTTGTAGGAGTGAAGAAAGATGTCTCGTGTTAAAAGAGGTATGACAGCTCATGCTCGTCACAAAAAAGTGTTGTCGATGGCTAAAGGTTATCGCGGCCGTAATAAGAACGTTTTCCGTGTAGCAGTTGAAAAAGTTGAAAAGGCTTTACAATATGCTTATCGTGATAGACGTACAAAGAAAAGAAATTTCCGTAGCTTGTGGATTCAACGTATTAACGCAGCTACTCGTTTGCACGATATGACCTATTCTCGATTTATGAACGGGCTCACCAAGGCTGGTATTGAGCTTGATCGTAAAGTATTGGCTGATATCGCTGTTAAGGAGCCCGAAACTTTTGCAAAACTTGTTGATCAAGTTAAGGCTTCTTTGAGCAAATAATTTTTAGATTGTAAAAATGTTAAGAAGAGTCCTACTTGTGAAAACAAGTAAGGCTCTTTTTAGTTTTTTAAATATTAAATGGTGGAACAATGGAAGATATTGAAAATTTGAAATTAAATGCCTTAAAACAAATTGCTGAAGCAGTAGATGTAAAGGCTTTGGACGAAGTTAGAGTGTCCGTATTAGGTAAAAAAGGTAGTTTAACTGAACATATGAAATGTTTAGGGCAGCTTTCGATTGAAGAAAAAAAGCAGATTGGACAAAAGCTTAATTTGGTAAAAACTGAAATTGAGCAGGCTATGGAAGCAAGACGTGAAGAGTTAAGTGTTAAAGAGTTGAATGATAAACTTTTGCGTGAAACTATAGACGTTACACTACCTATTAGAGATGAAAATATCGGTAGAATTCATCCTGTATCAAAAATTTATGAAGAAGTTGTTGCTATTTTTGGAGAAATGGGTTTTGAAGTTGCTGATGGTCCTGATATTGAAGATCAATTTCATAACTTTAATGCTTTGAATACCCCAGCTAATCACCCTGCTCGACAAATGCAAGATACTTTTTATATCTCTAATCCAGATAGTGAAAATTTTGATGATAGTTATGTCGTACGTACACAAACATCGGCTGTTCAGATTAGAACAATGGAGAAAAAACAGCCTCCAATAAGAATAATTGCTCCAGGAAGAACTTATCGTTCAGATTATGATGCAACCCATACACCTATGTTCCACCAAGTAGAAGGGCTAGTCATTGATAAAAAAACTTCTTTTGCTAATTTGAAAGGATGTTTGTACGATTTTGTAAAAGCATTTTTTGAACTTGATGATATTCCTGTTAGATATCGTCCTTCGTATTTTCCATTTACGGAACCTTCTGCAGAAATGGATATTGGCTGTAAAAAAAGCAAAACAGAACTTAAAATTGGTGCTGGAGATGATTGGCTTGAAATTTTGGGTTGTGGTATGGTGCATCCAAATGTTTTGAAAGCTTGCGGAATTAATCCTGAAGAATATCAAGGTTTTGCCTTTGGTTTGGGATTAGACAGATTAGCTATGCTAAAATATGGTATTCCTGATTTGCGCACCTTCTTTGAATCTGATGTTAGATGGTTGAAACATTACGGCTTTATGCCATTAGATGAAGCATCTATGACAGGTGGTTTAAGTAATAATGGTGGTTCGGCAAGATAGGGAGAGAAAAATATGAAATTTACATTGTCTTGGTTAAAAGAACATTTGGATACTCAAGCAACTGTTGATGAAATAGCTGAAACATTAACCAAAATTGGTCTTGAAGTTGAAGAAGTTGTTAATCCTTTTGATAATATGGAAGGGTTTGTAACAGCCAGAATAGAGGAAGTTGAAGAACATCCAGATTCTGATCATTTACACGTTTTGAAGGTTAATGATGGTAATGAAATTTTGCAAATTGTTTGCGGTGCTCCTAATGTTAAAAAAGGTATGATGGGAGTATTAGCCCATGTTGGTGCGTATATTCCATTGTTTAATGAAAAAATTAAAGTTGGTAAAGTTAGAGGTGTTGAAAGTTTTGGTATGATGTGTGCTGAAGATGAAATTGGTGTCGGCTCAGATCATAATGGAATTATTGAATTGCCTGAAACTGCTCCAATAGGTTTGACTTTGGCAGAGGTTTATAAAGCAGATCCTGTTTTTGATATTGCTATTACACCAAATAGGGCTGAATGTTTAGGTGTTAGAGGAGTTGCTAGAGATTTGGCTGCAGCAGGTCTTGGCAAATTAAAACCTTTAAACATAACAAGCAAAAACAGCAACTTCAAATCACCAATTAAAGTAAACATTGAAGATTTTGATGCTTGTCCTGTGTATGTTGGGCGTTATATCAAGGGGGTTAATAATAAGGCTGAAACTCCTAAATGGATGAAAGACAGATTAACAGCTATTGGGCTTCGTTCTATTTCGCCTTTGGTAGATATTACTAATTATATTAATTATGATTTAGCCCGTCCATTGCACGTATTTGATGCTGACAAACTAAAAGGTAATATTTGTGTGCGTATGGCTAAAGAAAACGAAGGTTTTATAGCGTTAGATGAGAAAGTATATAATTTAGATGATAAATCTTTAGGAATTTGCGATGACGAAGGTATCCAATGTCTTGGCGGTATAATGGGAGGAAATTCTAAAGGATGTTCAGAAGATACCGTTAATGTGTTTTTAGAAAGTGCATTATTTAATCCAATTTGTATTGCTAGAACTGGACGCAAATTTCAGATTGATTCGGATTCACGTTATCGTTATGAACGTTGGGTTGATCCAAAATCTAATGTATTGGGTTCAGAATATGCTACAAAGCTTATTTTAGATATATGTGGCGGAGAAGCTTCGGAACTTGAAATCGTAGGAGAAGAAAATTATCAACCAGTAACTACGTTTATTCGTCCTTCTCGTCTTAAAGACTTTATTGGTATTGAGGTTGGCACTGCGAAGGTTGTAGAAATATTGCAAGGTCTTGGTTTTGAAACTAAAGAAGATGGCGATAAAATTTGGGCTACTTCGCCAACTTGGCGTGGAGATATTGAAGGTGAACATGACTTAATAGAAGAAGTTGTACGAATGATTGGTTTGGATAATATTCCAGCAGAATCGATGCCTAGATCATATTTTCCAGCTCAAACATTATCCCCTGTTCAACGTCGTAATGTTACTGTTAAGCATGAATTAGCTTCTAGAGGGCTTTTAGAAACAGTTACTTGGAGCTTTACAGATTCAAAAATGGCAAAAGACTTCCGTAAAGGAAATGAGGCTGTTTTACTTTGCAATCCAATAACTGCTGAACTTGATGAAATGCGTCCATCGGTAGTTATTAATCTGTTGCTTGGAGTGAAGAATAATATTGCACGAGGATATAGCAATGTTAGTTTGTTTGAGGTTGGACCTGAATTTTATGGTCGCAAACCTGGAGAACAACGTTTGGTTGCTGGTGGCGTTCGTTGTGGAATGACGGGTAAAAAACATTGGTCTGGTAATGAGCGAGCTTTTGATGTGTTTGATGTTAAAGCTGATGTTTTGGCTGCGATTGCTGCAGCTAATGGTCCTTTTGATAGTGCTAGAATTTCAACTGATGCACCAACATATTACCATCCAGGACGCAGTGGAGCATTGCGTTTGGGGGCAAATATTATAGCATATTTTGGCGAAATACATCCGTTGATATTGAAAAAATTTGCTATTAAACAGAGGGTGGTTGCATTTGAGGTGTTGTTAGATAATATACCTCTTCCTAGAGTTGCTCAAGGCAAAGCTAAGAAAAAGTTAGAGCTTTCACAGTTTCAACCAGTAGATAAAGATATGGCTTTTATTGTTGATTCAAGTGTTAAAGCTGATGATCTTATTGCTGCGGCAAAAAATGCTGATAGACGTTATATTACTGATGTTAGAATATTTGATGTCTATGAAGGGGAAAATCTTCCTTCGGGTAAAAAATCAATAGCTTTGGCTTTAACTTTTCAGCCAATAGAAACAACATTTAGTGATCAAGATATTGAAACACTAATGAATAAGGTTGAGGTGGAAGTTAAAAAGAAAATAGCTTCAGCACAACTTAGAGATGCTTAGATAAAAAGCGGGGATTATCCCCGCTTTTTTTTGTGATTTGTTTAATAAAAAAACTTAATTAATCTATTATTTTCAATATTTTTAGAAGCATTGAAGATGGCTAATTTCATTTGCTAACGCTTATTCAAGCCATGACATTTTCTGGATGGTCACACCACGAACGAGTGAAGCGAATACCCCAATAATGTCATCGCTCCGAGGAGGGAGGATGAGGATTAGCGATCTTCCTTATTTGAAAATATATTCAAGTAAAATCAATGTATTACAAAACAAAAATATAGCATTTAAACCACCGTTTAAATGCTATATTTATTTAATTATACATCAAAAAAATTAATAATATTTTACTGGACAAACATGACAAACATATAGATATGTATTACTGTTTATCTTAGTTATTAATTTTTAAATTTATTGTTATAGAATTTAATGTTATTGTAAAGACGTTATTAATTATTATGTCTTTAGCTCATTTTGCGGTTTTATGCGTTGGAGTGTCTGGATGCTTTCGTCCACGAGTTAATCTTAAGACCTTAGATGTTTTTTTACAACAGAGACTATCGTGGTTACGATATTGGTTGTATGCTATTTTGTGTTTTGTAATCCCCACGAGTGGTTTATGGTTTTTTTGTTATTGTTACATTAGCCTAGACTAAACCCCAATAGATCTTTTATTAAGCTATCTATTGGGGTTTACGATTATTGATGCCCTCCAAAGCTCTTCTCGTAATCACTGAACACTTTATATGATATACTTGGGGATATCTATAAAACATATTATTTCGCAATCGTGGAAAGATTTTTTATCTTTGAAGTAAGATATTTTGTTGTAAAAAATGCTTGCAATATGCAAATATTGTGTTATACAGAAACGACTCAATTAAAGGATTATTTGCTTTTAGTTGAGGTCGTCGTTTATTTTTAACAATTTTTCGTGGGAGGCCAGCCATTGGTTCGTACCACGAAACCTAACAAAAAGGTAATGAAAATGGCTAAGTCTAAGAAAAAAATTTTAGGTTTAATCAAGCTTCAGATTCCTGCAGGTAAGGCTAATCCATCTCCTCCAGTTGGTCCTGCTTTGGGTCAAAAAGGCTTGAATATTATGGAATTTTGTAAAGCTTTCAATGCTGCTACTCAAAAATTGGAACCAGGTATTCCTGTTCCTGTTGTTATTACAGCTTTTGAAGATAAGTCTTTTACATTTGTAACAAAGCTTCCTCCAGTTGCTTATTATTTAAAAAAGGCTGCAGGGATTAGTTCTGCTTCTAAAGAACCAGGTAAAGTTGTTGCTGGTCAAATTACAATGGCTCAAGTTAAAGAAATAGCTGAAGCTAAATTGCCAGATTTGAACTGTTCCACAGTTGAATCTGCAATGAATATGGTTAAAGGTCAGGCTGTTTCTATGGGTATTAAAGTTGTGGAGTAAGCAGATGGGTAAAAGAATTGTAAATGCTTATAAAAATCTTGATAAGGATCAAGTTTATTCTTTGAAGGATGCTGTTAAAATCGTTAAAGAAAATGCTAAAGCAAAATTTGACGAAACTATTGATATAGCTATTAACCTTGGTGTTGATCCGAAATATGCTGACCAGATGGTTCGCGGTGTTTGTGCTTTGCCACATGGTACAGGTAAAACAGTTAGAGTTGCTGTTTTGGCTCAAGGTGAAAAGGCTGATCAAGCTAAAGCTGCTGGTGCAGATGTTGTTGGCGCTGAAAACTTGATTGATTCAATCTTGGCAGGAAAAATAGACTTTGATCGTATGATTGCTACACCTGATATGATGGGTATGGCTGGTAAAGTTGCTCGTGTATTAGGACCAAAAGGTTTGATGCCAAACCCAAAACTTGGTACTGTTACTGCTGATGTTGAAGCTGCTGTTAAAAAAGCCAAAGCTGGCGAAGTTCAATACCGTGTTGAAAAGAACGGTATCGTTCATGCTGGTATTGGTAAGGCAAGTTTCTCTGAAGAGCAAATCTATGAAAATGGAAAAGCTTTCATTGATGCTATCATCAAGGCTAAACCTGCAGGAGCTAAAGGTACTTATATGAAGAAAGTATCGTTGAGCTCGACTATGGGGGTTGGTGTTAAGGTTGATACAACCGCTCTTTAATAGAGGATGTAAGGAAAAGATGCTCTCGGTAATCCGAGAGCATCTTTAAGTTTAAATATTGAAAACGTTGAAATAAACACTTGACATTGTGGGGATTTAATATTATTAAAGGTCTCAATGAACGGTGTTTTGAGTCGTTCGACCTGTCCAAGACTGCAAGTGGACGAGTGGAGAAAATGAGAAACCATCAAAGGTTTTGATAATATCTTAAGTTCTTAAATATCTTGCATAGACGGAGTAAGTGAGAGATTTTTTATAAATCGATTTTTTTCTCCTGGGCAGAATGGGTCCCGTCGAGGGTAGTTTGGGAGGAAATAAATACTTCCTTCTATATCTTAAGTCTTGGCGGATATGTTAGAAAAGTAGCATATGCGGTTTTTGCGTATGTGATAATTGGAGACAATAAGTGAACCGCGAAGAAAAAACACAATTGCTGGCTGAACTTAATGAATTGTTCAATACTGCTGAAACTATTGTAGTATCTCACTACAAAGGTTTGACAGTTGAAGAAGTTTCTGAACTCAGAGACAATATCAGAAAAGTTGGTGCTGGTTTTAGAGTTACTAAAAATCGCATTACACGTCTTGCTCTTAAAGGTACAAAATTTGAAGCTTTAGCTGACTTGTTTGTAGGTCCTACTGCAATTGCTTTTGCAAATGATCCTATCTCAGCTTGTAAGGCTTGCGTTGAATTTGCCAAAACTAACGAAAAATTGTTGGTTATCGGTGGTGGTATGGGTACAGGTGTTTTGTCTGTTGACGAAATCAAACGTTTGGCTTCCATTCCTTCTATGGACGAACTCAGAGCTAAAATTATTGGTTTGTTACAAGCTCCTGGTGCTCAACTTGCAAGAGTTACAAAAGCTTACAGCGAAAAAGAATAGTTGTTTTGTATTTATAATGAGTAAAACTTGATTTTAGTTTAATTTGTTAATTTAATATATTGGAGAAAAAAAATGGCCGATTTAGCCAAATTAGTAGATGAATTGTCAGCTTTGACTGTTATGGAAGCTGCTGACTTGTCAAAAATGTTAGAAGAAAAATGGGGTGTTTCTGCTGCCGCTGCTGTTGCTGTTGCTGCAGGTGGTGCTGCTGCAGGTGCTGCTGCCGCTGAAGAAAAAGATGAATTTGATGTTGTATTAGCTGAAGCTGGTGCAAATAAAATTAATGTTATTAAAGAAGTTCGTGCTATCACAGGTTTGGGCTTGAAAGAAGCTAAAGACTTGGTAGACGGTGCTCCTAAGACAATTAAAGAAGGCGTAGCTAAGGCTGAAGCTGAAGAAATGAAGAAGAAATTAGAAGAAGCTGGCGCTAAAGTTGAATTGAAGTAATTTCAATTTAGTATCTTCGCACAATTAAAGTCCTGCCTTAAAATTTTTGAGGCAGGATTTTTGTTTGACAAAATGTCGTAATTTGATAGAGTGATAGCATATTTATTTAAGAAGTATGTTTAATCATTAATATTTATTAGTATGAATTTAAGAGTAGCTTTTTATGGCGGAAGTTTTAATCCGTTTACTGAGGGGCATAGAGTATGTTTATGCCACGCAATAGCTATGTATGACAAAGTTATTGTTGGAGTAGGGGTAAATCCTGATAAAGAGGCTTTTTTGACCGCAGAGCAGTGTGTTAGATTGATTAAAGCGTCTTTAGCTGACTTTGTGAGTATGTTTAAACATCGGGAGTTGATAGGAAAAGATTTTTCTATTACAGAACAGATAGCTGCTGAAAGGCTGATATATTGTCCTGAATGTATTGACATTATTACTTACAGTGGTTTGACCATTGATGCGGCGATAGCTAATGAGGCTAGCGTTTTAGTAAGGGGAGAGCGTTTAGTTGGTGATCATGATGCGGAAATGCAGTTAGCTCATATAAATCGTGAGTTATGTGAAATTCGTGGTTATGAGTTGCAGACAGTAACCTTTCCAGTTTCAAAGGCTGATTTGACCTATGTTTCGTCAACAGCAGTTAAAAATTTACTGAAGCAGGGCGAGTATATTGCAGCAAAGAGATATGTATCGCCTAGTGTTCATAACTTTTTATGTGAGTTGATGCTGAAACAAGGGGAATATAGCAGTATAACCTCAGGAAAACGTACACATTGTGCGGATTTAGTTAAGACTTATCGTAAACAAAAATATCATAATTTTTCACATATTGCATATATGTTGAATTTTTTGAAGATATTTAAGGTTATGAATCCTCATAAGTGGTTTCCCAAAAAAGAAATGCAAATGGCAATCTTTTGGCATGATGTAGGTTGTCACGAAGATGTTTCTGCAGAGATGGCAAAAGATGTAGCCTTAAAGCTTAACTTTGGTAATTATGATTTGGTTAAAAAGCTTATTTTAGCGACCAATCATAAAGAACAAATCAAAGATGACAAAGATAATTCTTTTTATCTGGAGCTAATTCATGATCTTGATTTGTTGATCTTGGGTGATGTCAAAAATTATGGTACTTATGCATGGCAAGTTAGGTTAGAATATGAAGAAAACCTTGTTTGCTACGAAGAGTATGTAAAGGGACGTATAACGTTGCTTAGCAGCTTTTTGGAAAAAAATCGTATTTATCTTACAAACTATTTCTATGAAAGGTTTGAAGTTATAGCACGAGAAAATATGCGTAAAGAGCGGGATTTTTGGTTATCAAAAAAACTGTAAAGAGCAATGCTTAAAAAAGGATTCTTTCCCATGTGGAATAGAATCCTTTTTTTATTGTTAATTTCGTGTGTTTTCTTATATTATGATTTATGTTATGGTTTATTAAGAGAATTATAAATGATTGAAAGTAATATAAGAAAGCTTCCTCTTAAAGATATTTTAGTTGCTTCATGGCAATATTGTTTAGATAGTTGGCAACGTACATCTTTCTTTGTTGCTGTAGCTTATTTTGTTTCGGCTATGGCTCTGTTTAGTTGGAAGAGTTTTTTCTTTTGGCCTATTTTATTTTTAATGTATATTTTATGGGGAATGTTTTTCCGCTATTACCTAAAGCGTAAGCCGTATTTTGACTTTAAAGCCTTTTTTTATTCGTTAGTTCCATCTACTAAGATTGTTGTTTTATCAGTTGCAATAGCATCTGTTTTGATTGTTTTGCCTATTGTCCCTTTGTTTTTTAATTTGTCGCCAGAGTTTAATGAGGGGTATGCCCGTTTTCTGCAAGGTGATTTTGAGCAGGAAGGGATGCTTATTTTATTGGCTGATTTGGTATTTATTTTATTATCACCGTTGATTGTATATCGTCCATTTTTGGCTTGGATATCTGCTTTAGCAGGACGTTCAGGCTCGCTAAGGTTAGCGTGGAATAAAACAAGAGGAAATTATAAGGAATTTTTATTGATTGCAGTTATAACTAATTTTAGTGTTGCTATTTTAAGATGGCTCATTCTAAAATTTGGAGCAAATGATTATATTACACTTGTTGTTTTGGCTCCAGTTATGGTTTATTTCAATGTGTTATCAGCTAAGGCTTATGAGTTCTTTTTTCTTGATGTAGAATAAAAAACGCAGGCAATCTATCTGTTGAGATAGATGAAGCCTGCGTCAGAATTACTCTTGCCAATACTTTGCGATGAAATCGTGAAATATGCGATTATCATCTGATTTGGTTTCGGGATCATCAAGTGGATACATACGGCGCAGTTCGTGTTCTTGACCATGATGTTTGTTAAAGCGCTTAGCTGTAGCAAACTCTTCAGGCACAAGGTCTGGTTCGTATTTCTCGACCTGATAACATTCTTCTGAGGGCAACCAAATGTAGCGCTCAAAACAATGGGTATCATCAGCACACTTCTTGCGCAACAAAAAGTTGTATTTTCCGCAAGAGAACAGCTCAAAAGGCTGCGAACATTCAGCAATAAAAAGCGGAATGTTGCTCCGTCCTTTCCAAACAATAGCAAAATTGCCAATCTGGTAACCGCAACATTCGTCTGTTAAGAATACCTTATCGATGGTTTGGCGAAACCAAAAAGGATATTTTGATGAAACCTTAACAACGCAATCAGCGCTAACCATAGCAACCTTGTGCTCTTTGAAAACCTTTTCAAAGAAGGCGCACTTCTCAGCCTCGCTGGGTAAGTGCAAAATATTAGACATATCCATATATTTAAAATTTTAATGTGGGGATAATCTATTTATTAAAATGGCAAAAGTCAATATTTATTTGTTGTTTTTGTTAGCAAAAATTATAAAAACGACAAAAATTCGTCCTCGTTTATAATCTTTATTCCTAATTCTTGAGCTGTTTTGGCTTTTGAACCAGCATCTGTTCCAATAATTACTAAATCGGTGCTTTTAGATACAGATCCAGCAACCTTAGCGCCAGCTTCAAGAGCTTTAGCTTTGGCTTCAGCTCGTGTCATTTTTTGTAATGTTCCTGTAAATACAACAGTTTTTCCTGAAATTAGCGTATCTTTTTTAGTTGTATCAATAAATTCTTCAACGTTTATTTGTTGCAGAAGTAAGTTTATGATTGAAATGTTATGTTCTTCAGCAAAGAATTCAACTATGTCAGTTGCCATAGATGCTCCAATACCATCAATTGAAACTAGTTTAGCAGTATCCTTAGCAATCATATCGTTCATAAAATTGTTAAAAGTGTTATAATTTTGTGCTATAAGGCGAGCAGTTGCACTACCAACTTGGCGTATTCCTAGGGCATATATAAAACGAGGAAGTGAAATATTTCGTTTATTGTTGATAGCTTTAAAAAGATTGTCAACAGATTTTGCCCCCCAGCCTTCTTTACGTTCAAGATGAAAACCTTTAGCAGATGAGAATAAATCATCTCCACCATTGCGTTGTTCTAATGTAAAAATGTCTGCAGGATTAAGTAAAATATTTTCAGCATAAAAATCTTCAATTATTTTGTCGCCAAGTCCCGCAATATCAAAAGCATCACGAGAAACAAAATGTTTTATGCGTTCTTTAGCTTGGGCAGGGCAGGTAAGACCTCCAGTGCAACGACGGACAGCTTCATCTTCTTCTTTAGTAGCATGAGCACCACATACTGGACAAGTGTGTGGAAATAAAAATTCTTGAGAATCAGAAGGGCGTTTTTCTGAAATTACGCCAATGATCTGGGGTATTACATCACCAGCTCGTTGAATAATTACAGTATCGCCAATGCGAATATCTTTACGTTTTATTTCATCTTCGTTGTGTAAGGTTGCGTGTGATACTATTACACCGCCAACATTAATAGGTTCGAGGTCTGCAACGGGAGTTAGAGCGCCAGTTCTTCCGACTTGGATGCGGATATTGTTTATGATAGTTTGTGCTTGTTCCGCAGGAAATTTATGAGCTATTGCCCAACGAGGTGTACGTGTTAAAAAGCCAAGTCGTTCTTGTAATTCAATAGAATTTACTTTATGAACTACGCCGTCAATATCGTAAGGAAGAGTTGCTCTAATATCCATCAAATGATTAAAGTTTTGTTCAATCTCGCTAATGTTGGCACAAATTTTATTATGTGGGTTAGTAGGAAATCCCCAAGATTTTAGATGATTAAAAAAATCTGCTTGAGAAGACCATTGACGTTCAGATACTTCACCCCAAGTATAAGCAAAGAGGCTTAAGTTACGTTCAGCGGTAATGTTTGGATCTAGTTGACGTAAAGATCCTGCAGCGGCATTACGAGGGTTAGCAAAGATTTTCTTTCCTTCAGAAGCATATTTTTCATTAAGTGCCAAAAAATCAGCTTTTGACATATATACTTCGCCGCGAACTTCTAAAATACGAGGCGCATCAGCAGGCAGGCGGAGAGGTAGTTGTTTGATGGTGCGTAGATTAGCGGTTATATCCTCGCCAGTTGTTCCGTCTCCACGAGTTGCTCCTTGAACAAAGACGCCATTTTCATAGCGGGCAGAAAATGAAAGTCCGTCTATTTTAGGTTCGCTTATAAATTCGATATTTTCATTTGTATTAAGGTAGCGTTTTACACTCATTACAAATTCAGATACTTCGTCAGTTGAAAACACGTCACCCAGAGAAAGCATAGGAAAAGAGTGGCTTACTTTGGTAAAACCATTTTTGACGGCGGCACCAACTTTTTTTGATGGAGAATCTTGACGTATTAGTTCAGGAAAACGGGCTTCGATATCAAAGTTGCGGTGTTTTAAGCGGTCGTATTCAGCATCGCTAAGATAAGGATCATCATTTTGATAATAAGCCGAATCAGCTTTAGCTATTTCGGTAGCTAAATATTCAAGTTCAGCCTTAGCTTCGTCAAAAGTTAGTTCTGTTATAGCTTTCATTTTTACCTCTTTTCTTCCCATTGCACAATATAAGCTATTTGGCAGATAATGCTACAAAAAATTATAGGTTTTAAGAATATTATTAATTGAATAAGAAGAGGTATAAATAAAAACTCAGGTGTGTAACCTGAGTTTTTATTTTTTGAATAGTTTATTTTTCTGGACTTACAATCATCATCATTTGTTTGCCCTCTAGTTTTGGGGCTTGATCAACTTTGATTAATCCTTCCAAATCTTCAACAATACGGTCTAAAATTTCTTTACCTAGATTGTTAGCGCTCATCTCGCGTCCTTTATAACGCATAGTAAACTTTACTTTGTTACCTTCGGATAAAAACTTTTTAGCTTGTTTAATTTTTACTTCATAATCATGAGTTTCAATCATTGGGCGAAGTTTAAGTTCTTTGATTTCAACAACTTTTTGATTCTTTTTGGCTTCGGCCTTACGTTTTTGCATTTCGTATTTATATTTGCCGTAGTCGAGAACCTTACATACAGGAGGGGTCGCTTGGGGGGATATTTCAATCAAATCCAAGCCAGCATCATCAGCTATTTGTAGGGCCTCTTGAATAGAGACAACACCTCTGTTTTCGCCAGTTTCATCAATTAATCGTACTTCTCTTACTCTGATTTCTTCATTTATGCGTGGTCCGTCTTCTTCGCGTACTGGCGCATTATTATACTCTCGTGCTATTGTAGCCTCCTATAGTTGTTAAAAAATTAGTCAGCTATATAATATTTAATTTATATTTATTTTCAAGGGGAAATTTGGTAGTTATACAAGCTATTGTTATTTTTGAAAATTTTGCAAATAGGGGCGGTTTATTTATCTTTTGCACGCTATGGTTGTTTTATTTTCTTTTTTCTAACAACAAACTTTCTTCCAAAAATTGATAAAATATATTTTTTCCATTGTAAATTGCGCTGAGTATAATATTCAATAATATTACCAATTTTGAATTTTGTTTTAATTTGTGAAATTTGGCGCAAATAGATATCTTGCCAATGTTCATTTCCTTGGCGACTAACTAATTTTTGTTCATACATCATTGTTTTGAAAGAAATTTCGTTCATACGTTTTTTATTTTTTACGGTGTTTGTGTCGTGCCAACGATAAGAAAATAGTACTTCATCAAGATATTTGAACTTACCTATTTTTGATAATTGTAACATAAGATACCAATCTTCTAGAGGGGCTTCCTTTGTAAAACCACCAATAGATTTTATGGCGTTAGTTTTTACTAAATACCCATTGGGAACATAATTTTTGGTTACAAAAGTTTTATATTGACCAAATTCGTCTGAATAAAAGTTAACGTCTTGGTTGTTTTCTTTTAAAAACTCGCCAAAAGTTTTATATTTTGCAGAAGCTAAAGAACAAGAGGTTTGTTTTTCATTCCAACCGATTGGGTTTGATTGCGCATTTATAAGTTCGTTGTCTCCAACGGCTAGGACGTATTGAGGATTGTTTTCTAAAAAGGCAATTTCTTTTTCAATAGCCTGTGGTTTAGCCAAGTCATCAGAAGCTATTAAATAGATAAATTTGCCTTTAGCTAAATCTAGCAACATATTTAAGGTTTCGCAAGTTCCACCATTAGCTTTGGTTTTGAAACATATTCTACTAAAACGTTTCTCACATTCGGTTTTGAGTTCATTAATCTTTGTCCAAGTAGAATCTTTTGAACCATCATCAATAATAATAAGCTCAATATTTTGATAAGTTTGAGCTATTATTGATTTTATAGTATCTTGAGCATAGTTTTCGTGATTGTATGCTGGGATGATAACTGAAACTAAAGGATTAGACATCTTAATGTTACCTATTTAATTTTTTTATGATATATTCTAAGTATGAACCTTTGTGTTTATCTTTATCATAAAGAAATACTCGTGATAATTTATGTAAAGGTGACATATCAACAATTTGTTTCCAACGTTTTTGTGAATAAGGTTCAAATAATTCAGATTGTAATACATGAAATGGTGTCTCACTATAGTAGGGGGATTTCTTCCACTCTTGCTTACATAATTCATTTTTAGAAACAACTAATTGCATTATCACATGAAAGAAACTATAATGAATAGCTATATCTTCATTTTTCCAATATTCATTAAGAAATTGTAACATATACCAAACTATTGGATTGCCAGGTTTTTTACAGCTAAAGAATGAATTGCAAGCCACAACAATCTCAGCACCTCCTAATATATTTAGATTTGTGTGAAAACAGAAAAAATCAGAATCATAAACATAATTAGGCATTTTATCTGTCATAAGGATGGTTGCATCAATCCAAGTTCCTCCATATTTATATAATAAACAAAGACGAATATAATCAGAAAAATGAGCATCTCCAATAAGACCTTTGTTTCTTTTTTCCATTATGAAATCGGGTATTTCTACATATTTGCATAAATCATTCTCACATAATAAAATAATATCTCTATTTGCATTGTTTTAACACTCTTTTTAATACATCATTATCTACAGCGTATGGTACAACATTAGGTGCTTGATTTTTATAGTTAGCTGTAACCTTTGTAATATTCGAGGTAATATTTTCTTTTTTTACACTTTTAGGTGGTAAAGTCGTGTCATTCATGAAATAAAGAAGATCAATTTTTTTATTAAAATATTTTTCTTTAATCTTTTCCCAACCACAAATAATGTCTTTATCAGAAGTATGATTTTCGTTATTTGGTATTTCTATATAAACGATAAGTACTGAATCAGCATTTTTTATATTGTCTAACAATCGATTGATACGACGTTGATATTTTTCAGCAACCATTGGATATGATTCTTCTAGAGAAATTCCTGCTGGAAAATCATGATTAAATGTTATTTGATTTTTATTGTTTAAATACGCATCACATGAAATACTTCTCTCAGAATACGAATACTGCAAGTCTGATTGTTCAATAAATTTATTAAAATCAGAAACTAAAATATCCATTCTTCCATTAAAATCACTTCCAAATAACCAGTCTAAAGGATAAGAGGCATATTGTAGATTTGAACTTCTTAAAGCTTGTGTACATGAACAGGCCTCACCTAAAGAAAATACTAAATCATATTTTAATTTACCATTCATTCATAATCTCCACGATTTTTTTAACTTCTTCGTCTGTTAATACAGGACTAATAGGTAAAGACACAACTTGTTGGTGTATTTGTTCTGTAATTGGTAGCTTTAAATTTTCCAGCTCTTTATAAGCATCTTGTTTGTGTGGTGGGGTAGGGTAATGAATATTTGTTTGAATACCGTTTGCTTCAAGATATTTTTGTAAGCTTTCTCTATCTTCACATCTAACCACAAAAACATGCCAAACATGAGATTCTTCATTATAAGTTTGCGGAAGTATAATCTTTGGGTTTTTGATGTTTTCACGATAATATTTAGCAATTTGACGTCTTCTTGTATTATCATCATCAAGATGTTTTAATTTGATATCTAAAATAGCGGCTTGCATTTCATCAAGTCGAGAATTAAGTCCTTTGTAAATATGATGATATTTATAATCAGAGCCATAGTTAGCCAAAGCTTTTACTTTGTTATAAAGAGTTTCATCATTAGTAACAACAGCTCCACCATCACCCATACAACCAAGATTTTTTCCAGGATAAAAGCTAAATGCGGCAGCGTCTCCTAAATTACCAACTCGTTTATTTTCATAATAAGCACCATGTGCTTGAGCAGCATCTTCAATAACTTTTAAGTTGTATTTTTTTGCAATTTCCCGTATTTTATCCATTTGAACTGCTTGACCATACAAATGAACAACCATAATAGCTTTTGTTTTAGAAGTGATTTTTTCTTCAATTAAATTGGGATTTATATTGTATGTATTAATATCAGGTTCAATCAAAACAGGAGTACAGCCATTATCTGAAATCGCTAAAATAGTCGCGATAAACGTGTTTGCGGGAACAATTATTTCATCTCCCGCACCAAAGCCGTAAGCATTGATAATTAAGCGAAGAGCATCTAGTCCATTGGCAACACCAACAGCATATTTTGTTCCGCAATAAGAAGCAAAATTTTTAGCAAAAACTTCGTTTTCTTTACCTTGCAGATACCAACCACAATCAAGTATGTTTTTGATACGTTGGTCAATTTCGCTTCTGAAACGATTGTTTATTTTTTCTAAATCAAGAAATTTTATTTTCAAAATTTATCCCCTTTTTTTAATAATTTAGCTGGATTTCCAACGATGATAGAGTTTGCTTCTACATCTTTTGTTACAACACTACCGGCACCGACAATTGCATTTTCACCTATAGTTACTCCTGGAAGTATTGTTGCATTTGCGCCTATAGATGCTCCTTTTTTTATAATTACAGGTTCAAGCTTCCAGTCTTTGTTACGTGATTTAGGATATCTATCATTACAAAATGTAACATTTGGTCCGATAAAAACATTATCTTCAACACGCATCCCATCCCAAATTTGTACACCGCATTTAATTGTTACATTATTTCCAATAACAACATCATTTTCGATAAAACAATGTGAGCAGATATTACAGTTGTTGCCAATTTTAGCATCAGGCAAAACCACACAGAATTGCCAAATATTTGTACCTTCGCCAATATTATTGCTTTGAACATCTGATAGTGGATGTATCATTCAACTTCTCCTAGAAATTTTTCATAATCTCTAATATAGTCTGTTTCGTCATAATGCTCGCTGGCCAAGACCATGACGACACAATCATCAGAAAAGTTTGTGAATTCTCGCCAAATATTGTGTTTTATATAAAGTCCTTGTGCTGGATTATCTAAATGAACTGTTACTTTGTTTTTGCCATTGTCCAAGATAAAATCACAACTTCCTGATGTGCAGATAATTACTTGTTCTAATTTACGATGTGCGTGTTTGCCGCGTATTGCATTTTTATCGGTTCCCCAAATGTAATAAACACGCTTGATATCAAAAGGAAAATCAGCTCCTTTTTCTAGTGCTACTAAGTTACCTTGATGATTTCCATGAACTGAAAAATTGAGCAATTTATACATTGTCCTTGCTCCTCTTTCCCAAGTCTTTAATTTTCATGTTTTGAACTTTTTTTATCTCTTCAAGCCATGCATAGCCATATTTTTCATCGGGTTCCAGATGAGCACCTTCACCCCATTCATTCCATGCATTAATAAATAACAATCCATTATCTTTAGTTTTAGGATTTTCTAAGGTTACTATTGCTGCCTTTTTATAAAATTTTCCAAAAAGTTGCGGTGTGCTGCCAATCAACAATCTTGGTGAGCGGTTTCCTCGTCTTGGCGAGTTATCCCACGCAGGACAAACACATTTGTATCTTGGATAAGAAACTCGTCCAAAGTTCAAATGTGTATCAATCACATTCTCATATCGTCCAATTGTTGGTTTTTGAATGTTTTGAAATTTTTCAATATTAATCATCGGCCAACAAAAAGTTTTTCCACTGATTTGTGGTGCAAATTCAACAGCGGCATCAAACCCCATATTAAAAGGATTTTCTTGTCTAAAATTCTGAACTGAAATAAGGTATAAATCATCAAAGCCATTTTCTTTGGCTGTTTTTCGCCACAGTTTAGTGGTATTTTTTATATTTGGAATAATTTCAGCTCGATAAATCAACAAAACAGGTTTATTATCAATTTTTATGTATCTCTCATCTTTGAATGCCTGTATCATATCTATAAGCATAGACAGCATATTTTCTTGGTCATAATCTTGAGGCATTATAACATCTTTATCGCCTCCATCCCACGTTCTAGTCCAATTTTCATTAGCCCATGCAAAACAAAATGGAAAATCAATATCTTTTGCCTTAAGCCAATTATTAATAGGCTTTTCTAACAATCTCTTTCCATCAGCAAAGTGGTAATAATAAAAGCAAAAGCCATAAAGACCAAAATCTTTAGCTATTTTAGCTTGTTTTTTCATCACATTGACATCAGAAAGGTCATAATATCCAATATCTTTGTGTGGAATATGTGGCTGATAGTGATCATCAAAAAGAGGAACTGCTTTTTTTACATTTGTCCATTCAGTAAAGCCTTGTCCCCACCAACGATTGTTTTCTTCAATCTCATGGAATTGTGGCAAATAAAAAGCTATCGGTTTAATTAGATTGTTTACTTCATATTTCCCTTTTGTTGCAACTAAAAGATGATATTTAATAAATTTACACACTAGATAAAAGAGCTCTATCAAATAGTGTGGTATTGCCAACACAAAAGAAAAAAATATCATAAATGGATACAACAAAATGAATACAGGATTTTTAAGAATTGCATAATACATCGTCATGGGGGAATATTTACCATTAATCCCTTTGCACAGCTTAAATCTATCTTTAAACTCAAGTCTTTTCATGACGCGTATACACAAAAACGAACGTTTATTTTATATAGCGACTCTTATATTTTAATTAGTTTAAATTTGCAACCTTTAATTTGTATTTCAATAAATAAGTGGATTGTTTGGGTGTGTTTGTATTTTTAGTAAATGTATGTATTATTTATATAGTATAGAAAACACCTTAACTTACTCATTTTATTCGTTTGAGGTGTGATAATAAGGGGAGATAAGGGTGTATATAAAAAATAATTTTAAAATTTTTTATGCTGCTAAATGTCTAAAATTGTGTAAAATCAATGTGATAGCAAAGGGTAAAATATTACCTCTAAGTAACCACTTGAAAAACAACAAAATTTTAATGTTGACAAGTATTTTTATTTTGTTATATTGCCCAACGAAGTTAAATTTTCAATCAAAAGAGAGAAAAACCTATGAATACATATGCAACAAAACCATCAGACATTGAAAGAAAATGGTATGTAGTTGATGCTGAAGGCGTTGTTTTGGGTCGTATGGCTGCTGAAATCGCTAAAATTTTGCGTGGTAAGCACAAAGCTAATTTCGTTCCAAACATTGACTGTGGTGACTATGTGGTTGTTATCAATGCTGACAAAGTAAAATTAACAGGCAACAAATTAGCTGCCAAAAAATATTTCAGACATACTGGTTGGGCTGGCGGAATCAAAGAAACTACTGCTGGTAAGGTATTAGCTGGTCGTTTCCCTGAGAGAGTTGTTATCAAAGCTGTTGAACGCATGATTTCTCGCAACCCAATGGGGCGTCAACAAATGACAAAATTAAAGGTATATGCTGGAAGCGAACATCCTCATACAGCACAAAATCCTGTTGTTTTGGATATTGCTTCTAAAAACCCAAAGAATAAAAGGAGCGCTTAATTATGGCTGAAAAAATCGAATCTTTGCAAGATATTAAAAAAGCAGCCAATAGTGAAGCTGCTGAAGTAGCTGTTCGCAAGGCAAAAAAGGACAAATTTGGTCGTGCTTATGCTACAGGTAAAAGAAAAGACGCTGTTGCTCGCGTGTGGATTAAAGCAGGTAAGGGCGAAATCACAATTAATGACAAATCAATCGATCAATACTTTGCTCGTCCAGTGTTGAAGATGATTATTAACCAACCATTCGAAGTTGCTAACCGCGTTAATGAATTTGACGTTGTTTGTACTGTAAAAGGTGGTGGTTTGTCTGGTCAAGCTGGTGCTATCAAACACGGTATTTCAAAGGCTTTGGATTTGTATGAGCCAGAATTGCGTACTTGTTTGAAAAAGGCTGGTTTCTTGACTCGTGATGATAGAACAGTTGAACGTAAGAAATATGGTCGTGCAAAAGCTCGCCGTTCTTATCAATTTTCAAAGCGTTAGTTTTTACGCTTTGTCGAAAAATCAAAAAAGGGGTACAGTTTTGTACCTCTTTTTTTTGTAACATTATTATTGGTTTATTTACAAAACATTCACACCAATATTTTATGACATCATTCAGCTGAATGCCTTGGGATAACATAAAGGCTTTGTTTGTGGTTGTGTCGGCATTTTTAAACACTTTGTTAATGAAATGTTTCTTTTAACTTGTTGAAAAAACACTATTATTTAAAATAAATCCACATTTTTCAATCAATCGATTGATTTTTTAAAAATATATGTTATAAGCATACTCGTGAGTTTAACAAGTAAGGACATTTTTTATGAAAAAAATAGTTACTTTGACAGCCCTCGGCTTAATTTTGGCTTCTACTAGTGCTAATGCTGCTGGCTTTCATTTAAGAGAACAATCTGGTGCTGCTTTGGGTAATGCTTTTGCTGGAGCTACCGCTGGTGCTGAAGATATTTCTTATGCATATTTTAACGTTGCTGGTTTAACCCGTCACCAAGGAACCCAAATGAACTTGGGTGCTACTTATATTGCTCCAGAGGCTAGAGCTCGTAATATTGTGAGTAGTACTACAGGTGAAGAAGCAGGTGTTGATAATATTGTACATGCTGCTGTTGCGCCAAATATGGCTTTTTCACACCAATTAAATGACAAAACTACTTTGGCTCTTGGTGTTAATGTTCCATTTGGAATGGTTACTAAATATGATGATCGCAACTGGGCTGGTTCTGGTCATGGTTTAACTTCAAAAGTTACAGTTGTTACAACAACCCCAATGGTTGCTTACAAAGTGAACGACAAGCTATCTATTGGTGCTGGTTTGCCAATTCAATATTTCAAGGCTAAGTTGTCTAATGGTGTTCCTAAAACCTCAGGAGCAACGGGTGAGGCTACATATACAAAGATTGAGGGTGATACAGTTGATGTCGGCTATCAACTTGGTGCAATGTACGAGTTTAACGAAAATACTCGTGTAGGTATTAATTATCGTAGCGAAATTAATCACAAATTAAAAGGCGAGATTGAAGGGCAAGGAATTGGAGTGCAAGGCAACCCCTTGCTAAACCAAGATATTTCGGCTCGTATTGATACTCCTGCAATGTTGTCGGTTGGTGCTTTTCACAAGATTAATGACAAATGGGAAGTTATGGCTGAATATCAAAAAGTTTTCTGGAATTCTTTCGATAGCATAGATATTTATGGTCAAGAAAGAGGTGGTATGTTTAGCCATACTCTAGAACATTGGGAAGATACTGATTTTTATGCTGTTGGTGCAAGTTACAATCTTGATGACAAATGGAAGTTGCGCTTTGGTTTAGCTTATGATGATTCTGCTGTTAGAAAAGATTATCGTACACCACGTATTCCAGATTCTCGTCGTGTTTGGTATTCAACTGGTGCAAGCTATAAATATAGCGAAAACTTGACTTTCAACGCAGCTTATACCTTTATTAAGGCAGAAGAAGCTGAGATTGATTTAGAAGGTGTTCATGCTGAATACAAAAACCAAGTTCATATCTTAGGCTTGTCTATGAACTATAAGTTCTAAGACATTTGCAAAATCCAACGGTACTTTATAAAGGCTCCAGTTTGGTAAACGGTGCTCAAAAGAGAAGAATTTTAATTTTTGCGTCCTTATTAAAATATTCTTCGCCTTTGGGCACTGTTTTTTTGTTCAGTAAAACAATGTTATAAAAAAACGGGGATAATCCCCGTTTTTTTAACCACCCATCTTTTCGATATTTTGAAAATAATCAATTGTTGGAGGAGCAAGTTTTTTGGCTGCAGCTTTGTCACAAGCAATAATGCCATAACGATGCATTTGTAAAACAGTTACAGGCCACAAATGGTTGATGTTGCCTTCAATAGCTTGATGTATAGCTTCGGCTTTGTTTTCGCCTGTAGCCATAATAATAACCTCTTTAGCATCCATAATTGTGCCAATACCAATAGTTAAGGCTTGAGTTGGTACTTTGCTAATATCGTTATCAAAGAAACGAGAATTATCTTTGATTGTTGATGGTGCTAGGGTTTTAATACGTGTTCTGGACGTTAGGGACGAAAAAGGTTCATTAAAGGCTATGTGGCCATCTGTTCCTATGCCTCCAAGCATTAAATCTATTCCACCATAGGCTTTTATAGCATTTTCATAGTCTTCACATTCTTTAGCGTAGTCTTTAGTTTGTCCGTCTAAGATGTGGATATTCTTGGGATTTATATTTATATAGTTGAAAAAGTTTTCATGCATAAAATAATGATAACTGTTTTTATCTTCTGGACTTAGACCAATATATTCGTCCATATTAAATGTTACTACGTGTTCAAATGATACTTTTTTATTTTGATACAACTTTATTAGTTCTTTATAAACACCTAGAGGTGTGGAACCAGTAGGTAATCCTAAAACAAAAGGTTTTTTAGCTGTTGGTTTTGCTCGTTTGATACTGTAGGCAATGTAACCAGCAACCCAAGCAGAGATATCAACAGCATTGTCTTTTATAATTACACGCATTATTCTTTTCCTTTTACAAATTGTCCATTAATTATGGTGTGAGTTAAATTTAGATCTTTATCAAGAACAATTACATCAGCATCATATCCTGGTAGCAAAAGTCCTTTGTTTTTTTGTTTCATTATTTGAGCTGGATTGGTTGATGCCATGCGTACAGCTTTTTCGATTGGAACACCCCAGCTTACTAAATTACGAAAACCATCAAGCATTGAAATGGCCGAGCCATTAATAACATTATCCTCTTTGCGGTAAAAACATTTGTCTAAATATAATTCTTTGGATTGAGATATGTCTGTTTTTGCTGGATAAAGTGCATCTGTTATCAAAACAATTTGGCTTAATGGTTTGCTCTTTAGGAGTAAATTTATCAAATTTGGATTGATGTGTACGCCATCACCAATAATTTCGCAAGATATTTCTGGATGAATAAGTACAGCACCAACAACTCCTGGTTCACGATGGTGCATAGGGCGCATTGCGTTAAACAGATGCGTTACATGCATGATGTTCGCTTGCATTCCTTCAAGCATTTGTTCGTAGGTTGCGTTGGTGTGTCCTGCTTGCAAGACGATGCCTTTTTCATTGCAATAAAGAGCCAGTTCTCTCATGCCTTTTAATTCTGGTGCTACAGTCATATTTATCAGCTTTTCTTTGCAAGCCTTAAATAAGCGTTTCATAAGTCCTATATCAACAGGGCTTATTCCTTGAGCTGATTGTGCACCAATACGTTCTGGTGATAAAAAAGGTCCTTCTAGATGAATACCAAGAATATTAGCACCTTTTTCTTTACCACAGGCTTTAACAATTGCTTTGATTTTCTTTGTTAGTTCTTCTTCTGCTGCAGTACAGCAAGTTGGAATGAACGAGGTTACACCATATTGAGGAAGAACTTCAGACATATGGAGAATCGATTTGTAATCAGCATCATCAGCACCTTTTCCGCCAATGCCATGGATATGAGTATCGATAAATCCAGGCATTATATAACTGCCATTTACATCAATAATTTTTACCTTGGGCGAAAATTCTTTTTGTTTGAAACGTTGTTCATTATAAACATCAGCAATTTGCGAGTTTTTAATATATACAGCACAATTATGCATAATTGAATATCCTGTTAGGACAGTTGCATTATGCAAACAAATACCTGTTTTCATATTTTATTCCTTGATTAAAATTCAATACGAATCATAACACGGCGATTTTTTAAGCGATTTTCTGGAATCGGTTCACCATAGGGGTTTTTATTGGGGTAGGCTGGAGATATTTCAGCAAGACCAACAGCCTTGAAGCGATTGACATCCATAGAATTTGATATCATTTCTCTGGTAACCGCACCTGCTCGAGCACCAGAAAGTTCCCAGTTAGATGGTAAAGTTTCAGATTCATTGGTGTCGTCTGTGTGACCTTCAACAACAATACGATATTTTTTATATTTGTTGGAATTTAGGAGGTATGATATTTTTTTGATTACTGGAATGGCTTCTGCTTTTAGAATAACAGAACCTTTATCAAACAAGTTAATAGATGTCATTTCTAAGGTGGCGCCATTAGCGTCTGACGAAATTATGACTCCTTCATCTTCAAGGTTTAAGTCTCTAGCATCATTCATAAAGTTGATGATATTACCCTCAGTATCTTCGGTTACACCACTACCAAATGCGGCTGCTAAAGCATATTGAATCTGCGCTGCTTTGTCTTTGTCTAAGCTTGATGATGCAAATAATACAATAAACAAAGCTAAAAGCAGGGTTAGCAAGTCAGAATAGGGGACAAGCCAAGTTTCGTCAGCGTGTTCTTCGTGAGGGGGATGAGAAGGCTTTTTCTTTACCATGTCAAAATCCTTTTTTAGTGTTAGCCTCTTTTAAGCATCACGCAATGATTTGCGTTCAGCTAAAGGAATATATGCTTGTAGGCGAGATTCAATGGCAATTGAAGATGCTCCTTCTTGAAGAGCTAAGGCTCCTTCAAGTACCATACGTTTGATTTCGACTTCTTCGGCATTCATCTGCTTTAACTTGTTAGCAAATGGGTGCCAACAAACATAACCAGTAAAAATACCAAGAAGAGTTGCAACGAAGGCGGCGGCAATAGAATGTCCTAATTGATCAATATCACTTAAATTGCCTAAAGCTGCAATCAAACCGATAACCGCACCGAGCACACCCAAAGTTGGAGCATACATTCCGCATTGAGCAAAAACTTGAGCACCTGAGCGATGGCGTTCTTCCATTTGTTTGATTTCAGAATCGATAACATTATAGATAAATTCTCCATTAAAGCCATCGGCAACCATTGTCATGGCTGAACGGATAAATGGATCATCAACTTCATTGGCTCGCTTTTCAATTGCCATAACACCTTCTTGTTTTGCTGACTTGGCAACAGAAACAAAAAGCTCAAGAATTTCTTGTTTTTTAGGTAAGTTTTGTCCTGAAAATAGCAATTTAAATAGTTTGGGTACTCTTTTTAAATCACGCATAGGAAATGCGTTAAAAATAGCGGCAGCAGTTCCTGCAAAAATAATTAGAAATGCAGCAGGGTTAATAAGAGCATGAGGGTCAGCACCTTTTAAGGCCATACCAAAACCAACAGCAGCAATACCACCAACAATACCAATAACAGTAGATTTTTCCATTTTTTTCATCCTGTAAAATTTAAAATACTTCAATATTAATGACAGTATAAATTTTATAATTTAATTTTAGGTTAAAACTTCTAATCCAGATATCACAAAATAAAAAAGAAGCCCTATATGGCATAGGACTTCTCAAAGAAATAGAAGCGAGAGGATTACTCTGAGCCTAAGGGCTTGAGTTGCACAGGCGCAATTTTTGCGATGAATCGCAAAATCGGCGATACCCGCGTCTCGCCTATTGCTGGTAGTCGAACCTCTGCCTCAGAGGTTCTAATCCAGATATCACAAAATAAAAAAGAAGCCCTATATGGCATAGGACTTCTTTTTTATTGGCGATCTCGAGAGGATTCGAACCTCTGACCCACAGCTTAGAAGGCTGTTGCTCTATCCAGCTGAGCTACGAGACCAAGCTTGATAAAAAAATGGTAGCGGGTGAGGGATTCGAACCCACGACACAAGGATTATGATTCCTCCGCTCTACCGACTGAGCTAACCCGCCAACAAATTCGAAATCTTTAATAATATTTATATTTGCCTTTGTCAATAAATATTTTTGAAGAGTTTGAAAAAAATAATTTTATCCAACAATTTTCAAATATGAACTCATGAGTTTTTTAATGCCACCAGAATCAAAACAAACCTGAACAGTATTGCCATCTTGAGCCACTATTTTACCATAACCAAAAGTTTGATGATATACTCTTTTACCTAAATTATTATTTGGTTTTTCTCGTGTGTAACTATAACGTCTATCACCATCAAATATTACTTCTTCAAAAGAGTCGTTGTTATAAACTTTTTTGAAGTTTAGGTTGTAGTTAGAGTGATATGATGATTGATTCGAGTTAAAATATGAACATTTGTTAATTAGCTCAATATTAGCTCTTGGAAGTTCATTAATAAAACGAGAGGGAAGGTTGTTTTGCCATTGACCATAAACACGGCGATTGTGAGCCATAGATATATAAAGTTTATGTTTAGCTCTGGTTATTGCGACATAAGCTAAACGACGTTCCTCCTCGAGTGATGCTTCGCCTTCATCTAACGAACGTTGATGTGGAAATAAATTTTCTTCCCATCCTGGTAGGAAAACAACATCAAATTCTAATCCTTTAGCTGAATGTAATGTTATTATACGAACTTTGTTTTCATTTGCATCGTTATCATTATCCATAACTAAGCTTACATGTTCCATAAATGCTGATAAATTAGGATAATTTTGGGTATCGCTCATAACGTTTAATAATTCTTTTAAGTTGTCTAAACGACTAGGCGCATCAGCCGATGTATCATTTTTTAGCATTTCATAATAGCCACTTTCCTGTAATACAGATGTTGCTATATCATCTGCTGATACAACATTTGCCGCAATACGCCACTCTTTAAAATTATCCATTAATTGCTGAAGAGATGTTTTGGATTTTCCAGTAATAGCACCTTCTTTTAACATCTTTTCAACTGCCATATAAAGAGATATGTGGTTTGTTCGAGCTTCGTTTTGAAATTTTTCAATTGATTTGGCACCAATACCACGAGCTGGTTTATTAATTATACGTTCAAAAGCAAGATCATCATGTGGTTGTAATATGACTCTAAAATATGCTAAAGCATCTCTGATTTCTGCTCGTTCGTAAAACTTTAATCCGCCAATAACTTGATAAGGAATTGCTTCTGATATAAATTTTTCTTCTAAAATTCGTGTTTGAGCAGCTGTACGTACAAGTATAGCAATGTCAGAATATGCATACCCATTACGATGATTGTTTTCAATTTCTTCAGCAATTAAACCTGCCTCATCATCTCCAGAATAGGTGCTAATAACTTTTATTTTAGAATTATCTACCTTATTTGCTGGCGAATTTTGGGCTACTTTTAGGGTTTTGCCCAAACGACCAGAATTGTTGGTAATTAAACTTGAGGCTGCAGCCAAAATATGACCAGTAGAACGATAGTTTTGTTCAAGCCTAACTATAACAGCATCGTCGAAGTCTTTGTTAAAACGAAGAATGTTTTCAATTTCAGCACCGCGCCAAGAATAAATTGATTGGTCATCATCTCCCACGCAACATATATTGCGATATTTTTGACAAAGAAGGCGTATAAGCAAATATTGACTAACATTGGTATCTTGATATTCATCAACCATTATATATTTGAAACGATTTTGATATTTTTCTAAAATATCTTTTTCACTCATCAAAATTTGAATCGAATATAAAATAATATCGCCAAAATCAACACAGTTTAGCTCTTTAAGACGAGCTTGGTATAGTTTGTATAATTTGGTTGTGATATTTTCTTTGAAATCTGTTCCTATTTTTTCAACAGTTATACCTTTGTCTTTCCAAAGACTTATTTTTTCAACTATTGACTGAGGAGGATATTTTTTATCATCAATCCCATGTTGTTCACAAATTTGTTTAATTAAGCGTTTTTGATCATCTTCGCCAAGAATTGTAAAGTTGCTTTTTAGACCAACAATTTCTGCGTGAGCACGCAATATTTTAACACATATACTGTGAAAAGTTCCCAACCATACAGAAGATGCAGCTTCACCAATAAGATTATAGACACGTTCTTTCATCTCTTTAGCGGCACGATTGGTAAAAGTTACTACCAAACATTCCCAAGGTAAAGCAAGACCTTTTGCTAAGATATAAGCTAGTCTAGATGTAAGAACTTTGGTTTTTCCTGTTCCAGCACCTGATAGTACCAAAACAGGACCTTGAGTTGTTTCAACAGCCTGACGTTGCTCTGGATTTAATACATCAAGCCAACTAAGCTTGGGCATTAGTGCTGAAATGTTATCTTCTGTTGTATTAGTTTCTTCGCTCAAATCAAAAAAGTTGTTCATTGTTAATCTTCTTGTTTTTTTAACCTTTAAGCAATATATATAATATATTCTTATATGAAAAGAACAAAATTGGACTTTTTAGCAAAAAAAGGAATATGAAAAATGTCTGAAATACGTAATAAAATCGTCGAGTTGCAGAATAATATGAATTCAAATATCTTAGGGCAAGAGGACTTGGTCAACAAATTGTTGATTACACTTTTGGCTGATGGAAATATATTAGTTGAAGGTGCTCCAGGTTTGGCTAAAACAAAGGCTATTAAAACCCTTGCTTCAATGATTAAAGCCGACTATAACCGAATACAATTTACACCAGATTTGTTGCCATCTGATGTTACTGGAAGCGAAATTTATGTGACATCTACTGGAAAATTTGAATTTAGAAAAGGTCCAGTTTTTGCTAATTTGGTTTTAGCTGACGAAATTAACCGAGCCCCTGCTAAAGTGCAGTCCGCTTTATTAGAAGCAATGGCTGAACGTCAAGTTAGTGTTGGTGGCAAAAGATATGATTTACCAAAATTGTTTATGGTAATGGCTACCCAAAATCCAATAGAGCATGAAGGAACTTATAATTTGCCAGAAGCCCAATTAGATAGATTTTTGATGCATGTAAAAGTTGAACATCCTAATGCAGAAGTTGAGAAAAAAATTTTAAGGCTGGTTCGTGGCGAAATTAGTGGTAAAAATAATAAATTATCTTCAGAAGTTTCTATAGAAGATATATTAGCTGCTAGAGAAGAGGCTTTTGCTGTACATATGAGTGAAAAAATAGAAGAATATTTAGTTCAACTTATTATGGCTACTCGTAATCCTGAAAAATATAATAATGCGCTTAAAGGATATGTTGCTTATGGTGCAAGTCCTAGAGCTACATTAGCATTAGATAGATGTTCTAGAGTAAATGCTTGGCTTAGAGGAAAAGATTTTGTATCGCCAGAAGATGTACATGCTGTTGTATATGATGTTTTGCGTCATAGAATTATATTGAGCTTTGAAGCACAGGCAGAAGGAATGACCTCTGATAATGTTATTGCATCGCTCTTAAAAGTTGTACCTTTACCTTAATTTTTTATAAAGGAAACAAAGGTAAATGGTAAAAATAAAGAAAATATCATCTAAATTTATGAAAACCAAACTTCCTCAGTCTGATGATAATGGGCTTTATGCTACATTAGACGAATTAATGAATATGCGCAAATATGTAGCATATATGCAAAATAGTTATAAACACAAAACATATTCTGCCCAAACAGGAGATATAAAATCTGCATTTAAAGGGCGTGGTATAGAAATGGAGGAAATAAGAGAATATCATTTTGGAGATGATGTTAGAGATATTGATTGGCGAGTTACAGCCAGAAAAGAAAAGCCATATACCAAAATATATATGGAAGAAAAAGACAGAGAAATTTATGTTTGGCTTGATTTATCTCAAATGATGTTGTTTGGTTCATCTTATGAGCTAAAATCGGTTACAGCATCAAAATTTGCAGCACTAATTGCTTGGATTGCTCTCAATAATAAAGATAGATTTGGCTGTATTATATTTGATGGAAAAAATTCGTGGCTATATAAAGCAAAAAATGATAGAGCTTATCTAGCAGCAGTTTTAAAAAAAATAAGTGAAGTAGGCAAGCAAATACTACAAAAGGAATATAATGATAGTGCTCAACGCATAAAATCTCTTAAAATGTTGCAAGCAAATATCAAAAATAAAGCTAGTTTGTTTGTTATTAGCTCTTTTATTGGTTGGAATGCTGATTATGATATGGAACTAGCAGCTTTAGCTAAAAAAACCGATATGTATTTGATAAATATATTTGATAAATTAGAAGAAAAGGCACCAACAGCAGGACAATATATGGCTCAATTTGGTGATGAAAAAATTGTTTTCGATTCCTCTAGTAAAATTTATCAGAAAAAATATGCAGACTATTTTGCTACCAAAAGGCAGGAACGTAAGCAATTTTGTCGAAAAATAGGCTGTAAAATGATTGATTTTAGTTCGAGTATGAGCTTTATAAACGGTCTAAAAATATTGTAGAGGAATCTTGACATAAAGTGTTATCTATGGTAGATTTGCCGATGTAATTATTTTGAACTTTATAATTGAAAAGAGAGAAAAATGGTAAAATCGAACGATAATACCTCATATAAGAGAGGACAAGAACTTCTTGATCAAGGAATGTATCGAGAGGCTATAGCTCAGTTTGATGCTGCAATAGCAGAGCAGCCTGATTCATGGAAGTCGCTTAATTCTAAGGGGTTCGCTTATCAAAAGCTTAGTAAATATACTGAGGCTGTGGAGTGTTTTGATAAGGCTTTAGAGATTAATCCAAATTCCGTTGAGGTTTTGAATAATAAGGGTGTTACACTGAGTATGAGAGGATTGTACAAGGATGCAATCCAATGCTTTAATGAGGCTGTTGCTTTAGATAAGACTTCGTTGGAGGCTTTAAATGGTAAGGCTATAGCTTTGCAACATATGTTTGCTTATAAGGAAGCATTAGATGTGTTGGAAGAAGCTATGAAGATTGATAATGTTCATGCTCAGACATTGCTTAGTGTTGCTGTTACTTTACAGAAATTGAAGCAATATGAGAGAGCTATCTCTTTTTTCAAAAAAGTTCTAGCAACTGATAAGAATAATATAAAAGCATGGAATGGTGTTGGTGTTACTTATCAGTTGATGGGTGATAATAGTTCTGCTATTAAATGTTTTACTAAAATTTTGAATATTGACAATAGAGAAATTCAAGCATGGATTTCGATTGGCTTTGTATATCAAAAAATGATGAAGTTTAATGATGCGCTTAAATGTTATAAAAAGGCACAGTTGATTGTCGGTAATCGTTATCATCACAAGCTTTATGATGGATTGGCCTCGTGTTTAACAAAATTGTCTGAGTTTGATCAAGCATCAGAAGTTTATCAACAAATATTCCAAAGGGAAGAAGGAAAGAAAAAATGGGATGCTCAGCGTTCATTAAAGTTTGTTAATAAACTTAAACGCAAAAAGGCTGTTGGTACTTTACAGGCTCTTGTTCCTCAGGATGATAGCGCTCCAAAAATTAAGATTGATTTACCAAATCCTGATGATTTGGATTGAAAATAATAATTTTTTATTTAATACCGCCCAGTCTGAATGGGCGGTATTTTTTTTTAGTTGTTTTGTTTTTTTAGTGCATTGATATATCAGTTTTTTCTGTAACTATAATTTACAGAAAAGGAAATAATATGATATATGCATACATAAGGATATCTACAACTCATCAGCATAGAGAAAATCAAAAATTTGAGATTAGTAATTATGCTAAAGTAAATGGAATAAAAATACATAAGTGGGTGGAAGAGACGATATCATCAACTAAAGATTTGGAAGCTAGGCAATTAGGTAATGTGTTACATAAGCTTAAAAGTGGAGATATTTTAATTGCAACAGAACTTTCTCGTTTGGGGCGTAATTTGTTGCAGGTTATGAGTATTTTGCATCATTGTATGTATCGAAATTGTCAAGTTTGGACAATTAAAGAAAACTATAAATTAGGGGCGGATATTCAATCTAAGGTATTAGCTTTTGCATTTGGTTTATCTGCAGAAATTGAGCGTCAACTTATATCGCAAAGAACAAAAGAAAGTTTAGCACGAGTTAAAGCTGAAGGAAAGAGATTGGGTAGACCAAAGGGAAAAAATTATTCACGTTTAGCTGGTAAAGAAGAAAAAATAGCCATGTTATTGAGATGTGGTATTACAAAGGCAGAGATATCTAGAACTTTTGGGATCCATTGGACGACAGTTTCTCGTTATATTAGAGAGAAAATGAAAGATTATGATATTCATCCTATTAGAAAAAGAATTGTAAAAGCACGTGGTTTAAATTTGCTTCGTAGATAATATATAGACATTGATAATTTTTTATATTGGAGGAAATAGAAAATGGGAACATTTTTTAAATATTTAATTTATTTGTTGGTAATAATTGTTTTGTATTTAGTTATTAAAGGTTGTTATGATGGTAGTATAAATAGCCAGACAACAGTTGGTAATGTAGCATCACAAGTAAGTCAAGGAACGCAAGAAATGGCCACAAATGCAGCTAATGTTGTTGAAAATATGGTGGATGGTACTAAACAAGCTCGTCAACATCAATAAGATGTTCATTTTTTTCATAAAAATGCTTAAGATAGCTGCGTCCTGTTCGTTCAACTTCTTCGTCTTTAATGATTGATTGGTTGTTGGTATAAACGCCTATTTTATGGTTGTTGTTATGCATAATATCATCATCTTCAAAAACACCGCTTACCGCCATTGCTCCAATGCTATTTGATATATCAGGGGTAGCAGAGCTAAAGTCGGTAGGCGGTTGTCTAGATGGATTTCTATTTTGTTGTTGATTATGATTACGACCACTTTCGTCATTCACAGAAACGTTGTTTGTTGTATCAATATTTTCAACAAATTGCGAATGATTATTTGCATATAACGACCTCGCATCTACTCTTGATGTGGTAGACGGACTGGTGTTCACTTTGCGTGTTGAACCTATACTCATCTGGATTCTCCCATGATACAAAACGTCTATTTACTGTAGACTTATAAGTATACTATAACATAAGCTGAACTAAAAAGCTATAATGTTTTGGTTTTAGAGCAAAATAATATCTATTCTTTATTTTCGGTATTTTCTTCAGTTGTAGTTTTATCTGAGGTTGCTTTTTTATTTGTAGATGCTTTAATTTCTGCTGTCTTAGCTTCGGTCCATTTTTGGGCTTTGCTAAATAGTTCACGAGCTTTAGGTTCTATTTTTGTGGCAAGCATTTTTAATTGTTCAATTTTAATGACGCCAAAAATCAAAGCAATTACAAAAGCAATTAAAATCCAACTAAACATTTTTTATTCCTTTATCTGTCATATTATGTAAAACTTCGGTAGCATCATACGTATCTTTATAAGGGGTTATTTGTCCCATTAGTTGATTATATGTGGCTACCTTTTCTGTTAAGTCCGATACTTCAAATCTATTATGCAAAATTTGCAAGGATTTGTCTAGACGTTCATTTGCAATGTCGGATAAGTAAGGACAATTTTGAACTAGTTCGTGCATTTCGGCGATGTTGCCCATGCAATAACAAACACAATCACATCCTGCGGATAATGATAATTGAGCTTTTTCGGTTATTGATCCTTTGAGGGCTTTCATATCAATAGCATCGGAAATTAGTAATCCATTAAAACCAATTTGTTCTCGTATTAATTTTTGAATACCTGTTTTACTTTGGGTTAGTGGAAATTTATCGTCTATTTGTGGAAGTAAAATATGAGCTGTCATCCCGAATGGAGCAAAATTACAGTCTTTAAATGGTTGCATTTCATATTGAAGTTCTTCTAGAGATATATCTATAATTGGTAAGCCTAAATGAGGGTCACTAACGGATAGACCATGGCCTGGCATATGTTTTATGCATGAAATTATACCATTTTGAGTATATGTTTTAATCATTTCTGCGCCTAAAATAGATATTGTTTTTGCTGAGTTAGAAAAACAACGAGATCGCAGAGCTTCGGTTGTTTGAGGATAAGCAATGTCTAATACAGGAGCATAATTAACATTTATTCCTAAATTATGTAAATCTGAAGATATTAGTTGAGCATGAATTTGTGCTGCAATAATTGCTTGTTTGGTATCTAAACAACCTATATCACATTGAGAAGAGTAAGGGCGAAATTCTGGTTCTTTTAATCTTCTGACGCGTCCACCCTCTTGATCAATAGCAATTAAAACGTTATCTCGTCCAATAACTTCTTTTATTTCGTGTATTAGATGTTTTAGTTGTATTTTATTTTTAATATTGCGAGCAAAAAGAGTTAGACCAACAGGATTACTTTGGTTTAGAATGACTTTTTCATCATCTGAAAGTTGTGTTCCTTGGCAAGATAAAAAAGCTGCTAATATTGGTTTGGCCATTTAAATATTTCCTGTTAAATGATTAAATTGATTACAAAAGATATGGTATGGCGTATAAACGATACAAAAGGGTTAAATGATATATTAAATTCCTGCAAAATGGTTGGTAATATAAATGCAAAAATAATTATTGTGATTAGTCCTGCTTGGTTTTGGTTTAAAAAATATTGTATTTTAGGGTTGTCGGACCAGCCTAACAATATTTTAGATCCATCTAATGGGGGAATTGGTAGTAAATTAAAAGCTGCAAATATAATGTTGAACAGTAGCATGCTAAAACAGAAATATGCTAAAATTCCTTTGATAATATTTTCTGGTAATAAGAATGTTAGTTTTAGCAATAACAGTGAGATAATGGCTAAAATAATGTTAGCTGCAATACCTGAAATAGCAATAAGAACAATGTCTTTTTTAGGGGAAATAAAGGATTTGTAGTTTATAGGAACAGGCTTTGCCCAACCAAAGACAAAGCCTGTTTTAGAGAAAAACAATATAATAGGAAGTATTATGGTACCAAATATATCAATATGTTTTATTGGATTTAATGATAATCTTCCTTCTTCTTTTGCAGTATTATCTCCTAGCTTCCATGCAACCCAACCATGAGCAATCTCATGAATAATTATAGTTATAAAAAGTGCTAGAATAGAGAGACAAATCCGAATCATTGCTTTTTCTTTACTAAACAAGATCCACCAGCTGATTTTATATTATTACATAGTTTATCAGCTTCGCTACGAGTGTTGAATGCTCCAGCTTTAAGACGATAAAAGGTTCCTTTAGTTCCTAAATCAGCTGATTCTATTTCGTGAGGCAATCCCTTGAGAACAGAATATTTTTTAGTTAAATCATTCCAAGCTTTATCCATTGCAGATTTATTAGGAGATGAAATTAGTTGAATTTGCCAATTACCTGCATGGATGGTAGTTTCTTCTTTTGTTGATTGTGTGTTTGTTTCAGTTTTAGCTAGTTTTTTTTCAGGTTCCTTAACTTCAACTTTAATCTCAGTAACAACTTTTTGAGGCTCTGGAGATACTTTGATTTCTTCCTTAGCTGTAACCTTTACTTCTTCTTGAATAACAGGTTGAGGAGATGTTTTTTTCTGTTCTTCTAGAGCTATTATCTTTTCTGCATTTTCAACGACAGCATTTGTTTCGTTTACAGCAATTTCTGTTTTTTCTTCAATCTTTTCATCAATAGTTGGAAGCTTAGGTTCTTCAGGAGGGGGGAGTAAACTTTCAACTTTTATTTCATTATTATCTGTTTTTTCAATAATGTCATAAACCGTTTTATCTTGATTTAATATTTCCATACCACCTGGTTCGGTTGGTTGAACTTTTACTTCTGTATGAGGTCTTCTTATTACAGGTATTTCAGCATCTTTTGTTTTGTCATAGTTAGGAGAAAGAACGAACCAACTTACAACACCTGCAAGTCCAACGCCTAATATTGATCCTAAGAAAATGTGTTGAGAACGATTAATTTCATTTTTACGCTCTTCCAAATTCTCAATTGGTTGAGAATTTAAGCGTTGACGAAATTCATCTAAAAATTCACTATTTTTATTTTGTTCATCGTTTTGAAAATCATCTAGCATAATCAATCTCCTAGGAAAGTATATTTACTTATTCTACTTATATATCAAAAAACTTTATAATACATTAACAAAATATCTTAAAAGCGGTAAGATATATTAAATAATTTTTGATGTTCTTCAACAGCATAGGCATCCGTCATATTTGCGATATATGTGCATATACACGAAGCTTTGTCACTATCTGAAGAAGTATTATCTATTTGGGGACGTAATTCCATAGGTAATAGTTTGTAATTATTCATGAAGGCATTAAATAAGTCTTCAATGATTTTTTGTGATTTCATGTCCATCCTAGCAATGTTGCTATGAGTATAAAAATGTTTGGTTAAAAATAGATGTAATTCTGCTATTTGTTGGTGCATTTCTTTAGAAAAATTAGCAACAAAAGACTTGTGTTTACGGACATCATCTGAAGTAATTATATTTGCAGCTAAGATATTTTGATTTGTTGTCTTAATTAAATCAAAAACCATAGCGCTTATTAACGATCTAGTTATTGCATATACACGTAAATCATCATTAAGGTTAGGATTTTCATAATCAAACTTTGTAATTATTTCTCTAACAAAATCTAATTTACAAAGCTCATCAATTGTAAAGAAACCTGCACGAAAACCATCATCGATATCGTGATTGTTATAAGCTATATCATCGGCAAATGATGCTATTTGTGCCTCTAGAGAAGGGTAATTTTTTAAATCTAATGGAAATTTTTTGTTAAATTCTTTAAGCCATTTATTATTAATTTTTTTGATTGGTCCGTTATGTTTTACTGTTCCTTCTAATGTTTCCCAAGTTAAATTAAGTCCATTAAATGTTGGATAATGGGTCTCAATCTCGGTCATTATTTTTAGCGAATTAATATTATGGTCAAAACCACCAAAATTCTTCATACAATTGTTTAGTCCTCGTTCACCAGCGTGTCCAAAAGGAGCGTGTCCTAAATCATGGGCAAGAGCGATAGCTTCACCCAATTCTTCATTAAGTTGAAGATTTTTACATAATGTTCTTGTTATTTGTGCAACCTCAATACTATGGGTCAAGCGAGTACGATAATTTCGCCCCTCGTGATAAGCAAACACCTGAGTTTTTCCTTCCAGTCGGCGAAAAGCTGAAGAATGAATAAGACGATCACGATCTCGTTGAAAGTCAGAACGTATTATGTTGGCATAGTCTTTGTGTAATCGACCACGGGAATTTTCGTTATGAGTAGCATAGTTTGCAAGATTCATCTTTTTTACTTTCAAAGTGATAAAAAATATTATAGTTTAACTTTAAGTCGAAGTAATTAAATAAAGAGTTAATATATGAAAATAGCTACATATAACGTCAATTCCATAAATGCACGAATCGAAAACTTAGTATCATGGCTATCTAAAGAAAAGCCAGATATTGTGCTTTTGCAAGAGATAAAAACAGAGTTTAATTCTTTTCCTTTTTTTGACTTGCAAACACTAGGGTATGAAGCAAAAATACTGGGGCAAAAAAGTTACAATGGTGTGGCTATTTTAAGTAAGTATAAAATAAACATAGTTCATGAAGGACTGCCTAATTTTGTTGACGATAATGCACGTTATCTAGAGGCTGATATAACTGTTGATGATGTCGAATATAGAGTCGCTTCAATCTATTTGCCCAATGGTAATCCTCCATACAATGCTCCTGATGATGATAGTAAATGGATTTACAAACTTAATTGGATGCAGGCTTTTTATAAACATGCTAAGGAACTTTTAGAACTCAGAAAACCAATCATATTGGGAGGCGATTTTAACGTTATTTTGACAGATAATGATGTTTATAATCCAGATGAATTTAGGAATAATGCATTATTTAGATCCGAGGTTATTCAAAGGTTAAAAGCTTTTGAATATTTAGGATATTATGATGCTTATCGTGTAAAACATCATAATGATATCGGGTATACATTTTGGGATTATGCTGGAGCAGCGTTGCAAAATGATATGGGAATGCGAATAGACTATTTATGGCTGAATTCCTATGCTGTTGATAGGCTAAATGAAGTTGAGGTTGATAAAAGTCCAAGACAATCGGCTAAACCATCGGATCATACAGTTTTGAAGGCGATATTAAAGTAAATGAAAAAAATTTTTTTATGTTTGTTTGGGTTATATTTTGGAGTATTTGCTAAAGAAGCAAGTGCTTGGAGTAATGTATTTAAAGAAGTTATTGATAGTTATGTTTATTATGTAGAAATTGAAGATTTAGCTGTTGCAACGTTAAAAGGTCTGCAAAAGGTTGATAAAAAATTGCGAGTAGGCAATGATTCATCTAGAATAACACTTTATCATGATGGAAAAGTTATAAAAGTTTTACGAAAACCAGATGATAAAAAAAATATTTCTGCTTGGGGGAATATAGTAAATCAATTTATAAATGCAGCTGTTGAAAAATCTATTATTGCAGCAGAGCATGATTTTGAAATTATAGATATTTTAGCATCAGAAATGGTTAAAACGCTAGATAAAGATTCAAAATTTTATAAAGATATTGAAGAAGCTAGTAATATAGGTTTGCGTAATAAAAGAACATTTGCATCACGGCAAGAAGATGAAGTACTTTATATTAAGATAGCAGCGTTTAATAAGCAAACGGTTACTGAATTAAAAAATATTTTAGAAAATATTGATGATATACGAGCTTTAATTATTGATTTGAAAGGATGTCCTGGAGGAATGACAGGCGAAGCAATTTTAGCTGTTGATTTGTTTTTAGACAAAGGGATAATTGCTTCTACAAGGGGACGAAATAAAAATGAAGAAACTTATTATAGTGCAGTTGATGAAAAGTTTTGGAATTTAAGTCCTATATTTATTTTGGTAGATGGTGATACAGCATCGTCAGCAGAGATTTTTGCGGTGGCTTTACAAGAACAAGGTTTAGCTAAAGTTATTGGAACTAAAACCAAAGGAAAGGGATCTATGCAAAAACTTATAAAGCTTGAAACAGGAAGTGTTTTAGCTGTTACAAATGGTTTCTTTTATTCTCCTGCGGCTAATAATTTAGATGGTGTTGGAGTCAAACCAGATGTTTGTACTTTTGAAATGCTTGAAAATAAAGATATTGCAAATTTACTAAAACAACAAAATGGTAGTTGTATGGCTGAAAGTAGAGAAGATACTAATTTTGAAGAAAATGTAGCTCTATTTATGCTAAAACAAAACCTGTAAAACGAAAGTTTTACAGGTTTTGTAAGTGTTTGACTATTTATATTTTTTGAGTAGATATTTAACAAGCATTGTTATTGCAATACCTAAAAGAGCTACAACGAGAATAACAAGTGATGTTATCAAGCCGCCAAAAAATATAAATATCAATGAGATCCACCAAAATCCAAAGCTAATAAACCCATTGAAAAATGTAACAAATACAGCCATTCCTAAGAAAAAAGAAATTATGAATATACTGTAAGTTACGTAACTACTTTTGTCTTCTTGTTCCCAGTACGGTTTTAAAGCTTTAATGTAGTGAGATCCAGATACAATAATGGCTACAAGAGCAATAGCCCAAATAGCAATTGTAACGACCATTGAGGTGGATAAAATGAAGCTCATTGGTAATGCTAAAAAGCTTATACCAATAATCCACGGGATGAAAAAACGATAGATGGCTTTAGCATTGTCTATAATTAGGTAACTAAGCAGTACTAAGTAAGCAGACAAAATCATGGCCAGTATTAGTGGTAGTAATACAATAGCAATAATTAATACAGCAGCAACGAGCATGTTTTCAGTCAAGCGACTGAATTGTTCTTCGCTGGATAATGCGTAAATTATGCAACAAAGCATTACTAGGAGAGCACCACCACATACACAGTATGCTATCATTTTTTCATTGGGTAAAAACCAACCCAACGGAAGAGCTAGGAAAGAAAGTCCCAGCAAAATTGGCAATAATTTTTTCATAACTTAAATTTTTAATAATTATACAATCTATAAAATTTATTGCCTCATGATACATTTTTTATGTTTAAAAAGCAATAAAAATTTAAAAAACGACAGTGAAAGCCTATAAATATTAAAATTATAGTTGACATAGCTTAAAAAAAATGTATATTACGCTCAAATGTTTTGAATTGTAACCTTTAACAAAAGAGTATGAAAGATGGCTAAAGCAGTAAAAGTTAAAGTAAAATTGGAAAGTACAGCTGGTACAGGTACATTTTATCTTGCTGAGAAAAATCCAAGAACTCATCCTGAAAAATTGACTTTGAAAAAATATGATAAAAAGTCTAAAAAACACGAAGAGTTCGTTGAGAAAAAATTGAAGTAAGCTAAAAACCAGTCTGGAAAGGCTGGTTTTTTTGATTAATTTCAATTGTTATCAGAAAGAAGTTTAGCTTTTTTATATTCTTTTTTGAGGTGTTCAATCTCAACATCTGTGTAACGCTGGGTCGTCGAGAGGGACGCATGACCTAGAAGCTCTTGAATAGAGCGTAAATTTATTCCCTCAGCTAAAAGGTGAGTAGCAAAAGAATGACGTAGAGCATGGGGCGTCAAATTGTCTGGTAGGCCCAAAGAATGTCTTATCTTTTCAAGAGTTCGTTGTACGATGCGTGGACTTAAACGCTCGCCTCTTGCCCCTAAAAACAAGGCTTCGCCGTGTTTGAAATTATATGGGCAAGCATTAGTATAAGCATCGATTTTGTCTTTAACAATGGGAAGGATTGGGACAATACGTTCTTTGTTTCCTTTACCGTGTATTTTGAGGAAATCGTTATGGTTGATATCACCAACATTAAGAGCAAGGGCTTCAGAAATTCGCAAACCACATCCGTAAAGTATTGTTAAAATGGCGACATCTCTAAGTCCTTGCCATTCTTCTTTAGCATATTTGGTAGCGACTTCAAGAAGATGTAATGTTTGATTAACATCTAAAGATTTAGGTAAAATTTTTTCTTTCTTAGGTGTAGCTATTATTGTAATAGCTGTATTTTCAATAATATGGTTGCTATTAAGCCATTTAAAGAAGTTTTTTATGGTAGACAATTCTCGCGATATAGAAGTTTTAGTTAATTGACGAGAGTTTTGTTTGCTTAAAAAAGCTCTAAATGTTTTAACATCTATTTCTTGCAAATCTTTGTGTTGTGGAATATTGCCAAGATAATCACTCCAAAATTCAAAAAATATCGACAAATCACGAGAATAAGCATCTATTGTATGAACTGAATAATTACGCTCAAACTTTATCCATGATAACCAGTCATGAATATGTTTCATTATTTCAGTTGATGCCTTAAATTTTATTTCCTGTTTCATAAAATATAATGTAAATAAAAAAGTTTAATTTTTGGTTGCTTCGCAATGTTAATAATTACTTTATTTGCATTTTAATTTAGAAGCCTTGAGTATATTATCAATTGATAGGAGGTTTTTATGATTGCCAAAGTTTTACTGCCATTGCCTTTTAACGAGCCTTTTGATTATAAAGTAGATACTGCTATTGAACTTGGTAGTTTGGTTAGAGTTCCATTTGGGCGAGAAGTTTTAGTTGGTGTAGTTTGGTCTATTGCTAACACCAGCAATTTAGATGATAAAAAATTAAAAAAAATTATAGAAATATTACCTTATTCTCCAATCAAAGAAAATTTGCGTAAGTTTATAGAATTTGTTGCTAATTATAATATGGCATTTTTAGGCTTGGTGTTGAAAATGGTTCTAAGTGTTAAAGGGGTTTTTGATGATGCAAAAATGCTCAAATTTTATGAATTATCAGGAAAGACTTTGGCTGAAGCAAGATTAAAAAATTCAGATGCTAGGTGGCGAGTTATGAATTTTTTGAAGTTTGCTCCGTATAGTAGAAGCGAAATAGCGGTAGGTGCAGGGGTTTCACAATCAGTTATAAAAACAATGATTGATGCAGGAGTTTTAAAAGAGGTTTTAGTTGAAAAAAAGAGAGATTTTCAGAATCCTGTTTGCGGATTTCATAAGGTTGAACTTACTGCAGAGCAAAAACTTGCAGCTGACGAACTATGTTGTAAAGTTGGTAATGGTTTTAGTGTTACTTTATTAAATGGTGTCACTGGTTCTGGTAAAACAGAGGTTTATTTCGAAGCTGTAGAAAAGGCTTTTTCAGAAGGTAAACAAGTTTTGATTATGGTGCCAGAAATTGGTTTAACAGCACAATGGCTCAAACGTTTTGAAAAAAGGTTTGGTGTTGTTCCAGCAGAATGGCATTCAGCACTTAGTCAAAATGAAAGAATTAATAATTGGAAGGCTGTTGTTAATGGCAAGGCAAAAATTATTATAGGAGCTCGTTCAGCCTTATTTTTGCCATATAAAGATTTAGGATTAATTGTAATAGACGAAAGTCATGATGCATCATTTAAACAGGAAGATGTTGTCAATTATCAAGGGCGAGATATGGCTGTTATGCGAGCAAAATATGAGCAAATTGCTTTAATATTATCAACAGCAACACCAGACTTAGAAACAATATGTAATGTTGATGAAGGAAAATATGCTCAAGTTTGTTTAAAATCTCGCTTTGCACAAGCAGAGCTTCCAGAAATTAAGATTATTGATTTGAAAAAAGATAAGCCTGTTAAAGGAAGTTGGGGAATGTCTTGGTTGTCTCCAACTCTTTGTAATAAACTTAAAGATGTTTATGAGCGAGGAGAGCAGAGTGTCTTGTTTTTAAATAGAAGAGGCTATGCTCCTTTGGTTATTTGTAGAGATTGTGGTCATAGGATTCAATGTCCTAATTGTACTTCGTGGCTTACAGAACATTTGAAGGCAGGTAAACTTGTTTGTCATCATTGTGGTTATATGCGTGATATTCCCAAAGAATGTCCAGACTGTCATTCAGAAAATGGTTTAACAGCCTGTGGTCCAGGAGTAGAGAGAATTGCTGAAGAAGTTAAATATCGTTTTCCCTTAGCAAAAGTAAAAGTTTTATCATCTGATTTTGTATCTAATTTTAAGGAAATCCATCAAATTATTAAAGAAATGGAAAATGGTGAGATAGATATTTTAATTGGTACACAAATTTTAGCTAAAGGGCATCATTTTCCAGAATTAACACTAGTGGGAATAGTTGATGCTGATTTAGGTTTGATGGGAAGTGATTTGCGTGCATCTGAGCGTACTTACCAATTATTGTCTCAAGTTGCAGGACGGGCAGGGCGAGGTCTAAAAAAAGGAGAAGTTTATTTACAAACACTATATCCTGAAAATGCGGTATTAAATGCTTTAATATCAAATAAAACAGATGATTTTTATAATATTGAGAAACAAACTAGAAAAATTTTGAAGATGCCTCCTTTTGGTAAATTAGCTGCGATAATAGTTTCTGGTTTGCAAAAAAATGATGTTGAGAAAACTGCTATTTTGTTGGGGCAATACGCTTTTAATGATGCTAAGATATCCACACTGGGTCCTGCACCAGCACCAATATTTGTATTGCGTAATAAATATAGGTATAGATTATTGTTGAAAACAACAAAAGATGTGAAAATACAAGATGTTGTGAGAATGTGGTTGAAACGTGTTAAAGTGCCGTCAACAGTTCGGGTTGAGGTGGATATTGATCCTTATTCTTTTTATTAAAGTTGTTAATAAAAAAGAAACCAATTATTATATAGTATATGCTAATGTTAATGATGTTTGTTTATAGGGTTTATAAATTTGAAGAAAAATTCAAAAAACAAAGTTGCCAGAGTTTACTCAGCTGCATTGTATGAAGTAGCATCTAATAGTGGTGATGTTGATGGTATTTGTGATGATATTGTTAAATTGCATTCTATTGTAAAGGAAGATGCAAATTTGGTATCCTATCTTACCAACCCATTATGGAGCGAAATTGATAAGATTGATGTGTTAAAAAGAACTGCCGATATTTTGGGGTTGAAAAAAGAAACATTTAATTGTCTTAAGGTCGTCGTTGAAAATAACCGTGTTTCTGATTTGCTTCTGATTTTGGATGATTTTAAAAAGTTGTATTATCACAATGAAGGAGTTGCGGAAGTAGTAGTGGAAACGGTTAAAAAATTAACTTCAATTCAAGATAAAAAATTGAAGAAAGTTCTGGAAAAAATCGCAAATAAAAAAGTGGTAGTTGAATATAAAATAAATCCACTTCTTGTCGGTGGTTTGCGTGTTCAAATAGGGTCAGAAATGTTTGATGATAGTTTGGCTCATAAATTAAATTATTTAGAAAATGTAATGAAAGGTAAATAGAAATGTCTATATCTGCCAGTGAGATATCTTCAATTATCAGGGATAAAATTGCAGAATCTGATGCAAAAATTGACGTTGCTCAAGTCGGTAAAGTCTTGTCGGTTGGTGATGGTGTGGCGAGAGTTTATGGGCTAGATAATGTGCAAGCAGGTGAGTTGGTCGAATTTTCTAGTGGCATTAAAGGGATGGCACTTAATCTGGAAGAAGATAATGTTGGTGTAGTTATTTTTGGTTCAGATCGAGAAATTAAGGAAGGCGATATTGTAAAACGTACGGAATCGATTGTTAGTGTCCCTGTTGGAAAAGAGTTGTTAGGTAGAGTGGTTGATGCTTTGGGTGCGCCTATAGATGGTCTTGGCGAGATTAAGGCTAAGCAATATAGTCGTTCAGATATTAAAGCTCCAGGTATCATAGCAAGACGTTCTGTTCACGAACCTATGCAAACAGGTATAAAGATTATTGACTCTTTGATACCTATTGGAAGAGGTCAACGTGAATTGATTATTGGGGACAGACAAACAGGTAAAACAGCCATCATTTTAGATACCATAATTAATCAGAAAAAGATTAATGATGCAGCAAAGTCAGAAAAAGATAAGTTGTATTGTGTGTATGTAGCTGTGGGACAAAAAAGATCTACTGTAGCTCAGGTTGTTAAAACATTAAAAGATCATGGCGCAATGGATTATACTATTGTTGTTGCAGCAACTGCTTCAGATGCAGCACCTATGCAATATATTGCACCTTATTCTGGATGTGCAATGGGTGAGTTTTTCCGTGATAACGGAATGCATGCAGTGATTTTTTATGATGACTTGTCGAAACAGGCTACTGCATATAGACAAATGTCTTTGTTGTTGCGTAGACCACCTGGACGTGAAGCTTATCCTGGTGACGTATTTTATTTGCATTCTCGCTTATTAGAACGAGCAGCAAAAATGAATGAGGAAGAAGGTTCTGGTTCACTGACAGCATTGCCTGTTATTGAAACACAAGCAGGAGATGTGTCTGCGTATATTCCAACTAATGTTATTTCTATTACAGATGGTCAAATATTTTTGGAAACAAATTTGTTTTATCAAGGTGTACGTCCAGCTGTTAATGTTGGTATCTCGGTTTCACGTGTGGGGTCTGCTGCCCAAATTAAAGCTATGAAACAAGTGGCAGGTACAATGAAATTGGATTTGGCACAATATCGTGAAATGGCGGCATTTGCTCAGTTTGCTTCAGATTTGGATCAATCTACTAAAAACTTGCTAGCTAGAGGTGCTCGTTTGACAGAAATGCTTAAACAGCGTCAATATCAACCAATGCCTGTTGAAGACGAAGTATTTGCTATTTTTGCAGGTGTTAAAGGGTTTTTGGATAAAATTACTTTAGATAAAGTTAAGGAATTTGAAGAAAGAGCTTTGGCTTCGGCAAAAGCAAATCATCCAGAATTTTTTGATGAAATTAGAAAAGAACAAAAACTTTCTGATGATTTAATAGAAAGAATGTTGAAGTTTTATGAAAACTTTACGGCAGAGTTTGCATCAATAATGGAAAAGGCAGCATAAAGTATGGCAGGGTTAAAAGAGCTAAGGGTACGTATATCTTCGATTGCTTCGACTAAAAAAATTACATCGGCGATGAAGATGGTTGCTGCCGCTCGTCTTCGGAAAGCACAGGATTTGTTTACAAAATCAGAAAGCTATCATAATGGTATTCAAACAATAGCTGGAAGAATTTATAATGATATTAAAAGAATTGAAAAGGAAAGTGAAAGAAAAATACCATATCCTGTGATTATGCAATCTAGACCGAATCAGGAAAACTATCTTTTAGTTGTTTTTTCGTCGGATAGAGGTTTATGTGGAAGTTATAATAGCTATATTTTACGTGAAACATTGAAGCGAATTGATGAATTGCAGAAGCAAAACAAAAATGTAAAAGTTTTATGTTTAGGTAAAAAAATAGCTGATGCTCTTAAATATCGAAAACCTGAAGTGGTTGGCGATATTTTAACTGGTATAGCTAGTAAAGGAGCTAAATATAAAGATGCAGAGCAAATAATTGAGTCATTGGTTAGAGAGTATATGGCTGGGAGTTTTGATGTTTGTGAAGTAATCTATACACATTTTAACTCTGCGGTTAATCGTGAAGTTATGCGTCAACAATTGCTTCCTTATGAATTTAATTTGGATTTGGATGATCCTCGTTATAGTAATCGTTTTAATGATGCATTTTTTGAGTATGATGCAGCAGAAGAAAAAGTGTTTAATGATGTTGTCTTTATGTTGCTAGTATCTGAAGTATTTCAGATGTTGCTTAATTCACAGGCTAGTGAGCAAGGGGCAAGGATGACTTCAATGGACAATGCAACAAGGAATGCTGGTGATATGATTGGAAAATTAACCTTAAAATATAATCGTTTGCGTCAAGGAGCAATTACAACAGAATTGGTTGAAATTATTTCTGGTGCTGAGGCTTTATAGTTTATTTAGATTGTTTAGGAGAATTGGATAATGGTAAAAGAAACCGTAAAGAAGACCGTTAAGAAAACTGTTAAAGATGTAGCTGAAACTAAGAAAAATACAGCTAAGGTTAGAGCAAAAAAAACGCCAGTTAAAGAAATTGGTAATGGAGAAAAAGGAGTAATTTTTCAAGTAACGGGTGCTGTTGTCGACGTAAAATTTGATAATGTAAATGAGTTGCCAGCTATTTTGACAGCTTTAACGTGTGATAATAATGGTAATAAATTAGTTTTGGAAGTTGCTCAACATTTGGGTGAAAATGTAGTTCGCTGTATTGCTATGGATGCAACAGATGGTCTAGTTCGTGGACAGGAAGTTGTTAATACCAACAAACCAATTGAAGTTCCTGTTGGTCCAGAAATGCTTGGACGTATTATTAATGTGATTGGTGAACCAGTTGATGGTAGAGGCGATGTTGAAGCCAAAACTTATTATCCAATTCACAGAGATGCTCCAGCTTTTGTTGACCAATCAACAGATACAGAGATTTTGACTACAGGTATTAAAGTTATCGATTTGCTAGAACCTTATGCTAAAGGTGGTAAAATAGGTCTATTTGGTGGTGCTGGTGTTGGTAAAACAGTGCTAATTATGGAGCTTATCAATAACGTTGCTAAAGGTCATGGAGGCTATTCTGTTTTTGCTGGTGTTGGAGAACGTACTCGTGAAGGTAATGACCTTTATAATGAAATGATAGAATCAGGGGTTATTGATTTGAAAGGTGCTAATTCTAAAACAGTGCTGGTTTATGGTCAAATGAACGAACCTCCTGGAGCTCGTGCTCGTGTGGCTTTGACTGGTTTGTCTCAAGCAGAATATTTTCGTGATGAAGCTCATCAGGACGTGTTGTTCTTTGTTGATAATATTTTCCGTTTTACTCAAGCAGGATCAGAAGTTTCAGCTTTATTAGGGCGTATTCCTTCAGCAGTAGGTTATCAGCCAACACTTGGTACAGATATGGGTGCTATGCAGGAACGTATTACTTCAACAAAGAATGGTTCTATTACATCTGTACAAGCAGTATATGTGCCTGCCGATGATTTAACAGACCCAGCTCCAGCTACAACTTTTGCGCATTTAGATGCAACAACAGTACTTTCACGCCAGATTGCAGAGCTAGGTATTTATCCAGCGGTTGATCCTTTGGATTCAACATCAAGAATCCTTGATCCATCAGTTGTAGGTGATGAGCACTATATGGTAGCTCGTGGAGTGCAAGAAATTTTGCAAAAATATAAATCGCTACAAGATATTATTGCTATTTTAGGTATGGATGAATTGTCTGATGAAGATAGACTTGTAGTATCTCGAGCACGTAAAATTCAACGTTTCTTGTCACAACCTTTCCATGTAGCAGAAGTGTTTACTGGTACTCCTGGAGTATTTGTAAAGTTAGAAGATACAATTAAAGGCTTCAAAGGAATTTTGGAAGGCTTGTATGATGATATTCCAGAACAGGCATTCTATATGGTTGGTACAATAGAAGATGTTTTGAAAAAAGCAGAAACAATGAAAAATAGTGCTGCTTAGTTTTTGGGGTTAATGCAATGGGAAAAGAAGTAAATTTATCAATAATTTTGCCTTCAAGGATATATTTGCAAGAAAAAGTATCTAGTGTTATTATTCCTGCAGTTAGAGCAGATATTGATATTTTGCCAGATAGAGCACCAAGTGTATTTGCTCTTGATTTTGGACTGTTGCAAATTTTGAATGAAAAAGGTGGTGTTAAAGATAGCTATTTTGTTCATTCAGGAATGGCGCAAGTAGCTGATAATGAATGTAAGGTTATGGTTCAAGGTATTGCTCCTGCTTCAGAAATGCCACCTCATATCGTTAAGAAAAAACTAGAAGAAGCTCAAACAGAACAAATGAAATTGTTCTATCAGATGATTTTGGACTATCAACGTGGTGTACGTAGACGTTATTTGCGTACATTACAATTATATTCAAAGAAACTGAAACAAAGAACAGGTTTGAAGAAGTTTGTTTTTGGTGCGTTTTCTAAAAAAGAAACTTCTCAAACCAAAAGTACAGATAAGGAGAAATAAATGTTTTTAGAAGCTGGACTTTTGACAAGGCGTTCGGTTCGTCAGTTTGAGAAAGGGCGCAAAATTTCAAAAAATGATTTTGAAGACTTGCTTAAAATAGCTATGTATGCACCGTCGGGTTATAACAAGCAACCGTGGGAGTTTGTTGTAGTTGAAGATGAAGCTACAAAAGATAAGATTATACAAATACATTCCCATGCATCGTTTCTAAAGGATGCATCAGCTGCAATTATTGTTTGTGGAGATACTAAGCAGCAATTAGATGAAAATTTTTGGGTGGTTGATACTTCAGCAGCAATAGAAAATCTATTACTTGCTATACATGGTAAAGGCCTAGGTGGATGTTGGTGTGCAATTTATCCATACGAAGACAGAATGAAAGAATTTCAAAAGCTTTTAGGTTTGCCTGAACATATTAAGCCAAATGCGTTGGTAGTTGTTGGATACCCTGCTAAAATACCTCCACAACCTCAAGATAGGTTTAAGAAAGAAAAAATACACTACGAAAAATGGTAAAATTAAACTCTCCTATTTCAAAAATAGGAGAGTTTAATTTTACTTTTGTTGCCAAGTCTTAACTTGACAACAATGGCATAGTACTGTAAATGCCGAAATGTTAAGACCATTTTTTTGATACCTACATTCAGCGAATGATAGATTGCCTGGTAGATCAAGTACACTATCTGTTGTGTTTATGATCAATTTGGCATTTTCACTATCATATTCACAACTTTCTATGATACCGCTAAAGTTATCATAGTTTCCAGTTGGAAAGTAATAATCAAATACCGTAGGTGAGATTACCAGTACAGTATTATAATCATCATTTAGTGCTGTGTTATAATGTCTAACGAAATTCTTTCCCGTAAAGAATCTAACTTCTTTGTTTAAAAAGTCATATTCAGGTACTATAGGCTGACTAAAATAATAGCCATCATCAGTTTTAATTAAGGACTCCGTTTGACACGTCACATAATGCAACTCTTGATCATTTTCACAACTTACAGTATTTTGAGAATCAGGATACGTGTAAGTGAAAGCTGTAGGCTCTGAACAAGATGATAACATAGCAATGCTTGCGATTAAAATAATAAGATTTTTCATAGTTGTTTTTTGTTTTAATAGTAGACTAAAATAATATTTTTTATAAGATACATTATACCATATTTTTTAAAGTGATACAACTACAAAGCGGATCAATTGATCCGCTTTGTAAGAGTATTTATAAATTAAATACTGATAAGTCCTCTAGCCATGGCGTAAATTGCAGCGATAGCAATAACTATTAGTGCAGATGCTAATAGGCATTCACGTTTGGAAAATACCTTTTCATTAGGGCAATTTTGTTTGCGTGCCCATATATAAACAGGGATTCCTAATGCAATAATAATTACAGCTAGCATCAGATATTGTAATCCAGCAGCATAAATCAACCATAGAGCGTATATAGCACCTAAAATTGAAGTTATTAAAGCTCCTGAACGACGATAAATTAAAGTATTAGGATATTCACCATCTTCGCAAATTTTCCACAAATAAGCACAAGATGTAAAATAAGCAGGTAATACCATAACGCTAGTAATAGAAAGCATTGTATTCCAAGCATCATTTGAAAAATATACTAATAATAAAAATAATTGCATAGCAATAGATGTTACTATCAGAGAAATTGAAGGAGCTCCATTTTTATTTTCTGTAGCAAAGGCTTTTGGAAATGTCCCGTCTTCAGCAGCTGCTTGAGGAATTTGAGCTGTTACCATTGTCCAAGCCAGCCAGCTGGTTAATACAGATATTACCAAACCAATATTCATAATCCAAGCTCCCCATACACCTACAGATTTTTCTAAAATTCCAGCAGTTGATGGGTTAGCAACAGTAGCGAGCTCATTTTGGCTCATATAACCAAAGGGTAACAAAGAAAGTAGAATATATATACCAAGGCAACTAACAAAACCAAGTATGGTTGCAGGACCAATAATTGATGGTGATTTGGCACGATTAGACATTACTACAGCCCCTTCAATACCAATAAAAGCCCACAAAGTTACCAACATTGTACTTTTTATTTGAGTACTAAGATCACCGATTTTGGCTTTAGTATTAATTGCTTCGCCCCAAAAATCGATATCAAATTTGTCAAATTGGAATAAGAAAGCCATAATAATGATAAATAGAGCCAATGGAACAATTTTGATTATTGTACCAATGGTATTAACAAAACTTGCTTGTTTAACTCCTCGTAAAACTAAAAAATTAAAAAACCAAATAATGATAGAACCACCAATAATTGATGCCAAATTATTTCCTCCTGCAAAATATCCAGGGAAAAAATAATTAAGAGCATCCATAGTAATTACCGCATATCCGACATTTCCACAAACTTGACATAGCCAATATGACCAACCAATAGTAAATCCTGTATAAGAACCAAATCCAGCACGACTATAGGAATATATACCTGTTGTTAGTTCTGGTTTAGCCATAGATAGAATCGAAAAAGTTCTAGCAATAAAATAGATACCAATGCCAGTTATTACCCATGCTAAGAGAACAGCACCAGCAGAAGCACCAACAGCCATATTTTGAGGAAGAGAATAGATGCCTCCACCAATCATAGAGCTTACAACAATAGCAGCAAGGGCTAGTACGCCAAGACCGCCACTAGAGTTATTAGATGTTGATTTAGTATTTTTCATATTTGTAATCCTTGCATAGATATCATTGTTAGCTTTGAAAATTCAAAGCTAACAATGATAATTAAGTGTTTTATAATGTAACAATAGGGGCGTGTTCAAAGTTTAAAAAGCCCATTGCTGTTAAGCAATAGCCAAATTGTTGAGTAATATTAACATGGTTATGCCAAATTTGAAATTCTGAATGAGCTTCAACACCACGTAGTTCTAACTCGTGTTTTAAAGATTTGTTGAGCCACATTCTAGCATGTCCTTCGGCTATTTCATCATCAATAGGTGTATCAAAATATTCAACATATTCAGCAGCCCATCCCCCGATTAATTCGCCTTTGGCATCTTTACCCCAGCAAACACCAAGTCCAGTAGCAATAGCTTTGTGTTCATCACGATTGGCACCATTAGCAGCCATAATCACTTCTAGAACAGCACCATGTTTGAATTGGCTTACAATTTTGTCGTTGAGAGGAATTATTTTATTGTGTAGTTCTTTAGGTAATACAGATGTGTATGGTACAATATTAAAGTTTTCTATTCTGGCATCTCGTAAAGCCGAATCGTAGCAAAATGTTTCGAATGGTTGAGGAGGAATGCCATCATCAGCTTGTCCAGCGCCACCAGTAATAAATGCAAAAGTTGGAAAACGAACACCTTCAGTCATTATATAATCTCCTTAATGTTTAATGTTAAAAAAATATAGCTTTGATAGAGATAGCTGTATTTATAAGTAATGGCTGATAATAGGCTTTCAATATGCAAAAGACCCTATCCTTTAAGATAGGGTCTTTACTAATTGTTTATTTGTAAGGTTAGTTTAAATTTCGCCAATATACATACCAAGATCTTTGGCTGCCTTAACATATTTTCCTTCAGTATCAACAAGGGTCGTACCAGCTTTAACAACTTCTGGTAAACTTGCGGCAGAAACTTCGCCATCTTTCCATATAACCATTTTATTATCTTCACCAGCAGCGAGTAATTCAACGGCCTTAGCACCAAATGTTGCTGCAAGTAAACGGTCAAAAGCAACAGGTACACCAGAACGTTGTAAGTGTCCAAGAGTAGTAACACGGAATTGAAAATCGTTATATCTTTTGCTAATTTCGCTACACAAATATTGACCGATACCGCCATAAACAGCTTCGCCAACCATATTTTTATTGCTAGAAACCATATCGCCGTTTTCAGTTCTGATACCTTCTGATACAACAATTACAGCGTGATTACGACCACGAGCTTTAATTTCTTTAAGTTTTTTAATGATGCCATCAATAGTATAAGGAATTTCAGGAATAAGGCATACATCAGCTTTGCCAGCAAGGGCAGAGTGAAGAGCTAGGTGACCAGCATCACGTCCCATAACTTCGGTAATCATTGCACGATTATGTGAACGAGCAGTTAATTCAAGACTATCGATAGATGTTGTACAATATTGTACTGCTGTTTGAAAACCAACAGAAAACTCAGTAATAGGAGTATCGTTATCAATAGTTTTTGGAATACCAACTATTTTGACCAAAGATCCTTTGCTCATGTTAGAAACAATGTTCATACTACCATCGCCACCAATAACAACAATAGCGTCAAGACCAAGCTCTTTGACACCGATAGCAAAACGTTTTGATACATCTTCCAAAGATTCGATGCGAAGCCCTTTATTTAATGAACCTAAATAAGAACCTGAAAGGCGAGGCCAAGGAGTATCGCTAAAGTTTTTTACAGTTAAAACTTCATAACGATGAGGTTTTTCTGTAATTCCTTCTGTTCCATCATTAATACCATAAACTTCCCAACCTTTTTTCTCTGCAGCTTCTACCACAGCGCTAATAATAGCATTTAGACCTGCACAATCACCACCAGAAGTTAAAACACCAATTCTTTTTATCTGATTCATAAACAAAGACTCCTTTTTATAGTTGCATTCATTCTCATTTTGTTGTATACTAATACAGGTTTAAGAGATATTTTCCAGTAAAAAATGTAATTTATAAGATATTTTGTTGAAAGGACTAGACTTTTGATGTTTAAACAAAATTCAAATTCTCGTTTGCAACACCAACTTTGCGAACTAAAGTTGGAGCAGAGAAGGGTTTGTTCAGATATTAGAAACTTGGTTAGAAATAATACTACTATTGATTTTTTTAAGGCTAAGCAACTTAGTAATTTGAAGGTTGGTGTTAATAAAAAGATTAAGTCTGTAGAAGCCAGAATTATGCCGAACATAATAGCGTAAATGGTATTTTTAGTTTTTATTAAAGAGGGTATCTGATACTTTAGATCCCTCTTTTTTAGTGTTGTTAAATTTCTTCTATTTTTTTATTAAGATAATTTATTTTTTCATCAGATAATTTGCGACCCGCAATTACTTCAGCAAATATTGACTTAATTTCAGGAGCATATTTACGACGAGATTTGGCAATATACGTTAGTTGTGTAGCCGCAGCTTCGAAAATTTGTTGTTCGTGAACCAAAAGTTGAGCTGCTAATTCAATGTATGGTGGAGTGTAAATGTTATGACGAATATTTTTATTGTGAGTAAAAATATCTTGTTGGATATCACGCGCATCAACGGCAGATAAGTGTTCATCTTTCACTTTATTACGCCAAGATAGCAAACGACGTGTTTTAGCAACAATATTTTTAAGGCGCGATAAAATTGATGTTTTTTTGGTATCTTCAGCCATTTAAATTTCCTTTATTGTGCTTTTAACTATAAGTTATGATAACTTTAGATTATTAAATAATCTTTTACAAGTTAAATATTAGTTGAGTTGGCAGGGTTTCATTGTTTTTCTAATGTTTTTTAACTTTTTTATAAAAAAATGAAAAAAGTACTTGATTATTTTTTTTTATGAGTATATAAACCTATTCGTAACGACGATGGGCGCTTAGCTCAGCTGGAAGAGCATCTCGTTTACACCGAGAGGGTCGGGAGTTCGAACCTCTCAGCGCCCACCAATTTAGCCACCTGGAAAGGTGGCTTTTTTATTTTTGACAAGGGTTCGAACTTCCTCGGGAGTTCTTCTAGTTTTTTGGGAGGTTATGGGTGGAATTTGTTTTTATTAAAGTTCGATAGTATGATTTACACGCCATGCTTTATGTTGACATACTTTGTTTGTATTCATAAAGGTACTTTCTACCATTAATTTATATCCTTTTAGTTGTGCTTTTGCAAATTCAGCTCTCTCACCAAAATTATTAGCTGCTAAATGTTGAACAGATGGAAGAGGAATGGCTTGGTAGAGTGATTGTTGGTGTGAATTTAGGATGGTATTTTCTAGTATATTATTAGCAAAAGTTTGCATCGTTAGAGCCCCTTTGCTCATGTTGTTTTTGGGAGTAAAACCTAAGAATGAATGTTCATCAGCTATTTTTTCATCTTCTGGTTCGCGCCAGTCGTCTTTTTGGCTTTCTGCTATAGCTAGAGCTCTTTCATCTAAAAATTCACCAATTTCTTTAGCAATCCAAACTTTTGGAGGGTTTCCTTCAATACCACTTTTATCAATTTTAGCACAAATTAAACTATTGCCTCTTTTTTGAGGTAAATAACAAACGCCGAAATCCTTACCTTTCATGAGCAACCATTCGTCAAAGAAAGATTTATCTTGAATATTGTAATCTGATGCAGATTGAACTGATATAAATGGAGATTTAGCGGCCATTTTAGGGCAGTTAGGACTATAGTTCAAAGATGCAAATTGTGATATAATCTGTTCTTTTTCGTTTATATCAAATCCTAATTTAGTCATGCTTTTATCTAACATTTTTTCCAAACAAAGTGCTACATATCCACCGTGGCAATGAGTTACAAAGGTGTTGCGACGGATATGTCCAAGACTACGGGTTAATCCACGGCGTAATCCATCTTTTGTTGTTATTCTTGGTAAAACTGCTAGATTAAAAATATCCCTTATATAAGCAGGGTTTAAGATTTCTTCACGTTCATTTGCTTTTAATTTAGCTGTTTCTTTGCGAAAATCGTCAGGAGACCAAGATTCTAAAATTTGAAGATGTCTAGCGAGTTTTGGATTATGATATTTGCCAAAATTGCATATTGCAACTAAGACACGGGTTTTTTTATTAGCTAGTTTGGGAGAACTTTTAACAAATTCGTCAACTTGTTTTAAATAACCGTTATATTCTCTTATGTGATCATGACCGTTGTCTCCAGCACCACAAAGTACAATAACCGCAATTTCATCAGGTTTTAGGGGCGATGCAGGACGAATACGATATGGATTTTCTGTGCTAGTTTCGCAACGTTCGGCTAGAAAAGCAAAGCTTGTATCACCTCTTTCAGCTTTCATTTTTTCGATATATTCCTTGATGCCCATTTGTATCTCCTAAAAACAGTTTGTCGACAAAATAGCACACTTTTGGATATGTGTCAACATTTTGTCTATAATAATATAACTGTAGAGATGATAAAAATACTTTATTTTTAATCAAATATATGATACGAACGACTTTATAAATTGTATAATTGTATGAAAGGATTGATTATGTCAAAAGTTGTTACAATGATTCCTGTTCGAATGGCTTCTACCAGACTTCCTAATAAGCCTTTATTAGATGTTAATGGCAAAACTATTTTGCAACGTGTTTATGAAAATGTTAAGGCTTGCGTTCCTGGAGATATTATTATTGCTGCAGGAGATCAAGTTTTGGTTGATGAAGCAAAAAAATTTGGTGCTGAAGCTATTTTGACTGATCCTTCATTGCCAAGCGGCACAGACCGTATTGCTGCGGCCTTAAAAGAAATTGATCCAGATGGAACAAAATATGATATTGTAGTTGATTTTCAAGGTGATGGCTTGAATGTTGATCCTAAAGTTAATCTTGATTTAATCGAAATGATTGAACGCACTGACTGTGATATTGCTACTTGTGGTATGATATTTAAAAACGAAAAAGATGTTTGTGATCCTAGTATGGTTAAAATATGTATGGGGTTACGAGGCAACGAGAAAGAGGGGCGCTGTTTATATTTTACTAGAGCTGCAGCACCATATATTCGCAACCCTGAAAAGTGCCAAAATAAAGATTTTTATCACCACATTGGTATCTATGTATTTAAAGCTTCGTCTTTGCAAAAGATGGTTTCGTTACCTGTCGGTGTTCTAGAAGCAAGAGAATCTTTAGAACAGCTTAGGGCTTTGGAAAATGGTATGACTATCAGAGCTAAAATTGTTGATAATATGAAATTGATTGATGAAGCTCCTGCTGACATCAATACTCCAGAAGAATATGAAGAAGCATTAAAGTGGATTAAATAAATATCATATTTGCAAACTCCATCTATTCAAATGCGTGAATAGGTGGAGTTTTGTTTTTTGAATGATTTATTTTTTATTTTTCGTTATGTTGATAGAGCCAAGTTTTAAAATCAATAATATCTTTAACTTCTGGTATCCAATTTAATTCTTCAGGTAAATCAGTAGTAAATTCACAACGCATTCTAACAGGATTTGCTCCTACGTTAATTGCGGCATATTGATTGTAAATTCTATCATCAACCAAACAAGTTTCTTCTGCTTTCAGTCCATATTCTTCGAAACATGATTTTAACATATCTTCTTTTGCAGTGTCGTGCATAAATTTGCCATGCTGGACACATTTAATTGTTAAAAAATCAGTTACTGGTGCTAGCAATTTTTTTAAAAATTTAGTTTTAGTTTCAACGTCAAAAGTAGCAGACATCGTGAACTGACGATAGCCTTTTTCGTGCAATTCTTTTAGTGTTTCAATAACATTTGGATAAAGAGGTCGGTTGGTAAAAAATTCTGGGGAATGACAAAAATCATAGTCTAGTTCTGTTCCCAATGTTGGGTGAGTTTTAAGTTCTAAAGCACCATATTTGGGTACTATAGGTAACACCTCTGGTAACTGTTCCCAAGTAATGTTACCATATGTTGAAGCATATTTTGGGTGTTTGGTCAAAAAATTGTAGTATGCGTAGTTCAAATTTGCTAATACACCATCGACGTCCCAAAATATATTTTTAATAGCCATAAGGTATATTCCTTTTCTCTTTGTTTCTATTATTAATGATATTAGATTATTCTTCTAATCCCATAAGGCGATACTTTACTCTAACATCCATGTCTTTAGAATAGTTATTTATTAATTCATTAGATAAATCTTGTTCTAGAGTTTGTTGCATATTAGCATTTATATTTTCTAGTTGTTTTTTATTGTTAGAGATAGTTTTATTAATTACTTTTATAGGGGTAATAATTGTAGTTGTTCCGTTAGATGAAAGCAAACGATACTCGTTGATAGGTGTTTGATAGGCTTCTGTTAACTGTAACGAGTTTAGATTAGCGAATGTTTCATTACGTTTTAGAGGTGTTGTTGTAAGTAACTTAAGGTTGAAGCGATTAGCTATGTCAGCTAAGTTTTCACCATTATCTAAATCGGCAACTACATCATTGATTATCTCTTGAGCAATGGCTGACTTTTCATTTTCTGTCCAAATCTTGATGATTTCAGGTTTAACCAGATCAAGCTCTTTGATATGAGCTTCATTGATATTGCTTACAGATGTAAGGACAAAACCGTCTTCTGTTTCAATAACCTGACTTATTTCACCTTGATTATAAGAAAATGCAGCTTCAATAAAATCGCTTGAAGTTATTAAATCAGCATATTTTTTGTTACTTAGAGAAACATAAGAACCATCTTCTTTCAAGTTGGTTACTTTGAATGTTTTTAATTTGTATTCTTCAGCGATGGCTTCTAAGTTGGCTCCACTACCAATTTTATCTTCAACATTATTCATGGTTTTGAGAGCTTCGTCATAAGCACGTTCTTGTCTGATTGTGTTTATTATATCAGCCTTTACTTTGGCTAGAGGTGTCTCTTTTTTAGCGGTTATGTTGATGACTTTGAGGATATGCCAACCAAATTCAGATTTTAGAGGCCCAACAACTTGATTCAATTTGGCATCAAAAACATCTTCGCTTAGTTCTGGTAAAAGAGAATCTGGAGTTACTTCACCAAGACGGGTTGTTTCTTTGTCTTGATTAGCAATATCGTTGGCAACCTGATAAAAGTCAGTTCCTTGGTTTAGAAGTGTCATAGCTTTTTCAGCAGTTTCTTTGCTATCTAGTACCATTTGTAAGATTTTACGTTTTTCAGGGATAATGTATTCACCTAAATTGCTATCATAATAAGTCTTGATATCTTCATCTGATGGAGTAATGTTTTTAGCTAATTCATTGGTTTTAAACTCAATAAATTCTATGGTGCGATTTTCTGGTTCTTCAAATTGCGGAGCAAAATCTTGATAATATTGTTCAATTTCTTCTTCAGACATATCACGATCAACTTTGAGTTTAGCAGGATCAATGACAATATAATTGAAGACTTTCTGTTGGTTTTCTATTTTTGCAATATAAGGATTCATGAATTGAGGAAATGCGATTTTAGCAACGGGAGATGTTACCAAATGTGATTTCAAAATATTTTGTTTGAGATCTGTGATGTATTCTTGCTCACTCATGTCAAAATAAGAAAGCTGACGGCGCAAAAGTTCAGGATTGAAACGACCAGATGCATCCATAAATTCTGGTTGAGATGCGATTATTTTTTGGATTAATTCATCTGATATGCTTACATTTTCTTTTTGTGCTTCGCGAGCAATTATCATATTAATTAAATCTTCTTTTACAATGTTTGATAAGATGTTTTTGCGAGTTTCTTCATCAATGTCAATAGCATCACCGAACATATTTTGAGCTTTGCGGATGTTATTCTGAAGTTTGGCATTCATTTCGTCTTGAAGTATCTCAATGTTATCAACCTTGATAACTGCACGATTTTTGTTTGCAGAATTTACATAGCCACTAATTCCAAATAAGGACATAAAACTCAAAGCAGTTAATGCTAAAATGGCTTTGGTCAACCAAGAATCTTGATATTTTCTTATTTTACTTATCATTTTGATTTAATTCCTCAAATTTATTAGATATTTATGATTGTTGCTGATTATAATCATTTTATTATTTTATACAACTATTCAAATATTGGTGTTGAAAAGTTTTTTTGACTATGGTAGAAAAATGATAATTTGGTAAATTCGAATAAGAGAGGTAAGTTAAAATGGCTAGGAAAATGTTGATAGCAGGTAACTGGAAAATGAATGGATTAATGGCAGATGGTGTTGCATTAGCGACGGAAATTAAGACTGCTGTAAAATCAAAAAAGAGAACTTGTGAATTTTTAGTTTGTCCACCATTTACTTTGTTGACATCAGTGAAGAAAGCCTTGCGCGGTGTTAAGGTTGCTTTGGGCGCTCAAGATTGCCATTTTAACGAAAAAGGTGCACATACAGGTGATGTTAGTCCTTTGATGTTGGTTGATGCTGGATGTTCATACGTTATTTTGGGGCATTCAGAGCGGAGAGCTGATCACGGCGAATCTAATGAATTAGTTTGTCAAAAGGCTGAAGCAGCTAATAAGGCTGGGTTGAAAACAGTTATTTGTATTGGTGAAACATTAGAACAACGTGACGCAGGAAAGACTATTGATGTTTGTTCAAAACAGGTTATGGGGTCTGTTCCTGAGGGGGCAACAGCACAAAATACAGTTATTGCTTATGAGCCTGTTTGGGCAATTGGTACAGGTAAAACTCCAACGGCACAAGACGTTGAAGATGTTCATGCTGCAGTTAGGAAGGTTTTGGCTAAGAAATTGGGTAAAGCTCAAGCTAATAAAATGCGTATTTTGTATGGTGGTTCAGTAAAACCATCAAATGCTAAAGAGTTTTTATCTTTACCAGATGTAGATGGTGCTTTGATTGGTGGAGCTAGCTTGAAATCTGTTGATTTTATGGCTATTGCAGATAATGCAGGTTGTTAATTTGAAATAGAAAAAAGGATAAGGTAATGGGTACAGTTTTGTTGGTTATTCACTTGTTGGTGTGTATTTTTTTGGTTGCGTGTATTTTAATGCAACGTTCTACAGGTGGTGCTCTTGATGGCTTGGGTGGAGGCTCTGGTGCTTCTAGCTTTTTGAGTGCTAGAGGAACAGGTAATTTGTTAACTAGAACAACAGCTATTTTGGCAACGTTATTATTTGTTACTAGTATTTCATTAGCTTTGTACTATAGAGGTCAAGCAAAACCTAGAGAATCGATAGTTGATAAGGCTGCAGTTGAACAAACTGTACCGTCAATTCCAGATGTTCCTGTTGTTCCTACGGCAGAAAAATAATGAAATTTGTGGTTTGATATAGTAAAGGCATCTTCTCCAGTGAAAGGGAAGGTGCCTTTATCACTTTATGATTAGGGTAAAAAGGTGGAATAGATGTCTGAAAATACTAAGTTTATATTTATAACAGGTGGTGTAGTTTCTTCATTGGGCAAAGGATTGGCTTCGGCTTCATTAGCATCTTTGTTGCAAGCAAGAGGTTTTAAGGTTAGAATGCGTAAGTTGGATCCATATCTTAATGTTGATCCTGGAACAATGAGTCCTTATCAGCATGGTGAGGTATTCGTTACAGATGATGGGGCGGAAACAGATTTAGATTTAGGGCATTATGAACGTTTTTCAGGTGTACCTTGTCGTAAAACAGATAGCATTACAACAGGTAAAATTTATCAGCGTGTAATAGACAAAGAACGTCATGGTGATTATTTGGGAGCAACAATTCAAGTTATTCCACATGTTACAAATGAAATTAAAAGCTTTATTTTGTCAGATATAACAGATGAAGATTTTGTTTTATGTGAAATAGGCGGAACAGTTGGCGATATTGAAGGTCAGCCTTATTTGGAAGCAATTCGTCAAGTAGCTTATGAATTAGGACGTGAACGTTCAATGTTTATTCATGTTACATTGTTGCCATATATTCCAACTGCTGGTGAATTGAAGACTAAGCCTACACAGCATTCGGTTAAAAAACTGCAAGAATATGGTATTCAGCCAGATATGTTGCTTTGTCGTTCACAAATGGAAATTCCACAAAATGAAAAACGTAAGATAGCGTTGTTTTGCAATATTAGAGAAGAAAATGTTATTACGGCGCTAGATGCTAGTAGTATTTATCAAGTACCTATAGCCTATGCTAAAGAAGGTATGGGACGTCAAGTTTGTAGACACTTTAATATACCAACATCAGATAATTTGGATTTGAGTAAATGGGAAAATATTTTAGATAATATTAGGCATCCTGAAGGAGAGGTTAGAGTTGCTGTTGTTGGTAAATATACGCAGCTTTTAGAGGCTTATAAATCCTTAAATGAAGCCCTGACTCATGGTGGTATTGCAAATAGATATAAGGTTAAGGTTAAATGGATTGATTCTGAATTGTTGGAAAAAGAATCGCCAGAAGATCATCTTAAAGATGTTAGCGCAATATTAGTTCCTGGTGGTTTTGGTCAAAGGGGAACAGAGGGTAAAATTGAAGCAATAAGGTATGCTCGTGAACATAAAATACCATTTTTGGGTATTTGTTTGGGAATGCAGATGGCTGTTATTGAAACAATGCGTAATGTGGCAGGCATTAAAAATGCAGGAACAACGGAATTTGATGCAAATTGCGAACCTATTGTTGGTTTGATGACCGAATGGGATAAGGAAGGAGCAAAAGAAATTCGCCATAAAGATGGTGATTTAGGTGGTACAATGCGACTTGGTGCTTATGAATGTGTGTTGGAAGCAAATTCATTGGTGGCACAGATTTATGGTAAGAATAAAATTTCTGAACGCCATCGTCATAGATATGAAGTTAATATGAAATATGCAGAAACTTTGCAACGTTCTGGAATGAAAATTACAGGCAGGTCTCCAGATGGTAAACTACCAGAAATTGTTGAAATTAAAGATCATCCTTGGTTTGTTGCAGTTCAATTTCATCCTGAGTTGAAATCAAAACCTTTTGATCCAGCACCATTATTTGTGTCTTTTATTAGAGCTGCAATTGACAAAAGCCGTTTGATATAATAGATACAATTATAACTTAGATTTAGCTGATAAAAGAGATAAATGAAAAAGTTTTTTTGTTTGGTATTTTTATTGACTTTTGTTCCTATGGTAGTTAAAGCAGCTACCTTTGAGGAGTGGAAGGAAAAATTTTTAGGTGAAGTTGGAGCTGTTTGGCGTTCTGACCACTATGATGCTTATTTGCCTTTTTATGCATGGCATAATCGTTTGGCTTATGATGATGAGCATATTGCAAAATATAATGAAAATGCTTTTGGTTTTGGTTTGGGTAAATCTATTTATGATGAGAAAGGCAATTGGTATGGTTTGTATGCTTTTGCATTTAAGGATTCTAACTCAAAATTAGAAACAGTTGCAGGGTTTGCTTATCAGCATAATTGGAATATTGGTTGTAGTGGGGATTGGAAAGTTGGTGTTGGTTATACTTTGGGTATGACACAAAGGGAAGAATATTATTATATTCCAATACCAATGCCCCTACCAATTGTTGGTATAGAATATAAAGGAATAGCTTTGCAGGCAGCCTATGTTCCTGGATTGAAAAATTTTGGTAATGTAGCGTTGTTTTGGTTGAGAATGAGGTTGAATTAGAAAAAAAGCTCTGTTTTGTTAGAACAGAGCTTTTTTGAAAACGATGAAGTTAAAGGGTGTAATCAAACCAAGAATTTGCCTCCTTAGCTTTTTGCCACACCTCATTACAGAAAGCTTCAAGCTCAGGGCTTTTTCTAGGGGTTGTCCAAGAAAACGATGGAGCTTTGACCTCATAAGTCAGAAGATGTGGCATTTCTGTGATAACTCCTGTTTCAGGTCCTGGAGATGCCCGAAAGCCTTCGAAGACTTTTCCTGTTACATATACCTTTCCATTGGGCATCATCTTGATGAATGCAGCAGCATTTTTCATAGCAGCATTTTTCCAGCTCTTTCTTGCAATAATTACATTTTCCATAATTTATAATATGTGTTTAGTTGGTAAATAATATTTATTTATGAGCGTAATTATATCATAATTTTGAAAAGGATGCAATATTTTTTGTCAATAGTGTCAAAAATAGTTTTTAGAGTAAAAAAATTAACAACGTTAAAAAAAGCTTGATTATTTTTTATTTGTGCTATATCAATTAGCACAGCTTTATTGGAAATGCGAGCGGCCATGGCGGAATTGGTAGACGCGTAACGTTGAGGTCGTTATGGGAGGTATCCCGTGAAGGTTCAAGTCCTTTTGGCCGCACCAAATAAGGCTTTTTTTGTTTCTTGGGAGCTGCCATCGATTTTATTTTATAAGATTTTCTAAGGTTTAAAGGAGGATATTAAAGCTTATGTTTAAGATTTGCAAAACAGACGCCAATAAAAAACTCGTTAAGCTGAAGAAGAATCGTCTTTGTCCTGGGGCTTGGGTTAATATGATAAATCCAACTGGAGAAGAGTTGGAAAAGATTGCAGAGTGGATTAATTGGGACGTTGAAGTATTAAAGAGTTCGTTAGATATTGATGAACGTTCGCGTATTGAGCATGAAGGTAAAAATTTTATGCTGATTGTTAACTTGCCTCTTTTAGATGATGAGGGACAGTTTGATACGTTGCCTTGTTCAATGGTATTTACTCCTAAAAATTTTGTTACATTATGTACTAGAGAGAATAGAATTATTGGGTCTTTTACTAAATCTACATCTAGTACTTTTGATACAAAAGATAGAACAAAGATGATGCTTAGTATTTTGTATAAGGCGACTCAGTTTTATTTGAGATATTTGAAAATAATTAATCGTAAAACAGAATCGATTGAATATAATTTACGTAATACGACTAATAATAAAGAATTGTTTCAATTAATGGAAATACAAAAATCGTTAGTTTATTTTACTACAGCCTTGCGTGATAACCAGCTGATTTTGCAAAAGTTGTTGCGTATGGTAAGAGCTAAATCAATAGCTCAGGTTTTGAGTTTTTCTGAAGATGATATAGATCTTTTAGAAGATATTATGATTGAGAATAAGCAAGCTATTGAAATGGTTGATATGCATCGTACTATTTTGGAAAGTATGATGGATGGTTTTGCATCTGTTATTAATAACAATGTTAATCAGGTAATGAAATTTTTGGCTGCTATTACAATTATTTTATCTATTCCGACAATGTTAGCTAGTTTTTGGGGAATGAATGTTGGTTTGCCTTTGAGTGGTGATAAATTTGGTTTTTGGTATATTGTATCGGCATCAGTTGTTTTAACAGCGTTAGTTATTTTGTTTTTTCGCAAAAAAAAGATGTTTTAATTTTTGCTTTTTTGTGTGTATCTTATGCGCAAATATTGAGATGTAATCAATTTTGGCGTAATCTTTCCGCATTGGTAATTTAAGCAAAGGATAAAAAAAGTGTTTTTAGGTTTAGGTATATCTATAGCTGTGATTATTTTAGATCAGTTGTCAAAGTATTTTGTTTTGTATCATTTTTTGGGATTAAATAGTTATATTCCTTTTGGTGAATATTTTAATATTGTTAGAGCTTGGAATACGGGTGTTAGCTTTTCAATGTTTAATAGTTATGGTAACTTAGGTGCGTGGCTTTTATCCTTTTTGGCAATTGCAATTGTGTTAGCATTATTTTATTGGTTGAGAAAAGAACAAAATAAAATTATACAGTTAGCTTTGGGAATGATTATGGGGGGGGCCATAGGTAATGTTATTGATCGAATTAGATTTGGGGCCGTTTTTGATTTTTTAGATGTTCATATTGGAGAGGCTCATTGGCCAGCATTTAATATTGCAGATAGTTTTATTTGTATTGGTGCGGCTATAGTTATTGCTCATGCCATATTTAGTAAAATAAAAGATAAAAGGAGCTAAAATGAAAAAGTTTTTGATTGTTGTTTTATTTTCTTTGGTAGCTGCTTGTTCCAATGTTACTAAGGATGATTTAGGATTAGCAAGAAAGTCTCCTAATGAAAGATTGGTTGAACAAAGAGATGTATTGTCTATACCTCCAGAATTTGGGCTTCGTCCTGTCGAAGATATGCAATAGGTTTGTTTTATGAAAAATTTTTGTATAGCGATATTTTTGAGTTTGTTATTGTTGTTTCCTTATATGGTAATGGCAGAAAATTTTGATGTTGAAGATTTTTTCTTAGATAATGGGTTGCAAGTTGTTGTTGTAAAAAATAGTAAAGCTCCGATTGTAAAGCAGATGCTTTTTTATAAAGTTGGTGCGGTTGATGAAAACAAAGGCAAAGGTGGAATAGCTCATTTGTTGGAACATTTGATGTTTCGTGGTACAAAAAAAGTTAAAGGACAAGAGTTTAATCGTATTTTGGAACGAAATGGTGCAGATAGTAATGCTTTTACAGCTCAAGATGTTACGGCATATCATCAGTTTATGGATATAAGCAGATTAGAATTAGCGATGTTTTTAGAAGCAGATAGAATGCAAAATTTAGCTATTAATGATAGTGATTTTATAACTGAAAGGGATATTGTTTATCAAGAACGCAAACAGCGTATTGATAATAATCCCGCAGCTAAATTTTTTGAAAAAGTAAGACATGCTTTATGGCAGAACCACCCGTATGCTAATCCTATTACAGGTTATGATGATGAAATTGTAAATTTAAGTAAACAAGATGCTATTAACTTTTATAAACAGTATTATGCTCCTAATAATGCGGTTTTAGTATTGGCAGGAGATATTGATGTGGCAATAGCTAAAAAAATGGCTGAAAAGTATTATGGAAAATTAACACCAGTATTTTTACCTAAAAAAGAATTTGAAAAATTGCCAGATAATTATAAGGCAAAAATAGAAATGGAATTGCCTAATGTAAAAATGGGAAGGTTTGTTAAAATGGTGGCTGTTCCATCTTTTGTTCAAGATACTAAGATGGCGTATGCTTTGGAAGTTTTGGGTGAATATCTTAGTGGTGATAAAAATTCTCCATTATATCAAAAGATGGTTATTAAAGATAAGGCAGCATTAGGTGTTAGTGCTTATTATGATGGATTGAGTCGTAGTTATGGTATGTTTGTGATTAGTGTTGTTCCTAAAGTAAAGTTGGATAGCAGTTTTGAAAATATAGTTAATAAAGGGTGGAATTTTGCTTTGGCTAGTCTAACAGAAAAAGAGCTTGAAAATGTAAAAAGGAAAATGTTGATTGATTTGATTTATTTGAAAGATAACCCAGAAAGTTTGGCTAAAACTGTTGGTTGGATGATTGCAACAGGGCTTAAGCTTGACGATTTGCAGAAATATTCTGAAAATATTAATAATGTTAGCTTGAAAGATATTAAGAGTGCTGCTGATTATTTGTGGAATGATGCTCCGTCAGCGGTGGGAATTTTGTATCCAGAAGGAGAACATAAATGAGTAGACGTCCTGTTTATATGAGGAATAAGAGTGGTTCTTCTTGGTTGCTATTGTTGTTATTGTTAATAATTGTTGGTATAATTTATGGTTATCGCAATAGTCTTTCTTTGCAATATTTGGTAGATAATTCAGAATTAAATGGACGTAATTTTAGAGGCGTTGTTGAGGAGATTAGTGCTGATAAGACGGGTATAAAAGCATATTTTATGAAGGATGATACAACACCTTTGGTAGCTCTTAGTTTTGTGTTTAAAAATGCGGGTTATGCTTATGAACAAAAAGATGGTGTAGCGATGCTTGTTGCCTCAATGATTAAAGAAGGAACTAGGAATATAAATGCAGATAATTTGCGAAATGAAATGCGCCTTAAGGGAATAAAGTTGTCTTTTAGCGTGGATAAAGATGATTTTGGGGGAATGATGGTTGTTCCTTCACAATATTTGCAAGATGCAGTAAAGCTTTTAAGAGAGATTTTGCTTTATCCTAAATTTGAAAGAAAATATTTGGATATAGCCAAGGCTCAAACAATTAAATCATTAGAGGTAGAAAAAGAGGATCCAAATCAAGAATTAAAATTAGAATTTGATAAATTGGTGTATGGTACGCATCCTTATGGTAAAAATCCTTTAGGGAATATTGAGGTAATTAAAGGTATTACACAAGGTGATTTGAGAGAATTTATCAAATCTACTTTATTTACGGATAATTTATATGTTGGTATTGTGGGTAATTTAGACAAAGATAGTGCTAAAAAAGTTTTAGATACAATTTTTGCTGGTATTGATAAAAATGCTAAGAATAAAGAGATTGAAGCTGTTGATATTAATTGGCAACAACCTGTTTTGGAAATAAAACGTGATGGAGGACAGAACATAACTGCGTTTGTTTTTGAAGGTACTTGTCGCACCTGTGAGGATTTTTATCCGTTGTATATTGCTAATTATTTATTTGGTGGAGCAGGGCTTAATTCAAAACTAAACCAACAAATTAGGGAAAAAGAAGGTTTGACCTATGGTGCTTATTCAGCTTTGGTTTTGCAAGATAAAGCAAATTTGATAGTTTCTGGTTTTTCAGCTACGGCTGATAAATATACAAAAGCAGAAGAAATGTTTAAGCAAGAGTGGCAAAAAATTAGAAATAAAGGTTTTGATATTGATGAGCTGAAAAAGGCAAAAGATTATTTGATTGCGTCATACAATTTGCGTTTTGCTTCAACGGCAGGAATTGCTGGAATGCTTGTTTATATGCAAAGAAATAATTTGGGATTAGATTTTTTAGAAAAAAGAAATCAGTATGTTGAGAGTGTAACAGTTGAACAACTTAATGAAGTAGCTAAGAAATATTTTGTTGAAAAGCGATTGCAAGCTGTTATAGGATCTTTTGATAAGGAGAAAAAATAATGTTTGGATTAAATAAAGAAATAAATAAAACAAGAGCTTGGAAACATTTAGAGAAATATGCAAGCAAAATACGTAAAGTAGAAATGCGAGATATGTTTGAAAAAGATCCTAAACGTGCAGAAAAATATAGTATCAACCTTGAAAATATGTTGGTTGATTTTTCAAAAAATAGGATTGATGAAAAAGCTTTTATTTATTTGCAAGCTTTGGCGAAACAAGCAAAAGTACAAAAGAAAATAGAACAAATGTTTTCTGGTGAAAAAATAAATATTACAGAAAATAGGGCTGTTTTGCATATTGCTTTGCGTAATCTAGATAATACTCCTATATATGTTGATGGTAAAGATGTTATGCCTGAAATTAACAGAGTGTTGGCTAAAATTAAGGATTTTTCGGAAGATGTAAGACTAGGTAAATTTAAGGGATATACGGGTAAAAAACTGACTAATATTGTTAATATAGGTATAGGTGGTTCTGATTTGGGACCGAAAATGGCTGTTGAAGCATTGCAAAGGTATATGCCCAAAGATATGAAATGTTATTTTATTTCAAATATTGATGGAACAGCATGCGCTGAGGTTTTGAATAAACTTGATCCAGAAACAACTTTGTTTATTGTTTGTTCAAAGACTTTTACAACAATTGAAACATTGACTAATGCAAAAACATGTCGCAAGTGGTTGGTTGATGCATTGGGTGAACATGCAACATCAAAACATTTTGTAGCAGTTTCTACTAATCCTAAAGAAGTTGCTAGTTTTGGTATTGATGTTGAAAATATGTTTGAATTTTGGGATTTTGTTGGTGGACGTTATTCGATGTGGTCAGCAATTGGATTAATTATTGCAATTGCAGTTGGTTATGACAATTTTGAAAAAATGCTTGCAGGTGCTAATGAGATGGATAAGCATTTTCATTCGGCGCCATTAGATAAAAATATTCCTGTAGTGTTAGCACTTTTAAGTATTTGGTATAATAACTTTTTTGGAATTAGAAATCATGTGGTTGTGCCATATGATCAATATTTGACTTATTTACCAGCATATTTGCAGCAACAAATTATGGAGAGTAATGGTAAAAATGTTGATTTGAATAATGAATTTATTAAATATCAAACATCGCCAGTAATTTTTGGTGGTGCGGGTACAGATGTTCAGCATTCATTTTTTCAGATGATTCATCAAGGAACATCTTTTGTGCCTTGTGATTTTATTATTCCTGCAATTTCTCATAATGAAATAGGTGAGCATCATGAGATTTTATTGGCTAATATTTTGGCTCAGAGTGAAGCTTTAATGAAAGGTAAAACAGTTAAAGAAGCCGCTGAAGAGTTGAAAGCAGCAGGAAAATCTAGTGAAGAAATTAAAAAACTTAAAAAATATAAAAGTTTTAAAGGAAATCGTCCTTCTAATACTATAATATTCAAGAAAATAGATCCTCATGCTTTGGGTATGTTGGTGGCTATGTATGAACACAAGACATTTGTTGAAGGAATTATTTGGAACATTAATTCTTTTGATCAAATGGGAGTTGAGTTAGGCAAACAGATGGCTTTAAGAATTTTACCAGAGTTACAAGGTAATAAAGATATTGCTAATCATGATTCATCAACAAAAGCATTGATAGAAATTATTAAAAGGCTTAGAAAATAATGACTATTAGAATTCTACCTTCTAATTTAGTAAATCAGATTGCGGCAGGAGAAGTGGTTGAAAGACCTGCATCTGTTGTAAAAGAGTTGGTTGAAAATGCGCTTGATGCAGGAGCTACTTCTATTGAAGTTCATTTGAATGAGGGTGGAAAAACTTTAATTACTATTATTGACAATGGTAAAGGGATGTCTGCTGATGAACTAGAAGTTGCAGTTGAAAGACACGCAACTTCTAAACTTCCTGATGATAATTTGTTTAATATTTGTTTTTTTGGTTTTAGGGGTGAAGCGTTACCATCAATAGCATCTGTTGCTAGAATGAGTATAACTAGTAAGCAGAAAGATGCAGATAATGGTTGGAAAATTGAGGTTTGTGGAGGTGTTAAATCAGCAGTTGTTCCCGCAGCATGTGTTCAAGGAACAAGAATAGATGTTAGGGATTTGTTTTATGCAACACCTGCAAGGTTAAAATTTTTGAAAGCCGCATCTTCAGAGACAGCAAATTGTGCAGATGTTATACAAAGAATTGCTCTAGCAAATCCTACTGTGGCGTTTAGTTTGTATTCTGATGGCAAGAAAAAGCTGTATTATCCGATAGCTCAAGGTGATTTATTTGAATCAAGAATGGAGCGCTTGGCTAGTGTTATGGGAAAAGAGTTTAGAGAAAACTCAATACTAATTGATGCAGAGCGTGATAGTGTGAAAATAAGTGGTTACATTTCATTGCCTACTTTGAACAAGGCTAATTCGTTATCACAATTTTTGTTTGTTAATAATCGTCCAGTCAGAGATAAACTTTTATTGGGTGCGATTAGGGGAGCTTATCAAGATGTATTGAGTTCTGGTCGCTATCCTATGTGTGCATTATTTTTTGATGTTTTACCTCAAGATGTTGATGTAAATGTTCATCCAACTAAAGCTGAAGTTCGTTTTTATGATAATAATTTGATTAGAGGACTATTAGTTTCGTCAATTAGAAATGCTTTAGCTAGAGCATCAGGAAAAACATCTAATACTTTGGATTTGAATCAAATTATTTTGTCAGAAAAAACATCATCTTTTGAAGATGGTTTGGTATTAAATGAGCACAAATATGAGCCATCAAATATTAAACTAGGGAGTTACCAAAGTTTTGCTTATGGTGGGGCTAGAAAACAAGCCAATTTACCTGATTTGGAGTATAAATTCTCTGTAAAAGCAGAAGATAATGTAGATTATGAAGATGAAGATGAGATTGGTGAATTAGGTTTAGCAAAAGCTCAATTTAATGATACTTATATAATATCTCAAACACTAGATAGCATAATTATTGTAGACCAGCATGCAGCACACGAACGAATTGTTATGGAAAAGCTTAAAGCAAATATTGATGCTGAAAATCCAAAGGCTCAGTTGTTGCTAATTCCAGAAGTTGTTGATTTGTCGATGAATGAAAAGGATAAACTTTTACAAGCCGTAGATGATTTAGCAAAATTGGGACTAGAATTGGAAGAATTTGGCTCTACAGCTGTTATAGTCAGGTCTGTTCCAGCCTTGTTGGGTGAAACAAATGTTCAAGATCTTATAAAAGATTTGGCAGAACAGATAAGTGAATGGGGTAGCGGTTTTAATTTAAAAGAAAAGATTCATTTAGTTTGTGCTACAATGGCTTGTCATGGTTCGGTTAGAGCAGGGCGCAGATTAAATATTGAAGAAATGAATAGATTGTTGCGAGATATGGAAAAGACACCACATTCGGGACAATGCAATCATGGAAGACCAACCTATGTTGAATTAAAAATTAAAGATATTGCAAAATTGTTTGATCGTTAATGAAAACATTGTTTAAATTACGATAGCTAATAGTATTTTTTTTGAAAAAGGAAGTATTTATGATAACAGATACGTTTGTTAATGGGTTTATAGCATCATTAATTGCGGGAATGATTACTGGTATTGGCGGTTTGTGCATTTTTCTTAAAAAACGTTATTTAAAGTCAGATATAAATCAATTATTGAATCTAGCTGCAGGGGTTATGTTAGCTGCTTCGTTTTTTTCGCTTTTGGTTCCATCAATGCAAGATATTGTTGGCAATGGTAAAGATTTGTATGCAGATGCATTTGGATATACTGTAGCTGTATTTATGGGAGTTTTGTTGGTGTGGGTGCTTAATTTGATGCTTCCACACGAGCATAATGCAATGGGACATCATGGGCCAAGTTCTAGTATTGGAATAAAGAAGGCGTGGTTGTTTATTATTGCAATAACACTTCATAAGTTGCCAGAGGGGTTGGCTGTTGGTGTTGCTTATGGTGCAGAAAGTTTAGTTAATCCATTATCTTTGGTTATAGGCATTGCGGCACATAATGTTCCAGAAGGTTTAACAATAGCTATTTCCTTGATAGGAGCTGGTTATTCTAAATTGAAAGCGGCAATTGTTGCCTTTGTTATTGGTTTTATGCAACCGATTGGAGCAATAGTAGGGCTTTTGCTTATGGATATTAGTTTTAATATAGTTCCTTATGGAATGGCTTTAGCAGGGGGAACTTTGTTGTTTGTTGTAATAAATGAAATATTACCAGAAACGTACGGACAAAAAGAAACTAATAAATCAGCAGCGGCGATATTTTTGGGTTTTATATTGATGACCTATGTTACAATGATTTTTCATTAATAAATATAAAAAACTATTGACGAAGCTAAAAACATGAGCTAAATATATGCCCGTACCATGATGGAGCGTTGGCAGAGTGGTAATGCAGCGGATTGCTAATCCGTCATCGTGAATAGCGATGCATAGGTTCGAGTCCTATACGCTCCGCCACTTAAACCCTAGAGAAATCTAGGGTTTTTTGTTGTACTAATGTTGTTTGTTAAAAAGATATTGTGTAAAATTTAATTGTATTGTGTGGTTGGACAATAGAGTAATAATAACTTGTATTTGCTTTGAAAATGTTGTATTATTCTTATAAAAGAAGGAAAAAATTATGGACATATTGCAAGCAAGTATTGATAGTTATGAAAGAGAAAAATCTAGGGTTTCTATTCAAACAGCTAAATATAAAAAATATATTTCAGAGATAGAGGCTGATTTGAATGATGCTATTTCAAGTGGTGCAGGTGATTTTATTGTAAATGAATATAAAAGAGTTTTGCAACAGGAACGATATGAAGCAAAATCTTTTATGGAACAGGTGTCTTTTTTACGTAGACCAATACAAAAAGATATTGATTATCGGTTGAAGCAAAGAGAGCAATATCATCAAAGATTAGCAAATGTTTTGTCACATGATGAAATGCTATGTTTTCACGGAACAACGTTGATTGCAGCAAAAAATATTTTGGTAAGTGGAGAGATATCTTCTGGAGCTGATAGGTTTGGAAAATCGACAAGTTTTGATCCACCAGGAAAAATTTCGGTAACTAATAAAGATACAGCAGAAACTTCAATAGGAATGTACATGAGATTGAATGATAATTATTGTTATCCTGCGGGATGTTTATTTGTTGTTTCTGCAAAAGATAAGGAAGAATATGACAATTTACCTTCTGGATGGATGATTAAAAATGTAAATTTTAGAGAAAATCCAGACAGATTGGTTGCAGTTATAACCACGCCTGAAAATTTAGAAAGAGTTAGCAGTTGGGCTAAAGAAGGGAATATCGATGCTACTAAAGTTATGGATTTTGATAAATTTATAAATAACTATCAGCAACAAAAAAGTAGAGAAACTAAGTATGGTATACAACAAACTATGAGAGAACGTGGAAAAAGAGGTTTATTATAGATATCTATTGGTTTATCATTTATCAATAATGGTAATATGAAGTATTTGTATATGTAAAATGAAAAGATAATAGTTGACTAAAAAAAGATACTTCGTAATATTTTAGCATATATGAATTATGGTATTTTGAGGTCTGTAATGAAGTTATTTCAGCGTAAAAAATATGGCAATATCAGAGAAATTACTGTTTTAGGGATTAAATTCAATTATGTAAAAAAAATAAAACTTCCTCCACATATAAATAAAGAAAAATTGTTGCCAGATGTTGTAAATTTTCAAGATAAGGGAGTAACATTAGAAAAACGATCACCTAGATTGATAGTTTCATTGACATCGTTTCCAGATAGAATGAATGAAATACATTTTACAATTTATTCTTTATTAAAACAAACTGAAAAACCTGATGAAGTTGTTTTATGGCTTGCTAAAGAGCAGTTTCCAAACGGGGAAAAAGATATCCCTGAGATTGTTTTGAAGTTGAAAGGCAATGGTTTAACTATAAAGTGGTGCGATGATTTGCGTTCATACAAAAAGCTTATACCATCATTAAAAGAATTTCCCAATGATATTATTATTGTTGTTGATGATGATGATGATATATACTATAACAATCGTTGGTTGGAAAAACTATATAGGGAATATTTAAAAACACCAGATTGTGTGATTGGTACTAGAGGACATTTGGTTGCTCTTAATAAGGAGGGGTATCCTCTTCCTTATGAACAATGGAAAAAGAATGTTATTTTAAATAAACCATCATATCGAAATTTTATGACAGGGTGTGGAGGGGTTTTGTATCCTCCTAGAGTGCTATATAAAGATGTGGATGATATATCATTGTTCAAAAAATTAGCACCTTATGCTGATGATGTATGGTTCTGGGCTATGACTGTTTTAAATGGGATAAAAATAAGGAATTTTGCTGGTAGGAAGGCACGAAAGTTGTTATATGTTAATCCTGAAAGAGAATTACGTCTTACAAATGAATTAACTTTGGCTAAATTAAATATTGAACAAGATGGCAATAATAAGCAGATACGACAAGTTATTGAATATTATCCTCAGTTAATTGATAAACTTAAGAAAAGTTAGATTGTTTACAAAAGAAAGATATGATTTATGGAAACAAAAAGAATACTCCATTGTGCAAATTTTAATTATATAAAACATCAAGGATGTTATTTGCACAATGTTGCCTATAAGATATCTAATGGTTTGATTAGAAATGGGCATAGTGTTTTAAATTTTCCTGATAGGGATATAAAGCGCTGTTTTTCAGTTTTTGGAATGCTTAAGCAATTAGGCGGAAAAAAGTTTAATGAACTTTTTTATGATTATTGTATATCAACAAATCCTGATGGCATTTTGCTCGGACATGCAGATACAGTAGAAACATCTACTTTGGAACGTGTGAGAAAAGCTTTGCCAAATGTTAAAATATTGCAGTGGAATGTTGACTGTATTGATAAAAATTTTGTTTCGCATAATCTGAAAAATATAAGAAATAAGTTAAGTGTTGTTGACTATACCATTATAACTACAGCACAAAAAGATTTGCTGGAACAGTTTGGTGTGAAAAATGTTTTGTTTATGCCAAACCCTGTAGATTTATCAATTGAAAAGGGTAAAGCTTTTGAAAAAGAGCAAAATCTATATGATTTGCTTTTTACGGCTAAGAAAAAAAGTGTTAGAGATCTTTGTGGTGTAACATATTCAGCAGAAGATTTTGTTGCAAGGATGCTTCAAAATATTGATGTGAAAAATGTAATTGTGCCTGGAGTATTGAGTAAACCTGTTGGTGGTGCAGAATATCAGAGACTGATTGAAAATTCTTCTATGGGCTTATGTGTTTCGCAGGTTAATGACAATTATTTGTATTCGTCTGATAGAATGGCTCATATGATGGGAAATGGCGTGCTTGTCTTTTTGGATAGACGTACAGGATTTGATAAGATTTTTTCCGATGATGAAATAGCCTTTTATTCAACAGAAGATGAACTTTGGCAAAAAATTGATTTTTATCATAATAATCCTCAAGAAAGAATGAGGGTTGCTAAAAATGGTTGGCAAAAATATCATAAGATGTTTAATGAAAAAATTGTTGCCGAATATATAACAGATTTGATGTTTGGTGGATATGATGAAAATAAATATCCATGGGCAAAATTTATTTGAAGTGAGGGTAAGATATGAAAGATATTGATGTTTCGTTTGTGATGAGTGTTTATAATAAAGAGTATTATTTGCCAGCTGTTTTGGAAGCGTTATTAAATCAGATAGGGTTAGAAAATCCAGAATTTATTTTTGTTGATGATGTTTCAAAAGATAAATCTGTTGAGATTATACGTGAAGCAACAAAGGGGATGGATAATATTACGATTGTTGCTAAAACGCAAAATGATGGTACTAGTAAAACAGTTAATCAAGGGATTGAATTAGCAAAAGGTAAGTGGATTAGAATGCTTGATTCTGATGATATTTTGCCACTTGATTCAACGAAGATTATGCTTGATTTGGCACAAAAACATGGTGCCGATATGGTTTATGGTAAATTTGTTAAAACAGGAAAAGAACCAGAAGAAATAGCAAGAGAAATGGTGGTTGGTCCTATTGAATATGAATATAGTAAAGATGCTTTGCGCAGAGTTCTTAAAGGTGGATTTACTCGTATGGGACAATTAATTAAAGCAGATGTTCTAAAAAAAGGGCAAGGAGCTGATCCTTTAGTGTTTATTCAAGATGAGAGCATACCTCTGAGGGCTTCTCTAAATTCATGGGGGGGGGTAGCCAAGATGCGCAACAACGTTGTGTTGGTGCCTAAAGAGACAAATAACCTTAGTAAAAATACTAAGCAATTGGAACATGATAGATTTTTTGCTAATTATAATATGTTAAAAGATAATTATGGTAGTTTAGCAAGGGATATTATTGCAGCTTTAAATGAACGTAGTGTCTCAGCTAATTGGAAATATGTGAAAAGAAATTTATGCTGTCCTTATTTGCAAAAAGATTTTTTTGTTTACTTATATACTAAAATCTTTAGACCACAGCCCAATTTTAAGATATTGGATAAATATGCTAAAAGATTTTTGAGTTTAGATGGTATTTTGCGAACAAAAGATCTAAAAGATTTGATAGCAAAATAGTTAAATTAATAGAAGTCTCTCCAGTAAACTGAGGGATGTCGGCAAAGCATGTATTAAAAAATCCCCTCTAAATTTTTTAGAGGGGATTTTAGTTGGTTTCTTTTATTTGAGATACCATTCTACAGTTTTGACAATACCTGTATCGAAAGTTTCTTCTGCTTTCCAACCAAGTTCAGTTTCAAGCTTGGTTGCATCAATAGCATAGCGAAAATCATGACCAGCACGATCTTGAACAAAGCTGATTAAGTCTTCATATTTTTGACCATTTGATCTTGGGCGTCTTTCATCTAGGAGAGCGCAAATAGTTTTTACAATAGTAATATTGTTACGTTCATTGCGACCACCTACATTGTAGGTTTCGCCCGATTTGCCATTATGATAAATCAAATCAATTGCTTTGCAATGATCTAGAACATAGAGCCAATCTCTGATATTTAGTCCTTTGCCATAAACAGGTAAGGCTTGCTCTGCTAAAGCCTTGCTTATAATATGAGGAATCAATTTTTCGTGGTGTTGTTTAGGACCATAATTGTTAGAGCAATTTGATGTGGTAACATTCATACCAAAAGTATGATGATATGCCCTTACCAAAAAGTCTGAACTAGCCTTTGATGCAGAATAGGGTGAGTTTGGCGCATAAGGTGTGGTTTCTTCAAACATTCCATCATTACCCAATGTTCCATAAACCTCATCAGTAGAAATATGATGAAAACGGCAGTTTTCGTATCCTGATTTAAATTTATTTGGAGCTTCCATCCAATGTTTGCGGGCAGCTTCTAATAAATTAAATGTTCCGACAATATTGGTGTTAATGAATGCACGAGGACCTTTGATTGAATTGTCAACATGGCTTTCTGCAGCAAAGTGGATAACACCTTGGATATCATTTTCGGTAAAAAGTTGTTCAATTAGGTTTTCATCACAAATATCGCCTTGAACAAAACGATAGTTGCTCATGTTGTCACATTCTTTTAAATTATCTAAATTGCCAGCATAAGTTAGCTTATCTAAATTTATGACATTATATTCTGGATATTTGGCGCAAAAATAAGGTACAAAATTTGAGCCAATAAAACCAGCTCCACCAGTAATTAAAATTGTTTTAGACATTTTCTTAAGCTCTCCTTCCAATGGGGAATTGATAGGTTAAAGGTTTCTTTAATTGATGATTTGTCCAGAACACTATAGAAAGGACGTTTGGCTTTTGTAGGATATGCTGAAGAAGGAATAGGGCAAACCTTACAGTTAAGGTTTGATAATTCCATTATTTCGTTAGCAAAATCATACCATGAACAAACACCTTCATTAGTATAGTGGTAAATTCCTTTTGTTGTTTCATTTAATTGAGGCAGAATAGCAACTATCGCTTGGGCTAAATCGCCAGCAAAAGTAGGTGTACCTATTTGGTCACAAACAACGTTGATTGTTTCTCTTTCAGCTCCTAAACGGCGCATTGTTTTAACGAAATTGTTACCATGAGCCGAATAAAGCCATGCTGTTCGTATAACAACAGCAATTTTAGCATTATTTATTACTGCTTGTTCTCCAGCTTGTTTGGTTCTGCCATATACTGAGACAGGAGCAGTTTTATCTGATGGATGATAGGGCTTGTAGCCTTGTCCGTCAAAAACATAATCTGTTGAAATATGAATGATTTTGCAGCCAGTTTTAGCCAAATTTTGAGGACCAACAACATTTATTTGGTAAGCAAGTTCTTCTTCATCTTCGGCTTTGTCAACGGCGGTATAAGCTGCACAGTTGATGATTGTGTCGATATTGTTTTGGGTAACAAAGTTTTGAACAGCAGTTTCGTTTGTAATATCTAGCTCATTTCTGTCAGCTAGAATCGCATCTGGAATAAGTTTGGATAATTCTGTTCCAAGCTGTCCGTTACTACCTGTTATCAGGTACATCTTTTAGTCCTTTCGCAATTTTATCTTTGTCGGAAACCATTATTTTGTCAGTTGGTATTTGCCAGTTGATAGCAATTTCAGGATCATCATAGCGAATACCAAACTCAGCATCTTTGCAATAAAGGTTATCACATTTATAAGCAAATACAGCCGTTTCGCTCAAAACAGAGAAGCCATGTAAAAAACCTCTAGGGATAAACAATTGACGTTTATTTTCTGCAGATAGTTCAACAGCAACATGTTTGCCAAAAGTTGGTGAATCTTTGCGGATATCTACAGCTACGTCTAATACCTTTCCCTCTAAAACACGAACTAGTTTAGCTTGAGCATGTTCGCCAAGTTGGCAATGTAGTCCTCTGATTACACCATAAGAAGATTTTGATTGATTGTCTTGAACAAATTTGTTCGTAATGCCATTTTTTACAAATTCGGCTTCGTTATAGCTTTCAAAGAAGTATCCTCTAGCGTCTTCAAAAACCTTGGGTTCAATAATTACAACGCCATCGATTTCCGTTTTAATAAAGTTCATGATATTCCTCGTATACCTTTTTGAGATAAGTTTTGTAATTGCCGTCTTTGAGTTCGTCAATTAGTTTTAACATTTGAGTATCATCAATAAATTGACGGCGGTAGGCAATTTCTTCAATACAGGCAATTTTTAAGCCTTGACGCTTTTCAATAATTTGAACAAAAGCTCCAGATTCCATCAAACTATCAGGTGTTCCAGCATCAAGCCAAGCATTGCCACGGCGCATAGGTACAACAGACATACGACCTTCTTGAAGATATAAGTTGTTTAAGTCTGTAATTTCTAACTCGCCACGAGCAGATGGTTTGAGATTGCGGGCTTTTTCAACAACATCATATGGATAAAAATAAAGCCCAACAGATGCATAATTGGATTTTGGGTTTTTGGGTTTTTCTTCAATAGAAATAGCTTTAAGGTCTTTGTCAAATTCGACTACACCGAAGCGTTCAGGGTCAGAAACGTGATAAGCAAATATTGTTGCACGTTTGCCTGTATTGGCGTCAACTTCTTTTTTGAAAGTATGAAATTGGTCGCCCATGTAAAAGATGTTGTCACCCAAAATTAAGCATACATCATCATTACCAATAAAATCAGCGCCAATAGTAAAAGCTTGGGCAATTCCTTTGGGTTCGTTTTGGATAGCATATTGAATTTTTAATCCAATTCGAGAACCATCACCAAATAATTTTTCAATATTTGGGGTATCTTGAGGGGTTGAGATAATTAAAATATCTTTAATACCAAACAACATTAGTGTAGACAAAGGATAATAAATCATAGGTTTGTCATATACTGGCAAAAGTTGTTTTGACGTTGTTTTGGTAAGAGGGTACAATCTGGTACCGCTGCCACCAGCTAGGATAATGCCTTTCATATTTAATTTCCTGTATTAGTTGTTATTCTATGATTATTAATCTAAGATAACGTAATTATAAAGGCAAATAGTTTTATGAACATATACCAAGTTTATAAAAAATATTTTTTGTTTTTTTTATTGACAAAATATTTTTGTTTCATATATCCTTAAAAAGTTAGATTAAAAACGGAGCAATATGTTTGGTGTAAGTCAAAATATTTTATCAGTTTTGAACATTGCCATTAGAGGCAATGCTGTTTTGGCTTGCATAATTTCTTTATCTCTTATTTCGATTCTACTCTTGATTATCAGCCTCTGAGCATTTTTACCCATTAGTGAAGTGTGGGTGCTCAGAGGGAAGAACATCTACACACTTTAAGCTAAGGTAAATTTGATTATAGGATAATTGAGAGAAATAAAATGAATAATAATGTAGAAAATACGGTTGAAGATGTTAAAGAGGCTTTTGCTGACTATTTTGCTATGGTAGGAGGCAAAAAATTTAAGCAGTTTTATTATGATTGGCATGTAGATAATATGTTGGCACCATTTGCGGGTATGGTTGAATATTTTAGCAAAAATTATGGTGATGATGCACAAGAAAGATTTCATGCTTTTGTTGAAGATGTCAGTTTAGGAGTTGATAGCTACAATGCTGATAAACCACAATTAACTCGTTTAACATCAAAAAAACATTCTAAAACAAATGATGGTAGGTTATCAGCCTTGGTTGATGGAATGAGAACTTTTGGTTTTGAATTTAGGCAGTTTGTCTATAGTTTTGCAACCAAAGATGATCATAAAGCAGAGTTTGGTAATTGGCCGATAAAAACTAATATGCCATATTCCAGTGCTCATGGATTGATGGTTGGTAGAGATATATTGCGATATCTTGATGCTAATTTTACAGAAATATCCAAAGGTGGTGATGTTTATCAGCGAGCTTTATTTGCTGCGGATAGTTTTGTTCGTAATAATGTTGCTAAGGACTATAAATATCGAGCAGGATATACGTTTGCAGATAGAAAAAGAGAAATAAAACGCCTTCATTCTTTGCGTAATCGTTTGAGTAAAGAATTTGAGCATATGCCTAAAGACAACCAAAAAATGAATGATTTTTTTCAGATCGAAGAAACTGGACATGCCCAGCAATATGGGTATTGGCCTTGTGGTTTTGAATTAGAATTTTATGTACCAGAACAATATGGTGATTATGCTGTGTTGATAGATTATTTGAAGGAAAGAAATGGTTGGGAAAGACTTTATTCAAGCAATAAAGATGCCAATGTTTATCAAGATCCAAAATCAGCTGGTGTAATAATGCGAGATGAAAGTTTAGCACCGTATAATGGCTTAGCTCCAGTTGAATTTGCGAGTAGGGTTATGCGCTCTAAGCAAGATGAAGAAAGTTGTTTAAGGATATTAGATGCTTTTGAAGATGGGCATGTAAACAAGCATTGTTCTTTGCATCAACATTTATCAGCAGAAGGATTTGACCTTGATACATATAAACGTTTAGTAAAGAGAATGATGCAGCATGAAGAAGAAATAGTTGGAGCATTTGCTGCGCCAGAAAGAAGAGATAATAATTTGCTGTATGCAACATATATAAGTCGCAATCTGAGTTCAAATGGCAAAAGAGATTATCCATTTTTGACTGTAATGGTTGATTTGTGTGATGATAAGCGAGAATTAGAAGAGATGTCTGCTTATGGTAACAAATATAAAACCTTAAATGTTTTGCCTAAGCATACTGTTGAGATGAGGGCTATGAATGCTAATTTTAATAAACGTTTTGTTGAGGCATATTTGCAGTTTAACCGTGAATTTGTGGCTTCTGCTGTTGCTAATAGTTCGCATCATGTTAATAGGTTTTTGCTAAATAAATATACTTGGCACAATAATCAGATGACAGATACCAAAACGGTTATGCATCCATTGGCATATGGTTATGATTTTGTGCCGCATGATTCGTATCGTCCATTGAAACGAGTTGTTTCTAATGATTTGATAGGACAAGAACAAGAGTATGCTAGGGTTGTAGCTCAGGCTTTGACGCATACAGGAAAACTAGGATATGTTAATCCAAGTTATAATAAGAAAGTGAAAGAGGCTATGGGATATGGAAAATAAGGTGTTGGAAATTGTTAATAAAAAGTCAGATTCAGTATTGCTTTTGACGTGTGAGCATGCAGGGGTAGACGTGCCTGTAGAATATAATAATTTGGGGCTTGATGAAAAACAACTTGATACCCATATAGCCAGAGATAAAGGGTGTAAAGAACTGACTAAAAAACTTGCACAAAGGCTTAATTGTTGCGCTGTTTTGGGACGATATTCAAGGTTGTTGATTGATCTGAATCGTCGTGAAAATGAAGAAGAGTTGATTGTTAAAGTTAGTGATAAGGTTGTTATTAAAGGCAATGAAAATTTGGATAAAACTGAAATAAAAAAACGTTTGGATAAATATTATTTTCCTTATTATAAAACAGTAGAAAATCAGCTTGAGTATATTAAGTCGTTAGGCAAAAAGCCAGTTGTTTTTTCGATACATAGTTATACACCGCAGTTAAAGGGGGGAGAATATCGTCCATGGCAAGCTGGTGTTTTGTTTCATAAACCAACAAAATTGGCTGAATTTTTGTATGATGAATTGCAAAAAACTGATAAAAATGTTGGAAAAAATGTGCCCTATGATTTGCGTAAATATAATACAGGAACGGCGGTGATTTGTGGTGAAGAAAAGGGTTTTGATTATGCATTGATTGAGATTAGGGATGATGAATTTGACAATATAGAGCAGGGGGCAGAAGAATGGGCAAAGATATTGGGGGATATTTTGAATAAATATTTGAGCATTTAGATATATGAACAAAAAAAATTAAAAAAATTAAAAATATTGTTGCATTTATAAATTTGTTAGATTATAGTCCACTCGTTGCTTGAATAATGGGATTATGCGTGCGTAGCTCAGTTGGCTAGAGCAACTGACTCTTAATCAGTGGGTCCAGGGTTCGAATCCCTGCGCGCGTACCAGTTAGAAAAAAGGCTTTCAGAATTTTATCTGAAAGCCTTTTTTGTGTGGTCGGTTATACTTAAATTTGATTATTAAATTTTTTTAGTGTTTGCTGAATTATGGAAGAACTTGTTGTCTGCGTATATGGAAGATAAACAACTTCGCATCCTAATTTACTAAGTTCTTGCTCGTAATTTATCCATTTATTTGAGCCTTTCCAATCAGATCCTACAAATAATTTATTGTAATGATATTTTTCCCAAGCTTTAATTTTATCTAAATCGTCTTGCCAAACCACTTCATCAACATATTTTATAGCTTTGACTATTTCCATTCTTTCATCTTGTGGTATAAAAGGAGCTTTGTTTTTATACAAAGCTGCTTCATCTGTAGTTATAGCTACAATAAGTTTATCACATAAATTTTTTGCATTACGCAATAAATTTAAATGTCCTATATGAAATAGGTCGTATACTCCAGATGTGTATCCTATAATCATTTACTTTTTCCTTCTATTATTTTGTTATGTAATTTATCAATTTTATTATAGTTTTTTTTGTCAAACATGAATGAGTGTTGTTGTGTGTTTATATGACAAGGAAAATCCATATAATTGCCATAATAAATCTGTAAATATTGTTCAATTTTTCTTGGAATATAGTATTCTTCGTTTTCAAATGTTGCAGTAGATAATGGGAAAATTACATTACTATTAAAATATCTGGGGTTGGAAAAATTATATATCTGTTCTATTGCGGATATAATACCTGTTTTGTTAGGCAAATTATTGTATTGTATTTTGTATTTATTATTTATTCTTTCTATATGAGAAATAGTTGTTTTAGCTAATTTGTTAGCATAATTTTCTTTATATTTGATGTGTGATAATTCAGAAACTAACTTTCGTTTATCTGCTACATATTTTTTATAGAAAAGCTTGTCTTGACCTTTACAATAGTCGTAAGGAAATATATCTAAAAAAATTGGAGTATCTATGTGATCTTTTAAAACAAATTTTGCGACTTTACAGTCTCTATGATAATAGTAAATTATTTTAAATGTGTTTGAATGATGATTTAAATGATTTACCAATTTATCGAAATCCTCTCTCATCATTCCTAAATCAATATCATCGTCCCAAGGAATAAATCCCATATGGCGATATGCACCTAATGCACTCCCCCCCCCTTAACCAAAATTTAATATCAATATCATTACAAATATTCTTTAGATTCTTTAGTAGGTAATGATTAAGCTCTTGTAGTTTACGCAATCTTCCTCTAGCTTTTGGGCATTTATTTATGTCTAAAAAGAAGTTTAAATTTCTATATATTTGGGTAATGCTGTCTGTATGATTTTTTTCTATAAAATCAATTTTTGATTTTAACTCTTTTAGTGTTAAAATAAATTCGTTAAGTCTTCGTCTAAATTTTATACTAATAAATAATAATTTTATTTGGATACCTTTATCTGTTATTTTAATTTTGAATAAATTTTTTGCTAAGTTCATTATTAGATGCTTTCCAATATATCTTTTTTAATATCATTTATATCTTGTTTAAGAGTATTATATTCTGTAATAAATTCTTTTGCGGCCCAAGGAAAGTCTTTAAAACTATACATTGGTTGTAAATCACCATGCCAATCGTTATGACCATAAATTATATGTTGGGGAACTTTAATTTCACACAAAACATCATTAAAACCCGATCGTAAAGCAATAATAGCTTTTGCCTTACTTGCTAAAACATAAGCTTCTGTAAGGGAAAACATTTTAGAGTTGTATACAATATCAAATCCTTTTGTTTTTAATTCATATTCTACGTTGTCCCAAAATTGTTTGGGGAGTAGTTCAATTGAACGAGCAAAAGGCATTAGAAATACAAAGTTATTGATGTCAATTCCTAAAGCAGAAGCTTTAGTTAGAGCGCATTTTGTGGTTTCTTCTGATATAATAGCAGGTTTGTATTTAAGAGATGAAAAATTCACTCCTTTGTGTTTTTCCCAAGCTTCTAAGAATGGTTTTCCTTTATTGTTTATTTTTATTAGATCTTCATCAAATAGGATTGCTTCAAAGTAGTTACCATTATAACTTGCTGGTTTGATTAAGTTTGCCTCACCACAATAAAAAACAGGAATTTCAGGAGCATACATTTTAAATATATCAGCATGTTGCAAGCGTGTTCCAAAAACTAAATCATTTTTATTGTGCCAAAATTTTGCTGTTCGAGCATAAATTACAGCTTCTCCTAGATTATTTAGAATAACCTTTATATTACGATTATTAATAAATGGGACATTATCCTTAAATGCTTCTACAAAATCATAATGACGGCGAGCATATTTTTTGCATTTATATTGAATACCTAAAAAATATCTTTTTTCATAATTTTCACTTTTTTTTATTTTTATAATAGGTAGTCCTAAAAAATTAATTTCTTTTTGCATCTTCATAGCCCCTTATTTATAATTAATTCTATATCTAAACTTTCATCTCTCTTTTTATTGATAGCATGAGCACATTTTAGTCCGCTTGGTTTATCATCGTTAATTAAAATTCTTTCTCCCATAGGCGCATCAAAAATAATATGATTATACCTTAATCCATTATCATTCATAAATTTTATAAGGTTTTCTTTTTCTTCTATTTTCCGAGAAGTTAAAATGACAATCATATCTTCATCTGGGATTTGGGCAAATAGTTCTTTTACGCCATCTAAAATAACATCTCCTCCATTTTTATATCCATTATGAATGCATATTGTTCCGTCGATATCAAATATCCATGTATGAGCTAAAGGAGATAAGATTAAATTATTCGACATAATCCAAATACTCCTGTAATTCTAATAAACCTTTATAAAATGCCCCACAAATTGCATCATAATCTTCCCAGGCGTATGTAGTTAATGAAAGCCATATAATGGCATGAAGCAATTTTATCTTTTTACGATCTGTTTGTGTTATTTCAAAGAAATAGTCTTCAAGTTCTTCCCAATTATTTGAAACTATCATTAAGTCTACTTCTTTTTCTTTTACCTCAAGGGAGAAGTTCTTACGATTAAATTGGTCATAATTACCGACAACAGAGTAATAAAGCTTTGCCCAATCATAATCAACATCACCAAAAAACTTTGTTTTGCCAAAATACCCTCTTGGGTCAATTAAAATCGGACGCACACCTTCGGTTTCAATCATCATATTATGAAATGTGCAATCTCCGTGTATCAAATGAAATTCTTTGGGGTACATAGAACGTATATCTGCTATTATTTTGTCTTTGATTGCGAATATATTGGTACATTTCTTACCATTTATAATTACAAATTCATCTTTAGCAAACGGAACTAAGTCTTTAACAGTGGCTAATCTATCAAATGTTTTAGTAATATAGTTGTTTTCACAATCATCAATATTTGATTTTTCTGTCGGAACTATATTATGCAAATCTTTAAGAGCTGTAATAATTTTGTTAAGCAGTGCTTTCTTAAATCCTTTGGTTAAAAAGGCATACTCAAAAATATTTTGTCCTTTTATCTTTTCCATAACTAACGGATCATAACCATATATTTTAGGAATATTGGTATAACCTAGATTAACTACTTTTTTATACCAGGCAACCTCATCTTGAGCTAATTTGTGCCCTTGTTCATTAATGCCATATTTCAAAACAATATCGCCCTTAAACTCCATTTTGTTGAATGGACGACATTTGGGTTTATTTAATTCATTTTGAAAATATGAAAGCATTGTTCCTATTTCTAAACCGCCATACATATCCAACCTATTAAATGAAATATCTTTTTGTGATAGATATCTCACAAATTCACCTTCTTCTGGAACATCTGCTATTTGAGTTTTATCTTTAAAAATAAACATACCAGCTACACCATCTTCTGATGATGGTGTTTCCTCAAATTTATTATTTTTATATGACCAACGGCATGGAAAGTCTTTTGAAATCCCCAAATAGTTGTTGTTTTCATTGAATACCCCCCGTTGTATTTTGGATAAAACCAAATCACACCAAATTAACATAAATGGCGTATTATCTGGAATTGACTTCAAACAATCTTGTATACCAGAGCATGTGCCTTTCTTTGATGCATCAACAACCTCATAGTCAACTTTAGCAAAGACTTTCAAATATCTTTTGAATGTATCCTTCTGATAGTCTGCAATAATCTTAAATTTTGCATTGGGATATTGATTAAATAAATGAAATATCATCGGAAGATTATCAACGGGTACTAAAGCCTTGGGCTTATTAGTCGTCAGCGTTTCTAATCTTGAACCTCTACCACCAGCTTGTACTATAATGTATTGCATTATTAATCCTCCATAGTGTTTTTATATATCATTCTGTAAACAGGTATCTTACAAATTTTTATGAGTGATTTGCCTGATTTGGTTATTTTTCTTTGATAGAGAAATCTAATAAGTCCATTCCAATATTTGGGTAGAATAATTGGAAATATGCGACTAAAAGTTGTTTTGTAGTATTTACATAATTCATAATAATCTGTCGGAGATTCCTTTTTTAAGATACGTAAAATTTTTCTAACAGATTCACTACAAGTATTTGGAATAACAAAAATTTTTCTTTTTAATAATGGTGCTTTTTGACGATACAAAGTTAAAGAAATAGACATTGGTCCAATATTATTATTTGTTCTTATGAAGGCATCGCCCTTAAAACCAAGTTTTTCTAAAAATGACTTTAGAGGCACTTCATAAGTTTTTACTATTTCTCTAAAATCATTTTTATGAGTAACAGCTCCAAGCCAATTTGCAAATTTTTGATGTGTGAATACGTTTTTCTTAAAGACTAAAAAATAGCTTTGTAAATGATGCTGAATTTCTAAACTATCTGTAACACCCCAAAAATCACAGTCTCGTTGGCTCATTTCGCTAAACATTTGGTCAAAATCCATAACGGAAAAACAACTATCGTTACATAAAATAAGTTCGTCTGCTTCTTCTAACAAACCTTGCTTTGAGGCGTATTGATAACCACGCTTGTAAGAACCAAAGTCATATTCGCCATGCGGTGCAAAGTCACAAAATTCAACTAACCCGTTTAGTTTCTGCTTTTCTTCAGCTTTTGCTTTGTTGTCTGCAATAAAAATTATTTTGTCTGCAACTCGCTTTAGCCTCTTTAGGTAACTTATTACATAATCATGGACTATTCCTTGAGTGTCGTATGAGGCATATATTACTAGTCTAGTCATGTCTTAATTATCACCTACCAATAAATGTTTACGATAAATGGGAAGTTTTAAAATTTTAATGGTTAGGTATCCAGAGCGACTAACTTTTTTTTGATAAATAAAACGGATTGTACCTATGTAGATATGTTTTATTTTATTTATTATTTTTCTGTAGTTAACCACGCTATTTATATCGGAAATGATATATCCAGAATAACAAACCAATAGACCAAATAACCATTCAAATGCATGGGCTAATGTATTACCGTCACGATTATATCTCTCAAATTCTGCTAATGAAAATTTATTATGTATAGGCTTGAGCAAGTTAGCTTTGATTAAAAACATTGACCCTGCAACTAAGGTATAATTAGATTTTTTTGATATATTTTTTAAACTGTTAGCAATTTTAAGAGTCTTGGGATGATTGTGTTTATATTTAGAAATACTATCATCTAAAATCACATTTGCGCCAGCAACCATTCCAACATCTTGTCTTTTTTCTATAAAAGATATTGTTTTATTCCAATCATTCATAAAGCTAGTTAGCTCTTTACGCCATTTATCACCAGATGCATCAAAACCAAAAAGATAACATGGTGTTGGTTTATCGCTTTTAGTATGTAGCTTTACAACGTAGTCATAATCATCTAGATTAACTTGATTTAGTATATGAATAAATGGTCCTACATCATAACCGCGATTTTCAATGATTTCTATTTTAGCAGTAGGAAATGTTTCCTTAATATCCGATATAATTTCTGAATGTTCTTCGACCATTGTTACAAAAAGATCAAACTTGTGTGGAGTTATATTTAACACACACTCTTTGAGTTCTTTATAAAGATGAGGATAGTATATATGCAAATGAACTAATATCGGCTTCATATTTCCCTCATTTTTGTTTTCAATTCAGGGTATTGTTGCAGGTATTTAAATATCAGCGATATGCTACAACCAATAGTTTTAGCTATTTGTTTTTTTGTTTTTCCTTCGTGATACAACTGAATTATTTTATATTTGTTGCGTTCTAATATGGTAGATTTACATTTTTGCCCTTTGACAAAACCTAATATAGCGCCTTGATCTTTTTTGTCTTTTAAGGCTTTTTTAGTTATGGTAGAAACCATAGAGTTTCTAATATCTATGGATAATTTAACGCCATTAAGAAGTTGTTTGGTTTCTTTTGAATTATCAAATTGCAAACTTTCTTTGACACTTATTAGCTCAAATCCATTCGAAACTAAAAATTCTATATTTTCGACAATTGTTGCTAATTTGTTGCCTAAACAGGCGATGTTTGCCACAATTAAGGTGTTTTTTTGAGAGTTGATATTATTTTTTATGTTTTGGATATCAGCTTCAGCAAAAAATACATCAATATCAAATCCTTTTTCACGAGCATATTGATTTACAATATCTCGCTGAGTATCAGGACTGATATTCTTTGAGCTGTTGTCTAAATATCCTACAATCAAAATCAACCTCTTACAACTTTCGGTAGAATCTACAAAAACCACCGTTTATTTCACATAGCAAAATTCATAATCCAACAAAAATAATAATGCAAGGAAAAAATGAGATAATACAAGGATTTTATCCAATTTTCCTACTCTTTTGAAAAACAATGAAATCGCCTCTACAAAAACGGTGGTTTTTGGATAGCGTTTATTTTTTTATTTCTCTCTTATTTATTGGTTATTTCTTGCATAGGTTGTATAGTTGTTGCAACCGTGGATAAATATTTAAAAGAAAATCAATAAAAACTTGCT
>SUUZ01000013.1 GCA_015062235.1 Alphaproteobacteria bacterium | reverse complement strand
ACGTTGGTTTACGAAGAGTGTCTATTTTATATAGGTTTTCCCTTAGAAATATTGGTTATTCTTATAAATAGTTATGTAACTATTTGTAAGGAACTGATATGATTTATGGATATTGTAGAATAAGTACGAATCACCAACAGGTTTGTAATCAAAGACACGAAATTCAAGCATTCGCAGAAAAAAATAATCTAAAAATTGATAAATGGATTGAAGAAGTAATCTCTTCTAAAGAGGTTCTAAATAATCGAAAACTGGGAAAAATATTAAAAAAACTCAAAAAAGGCGATATTTTAATTGCTTCGGAGCTTTCTCGTTTGGGAAGGAATCTGCTCGAAGTTATGGGAATTTTACAAAATTGTCTCGAAAAAGATTGCCAAATATGGACTTTAAAAGAGAATTATCGCTTGGGAGCTGATATTCAGAGTAAGGTTTTGGCATTTGCTTTTGGATTAGCAAGCGAAATTGAGCGCCAATTAATTTCTGATAGAACAAAAAATTCACTTCAAAGACTAAAAGATGAAGGAAAACACCTTGGAAGACCTTTTGGTTTTACTTATAAAAAGCTTGAGAAAAAGCACAACAAGATAAAAGAACTATTAGACAAAAATGTATCAAAATCAGAAATTGCAAGGCTTATGGGCTGTACTTGGCAGACTTTACATCGCTATATAAACAATGCAATTCCTGATAAGACATTACAAGATGTAATATCAGAACCATGATGAAGCTGTCATTTCATCACGATTTTGGCTTTTTCTCTTTGTGCTTTTTGTCCTGATTTTATTTTAAGCGGCAAGAAAACTTCTTATTAATTGGACTTGCTCTTTCATCGCCAATATTTCAGAACGATGCTCCAAGAAAAAGTTGATATTAATTACCGATTTTGGTCCGATTTTCTTTGATTCCTGCTCACCAATACAAACAACAGCCTGTAAAATGGCTGTTTTTTCTTTTTAAATTAAGTACTTAATCTGGTTCGAATGTTATGTTTTTAAAAATGTGCATTTTGGGAAATTTTACGAACTTTTGACAGTATAAATAAAAAAAGTTGATAAAAACACAAAAATGAGCTATAGTTAAGGTATAACACGTAATCGTGGAGAAATTACATGGGAAAAGATTATAAAGAAAAAGGGGTTAAATACATTGCTGCGGCAGGTAGTCTTGTTGCATTCACTGTCGATGATATGCTCAAGATAGCCAAATGTGAAGATGCTTTCTGCTATACAGATATTAATGGTACACCTCTTGTTGTTGAGCCGGAAATGTCTTTTGACGAAGCTATTCAGTCATTAAGGGATGTCAGAGCCGGAAAAATGAAAATAGCCGTTTATGATACCATAAACGATTTCTCAGTCGGAGATGTAGTAAAGGGAATGGAAAAACTGGCCAAAAAAAACGATTTTGTTATCAGTACCGTTAACGGAACAACTTTTCGTATCAAAAAGGATATGACTGCGAAAAATGCTCTTGATACCATTGAAAATATCCGGCAGAATGAATTCCTTCAATATAAACAAGAAGAAAAACATTACAGTCCGGAGTTAACTGCCATCATCAAAGATGAGGTATTTGAGCCGCATGACTCGGAGTTGTGGAAATCACTTAATTCTAATCGTATAACCGGATACCATATGGATGAGGTCGAGGTGTACGGTAGAGTTATGTCTCATTTGATGAAAGAGCAAAAACAAACAAAACCAAATGCCGAAATGTTGGAAGAGACATTGGATATACTTCGTAAAAATACTAAATGGGTTGTTCCTGAATCAAATGATAATTTGTCGGTCGGATATTTAATTGCGACTTGGAAGCACGGAGAAGAATTGGCGCATTCTATGAAGGACGGTGATTGGATGGTCGATTATTACAGAAATGATCTTGAAAAATATCGCGAAAAGCCGGTTCAACCGATATCCAAAGGTCGTGGTGGAATTGAATAATTTTAAGTTCGTAAATTGCGAAGTAAGCATCACCAATACAAACAGCAGGCTGAGAAATGCCTGCTTTTTCTTTATTTTCCAAGCCTTTCAGCAGTTTCGAATGTTCGTTTTTCAAAAACAACTATTATAGGCAAATATTCGAAAAATTAATTACAATTTAATATGTTTTATGTTATTTCCTTCTAAGGAGAAAATTTATGAAAAAGTTGATAATATGGGATTTTGATGGAGTAATTGCCGATACAGAGCATATTGCTACAGATAAATATGTAGAATTTGCAGAAGAATATGGTATTAGTTTAACCAGAGATAATGTTATTCAGTATATCATAGGCAAAGGCCAACAAAAACAACTGGAAGCTCTGTTATCTTTAGGTAAAAATGCCAATGCGGATATTGTAAAGCAGATTAATGATAAAATAAGTGAAGCTGTAAATAAAAATATTTCTTTAACAGATGGGATTGAAGATATTTTTAAGTTAAAAGAATTTGATCAATGTGTTGCTACCGGAAATTCTTTGAACGGAATTAAAGCGCGGTTTGAACCTCTTAATCTTGAACGATATTTTAGCCGAGAAAAAGTTTTTTCTGCTAGCTTTGTTGCTCATGGCAAACCTGAACCTGATTTGTTTTTATATGCGGCCGAAAAAATGAATTATACTCCCAAAGATTGTATTGTTGTTGAAGATTCTATATATGGAATAACTGCTGCTATAAAAGCGAATATGACAGTTATAGCTTATCTTGAACATATTTTATATGACAAAAAAGAATATATTAAAAAAATTAATTCATTAGGAAAAGTACATATATGTAATAATATGATTGAGGTAAAAGATTTACTTTTAGTACTCAATAAATGATTTTATAAAAATCAACTCGTAAACCGTGAGGTAAGCATCACCAATTTGGAGAGAGGTTGCATTTTTTAATGTAACCTCTTGTTTTTTATCAAGAATTTGCGGTTAGATTGATTTCATATACCCAATTTGTACATTTTTGTTATCATTTCCATATAAGCCTTGATTTGTAAGAGTTTGCATCGGTTCGTATGATTTAACAACTTGTGTCATCAAAGCCATTTTTTATAATTTTAAAAGGATATATTGTTTTTTATGGCAAAACATGGTATAGTAAAAAGTAGGCTGATGGTCGGTATGTTTGTTGTTAGAGATTTTATCTAAACAATTTTAGGAATATATAAAATGAGTAAGGAATTTGAAGATTATTTAAAGGTTAGAGAATCTGCATTAAGTAGAGCCATGACTAAAATAGAAAAATATGAATCCAAGAAGGGCACGGCATATGAAGTATTAGCAGAAAATGCTAAAAAAGAGGCAAAATATCATCAAGATCTGATTAATGTAGCTCGTCCTGAAAGTTTATCTGACAATGATGAAAGAAGGAGAATTATGGAAACATATCCGGAACTTATACGTAATAACATATCTAAAGATAGTCCGTTGTTTTTTCATGGGGTGCAAAGTATTACTTGTGTTGAAGATATTTTATCAAGTGGACATTTAGGATATTTAGAAGATGAAGTTTCTCGTTCGCAGACCTCTCCAGGGATGCTTGATGTTACAACTGCGAATAATATTGACACATCTATCAAAGATTTTACGGGTTTAAATGTTGTTGGTGAACGCAGGTTTTTACCTGCTGGATGTTTATTTGCTATAGCTCCTAAAGATGATAAAGAAAAAGCTTATGCTAATCAAGATACAGGTACTGAACACAGTATAGCAACTGTAGATTTTACACAAAATCCTGAAAGAATTGCAGCAATTATTAGTACAAATGAAAATAAAGATTATTTGTTAAATCTTGCAAATAAATACAATATTGATAAGAGCAAAATTTACACATTTGATAGTTTTATTGAGCACTTATCTCAAAGAAACCAAGAAAAATCTAATATACAAGAAGCTACAGATCAAAAAACTCCTTCAAATAATGTTGAAGCACAAATTCCCTTCTCTAGAAAATTAGCTGAATTGCGCGGTATATCTTCATCAACAGAAGTACCCTATAAGCCGCAAAATGTAAAAATTAATCCTAATGTTCTACACTTGCATCAAAGTAAAAAACAAAATGCTTAGAATCTAAATTTTAATTAATCTAGGTAGCAAATATAAATTTGTGATTCTGTTGTGTAAATTTTTTTATTCTTAATGATAGAAAAGTATTTTTATTTATAATACTAAGTATAGCTTACAAATATACTTATAAAGCTACTAAAAAGGGGCGTGGCATGGTTGTAAATAAACATAAAGACATCATTATAAATAAATATACAGAATATGATGAAGACACTCGTTTGGTTAGTGATAGAGGACATAATGTAGAATATTTAACTACTATGCGTTATATCCAAAAATTTTTAAAACCTAAGGCTAAAATATTAGAAATAGGTGCAGCTACAGGACGTTATTCTATTGCATTGGCAAAAATGGGATATGATGTTACTGCTGTTGACCTTACGCCTAAAAACGTTGAAGTAATGAAATCTAAAAGCAAAAAACTAAAAAATTTTAATTGCATGGTTGCAGATGCTTTGGATTTGACAATGTTTGAAGATAAAACTTTTGATATGGTGTTAAATCTTGGACCTATGTATCATTTGTTTAATAAAAAAGATAAAAACAAAGCAGTCAGCGAAACATTACGTGTTGCTAAGAAAGGTGCTATATGTATGTTTGCTTATCTTCCATGTGCTTCAATTATGACAGGTTATGGTTTGCGTCATCAAGCGGCATATCGTTTAGTAGAGTTAATGGATAATATCGGTCGTGTTAAAGATGTTCCAGAAGAAGTATTTAGCGCTTTTTATATAGAAGATTTTAAAAAGCTCTTTGATAAAACTAACACAAAATATATTACAAATGTAGCAACTGATGGAATAGCATATGTTATGAGAGAATGGATCGAGGAATTGCCCAAAAAAGATTATGAAGCTTTCTTAAAATGGCATTTTTTAACTTGTGAACGCCTAGACCAACAGGGATATAGTTCTCATTTGCTTTATATTTGTAAGAAAAGATAAAGAATTATAATATGCAAATAAGAAAAGCGACACTAGACGATGTTTTTGATATTATTGAGGTGGTTCAATCCTCGTATAAGTTTTCGTATCGAGGATATTTGCCTGATGATTACTTAGATAATTTATGTATTACTGAAGACATCTTACAAAAATGGCAAGGCTATTTGCAAAAATATGAATGTTATGTAGCTGAAAAACAAAAACGGATAGTTGCATTTATGATGTTAGATACACCATCAACAGAAGTTTTTGAAATTAATATTTTGTATGTAAGACCTGAATATCAAAAAATGGGGATAGGTTCGCAATTAGTTGATTATGCCTGTGATATAAAAAAAGCCAGTGGTTATAAAAAATGTAGTGTTTGGACAATGAAAAATGGTCCAGCAATATCCTTTTACATTAATTTAGGCTTTATATTTACTGGAGAAGAGCGGGAATGGAAGTTTGGATTACAGATAGAACATTTGAGAAGATTTTTGTATTAGATAGCAAAAAGCCTGCTTTGAGATGGAGC
>SUUZ01000011.1 GCA_015062235.1 Alphaproteobacteria bacterium | reverse complement strand
GCTCCATCTCAAAGCAGGCTTTTTGCTATCTAATACAAAAATCTTCTCAAATGTTCTATCTGTAATCCAAACTTCCATTCCCGCTCTTCTCCAGTAAATATAAAGCCTAAATTAATGTAAAAGGATAAAGTATTTTATATTTAACAAGTGAATGTATGAAAAATCAATATGTTATAAAGCACAAATATAGCATTTAAACCACCGTTTAAATGCTATAGATTTTAAGTTGTTTTTAAGATGAAAAATAACGCAAACAAAAATCCGCTAATATATTGAAAATATGTCATAAAATACAATTAACTGCTTTTTTACTTTTTTTGATATACAATCAAAGTAGATATAGCATTTAAACGGTGGTTTAAATGCTATATAAAATAGTTTTTGAAGAGTTAAATATGTTTTTTTATATATTCATAGCAATTTTATCACCATTTTTTGATGCCATTGCAATTATAATTGAAAGTTTGTTATCTAATAACACTTTCAAACGCCAGACCACGATGATATTTTATGTATCATTAATGGATGCTGTTTTTATACCTCTAGTGTTTATGTTTGGTATGCCTACCATTCCATCATTTGAATGCCTTTGGATATATTTAATTTTAGGAATTTTTGATATTGTTTATTTATATCCCTATTATACAGCAATGAAAGTTATTGATACGTCAATCGTTGCAGCTCTTTTTTCACTTGGTCAAATAATTGTTCCTATACTTTCTTTTTTTGTTCTCGATGAGGTTTTAAATCTTCATCAGTACATTGGATTTATGATCATAATTTTAGCCTCTGTTGCTTTAAGTATAAAAGGGGCAAAAATTCCCAAATTAAGCAGAGCTTTTTGGTGGATGGTGATGTCATCATTGGCTGTTTCTTGTCGTGTTGTTATTGTCAAAGGGGTTATGAATGTAGATAATAATTGGATAAATATGATTGTATACCCTTGTTTTATATCAGGTATACTCCCCTTTATCTTTTTGCTATTCAAAAAATCACGCAAAGATATAATTCGCAACTTTCCACCTTATTTACAAAAATTCAAAATTTTTGCCTTAAATGAACTCCTTTGTTTTTTGGGAATGGTTTGTTCTATTTATGGATTATCTGTATTGTCTCCTGTTGTAAGTTCAGGTATTAGCTCTTTACAACCTATTTTCTTATTAGCAGCATGTTACTTTTTATCTACCTGTTATTGTTTTACATTCAAAGAAAAGATTACCCCTAAAATATTAATGAAAAAAATGTTTTGTTTCATTTTGATAATATTAGGGGTTATATTGGTTGTTTAACTATTAAAATCGTTTTTTTATGTTTATATCTTTTTTTTAATTGAGAATACAGACAAAAGAGTTTATCATTGTAGTCAAGTTAAATAAGTATAGCGTATTTCAATGGCCGATCCAAAGTTTATACACTTGAGAGTGCACACAGCATATTCATTGTCTGAAGGGGCAATGAAAGTTCCTGCTTTGGTAAAAAAAATGTCTGAAATGAATATTCCAGCTTTTGCAATGACAGATACAGCTAATATGTTTGGTGGTAAAGCTGTTTCAAAGTTTGCCTCAGATGCAGGAATAAAGCCAATTTTAGGTTGCCAATTTTATCTTCGCAATCCAGATTCTGATGACTTACTAAAATCAAAAGGTCGAATAATTGAGCCTGACAAGATAATATTGTTGGTAATGAATGATATTGGCTATAACAATATTATGCATCTTATGAAAATATCTTACCTAGATAATCCAACACCTCAAGAAAAACCATATTTAAAAATAAGTGATTTAGAAGCCGTAAATGAAGGAATTATCGCGCTTAGTGCAGGTGTTGAAGGGCAAATAGGGCGTTTGTTGTTAGAAGATCGTGACGAAGAGGCCGAATATATAGCAAAAAAACTCAAAGATATTTTTGGAAATAGATTTTATATAGAACTTTCTCGTTTAGGGATAGATACAGAAAGGCAAACTGAAGAAAAATTTATTAATATTGCTTATAAATTAAACATACCGTTGGTTGCTACCAACGAGGCCTTTTTTTTTGATACAGATATGTTTGAAGCCCATGATGCTCTTGTTTGTATAGCAGCATCAGAATATGTAACAAATGACAATCGCCGCAAGTTCTCTCCTAATAATCGCCTACGTAGTGAAACGGAAATGGTAGAGTTGTTTTCTGATTTACCAGAAGCAATTCAAAATACTGTGATTATCGCCAAAAGATGCAACTACCTTTCAAGTAAGGTTGAGCCGTTATTACCAATATTTGTTTGTCCAGATGGACTAACACAAGATGAATATATTGAAAAAAAATCTAAAGAAGGTTTAGCCAAACTTATGGAAAAACATGTCTATTTTAAAGGCATGACTGATGAAGAAAAAAAAGCTATTGATGATAAATACTATTCACGCTTGGATTATGAACTTAGTGTTATCAAAAAAATGGGTTTCTCAGGATATTTTTTGATTGTGTCAGATTTCATTAATTGGTCGAAAAATAATGGGGTTCCTGTTGGACCTGGTCGAGGTTCTGGAGCAGGTTCAATTGTTGCGTGGGCACTACGTATTACAGATTTAGACCCAATTCGTTTAGATTTGTTGTTTGAGCGTTTCTTAAATCCTGAGCGTGTTAATATGCCCGACTTTGATGTGGATTTTTGTCAAGAAAATCGCTACAAGACGATAGAATATGTACAAAGTAAATATGGAGCGGAGAAGGTTGCTCAAATAATTACCTATGGTAAACTTCAGTCAAAAGCTGTTATTCGTGATGTAGCAAGAGTTTTACAAATGCCATATTCTCAGGCTGACCGTATTTCCAAGATGATTCCCCCAGGTGTTCAAGGTAAAAATCCAACGTTACAAGAAGCATTGGATCAAGTTCCTGAACTGGAAGAAATGCGACAAAATGATCCTCAAGTTAACAAACTTTTTGATATTGCTATGAAATTAGAGGGGTTATATCGTAATTCTGGAATGCATGCAGCTGGAGTAGTTATAGGAGATAGGCCCTTAGAGCAGTTGGTTCCCTTATATAAGGATCCTAGAGCTGATATGCCTGTTACTCAGTATGATATGAAGTTTGTTGAAGAAACAGGTTTAATTAAATTTGACTTTTTAGGATTGAAGACGCTAACTGTAATAAAGAAAGCTGTTGATTGGATTGAAAGAAGTCATGGAATAAGAATTAATATTGAAGAGGTTTCTTTAGATGATAAAAAAACTTATGAGATGTTACAGCGCGGAGATACTTCAGCTGTATTTCAATTTGAATCGCCAGGTATGCGGGATGTCCACAAGCAGATAAAACCAGACCGTTTTGAAGATCTCATAGCAATTGTTTCATTGTATCGTCCAGGTCCAATGGATAATATTCCAACATATATCAAACGCAAACATGGCGAAGAAAAAATTACGTATTTACACCCAGATTTAGCGCCAATTCTTGATGAAACTTATGGGATTATGGTTTATCAGGAGCAGGTGATGAAAATTGCACAAGTACTTGGCGGATATACGTTAGGTGGAGCTGATAAACTTCGTAAAGTTATGGGTAAAAAGATGCGCGATGAGATACCCAAGCAACGTGCAATGTTTACTGAAGGTGCTTTAAAAAATGGAATTGACGAAAATACTGCAACTAAAATATTTGATCAAATGGAAAAATTTGCATCATATGGTTTTAACAAATCACATGCGGCAGCCTATTCACTAATTTCTTACCAAACAGCTTATTTGAAAGCACATTATCCAGTAGAGTTTATGTGCGCAGTAATGTCTTTAGATATTACCAATGTTGATAAGCTTTTACTTTATAAAGAAGAATGCAAAAAAATGGGAATAAAGGTTCTTCCGCCAGATATTAATAAATCATTGACAGAATTTGCAGTTGAAAATGGTAATATTCGTTATGCTCTTGCTGCTATCAAGTCCGTTGGCGCTGCTAATATGGACGCAATAGTAAGTGAGCGTAGCAGAAAAGGACCTTTCAAAGATTTATCAGATTTTATACATCGTATAGATGCTAAGCAGATTAATCGTCGTCAAATTGAACAACTTGTAAAAGCAGGAGCTTTCGATTGTTTGGATAAATCACGAGGTAAAATATTTGCTAATATAGATCTTATAGTCTCACATATAGCATCTGCTACAGAATTAAAGAATAGTGCTCAAAATTCACTATTTGGTGCAGAAGAGCTGCAAGCTAAGGTTAACTTAGTAGATAAACCAGATTGGCCTGAATTAGAGAAACTTCGATTGGAGTCCGAAGCTATAGGATTTTATTTATCAGCACATCCTCTTGATAGTTATCAAAAAGGAATGGAACGCTTAGGTGTTAAGAAATACATTGATGTTATGCAAGGATTAAGGGTTGGTGACAGTTTACGCAGCAAATTAGCAGGTTGTGTTAATTCGTTTCAAAAACGAATATCTAAAAATGGCAATAAATATGCTTTTTTAGAAATGTCAGATGGTAGCTCTAACTTTGAAGGATTGTTGTTCTCAGAAGGGTTAGCACGCTATGAAGATATTATAAATTCAGGTAATCCGTTACTTGTTAGCATAACAATTGATAAAAAAGAGGAAGATAGTAGCCCGCGAATGATGATTAATACTGTAGAGACACTAGATCAAGCTATTGCGGAAGTTGCTAATGGTCTAGAAATATGTGTTAATAATACAAATACTGTATCACAATTAAAACGAATTCTTGACAAAGATAGAAATGGAAGAAATAAAATATATATAAAACCTGATGATGTCAATTGGGACATTAGGATAGTATTATCAGGAGGGTTTGCTCTTTATGGCGATATTCTTACTCAAATACGATCTCTTCCTGGTGTTTCAACAGTAAAGGAAATTTAATATGACAAGTAAAACAGAAAATAATAATACTCCTGTAAAAATGCCTTTTTTTAAGACAATGCTCGGAAGCTACGGTCTGTTAATTGATAATTTTAAATCTTTTGTTATTTTAGGTAGTGTTTTTTCAATATTATTGTTGTTAATTTATTTTGTTAGTGGTCAAGATATTATGTGTAACAACGGATATTATCGTCAAAATCACTATTGTACTAACAATATAATAAGCTATGTAATAGTTCATATTTTAGGGATATTCATTTTCTGTATGTTCATACGTTGTTGGGGAGAAATAGTATTTAGCAAAAAAAATAAATTAACCTATAGGAGCTTTATCCCTCAATCATCAGATTTCAAAGTGTTGGGATTATTTATAGCATATTTATCAACATTAGCTATAGCAGGTACTTCAGTGTATTTACTCTATAAAAGAGTTCCTTCGCCTAATTGGCATATAGAAGTAATGTATTTTGCAGTAGTTTCTCTAGGTTTTTTGGTTCCATTATATTCATTAAGATTTTTAAGCTATTTTGCTTTTGTTGTGGAAAAAGAGCCGTTGCCAAATTTAGGTGTTGTATGGCATAAGACTAAAGGCAATACAGCTCTTTTGCTAATAAGTAGTATAGTTTTGATGATGGTCGGAATAGCTGTGTCTTTTTCTGTTGTTCAAAATGTTCTAATGGCAAAAGAAATAAACTTTGTTACTGCTATTATTGGTGAATATTTATCTAATATGATTTCAATTATGTTTGCTATTTGCTTTATAAGTTACTGCAAAATTCAAAAAGATATTTTATTTGAAAGGAATGACAATGCCAAAAAATAATATTAAATATCTACCATTCTGGGAAACCATTGGTCGTAGTTTTAAATATGTTCTCAAAAATAGAATCTTACTTAAAGCTATTATTCCTGTAGTTGGATTTTTAGCTGTTATTCAAATTGTATGTGGTATGCCATCAATGTGTGCTTTTTCAGCATCGTATTGTAATCAAGGCTTTTCATTTATAGGCACAATAACTCTTATTATTGCAGCAGCAGGAATAATTATTAACTATTGTCGTTCAATAATTTGCAAAGCGGAGATAGATTATCTATCCAAAAATTTTTGGCGTCGCATGGGCTGGTATTTGCTAGCTTCTATATCTCTGGCTATAATTATTAGTATTCCAACATTTGCAACGATTGTATTAATATCTCTTCTAAATCTTGGAGATTTACCAACAAGCATCCTATCAATAATGAGCCTTATAGGAATAAGTATCGTATTTGCTCCATTGTTTTTAGTTTTTCCAGCTGTTGCTGTAGAAGATTACACTATTATCAATTGGTCAAAGTTATATAATATGGTAAAAGGCAATTTTAATGCGGTGTTTTGGGGGCAATTTGTTATTATGATGCCTTATTGGATTGTATTTAGAATGTTTGCTGAAATCTATAAGCTTATAGCGATTGATAATTATATTATAAATCTATTGTTTGTGATAATAATATTAATTATAGGAATGTTAGATGCATGTTTTAAAGGTGCATATTTTGCTCATATTTATCAGTTTTTCAAGTTTTATAACAAGAAATAATAAAAAGCTCCGTTAAAAAACGGAGCTTTTTATTGAAATATATAAATTAATTCAACTCTGCTAACTTCTGTGCTTGATCTTCCATTACTAGAGCTTCAATAATTTCGCCTAAGGAATCTCCAGATACAACATCATCAAGTTTATATAACGTTAAATTAATTCTATGATCAGTTACGCGTCCTTGAGGATAGTTATAGGTACGAATACGTTCAGATCTATCTCCGCTTCCTACTTGAAGCTTGCGTTTTTCTGAGTAAGCACTGTCAATATTTTCACGTTGTTGATCATAAAGTTTTGCTCTTAAGTGATTCATTGCTTTTTCTTTATTTTTATGCTGGGATCGATCATCTTGACATTGGACTACAATTCCAGTCGGAATATGTGTGATTCTCACTGCAGATTCTGTTCTATTAACGTGTTGTCCTCCAGCACCAGATGCTCGATAAACATCTATTTTTAAGTCAGCAGGATTAATATACAAATCAACTTCCTCAATTTCAGGAAGAACAGCAACTGTTGCAGCTGAAGTGTGAACACGACCTTGACTTTCCGTAACTGGTACACGCTGAACACGATGGGCTCCAGATTCAAACTTTAGTTTTGCAAACACATCTTTACCAGTTATTTTGGCCGAAGCCTCTTTGTAGCCACCAAGTTCATTTTCTGTCACATCATTTACTTCAAAACGCCATCCTTGAAGGGTTGCATATCTTTGATACATTTCAAATAAAACAGCTGCAAATAACGCTGCTTCATCACCACCTGTACCAGCTCTCACTTCTAATATAGCATTTTTTTCATCATCGTCATCTTTAGGTAAAAGTAATATTTTCAATTCTTTTTCTTTTTCAGGCAACTTTTCTTTAATATCATAATATTCTATTTCCGCCAATTCTCTCATTTCTCGATCTAACGAACTGTCATTCATCATCTCTTTAGCATCATTCATATTTTGTTCTAGCCTATTGTATTGTATAATAGCATCAACAACAGGCGAAAGAGATGCCAATTCTTTGTTCATTTTAACAAGTTCTTCCGATAATAATCCTGGTTCAACAATCAAGGTTTCTAATTCGTTGTAGCGATTAACGACGTTGGCTAACTTTTCTGTAAAATTCATTTTGTTAATCCTTAAATTCTAAAATATTAATCTTCTTATACAAGAAAATAGCAGGTACAATAGTCCCTGCTATTTTTTCTCTAAATTAAGCTAATAATTAGTATTTAAATAACTATCTAAAGCAATATTTCTCTTTTTGTTAGGACGGACAACATCAGTTAAAACGCCATTAACATATACATTAACACCATCATGCTTACCTACAGTTAAAATCTTGCCTTTTCCTTCAGGAACTTTATATGTATCACCAACCTGTAATACCTTACTTATATAAAGCTTATTATCATCTTTAACTTCAATCCATGTTTCTTTAACTACTTCAATAAATATACCTTCGTTAGGAATATTGTTTTCAGCAACTTGTTGCGGTTCTGAAGGTGTTTCAATAAGTGTAGGTTCTTCATTTATTTTGTTTTCAACATACACATCATTAGACACAGTAATTTGTTTATTATCTGAGGACGTTGCACTCGCATCGGTGGTTTCTTCACCATTAAATACGTTCAAATCATCATTATTAGAGTTAAATTCTTCAACAATAATTACAGCGTCATTATCTGCGGATGCATCAGTAGATGTCTGTTCAATTGAAGATAATGTTTCTTCTTGTGGTGGTTGATTAAAAAATGTCCAGCCAACATAAATAACGACAATGAAAAATAGGCTAATAAGCAAATATTGTATACCAGGAACTGTGGCCTCTGGCTGAGGTTCTAAAATATGAATATCTTTATCGCTTGATCCAGAAGTTTCTTCTTTATAAAGTTCAACAATATTTTCACCATTTAGTCCTAAAAATTTGGCATAAGAACGAATAAAGCCAATTCCGTAGGGAAATGCAGGAATCTCTTTATAATTACTATCCTCAATTGCTTCTAAATAACATTTCCTAATGCATAATTTTTTAGAAATATCAACAATTTTCAACCCTTTTTGCATACGCATTTCTTTAAGCATGGCACCAACTTTAGTCACTTTAGAAGAAATACCCTTCTTAGCTTCAATGTCCATAGCAGGAGCTTCAATATTCTCATTTGTATTTTCTACTTCAATAATTTTTTCTTTTTTCACTTTTTTTCTCTTTCGTTGCTGGTTAGACTCGCAATGTAAAGTTATCTTACATAATTTTTAAAAAATATCAATACCATGGTCATTTGCATAGGCAATTAATTGTGGACGTAGAGTTCTCTGATTAAAGTCAAGAACGGTATTAAGATAATCTGCCAATTGCTCTGTATTGGCTGATCGTATCATTTTTTTTACTCTACCAAAAGAGGCTCCAGATATTGATAAATTTCTATATCCCAATCCCAAAAGCACCATAGCTTCTATAGGATTAGATGCCATTTCTCCACAAACTGAACACGAAACATTAGCTTCAGATGCTTTTGATATAATTTCTCGCATTATTTTTAAAAAAGGTACTGATAATACATCATATCTTTCAGCGAGACGGTTGTTTGTTCTATCGCAAGCAAATACAAATTGTGCCAAATCATTTGTTCCAACAGAAATGAAGTCAGCTTCTTTTAATATTGCATCAAGTTGAAACACAACAGATGGTACTTCAATCATTAAACCGATATTAATTTTCGTCGGAATGTTATTTGAACGCTTGCGTTCTTTATCTAACTCTATCATAAGAGTTTCTTTAGCGGCTCGAAATTCTGATAAGTTAGCAATCATGGGAAACATAACATTAAGTTCTTTACCAGAACAAGCCCTAATAAAAGCTCTCATCTGTTGTCGTAATATTGCTCTTCTATCAAGAGTTATTCTAATTGAACGCCAACCAATAGCGGGATTTTCTTCTCCAGAATATGTCCAATAGGGCAAAAGTTTATCAGATCCCACATCAAGACTACGAAATACAACTTTTTTATTGCCCGCTTTATCCATTAATTTTTTATAATAAGCTACTTGAGTTTCAACATCAGGCATTTTTTCTGCAGCCATAAAAGGAATCTCTGTACGATAAAGCCCCACTCCATCACAATTAGTACTCTCAATATAGTCCAGATCAAAATCTAGCCCAACATTAATATATGTATTAATTTTTTGCTTATCTAAAGTTTTAGATGGAAGATGTTTTAGTTCTGCTAATTGCTGAATTTGTCTTAGTCGTTCGGCTATCTTGGCATTAAATGTTTCAATAATTTTATCTGAAGGCTTAATGTAAACAATGCCATCATCGCCATTAACAGCCAAAATCTCACCATTTTTTACCTCTTTGAATATTCCTTTAATCTTTGAAACGACTGGAATACCAAGAGCTTTAGCGACAATAGCAACATGCATTGTTGCCGTGCCATCTTCTAAAATTAAAGCCTTAATTTTATGGTAATCATAATCCATTAAGTCTGCAGGACCCATCGTCTGAGCAACAATTACGATTCCTTCCAACTCAGATGTTTTTATATCTGTATTGTCTCCATTTAGATAAGCTAGCAACCTATCCGCAACATCCCGCAAATCATGTAAACGCTCTTTAAGATAAACATCTTGAGTTGCAGAAAGGCGATTCCACATATCTTCGTAGGCTCGTTCAACAGCAGCTTCTGCGGTTAATCCTCCTTCAACATGTCCAGCAATTTTATTATACCAACCTTTATCTTTGGCAAACATTCTATAAGCATCTAATATATCTGCATGTTCACCGATGCCTAATTTACTAGCATTAAACTTTTCATCTAAGTCATTATTCATTAAAGTATGAGCAGAAGATAAACGCTCTAACTCAACATCCTTATCTTCAGCGAATATTTTGGTGACGGCTTGACGTCTACGATGAACAACAGCAGGTCCAAATCCATAACCTCTACTCAGAGAAAGTCCCCGATATTTATCCTTTGTCGTTTGCCCACGTTGTTTAATAAATTTATTTTTATATTCACGCACTTCATCAGATGCAGCCCATTCAGAAAACTCCATAGACAACATCTCAAGAGCCTCTACTTCATGTTTTTGAAAATTATAAATATCCTTTTTATATAAACATAAAACACCTATAGCTCGTCCCCAACGGATAATAGGCGTCCCTAAAAAACTTTTATAATTTTCTTCATCGGCTTCAGATCTATACAAAAAATCTGGATGTTGCCAAATATTTTCAACCTCAGTTGTTAATTTGCTTTGTGCAATTCCACCGATAATTCCTTCGCCAACCTTTAAAGCAATATGATTATTTAATTTAGGATTAAATGCATAAGAGGCAAAAAGCTCTATATAGTTATCATCTATAACTAAATAACAAGCAGTCGCATCGGCATTCATTTTTTGAGCAAGCATAGACATAATTTTATCAAATCGTTTTGCAACACTACTGCCACTATTCAATATTTCATTGAACAGTCTAGATATTTCTACTGCTTTTTTTGCTGGTGCTGAACTCATAATTTTTCACTAGTTTTATTTTTTTTACCTTGCGTTTTTACTTATATTCTTTATATTCATATTCATCAAGAGAAAAACTAAATTTATTAAGGAATAAAAATGGCAACAACATATAAAAGAGGCGACCATGATACACGTCCTTGGGGTACATGGGAGGTTTTGGAAACAGCAGATAATTATTGCGTAAAAAAAATATGCGTAACACCAGGTAGTATTTTATCTTTGCAACTTCATCATCATCGTTCGGAACACTGGATAATCGTTGAAGGTGAGGCTGTTGTTACCCTTGGCGACGATAAAATTATTAAGAAAGCTAATGAAGCTGTATATATTCCAGCTGAAACCAAACATAGAATTCAGAATAATACAAATAGGGATGTTATATTTATAGAAGTACAGACTGGTGACAATTTAGATGAAAACGATATAGTTCGTCTTGAAGATAAATATGGTCGCGCATAATTTTTGAGGAAATAAAAATGAATTTTAAAGAGTTAGGTTTAAGCGAACAAACTATAAAAGCAATTGATGAATATGGTATAAATGAACCAACTACTGTCCAAATAGATGTTATACCAGCTATTTTGCAGGGGAGGGATATATTTACTATCGCTCCAACCCGTTGTGGCAAGACTATGTCTTATGTATTACCTCTTCTTGATATAATAAATGCTAAAAAAGCAAAAAACATTTTGATTATAACAGCTAATTCTCAAATGGCAGTTAATACTTCAGACTGTTTAGCGATTTTTAACAAATATCATGAAATAAACGGAGCTGCCATTAAAAATAGTGAAGAGGATATTACCAATGAAGCAAATGTGATTATTGGAGCTCCAGACTTGTTGCTAGACGTTGCACAAAATGCAAGAGTTGATTTATCGAAGGTAGACATACTCGTTGTTGATGATATTAACTTAATCAAAAAAAACAAACAACTCAATAATTTAGAGAAGGTTTTAGATATTCTTCCGTCCGAAAAACAAAATATTGTTTACACTAATCGTCGTTCTAAAGAAACTCAAGACATTTTAGAAAAGATATTAAAAACACCAGAAGAAATTAAAGTAGATAAAGCTAAAGAGCAAGAGGTAGATGCTTCTAGTACTAAATCAACAGAATATGAAAAGAAATCCAAGCAACATTATACCGTTGTTTTAGATAAAGAGGCTGTTGATATCGCAAAAAAATATAATTCCTTTGAAGGTAGAACGCCGACATTTATTTTGATAAAAGGTGTTATAGCCGACGGTGAGGAAAAATAATAAAAGCCCTACTTTTAAGTAGGGCTTAATGATTTTTAATTTCATTTAGAACAAATAATCTAATTGCACTTGATAAATTATCTGTTTTTTTGTTGTGATCAATTTCTGTAACAAGCTCATTAATACTTTTATGTTTAACCAAGGCAATACGTTTCAATTCACGCCAAAACTCTTCTTCTAGGCAAATACTTGTAGAATGGCGTCCCGCTATAACTACCGAAATTTTTTTCATTTGTTGTTCCGAAAAGAATCTATTGAAACAACTTCAGCAGTACCTCCAGAAACCTTTCTTACTTCGTCCATTTTGCTATTTTCATTTGATCTGGAGTTGTCTGGATTAGAAAAACTAAGTGCAAATCTAGCATGTGGATCCGCAAAATAGGTAATAGCATCATATGGAATACGCAAGGTATGTGGAATGCTATTAAAGCTTAAATCGACTTCAAAATATGTTTCTGACAACATCAAATTAGCAAATTGATGTTGCAACACTATAGTCATCTCATCAGGATATTGATTCAGCAAATCAGATGACATTCTAACATCGTGATGATTTGTTTTGAAGGAAATATAAAAATGATTTTCTCCAGGAAGACCTTCATCAGCAGCTATTCGTAAAGCCTCAATTGCAACATGTTTCAAGGCCTTTTCCATTAGTTTATCATAATTAATTGAATCATCCATGACTTAAATACCTTTAAAAGCAATACAACAGGGATTTTCTGTTGATAGGAAACCCCCAAAACCCCACTCAAGACACTCCACGGTCTTAAGAATTTAAATTGTTGCAACTACCAATTAGGCAGCAATAGCAACAGGAGCTACGTTATTATCGTTAGCATTTATTTTAAGTCGAACCGATAACGGTGGTATCTCACCGAACACAGCTTACCTATCTTTATTACACCCTGTCAAACCTATATCGCCCCCAAAAACATAAAAAATAAAACAAATGGTGGAGGCGCCGGGAACTGCCCCCGGGTCCAAAGAGTCTATTTCATAGAGCCTCTAGTGTCATAGTTAGAAGCACGCTTCTAACAATTTAGTAATATAGTACCATTTTTACCATTTGGCAAGTAAGAAAAATGTTGCAATATATTCTGCAATAATTTATAAGTTACAAACATTTTTATATATATGTCTATTTTAAATTTTATAAGCTTATGAAAAACAACGGAAGAATTGTAGAAACTCTTAATGAGGCGGAACAAGAAAAGGTATTATTGCATTTTCTTGCTACGAACCAGGAGCAGGCATTATTAAAGTATTTAAGAGCTGGTTTTACAGTTACAGCTCCTGTTGCTTTATTAATTTGTAATTTATCAAAACAAGAGATAATTACTTCAATAAAAGCCCTTAATAATAAAGCAAAAAAGATTTTCGAGCTATATTTTGAAGACTGGGACAATAGTATAGTTGATAGTTGCTTTGCATGTTACAATTTCATGATGGCGCACGCAATCAACCGTGAAGAGACTTGTTCCCGTTTAATTCAAAAAAAGGATTGGAAAACCTTAAAGAGCCTAGGTGAAATTTTTCGCGTTCCTAAAGAAGAAAGACTTAAAATTTGAAAAGTATTTTTACGGATATAAAAGTTTTTTACTCCAGAAGATTAGGAGTATATTTTAAGAATGATCCAGCCTTCATCAATATGTATTTGATGCAGTATGTTCCGCAAGTACTTTCCTAGATTTAAGAAAGACCTCGTCTTAGTTACAAGCTGTGGGTAAATCCGCAGCTTGTTTGCTTTTAAAATAACTGGCGTATAATAACAAAAAAATGGAGTCGTTTACATGACAAAAATTGCAATTTGGTGTCGTCACAAAGATGACAATATTATCGGAATCGGCCCAAATATCCCTTGGCACATATCTTCCGATTTTAAGCGTTTTCGCCGTATTACCGAAAATTCTAATATTGTATGTGGCCAAACCACATATGAAAGTTTTCCTAACCGCACTTTACCTAATCGCAAAATTTATGTATTGACCTTTGATGAAAATTACGAAGTTTCAGATAAGAAGAACCATTTTGTCGTAAACGATGCGAAAGCATTGAAAGAATTTGAAGAGCCTTTGTACATTTGCGGAGGTGCCAGCATTTACAAAATGTTTATGCAAAAAATGGCGCCGGACATTATTGTTGACTCTTGTTTTATGGGTGATATAAATCCCTCATTAAAAGGAAATCCGGTTGATATCAGCGAATGTGTAGAGCTGATGAAAAAAAATTATAAACAAATATCGCCTGACTATGAAGAAGACAATGTAATCACGACCATTTGGGTAAAAAAAGGCGAATTTGTGCCACAGGAAGTTTTAAAACATATTACATTTTCTATAATTAATAATTAAAAAAGGAGTTTTTATGAAACAGTACTTAGATGTCTTGAAAGACATTATGGAAAACGGACAAGATGCGAACAATCGCACTGGTATCTATGCAAGAAAAGTTTTCGGAAGACAAATGCGCTTTGATTTGAGCGAAGGCTTTCCTTTGGTAACCACTAAAAAGACCTATCTTCGCGCGATTATTCACGAGTTGATTTGGTTGTTGTCAGGTAATACAAATATTAAATATCTGCATGACAACAACGTTACTATTTGGGACGAATGGGCAGATGAAAACGGCGACTTGGGGCCTGTTTACGGTCATCAATGGCGCAATTTCAATTCGCAAGGTATCGATCAAATTAAAGATGTGATTGAGCGCATCAAGAAAAATCCTCAAGACCGACGTTTAATTGTGACTGCATGGAATCCTGCGCAAATAGAACAAATGGCCTTACCACCTTGTCATTGTTTTTTCCAATTTGATGTAACACCAGACGGTCGCCTTAACTGTATGCTTTATCAACGCAGTTGCGATATGTTTTTAGGGGTTCCATTCAATATAGCCTCATATGCTCTTTTAACTATGATGATTGCACAAGTTTGCAATCTCAAACCAGGTGAATTTGTGCATACTTTGGGCAATGCTCACATCTATTCTAACCACTTTGAACAGGTAAAACTTCAATTAAGCCGAGAACCATATCCTCTGCCAAAGATGAAGATTAACCCTGATATTAAAGACATTGATGATTTCAAGTTTGAAGATTTTGAGCTTGTTAACTATCAAAGTCATGCAACAATCAAGGGAGATGTTGCGGTATAGTCATAGTAACAAAAAGCGAAAAGCTGACGGATACCATCACGGCATCGGTCAGCTTTTCTTCTATTTATGGCAAAGAATGAATTACTTCATCTTAGGAATGACTTTGTAGCCATCCTTCTCAGACACAAATTTTCGCTGCCTATTGGCAAGGTTCACTACCCAGCCGACATTACCATCTTTATCAATGGCATCAACAGCTTCCAGTTGGGAAACCTTGTTTCCGTTAATCACCTTGCGAATGCCATAAGTTTCTTCTTTTATAGTGATACCACGAGGATCGCTATAGATATGAAACTTTGGTAAACCAGCCAGCATTGCAGCAGCATTATGTGATCCCTTTTTCTTTTGTTCTTTTGTTAGATGAATCATAAAAATTTTTTTTTAAAGTTCGACAATAATTTATTTATAAGATTTCTTTATGAATACCTTATAACATACTTATAACTTTAAATCAAGATAAAATGACAAAATTTTTGTCAAAAAAAATATTTTTATAAAAAATGCCCGAAACATAACATTTTTGTTAAAGTTTCGGGCTGAAAGGTTATGGAAATAAAAGGGAGATCCAATAGAAGGAAGGAGATAACTCGTAAATCCTTCCTTGTAGTCAGCAGATACATTATGGCAGATGATTGTCCTCTGACTACGGTAGCTACAACGATTTTGGCAAAAGAAAAATTCAAATCGTCAAAGCACCCACACAAAAAGAGCCTTGGGTAAAATCGAAACAAACCATGAGCTCGACTTTCCTAAGGTAGAGATAATTTGCACGCCACGCAAGGCTCTTTATTTGGTGGGGTCGGCTCTTCACAAGCATAATCACTATGGCTGTTTTTATAACATCAGTGAATGAGCCGCCCCTATTTTTCTATAATTCATACATATTCTTATTTTTGAATACTTGCTATAAAACATATTTGCGAAATTTTGTCAATAAGTTTTTATAAAAAAAGTACTACTAATCTTTGATCAGTAGTACTTTTTTGTTTAATTGAAACAATCTATTCATCTTTATCAGAATCATCAAGCAAACAATCAATATTGTCACCATTTTCCGATTCTGTATCATTTCCAATCATTAGCATTTCATCGTCAAGTTCTGACTTTTTACGACGTCCTCTACGCTTGCGAATTGGAGATTTCTTTTTCATTGCATCAATAATATAATGTCCTGTAATTTTATACAAGTCAACCAAATGATTATTGTACATATGGTCCGCATCTTCAATTAAAGCATAATCAACAGAGACATTTCTTTGGGTGTTAAGACGTTTTACTAGTGTTGTAACACTTGACGGCATAACAATTTCATCGATTCCTCCCTGCGTTATAAGCCCAGAAGTTGGACATGGAGCCAAAAACGAAAAATCTTTTTCATTTGCAGGAGGGGAAACAGCGACAAAATTATTTATATCAGGTCTACGCATCAACAATTGTAAACCTACCCATGCTCCAAAAGAGTATCCAGCGACCCAACATTGACGAGCCTCTGGGTTTGCAGCTTGTAACCAGTCAAGAGCGACAGTGGCATCAGACAATTCACCTATACCATCTTCAAATTCTCCTTGAGAACGTCCAACACTACGAAAATTAAAACGGAGAACTGAAAAACCAAGATTCTGAAAAACACTAAATAAAGTGTAAACAACTTTATTGTTCATCGTTCCGCCATACTGAGGGTGAGGATGTAATATCAAAGCAATAGGAGCATTCGGCTTTTCACTTTGATGATAACGACCTTCTAAACGACCAGCATGACCATTAAATAAAACTTCTGTCATTTTGTTATTAACCTAAAATATTGTTGTCTTAAGCATTATATATCATATACTCTTACAAAAAGTTAATTTTTTTGGAGGAATTTAACATAAAATGAAATCAAAATTCAAGATAATTTTATCAGACGCCGAAGCTGTCATTGCTAGGGACCCTGCTACATCTAGTTTACTGCAAGCTTTTTTGCTCTCATCAGGGCTACATGCAGTAATCGCTTATAGGTTATATCATTGGCTGTGGCTTAAGGATTGGAAAATAACAGCACGAGTTTTATCACAATTTGTTCGTTTTATAACCGGAATAGAGATACATCCAGCAGCGAGAATCGGTAAAGGTTTCTTTATTGATCATGGTATGGGAGTTGTTATTGGTGAAACATCAGAAATAGGTAATAATGTTACACTTTATCATGGTGTAACGTTAGGAGGAACAACAGTTTTTGATAAGAGTGGTAAACAGATAAATAAAAGACATCCCACTTTAAAAAATAATGTTGTAGTTGGTGCTGGTGCCAAAATTTTAGGGCCGATAACTATTGGTAATAATGTAAAAATAGGTGCTAATGCTGTTATATTGAAAGATATCTCTGATAACAAAACAGTTGTCGGCGTTCCTGGGCATATTGTTGATAAGAGTAAGGCTAAAACTATAGACTTCGCAGCCTATGGAGCTTGTGCAGCAGATAAAGATCCTATAATGTGTCAAATTGAAACTCTTGAAAAAGAGATTAAGAAACTTAAAAAAGCAAAATTAAATAAAATATAACAATTTTGTAATACTATAATAACATATTTTGTGATAATATGTAATATATAAGTAATTTCTTTAGGAGGCAGGTGGCCATGAAAAAATCTATTTGTTTAGGTCTTATAAGCCTTTTAGCTGCGGGGACGGCTGTAGCCCAACTTCCTGCCAATCCTTGGGATACAGCCGAATTTGATGCCGCAGTAGCTGAAAAGAATCAGCCATTAGCAGAAGTTGGCGTCCCTGTTGCTTCTGCAACAACCTCAACGGTTCAAGAGACTGCAGGAGCCAATGTTGGCCATATATTGCGTCAAGATGATCAACGAGTTTATATCCCCTCCATTAAATATAACCCTGTTAATGCAGATGCAGATGCTCCTGTTTTTGTGCCTGCTATCGATTCGCATGGTAATGCAAAAACAGGTGTAAAAGTTCAAGCAGTGCATAGTTTGGCATCGTCTAATGATGTGGGAACAGCCACAGTAGATGATACAAATAAATCTACAACAGCAAATTATAGTGGTTCATGGAGAGGGTCTGGGCAATTCGGTAAGTTGAACTATACTGGAGAAGTTACAACTTATGGTACCGCATATGGTCAAGAAATGTTAGCTCCTGAAGTAAATAATCATAATATGAAAGTTATGCTACAACATTTGCGTGATTTGGGTTATAAAATTCCAGAAAGTTATGATACAAAATTTCAGAACTTTACCCAAAACTATGCTGATGAATTGCGTCAAACATATGATGGTTTAGGGCATCAAAATAATCCATTTGATACGATGTTTTCAGGTGTCCTAGATGTCGTCGAAGATCAGTCAGGGCTTGATTTGGAGAATATCCTCTTTAATAGTATTGATTTGATTTCTAGAGATTAGGAAACTAAATATGAAAATAAAAAGTATAGTATTTATGGCTGCGATGTTATTATCTTTCATGGCAGAGGCTCAGGTATTAGACTCTTCATCTGATAAAGTATCTGAAAGTATTGATAAAGAAACAGTAAATACAATCGTAAAATCAGATATAAGTGCAGTTGAGGAAGAAAAAAAAACATTACCCGTTAAAATGACACCTGAGCAAAAAGCTGAGATAGATATTTCAGCAATGAAAGATATTAAAGGATCTATTAAAAAACAATCTATTAGAGATAGAAAAGATTTTATAGATGCTTTAGTTCATTCCGAAAGGATGCTAAAACGCAGAGCTGCTTTAGTAGATGGAAAAACAGAAAAAGAAGCTACAGCAGCAGAAGATGAGGTAAAGAAAACAAATTTGAATGTTTCCTCCGATTCTGATATAGAAAAATTTCTTTATGAGAAAGCAAATTTAATCAATGAATAATAATTTGCCTTGCATTATTTTAGTTGAGCCACAGTTGTCTGAAAATGTTGGAATGGTTGCACGAGCCATGAAAAACTGTGGTTTGAAAGAATTACGTCTAGTAAATCCCAGAGAAAACCATCTATCAAATAAAGCTTTATCTGCATCTTCCAATTCTGAAGAAGTCCTGCAGAATGCTAGAGTTTTTTCTTCTACAATAGATGCTATTTCAGATTTACAATATGTACTGGCGACAACGGCTCGTCACAGAGATCAAACAAAAAGAGTTTTTAATGCAGATCTGGGAGCAGAAATAGTTGCTAAAAAAATATCTAGCAACATCAAATGCGGTTATATGTTCGGTCCAGAACGAACAGGGCTAAGGAATGAAGATGTTTGTTTAGCTGATGCCATAATTAACATTCCCTTGAATCCTGAGCATTGTTCTCTTAATTTATCACAGGCTGTTTTACTTGTTAGCTATGAATTTTATAAAACACAGCACAAAACAACAGAAAATAAATTTGTTACCAATCATACCACAATTGCAGACAAAGAAAAAGTGCTACTTTTTTGCAACCATATTGAAAATAAACTAGAGCAATTTGCCAATTATAAAGATGAACAGAAAAAAGAAAAATTAATAATAAATTTGCGTAACATATTTACCCGCTCAGAATTAACAGAGCAAGAACTCAATACCCTTTATGGTATAATCAACTACTTGAGCAAATCGCTATAAGTTAGGATTGGCTTGTCCAGCAAAAGGATTAAATTGTCCAACCCCACCGAAGTATTTGCGGAAAAATCCAGGATCTTGTCCTTTAACTTCAGTTCTTTCTTGTGAAGGTGAAATATTTTTACCATCTTCTTTAGTTAAACGAGTAATTACAGCAACCTCATCTTTGTTATTAAAGCTGATTTTTAATATACTACGATTAACCTCTTTAGGTTCCATAAAAGCAACAGATTTTATATCAGAAGACATATATAACCAAGTATTTTTATCAAAAGATGGAATGGAGGATGGGGCGCCTAAAACTCGTAAAACATCATCTTTTGATGACCCTTTTTTAATCTGTACGATTCTCTCTTCGGTTGGCATATTACCATTATGAGTTACAAACCATTCCTCCTGTTTTGCTACAGAACAAGAGCATAAAACAGCGCAATAAAAAAGAGTTATAATGATTTTGTTTGTTGACATATTACCTTCCTTGCTATTATATCCATCTAATAATAAAACTAATTAATTTCTATAACACAAGGAAAGAATTTATGCAAAATCTTTTTTCTTATCCCCTGAAACTTGAGGATATGAGTTCTGCTGTGCAAAAATATACATTGAAAGCTAATTCAGAAGAACTCAAATATATAACAAAAATTATGCAAGTTCCTGCAGTAAAAAAATTTACAGCAGAGATAAACGTTAAATTACGTAAAAAAGAACATTATGTAGATGTTGTTGGTTTTGTAAATGCAGAAGTTGAACAAGTATCTGTTATTTCATTAGAAAAATTTATCAAAACATATCATACGGATTTTAAAATTAAATACGACACAAAAATGACAGTAGCAGAGGTCAATGATATTGATTTTAATATAAATGACGAAGTGCCAGATGTTTTAGAAAATGAACAAATTGATTTAGCCGCTATCGCAATGGAACAGTTAGCGTTGATTTTGGAGGATTTCCCTCGTCAAGAAGGAGAGGAATTTAAATTTGAATCAGAGTTTGATGAAGAGACAACATTGGCTGCAAATCCATTTGCTGTACTTAAAAATTTAAAAAAATAATAAAAAGTCCTTGCAAAATATAAAAAATTTGCTAAAACGACAAAAGAATTTCACTTTGCAGGCATTTATTTAGTTGCTTTTTAAAACTAAATAGGCTACAAATGCCGATAATTAATTGGAATAACTTTAACTAGAGTATAAAAAAATGGCTACACCTAAGAAGAAAACATCTAAATCTCGTCGCGATATGCGTCGTTCTCATGATGCATTGAAGACAAGCTCTTATATGGAATGCCCCAATTGTGGCGAGTTAAAAAGACCTCATAACGTATGTCCAAAATGCGGTCAATACGATGGTCGGGAAGTGGTTGCTCAAAAAACTGCTGAATAATTTTTATAAAATAGCCTTTAGTTAGGCTTGTAGAACGGAGCTAACATTGACTGAAAGTAAAATGGTCATATCTGTCGATGCGATGGGGGGAGATAACTCCCCTCGTGCTGTTATAGAAGGTTTAGCTATTGCAGCTAAAAAGCATCCAGATATTAGATTTATTGTTTTTGGCGACACAGCCAAAGTAAATCCTATTTTTCAACAATTTCCTATTTTAGAAAAAGTTTGTGAGTTGCGTCATTCTGCAGAGATGGTTCATAATGAAGACAAACCATCTTCGGTAATTCGCAATCGTAATACCAGTATGTTTATGGCTATTGATGCAGTAAAAAAAGGCGAAGCACAAGCTGTGGTGTCTGCTGGTAATACGGGTGCATTAATGGCAATTTCTAAATTGACTCTAAAAACAATTACTAAAATTCATCGTCCCGCAATTGTTAGTATTATGCCTCATCGTTATGGACGCTATGTAATGCTTGATTTAGGAGCTAATACAGAATGTGATGCTATTAATTTGGCTGAGTTCGCATTCATGGGAAATATTTTAGCTAAAAGAGCCCTAGGAATTGCTAGACCTAGAGTTGCTTTGCTAAATATTGGTTCTGAAGAGATGAAGGGCAAGGATGAAATAAAGCAAGCGGCTCAAATGATAAAAAATTCAAAGCTTGATATAGATTTCATAGGCTATATTGAGCCCCATGAAATATCAAATGGATTAGCTGATGTTATTGTAGCTGATGGTTTTACTGGTAACATAGCTCTAAAATCAATAGAAGGTACAGCTAAGCAAATTACAAGAATGATTAAGGATTGTATTAAAGGGTCTGTTTTGGCTAAATTTGGATTGCTTTTTATGTTGCCAGCATTGGTTAAGCTTAAAAAGACAATGGATCCTCGTCAATATAATGGTGCTATGTTTGTTGGACTTAATGGGTTATCAGTCAAAAGTCATGGCGGTGCGGATGCATATTCGTTTTCTTGCGCAGTTGACAATGCAGCAAAACTTGTTCGTCAAAATTTTGTTCCAACGATTCGTGAAGAAATTGAAAAAGTTGATTTTGATGAATTACAAGCTGTTCTTTACGATTTATACTAAATCACTATAGTGTTTTTATAAGCGGATTCTGTTTGAAACAGAATCCGCTTTTTCTGTAATTATATCAATAATAACAAAAAACTGTGGATTAGCTCTTGTCTTTGATTATAATTTATTATAAATTTTGGCAATTAAGATTTATTGATAACTTTATTCATTGTGAAGGTGGAAAATGAAAACTATTACACGTTTAGATGTCGCAGAAGCTATTTATACAGAGATTGGTTTGTCGAGAAAAGACTCTAGTGAAATTTTAGACATGATTATAGATGAAATTGTTAAAGAACTGAGCTTGGGTAATGATGTTAAATTATCTTCTTTTGGTACTTTTTCATTGCGTGATAAAAAAGCTCGTGTAGGTCGCAACCCTAAAACAGGTGTAGAAGCTGAAATTTCTCCAAGAAGAGTTATTTCATTCAAACCATCACAATTAATGCGTAAACAAATTAATCAATAAGGTTTTGATATGCCTGTAAATAAAAGTAAGGCGGCATTTCGTACTATAGCAGAATTAGCAGAAGAGCTTGGTATAGCTACTCATGTTCTTCGTTTTTGGGAAACCAAATTTGAACAAATAAAGCCAATGAAGCGTTCTGGTGGTCGTCGTTATTATCGTCCAGATGATGTAGAATTGATAAAAACGATAAAACGTTATTTGTACGAAGAACGCTATACTATAGAAGGTGTACAAAAGCTTTTTAAAGAAAGGGGAATGAAAGCTATTATAGGCGAAGAAATTCAAAAAGATTTTTTTGAAGAAGCCCCACAAGCTATAGAAATAGATGATAAAGCACGAGGTATTTTGACAAATTTACAAGAACAGCTTGGTAGTATTAAAAGTGATTTGCTAAAGGTGTTAGCTACTACAAAATAAAAAACAAACCCTATTAAAACAGGGTTTGTTTTTTTATTAAAGTTTACTACTCTTGGACGAGCATACATAACCCTCCGCGCAACCAGTCTCTAATACCCAAGAGACCTCCAACAAATCGTATAAAACGATTCTCTACATGAAGGCGATGCTTCTTATCGTTGCTTAGCCTCGCAAGTTTTTCAACAAGCTCACGCCCTTCATCAGAAGTAACGATAATTCTTTTTTCCAATTTCTCATTCAGTTGCTTCAGTCCAGGAGCAATCTGACCAGCGTGTTCTACATTGATATACACGACATCGGTAGAGCTTCCATCTTTGGAACTAAATTGCAACACAGCCGAAACGGCAACAGGATCGTTCTCGTCTCTTTTTGCTATCAATAAATACCTTTTCATAATTAAAATTATTAAATAAATTGTAAGTAATCTAACACCATTTATAACACAAAAAAATCTTTATTACAATATATTTTAGACAAAATTCTGTTAAAATAGTGTGTGGTTAACTGTCATTATATATTTCTAAAATTATCAAAAAAGTATAACATGCAACTTGTTTAAATGATACAAAGAGGTGGATTGATGGAAAATAATTATCATGCTCAAACCGGAATATCAGTATTAAAAGAACTTAATGTTAATATTAAAATAGGACTTACTCAAAAAGAAGCGCAAGAAAGACAAGAGAAATACGGGCTTAATGCATTAACACCACCCAAGGGAAAAAGTGCATGGCTACGTTTCTTTTTACAGATTCATCAACCTCTTATTTATGTTTTAATTTTATCCGCAACAATAGCCTTGAGTTTAGGTGAATATGTTGAATCTGGTGTTATTTATGGTGTTGTTCTTGGCAATGCTATAATGGGGTTTGTTCAAGAAGATAAAGCCCTTAAAGCATTATCTTCTTTATCAAAGAACATTCCAATGATGACAACAGTTTTACGTGATGGGCAAAGTGTAGTCGTTGCCTCACAAGATATTGTGCCTGGGGATATAGTTTTACTACATTCTGGTGACAAAGTTCCTGCAGATATGCGTTTGTTAGAAGTGCATGATTTAAAAATTAACGAATCTGTACTTACAGGGGAATCTTTACCTGTTGAAAAGCATACAGAAAAACTACCTGAAAAAACCTTACTTGGTGATAAAATAAATATGGCTTTTGCTTCAACACTAGCAGTTTTTGGAAGTGCTACAGGGGTAGTCGTATCAACAGGTGATAATACCGAAATTGGCAAAATATCACAAATGATAGCTGCTGCAGAAGATATAAAAACACCTTTAACCGAAAAAGTTGAAATATTTAGTTCCAAATTACTTTGGTTGATAGTTTTTCTTTCTGTCTTAGCTTTTGGAGTAGGTGTATACAAGGGGTTGCCTATTGTTGATACCTTTATGGCGGGTGTTGCAATGGCTGTTGCTGCTATTCCAGAGGGATTACCAGCAGCAATGACGATTATTTTGGCTATCGGTGTTAATAGAATGTTGAAACACAAGGCTATTATACGCAAACTTCCAGCGGTAGAAACACTAGGTAGCTCAACTGTAATTTGTTCAGATAAAACTGGAACTTTAACAGAAAATAAAATGACTGTTCAAAACGTATTTTGCGGTGGTATTAACTATGAAATTTCTGGTTCAGGCTACCAGCTAGAAGGAGACTTTAGCCCCGAAGAACCGACTAACAAGGTTCTTGCTACTTGCCTAAAAACAGGAATTTTATGTAATGATGCAAATCTTTGGGATAATTCAGGAGCTTTTAGCCCCTCTGGAGATCCAACCGAAATTGCTTTACTAGTATCAGCATCAAAATACGGTATTATTCCTTCTCAGCTTCGTGAAAAAGTATGTTGTGTTGATACGATTCCTTTTGAGGCTGTTTATCAATATATGGCTTGTCTATATGATGATAAAGTTATTTATATGAAGGGATCTATTGAGGCAATACTGCCTCTTTGTGAAAAACAAATGGCAAAAGATGGTAAGTTAGAACCATTAGATAAAAAAGAAATACAAAAACAGGCTGATATTTATGCTAAGCAAGGATTACGAGTACTTTGTTTTTGTATTAAGCCTGATTTTAAAGAAAAAACATTGCGGCATAATGACGTTAAATCCGATATGATTTTTGTCGGTTTGCAAGCAATGATAGATCCTGCTCGTCCTGAGGCAATTAAAGCTATTGCAACATGTCATACAGCAGGTATTAGTGTTAAAATGATTACAGGGGATCATCTGCTAACAGCTGTAGCTATTGCTCAAAAAATGGGTTTTACCAAAGATGGAACAGAACCTAAGGCTATCAATGGTAAAGAATTAAGTAATATGAGTGATAAAGAATTACTTAAAATAGCTCCAGATACAGATGTTTTTGCCCGAGTATCACCTGAAGACAAACTGCGTTTAGTTAAAGCACTACAAAGCAAAGGTAATATTGTTGCGATGACTGGCGACGGTGTCAACGATGCTCCCGCTCTAAAACAAGCCAATATTGGTATTGCCATGGGGGAAAATGGTACAGATGTCGCTAAAGAAGCATCTGATGTAGTATTGCTTGATGATAATTTTGCATCCATCGAAAAAGCCATACGTGAAGGGCGAGGTGTGCTAGATAATTTAATTAAGTTTATTTTATGGACATTACCTATAAGCTTTGCCGAAGCATTTGTTGTAATGCTTGCTATTTTCTTTGGTTGGAAGCTACCTATTACGCCAGTTCAAATTTTATGGATTAATATGGTTACAACTATTTTATTAGGAGCGATGTTCTCTTTTGAACCCATTGAAAAAGGTATTATGAAAAGAGCTCCTCGTCAACCACAGGCCCCATTATTATCTAAATCAGTTGTTATTAGAATGGTAAGTGTTTGCTCTATTATGACATTGCTTGTTTTTGTTGTTTTCAATGCAATGATGAAGGAGGGATATTCTTTATCACAGGCTCAAACTACCGTTGTAAATTTATTAGTTATGATGGGAATAGTTAATATGTTTGCTTGTAAAAGTGTTACTAGAAGTACAATATTTTCAGGATTGTTCAACAATAAATGGATGTTGTGGGGTGCGTTAGGTATGATATTACTACAAATATTGTTTACCTATACATCTATTTTTAATTTTTGTTTTAAGACATCATTTATTGGTCTAAAAGCATGGGGTATAATAGGAATAGCATGTTTACTAATGCTTTTGTGGATAGAAATTGAAAAAACAATTTTACGCCTAAAAATAAAGTAGACGAATAATAAAATTCGTCTACCGAACTGCGCGTGTTTATTAATTGCTGTTTGATGTTTAAAATGTAAAAAAGGAAACCTTTGAGGGCTTCCTTTTTTACATCATAGATTATCGCCACTGTTTTCCTGTAAAATAATGTGAGTTATATCTATAACACACAACATCACCTTTTTGAGCATGAAGAAGATGTTGTTGCTCGCTTTTTGCCGTAGAAGGAGAGCCTTTCCAAGTAGTTCCATCTGAGAATACTAATGAAACCTCTGTTTCAGAACTAAGTTTATAGGGAACAATTATTTCACTTCGTGAAACTACTATTACCTTTTTCCATTCAGAAACTTTGGGAGGTTTAAGAGCAATAAATGTCATTCCCCCAAACCATACAAATAATATCATTCCTATAATAAACATAGGTATCCAACTTCTATCTTTTTGCTTTTCCATAATATGACAATTTTAAGATTTTACATTCTTATCCATTGATATAAAAGTACCAATAGCCACAGAAATAATAAGCCATATTATCATTACAATTGGAACACCTGATACTGTTGACATCAATAGAAATCCACCACATAAAAGTGATAGCAACAATACCACAATAGGAAGCCATATTGCAGACCAGTCAAAATACTTATTATTTAATTGTGAAAAACAGTCCCTAATCAGATGACCAGCTATAAAAGCCAAAAAAGAAGACAACATAAAAAGAAATAAGCCCCAAATGCCATGTGAACCTAATTCTTCAAAAAAAAGCATAGCATACTCTTTCATAAGACATAAAAATTAAAGTGATACAATTATATTGTTTTGCTCACATAATATATGTTTTTTTAGTAAATGCAATAATTTTCCGAAAATTAGACATAAAACCATTTGATTTTTATAATAAAATAGATTATCATCTGCCCACTATTAAAAATTATTACATTAACTATTTAAATATTATGAATTATGGGAAAAGATTTTTTTGAAATCAGTTCTGCAACAGTAAAGGCGAAAATCCTTAACGTACATTGCAACGGAACTCATCCGTTTTTGCTTTGTCTTGTAAAAGAGTTTTCTTATAAACACTCTTCTAACGGGAAAAAAGGAAAAGTTATATTTGATGATTATTCCTGCAAAATGGCATTTTATGTAAAAAATGACCCTGATTTAAGTGTGTCCCGTTGTGATGCAGAGCCAAAAGTTAGAACTCTTGTAAACGGAGATATTGTAGAATTTACAATTCACAGACGTGACCCTTATCATTGTATTTTTACCTCATTTACGATTGTTGAAACTTCACAAATATGTCTTGCGGGTTTTTCGGATTTGCAGCAACTTGCAAATAAGTTAGGCAAAGATGATGAGTAAATAACCATTAAAAACTTTATAAAATATGGAAACTAAAACTTTTCAATGCTTTAACGAAGTGGTTGTAGAGCCAAATGGATATTCAGGACCATGGCTTGTTTTAAAAGAGATGAAGTCTTTAAGTGAAACTATTGGACTACCTGTGCGTGCCAAGTTTGAACACAGAGAATTTCTGATTACTTCAACGACAGATATTGACCACACATTGTATTGTTTTCATCACAAGATTGATACAGATAGTGTCAAATACTGTAAAAGTAAATAACCATTAAAACTTAAAAACCATGAAAAAGAAAATTATTATTTGTTTGCTTCTTCTTTGTGTAATTTTTGAATTTGGTGTAATGATTTTTCAACACCAAAGGATCAAACAAATGGATAAGTATATTAAAGAATATCAAGTAGGCGAAATTACAGCCTTGAAAAAATGGAAATCAGATATAATCAACTACGCTGATTTTGAAGAGTATCCAGAGTGTTATTTAAGGGTTGAAAAATTAGAACAGGGGATAAAAGACTTTGAACGCATTTTTGAAGAAATGCACGGCCAAAAGCCCCAAACATATTAACATCTGCCCACTATTTGAAATTATGATGTCTAACTGTTAAATTTATGTATTATGAAAAAACTTATTATTATTGCCGTAACACTATTTATGGCAACAAATGTGTTCGCACAAGAGATTCTTGAAGTTGTTAAGGTTCAATGGGAGAATCCCAATGGAGTTTGGCTTGGTGCTAGCTTAGAATATAACCATAGTACAATATGTTTTTCTGATGGAAGTTGGATGTATTATCAAAATGATCGTACTATTAGTAATAAAGGTTGGATATATATAGCTTCTGATGATAGTTATCGTTGTATGGTAAATTTTCCGGTTACTTTGGGATCTAACATTAAAGGAAATAAGTATCAAAAACACGGGAATACCTTTACTCGTGTTAGCTGGCAAAAGGTCGGTACTTATACTATCAAAAAAGTATCTGTTCACGAGGTAACTTCAGAATTTACAGCATCAATGAGTGGTGACTATAGTTACAAATGGGCTCATGTATTAATAGCCGGTGGTGGAAAAGCAAAAGGATCAATATCTGGTTCTGCTAAAGGTGGTACAAGAACAATTGTCAACATTTTCTTTGAAAATGGCAAAAAAGTAACCATTGAAGCTTCACAAGATCCTATTTGGCTAGATGCCGAACCTGGAATGCAAGTAGAACATTATCGAATTGGCACCAACAACTTCTACAATCTTCTCTAATAAAAACTAATTACCCCTCACAGTTTTTATGTTGTGAGGGGTTTCCATTATCTAAAATATTATACTTAAAAAACCACCCGAAAGGGTGGTTTTATTTGGTCGGGACGACTGGATTCGAACCAGCGACTTCTTGCACCCCATGCAAGCGCTCTACCAGGCTGAACTACGTCCCGAAAGCGAACATACTTTTATCACAATAAAATTTTTATGCAATAGCTTTTTCAACAATTGTATAATTACAAACAATAATTATATTATCTTCATATAAGGAGATAAATATGTTACAAATTACAGATTTTTACCAAAAACGTCGGTCAATATATGCTCTTGGTTCATCAATTTCATTATCGGATAATCAATTAGAAAAACTTATTGGTGAATGTATAAAACAAGCCCCAAGTGCATTTAATTCTCAAAGTGGAAGAGTGGCTTTATTATTAGGTAATGAACATCAAAAACTTTGGCAAATTGTTCTAGATACATTATCCCAAATCACACCTCCAGAACGTTTCAATACAACCAAAATAAAAATATCATCTTTTTCTGCTGGTTATGGTACAATTTTATTTTTTGAAGATGACGATGTAATACAAAAATTACAAACAGATTTTCCTTTATATAAAGATGCTTTTCCATCTTTTTCTTGCCAGTCATCGGGAATGCTTCAATATATGGTGTGGACCGCACTAGCTGCTAAAAACATAGGGGCGTCATTACAACATTATAATCCATTGATAGATAATGAGGTAAAAGAAACATGGCAAATACCTTCATCATGGCGTCTAATAAGCCAAATGCCTTTCGGCAAAATAGAAGCGATAGCCGATGAAAAAGATTTTGAACCACTGACAAATCGTTTTAAGATATTTACATAGAAATTGTAACGATAAAAATATCATCAACTGATTGATAAGTAACACTACACTTATGTAACGAAGCTATTTTTTCAACAATAGATAATCCTAAACCGCTACCATTAATTTTTTGCCCAGCAGGACGAAAAAAGCGTTCGCCTAAGCGTGTAATATATTTTTTATCAACACTTGTTTTATTGTTGCTGATTTGTATTTTATTTTCTTCAATATCAATGTTTATATCAGCACCTACGTTACTATAGCGTATAGCATTATCTAATAAGTTGCGTAGTAACAAACTCCATAAAAAGCTTTGTCCATTTTTAAGTGCAAAATTTTTTTTGAAGTTAGTTTTAATTTTTATGTTTTTATCATTTGCTATATCAAATTGTTCATTAACTGCTTTAAAAAATATATTTTTCCAATCCAAGAAATCATCAAAATTTTCGTGCGTTTGAGTATCAATTTTTGATAATGCCAACATTTGTTCAACCAAATGAGTAGAACGTTCTAATCCTTCACGAAGATTCTTTAAAGCTTTTTGTTGTGTTTTTTTATCATCAGATGCCAACTCCACCACATCAAGTTGAACATTTAGAGCTGTTAAAGGACTTCTAAGCTCATGAGCTGCATCAGCAATAAAACACCTTTCTTTTTCAATCATTTTTGTGATTTTAAGTAAAAGAGCATTCATTGCTTCTAACAAGGGAACAATTTCCTTCGGAGCTTTTCTATATTCCATTGGACACAAATTATCAGTATCACGATCTTGTAAGTCTTTGGTTATTTTTTGCAAGGGTTTAAATTCTTGATGTATTAAAAATACACATGCTATTACCAAAACTATTAGCCCATATCCCCAAGGAATATAAGCCTCTTCAACCATCTCAAGAGCTGCTTCGTTGCGGTAATCAACCTCTTGTCCTATTGCAATACGATATCTATTATCAATACTATTGGTCCATACTACACGCCATTTTTTTTGTTTTTTTCCGATATATTGTTCTGCAAATCCATTAGTGTTGTTATCATAGGTAAAAATACGTCCATTTTTATTATCATGAAAAATCATCTTTCCTGTTTTATCAAAAACAGCCAGCCCTAAAGCTTCATCATCTTCTTCACCTTCATCATCCAATGTATTTATAATTTTATTAACACTATTTTGAGTTTTAGATGTGATATTACTCCAATCTACAGTTGCAAGTTGTCTAGCTAAAACAAGCTGATATGTATCAAAAAATTCATCAAATTGTTCTCGTCCTTCATTCCACGCCAAAATCGCCGATGCTAGCCAAGCCAACACAGCCATACATAAAAAAGATAAAATTAATCTCAATTTTAAACTCATTTTACTAACTTTCTAATATATAGCCAATTTTATTAACGGTTTTAATAATATTTTTACCTAGCTTTTTGCGTAAATAATGAACGTGTACTTCGACAGCATTACTAGTAACTTCAACATCCCACGAATAAAGCTTATTCTCTATTACCTCTTTAGTTAGTACCTTGTTTTGATTCATTAAAAATAATTCTAAGATACGCAATTCTTTAGGAGATAGAGAAATGTTTTTGTCGTTTTTCGTAACAGTTTTAGTATCTGGGTAATATTTAATATCAGCTACAGCAATAATTGGTTCAATTCTGTTATTGCTACGTCGAATTAGTGCTTTAATTCTTGCCGCAACTTCAGCTAAAGCAAAAGGTTTAGCCAAATAGTCATCAGCACCATTTTCTAAACCTAAAACTCTTTGATCAACATCGCCTCTTGCTGTCAAAATCAAAACAGGCTCGTTTCTTTTATTTAAACGCCATTCTTTTAAAATAGATAAACCATCTCGATTGGGAAGTCCCAAATCAAGAATGACGGCATCGTAAGGAGCTTGAAAAAGGGCTTCAAAAGCATCATCACCGTCTTGAAACCAATCTACGGTAAAACCCATTTTTTGGAGCCCAATATTCAAACCATCTCCGATTAGTCTGTCATCTTCTGCAACAAGAATACGCATATCTAATCACTTTACTAAAAATGTTTATTTTTTTGCTACGCTGTCAACATCAATTTCAAAATTCATTAAGTCTTTATCAACTTCACCTCTGATTTCGACAATATCTTTTTCATTAACATTAACACCGCGCCAATCTTCATTATCTATTTCTATAGTAACTGACCCTGTTGCATCAGTAAACAAATATTTTTCAGCACCTAAATTTTTCTCAATTTTTCCTTCTAGTACAACTGGTGCGTCATCTCCTAATTTTAATGCCTCAGCAACATTAATTTTTGCAATAGATGGACCGTTAAACCCTCCCATAGGTTGTTGAGCCATAACATTGCCAACCAAACCTAAGATTAAAGCAAAACTAGAAATAGCAACTGTTTTTTTCATTGTTTTTCTCCTAATTAAAAAGATTATTATTTACTTACATCTATATTTCTACATCTTAAACTTAAGGTTTGCTTAAGGCAAAAAAAAATTTAAAATTATAAAAAGATAACGACTTTCAATTAGTCGTTATCAATACAATCTATTTTTACATACTTTTAAGCAATCCTAAGATTATATCTTTAATATTTTGATCTTTTAAATTATTGAAAAGTCTAATAAATTCTAAGCTTTCATTATCAATAGAACTAGGTTTGTTATCAAGCCCTTCAACTAGTGTAACAATGTCTACTTGTAAAATTTGTGCAATTTGCCACAAACGAGTTATACCAATATTGGTTTGCCCATTTTCATAATTTTGTAGCTGTTTACGAGTGATTCCAATTTTAGAAGCCATATTTCCTAAAGTAATATTTTTTGTTTGGCGAATAATTTTAATTCTCTCAGCTAGATACAGCATAACATCTTTATCAGAATCTATTGATTTTACACTGCTAGACATATTTATTGCATTCATTTTTTACTTCCCCTTTTTGTTGATATTTTGAAAAAATATATCATAAAAAGTTATATATGCAAATAAAAATATTTATTTTAATAAAAATTCAATTTAAAAGTTAATCTGTAGATAATAAAAAACACAAGTGAAACACTTGTGTAAGACCACAAAATATAAAAATATTATAATTTGGAAAGAGTATCGCTATCAACCAAATCAATATATTTATACAACAACTCGTTAATAGCTTTGCTATCTTCAACAATTTTAAATGATGGGTTTCCATACAATATGACGGATACCCCTTTGTCATGCAGTTTTCCAATATAGTCCTTATTTTTGTTAAAAGATTTTTCTCCTAAAATTACGCCCTTAACATTTCCCCAGTCCATAAATAGCTTATATATTTCTTTAATTCCTCTGCGTCCTCCTTTAAGACGGAGCACAGGATATTTAAATCCTAATTTAAGAGCTTTAAAATATCCCAAAAGTCCAAAAGTTTGAACAATGATTCTATCAGGGTAATATAAGTTCTCTTTCAAGTAATCAATATCTCTAATTTTATCTGTAAGTAGATACCAATCAGGATATTTTTCCATCAATTCTGCAACATCTTTAACCGACATTGTTGTATATTTATCATACAACTTTGCGTTTTTAAATTCATTCAATGATAAGGGAGCGCTACTTTCTTTTCCTAACATTTTATTTACAAGTTCCCAATCGTGAGCTGCAACATAATGTCCATCAGATGTTTCAATCATATCAATTTCGATATATTTTCGCCCTTGTTTTATCGATCTTTCAACGGCTTCACGAGAATTTGTATAAACTCTATTATCTATCCATCCCCCAGCATGAGCGACTAAATGTTGAGAAGCTAATTTATCATTGTAAAAAGGATAAGGAACACTGTTGCTTTTATTTTCTAAAATTGTGTTAGCATATAAAACTAACCAGCTAACAGGTGCAAGCAGCAAAACAGCTACAAAAGTAATTATTATTTTTTTGTTCATATCACTCCACTTCCTTAATTTTAAGAACAACATAGCGAATAATTTTATCAACTACAACATTTTTTATAAATAATGGTGTAATTTAGTATGTAAAAATATAAAGTTATATCAGGCAGTTTGGTCAATTAAAGTTGAAATATTGTAGGAATAATGATATAATTTTCCTGTATTTATGATAACATACAAAAGAGAGTTAATCATGACAAAATATTTGCGAGATGTTGAAAAAATTTTTTTAGCAGGAAATACTCAAATTGAATGCAAAGAAGATTTAGCAAAAATTGTTGAAAAACCATGCTTAGCTGTATGTGAAAATTTATACGATAAAAATATTTTAACTTATTGGAGTTCTGCCAATAAAGATGCTCCTAATCATGCTTTTGTATTAATTCGTTATGAAAGCCTAGATGAAAGAAATAAAGCCATTGCTGATAGATTGATTAATGAGGGTAAAATAAAAGAAGATAAAAGATTCGAATCTTGGAATAGTTTTGATGGACAGTATGGAAAAGCTTTATATTTAGGAATAGATACATATCCAGATATGTCTGTTGATGAGATATCACAGTCACTTTGTAGCATTGCACAAGAATTTGAAATGCAAGATATTAAATATAATATATACACACCAGAATATCTTATCCAAACATCACCATTTTGTACAAATAAAACAGAATTTGCATTTCCTGACCTTAAAACAGCAATTTGTGGAGATAATATGGATGAACGCTATAAAATAGATTCAAGATTTACTCCCGAAGGTAAAGCATATATGTTTATCATTGACAGCATGTCTGATAAAAAAATTCAGGATATAACACCAGAAGATATGCAATCAATTGCTGATAAATTAGGTTGGATTTATAATCCTGATGATCATAAAATATATAAAGACGAGGAAACAATTCGCCGTCATAATAATTTTTTAGAATATCAAAAACTAAATATTACAGAAACTAATAATGCTGAATTGAATTTAGGTGATTTTAATGATAATAATGAAACAGATATAAGTACAACTTCTTCAAAACCAGAGTATATTTATAATGAAAAGACTGGTGAATTTAATTATAAAAATCCAGAATTCCAACAAAAAGCAGAGGTAAGGCGTAAAATAAAGTTAGAAAATAAAGATTATCTAGAATATAAACTTAAACGAATTAAAAAGAAGTTAGGCTATGCAGGATTAGAGGAAGATATAGGTAAAACAGGAGATAGTTGTACAGGTGAGGTAGCAGAAAAACATAAGAGAGTTGCAGAAATACAAGCAGAAACAACTAAAACGTCACCAGTAAGATTTAAACAAATTACAAGAAATCAGTAATCTAAAAAATATGTATAAATTAACTTTAATCAAAAATTAGGGGTAATTTAGGGACAAATTCACAAATTAGATAAAACAAAAGGCTTTGGGATTTCTCTCAAAGCCTTATTTTCTAATGGTTGTGCAGTGATTGTAAAAAGAGGAAATATATACAAAATATTGCGGATATTGTCTTTAAGGCATAAATAAGCCAAATTATTTTGAAATATGCTTATTTATATACCAATTAACAAATTTTTGAATGCTACCATTAGCACCAGCACGTCCATAATACTCAGAAACTTCTTGTTCAGAAAGCTCACAAAGGTTTTTATTATATTCTTTTAAATATATTATTTTCCACAGCTCAGACCATGCGAATGGTGATTGAATATCAACTTTTTCTTTTGATATTTCAAATTCTCCTCCCTCACGTTCAAATTGAAATAGAGTGCCGTCTTCATTAACAAAAGTAGCTACACTAACAAATTTGGCTGCTCTGTTGTTAACACCTTGCATTAATTTTAAAATACCATCAGCACCTAATGTTTTAAGAATGTATTTTGTATAAACACCAGGAAAACCATTTAATTCAAATACTGAAAAGCCACCATCTTCTACTAAAACAGGTTCTTTTAATATCTCAAAAGCTTTTAATGCCTTATATTTTGAAACCTCTTGAACAGTATCAAACTGAGGTTCCATAATATCTAAGTTTTGAGCACATACGAGAACATCAATATTATTTGATTTCAAACTATTTTCTAAAGATTTTACTTTTCCTTGATTAGAAGTTATAAAATTAATTTTCATTGTCAGCGTCCTTTTAATGAGTGCATAATATTGGAAATCATCTGATTTTTGGTTGCCTTTGTTTCTTGATAAATTTTTCTATATTCCTTAATATTTGGCACAATTTGTTCTGTTGTTTCTGCTAACATTTTATCCCTTAACGTTTTAGCTCCTAATCTGTGGTAAAAATTATGCAATCTTTTACTTTCATCTCTCTGATAAACTCTTTGAGCTTCTACAAAATGGTTAAAAATTGTGCTATGAGGATGTTCTAAGCTTGGTGCTTGTTTTTCAACGGCATCTAAAAATTCAGCTTTATCTTCAGGATATTTGGTTCTAATATTTTGTAACATTTTTGCCGTTTCAAGAGAGGTTATCATATCATCTTTTGAATATCCCATATTGTCAATTTTTTCTTTGGTATATTTATAAAGTTCTTGCCAATTTAACAGTCCTTTTTCATTTAATAAATGTGTGCATTTACCTGCTTTTACTTCTTCAACAATTTGTTTAGTAGCAGGATATTCAAAATAAGCTAATCCTAATCGTTCATTCATTAACGCTCCAGACATTGCGGCAGATTCATTAAGCAAGCGTTTCTCTACCATATTTATTATATTTTCATCGCTGGTTCTCATCGCTTGTAGCATCATATAACAAGTGGCAGCTGAATTTGCCTGCATTTCCATAAAACATCTTTCATAATGAGAATCTTTGGATAAATTAGGATTTTTGGCTTTTTGAATTGCTTTAGCTTCATCTCTTGATAATCCTTTATATAATAATTGATAGTGTTCTAATGTGTCTTTATCAGAACGTAAAGATGTAAAATATTTTGCTTGAACACCATGCATTAACTCATGTATTTCAGTGTACACTGTATAAAATGGGTCTGTTACCAAACCAAAAGGAAAAATGGCTTCTTTTTTCTTTTGGTTTTGCAAAATAGAAAGAGGAGGAGTCTTTTGCTGTCCATGTTTAGGATTTACAAAGTAATTGTACCAAAATTCTCGTTTTTGAGGTTCGAATCCAAGTCTGTTCGAGTATCGGAGTGATTTCTTCTGGAGTTTTCTTTAGAGAATCTTCACTCATTGAACCTTGATTAAATACATTTAAGTGAAAATTTTCATCATTTAGACTCTGTGCACAATTTTGTATTTCTGAGCTTAAAAACTCTCTTACTGTATCTTCATATGCCGGTTTAAACTCGCCGGTTGTAAGTAAATGTCTGATATCATTATCAACATCTTGTTCATCATATGGAAATTTAACAATATCAGAAAATGTAATCATTCTATCGTTCTCGACTAATAGTTAAATTATAAGTGTGATTTTTAGTAAATAAATCATAAATATTACCACCAATTTTCTTATCAAAATATGATTTCAGGCGATATCGACTATCTAACCAATCATTGCTAATTTTTATTCCTCTGCGTTCAGAAAGATCTTTAGCTCGTTGCTCTATCGTTACAAAACCATCTTTATTCGAGAGGTTATCAGCTAACTGAATTAATAAGTCTTCATCTGTAGTTTTAGTCTTTTGAATATAATCAGCAACAAAATCATAATCTTTTTTATTATCAAAAAACATTTGTGCAACTTTTTCATAAGGAGGAATTTTATTCCACAAAAACATATGTAATAAAGCAGATCGTGCTACCATTTCATCTTTATCAATCAATTTTTCATACCCTGTAATACTGTGAAACCTTGCCTCTTGTCGTTCATTAGTTCGGCAGACATCGTGTAATAAACCACAAATATAGGCTTGTGTTTCATCCATACCATCTATTTTTGATGCTATAGTTTTAGCAATATTAGCAGCTGCTCTAATATGATTTTCATACATCCACCAACGAGACATATCTCTACCAATAGCAGCATCTCTCCCTTTTACTTCGGCAATAATATCTTCAGCCTCTTGAATTGATAATAGCATTTTAGTTATCTCCGTATAAATCACACATAAAGTTATTCAAAATCATCAACGCAAAGCTAGACATTGTTTTACCTTGTTTTTCTTGATTATACATTATATATCCTAAATATACAAGTACCGTATAATCGGCACTTGATTGGTTTATTTTTATACTTGAAATTTCATTATAGGCACTTATTATGTGTCGTGCTAAGTGACGATTTATTTTATAATAAGGGAAAAAATCATTAATTCTCGGCATAATACCGGCATTGCCAAAATCTAAAATGCCTTGCAAAACATTGTCTTGTTGTTCATCTAATACAATATTACTTCCACTCATATCATTGTGAGCAAAAACCAAATCATCATTAGCAATGTTGCATTTAAAATCATCAATATTGATTTTGTTGTCACTATATTTTAATAACACCGATTTACACAATTCATAATTAAAATCAGGTTTACTAGTGAAATTCCAATTTTCAGCCATTGGATTTGTTATTTCTGTTGGTATTGAATGTAAAGACACCAAAAATTCAGCAATATCTTGGGCTAATAATTTTTTTTGACTTTCAGACAAATTGTCATAACAGGTATTATAACTTGTTTCCCCTCGTATGTTATCACAAATCTTACCTTTTATAATTTTATGATAGGCAAATGGATATTCTGATGTTGAACAACAAACAACATTGGTTACCTTGTTTTTCCATTTATCAGGTAGCTTTGCTTGTAATAGTTCCGATATTTTTACTTCTAGTTGTTGAGATTGCCAAATTATTTCAGCCTTTGGAAAACGCACTACATAATCATTCACTTGATAAGCAAATGACTTTGAACCACCAACCAAACGAATAGGTTTTCCATTTAAATATGATAAATTAGATTTGGATAATATATTTTTTATAAATTCAATATCATCTGCGTTTTCTTGGGTTAAATATTTTAGCATTAATTTTCCTTTTTGATATATTTTGAGGGAATGAATCCGTCTTTTAATACAATCATATAATGTCGAACCACTGCATAGAGCAAATCTTTTGCAGCATCTACTTTTTCCCAAGTAAGTGGAGATAAGTCAATTTCCTCAGGCTTAACTTGATAAAACTTTTCATTTAACCCTCCTGCATCAGAACCATTTTTACACCATATTGATTCAACTAAACCATCTTTAATTAACTCATCTAATTCAAATGAAAAAAGCATTGTTCCATCAACTATCTTTTTCAATATAGGGTCATTACCTTGCCATTTTATTTGTTCTGTTAAACAAGAAATAGCCCGAGAACGTCCATAAAATGTGCTATCCATCCACTTTAATATGTCTTCTTTATTTTCCGAACCGGCACGATGAGCATATGGTCTCAAATTTCTATCAACCTTTGAAATAGATAATAGACCATCAGTCATTATTGAATTTTCTTTTGGAGCATAGTGGTATAGTTTCATATTATTCATTCCTTACAAACTTTGTATTTTTTTACAAAGTTTATGATTTGATTATTTTTTGTATGATTTAAGCATCTATCATATGCTTTTGATGACGAACATTTTATATCTGCAGGAATTCCTTTCCCTTCGTGTACTTCTTGACCATTCGGCATAGTCCTTTCTCGATATGTGTTACCAAGTCTTAAAACAACATTATCGCTTATTTGGTGTCTTTTTACATCACCTCCAGCAAAAGCTCCGTGCGTATTTTCACCAATGGTGGTACAGTTATCCATTTGGCGGAGCATCCATATAGCTCCTTCTGTGGCCGAAGCATTGCCACCATCTTGTAATACATAAATATTACCCGTAAAAGTTTTGTCTGTGGGTTTTTGAGGGTAAAAATCGGGAGCTCCTGTCGGTTCATCTAATTCTTTGTTAATGACTTCAATTTTATCGGCATATTCCAATTTTTTTGCGGACAATCTTTCGCCGATTTCTTTAATAATGGTAGAATCACCGCCACCATTACCTCTAAAATCAAATATTATACTATCCCAATTTTGAGATTGTTGTAGTACATAATCAGCAATTTTACCGACTTGTTCTCTTGTTTGCTCATTTCCCATTTCTATCATGAAGCTATCAATTGCCACAATTCCCACTCTTTTTTCGTTTTGTTCTTTTGTTGCAACTAAAATATTTGATTTTTCGTTTTCATCAGAAGGTGCTATTAATGTAAATAATTGTGATTCAGCAAATTTTTCATTATTTGATGTTGCCAAATTATTATTTTCAGCTGGTGGAATTTTATAAGCCAGCGCCTCATCTTTGGCGATAATTTCTGTGCCTGCTCGTTGATTTTCTCCTTGCATCCTTATGGATACATGTTCATCAGGAACATATTTGGCGATACAATAATCAATTGCCCGCATAGCAACTGTTTCATCAGTAATGCTTTTTTCTTTTATTTTATTCATTTTTTGCCAAAAGAGGTCTTTTTGTTTTTTAATTTCAGAATCATTTTTCGCACTGGAATGATTCCATTCAGGAAGCCCTGAAATGATTTTTTGTGCAACAAAATTGATTATATCGTCTATTTGCATTTACTCTCAATTCTCTTTCTTGATATATTTTGGAGGAATAATGCCACCTTTTATTACAATCAAATAATATGGCACAACAGAAAAGCGTAAGCCTAATTTTTCATCACACACAGACCAATCAACCAGAGATGTATCAATATCATTAATAGAAGACAATTTAACCAATCTCTCATCAACATCTTGCGGAAAATCTTTATCCGTATTTATTTTGATTGCGGGGCTAACATAAACAGCTTCAATTAAACCATCTTTGTCCAAAGCTTCTAAATCTATTGAAAATAAATCAGCATTTTCTATAAAAGGTTTGAACATATTCACACTTTTCTCTGTCCATTGAATTGGTTCAGAAAAACCTCGGATAGCACGACTTCTGCCTTCAAAGCAACTTTCCATCCATTTAACAATACCATTGTGAGTTGTTTCTCCTGAGCGTTTAAAATAGTATCTCAAATCAGCATTAGTATTGTTTGCAAAAGATAAAATACCTTCATTCAAAGCTGTGTTTGGTTTGGATATGTAATGATATAATTTCATCATTTATTTTCCTTTCGATAATCTTCTTTGCAACATAATTTGTTTTGCATCATCAATTTGGCTTGCAGCTATTGCATGATGTTTTTCAGTAACCTGTCCGGTTCTGCTATCTCCGGTTTTCCCCATATCATTTTCAGAAAAACCAATCTCTTTTAATCCTTGTTTTACTACATTTTGCTTTAATATTAAAGGATCTTGATGTTCTTTTTGCATTCTTTTTCGTAGTTCATGAATTCTTTGTAAGCGGGGATCAACGTACTCTTCTTCTCCTCTTTCTAAATTTACTTTTTTAAGGGGAGAATTAGGATTGGTAGGAGTTAGAAATATTTCTTTATCCTTTTTATATTTTTCATTGTCCACAATATTGGGAACTGCTATTAGTTCGCCTGTTTCCGGATCAACTTCAAGAGAAACGCCTCTTTTTTTATCACTACAGGTTTCTTTATTTGGATCATAGTTCAGATTACGTAGACGCCCGTATTGGTCAAATTTATCTACCATATTATTATCTTCTGGTTGTTCTATAAAATCATCTAAACGGATACTTTCTAAATCCATCGGTTCAGATATTTTAAACGCAAGGTTTTCACGCTTTCCGCCTTTATAAAGCCTTTCAATATTTTCAGGCGTTGGTTCAAAATATTTAGTTTCAGGCTTTCCAATTTCTTTACCAACTAATCCACAATGCTCATAAAAACCAGCATTCCAAGTCACAGGAACTTCTATGCGTCCCTCACAACCTTGCTCAACAGACATTTCATACGCACGTTGTAATGCAGCTCTTCCATAACCGGCTCCTTGATAACCGAAAAGTCCTAAACCATCTATTGATAATACAGGTTTTAGTTGATTTGAGTTTTCTACAAACCAAGAACTGGGGTATGACTGACGTTCATCATCTGAGGCTATTTTTTTCCGATGTATAGATATGTCTATGTTTCCAACTCTTTGTTCATTATCAACCATATCATATGAATATATCTCTTGAGATAACAAGTCTTCAGAAACATAATCTCGCATTGTTTCTCGATTATAATTTTGTATATTCTGATTATGAAGTTTTTTAACATCATCAGCGGTTAGTGAAAAACCTTCTTCCACTAGCGCTACAGGATTATCTGCTTCTAAAAGTCGTTTACATGCCTCCATAGAAACAATGCCACAAACTTTTTCCTCACGACAGATTGGTTTTTCATTATATTTAGTATTAACAGTTATACCACAGCTACCCAAAAATGAACTGACCTTACCAAGAACTTCTGATATTTCCCCTGAATAGTCCAATTCTGGTTTATATGTTTCTTTATCTTTAGCTTTATTTTGTGCGTGTTGCTCTAAAATAACAGCATTATATGTTCCGTCATTGTTTTTATTCATACAAAATGCAACAGCATGAGATTCTTTGGGTGGATAAGTTAAATTTAGCGGACATACAATTTTTTCAGTTTCACAAACCACCGCATTCGCAAGAATAGGTGCCAACATAAGCATTTCACTATCTTTGTTTACAAAAATTTCTCCTGTAACAACATTAGATTTCCCGTTTATTGAGTTTTGTATATATTCATACATATCTGTATATGATTCGGATAACAAAACTTCTTTAGTATCAACAAAAGCACAGTTATCATGGGTTTGGCATAATTGATTGGCTAGAAAAGCAGTATCCTGAAAATTATAACCAGTTTCAGGATATTCTTTAGATAAACTTGGTGCAACACTAAGATTATCTACACTTTGTTGATCTAACTCAAAAGGTTTTGCATTATTAACCATCAAATACACTCCATAAACTAAACCACCTTTTTATTAAGGTGGTCGGAGAGTTCGTAAATCACATTTCATAAAATGACTCTTGTGGCCTTTAAAGCCATATTCTTTCAGAGATAGCTATATAGCTTTTGGACATACGCCACAAGCTCCCCGACCATACTCTAATCGAGGTGATGTGGCATATTGTAAAACCAATATAGCCTTACGGTATCATCAGTACCGTATGAAATGATGAGCTTACGACAGCTCTTTCGCACCTTAAAGGCACTCAGAGTATAGTTTCCCATACTCAAGTTCATGATAACACATATTTAGTGAAAAATAAATTAAAAAATTACAATGAGGTAACAAATTCTAAAATGTAGTCAAACGATGTTAAGCATTTTGTTTTTTGCTTTGATATAAGCGCAGGGTGTTAGGATTAATAGCTATTGTTTGAGGTTTATAAGGTGCTTTAGTTGCCGATGATATTCCACGCAATTCTGCTATTGTTCTTGAGGGCGACTTATTTTCTGATATTTTTTGACGAGTTTTTGCAAGTTCTACATTAACTTTTTCCTGTCCTAGCTTATGAGAATGCTGCACATCATAAGCTTCTGAAACAGCATAAATATTATTTGCTCTATGTTTTCCTGTATGTGTATGAGGTGGATTATTTCCTTTTGCGGATTCTGTAGCTAAAAAATTTGCCCAACCATTACAATCATAACCAGCGCCCTTAGCTATTAAAACACCGGTTGTATCGGCAAATGTCTCAGCTCCTTCGTGCCATTTCAACTTTGCATAATTTCCATGAGGACGATTATAAAAATCTATAAAATGTCCCATCTCATGAGCTAACAAACCGGGTAATATATCTTTATTTTTCTCATCAAAGAGCACCTCACTGACCATAAGAACAGCTTTGTGCTTTTCTCCACCAATTCCTCTTTTAAATACAGCTCCGCCATTAGGATTAGGCTGTTGCTCCCTAGGACGTATTCCTATTACAAAATCTGTATTATCCAAAATACTCTTCAGTTCCTGAGCAATCTGGGTATCAGCATTTGAAAAATCACTTAAAATTTGCTTTATTTTACCAATATTTTCTTGGTTTTGACATACAGTTGGACATTTTTTCGCTAGATCTTCTCTATCTGGCCACCAAGCCAAATCTTCCAAATCATATACGCTATTATTTCTACCTTCTTCATGAGATATTCTT
>SUUZ01000010.1 GCA_015062235.1 Alphaproteobacteria bacterium | reverse complement strand
CTGTCTAAATTACTCAATAAAAGAATTTCTATAGGTTCCTTTTTCTCAAATACTTCAGACTTTATTATGTATATTCCGTATCTCAATACATAATACCGTCTGCGTATCCTCTTATCTACTTCTTATTCACTATGTATTATAACTACTACCATCGCGGTAGTGAGCAGAGGTATAATGCAGGTGCTCTTATTTGTCAACACCTAAATTAAAAAAAAATTGCTTTTTTTGTAACTATTTTTGCAAATTTTTGAAAAATCACATTTTTTTATTTTTACATATATAAATTAAATGATATTTTATTTGCTATTAATTAACTAAAATACTCTATACTGATGCCAAGTTTGACGACTCGTATGTGCGAGTCTATTAATATGGTTATGGAGATTGTTACTAAATGAAAGATGATTTTTATACTTTTGGCGGAAGTCATTTTTGGGAAGATTTATTTTTTTATCAAAAATGGAGAATTCAACGAAATTATACGACCAAGAAATGTAGATTGCTTGATAACTGGGATATTCGTAGGCATGAAGGAAGTTTTGAAGACTGCCGTAGTGCTTTTGTAAGATATATTGAAGCATATGAACTTGCTCGCCAAAAGGGACATATGATTATTATGATACACTCAATAGGACAGTCGAAAAATGTTTTTAAGCCTCTGTGGCGAAGGGCTTTACAAGATGGTTTTATGGCAGCAGCAGTAAATTATCCATCTTCACAAAAAGATTTACAAGCCCATGTGAAACAATTTCACTTCTTTTTGAATCACTTAGAAGATGTTGATACTGTTTCTTTTGTGTCATATGGGGCTGGTAATGCCGTGCTACAAATGTTGTTTGCAGATAAAGCAGAATGGCAAACAAGGCTCAAGATGGGACGTGCAGTACAAATTGCTCCATATGCATATGGAAGTAAACTGTTAAAAAAATTAAGCGAAAATGATCTAACCAATTTTATAATAGGACCTATGGGAGCCGATCTTGCACCTGAAAACATGCAAAACATTCCCCCGTTAACAGAGATTGAAAATGGAATTATTCTGAGTAATAAATCATTAGTTGAAAAAATATTAGAAATTTTTACTTTGACACGTATGGTATCAAAAGATTCTGGTGATATAAAAAGCGATACAAAAGCTAAAGACATTATTGAAATTAAAGACCATCATTGTAATACTTTAGAAAATAAAAATATTTGTGATGCCGTGGTCAAGTTTTTGAAAACAGGAAATTTTTAGAAAATAATTTTTATTTATAATAATACCCCTCAAGTATTTATAACGATCAATAACTTGAGGGGTTTTTTAGAATTAAAAAATAGAATCTAATAAACTTCTTTCATATTGGGTTGATGGTGGTGGTTTCTTTATTTCGTTATTAATAATTGTAATTAAGTCCACTTCCTCAATATTATCAGGATTGTCAGGATCAGTATTTGGATCTTCCCACCAATTATGCTGTTTTTCAAAGCTTTGTTTAATACCTTCGTACATTCCTGCTGCTACATCTTCAACCCTTAACCAACCTCTATCAACTCTTTCTTTATAGAATTTACTAATTCCATATACGGTTTTTTTATTTTTTTGATCTGTATGAGCATTAACAGCATCTATACTCGTTAGATCATCTTGGGAAACATTTTGATTTAACTGTCCTGTCGTTAATGAATTACGATAACCATCGGAAGTCATTGTTCTTACTCGACCACCACGATTAGAAACTTCAGTTATTGATGTTTCTAGAGCACCATTATTATTAAGTTTTACCTTGGTAAAGACTACATCACCATCTTTAGTAACCTCACGAAGAATCATTTCGCCATTTTCACTTTTAATAATTTCAGGTGGGCTTGATAACTTTTGTTTGCGATCATAACCATTAGGAATACGTTTTTGAACAATCATTTTAACCATAGCTGCTTTTAAAACTTTTTCCTGTTCTCCCGATACACCTTCAAACATTGATGCAAAAGCGGCTGTATCTACGCTACCGTCTGGACGAACAATCGAATGAAGCTTATCATTATTAAGTTTGATTCTTTCTTTCCAATTTCCATTTTTGTCTTTGGTACGAGTAACTGTCATATCTTTCGATCTTACAGTTATAGTTTCCTTGCCATTTTTACCCTTCTTAACTGTAGTAATTATGCCATTTTCTAGTGTATGGATTCTACCTTTTTTATCAGTATAACTCTTTATACCATCTACTTCTGTAATGAATATGTCGTTTTTAGGATTATTAAATTTTTTCATTTGCTTATTCATAGCTCTACGACGTGTACCATGTCGTATACCTCGTGCCACTCGCGCGACTCCTTTTTGGAATCCACCTACAACCGATTTTACAACTGGTCTAGTTATACCTAGAGCAGTACCTTTGATAGCTGATGCACCCATGGTGGCAACATTTGAGCCAATTGATGTACTACTGATTGATTCTGCAAATTCTTTAGCAAATTCTTTACCCATATTCATAACAGACCAGGCTAAGATATAAAAGAATATTAATTTTAAGAATGTTGTTCCACCCCATGTAAAATTGTCTAACATATGAGAAAAATATGTATCACCTTTACTCCGCCATGTTTGAGGATTATACATATCTTCAAATGCAGCCCCATTAATTTGTCCACCACCTGCAAGTTGTTGTAGCATGGTGAGCAAAATCATTACTATGATACAGACGAAAAGAAATGTAAACATTGAATTAAGAAGTGTATCCCAAACCTTTTTGCTATATTGCCTTGTTGATTTAAATGCAAAACTTCCTACAGCAACAGGCATAAGGGCTGTTGCAATACCAAGTTGAAAAACAGAATCAATTAGTAAAAATGGTATCGCAGCCATTAAAACTATAGCAGTTGCCCATAAGACAATTCCTATAAGCAAATATCGTATTTTGGGAAAAATAAACCACTTATCTACCCAGCTTTGACATAAAAATCCACTACCTAAGGCCTTATATTTAAGAATTTGGTTTTCCATTTGTGTCATTGTCTGAAGAATAGTAATACCCATATCTTGAGGTAGACCACTTGGAACACTTTTTTTATCCAAGATTATTGTTGCAGCTTTTTCTCTAATATTCTTTATTAAGTTAGCATCGGCATCTGTCTCAAACAAGCTTTGTGCCATACGATGTCCTGTACTATAAATTGGAACAACAAAAGTGTCTAAAAAATTGGCAATACCCGTTTTGATAATAAAAACAGATATGAGTATGACAAATCCTTTTGTTAAAATAGACTGAAGTAAATCTTTAAGATCTCGAGTTTCAATTGATGAAACAAAAGATAGTATTTGAATAGCCAACCAAATAGCAAAGCCAACTATAACTACTTTTGCAACAGAGTTAGCATAAGAACTTATGGCGTTATCTCCTACCTTACTAACTGTATTAAAGGCAACAGCTACTACAGGACAAAAAATACACATATCTCTTGTTTCATATCTATTGTATGGTATACATTTCTGTGCGGCGGATGCAAAACAATCTGTTGCTACAAAAAATGTGCATAACACTACTAGCGCAATGCTTAATATTTTTTTTATATTAAATATCTTCTTCATAGCACACCTCTGTTCATTTTGCTACTACCAACGTTTTTTACCCATTATGGCATTACCAATCGTTTTTAATGGATGTATAATAGCCCCACCAACAGCCTTAGCTCCTGATACAATTCCTTTTCCTAGAGACTTAGCTCCTGATTTTATGCCTTCTTTGGTTGCATTTGCTGCTTTTTTAGCGGTTTCTTTAGGATTAGCTATTGCATGTCCAGCAGCTTTTAACCCCTTTCCTGTTGCTTTTAGCGCTTGCTTACCTTTGCCTCCTATTGCTCGTCCAGCACGCATAGGGTGTGCAATAGCGTGACCAGTTGCTCTTAATGCACCAGTGGCCGTATTCAATGTTCCTTTTAATGCACCTTGTGCTGCTTTACCCACTTGGTGCGTAGCAATGTCACCAACTAGAGAAGCCGCATTTTTCAAAGGTCTTGCAACAAAAGATGTTGCCATAGTAGCTCCACTATGCATTGGGTTAGAATCACCGAACGCTTTGTCAGGGAAGAATTTGTTAACAAGGTCAGAGCATGTACTTTGAACCAGTTTATAGAAATACATAATCGAAAATAGAATCATTAAAAATGATATTGAAAACATTTCTAGTTTTTCCTCTATCGCATTTCTTAGCGTTTTATGATAACCATCATGACGTTCACCTACATCTAGGGTTTCCATATTAGAATAAAGTTCTTCTAATCCCCCTAATGACTGTGATACTAGTTCCATACCAAAAGCTGTGGACACAGCCATAAAGGCAAAACAAGCTGAAGCCTTGGCTATAATGCTAATAACAACAAATAGTTTGTCTTGAGTTATACCAAATGGCCATAAGCCCATAACAAGAGGTAATGCTAATACCGCAAAACCTATCTTAAAGGATATATCTATAAAATAATAACCTACGGACATTAGTAGCATAAAACCAAGAACCCATATGATAGCCCCTTGTAACCATGTGAAGAAATTTGTTATTGATGCAATCTTAATCTCAAATGCTTCAATATACCATGCTCCGCCATTTTCTAGACCAGCATAGCACATTATAGCGTTACCTAATACCATATTCTCAGCGACAGTATTGGTAATAGCTTTCATCGCTCCGAGCATTGAATTCATGACAGATTTTGGCATAATTTCTGTTGGACCTGTGTATTTAATTTCTGGAATTGTAGGTACAGAATTACCTAACATGCTTCCGTCCGCTGTAGTAAATACACCACCCTCATAATTGATAAGTGACATATATCCTGAAGAATTTGCAAGCTCCGCAAGTCTTGTTTTGTTTATTTTATTTGCCAAACTTGGGTTCTCTTCTAATTTTGCACGAAGGAGACAACTTACACACAAAACTTTACCTGTAACATTATAGTAATAGTTATTACACATAGACCCTTGAGAATCACCATTAAAACTTATTGTTTGATTAGAACCAATATAAGTTACAGCATGGTGTCCTGAACCTCCTCCAACTTTTTTACCTCCACTTGCTTTAGTCTGAACATTATGATAATATACGGTATCGGCAACGTTAATATTTTTATATACCTGCTGACCATTTTCACACAAGCGTACGTCTCCTACAGCTCCTAAACTTATACCATTAAGACAGCTAGCTCCTGCACTTTTAAGTACTTTAGTAAGATCTCCACCTATTTCATCGGTTAGTTTATTCATTGCTGCAGTTATTGAAGCTTGACAATAGTGGTCAACAGCATAACCATATCCTGCTTTTTGCATGATTTCTTTAACATATGTTCTATGCCCTTCGTTAGTACAACTTTTATGACGACAACTTTGTCCGCAGGGTCCGCCACAACTATTTTTGATTTCACCGAGCTGACGAGTTAATATTGCAATAAAGGCTTTCTGAAGATCTTGAACTATTTCTTCTGATGTGGAAGGCTCAACGATTGTTGGTGCCTCAATAACACCTGTTGTATTAGCTTCACTATCCTCAGGGATATCTAATGTTGCATCAGAAGCATTCCCTCTATTGTTTTCTTCAACCCTTTGAGCTACCTCTTCTGCTTTTTGAGGATCATCTGGCTCAAAAGCCTCATTCCAATCTTCCATATAATCTTTTACATCCTCATCCCAAAACTGCTGTCCAATAATGGCTCCTACAGATAGTAAAGGTGTAACTATATATTTATTAATGGCGGCTGTTCCATATACAATAAACCAATAAGCAATAGCTACTTTGAATAAAAATTTAATAAGATCGTTTAAAATATTACCTATTTGTACTTGGGTAAAAGAAGAAACATTTTTTAGAGCCCAAAAAACAAACCATATAGCACAACCCAACCATAGTAACGTAGCTCCAGCTTTAGCCGTTATGGGCAAACCTTTTTTGGCTGCATAAAGAAAAGCTGAAGTTAGTTTTTCAAATACAAGACAAGACCAGCAACCAGCACCATAACGGGCACGCAAATCTTCTGCACTAGGACATTCATCCGCGTACCCCAAAGAAACAACAACTACCGTCAAGATCAGAGCTAAAAGCCCTATCTTGAAAACCTTGTTTATATTAAACCACTTAGTCATTGTTGTTCTCCATTTATACTACAATTACTTGCTTCGTCCTGCTAACTTTTCCAGCTTTTTAGTTGTTTTTTTGTATGCATCAAGAACTCTTCTTATGAGTTTAAATTTGGATACAGGTGTTTCCGAAGATCCAGATGTAATAAGTGCACCAACAGCTCTTAGAAAAAGCTCAACACTCATCTGAACCACAGCCTTGAGGTTCTTTTGGAAGTTAGCACTCATTTTAGCACCAATTACAGCACTAGTGAGTTGCTGAGACACACCCATAGAACCAAACACCAAAAATCCTATAAGTAGCATACAAAGGAATCCTATACTTATGTCTTTGAAAGCAGCCTCTGTATCTCCTGGATTAAAAATTTCTTGATTCTCACGAACAAGGCTTATCATTGCGCTTAGAACCATTGCAACGATTATTGAGAACGACATGAGAAAAGCCGCAGACATTAAAGTGTGTTTTAACCCCATGGTTGCCCACTTTCGTGTTGGACCAAATGCATATGAAAGAATAAAAATAGGTAGCATAAGAATAATTATGCCCATTTGGAAAATAGTATCTACAAGGTAAAATACAAAACCGACCTTTACGACCCAAAAGCATAAATAAGTTATAATCCCCATAAGAGCTCCTAGTAAGCCTAGACCTCCTTTTGCAGCACTCAGTATTTGAAAGGATATTTCACCTCCCATTGTTAAATATTCTTTTAATGCTCTTATGATGCATGACATTGTCTCTCTTATTGAATTAGGAAAGCCTTCTTCAATTGATACGTTAGCACTGCCTGATAGTTCACATCTTAATGCATTGGTTTCTACAGTAATTGTTTTATCAAAAGCTACAACTGTTGTAGCTTCTCCCGTATCTGATGCTAATGAATTGTTTAATACCTGTATACCAAGATCAAGAAATGCCATATAGAATGGGATAATCAAAGTATTAATTGCATATACCAAATTAGTAGGATTTGATGCTAAAATTCCGCAAAATAAACATATAAATGCTTTACGCAATATTTCATTCCAAACTTCTCCCACGTTTGCTTCTGTCATTGAACTAACAAATTTTAATAAGCGCATTGCTAACCAAATCGAAAAACCAATCATAACTATAGCCATCGATGCTCTGGAGAATTCTACATGTAACTTCATAACATTGTCACCAACAGCATCATAAATTTGCTCTAATATTATACACCCTAAACAAAATGCATCACTAACATCATTGCATGCTTTTCCCTCAGCTTCACATTGTCTACAATCCTCTTCTGAAATACACTTCTCACCTTTCATATAATCATCACCACAGGCACTAAGAGCTAGAACCGCAAAAATAATGACTAGCAATTTTTTCAAACTATTGGATATGTCAAAAATATGTTTCATTGCTATATCCCTTCCTTATTCCAGCTCATTTAGGTTTTCTTTGGTTGGTTTTTCACCTTCTTTGGGTGTTTCTTTTGGAGTGACATCATTCTGCTTATTTTCGTCTCCAATTATAGCTGTTTCCTCTGGAGCTCCTTCTGGATTTTTATTTTCATTTCCGATTGTAGCTGTATTGTTATTAGCATCCTCATTACCAATTGTTGCTACCTCTTCTTTTCTAGCACCCAAAATATCTTGAGATTTTTGGAGGTTTTCTTCTTTACTCTTACCATTATCTTCAACAGGAGCATCCTTAAACAAATTAATAGCCCCTTTTGTTCCTCTGCCCAACCAACTATTTTTTATTTTATCACTAGCATTATTTAGCTTTTGTTTAGCCTTATCACCAACGTCATTTAATTTTTGCTGAACTTTTTGCCCAGCTTCAGTTTTTAAGATAGCATTTGTAGTTACTTTACGGAGGGGTTTAACGCTCGCTATATTCCAAGCAAGTTCTGCAACATTTTGACCGTCTAATCTATTTATTTCTTGAGCAATTTTACTATTTTTTAATTCATTTTTAATTTCATCTTTAACATCTTCCTTGTCTTGCACAAACTCTCTACCCCATTTGGTTTTTGACAAGAGTTTATCAGCAGTTTTACGAACAGGTCTAATTGTTCCTACAGCCCAAGCAGTTTTAGCAGCCTCCTTAGCAACTCCCACTGGATTCTTTATTGTATTTATTGCTAAATTTTTAGCTGTTTTTACTCCTTTTGTCATCTTATCTTCAGCCCATTCGCCAACTGCGTTCATCGTCGGTGCCGCTACTTTTTTAGCTACACTTGTTGCAGCTGATGCGGCCATTCCGCCAATAGCTGGGGCTATTGGTTTTATACCACCACCAGCAAAACGACTAACTAGCGCCCCTGTTTTACCTAGCGATAAAAAGGCCATCATATTTGCAAACATAAACAAAAAGAAGCTCATACTCAATACATTTACTTTTTGTTGTATTACTGGTACATGAATAGTATCTATAGCTTTTACCAAACTATATAATCCAGGTGAAGTTTCTTCAGTGTTGCTACTAATTGAAAGAGATGCACTTATAAGCTCAATACCAAGTTTAACAATGAGCCCCATCATCATAAAAGTGAAAACACTATTGATTAGCATTTTGAAACCTGTTGAGGTATATTTAGAAGTTATTTTAAACGGCCAACTAGCAATCAAAAAGGGTAATAAGGCTCCAACTATTCCAAATTGAACAACAGCGTCGAGCATGTAAAATATAAATGAAACAGAAAGTAAGAAACCGAAAATAGCAAAACATGCTCCATACGTATAACAATTCAATCCCAAAGGTATGTGAGTTAATATTTCTTTACCAGGAGTCTGCCATAAGTCAGTAAGTTGGAAGGTTACAAACTTACCACCTAAACAAAATAAAGTTCCTCCAACACTTTGTAATAGAGCGTAATTTAGATTTATATTATAAGTGAAATTTTCAAGAAGACCATAAGTTCTTATATCAAAATATTGATTATTAAAGTGACGCCTATAATCTGCAGGAACACCATCACCTAAGGATATAAGGGCTGGTATATTATTTTGATTTATATATTGCGCAATATTTTCGTCAAATCTTTCTGCAAGAGTAGTAACGCTTACAAAACTATTGCCAAAATTTATTCCCGCATTGATAAGAGGTAAGATGATAAAAGAAAAGACATCATGAAAATAAATTATAGAAAAATAAGCTAAAGCAAATTTATACCCTTGCTTTAATACCTCAGTAATATACTTGGCAGCGTCTTGCTTTGTCATAGAGCTAGCAAAAATTAATGTTTTGATAGCAAGCCAAATTGCAAAACCCAAGATTAATACTATAGAAAATGAATAACCTAATTTATTGTACGATAAAGCTGTTATTTTATCAGCGGCAGCATAAACTATACCAACCAAACCACACATTGGACATTCTTTATTATTGTACCAACGCACAGGAATAACTTGACACGTTTTTGTACCAACTCTGGACTTCGCAATTACAACAGCTGTACCATCGGTTACCTCCATACAATATTTACCTACACCACCTCCAGCTGTTCTAGCTTCGTAACATTTTTCCCCAATTCCTTCACCTACATTTTGCGCATGAACAATAACCCATCCTTCTCGTTGTTTGGTTGAAATATTTAACTTTGAAATACATCCATATTCATTTACTATTAAATCTCTTGCTTTATCTTCATCAAAGTAATCTTTCTTAGCAATTATCCTTCTACAATAATCATCTGCAGCTTGAGGAGATTGTTTTATAGCTAATTCAGGATATTTAGGATCTTCATCACGACAAATAAACATTTGCTTTTCATAAGCCGCATTTTTTTGCTCTTGCAGTTTTGTTTGTATCTCACTAGACGAAAGTGATTGTGCTTTGCGCATACATGCTGTACTACGAAGATTACAAATTGTACTTCCACATTCTACTCTAAATTTATCGGTTTCTTCACTACCAAAATCTTTTTCAAATGTTCTATACCCTCCATCATTACCTGGAGTTAGCCACTTATACATAAACTCCCAAGCGTTATCATATGCCACACCAGCAACTCTACCTTCATCATCAGCACCAAATGCTGAAGGAACAGGTTTAGGTGCATCAGCAAAAACATTTGAAGAATAAAAAAGCGTGGCCGCAAATGTAAGCAGTCCTAAAAATACAAAATTTAATATTTTACTCGTCGCTCTTTTCATCCTTTTGATCCTTAGCAACAGAATTGTTTAAAACAATTTTTGCTACTATTAACATTACCCCAGCTAGCGTAAAGGCTATGTATGTAAAGGCTTTGTGTGACAATATAGCAAACAAATCTGTAATGTAACAAAGGTAAAATATCCCACCTATCAGAAAGCTTACTAAAAAAGCCTTTATCATTATACGATTCTCCTTATTCTTGACACCCTAATTTATCATAACATATAAATTACTTATAAAGTGTTACAGTTTTTTGATTTTTTGCACAATTTGATATTTTTTAACATATACAAAATTTTGTACACAAATTGTCTTTTTTTGTACTATTTTCTTGATTATTATGCCTTTTGAACTAATATTGGAAATAGTTATTTAACTTTAACAAAGGGGTAATCTTACTATGGAAGAAATTATTTTTCCGAATCAAATTAGAATGTATCGCCGTTTGAGAGGGCGTTCTATGCAAGAATTGGCAGATCACTTGAGTGTGTCACTGTCGGCCATTTCAAAAATTGAAAAGGGTTATAGGCGTGTTGATCAAGAACAACTGGTTAGAGTTGCTGAATTTTTAGATTGCCCTATGCAAGATTTGTTTGTTAATGAACAAAATTCGCAGCAAGAGATTGTTTTAGCTTGGCGCAGAGAACAGGAACGCCGCAATAAAATTAATGAAAAAAGTGGTTTAAAAACTTTAGGAGCTGGCTTACGTCAAATTCGTAATGAAAAGAATCTAACATTGATTGAAGTTGCTGAAAGCGCTGATATGACCTTGTCTGTCTATCATCGTATTGAGATGGGACAGCGCGAAGTTTCAGATAAAGAAATGAAAAACATCGCCAAGGCATTAAAAATGCATGTAGATGAGCTGAAATCACAGATTAAAAATTTAGATGAAAATGGCTTTTTAGATGAAATCATTCAAAGAAATGACGCAAAATATAAACTATTATTAACTCCTCGTGGAGCAATAGCTTCGTTTGCTGGAGTGCCTGATGATAATTCTAAGATTTCGGTTTATGGTACACCAACTAAAGATGGTAATATCATTATTGATATAGATGATGAAATAAAAAAGGTTGATTGTCCTGTTGCTTTGCAAGGTAAAAAAGATGTTTATGCAGTAAATCTTTGCACTCGCCGATTGGGCAATTTGTTGCCGTCTAGAGCTGTTTTATTTGTCGACCCACAAGATCCTGTCGGTTCTGGAGATATTGCTCTGTATTATACTAGCGGAATAGAAGTTCAAATTATATCTGTTAGAGAAAATGAAGCTGGTCAACTTTATGGTGTAAGATGGAATCCAGATGAAAAAATAAATTTTAACAATGATGACTTACAGAAATTGCATAGAGTTGTATTTATAAGCCTATAAACTGATATGTAATATAAAAAACCGCTCAATATGAGCGGTTTTTTATTATACCTATGTATTATAAAGGAGGAATATTTAACTGAACAATGTCTCCTGGGCGAATCCTAGTATTAGCATAATGCATATTACCAGTTTCTATCATAAATCTTTGACGTCCAGTCATTTGGGCTGCTAAATCATAGAAATCCTTGGCTGACATTTCTTGCCTTTGAGGATTCATAATATATAAAACGCACCCCTGAGAACGCTCAGCTACACCGCAACGAGCACGGCCTCGAGGAACTTCGCTATTAACTACTACTCCTTGCAATCCATTGCGGACAACTTTTGATTCAGCAAAAATTAATTTTCCAACAACAATGCCTGCAAATAAACAAACAAATCCTACTAATATGAAAATTTTGGTTGTGAGCCAACTAGGAGCACTTGAATATGATGATTGGCTATATTCATATTCATCATCAAAAGTTTCATCTTCTTCTATGAAGTTTATTTGTTTTTTATATTTATTATCAAATGCATGTTGGCTAACCTCTCTGCTTGGAAGTTGAGGCTCGTCAAGATAGCTATCGACAGATGATTGTTGCGAAACTTGCGTTTGCGCAACAGATGCAAAAGGATTTGCCTCAAATGAAGTTGGAGGGTTTGAATCAGATATGGGGACAGTTCGATTAATTGGGCGTTTTATCTTTTTTAACTGCGGACGATTACTGTTTGGTTGATTATCCATAAAAAACCTCTATTACATGTTGTTTTCTAATGACTTATTTGTTTTCATTGTTTTAATAATTCGTGGAACAACCATAATGATTGTTTCTGATACAGGTGAATTTTTAGCAAAAACGGTATTGGGTAGCCCTATTATTAAGAAATTTTCACCTAATTTGCTACGAATAGAATATTGAGATATTTCACCATCTTTACTTTCTACTGTAATATTCGAGAAAATTTTATTATCTTTCTCAAAAGATGCTTTGGCTAGAATCGAAAGATTGGCTAAAATCGAATCACGAGCAATACATTTACCTATATCAAAACGCGAAAACCATAAATTAGGCACAACAAATTTTCCCTCTCCTACAGCTTCGACTCTTGCTTGATTACTTAAAAATGCTACTAATGACGATGCGTTTATGTCATTTGATGTTGCAAGAATACGCCCCAATACACCTGTTTTTGTGCTTTTTATGGAACCAAAATCAAAAACTTGCATTATTTGTTGCCACTCGACACCCTTAGAATCGTATGGATATAAATTAAATACTTTAACATCGTAGGCCAGAAGAATAGGGTTTTCTTCAAAATAGCTAACTAAATTCAATATCTGATTCTTTAATTCATAATCAGCATCAAACGTTACAGTATAATCATCAAAATCTGCTGTAAAATCGGTAATTCCCGAACCTCTCAAAACATCCAATACTGCTAACATTATTGTTTTTGACTTTGGAATATAAAGACTAAAATTAGCCTTACGAGAAATTCGAAGTGTTTTGTTTGAAGCATTGTAGGTATAATAAATTTCAGCAGCGTCAGATATCATATTTACAACATCGGTAAAATCTCCACGCAAATTTTCTGCTGAAATACTAGCATATGGAGCATCTTTAGCAACCAATTTTAATCCAGCCTCTTTTGTTAGCTTTACAAGTGCTTTTTCTGCAGACATGGTATCAAAAGAAAAACCATTAACTTCAAAACGAGGCAATGGGTCGTTCTGACCATTTCTAACTAAATTAAATGCTGTTAAATTATAAGGAACACTAGATATCATCTGTTGAGATCCCCAATTTACAAAGCAACGTAATGGTGTTTCTAAATCAAGCTGATTAGCTCCTTCGGGTGTTCTAATAGCTGGATATGAAGGATTTTTTACCACAGCAGTATAATCCGAAGCAACTGGCTCTGTAATATTATTATTTACTGCTGAATCATCTAAAACTTGGGTGTTAGATAATTGTGATCTAAAACTGTCAATAACACTACAAGAACTTATAAATAAACTAAAGGCTAACAATATTATTGGTGTATTATTTACTAATTTCATAATTCATCCTTGTGGTTTTAACTGAGAATTAGGAACTTGTTGGTGAACAGGTTGGGGCCTATTTTGTGCTTGCGGACTAGGATTTGAACGCTGCTGTCCTTGTGCTTGCATTTGAGGATTGGGCTTGAGATTAGGATTTGTTGTACTAACTTGAGGATTGGTTTGCTGTCTTTTTATTTCTGGTACAGCATTATTTCTTTCTTCTTCCGTAAAGTTGGGTTTTATATTATTTTGCTGCATTAATTTATTAATAACGGCATCCATAGACATACCAGCTCCAGCGGTTGGATCTTCAGTTTTATCTATTTGCCCTAAAGCTTCCTTCATCTTATTTAACTCATTTTTATCTTGCTTAATCATATCTGGTGAAGCATTATGTTGAAGTTCTGTTTTGAATTCTTGCAGATTCTTTTTCAATGCATTTATACCACCAGAGATTTTCTTATCAACATAACTATAAAGATCGGGACGCGAAACTATATACTCTCCAGTTTCACTAATTTCTTCCAAAACATCTAAAATATAGCTATAATGTTTATATTCCTCTAACGCTATATTGCCGCTTCGAACACAACGAGCGGCAATTCGCGATATAGTCATATCGTAATATTCTTTAAGTAGAACATAGTTATCTACATACCAAGTATCGCCTACACTATCTCTGCCTGAACTAAATGTTTTGCTTTGGTCCATTTTTCACTCCTTTTGGACAAACCATACTTCTTTTTTTAATTTAGATTAGCATTTAGCTAATGTAAATTATTATTTTAATCTTTTAGAATACTATTTTTGTATGGATCAATAAATTCTTGATCTTCAGCTTCATCATATACTTGTAATTTATTTTTTACATACACTGGAGATGATCCACTTACAATTTGTTCATTACTAAAAAATCTTTCTTGAGTATACAGATCCCCTTGATAAATAAAACTATTATCACCTATTGCTTCAACTTCAAGGTAGCCTGTATTATTATCGTCTTCAACATAAACCCATTCCCAATCTTGTCCTTCTATATTATCATTACTACTTTCAACAGGTTTATCTTCGCCAAAGCCCCAATCATCTTTTGATAGTTCATCTGCAACACTATTATTTTCTTTCCATTCGTCTATTGATTCTTCTACTTGAGTAGTATCAAAATATTTTTTGTTATCATTTTCAAAAACACTATCATTTGGATAGTCGACCAACTCATTATTAGACGTATTTTCTTGAATATCTTCAAATGTTGAAGCAAGTGCAACGTCTTCTGTTTCAGCGGCTTGTCCATCTAATAAAGTTTCTTCGACACTAAAATCTTGGGTTGGTAAAACAATTTCTATATCATCTTCCAATATTTCACTGTTAGTTACAACATCCGCATGAATTGGTGATACATCTTGAAAAGATGTCAAATCAATAAGTTCTTCTTCGTTTGTTTGAATCGGATTATCTAAAGCATTTTTTTTCTTTCTCTTTCTCTTTTTTTTCTTTTTAGGAGTTTCATCAGCTAATACTACAACATTATCTTCTATCAAAGAAGATTCTTCTTGTAATGTTTCAGAAGCATTATAATCAACGTTTGAAACTTCTTGATTGCTCATATCAACAATATCATTAAAAATTGTTGAATCTTCATCTGCTTGTGGTAACGAATTAAATGTGTTATTTACATGGTAATCATTGTCAATTGTTGATATAGAGGATAGTTCTTGAGTAGAACTATCTGCAGTTGGTTGTGAAATGCAAGTATTTCCAGCATTAGACCTTAATCCTTCTGCAATAACTTCTGCAAGCTTTTCTGTTTGCTTACGACTTATTTTATCATATATTTTACTTTGTGCTTCAATTGCCTTGACAATAGCTTTTTCCAAATTTTTTTCATTGGCAGCCTGTAATGTCGCAATTTTTTCAACTAACAACATTAGGTGTCCAGAACTATCTGTTGTATTAATTTGAATATTATTGGCATTATTATTTTGCGTTGCAGAATTATTATTTTGTTGCAAATTAGTAGCCATTACAGTTTTTATCAAACTTTCTTGACTTTGAGATATTAACTTAACTAACCGCTCATCATCTTCATCCGTACGAGATATTGTTATGCTATTATTAGATTGCAGATTACTTAAACCTTTAATTATCTCGGCTTGAGACTTTTCAAAAACTTCTATCAATTTAATATTATCATTTGCTTTAGCAGCTGAAAGCTCTTCAACTTTATCAATTCGTATATTTAATTGTTTTTGGTTGTCTAAAACATTTTCTATTAACTGTTTTGTTTCGTTTTCATTTTTACTGCTAGAATCTGTTTGCATAGCAATAGCTGATGTTAGAGAAGAACTAAGCGCTGTTTGACTTTTAATTATAGCCTTACACAGTACTCCAACCTCAGCTCGTTGTTCATCTTTGTTTTCTTTTAGAGTTTTAGCTATAAATAGTTGAGTTTTGCTTAAATCTGATGCCAGTTTTTCAATGCTAGATTTTTGAGATATAGCTTGCTCTTGAAATATATTACCTATTATTTTAGCGAACTCGCCCGCAAAATTTTCATCCATCGATAATTTAGCTGTTCCACTCCCTATAGGTGCTGACGGAGTTTGACTTTGAGCTTTGGCTAAAGCTGTCGCTAGTATTTGTGCTTGCTGATTAGCTTCATTATCCAATGACATATTTTCAGACGATTGAGACGATTTTTCAACTCCTGCCTTTTCTGCTAAATCATCTACATAATCTTGAAGAATAGCACCTCCTGGTAAAGAACCGAAAATACCCCTAATACTTGGAGATAACTCCAACAGCATTTTGTCAAAAGCTTCCTTTCTTTCAGCAGAAAATATATGCATTTGGCGATAAATATTTAAAAAGCGCTGAGCAACAACAACTGGATCCTCTTCGCCATTACGAAGAGCTTTTCTACGTGCTTCTGTTGTATCTATTTCTGCAACCATCAACGATTCTTCAGATTAAAATTCATCCATACTACTTGATGGTATCATAATCTTGTAAATTTAGAGTTAATAAATTTGGCAAAAACCTTATAATACTCTTGTTTTTTAGGTTATTTCAGTTACTGCACGGAGGTTCCCATCTCTATTGATTTGCACAACTCGTAATTTCTGATGCATTTCCTCTATAGTTTTTCTACGATCAATCGTAGGATATGTATGTAATATACGATCCGTAAAGGCTTGATATGCAGCCTCTGAACTTTCGGCATGAATTGTTGCCAAGCAGTTGTCGTGCCCTGACCCCATTAGCTCCCATAATGCTCCTGCATTATTGGTTGAAATCTCTCCACCGATAATAGCATCTGGTGTAAAACGAACAACTAAGTCAATAACTTTGGCATAGTTCAGTGCATTAGTTTGTTCTGTACGAGAAAGTGTTATATGTACACGATTTTTATGAGGAACTATAAGTTCTCTTGTATCTTCGATTGTTAAAATTCGTTTATTTATATCTAATATTTTTAAAAGGTTGTTTAAAAAAGTTGTTTTACCCGTTGCAGTTGCACCAGAAACTAAAATGTGATCCCCTCTCTTAATACTCAATAAAAGTCTTTCATACGGATCTTCTGGTTCTTTTATATCCTTAAGAGGATTTATTTTGTGTAATTGTCCTCCTTGCATTAAACCATAATCACCTAAACCAAACGAAACGTCATCAGCATGAACACGAATTGTTAAAGCTATACCGCCTGTCAAATCTTCATTATCATACATTACATTTTTACCACAAATAGCAGAAAAACGATGTTCTCCTGGAATTGTAGCATAAACCACGGGGTTTCCTTGAATAGGATCGAAAGGAAGCTCATAGGTATTAGCTATAATATAAAGTAAGTCTGTTAAGTATTCTTTACTTAATTTTTCATCTTTGTAAACAGCCCAAGGATATGCTCTTTTTCCGCGAAGACGTAACCAAACCTCTCCAGCATGATTTATAGCAACTTCCTCTATTCCATCTTGTTGGTACCAGTACGCTAAAGGTCGTAAAATTGACTCGAGAACAGTAAAACTCATTTATACAAACTCCTTAGAATAACGCGGGTATACTATTATCACTAGATCCACTTGTTGTGGTTGTAACTGGAGGTGTCGAACCTGATGTAGGTAATGTTCCTCCTGTTGGTGGTGGAGGCGGAGCAATAGTATTTGTTTTTTTAGGTGCAGTATCTACAATTAGGGGCTTTGACTCACTACCAACAGATTCAGCAGAAACATCATCTGGATCATAAACAACAGATCCTCCAGCAGCCTTTGCAACATCTTCTCTGTGACGTTGTTCGTTATCTTTACCAACTTTAACATCATCAATAAGAATTTCTGGCTTTTGAAATTTTTGAGATTCTTCGCTATCCCTATCCACACTTCTTAACCATAAATCGGTATTTGGATAAATAATAATTCTGGTGCCAGCAGGAATATATGTCATTGCTTTAACATCTGTCTTATCTGCAAGAATATCATCAAATAATGCTTCCATATCATCAAGGAAATTTTGACGAGCATCGTTTGCTGCCTGTTGTTTAGAGTTTTCAATTTGTCCCGCATCATCATCAGCTGCCGCAATAAAGAAAGATGCAGCAGAAGTGAGAACTGTTGTAACAACAGGCATAGTATATTTTTTGAATAATTGTTGATCAACATATCCTAAAGCCCCTGCACGTCCTTGGGCATCTGCAGTTTGACCACTAAATACAAAAATTGAACCATCTGGACGAATTAACCGTTCCCAACTGATTTGAACACGTGCTGATTCAGAAGTAGCTTCTGCTGCTGCGGTAATAGAACCAAAAGAACCTATTAAGCGAGATCCTGATGGAATAATAATATTACGCCCTTCTTCTGCATATACATTACGTTCAACATACGCGGTTACTGGCGCTGGATTATTGGTATCTATAGCTCTAGCAATTACTGCTGGAATTGGTTTATCAGAAAAGATCATCTCTGTCATATCAACCCGCCAAGATGAAATAGATTTTGGAATCCCTTGCTCTGACCAATCCTTTTGATAACCATCAAAAGCCTCTTTACGGATCCCTGAGCTTATTTTGCCAACACTTATATTTTGACGGCGCTCTTGCATAGCCGCATTTAAAGCAGCTTGACGTGTTGGATCATATCTTTCTCCTGGTCCATATCCGCCTCCAGGACCTAAATTTCCTGCATTACCAGTGCCAACACCGTATGCTCCTCCAGGACCAAATGATCCTGCTGGAACAAAAACGTTGCCATCTTCTAGTTCTGCCATATCATCAAATTCTTCTGTTCCGATTAAATTTCCATCATGATCTATTATCAATCCATCTGGCATCCTATAGCCTATAACATTACCATTTTCGTCTACAACGCTATCATCCTCTAGGATATCACCTAGATATTCTCCATCTGGTGTCAACGCAATACCCAGTGATTTTAAATATTTTCTATCTTCAAGAAGTTCAAGCGCTGGCGAAATATCTTCCTTAATTTGGGGCTGTGATCCTATTGTACTAATAATTGAGGCTTTATCAAACCATTGACGATTTGCGTGACCAATAATATTTCCATTTGCATCTATAAGATTACCATTTTCATCTAGGTGTCCTAAAAGATTGCCATTTCCGTCGTAAACTTCTCCTTTTTCATTTGATATACCGATAATATTACCATCATTATCATAAACTTCCCCTTCGATATTAGCCACTTTTTCGGCACTATCAATATCTTTGCTGTTATCATCAATAACCTTACCATCTGCGCCTATTTTACCAATAATATTCCCGTTTACATCAATTAAATTACCATTTTCATCTAAGCGACCAATAATATTTCCATTTGCATCAACAAGATTGCCATTCTCATCCAGATACCCGATGAAATTGCCATTCTCATCAAAAATCATTTGTCTTTTTTTGACAGAAGAACTTGAATTATAATATTGAAGTGATGTTGCTTCGGCTATCTCTTCGCCATTGGCATTTTTTATCTTACCATCTATTGATAAATTACCTATATTATTATTTAGATTATCAATAACTTTTCCATCTAATTGTAGTTCACCTATAACTTTGCGTTCTTTATCTCTTATATTATAGTCTCTATTTCCTCTCGCTATAACTTCATTTCCTTTTAATACAAATCCTCGATCAAAAATACCGATATTTTGATTAGTAAAGCTAGAAACATCACCATTACGACTAATAATACCAACAACGTTACCCTTTCCATCATATACATAAAAGTCGTATAAAGCATATCCTATTTTGTCTTTAGAAGAAATTACATAACCATCAAAATTAACATCTCCTATTTCGTTATTTTGAGCATCAATAACTTTACCATTTCTTGATATATATCCGATAAACTTGTTATCAAAATTAAAAGCCACTTTGTATTTAAATAACATACCAAGAACGATACCAGAATTTGAATTTACATTCCCATTAGGCTGTTGATATGCTATTAAATCATTGTTTTTATCAACTACTAATCCGTTTACAGTACTATATCCCATTATTTTATTGTCAAAAGATATTACTGGCTCAAAACTTACAACACTACCAATTAACGCATTATCAGCATTACGCAGCTGATGCCTTGCGTCTAAGCAACCTATAATCTCGCCACGCTCATTACTTACTCCACCACCATAATCTGTATAACCAATTATCCGCCCATTAAAATCTATAACAGCAGATTTTGGGATCATATGCCCCAACTTCGAACCGCTATCGCTTACCACCATACCATTTGATAATATTTTTCCAACATAAACATCTCGATAATTATAAATACTACCTTGACTAGATACCACTCCTAAAAATTCACATTTATCGTTTACAGCTCCCTGATAATCAAACAAACTTCCTATAACTATTCCGTTATTATCAACTACCAAAGAACGTTCTACCACACGACCTATTTTAGCTCCTGAAGAATTATTTATTCCGCCTAAAACATCTGCATACCCAAGGAAATTTCCATTAAAATCCAATGCTATATTCCCTGTATAGGCTTGTCCTATTTTAGGCATATAATTCAAGTTTCCTGACTTAATTTCAGAAACACTACTATCTGGTAAAACTTTAGCTACTGCGGATAATGACTTGTTAAGTAGCATATTTTCATCATTTAATATCCCTACGGATTGCCCTTGATAATTTATAGCTAAAAAATCATTAATATTTTTAGCTATCATTTGATTTTGCGAATTCAAGACAAATCCAAAACCTCCTATTCGACCTATATCTGCACCCTTAGGGCTAAAAACCCTACCATTCAACCCTTGATAACCTGAAACAGATCCAAAAGGTGTATAAAAAGTATCTATATTTTTAGCCTTACCCTCAGCGGCCCCAGATTGAGAAAAAACATATCCAAATGGTGAAACAGAAAATTTATTGCCTTTATTATCCAAAGAAGAAGATATACCTGTTAAACCCATAAATGTATCGTTTGAAGAATAAACAACCTTAGGAGGTAATATAGCTCCAATAATAATCCCCGATAAATTATAAGCATTTTCCCCAATCATATACCCTATTGTTGTTCCATTAAGAGATATAACTGCACCATTACTTAGCGCATGACCTTTAAGCTCTCCCTTATAATCATAAATAGGCCCTGTTTTAATTAATGAACCTATAGGAATTCCCGAAGCATTAAAGATATTTCCTCTAGCACCCACTAAACCATTTGATGTTTCTGCTTTTGCTAATTTTCCATCTGGCAACAATCGTCCCAAATAACGTCCATTTAAATCTGTAGCCGTTGCAGCAAAATCGACTTGCCTACCAACAATCACTCCATTTATATTAACAATCATTTTATCAGCTCTGGATTTACCTACAACTTTATTGTTATAAACGACCTCTCCATTGTAACTGACAAAACCAAGATAATACCCATTATTGTCGAATGCATATCCAGATGATACAATCCTACCTATAATTTCATTATTACTATCATAAACAAAACCATTCGCTTTTATATTACCTATCAACTCTGAGTTGAAATCAGTAACTTGCCCTCCTGGAACAACACTACCTATGAATTCACCATTTAAAGAAACAACCATTTTAGATGATATTAATCTACCATCTAAAATGTGATCATTACCAACTTTGCGATAAGCATAGCCATCTGGCGTTACTATACCTATTTGTACTCCGGCAAGATTTGTATATAACCCATCGCCTGTAACTCGTCCAGATATTTTACCTTCATCATTATATACAAGCCCAGGAAAAATAATTTGTCCTATTATTTCAAAATATTCATTAACGACTAGCCCATTGGGAAGTGATTTACCAATAATTTGTCCTGACGCACTACGAACAGAACCATCATTACCAACTTTTCCTAAAAATTTAGCATCATTACCTATAGCAACGCCCTGAGGAACAACACCACCAACAAGTTCCCCTTTAGAATTAACAATCAAACTATCTGCTGTAACATTTCCCAATAACTTATTATCAAAACTAACAACCTTACCATCAGGAATAACCTTACCTATAGGAGAACCATTAAAATCTATCGCTGTAATTTCCTGAGCATGTGCAGAAAATGCTACAACCAAACTAAAAATAACGTTCGATACTAAAAATAGTTTTTTTATGTTCTTTATTAAATACATTTTTAGTTCCTTCGGTTTTTAGCTACTTCACCTAACACATAGCCCGAAACTTTTTTATCCAAATCAATAAAAGAGCCATTGCTTTTGATATAACCTATGTTATTACCTCTTATATCAACAACAGAACCATCTGGAGCTAAACGCCCTTTATATGTTCCATCACTACCCAATATAGTGGTTCCTATATTATATATTTTTCCTAAGATACGATCATTCATATCTATAGCAAGCCCTCCTGACAACACTCTGCCGATTATAGTAGCATCTTTACCAACTATTTTACCATCAAAATTTACATAACCCACAACTTTATCATCATTAGATATAACAATGTCCCCAGAAATGGCCTCTCCTATAATTTTGCCTGAAACACTCATAATATTTCCATCGGAAAGAACTTTACCCAATACAACACCTGTTGTACTCATGACTGAACCATTGGGAGATATTATACCTAAAATCTGTCCTCCAAAATCTATTGCAAAACCTATATTTAACAAGCTTAAATTCTTATCACTGGCCCCACCTGGTAAAATAGCTGTTATAATTTCACCATTAAGATCTGTAACATCTCCTAAGGAATTTAAAAGTCCCTTATAATTTCCCATTACATCTACCATAATACCTTCGGGAATTATCTCGCCGATAACTTCTTTAGATTTATTAATAACTTTTTTATCGTGAGATATTGTTGCAACTTCTTTACCTTCAAGATCCACAATCTTTCCTGATGAAACAGCATAACCTATATACGCACCATCATAACCTATGGCAGCACCTTTTTTTGAAATAGCTCCTTGATATTCCCATTTATTATTAAAAAAATCTCCTTTAGAATTAACGACCCCCAAATTATCTCCGTAGCGACTTATAACTACTCCACTATCTGTAGACACACCCAAAATATTACCATCAACACCTACTACTTCCCCTTTGGGAGCTATAGCTCCATAAACGCCATTATAAAGGCTTAAGCCTCCATTTTTTAAAGCACCTTGTGCAACACCTTTATTATCATAAATTTGCCCATCAACAAACAATCTTCCTACTATTTTTCCTTGAGAGTTGATGATAGTGGTTTTGGCAGGAACGGCAACACCTAAAACTCTGTTATTTTCATCTAAAACTAAATCATTTGCTGATAAAACAGCCGACGGCTTGCCATAAATACGCACTCTTGCTTTGTCATCAACTTGATTGATGTATTCTCCTTCTAGTGTGTAGGCATATCTTTCTCCTAGAGCCTTACCGATATATGCTCCTTTACTATTAAAGACATCACCCAAAAGCCCAACACATCCTACTGGTAGCTTAGCTTCATTAATAACAATGTTATTAGTATTTATTTCACCCAAATATTTACCATTAACATCTACCGCTGTTCCTCTACGTCCAACAGCACCAATAAATTCACCTTTTTCATTCAAAACACTACCATCAGGATTCACACAACCAACATATCTATTATTTAAATCTTTAACTATTCCACTACTATCAACAGTGCCTAAAAAATTACATTCCTTATCAAAAACTCTTCCAACTTTTAATGTTTCTCCAATATATTTTCCTTCAGCATCTAGAACTATACCCTCTGGAGTTATTTTATAATTTGTTTCTTTGTTGCCTTTTTTTATTTTTCCGTCTTTATCTAAATAACCAATATTATTGCATCCATAACCAATAACTGTTCCAGCTCTAACCATTTTTGCTATAACTTTAGCTCCTGCATGATCTCTTACAAGACCATTAGGCATAGCCCTACCAACTATCTGTCTTTGCTCATTTTCTATTGATCCATCATTTTGTAAAAAACCAAGTATCGTTCCTTGGGGTGTTATTGGGATTTTATCAAAAGATATCAATTTACCTAGTATTCTACCTTTTTCATCAAAAATTATTTCATCTCCTGCATATCCAATAACATTTCCTTCTAAATCTACAACTGTACCATCTGGAAGCATTTTACCTATAATATTACCATTTGCATCTAATAAATTACCATTTTCATCAATATATCCTATGACATTACCATTAGCATCATAAGCCACACGTAATTTTTTGCCTGCCAATGGTGAATTTTTAGCAAAAACATTCCCTTCCTCGTCAACAATACCTACAACATTTCCATCTTTATCGACAACACTACCATCTGGCATGACAACGCCCAAGACATTACCATTTTCATCAACCGCAACTCTACCTGGTTTTGTTACAGAGCCAATTATATTGCCATTTAAATCAACAACCGTACCATCTGGTAAAACTCGCCCTATAACATTTCCATTCATATCTACAACCGTACCATCTGGCAAAATACGCCCTATAATATTGCCATTTTCGTCATAAACAAACCCTGTTTCAACAGCCTTCCCAATAGGGTTGCCATCTAAATCGACCACCGTTCCATCTGGAAGCATTTTACCTATAACATTTCCGTCTAAATCTACAACCGTACCATCTGGATTTACGTAACCTATCAAATTACCAAATTCATCGTATACAGCTCGACGATTTTCCGCAACTCCCATTACGTTACCATCTTTATCAACGATTAACCCATCCGCACCAACTCTACCTATAATATTACCATTTGCATCACGAACATAACCATCTTCATCTATGTTTCCGATAGGCTTTCCATCTGGCCCTATAGCCGTACGTACTGATTTTGCATTTTTATCAGCTGAAGCTGCTGCGTCTTCTGGAGTGGTTTCACAATAATTACATTCTTCTTTTGTAACAGCAGTACCTGTAACTGGAACTTTTGCAGCTTTGACACTATCTTTTCCTAAATTAAGCTCATGCCATGAAATAATAAAATTGTTTTGAACATTACCAGCAACAACAGGAACCCACCCCATCGTTATATGACATGTTTCATCACCTGTTAATGTTAAATTTGAACAACCATCATTAAATGTAAAACCTGCAGCGGGAGGATCAGCAAGTTCAACCGATACTATTTTAACAGAAGCCTTACCATTAGTACCCAATGTTAGAACATTTTTAGCTTCTGTCCCTAAAACAACCTCCCCCATTGGAATAGGATCTGGCGTTGTTGTAAGAGGAATTTCCCCTTCCATCGTTGAAAACTCTATTCCTTGAGATTGGGATGTTGTAGGAATACTCCCAAAAACATCTGCATTTTCAGTAAAGACGGGCTCTGTATACTCTTCAACATCATTTCCGCTTTTGATTAAGAGAATAAGACCAAAAATAAAAATAAACAAAGATGAAAGACCAATCATCAAAATGATATTATTGGTCTTTTTAACATATTTTTCTGAGTTTGTTAAAGGCTCTTTGCTCATTTTATTAATCATTGCGTCCTTACTACGCTACAAAATACACCATTTCGCCCTAATTCTCCACATATCTTATCACCAGCATCTAAACTTTTGACTGGTCCGACACGCAAATGAAACAATTCTTTTCCCTGTCCATCAGCAGGAGCATCTACTGAAAAGAATGGAGTAAAACGTCCTAATTGATCATTATATTTAGACGATAATTTTCCCCACAATTCTTCCAAATTAGCAACATCAGCATCAGCTCCTAACTCTATCGAAATATTAGAATTATTAGCATCTTTGAATCCTGCTCCATAGCTATATTGCGGAGCCATCATACCACCGTTCTGATAGCCTGTTGTACCACTAATACGCTGCATTTTAGAATAATCAAAATTATCTGCTATATTTCCGCCATTAGTTTGTCCACTAACGTTATTTTTAGCATATTCAGGAACTATTATTTGGCTTTGTCCAACTTGAATATCAAACTGCCCAGGAACACTGACGCTATTAGGAACTTGCATCATATTAGAATGAACACCTCCTACCCCCATAGTTTGCTGATTTGGGATATTAGGACCAATTTCCCATGATGGAGGCAGATAGTCTCTAGAATCTATCGCAAATTCTAAACCACTTTCGTCAGAACGGCGCATTTTTATACATATCAATCTTTTACCATTGCGCAAAACCATATCACCAACGCCCTCAACAACTATCAGCCTATTATCTGGCCCTTTGGTTCGAAATCCAACAGGAACTTCTACCCTTTCAACAATCATACTAACGACAGGACGCTGCGTCATATTGAGAGCTTTTTTACCCAAATCAATATACGTAAATATATTATCACGCCAAACTCTTTCTGGTGCAATAACCACATCGTCTGGGTTTGGAACATAAACTTCAAGATCAAAACGGAATTCACTTGGATCTACAGGAATCGACTTCAACCAATCTGATTTCTGAAAACGCTTTGTATAGGTTGATACTGAGCTATTTGCCACCTTAGCCCCTCCCGCACTATTATTATATGCGGTTTTTCCCGTCACTCCTTCAGGCGCATATTCATCAACAACATCTATATCAATAATAACATTGGTTAATCTTTCTGTATTAACCGCTTCAGACTTAACATAAAACACATACCGATTTCCTGAACGGCCAAATACGATAATGTTAGTATCAACACCGACATTTGCACCTCGTTTAGGATACAACAATAAAGTACTTGGACCCGATATTTGCCCATCAAATGTAGCGCTATCACCAATAAAGATATCCTCTATTAACTCCCATTCTGGAAAATTAACAATTGTTATCATACCTTCACGAACACGGATCGGCAACACCAAATCGGGAGTCCAATAGTATTTTGAATATGCTGGCTTTGTTTGCCCCTCCCCTAGATTCTGGAGAGGATCAAGCCAAGCCGCCTGCGTCATACCCAAAGAATTAAAACCCGCATAGCCTAAGTTCATCGGAGTATAGTTTCCCTGAGCCTGCTCGGCACTAGCATCCATGACTTGCTGATCAACTTGAGCTTCAGCTACACCAAAAAACAGTGAAACCACGAAAAAACAAATAGCCAAATACTGCACAATAAAATTTTTATTCACGTTTATCTTACTCCACTTTATTACGACTTAAAGCATATTTTATGACTGTAAACCCAACAGGATTTTTCAAACGATCACCATATTTTACCTTTTTACGACGATACCCAACATTCAAAGAAGCTGTCCAATAACCAATTTCAGGCTGCGCAGAATCAGGGAACATATCTTGTGTCTCATATTCAACCTGCCAAACACCATCAGCCAATTCATTCACAGATAAAATCTTAACATTACGCTGCATTCCTTGATTTTTTATAATACCAACCGCCTTTTTAGCAACATTATCCAAAAAATCCTGATAAACCTTGTTAGTAGACATCTCTTGTATTGGGCCACCAGGCATCCATCTAGCCTCAACTTCAGCCACATCACGACTAAACGTAGAACGCAACAGGACATATTCCCTGACGAAAACTTCTGTAATCGCTTTACGATTACGCAGTTCTGTCGTTATTGGCTGAATATTGTAAACCTGCTCCGAGCGGTTTTGAAATGTAAGCAAAAACGGCTCAACCCTATACAAAGGTAAAACTTGAAAAATAGCAAGAATCAAAACAACATTACAACAAAGACTCAAAGCTGTTATAACAGCAAAAGCTCTTGCTGTCCACAAGTAACGCTTTTCCGCAACATTAGCAACAAAGACCTCATCCCTAACTCGCTTAGAAGCTGGATGCGCCGTTGTACGCCTTCCATCTATAAGGCGTGCTCGAGGACGATTTTGCTCAATTTCTTCTACCATTGCACCTCATCAAAAAAAAATTAAATTGTTGCAATAAACCAATCTGGCAACGTCTTCGGCAACTCAATTTCTAAACAAGCGCAAGGAGACAATTTAAGCTCATCACTACCAGTACCTATACCAACAGGTTCTGGTTCATAATAAGAACCATAACAACCTGACAATATAAACAACACAAATAACATCAATAGTTTTAAACGTGCATTCATAAGACCAACCCTTCTTTTAGGTTCAAATAGTATTATAGATAGTATGAAGTTATACTGTTTTATTACAAATGTCTAACAGCTTAAGTATACTTATCAACAAATTAGAATATTTCCACTTCAGTTTGTGAAAAACGAGTGACTGTAAAACCCAAAGGATTTACTAAACGAGGAAGTACAAATCCTCTTTCTGGAATAAAATATGCAGTAATTGAGGCTGTCCAATAACGAACTCGTAATGTTGTTTCTTGCTGAGCTTGTGTTTTGCTTTGTTCGTTGTACAAATCATATGTTTTAAAATCAACTTTCCACACAGCAGAGCGATTACCTCCTTGTCTAGTCGCAGATATAATTTCTACTTCACGAACTAAAACTTGCTTGAAAATTGTTTCCCAAATAGCCTTTGTTGCTCGTCCAAATTCATTGTACACTTCTGGAGAAGATAAATAATTAAGCATTCCGCCACCCATCCAACGCGTACGCATTTCTATAGGATCATTGATTATCGTATTACGAATGATAACATACTGACGGATAAACATTTCTAAAAGCTTATCTTTTGATGCCATATCTTTGGCAATAGCTTCGTTTCGGACGATATTTTCAGATTCACTTTGATTTATCAATAAAAAGGGCTCTACAGAAACCATAGGAGCTAAACGAAACAAAGATAATGATGCCAGAACCAAAAATAACATTGATACTGTTGCGGTAAGAATAAAAAAACGTGAAATCCATAAATAATATGTTTTGCGAAATCCACTACGTTCTTCTTCTAGTTGATTGATATACTGAGGAGCTTGACCGCCGCCCTCAATAGCTAATGTTCTATTTCCATTTTCAACCAGTTTAGAATCCATAATCAATACCTTATAAGACTAGTAATTTGCACAATATGGCTCTTCAATGTCATTATAATCATCAATGGCGTCTTTTAAACCTTTTTTATACTTATCTACAACACTCTTATCTGCTTTAGCTTTTTTGAAACGCCCCTCGATATCATTATCATCTGAATCAAGTATGGAAACCTCCATTAAACTATCTGAATCTTTTAACATAATACCCATTACTTTATTATATACACCAGCTTTTTCCATAGCTAACTCATTATCTTTGGTATCTGTCGCAGACACTTTTTGTTTAGCACTAGATATTTTCTCTTTTTTTATAGCTTTGAGTTTGTTTTCAGCTAATTTAAAATCACTATCATTAATCAAATCAAAACTTTTTGCAGGCTCAAAACCATACTCTTTTAACCGCTCTTTAAGTTTTTTCATTTGAGCTTCATATTTTTCTTTGTACTCCTCAAGATTTTGGCGCATCAGTTTTTCATTTTCAACCTGTTTTAAGAAATCACCTATTTGGTTTCGAGAAAGAATAGCGTGTTGTGCTGCTGCTATTTTATTTTTCTGCTTATCACTTAATTTTTTGCTATCCTCATTCTTTAGTAACAAATTATACACTTCTGCAGCTCTTTCTTTGAAAGCAAGATTATTATTTTCATCCGCTTCTAAAAGCATACCAAGTTCACTATACTGACAATTTTGAGGAGCGGGCTCATCTTTATTACCTAAAATAGCTGTAGAATTTCCTGACAGTTTGACTTTTGTATCCCAAAAAGTGTGATGAGGTTTACCCTTTTTGGTTGTAACAAGTAAACATTTAGGTAAAGATGCTGCAGATATATCATTTCTTGTAAGATATTCGCCATCTCCATTGATATCTAACACCACCGATGAATTACCTACAACACATGGCATTATACCTCCTCGAGAGAATGCTACATTTTCACATCCTGAACTTAGAGCCTTTTTAAGATTGTATTTACTTTCAATAAATGCATTATCTTTTAAAATATACTGCCAAATCGCAGGGATATCACCACCAAAATTTAGAAAATCTGAAGCACTAATAGCACGTCCAGAAGTTTTTCCAGAAACTTGTGGTTTAACATTTTTATAATCAGTAGCATCAAAATGAAATACTTCTCGTACTGGTGGTAAATCAAAATTTGGCAAACCATACGGTGCTTTCATATCTCGAGCTTTTGCTGTCGCCCCTACAAAAAAGCCTTCTGTTTCTGGAGATGTGTCTGCTGTAAGTAATTTGGCATAAACAACTATTCCTTCAACTTTAAGAAGTCCGATAGCATTATAGGTCAATGTTAAAGCCTTAATTTGTGCAATCATCTGATTATGAATATCTATAAGTTGCTGATGAGATGATTGTGAGTATAATTTATCTCCCATTGCTAACATTTGACCATATCCCCTGTCAAGAATAGCATCTACCTTTTTATACAATGCATTGAGCGATACATCTGCAGCCTCCATCGCTATAGCCATCATAGCAACAGGATTTATCAGTGGATTATTTTTTGCACTTTCTTGCAAAATTATCTCAAGATTTTTTTTAACATCTCCACTGAAACTATCAGATTTTTGCGTTAACTGTTTTGCTAGAGCTGTTTTTAACTTTTCTGCAATAGTTGCACTTTCATTGAAAGCTGTTGCTCCACTTTCTTGTTCATTTAGCTTTGCAATAGCAATATCATTATCTAGCTTGTCTAATTTTGCTTGTAGGGCTTTAAGCTCATTTTCATCATCTTTTATTTTACGTTCTAGCTTTTTTACTTCACTACTATCTTCAGAAACTTGTTTATCGGCAACAACTTGAGACTTCATGCCATCTGCTCCTATAACCTTACTTACGCTTGTAGAGGCTGATGGAAACACAATTTTAGCATTTAAGGCATTATCAATTTGCTGAAATGACTTTTCTTCAGCAACAGCTCTAATGTCTGCCACTTTATTTTGATTATCTTTCATTGAAGAGCTAACCTTATCCATTTTAGCAACCAGTGCTGCTCTCTGTTTTTGTAGAGATGTTATGGCATTATTCGAATTTTGTAATTTTTGTTTTATTGAGGCACTTGCTTGTTTGACAACATTATTTAGCTGCTCATCTGTTTCAGCGTTAATTTTAGCAAGCTCTTTTTGGTATTTGGTATCAGCAATATTTTGATCTTCACCTTTAAGTTTAGCCACAACTAAGGCTAAAATATCATTACGGGTGTATGATTTAAGATATATTCTAATATTTTCATATTTCCTACGAAGATATTCACGATAAAAATTCTTGGTATCTGTCCAGACCATTTGTTTGTTTGATGGACTTCCCCATGAAGACGCATTATTTCCTAACATTTTTGCGGCTTCAGCTCCAATCTGCCATGCTTGTAAAGATGATTTACGGTTTTCCTCTTGGTTCTGTTCCTGTTTGCTTTTGCTCAAACTTGATTTACTTTGCTGTCCAGCTTTTTCTGCTTTGGAAAAATCAGGATCATCACTAAGATTATCAAGTTCTTCTTGAGTCATTGAATTTTGAGCAACATCATCCGTAGTTATTGTAGACGTTTCAGCAGCTTTAACTGTTTCAAAAGCCTCAACAGCCCAACCTGAAATACCTTTGCGTAAGTCATGCTTTTGAACATTTTTACCTAAACTGACGCCAGACCATGTCTTTACAGGATTAGAAAAATATTTTCCTAAATATTTTATAGCACATTGTTCGGAATATTGTAATTTCTCTAGCGCTTTTCGGTAATCATCTTGTATTCTTTTAAAACCTTCTGCTGTTTCACGATATGAACGAAGCTCTTTAATCATATTATGAACTTCAACAGCTTCATTCACAACACCTTCTGTTTCAGTTAAATCAACAACAGCCTCTAATTTATCTTGTACTGCAGCAAGAGGGTGCTCTTCCTCATCCATTGCAGGTGAAACAAATTGTACGGTATCCGAAACTAGTTCCATAGCCTCTGTTTTGCTGCTAGAAATCGATGCTTCAACATTTGCTAGTGAAGTATCTATCGTCTTTTTATATGATAACTGAGCAAAAGCAAGTGCTTCTGAGCTTTGTAAGATATAATGCCCCTCTAAAATATTTAATGATGTTTTTTTAGCTGCCGCTGCTTCATCAACCACAAAATCAACAACAGGCATAGCCGATATTGCCATCAAACGAGCTTTTAACGCAACAATATTTTCCCAATGACGAACGAAACTATCAAAAATATTGAGTAGCTCTCCATAGGTATAAATAACTTCGTTGTTACCACCCTCTTCTGATGAAGGCATTGCTGGACTGTTTTTACATTTTCCTTCGGCACAAGACTTTGCCTCTTCTAACTTTGGTTTAATATCTGTTTCGAGTTCTTGTTGTAAAATTCCAAGCGTTGCATATATTATATAGAGATTGTCCATATAAAATTTTTCGCGTCTTTCTTTAGCTTTTTTACCATCTTCAAGTAAATTTGATTTTTTTGTAAAAAAAACTTTTCTAAATTTTTTGGCAATCTTTTTTACTTTAGCATCTTTTAACGGCTCACCACAGAAGCTTGTTGTAGCTTGGCTAGGATTACCTGTAGCCCCTAAAATGGCACCGCTTTTAATATTGTTATATGTTGACATAACTGCAGACTGTAAATTAGTAACATCAGTCTTTGCTGTCATCAAAATCTTTTTAGACTGATTTATTGCACTCTGAGCGTTAGCCGCAATTTGAGCTATTTCTTCAGAGATATCAATAGTTGGGACAGCTGGTATTGCGTGATAAGCTAAATCCCAAGGAGCTTGTGCATAGGAATTAGTTACCATATTTAAGAGAAAAAAAGCTACAATAAATTTTTTCATCATTTTTCTCCTTATAAACCCATGCCTTCAAGTCCTGTGCTATCTGTACCCATAGCATCTTTAACACTATCAACAGCACTTGTTACACCTTCTGTTATCTCTTGAACATCATTAACTTTTTGCTCTATATTTTGCTTGACATTTTGAGCAGTTGAGACAGCTTGACCTACCTTGTTTTGAACATTACTAACCGCACCTTTTACACTATCCACTAAATTCCCTGGTTTATCCTCTTCTTCATAGTCACAAATATCTATTAAAGTTTTTATTTCTGTATCTGCTCTATAAGCTTCTTCTTTATTTAATAATATTGTTGCCGTTGTACGAAGCGTAGCTAATTCTGTTACCATATGAGAATACAAAACTGCAAGTTGAGCAGATGTTTGTTGGATAGCCCCTTGCAATACCTCTGATTTACCATTCAAAGTTTCATGCACACTTGTTACTTGCTCTTGTTCTTCTTTTGTGCTTTCAATGGTACTGGATCTTTTTGCTATTTTATTAATACTGTCTAAAGCTGACATTTTGAATTTTTGTTGAACCTTTTTTTCTCTTTTTCCACGCATTTCTAAAGTAACAAATTCATCTTTTTTAAAAGAAAAATCTTCAACTGCTTCTTTTGTGGCTTGTTTTGAATCTGTAGTTTGTTCGCCTTTTTCGTTCTTATCTTGCTCAATTAGCTCTTGCATTTGCATGGTCAAATCAGCAATAACTTGCCCTTGTTCATAAATATCTTCTGCAAATTGAGTGGCTATAGCTTCGGTTTCAGATTTTTTGCTAACCTCCAAAGCTTCAATTTCGCTAGCTAGCGCCGCTATTGAAGCTTCTTGCTCTGCTTTAAATGATGCAATTTCCGTTTCTTTTGCTTTATAAGCTTCGCTATCTTCGCCTTGATTTTCTAGTTCCTTAAGCTCTGTCTGAAAAATTTCAACACTCGTATTGAAGTTTTCTTGAGCAATCTTAACTTTTTCTTCTAAATTGATACGCTCAAGCTCTGTTGTTTTTTTAAGCTCGGACATAGCTTTCTCTCGTTCTTCTTCTAAATCTTTTAACTTTTTAGATTCTTCAGCTATTTCTTTAGAAAGCATTGCTATTTTATATTCGGTTGAATTTAAAACGGCATTTTTAGTATCATTATAGAACTTCATTGCAGCGTCATATTGTTCCTTAGCATAAGCAATACCTTGTTTTGCTGCTTTAATACCATCACCAATAAATGTAGCAAACTGTGATTCACTAATTTGAGACATGGTATCTTGAAAATTGCTAACTTGTTTTTGTACCCAAACAGAAAACTTGCCGCCTGTTTTACTAATATCCATTTTTGCAACATTTTGAGCATAAATATCAGTTGCTCCTAGAATAATAGAAGCAAAAATAATCATAAAAAAACTAAAACGAGATAAATACAACATCATGCTTTCCTGTCCTTATCATTTAAGTACGCTACAGTCACTAACATATTCATATTGACCATTATTTAGAGTACGAAATGTTTCATATGTGTTGTTCGGCATACTATCTATTATTAATAAATTGGATAAAACAGCCATTCCTGCTTCGAAAGAATTAATTATATTTATACGACGCGCAATATTACCTAATCTTCGAGTAATAAGTTCATCTATCAAAATTTTCTCATCTGTTAGATCTACATCAGGATCATCTTTTTTTTCTTCCGCATCAACATAAGCAGATATCTTTATTGATTGAGCATACAAATTTGATATGTAATTTGACAAAACATCATAGGTATTTTTTGTTGTTTCATTGACTTTATCTATTCCAGGTTTCATTACTCGAATGAAATTACAACGATTATATGCCGTATTTTCGATATCTTCTTTTCCTAATGGTGTAAGCCAAATAAGTTCTGGATCTCCTTGGACTTTTATTTCTGCAGCTTTCGATAAGCCTGCGTAGAGGCAAAACCCAAGAAGTATGGAAATAAATATATTAAATTTGTTCTTCATCTTCTCCCCCCTTGATAACAGCCTTTTTTGCCTCTGGCATATCAGTTTTTATTTCTACTGAATCTACTGATTGTAATTGCTTAACCGTTTGTCGTTTTGACATTTCAAGTTTTTCATCGATTATTTTAACTTTGTTAATGTCTTTTATCTTTTTATTGTTTGACTTTATTTTGCTTGTTGCTTGCAACAACTGCTCTTCAATATTTATGTTACTTTTTATTTCTTGTTTATTATTTTCTGTCTCTTTCTTATTTTTTGCTAACGCCATAACCTCATCAGCTGTTACAGAGACAGAATTTATATCTTCAAGCGGAGATATTACTTCTACTACTTGCTCTTCTGGAATGACTATTGTTTCTTCTGCCATAGATACCGCAGAGGTTATCACATCCGCTTGATTAAAAATTGGCTTTATAGCTCCTTGTTGAATTAATATATTGTTGCTATTACCTACTATTTCATGTTCTAAAGATAAATTTCTTTTTATTTTTGAAGAAATATTATCTTGCTCTTGCGCTAATTCTTTAGCCGTTTTTGTTCCTTTTTCGACCTCGACAATTTCTGTTATCTCATCATCTTTTGTCATATCCAAAGCTTTTTGTTCTTTTGTTCTTGCAGTATCTTCTGTAATAGTATCCTCACCTTTTTCTTTTATGTCATTAAATTTATTTTGTACAGCTTGAGCTTTTTCCCTAGCCTCACGAGCCTTATTTAACGCTTCTTCATTAGCAGCTTTCCCCTTTGCTATAACTTCTTGAGCTGCTGCCATTTTCTCTTCAGCTTTTGCTTTTAGGGCAAGAGCTTGTGCTTCTAGCTCTTCTTTACGCTCTTTTGCTTGCTCAGCAAATTCTTTGACCTTTTCAGCTTTTTCTTTCAAACTTTCTGCTTTTTCCTTAAGTTTTTCAGCCTTTTCTTTAGCTGCTCTCCCTGAATCCCCTAACAAATCATCTGGAGAAACTTTTAGCGATAAATACTTTCTCGCAATAGATGAATATTCGTGTTGAACTTGTCCCGCTTTTTTTAGAAAAATATTAGACTGTGCCATAGCATTACACAAAAAGTCTGTTCCTGCCCATACCTCTGAATAGAAAACAAAATCTAGTAAAAATAAATATGTCAACAGTCTTTTCATCGTTTTATTCTCCTCCTGTTGGCACAGATGCACTGCTATTTGGAGGCCCTGCTAATTCAAAATTTTCTTCTTTTTTTGGATCTATATCTAGTATTGGAACTACATCATATAGTATTTGCATAAGATTATTTATATAAGCTGTCGAAAGCTTTGCATTTAATGCATCTAGTAACATAACACTATTTTCTAAAGCCAAATTATTATTATAAACCAATTCTGTATTAACATCATTAGCTGGATTGCTACATCCTGATGCTGTTGGGTCTGCACAAATCATAGCATCTATTTTATCTTCATGATTTGCAGACGCTATAAGTAAAGTAACGAATCTTTGTAAAAGAGGTGTAACGTACTCGGAAACTATGGCCCCTTTTTCTTCTTCATAAGTAGCAAAATCACCATAACTTAAATTACCTAAACGATAATCGTAAGCAAGTCTATGCATACAGTCTAGAGTTATTTCGGGATTATGAGAGCTAATATTGCATCTCTTAGATAAAGTTGGTGAAACTATTATGTTACCATATACGTCTGTTCCACCATCAAAATTTTCTGCAAAACAATTATTGCAAAAAAACGTACTAATTAAAAAAATAAAACAGATATATTTCATTATTCTTACCATGATTGACATACCTTTACTTTATTAATTTAATCTTGCTTATCTCTAGCAATAAAAGCGGAAAAAGCGACAACTCCTAACTCTCTGGTCCACAATTTACGTAAAATATTAAGTCGAGTACCTAAAACCATGTGCATCTCCTTAGCAATACGCCACGAGCCATCAACGTCTGCAGTTTGCGAATTAAGTACAGGATCTAATTTGTTGTTTTTAAATGTTAAACTTTCGTTATAGATATTCATTGCGTCAAAATAAGACGCTACTGTATAATCAACAGATGCATTCTGAATATCCCGATTAACATCTTGACTTTCTTTTTTACCCCCAGCATCCTCCTTATTATCTCTTTGCCCTATATTAATCGCTTTTTGCAGGCAGTCTGCATATTTTCCTTCCTCACTAGCTTTTTCATAATTTAGACCATCACATAAAAGGTATATTGACATTGGGACGATCAAAGTCCCGTCCATAGTTTCGTTTCCAACAGTATCTACAGACATCGCAGAAGCAAATGCTAATGGGTAGGAATTATGAATAGTACTTTGATTGAAGCTAGTTTGAAAAGTTTTGCGTGTTGGTTTTTTAATAGTGCTATTTTTATTTTTTTCGATTTGTGGAACTTTTTCAGTAGCTTGCGCATCTCTGAGCTGATTTTTTTCTTTAGTTGTAGGCGACGTAACTTTTGCAGCTTCAATATCTTTATTATTAATAGCACTATCTAAAACAGCTTGTTTTCCAGAAATTTCTGATATTTTATCATCACTATCTTGCGGGGCTTTGATAGCTCCCTTTGTTGCGACAATATCTTTACTGTTAGTTGGCTCTTTCTTTATATTAACAATATTACCATCACTTGAAACTATTACATTTTCACCCTCTACAGCCTTAGAAACAGGAGCCTTTACTGTTGATAAGGATGCACTCTTAGCTATTGTAGAATCGGCTACAGAACTAATTGAACTTGGGGATGCAACCTGATTAGATAAACTGGCTGAACCACCTGATAATATTGCTGCAGAGGTCGATGCTCTTCCTACAGTACCAGCCGCAGCAGAACTGGCACTAGTAGATACTCCGCCACCTATTTTTTGGCGTGTTGGCTGCGCGGTGGTTGTTTCAACCAATTTATTTGTTGTAGCAGAAATATCGCTTTCTGGCATTGTAACATTGTCATTAATTTCTGGTGATTCAACATTATCAGAAATACCTGCTTTTTCTTTAGCGGCATCAATAGTCCCCGCAACCTTAGCTTTAGCGGCTTCTGCGGCTCCTTTAGCTGTTTCCGCTACATCTTTAGCCTGTTCGGCATATCCTTTTGCTGTCTCAATAGCATTTTCAGCCTTATCTTTATATTCTTTAGCAGTATTAACTGCGCCTTCAACTTTCGATTTTGCATCATTAACTTTATCTTTAGCATCATTTATATATTGCTCTGTTTGATCCTTGTAGGCCTCCATTGTTTCTTTAGCTTTTTCTATTTTTTCTTTATATTTTTCTATTTTTTCCATTTTTTTCTGAATGACATCACGCTGTTTATTAATAAAGTCAGAAACACTTTTCTTGGCAGCTCCCATTTTGGCCATTGTTTTTTGTCCAGTTTTTACCTGCTCGACTGTTTCAGTAGAACCTTTGACTGTTTCGGTAGTTTCAGATGCTGCTTGCATTGTACCTGGAACATCCGCTGTAGGCACACCTTGCGCATTGCATATAGATGGAATAACTAGTGATGTTATTAAAACAAACCATAGACGAGATTTCATCTTCTTTCTCCCAAACAGTCTACCATAATACTATAGTAGCACAAAATAGCTTATAAATAAACGTTTTAGAGCGTTTATTTTAAATATTTAAATATTTTGTAACAAAGTTATCTTCACCATATTCTTTGATTAGTTCTTCAACCAATAACACATTTTTACGTCCAGAATTATAAAGCTTAAGGTATGGACCTAAACCGCTCAAATCGACATCTAAAATAACTGATTCACCTGTTGCTGGACGTGAAAGCAATATTGCATAAGGAAAATCACGATACGACCTACCAAAGATAAAATCTGTTTCAGATTGTGTTAAATTCCAGTTAGTATAGTCTTCTGGCATTGCCTGTGGATTGCGGAAAAAGATAACGGTTTGACACTGACCACGAATAACTTCTCCAACACCCAGCTTATCAATAACATTTGGCTGTTGAAAAGCACAAAGATAAGCTTGTCGTTTTTTACGTCCTTCTTGCAAACCAATAATAAAATAGTCACGGAACATTGGATGCTTTAACATTGGCGCGGTCTCATCAATCATAATCAAGGAAGGCACTCCTGTCTCACCAGTTTCTGATTGAATACGGTGCATAATATAACTGATAACTGCAGGAGCAAGAGTTTCATCTTCAAAAATATGAGTGAAATCGAAAGCCATAAAACGCTTTGATTTCAAATCTAGACTATCATTAGTTCCATTAAAAATGCTTCCGTATTGGTCAGGATTTACCCACTTAAATAGTTCGCGACGCATACTACCTGTTGGCGAAAAACAACTTTTATAAAGATTGGTCATAACACGCTCTTCTGGACGCAAGTAATCAAAAGCTGTTGTTACAGCACGAGCAATTTCTTTTTCTGATACAGCATCATCGACCATGGTAATAGCTCTCATCCAACGACGCAAGAACGCACGATTGTTTGGTGTGTTACTACAATCGAATGGATTTAAGGAAACATTTTTTTCATCTCCCTCAAAACCAACATAGGCTCCTTTAACTGCACGGGTAAAGATCTCAGCACCACGATGGCGATCAAAGAAAAACACTTTTAAATCGCCATGACGCATCGCTTGCCCAGCTAAAAATGTAAGCAATGTCGTTTTACCTTGACCTGTTGGACCGATAATACAGCAGTGAGCAACAGCAGAATCCTCACTTGAAACATGAAACTGGAATCGATATGCCGAACCTGACGTTGTACGAAAGATTGAAATTGCTCCAGGCCCCCAGTCTGACTTTGAAAAACCCTCAGAAGGCTTATCAAATGAAATAGCCGCAGCAACCACTCTTGACAAATAACGATATGTTCGAGGCAAGGTTTCATAAGTTGGAAACTGATTAAAAAATGTTGCTTGAGCAACCCAACCTTCACGAACAGGAGTAACACTAAACAAGCGACAAATACGTTGAACTTCACTTTCGGCAAAATCTATCTCTTCCAAACTTTCACCGCGAAGTAAAATAGCCATAGCATATTCTGTTAATGCTTGATGATCACTATCGCTATCTTCAATTGCCGCCAATACTTCACTATATTGATCTATAACATCACCTGAAAAACTGGTCATCGTCGCCATACGTTGCTGTTGCATTAACAAGGCTCTAGCATGAGGCTTAAATATTGGACGGATATTATGTAACAATACAAGTTCGCAATCTATAGCTAAAAGAGAAGCAACCATAGCCTCATCCATATAATCACCAGACGAACGAATGCCCATCGCAACTTCGTACATTTCTTTGTCGCCAGAGAAAAATTTGATAACTCCATTTTCGCCTGTGAAATGGATATGATCTGCGGTTAACAGCTGATTAAGATGTGCTCCTGTTGCCCCTCTAACTTTAGGTGATGGACGTGATATTGGCGAACATAATTTTGTATATACAACAAACGGACTATCTTCTGCGGCACTCCCTTCTTCTTCAACCAAAGGACGAACGCCATAATCATTCAATGTAGCAATTAAGGATTGCGAAGCATAATTTAGATCTTTAAGGTTATCATCACGATCAGCCACCGAAAGTACTATATAGTGGGTATTAAAAAATACACGATCTATATTGTCTTGCCAAATATCTGAAATCTGTCTTAACAATGGATTATTGAAATTCCCCACATTTTCTTCCAAGGGAATACGCTCACGAATGGTAATCACTCTACACGTAACTTGCAAATCAGACATGCCATCAATCCACGCTTTACGTGCTTCAAACATTGACATCACTTTTTCTTCAGTAGCAAAAGCTAAATCTGATCCTGTTACCCTAAAAACACGTGCTAGCGAACCGTTATAACAACGGATTGTCATACCATCTGATAAAAGCTTATCAAAAGGCATAAAATCAGAAACACGGCTCTCATTTGGATGAGGTAAAACCAAATGCCCAAACCTTGTCGCCCAAAAGCCAGCAAATGCCGCAGCAGAAACAAAACCAATTACTGCCACAACAATCTCAAAACTTGATAAACCCTCAACAAAGGTCGAAAAAAAGTCATAATCAGGGTGCAAATTTATTCCCCTTTTCTTTATAAAGGTTATTAGATTTCTTGGCTGCTTGACCATAAGCTTGAATCATTGCCGAAATATGAGGATCTCTGACACCTAATGCTATACATATAAGATGTCCAACAACCAAGGATGACATGAACCAAAGCGGGTTCACATTAAATGTACCCATAAACATAAACATTATAGGAAACTGCACACCAAGATTAAGCAACACTGGCAAAAAAGGCCCCCACAATATTTTAGGAGGGTTAGCTACAGCCTTTAAGATAATCTCGCGCATTTGTTCCTCGTTGGTTCAAAAGTTCTCTGTTATGATAAAACATCTGTTTTTTTTTGCAACTAACGCAACTAAATTTATCACAGTTATTTAAGCTTGGCGCACAAAAAAACAGAGATACACCATCATATATCTAGTATATCTCTGTTTTTATGAATAATGCGTTAACGTTGCACTGTATTATTTGTTGTTTGCTAAATCTGTCCTGTTTGAATATCTTGCAAAGCTTTCTTTAACCGTGCAATTTCTTGTATAGTTGCATTGTAATTATTTTGAGCTGTTTGGTAAGCGTTCTTGGCTGCAGATAAACTGCGACGATACTCATCATAAACATCTTTAGCTTGCTTATATTCATTATAAAGCTTAGCAACACGTTCTATTTCCTCACTATTACTTGAATCTAAATTGCTATTGGCTTGAGTATATTTAGTTGCAGCAGCATCAACAACCTTAAGTTGAGCATTTACGGCTTTCTCGTATTGATTAATACCGTTTGATGCTTTTTGCATATCAGAGCTATAAATTTGTTGCTTATACTCCTCTGCAGAAATGGCATCTTTAAGATAATCAATTTGATATTTTACTAAATCAACATTTAAATCATTGTACTCATTTTGTGCTGTTTCAACTTCATTTTGCGCCAATTCGTAGTTTTGTTTTAGACGTTCAGCTGCTTTGATATCCTCTTCATCTCCTGTTTTTTGGGCTTTTTCTAAAGCTGCTTCATAGTCCTTTTTTGCTTGCTCTGCATTATATTGTTTTTGACTTAGATTATCTTTAGCAATGTCTGTTTTATTTTTTTGCTCACTATAGCTATTTCTTGACGCTTGAGCTACAGCATTAGGATTGGTTTCGCTTTGATATTGATTAACTAACATATCATTGTATGTATCTTCTTTAGTATTTTTGCGACTTTCTCCTGTGTTATTAACATCTTCGTTCGTGTATGAAGCAAGACGTTCACTAGCGTCACGTGCATTATTGGTGGCGTTATTATAATCTTTTTCTGCTTGCTTTTGTTGATTTTGGACATTGCTATATTCAGATTGAGCTTTTTTATTTGCTTTATCTGCATCATTCATTGCTTTAAGCTTGGCTTCGTATTCAGCCTTAAGCTTAGCTATTTCCTCTGCACTTGCACCATTGTTTTTAGCATTTTCATAGGCTGCTTTTGCATCTCCAGCTTCGGAAACGGCATTATTATAGTCTTTCTTAGCAGAGTCTGCCGCTGATTTTGCTTCATCCATTTTAGCGTTTGCTTCATCCATTTGCCTTTTTGCTTCTTCTGCTTGTGCTTGAGCTTTATTATAGTCATTTTGAGCTTGATTTGCTCCTGCCTTTACTGAATTATTATAGGCATTTTCAACTTCTTGTTTAGCAGCATTATAATCTTTTTTAGCTTGCTCTGCTTGCTGCTTAGTATTTTCAGCAGCATCTTTTGCAGCACTCGCAGCCGTTTTAGCTGTGGTACAAACAGAACTATTAGGATCTTTAGCACAAGCATCATTAGCTTTTTGCTGTTTTTCTTGAGCTTCTTTTTCAAGATTTTTAGCTTCTTGTTCTAGATTATTTGCTTTATCATATAGTTTGTCGGCATTTTCTACAGCCTTGTTATAATCTTGCTCTGCATAATAACCTTGTTGTGCATCGCGCTGAGCAGACTGTTGTTGCTCATAGGCTAACTTATCTTCAGTGCGTTTTTTTGCTTGTTCTTCAGCATTGGCAACTAATTGATTTTCTATATCTTTCTGGCGCTCGACTTTATCTTGTTTTGTTTGATTTTGATGTTTTTCTTCCTTTTTATCTCGACGAGCGTCATTCCATGTTTTATCAGAACCAAAACCTGTAATATCTCTAATCGAAGTATTTTCCATTACATCAGTTACTGCCCCTACTTGACCTAATACACCTTGAACTCCGCTATTAACATCATTACTCTTATTGTTAACATCCTTAGCAAAATCGTTGGCTTTTGTGAAGAAGCTATCTTTACCAGCATAATCTCCATCAACTTTTTCTACACCACCTGTCGATTTGTCATATTCTTGACCTTTGATTAAAGCATCTACAGCATTAGTAGCTTCACCTCGAGCGCGTCTTTCAGCAAGCTCTTGCTGTTGGGCGGTCGATTTACCCATATCTTGAATATTATTTGATATGGTAGAAGTTGCATTGGTTATTGAACCTATAGCACCTGTTGTGGTTGAAACCATATTATTGACATCGTTAAATATTATCCCTGCATTAGATACAATCTCGCTCAGACTTGCTCCTTTCATATTTTTAGCAACCTCGCCAATATGTTTAGCTGTAGCGACAACAGTCTCAGCACGATCGACAACATCTTCAGCCACAGCTTTTACTGTTTGAACAGTATTAGCAACTTTTTTGGCTGTTGAAACAATATCACCAATACAGCTTTTGAAATTAGCCCAACCAGAACCGCTTGTTCCTTTGCAGAAACCTGCAGCATCAGCCTTAAATTCCTCGGCAACGATGTCGCTACTTGCTCCCCCATCCTTGCTTAGGTTAAACATCTCCAGATCTTTTTTACGTTCTACTGGTTGACCATAAACGTAGTAACTATCTTTAAAAGCGTTGGCTAGATTGGTTTGTGGATTTACTGTATCACTAGCAGTCCAAGTACCAATATTATAATGCTTACTTTCGCCAGCAACAAAATATTCAATTAAGCGTCCCATATTAGCAACAAGGAATAAACCCATAGCAATATTGGCAAACCATTTCCAGCTGAGTTTATTAAATATTGCCATCCATGCAAAAGCTATTAAACCAAAACCTGCAAAAATATACACTATAGGCTTTAATCCAACAACAATCCTAGCTGCACGACGAGTAATGGCTTCTAGAACATCAGCACCACCCTCATAAGTGTAATATTTTGAACGATAACCAGCTAAAGTGTCCGCACCATCTCCACCTATGGTAATAGCACGACCTGCTGTAGTATCAGAGGCAATATAACTACTAGCACCACCAGTTTTTAGATAATCTGTTGTCTTTAATGATTTTTCACCAGCTGTAATAGCTTTACCCCAACTTGTTGCTCCTGATGATCTAAGCTCTTCTACAGCAGCCGCAGCATCCGCAGCTTCCTGCTCTAAAGCGGCAGCTCGCTGACAAGCTTCACGAGCTTTGGCTTGAGCATCACTAGAAGTCATTGCGCTATAACGTTTACAGTCTGCAGCAGCCGCTTCTGCTTCAGCCTGTTTGGCTTTTGCATAATTTTCCAACTGACGAAAAGCACCATCGTTACCGTCGGCAACATTTTGCTTAAGAGCATCAAGTTCATTATTACCACTTGATGAACTTGAGCCATCCGATGATCCACCATTTACTTTATCTTTTGCGGCATCTACGGCAGCACCTTTTTCAGAAACTGCTTTCTCAAGTTCTGCGCACTCTCCTGCTGCTTTTTTTCCTTTTTCTACCTCTTTTTGACATTTTTTAAGATCTTTTTGGGCTTGTTTTAATTCTTTTTCAGCGTTTTTTAAAGCCTTCTTATTTTCTTTTTCTTGTTTAGCTTTTGCTTTATTTTCGGCCTTTAACTGTTCATTATATTCTTTAGATGCTTCTTTTTGTGCATCTTTATATTCTTTATTAGCAGCGTCTAAATTGCTTTTAGCAGCATCCATAGCTTGTTTTTGAGAAGAACAATCTCCGCCACCTGCTAAACAACGATTATATGCTTCGGCCTTTGATGCATAGTCATCGTTAGCTGCTTGGCGTCCTGCAGCTGCTTTTCGCCATTTTTCATTACCCCCTGAGTATTGGGTGACACCATCTTCTGTTTTTGCAAATGTACTTTGTCCAGCGGTCATAACTGTAGTAGTCCCATTATGAGTAGGATTATGGTCTGCAGCATAATTCGTTGTTATACCTGCAAAAGGATCGGGAATTGCTGAAGTATTTGGGAGTATTGCACTAGCAAACCCACTAGAGAAAGCCAATAGCATTCCTGAAAACAGAACCATTTTGCTTATTTTAGATAATTTTAACATGGCTTCCTCCTATTTTTGTAACTAGTACAATATACAAATCGTAAAATTGTTAAGCAAGTTGCTTATTCCGCTGGCGCCTTTCCCTCTGGTGCAGGTTCTTGCCCAACATAATATTCATTGTATTCACGAACAGTTTTTGATCCGCCTTCTTCAACACCATAACTAGCATCCAAGGTATCTGTCGGTTCAGATAGGGTATTGGTAATTAGATCATTATCAAAATCCTCGCAACCAGTTATAAGAACTATAATTTCGCCAGCTGTTGCCATAACAACTAACGATATTATTATTGCTCCAAGCCACTTCCAGTTCAAATTACCAAAAAAACCTCCTACAGCAACAGCTATAATACCAAAACCTGCAACTACATAAATCAAATCACGCAAACGATTAAAAATGGTTCGACCTGTACGGACTAAATCTTTAAAAATTCCATAATTTGTTGAACAAAAACTGGCATCTAATTGACTATTGCCACTTGCTTGAGCTGCAGCTTGAGCTTCAGCACTTATTTCCGCCCCTGTTTTTCCGCCAGAATAACCCTTAACTTCACCATTAGCATCACGACATGAATTATCTGGAGAATGCCATATTTGCCCATCAGGGCACGCCTGTTCTTGTGTTATTGAAGGTAACAACCCCTGATTTATTAATCCCTGACACCTTACATCTCCACTATAGGCGCAGACAAACAATGCTACTAAAAGCACTTTCAATATGTTTCTGATGTTTATCATGGCGCCCTCCCTTTTGGTATCGCTTTGAGTTTGTTTTTGCACCCCATTAATTGATGAAAAAATAAACCCAAATTTTCTAAAAAAAGACCGCTGTACTAAAAGATTTAATAAAATACACCCCTTAGCTTGCGGTCATTTGGTTGGCCTGTAGCCCGATAGCTTGTGAAAAAGCTATCGAGCCAAAGACCTTTTTGTGTTAGCCAGCAGCAGAAGAGAAAGTATCTTCAAAGCCTGATACGCTATCACCTGTTGCGTAGTTCACGATTGAACCTGCAGCAGCCAAAATAGCCAAACCAACAGCCAAAGCTGCAAACCATTTCCAGTTAATCTTGCCGAAGATTGCCATAAATGCAATACCAACAAGACCGAAACCACCAACAACGAAGATGATGGATTTAACTGATGTAAACACATTCAATGCTTTAGTTTTACCAAGTTCCATAACAGAACCGCTTTGAGCTGCAGCTTCGCCAGCAAAGCCAAATACTGCAAACAATGCTACTAAGCAAAGTGTCCAAATATTGTTTTTAATAAATCGCATAATCGTTCTCCTTTTTTAAATTTTGCAAAACTTAATATACACTTTTAGAATACCTAATTTTGAGGAATTTTGCCAGTAAAAAGTCTTGGCGTAAAAACAGATTAACACCTTGTTTTTGCGTTATAAATTCTGCTGTAACAAAAAATTCACAGTGCTTAAATAAGTCTAAACAGCTATTTTCTTAGATTTTTTACGAGAATCGCATTGTTAGGCAGAACACTTTCTATCTAAGTGTCTTTGCCAAAAGAAAAGAGCACAAAGTGTGCAGAGTATTCTAATGATAAGTTTTAAAAATCACTTTAACCTATCTGTCAAAAGTAGTGCTGCTCCTATCATTCCAGCATTGTTTTCAAAAACTGCCTCTTTCAAAATAAACGGTTGAGTTAAAATTTGTGAGTTTACTTCTTTATTTATTTTTTCATACTCAACAAATTTTGCCATAGAACCTGATAAGACTATCATTTCAGGATCAAAAATATTAGCAAGCATTGTTAGTCCTCTAACAAGGTAATTTTGCCACTGTTCAAAAGCTGCACGTGCCTGATGACTACCTTCTGCAATGCCGCGTATTACATCATAACTGGTAAAATTTTCACCCATATATTCTCGCGCATTAGCATTTAGCCCTGTTCCTGAAGCATAGGCTTCAAAACAATCATACAAACCACACGTACATTTGCGTTTATGCCCAGAATCTATTGGAAAATGCATTTCACCAGCAGCTCCTGACTTGCCTTTTAATAATCTACCATCTACTATGATGCCTGCCCCTACACCAGTTCCAAGTGTTAGCACCACAACATTTTTACATCCTTTAGCTGCACCAATAGCAAATTCAGCCCAACCTGCACAGTTTGCGTCATTTTCAAGTAAAACAGGCTTTGATGTTAAAGACATAAAATCAGTTTGATTGTATCCAGAGGGAAGATTGCCAACATGCGAGGTTATACGGGTTCCTTCATTATTTATCGCTCCAGCTGTAGCAATAGCTACTCCATCAATTTTGTCCTCTAATCCCTTGACGGTGGTTTTTAACAAATCATAGATACCCGATGATGTTTTTGGGGTTGAAACCTTGATAATCTCACCCAAAAATTCACCCTTTTCATTTATTACAGCATAGGCAATTTTGGTACCTCCAATATCAAATGCTAAAATTTTAGTCATGTTACCCTCTCTTTATTATGAATATAAAAATGTTGTGGTATGACAAAAATATTGTCATGCTGCCAAACTGCAAGGTTTGGTTAAGGCATCTTCAATATTTGTAAAAACAAGGAAGACACCTAAACTCACTCGTTATACTCGTTCGCAGTGTGACTTTAATAGGGATATCCTTCGGCTAAAAGCCTTGAGGCATAGACACTACCTATTGTCATCGCCTAAACGAACAAAGTGAGAGAGTTTAGCTAACGCTCGTTTAGTAGCTACCTCATTTTGTAACGTTTGAATAAATATATAATACAAATATTAAGAATTAGTATTGTCAAACAAGCTATTGCATTATTTTTTTGTTTTGTTAAAAATGTAAAAATAGATACTAAGGAAAATTAAATGGAAAAAATTGCTAGTTTTACAGTTAATCATCTAAAACTTGAAAAAGGAATTTATGTTTCAAGAATAGACAAAGTTGGCAAAGAGAATATTACAACCTTTGATATTCGTATGACTAAGCCTAATTTTGAACCTGTTATGAATACTGCAGAAATTCATACAATTGAACATTTAAGCGCAACATTTTTACGCAATCACCCTATTTTTAAAGATAAGATAATTTATTTTGGACCGATGGGGTGCCGAACAGGATTTTATTTATTGTTAGTGGGAAAATACTCCTCAGAAGCTATTTTACCTTTAATTATAGAACTTTTCGAGTTTATTGCTAATTTTGAAGGGGGTGTTCCAGGAGCTTGTGCTAAAGATTGTGGTAATTATTTGGACATGAACTTGAATATGGCAAAATATATAGCCCAAAAGTACTTAACAGAAATATTATACAATATTAATTATGATAATTTAAATTATCCAAACTAACAAGGAACTAATATGAAAATAGGTCTAATCGTTGCAATGCAAAGCGAATTTGATTTGATTGTTAAAATTATGGAGCAACCCAAAGTTGAAAACATCGGCAAATTGACGTTTTCTAGTGGAATAATTGGTGATAAACAAATAGTATTAATGAAAAGTGGTATTGGTAAAGTTAATGCAGCAATTGCTTGTGTAGAAATGATTAAAAATTTTGGACCTAACTGTATCATCAATACAGGATTAGCGGGCGGAATTGATAGAAATCTTAGCGTAATGGATGTTGTTTTGGGGCAAGATGTTGTGTATCATGATGTTTGGTGTGGAGACGGCAACGATTATGGGCAAGTACAAGGATTACCCCATTTCTATAAGGCAGATGATGAATTATTAAAAAAAGCTCAAAAAATTTCATCTGATGTTAAAATTTTATCAGGTCTTATTACTACTGGTGATAAATTTATTGATGATAGCAAATATTTAAATGATATTAAAGAAAAGTTTCCACAAGGAATTGCTGCGGATATGGAATCGGCAGCAATAGCTCAAACATGTTATTTATACGACATTCCTTTTTTGGCTATACGCATTATTAGCGACACTCCAGGTATTGAAAATCATTATCAACAATACTTGGATTTTTGGAATAAAGCTCCAGAAAAATCCTTAGAAATAATCAAACAACTAATTGCTTAGTTATTTGCTAAAAAACTTTCAATTGCTTTGATAACACGATTTACAGTATCACTGACAGGTTCTGCTTTGGTTTCGACTACAATATCGGCCTTGGAATAATAAGGATATTCTTCACTAATGTAATTTTCGATTTTTTCTTTCAATTTGGTATCATCTCCTTTTAAAAAAGGGCGATGTTGACGACCTGCTGTACGACTATATAAAACATCAACATCAGCTTTGAGCCAAATTGTAATTGCTTGCTTCTGAGCCAAAATGCGAGTTTGCTCGCATACAAATGATCCCCCTCCTGAAGCCAAAACGCAGGCTTCACCTTCTAAAAGGCGTTTCATAACCCTTGCTTCACCTGCTCGATATTCTTCTAATCCAAAACATTTTAATATGTCTGCTAGACTTAATCCTGCAGCTTTTTCGACCTCTTGATCTCCATCAACGAATGGCAACTTTAGTTTTTGTGCCAATCGCTTGCCAACCGATGTTTTACCACTCCCCATTAAACCGACGAGCAAAATTATTTTATCTGTTTGTATGTTCATTTTTAATTTATCTTTCAAACTTATTGTGCTAACTATATAAATAACATCTGTTTTTAGCAACATCTTTTTTAAGGATAAATACAATGCGTCAAAAAAAATCTAATATTATTTACTATGTTATAGCAGCTATTTTGTTGCTAACTGTAGGGTTGGTTATATTTACTGAAGTACCTATAAAAATTGAACATGTTGAAGAAGTTATAAAATAAGAATGAACGATACACTCATAGAAAATTTTTTAGATAGCTTGGTTGCTGAATGTGGAGCAACGACTAATACAGCTGAATCCTACAGACGTGATTTGCAACAGCTAATTAATTTCTATGAAAATGATATTCGAGACATTTGCCAAGATAATATAGCAACATTTGTTCGTAATCTAAGTAAAGATGGATATACAACAACGACTATTGCTAGAAAAATATCGGCTATTAATCATTTTTTTAAATTTTTACTATCAGAAAAAGAAATAATCAATAACCCTATGGCAAATATTATGCCACCAAAAAAAGGAAAGCCTCTACCAAAATTTTTGACACGTTTTGAGGTGGATAAAATAATTGCTGAAGCTGAAATTCAAAATGATCCCAAACATAAACGAACAGCTACTATGCTTAAACTTATGTATGCTTGTGGCTTGCGTGTTTCAGAACTGGTTGGACTACCTCTTAACTGTATTAATGAGGAAAAAAAGCAAATATTAGTAAAAGGCAAAGGAGCAAAAGAGCGATTGATTCCAATAGCTGAAGAAGCCATCGAAGCTGTAAAGCAATGGATACCCTTGCGCGAAAAACTATTTAAAGGGAAAGATAGAATGTTTTTGTTTCCATCGAATATATCTTTGAGCGGACATATAACCAGAGATGGATTTTTTAAAAATATAAAAAAGCTTGCCTTATTGGCGGGGCTTGATGAAAAAATGGTTTCTCCTCATGTGTTACGCCATTCCTTCGCTACACATTTGCTAAATCGTGATGTTGACTTGCGTGCTGTGCAAAGTATGTTGGGACATGAAAGTATTGCCACAACAGAAATTTATACACACATAATCGCAGATACATTAGCTCAACAAGTTATGAATAAACATCCTTTGGCTAAAAAACTTTAGCATCTAATAACTATTTGCCACCTTTATCTTTTGATGCGCTTTCTTTAAGACCTCGTCCTGTAGCATTGCCAACTTTTTCTACGCCTTTACCAATTCTGCTTAAAAGTGCTCCTGCGCCTTTGCCTATCTTACCTTTGCTTGCTAGCTTATTTGCACCTTTTTGAGCTAGGTTATTCAACCCTTTAGTGCTATTTTTCAAGAAATTACCTGTACCATTTTTGAGTTTACTCATACCACTTCCAACTTTCTGCTTAATAGCATCGCCAGCAGCTTTTCTAACAGGAGCGGTTGCTTTAGACGCGACACCTTTGGCAGCAGAGGCAGCCATTGTACCAACTTTGCTAGCTACACCAACACCTCCACCTGCTGATAGCGTTTCTGCAAGAGGAGATACTTCTTTGACAAATTTGAACCCATATACACAACAGAAAATCAACAACATATAACCTACGCCGCCAATATCTGTTACATTCCTCAATCCTTTAGTCCCCTCCATCTCTTGATTGTTTATTGCTTCAATTATTGTGTCAAAACCTCCTGACACTTTTTGAGCATCGCCGTCTTTACCTATACTATTATTTATACCACTACCACTCTTCTGTGATTGAGAAAGAGCAATACTTTGATTAATAAGCTCAACATCAACGCTAATTACGAAACCTGTAAAAAAGAAAAGGAAAAAAGTATTTAGGAGCATTTTAAATCCTGTTGTGGCATATTGAGCCGTAACCCTAAACGGCCAACCTGCAATCATAAGAGGCATCATGCCACCTATAAAGGCAAGTTGTAACAATCCATCAAGGAAATAAAAAGCAAAAGCCATTGTAAGCATAACTGAAAATATTGTTAAAATAGACCCCAAAAGCATCATCCTCAAGCCATCTTGAAAATTTACTAAAAGCCCTTTAAAATCTAATGTACTTGGCATGTGGAACATCAAATGGCTTCCCGCACAGAATATAGTTGATCCAATAACTTGCATGTAAGCTAATCTAAGTTGAAGGTCTGCTAAATATATTTCAATATTCTCATACAATGTTCTACTTGATACCCTTGTATTAAAATAGTTTTCTTCAAGACCTATTGTGTAAAGACCTATGCCAGCTTCATATGGATCTATACTTCCTAGTTTAACAGTTTGAATAGCCGTTCCCAACTTAAGACCTGCATCAAGTACGGGAACCACAAACATGCGAAAAACATCTTGAGAATAAACAAGTAACAGAAAAGCTATGAGGAACTTGAAACTTTGTTTCATAACCATTGATAAAAACTTAGGAGCATCTTGTTTGGTCATCGAAAATATGTATTGTAGAGTTGTATATGCTAACCATACACCCCAAAACATAACTATTAAAGCCCTAAAGGGTGTCTTAAAATAGTTAAACGACGCTGACGTAACGGTATTAGCGGCCTTAAAAATCATGGCTGATAAAGGACAAAAAAAGCATTTTTGCATATTAAATAGTTTAATTTGCATAATTTCGCAACCATCATAATGCTCGCCTGCATATGCGATAGTGGGGCTACCTCCTGATAAAATTACCTGATACTTACCATTACCCCATTGTGGATTAATACCAGCATCACTACTTTTGGCCCCCTCTAATTTACCATCTGTAAGAAAGCCATATTCTTCAATATCAAAAGAAATCTGTGTGGTTATTTCCACCCATTTGAGCCCTGAGGAATCGTAGGTATAGCTTTGATAACACGGCTCCTTTTCTTTCTCTAGCATTTCCTTGTTATAATGGTTGTTTGCATTTTGCCAATTGGTGTTCATTTTTGTTAAGCAAAGAGGCCTCTCCGTTATGTGTGTTTCTTTTGTTACTTCTCTTATACCCAACCAATCTAGCCAATCCCATCCTTTTGTTATTACAACTTCATATCTGCATTTCGTACATACTTTTTGCGGATCACAAACATTTTCCAAGCTTCCACAAAAAACACTTCCTTCTGTCATATTCATGGCGCTCTTTACTGATTGATCGGCTCCTGTTGATTTAAAAAATTCATCTCTATCCATTAATTGCAAACCTTCTAGAGCATATGAAGCCGAAGGAGCAATGATGCTAAAGCAGCTTGCTATTCCTAGGATAAACGCTATTTGTTTCAAACATTTAAACATTACGGACCGCCGTTTGAGAAACGTTTTGATTAATCATAGAATCATTCTAGCATATAAATTACTTAAAAAGTGTTACAGTTTTTTGATTTTTTTATTAAAGCGGATAAAAATTAAAAAATTAGATACTTGTGTATATTTTTTCGCGACTCTTGCCAAGAGTCGCATTTTGATTTATCTAGTGTTTAGAGGGGTTTAATTTATGCTAAAAACAAGCTTCAAAGCATTTGTTTACAGTTTTTCGGTATCTTTGTTTGCAATTATCTCTGCAAACAGAGCTATTAGGCATGAAGATGCGACTATAAATCACCCCCTTAATATTGAAGATAAAAATATTGTTTTATTCTTGAAAAACACTGTTCCACTAAAGCACCCCTCTAAAAAAATTGCTTTAACATCTCTTCCTGAACTCAATAAAAAAGTCGATATTTTACCGTACTCAGAGCCAGATGTTATTTTGGCTAGTGAGTTTGATGATTTTGACTTTCCATTGGAAATTGTACCCGCCATTAAAGCTCAAGAAGATATAGCGATTGTGGCTGAAGGTAATAACGAAGCTACAACGGCAGATATTTTATATGCGCCAGATAAACCTCTTGAAACAAAACAGGTTGATGCAGAGATTGTATATCAACATGATGCATTTGCTGTAAAACTATCTGCTCCCCCTCCCAGTATACAAGATGATTATAATAAAAAGAGTTTTTCACCTCCTGAAACCTCTAGTACCGCAAGCTCAAAGAGTGAAATAGCCTTGGCAAATGCTCGCAATGCTGAATTAGAATCAATACCCCTCTCTAAAGGAAACAACTCGACCACTGGTAAGAAGGTTAATATCGGAGATCCTGCCAATCTTAATCATATAGCAATGAATAGCGCCAATATCCCTATTCAAAGTATGGAAAAGGAAAGTATATCTCTTGACGAAAACAGTAATCAAAAGTCTAGTGACTGGAATCCGCTTAACGATAGCCCTTGGTTGGTAGCTAAAAGTAGCGGCAGCAAAAATCTAATGAGTATTAAAGAATTCGGCAATAAAACAGACAAAGAAATTGCTGAGGCATTAGACATAAAACACAATAGGCCAGAAATAAAGCTTGCATCTGAAACAGTCAAAAACATTGTTATTCCAATACCAAAAGACATTATGCAAAAAGAAGATTTAACACCTAAGCTTGCCTATCCCGCTACCTCTGAAGACGCTCAAAAAGAAAAAATTATAGATAGTGAGATTAAAAAGCAGATGGAAACTCCTCTGGTTGAAAAAAAAGAGCAGTCTTTACTTGTGCCGATTGAAGATGATGTATCTTTGGATGTTGTCAACGAAAATAAGATTGTTGAAACGCCACCTACATCCAACACAAAAGCAAAAACATCCGAAGATAAAAATAGCAAATCAGGTATTATGAATGCGCTAAACTCAATTTTTAGCCGCTCGGTAAAACCAACAGCAGATGCTAAAGAAAAAGCTATCGCAAAAGCACAGGCAAAAAGAAGTGTTAAAAAGCGAATAGCTAAAAATCGTCCTGTATCGATTATGCCAACAGAAATACGATTGTCTTTCCAACCAAATCGTGCAGAAATATCTGGACAAACATTACGTTGGGTTCAAGCTTTTGCAACAAAAGCTGCTGAAACACCTAGTATGACGCTAGAAATACGAATTGATGGTACAAGCGCTACAGAATTACAGCAAAGAAGACTTAATTTGTTATATAATATCTTGACCAACAAAGGTGTTGAATACTCAAAAATAAATACTGTATTTACATCTAGAGAGCCAAATAGTTTCATTTTACGAACAACCAACATAGACAATGCAAATAAGGGAGAAACAGCTGGAAAAAACAATAATCACAGAACCAAGGAATATATACAATGGTAATAACTATTTGACGGCGCTTGATTATTTATTTTTCAATAGTATGATAAGGGAAACACGATGAAGAATTCTATTCAAAGGATTGCAAATATGAATTTTAGAAGATTGTACAAACTACCTTTTTTGGCGGTTATTTTATTGGCTGGATGCGCTGGTGGACAAACATTATGGGGATACGGAGATGATAGCACTCCTGTAATGCAAGAAGAAATTCCTTGCGATGGAAACGCGCCTGTTACACCTGTAGTGGTTCCACCTGAAGAAAAAGGAAATAGCTTTGTTAATTATCGTCAAAGTGCTGCGGATTATCGTGAGTATGGTGAAAGAAATCCTCGCGATCAATACATAATGACCGCTGGAGCTGGAAGCAATATGTCTGCTGCAATCCCTCCCACAATCGAAGAAGAGGTGGTAGATTACGAAGAGGCCGTTAATGGTGCTTTTGACGAAGCTAACAGTAATGCTTTAAATGGCGGAGAAGCTTCTTCGGGTGATGATGCTGTTGAGGATTGGCTAGCTGAAGAAGGTAATACCTTGAAAGGTTTGCTTTCTGATTGGTGTGAAAGAGCTGGATGGCGTTTAGTTTGGAATTCTAATCGTAACTATACATTGGGCGCTGGGGCGATGTTTCGCGGGCGTTTCGCGGATGTATCTTCTGCGCTAATACGTAATTTTGCGAGAGCAAAACCTGCACCTATGGCTACATTTTATAAGGGCAATCGTGTTTTAGTTGTTGAAACTAGGGAGGATGAAAATGCGTATAATTAATTTGAAGAGACTAGGGCTTGGGCTTTGTGCTGTAGCCTTTATAGCATCTTGCTCTATTTCTACAACTATGGATGCTACTATTGATAAAGATGTTGACGCCGCAACAAAATTGCGTGAAAACGCTAAAATACCTACAAAGATAGCTAATCAAGACTTGGTAAAAGTTAATGATGATATTTGGCTTGGTAATACTAGTCTTATTGAATATGAGGGAGAACCTTTGCCTTCATATTTAGAGGCTAAGGATGGTATAACATTGGTTTCTAGCAGACCCATTACGTTGTATGAAATTGGCGATATGATTAATCGCACTACATCGTTAGGTATTCGTTATGCTTCAGATCTTGAGGATGAAGTTCGCTCTAAAGGTGAGGGAAATCGCCCATCTCCAGACAATCAACCTGTAGATGACTGGACATCTCCTGATTTAATGATGGTCTCTTACCAAGGACCTTTAAGTGGCTTCTTAGATGAGGTTTCGTCTCGTTTTGGTGTTTGGTGGAAGTATGAAAATAAAGATATTTATTTCTATAAATTTATTACAAAGACTTTTGTAATTTATTCGTTGCCATCAAAACCAAGCATGAATGTTAATATTGGTGGTTCCGCATCTGGTGGTGGTGGCTCATCATCAATTAGTTTGAGCTCTTCAATAGAGGTTGAAATGTGGGCTCAATTTGAAAAAAGTATTTCATCAATGATAAGTTCTGGAGCAAAACTTACTGTTTCTCCGTCAGATGGAACAATTACTTTGACTGCAACCCCTAATGATATAAAATTGGTTGCTAAGTATATTAATGAGCAAAATGCTCGTTTGGCTCGTCAAGTAGCAATTTCTGTTAAAATTATGCAGATAACAATGACAGATAGCGATCGTTACGGGCTTGATTTAAAGGCTTCTTTTGGTGATGGTGTAACAGCTTTGGGTGTGACAGGAACACAAGGACTTGGCGCAGAAGACTTAGCTGGCTCATTAACATGGGGTGTTATAAAAAATAACTGGACAGCTGATGCTATTATGCAGGCTCTGTCAGAAAAAAATCGTGCATCCCTTATTACCAGTGGTACGGTTACGACACTGAACAATAAGCCCGCACCAATTCAAGTTACACAAAAACAAAACTACATCTCTGAAATGACAAAAACAAATAATGGAACCGATGGAACAAACTATGATATTTCGGTTACGACTGAAGAAATTGAAACAGGGTTTACCTTAGATGTTTTGCCTCGCATTTTAGAACATGGTAGAATGTTGGTTATGTTTAACATGACTTTGTCTGATTTGCTTACTTTAGAAAAGGTAAGTTTCGGTAGTGCAGAAGAAAACCAATATATTCAGAATCCAAAGATTGAATCACGAGCATTTACGCAGGAGGTCGCTTTGACATCTGGTGAATCGTTGATTTTGACAGGCTATGAAAAAACATCGTCAGATGTATCTAAAACAGGTATGGGATCGGCAGAGAATTCATTATTAGGTGGTAACGCAAATGCTACTAAAGATAGAAATATCTTAGTTATTATTTTGACACCTGTAGTTTTGGAAACTCCATTATCGCCTGAAACAAGAATGACAATGAACTAATACAGCATACAAGGAGAAACTTAAGGTGCTGGAAGACGCAAAACTTTTAGATGAAGATTATGAAGATGGCGCTGGAAGGCGTTCGTGGGGAACACAAATAAATATCGATGGTGTTAGTTATGCCACGAGCCTTTTTTGGCAACCTTTACAAAACTCTAATGATTATATGCAAGAAGTTGAAGAAGCGTCTAATGGCATCTTAGAAGGGGCTGATTTATTCTGTATAAAAGATGGAAAGGCTCCGCAGTTTGGTATTTGCGTTTCGCATGAAGGCTTTAAAAATGGGCAGAGTGTTGCCGCTGTTGCTTTAGCTACATCATTGTCCAGTATATCTTCTTTTGTTGCCGTTTTTAAGGTTAAAGAAGGTTGGTGGTATACTTGTATACGTAACGATATTATATTGTCTGATGGCGATATGCTCTTCTTGACTGAAGAAGAAGCAAAAAGTCAATTTATGTCCATGATGGCTGTGCCTGATTGGGGTAAAAAAATTGCGCCTAAAGAGTGGGAAATAGAAGACACCGAAGAACTTGAAATTGAAGAGGTTATTCAACGCGGAGCGCGAGTTAGACTACAAAAGATTAGAGGGCTTCGTGGTTCGAAATTAGTGTTAGTTGTTGCGATATCGGCTATTGTTGGCATCTGGCTTGTTTCGACTTTGATAGATAAATTGTTTTTAACGCCTGCCAAGCGCCCTGTGGTAGTTCCTGTTCGACCGAAGGTTGTGCAACAAGCGCCTGTTAAAGAAATGCCCAAGCCATGGGAAAAAATTGCAAACCCTAAGCAAGTTATGCAAAATTGTTATGAGGGCATTACACAATTAGCTGCTATTATGCCTCCAGGTTGGACCATCGGTAATTTGAGCTGTGCAGATAATGCTGTGGCAACCTCATGGAAAAGGAATATAGGTTTATTATCTTGGGCTGAAACAGCTCTTGAAAGGTCTGGCTTGCAGTTTACAGGATATACCTTTGACACAACAGGTTCTAGTTTGACGGCATCATTGCCATTACAAACCATTGAAACAATATCCTCTCCACCTGAAAAAAGGCTAGTTGATTTACGCAATGAAATAAACAATAAATTTCAAGCTCTTGGCTTGTCTATATCTTTGTCAGAAGAAAACAAAAAAATAGGGGGAGCAGCCCCTGTTGCTAGAGGTAAGGGTCCTAAAGCTGCACCAAAAGTTGTGCCTGTAACAATTAAAGCTCTACGTTTTAGCTTTACTTCTAATTATAATCCGTTGACTTGGGCGGATTTATTAACAAAATATTCAGGTCTTGAGATTAGATTAATTACATATTCTCCAGCTAGTGATAGTTGGCATTATGAAGGAGCTATCTATGTTTTATAAAATAAGAAATATTTTAATATTAATGTTATCGTTTGTTGTAACATGTACAATAACACAAGCTAAAGCTCAGGGATTAGTTTCTTTATCTGAGGAGGCTATGTTTGAAGATGAGCTTGACACAATTGATGATACTCCAACTTTAGCAATGCCAAAAGAAGAGAAAAAAGCAGAAATTCCTTTGGAAACGACAAAAGATGAAGCTCCTAAGGTTATGCCTAAAGGTCCTTTAGCTGCACAAGCACAAGCGCAAACACAACCTCAACCACAGCCCGTTGTTGCTAAACCTGTTGCGGAAAAACCTGCTGTGGCTGATACAAATATCTTTTCGTTGCCCCCATCAAATAATGGTGGTGTTGGATTGTTTGGTTCTAATAGCGATATGCCTGTTGATGATGATTTGTTTGAACAAATGTCAGAAATTGAGAAAAGAACAGCCTTACTTAATTTAGAACTGCGTCGTGAAAAATTGCAAAACGAAATTGAAGCAGTAAAAAATCAGCGTCGCAAAGCTTTGGTTGATGAACAAGAAAAAGCTGAACAAGCTAGATTAAAAGCTTTGGAAGCTGAGAAAAAGCTCGAAAAAGAGCTAGTTATTGAACAAGAAAAACTTCGTGAGCTCGATATTAAATTTGAAACATTGCGCCAAGAGAAAATTTTGGGGGCATATAAGAATAAAATGCTTGAAGAAAATCAGAAATGGATTGAAGACAATGCTGTGTTTTATAAGCAGATTGCTGATTTGAGAGAAGCCAAAAAAGTTTTAGTAACAGATATGAAAAACAAAATGGAGCAAATAAAGAACGAAGCTGAAAATGCAAAGACTACCTATATAAATAAGCTTAAAGATTTCGATAAAAATCTTGAAGATAAAGATGCTCAAATTAATGTTTTGCGGTCAAGGATTGATACCTTGGAAAAAGAACGTGAAAAAGCTCGCCGTAATCCATTTGAGGGACTTAGTAAGGAGCAAATTGCTGCTGGGGCAGGTATTGATTTGAGCAAAGTTAATGAAATGATGGCTTCGGCAGGTACTGGCGGTGTCGATGTTGCAGAGCCTGTAGAATCGGAATTGAACAAACTTTATGCTGTTACCGAAATTAGAGGAAAAGGTGATGAATTGATTGCAAGATTGATAAATAAAGGCGGAACAAGCTTTTATGTAAAAAAAGGTACGGTTTTGCAATCTGGTCATGTAATCAGTGAAATTACGACTACCTATATTATGGCAGAAAAGAATGGTGATAAAAAATATCTCTACTTTGCTGCGGGTGGAATTTTGCCAACTGAAACAACAAGTTTTGAGATAGATAAACCAGCTGCTGAATAGTTTGCTTAAAATCTATATTCAAAAAAAACTAACTTACGATTAGGTTTACTATGGCCGAAGAAGATAATGTTGAAAATAAAGAACAAACGGCGCCATCGGATGGCGCCGCTTCGGCTAGTTTGAGTTCTGCACAATTAGCTGAGGCTGCTTCAAAAGAGAAGCAAAGCAGCGAAAAGCAAACAATTAGTGAAATTTACTTTTCCAATGGCAACAAATTAATGACATTGCCTGGGTCGCCTATGGCGATAAATGATGATACTCGTCGTTTGCTAGCTCTGTTTACTGATGGTCGTTTTTTAGTTGTAGAATCGCATAAATTTGATGGACGTGTTTTAAGTTTTGAGGTTTTGGCACGCAAGAAAAAAATTGCTATCTCAAAGCCAACCTATGTTTCGCAAAACGAGCTTAATGCTATTTATTCAATTGGTGAACGTGCTCAAGCTGCTGCTGAAGTTTCAGGAGATGCTGAACTTGACCAACTGCAAATGCAAAAAGATTTTGTAAATGTGGTTGCTCGAGCTGCTGCAAAGAAAGTGTCTGATATTCACGTTATTGTTGCTGATAGTACAGTTATTATGTTCCGTGTTAATGGTATGATGCAGGTTGAAATGGAATATAATAAGGAATGGGGTGAATCGTTTGTGCGTGCAGCTTTTGCTTCAGCAGATATTTCCGATTCTAACTATGCACAAAACGAGTTTCAGGGCGCACAAAAACTTGGTTCCACTCCTTTACGTGGTTCTAAAGGTAAATTGATGCTTCCTCATAATGTGTTAGCTATTCGTTTACAATTTAATCCTATTGCTTTTGGTTCGCAATATTTGGTTATGCGTCTTTTGTATGCTGATGATAACCCTGATGGTTCAGGCGACTTGGCATCTTTAGGTTTTGGTGAATTTGAAGAAGATTTATTTTATCGTTTAAGAGCTGTGCCTGTTGGTTTGAGTATTGTAGCGGGACCTACTGGATCAGGAAAGTCAACTACATTACAACGCAATATGATTAGACTTTTGCAAGAAAAAAACTATGAGCTCAATTTATTGACTGTGGAAGACCCTCCTGAATATCCTATTCCAGGAGCAAGACAAATGCCTGTTACCAACGCAAACACCGAAGAAGAAAAAGCAGAACAATTTACCAAAGCGTTATCAGCGGCACTGCGTTCTGACCCTGACGTTATTATGGTGGGTGAGATTCGTGCATTAGCCTCAGCACAACTTACATTCCAAGGTGCGTTATCTGGACACGGTATGTGGTCGACATTACACGCAAACTCAGCTCCTGCCATTATTAACCGCTTTCGTGATATGGGTGTTGAAACATTTAAATTGTTAGATCCTGAATTAATTAAAGGACTTATTTCACAGCGCTTGTTCCGTAAACTTTGTCCGCATTGTCGTGTTAAAGTTACAGAAAGACAGAATGATCCATCTTTTCAACGCTTGCGCACAGCTTTGGGCGATTTTGGGGTGGAAAATACCTATATCAGAGGACCAGGTTGTAAGTTTTGTAATGGTACAGGAGTTAAAGGGCGTATGTGCGTGCCAGAAATTATTTTGCCAGATGCAACATTTCTAGAATTGATGATAAAGGGCGAAACCCGCAAAGCGATTGATTATTGGACATCGGACTTAAATGGACGTACATTAAAAGAAGCTGCAATGGAACGTATGCTCAAAGGATTTATTGATTTGGATGAAGTTGAACGTTGGTGTGGTCTTTTGGACCAACGTCCAGCATATTAAGAGGGTTAGATAGATGGCTGAAGAAGAAGTTATTAAAAAGAAAAAATCTTCCAAAACGCTTAATAATGCGATGCGCAACCTTAATAAAGCTGAAGAATATTATGCAAGGCTTATTATAACATTGTCTAATAAAACAAGGTTAAAGTTATATCGTAAAATTGCATCGTTAATGCGCAACCGCTTTTCATTGATGGATGCTTTGGATATGTTGCATGATGGAGCATCAAATGGAGGTAAAAATCCTGGAGAGCCTTTAGCTATTGCGATTGCAGCTTGGGGACGTTCACTCAACAATGGTAAAACATTTTCTGAAGCCTTAAAAGGTTGGGCGCCTGACAGAGAAAGATTGATGCTTTCTGTAGGTGACGTATCAGACCTTGAAGGTGCTTTATTAAACTTAATTAAGGTTACTGAAGGTTCAACCAAAATGATACGTCCTATTGTTGGAGCAATTACCTACCCTTCATTTCTATTAATGATGGCAATTTTGATTATTTATGCCATTGGTGTTTATATGGTGCCACCAATGATCGATGCTGCACCAACTGTTGTTTGGCGTGGTTTAGCTCGTGATTTGGTTGATTTGTCAGCATGGATTAAAGATAATTGGTTGTTTGCGTTTTCTTCGCTACCAATTGTTATGGCTGTTATATATTTTACAATTAGTATTTGGACGGGTAAAATTAGAGCCTTGTTTGACAACATCCCACCATGGTCTTTATATAAAATATTTGTAGGCATTAGTTGGCTTTTGGCTTTGTCTGCGTTGGTTAAAGGAGGAACACCTGTTTCGACAGCTATGCGTGCGCTAAGACGTGATTCAACTCGCTATTTGAAAGAACGTATTGATAAAACTATGGTGTTTATTAATAATGGTGATAACTTAGGTCAAGCATTGGGTAAAACAGGACTGGGCTTTCCTGATAAAGAAGTTATCAGCGATTTGAAGATTTATTCCGAACTTGATAACTTTGAAGAAGCACTAGATAACTTGGCTAACGAATGGCTTGAAGAATCTGTATATATGATTGAAGAAAAAGCAGGTATTTTGAATATGATTGCATTGCTATCGATTGGTGCTGTTATTGCATGGGCAGTTATGGGAACATTTGAAATGCAAGACCAGATTACTAGTGGAATGGGATAAAAATAATGAAAATAATAAAAACGCTTAAGAAACTTTTGGATAAAACTTTTTGGTACCGTAATTGGAAAAAGGTTGTGTTAGGGGCAACTGTAATTGCTGTTTTTGGTATGATTGTATTGCTATTTATTGGCGGACAACGAGATGTTGGCGCACAAGAAGCAGGACAGCAGATTGTTGCTTTAGCTAAAAATATTCGCAATCGTTATAAGACAAGACCAGATTTTTGGGGGCTTAATACTAATGAGGTTATAAGAAAAAAAATATATCCTTTAAGTATGAATGTTGTAGGAAATAGTCTAATTGGCTATTTTAATAATCCTGTTGTAGTAGGAGCTGATGCTGATGGAAGTACTGTAATGCCGACATCACGTAGCTTTGTTATTGCTTATAAAGGTCTTAACAAGCAACAATGTATTGGGTTGGCATCGTTAAAATTTGATCCTGATTTCTGGCTTGGAGTTAGTGCAATGGCATTACAAAACGATGAAACAAGCCAAAAATTTGATTGGGGTAATAAAGAATTTATATTGCCAGCAAAGAAGGATATTGTAGAAAAGCTTTGCAAAGGTAGTAATAATAATGTGGTTTTGCACTTTGAATAAAACTATAGTTGCTAAATATTAAAAGATGAATATAATTGTGTTGAGTTTGAGGATATTGAGGGACGTCATGCCCTGAGCGAGTGAAACGAGCGAGGTAAGGCATCTTCAATGTCAGAAAAATATAAAGGTTAATATTTTTAACGATAAATTAAACAATTATGGTTTATGCTATGTTTAAGATATGACCAAAGTTATAACAAGTTCTGCTCAATTATGACTAAAAGCAGAATTGAGTGACACCGAGATATTTGTTATGATGAAAGCATAGGAACAACAATTTTTAGGAGAGGAACAATGACAATGTTATCAAGAAATGATCAAAAGGGTCGTTCAATGGTCGAAATGCTCGGTGTGTTAGCAATTATCGGCGTGTTATCAGTTGGTGGTATTTCTGGTTATTCTAAAGCGATGGCTAAATTTAAGCTAACTAAAGCACAAGACCAAATTACTATGCTGTTGATGAATATTCGTACAGCTTTTGCAACCAGCCCTAGCTATGATGGTTTGAACACATCAAATTCTCGTGCATTTAATATTGCTCCAGGTGATATGTGGGATGCTGCCTCTGGTTTGAACAATGCATTCGGTGGTAAGGCTTATGTTTATGCTTGTGATGAAACTACTGAAGATGGTCTAGGTGCTCTTACATGCAAGGGCGTTGATAGTACTATAGATGGTGATAATACGGTTCAATACTTTGCTGTTACTTTGACGCGTCTTGGTCGTGAGGCTTGTGTGAGCTTAGCTTCGTCTGACTGGGGTACTGATGGTTTGATTGGTATGGCTGTAAAAGACGAAGGTGGCGACGCTGGTACACCGAACGCTGCGGGATCTCTTCCTATTAATATGATTCAAGCTGGCGAACAATGTGGTGATAGTGGTTCGTACAATACAATCACTTGGGTTTATTACTAATCTCATATCCTATGCAATCTCCTAATATAAAAAGGCTCTCAGTAGAGAGCCTTTTTAACGTTATGTTGAGTCTTTTTTTGCAGAGTTAATGACTTTAATTAATGTCACACCACAAACGAGTGCTAACGAACACCCTATAACGTCACCGCCTGAGCGAACGCTAGTGAGCGAGGTCAGCGGTCTTCCTTATTTTTAAAAGCAAGTAAGATGGCTAATTTCATTCGCTAACGCTCATTCAAGCCATGACATTTTCTGGATAGTCATATCCTGACAAACGTTAGTTTAAGTAATAACTTTTGTATAGTCTTTAAACTCATATAAAAGAA
>SUUZ01000009.1 GCA_015062235.1 Alphaproteobacteria bacterium | reverse complement strand
CTAGTAGCTATGCTCCTGGATATTGTTATAATTTAACCGAAGGAGGGCAAACAGAAGGTTCATGGTTTTTGCCAAACTTAAAAGAATTAAAAGCTATATATGATAACAAAGCTACCATAGATACCGCTCTCACTAGCGCAGGCGGAACAACTTTCTCTTTAGGTTATTACTGGTCTTCTACTGAGTACTCGTCCATTTACGCGTGGAGGTTATACGTGGATGATGGCAGCACCAGCTACCGCAATAAGATAAGCTATAGCAGCTACGTTCGGTGTGGTATAAAATATTAAGCAATATTATCTGCCAAAAACTGCTTCTTTAAGACGGTTTAAAGTTTCTATGGCAACAGGACGTGCTTTAGTCGCGCCTTGTTGGAGCATTGCATCAACTTCGTCAAAATGAGCCATATAGTAATCATATTTTTCTCTTGCATCTTTAACTGTATTGATTACAGCATCAAGTAGCATATTTTTGATGTGTCCATAACCTAATTTGCCTTGACGTAAACCATCGCCCATTTCTTGCAGTTGCTCGGGTGTTGCTATAGATTTGTATATTTCATATACTAAGATTCCTTCTGGATCTTTGGGTTCCTCCATAGGACGCGAATCGGTTTTGATTGAAAAAATAGCTTTTTTTATAGCTTTATCGTCTTCAAATAAAGGTATGACATTGCCGTATGATTTGCTCATTTTACGACCGTCTATTCCTGGGACAACAGCTACATTTTCAGCCAAATGATAAGTTGGTAAATGAAGAAGCTCTTTGTTATAATGAGCATTGATAGCCCCTGCAATATCTCTAGCAATTTCAACATGTTGAACCTGATCTTTACCAACAGGAACAATATCACTGTTAAAAGCTAAAATATCTGTGGCCATAAGAGTAGGATAAGTATATAGCCCCATATTAATTCCATCGTCATCTGGCTTGCCTATTTCTCGATTTTTATCGACTGCAGCTTTGTATGCATGGGCTTTATTCATAAAACCTTTTGGTGTGTAGGCATATAAAATTGTGGTTATTTCGTGGATTTCTGGAATATCTGATTGGCGATAAAATATTGAGTGGTTGGAATCTAGACCAAAAGCAAGATAAACACAAGCTATTTCTTTGAGTTTTTGATTGAGGACTAAAGGATCTTTTTCAGCATTAATTGCGTGATAATCTGCAATAAACATATAGTGTTTATCAACTTTTTTACCAAGTTCTATTGCTGGTTTTATAGCACCCAAATAATTACCTAAATGAGGTGTTCCTGTTGGTTTTACTCCTGTCAAAACTACTTTATTATCAAACATTTTGTTGCTTATCCTAACTTTTTTATTGAATTTAACATCTATAACAGATACTATAGCAACTTGCTTAAATCAATAGTTTTATGAGGATTTTTTAAAAAGATGTTAGATATTAAGTTTATTGTTGAAAATATTGAGTGGGTCAAATCTTCTTTGGGAAGAAAAGGTTTTCCTAAAGAAAAAGTTGATGAATTGGTCGATGCTTATCAGAAATTGAATATTTTGAAAACATCATCTCAATCTAAATTAGAAGAAAAAAATAAACTAAGTAATGCAATTAAATCAGCATCTGCCGAAGAAAGATCCGAGATTATAAATAAAAGTAAAGCTTTGGGCGAAGAAATTAAAGCCGAACAAATTTTACTAGATGAAGCACAAGCAAAATTTGATGATTTGATGTTGAGAATGCCAAATTATCCTAGCAATGAGTGCCCTGATGGACCTGATGATAGTGCTAATGTAGTTGTTAGAAAAGTTGGTGAACCTAGAAAATTTGATTTTAAACCACGAGACCAAATTGAACTTTGCGAACTTAATGAATGGACTGATATGGAGCGTATTGCTAAAGTTTCGGGAGCTAGGACTTATGCTCTTAAAAACGACTTAGCACAACTAGAATTGGCTATTCATATGATGGTTTTGGATAAACTTCGTGGTCATGGATTTACCGTTATTTCTGTTCCATCTATTTCTAAGGAAAAACCTTTGTATGGCCAAGGGTATTTGCCTTTTTCGCGTGATGAAATTTATTATATGCCTGCTGATGATGTTTATTTGTCTGGAACAGCAGAATTGATTCTAAATTCTTTGCATGCAGATGAGCTTTTGAGCGAAAATTCTTTGCCTATCATGTATGCTGGATTTTCACCATGTTTTCGCCGTGAGGCTGGTGCTGCTGGTAAAGACACTAAAGGGCTTATTCGCGTTCATCAATTTATGAAAACGGAGCAGTTTATCATTTGTAAGGGCGATTTAGAAGAAAGTGAGAAATGGCATAAAAAATTGTTAGCTATCTCAGAAGAAGTTTTACAAGATTTGGAATTACCTTATCAAGTTTTGGATGTTTGTTGTGGTGATATGGGTGCTCCTAAATATCGTCAATATGATTTGGAAGCTTGGCTACCAAGCCAAAATTGTTATCGAGAGACACATTCGTGCTCAAATATTACAGAATGGCAAGCTAGGAGAACAAATTTACGATATAGGGAAAATGCGTCTGGCAAAGTTAGGTTTGCTCATACCCTTAACAATACTGGAATTGCAACACCTCGTGCATTGGTTATGTTTATTGAAAATCATCAAAATGAAGATGGTTCAGTAAATATTCCTGTCAAGTTGCAACCATATATGGGTGGTAAAAAGGTTATTGGCAAGGGTAAATAAGCCTTTTAATTTTAGCAAAAAATTAAGTCCCATTGTTTTATAATGGGACTTAGTTTTTTTAATCGATACGGAATCTGCAAAAATGGAAATAAATCGTAAAAAAATTCCAACATATTTGATGATATTTGTAATAGTGGCAATAGTGGTTATTTTTAATATCTCTTATTTGTTAAATTATATTTCTACCAATAATGAAAAAATAGTAGATTACTCATTAAGTGATGAGGATATAAATCCTATTAGAGAAATGGCTGTAGCTGGTTTGTTTTATCCTGCAGATATGTACCAACTAGATAGTGATATTAATGGATATCTTGAACATGTGGTTTCCGATTTGAGTGTAAGACCTCAGATTGTTATTGTTCCTCATGCTGGATATAGATATTCAGCACAGGTTGCTGCTCATGCCTATAAAAGATTGCAACCATTTAAAGATAAAATAAAAAAGGTATTTTTATTGGGTCCATCACATCAAGTTTGGGTTAATGGGGTTGCTCTATCTCCAGCTAAACAGTTTAAAACGCCTTTGGGCTTAGTAAAAACTGATGAACAGATTATATTAGAACTAGCTAAAAATAAACTTTTCAAATTTAATGCAAAAGCTCATCTTAAGGAGCATTCGCTTGAGGTACAACTACCATTTTTGCAAAAAACTCTGGATAATTTTACAATTATCCCCTTATTGTACGGAGAAGCTAATCCTGAAGAAATAGCAAAAATACTAGAACCATACCTTGAAGGTGATAGTAGTATTTTGATTGCTTCGGCAGATTTATCGCATTATTTAGATTATGCAACCGCAAAAAAAGTAGACGAACAAACGTCAAAAAATATTGAAGGATCTTTGGCAATTACACATCATCAGTCTTGTGGTGCTACTGCTGTTAATACTGCTATGATTTTAGCAAAAAAATTTGGTTTAGTTCCTCGTCTTTTGGATATGGCTAATTCTGGCGATGTAAGTAATGATAAAAATAAAGTAGTTGGTTATGGTTCTTGGGTTTACGAAAATACTGAAGACGATAAAGTACTTGAAGGAATCGAGCTAGAACAAAAGCATTTGCAGAATTTTGCTCGCCATAATAAAAAAGCTTTAGTTGAGGTGGTAAAAACAGCTTTGGATAGAGCTGTTAATCAAAATGAGTATTTTCAACCAGAACGAATGAATTTTAATAATGTTTTGTTTGATAAAGGTGCATCTTTTGTTACTTTGGAAAAAAAAGGTAAGTTACGAGGATGTATAGGGTCTGTTGTAGCAAATAAAGCAATTGCTGTTGATCTAGCTAATAATACCTATGCTGCAGCACTAAATGATAGTCGCTTTACTCCTGTTACGCCTGATGAACTAAAAGATATTTCGTTTACCATTGCACTTTTAACAAATTTTGAAGAAATCCAATTTGATTCTGTTGAAGATTTATTATCTAAGATCAAAGTTGATGTTGATGGGTTATTAATTCAAGATGGTGAACGACAAGGATTGTTTTTACCAGCTGTGTGGAAACAAATTCCAGATAAACAAGAATTTTTAACAGAATTAAAAATAAAAGCAGGATTAAGCCCTTCTTATTGGTCTGATAGAGTCAAAATGTTTCGTTTTAGAACGGTGGAGATAAAAAATGACAATAATTAATGGATTTGAAATTGCCTTAGATGAGCAACACTTGGATAAAATGATCAATGAGCAAATGATGCCTATTGATATGATTGATGCAAATTTTGCTGGATATCAAAATTTAGCAGAAGGTGATAAAAAAGCTCTCATACATTTGATAAAAGCGGCTAAAGTTATTAATGATGTTACATTAGAACAAGATCATTCTCTTAATCGTTATATGAAACAAGGTCTTGAAAATTATGTAGCTAATAATCATGCTCAAAAAACATTAAAAATGTTTAATAGCCTCAATGGTGTGGCTGGTATTAATGGTATTGATCCAGAGCCAATTGAACTATTTAAAGGAATAAAAACAGCTATAGGACATAATTTTTATCCCGAAGATTTACAGATTGAAGAATTTCATAATATTATAAAAAATATGCTTAAAACAGGAAAAAGAAAAGAGGTTAAAGATATTTTGTCGGCTAGAACTATGGTTAGAAGAAATGGGCTGGAATTGAAAGCTATTGATTATACAGAATATTTTGCAAAGGAATTTAGCGAGGTTGCAAATGAGTTAGAGGTGGCTGCACATTATTCAACTAATAATGAATTTAATGATTACCTTAAATGGCAAGCACAAGCTTTATTGCAAAATAATGAAGACATGGATATGTTGGCAGACAAACACTGGGCTATACTGCAAGATACTCCTTTGGAATTTACGCTTAGCCGAGAAAATTATGATGACCAAATGACACCAACAATTTTTGATAATAATGAGCTTGTGTCTTTGTTAGATGAAAATGGTATTTTACCAACACCTAAAGATATGTTGGGAGCAAGGGTGGGTATTATCAATAAAAAAGGAACAGAACTTATTTTAACTTTTAAAAATCAAATGGCAAAACTTGCCAAACTTATGCCTTTTGCAGATAAATATGAACAAAAAATTGATAGTGGAGATAGTGTTAAACAGACCATGGTTGATGTCGATTTGGTTACATTACAAGGTGATTATGCCCAGTGTCGTGGGGGAATTACTACAGCCCAGAATTTGCCTAATGATGATAAACTTGCTGTTAAAACAGGTGGCGGAAGAAGAAATGTTTATCATCGCCAAGTTAGAATGTCTGGAGACAAAAATCGCATCAAAAAAATGCTGGATACACTTTTAGAAAAAGATTTTCACCAGTATTATGATGAAGAAGCTGAGCATATTTTTGTTATAGGACATGAAAATGGACATTCGCTCGGGCCTGATAATACTTATAAAACAGCTTTAGGAATTTATAATCACATAATAGAAGAAAATAAGGCAGATGTTGTATCTATCGCTATGATGCCAGAATATGTTAAAGTTGGTGTTATTAATGAGATTATGCTTAAAAAAGTATATGTAACTTGGGTAATGCGCTTGTTACTAAAAGCTAAACCCAAACAAATTCAGCCTCATCGTGTTGGGGATTTAATACATTTTAATTGGCTTATGAGACATGGGGCTATAGTGATAACTGCAGATAATAAAATTAGCTTTGATTTTGTAAAAATGCCTGAAGCTATAAATAAAATTTTGGAAGAAACTATAGAAGTGCAATTGTCAAAATCATCTAAACGAGCAAAAGAGTTTATTGATTTTAACTCTGAATGGAATGAGTTACACGATTATATTGCAACAACATTAAAAAACTTAGGAATAAAACCATATAAGGATATAAGGACTTATTTGTAATGTATTTTGCATTAGAAGAAATTTTTGCTATTGGAATTGGTCCATCTAGTTCTCATACTGTTGGGCCTATGAAAGCTGCTAAACTTTATATTGATAATATTATAAAAAAAAACCTATTAGATAGTGTTGATAGGCTAAAAGTTGATTTGTATGGTTCATTGGCTCTAACAGGTATTGGTCATGGTACATTGCGAGCAATTGTATATGGTCTAATGGGTTTTACTGCAGAAGAAATTGATATTGAACAGCCATACTATGATTCTGTAGAACGTGATAAAAAATTACATTTAGCTCAAAAACGAGTTGTCAACTTTGATGTTGCAACTGATATGGTTTTAAATAAAGAAACATTTCTAAAAGAACATTCTAATGGAATGATGTTTTCTGCATTTGATGTTAATGGAAAAGAGATTTTAAAAGAGGTATACTTTTCTATTGGAGGAGGAACAATTATTAACCAAGATGAGTTCGGTAAACATGCTGAACATATTATATATAATGTTCCTCATCAATTTGATACTTGTTCTGACTTACAAAATATATGTTCTAAATATAATTTAAGCTTTTCTGAGGTAGTTTTACAAAATGAAGTTTGCCTAAAAGAAGAGAGACAAGTTTTTGCATATCTGAAAAACATATATAATGTAATGAATGATGCTATTGAAAGAGGTATGCGTAAACATGGGGTTTTACCAGGAGGACTAGAGGTAAAACGCCGAGCACCAGAAATATATGATAAACTAAAAGAAAAGTTTTTGGATAACCAACAAGATGGTCTTGAGGTAATTGATTGGATTAACTTATGGGGATTTGCTGCAGCAGAAGAAAATGCCGCTGGAGGACGTGTAGTAACAGCTCCGACAATGGGATCTGCTGGAATATTTCCTGCTGTAGTGCGTTATTTTGAGCGTTTTGCATCTCATACTTCACCTTTATCTGTAGAAGATGGAATAGTCAAATTTTTGACAACAGCGGCTGCCATATGTTCACTTTATAGAACTAATGCATCGATATCTGGAGCTGAAGTTGGGTGTCAGGGAGAAGTTGGTGTTGCTTGTTCAATGGCCGCTGCTGGACTAACAGCTGCTATGGGCGGAACTAATGCTCAGATAGAACAAGCTGCTGAAATTGCAATGGAGCACAATCTTGGATTAACATGTGATCCTGTCGATGGTTTGGTACAAATTCCTTGTATAGAAAGAAATGCTATGGGGGCTGTAAAGGCTATTAACTCTGCTCGATTGGCTTTGAGAGGAAATGGAAAACACGTTGTATCGCTTGATAGTGTTATTAAAACGATGTATCATACTGGAAAAGACATGAGTAATCGCTATAAGGAAACTTCCTTGGGTGGATTGGCTGTTAATATTGTAACCTGTTAGAAAAAAAGATTATTTTCTTGCGATGATGTTGCTTTAATATTATTTATAAAGCAGTAGTGTGTATTTTGTAATGAGGAAAAAATGCTAGCAAAATTGTTTAAAGGAGAACTTTCTTTAGGGGCAACTTTTTGGAAGTTCGGTATCTTTGGTTTGATAATATTACACTATGCATTAAAAATGTTTGCATCTTTCTTGTCCGCTCATTTGCGAGGACGGACAATTTATGACTTTTTTATGCACCATTTTCATGTCGTATATACATCAAAAATAAGTTTATGGTGGGCTTTGTGTTATATGGCAACTTTTGTTGTTTTGGTACTTTATTCTTATAAAATTGTTATTGCTGTCTGGCGTGCTGCTGCAGCATATGATAAAAGTATTTGGCTTGCTCAACTAGCTAGAATTGGTATTTTGATTGCTGTATTTACGATATGGTATCCTATTTTAATGAGGTAATCTTATGAAAACTTTTTTAGTATTATTGATGATTGTTGCTTTAGGAGCTTGTGTTAGAGTTGGAGAATTTACACCAGAAAGACATGCACAATATGAAATGGGAAAACCAGATTGTAATAAAACACCTGAAAAATGTATAAATGGAATTCCATGGTAAAAAATAAGCTCTGCAAACGCAGAGCTTATTTTTTAGATTTATTTATAAAATTAAAGCTCCCCAGAAGCGTAACGTTTTGCCATTTCAGACATTGGAATAGCTTTAATCTTATCTGCATATCCAGCTGCACCAAAAGCAATGAAACGAGCTTCACAAACTTTTTGCATTTCTTCAATAGCTGGTTTTAAATATTTGCGAGGATCAAACTCTTTTGGATTTTCAGCAAATATCTTACGAATAGCCCCAGTAATTGCCATACGGCAGTCGGTATCAACATTTACTTTACGAACACCAGATTTGATTCCTCTAACAATTTCTTCAACTGGAACACCATAAGTTTGAGGTATTGCTCCACCATAGGCATTTATTAAATCTTGTAATTCTTGTGGAACAGAAGAAGAACCATGCATAACCATGTGAGTATTTGGCAATTTTGCATGGATTTTTTCAATAACATCTATGGCTAAAATTTCGCCATCGGGCTTACGAGTGAATTTATAAGCACCATGTGAAGTACCTACAGCAACAGCTAAAGCATCTAACTTTGTCTCCTCAACAAAACGAGCTGCTTCATCAGGATCTGTAACTAGACGTTTTTTATCAATTACACCTTCGGCACCATGACCGTCTTCTTTGTCACCTTTACCTGTTTCCAATGATCCGATAACACCAAGTTCACCTTCTACTGAAGCTCCAACTGCATGAGCACGAGCAACAACCTCTTTGGTAACTCTTGCGTTGTATTCAAATGACGAAGGTGTTTTACCATCAGCTTCTAAAGAACCGTCCATCATTACAGATGAATATCCATTAACTATAGCTGATTGACAAATATCTACAGAAGCACCATGATCTTGGTGTAAACAAATAGGAAGTTCTGGAAACATTTCTATTCCTGCTTGAACCATGTGACGAATCATAGGATCTCCTGCAAACTTGCGTGCACCTGTTGATGTTTGTAAAATAACAGGAGCATTAACTTTACGCGCAGCTTGCAAAACAGCAATAACCTGTTCCATATCGTTAAAATTAAAAGCTGGAACACCATAATTATTCTCGGCAGCGTGATCTAAAATCTGACGCATTGTAACTAAAGGCATATTTTTCTCCTTAACTAAAATTCAATCATTTGTATTAATATATAAAAGGCTTGATGATTTCAAGTTCTTTTTGTTTATTTTAATGCTTCTTTTACAGCATCTACTACTTCGTCAACTGTAATACCAAAGTATTTGTAAAGCTCTACTCCTGGTGCTGATGCTCCAAAGCCATCCATACCTATGATATCTCCGTTGAGCCCAACATATTTTTCCCATCCAAATTTTGAAGCGGCTTCAACAGCAATACGAGGTTTATTTCCTAATATTTCTTCTTGATATTTGATATCTTGATTATCGAACAATTCTGTACAAGGCATTGATACGACAGCAACATTTACCCCCTCTTCTTTAAGTTTATTATAGGCATCAATAGCTAAAGATACCTCTGAACCTGTGGCAATTATTGTTGCCTGACGCTTATTAATATCGCCAGCAATAATGTATCCACCTTTAGCTGATTTGTTTTCTTTAGCATCTTGTCTTAAAAGAGGTAAATTTTGACGGCTTAGAGCTAAAATACTTGGTGTTTGACTTTGCGTAATAGCTAATTCCCAAGCTTCTGCTGTTTCAATAACATCGCATGGACGAAACGTTAACATATTAGGCATAGCTCTAAATGATGCCAGATGTTCAATTGGTTGATGAGTTGGGCCATCTTCACCTACACCTATGGAATCGTGTGTCATAACATAGATGGTATGTAATCCCATTAATGACGCTAGACGCATAGATGGGCGTAAATAATCTGAAAATACTAAGAATGTTCCTCCAAATGGTAATAATCCTCCATGTAGTGCCAATCCATTCATAATAGCACCCATAGCGTGTTCCCTAACCCCATATTCAATATTGTTACCATTATAATCATTTGCAGTAATTGTTTTGCTGGTCTTAGTAATAACCATATTGGGACCTGCAAGATCGGCCGAACCCCCTATAATATTAGGTAAAGAAGGAACTATTGTTTCTAAACACATATTAGATGCTTTGCGTGTAGCAACATTTGGTTTTTCTTTAATAGCTTCTTGCTTTAGTTTATTTAATTCTTTTTCCCAACCTTTTGGAAGTTTTCCTGATATAGCATCTAAAAATTCTTTTCCTTTAGATTTTGCTCTTGCTTCCCAATCTTTAACTAATCCATTATTACGCTTTCCAGCATCTCGCCAATTTTTTAGGATATCACTAGGCACAGAAAATGGTTCGGCTGTCCAATTTAGGTTTTTGCGCATTAAGGTAAGTTCATCTGTTCCTAATGGAGAACCATGACACTTAGGTGAATTACATTTATTAGGAGCACCATATCCTATTGTTGTTTTGCAGGCAATTAATGTTGGACGGTTTGATTTTTGAGCTTTTTTAATAGCTCTATCTATTTGACAATAATTATGTCCGTCAATAGAAATTGTATTCCAACCATTTGCTTTGAAACGGGCAATCTGATCTGTTGATGATGCAACAGATACATTTCCATCTATGGTAACATTGTTGTTATCCCAAAAAGCTATCAATTTATTTAATCGCCAGTGCCCTGCTAAAGATATTGCTTCTTCAGAAATACCCTCCATTAAACAACCATCTCCCATAATAACATATGTGTAATGGTCGCAAACATCTGTTCCAAATTTTGATGATATAATTTTTTCAGCTAATGCCATGCCAACAGCTGTTGAAATTCCTTGTCCCAAAGGACCTGTTGTCATATCAATACCCTGTAAATGACCATATTCAGGATGTCCCGCGGTTTTGGCCTCTAGCTGACGAAAGTTTTTTATATCATTTATATCAATATCTTTATATCCTAGTAGATAAAATAAAGAGTATAACAAACTAGATGCATGTCCAGCCGACAATACAAATCTGTCTCTGTCAAACCATTTAGGATTTTGAGGATCAACCTTTATATATTTAGAAAATAACATTGTGGCAACATCAGCAATACCCAAAGGCATTCCTGGGTGACCTGATTTTGCTTTTTCAATCATATCTGCAGCCAAAAAGCGAATAGCATTGGCCATTTGTTTTTCCTTGTGATGACAAGAACATAAAAACATTGCTTTCTCCTCTTAATTTTGACAATTATTTTGTGGGCGATCTTTTTTAACAACTATTGGTTTTTTATCAAATTCTGAATAAACAACCTCTTCGTCGTCTCTTACTTCAAGATAAACATTTTCAATTAAAGCATCATTCTGTTTTGCAAGCTCGTCTTCTGATAAATAGCGATAATCAATATCAAATTTCTTATTAGCTTTCGAAAAGGCTTCATTATTCATTGTCATACCAATATATATTTCGAAATTATTATATGGCTGTGTTGGTATGCGTGTTATTGTTTGTTTTCCTGTAACAATTACTTCCTTGGAAGATGTTGGAATATTCAAAACTTGATTATAATTGCGAATACCTAAATAATCTTCAGCGTTAATTGAAGTTTTAATATAAAAACTGGTATCAATACTAGAAACAGAACTTGCTTCAAGACGGCGAACCTTAAATGTTGGAGTGATAGAAGCATAGCGACGATTTGTCACTGGCTCGGTATAACAGAAACTCTCAAAACCGACTAAATTTATTTGAAATTCGTCAAATTGTCCATTGTTTTGATATGAACGTGTAGTTTCTCGTGGTATTGATATTTTTGGACACTCATATTCAGAAGAGTCGACGTAAGAACATGCCGATAGTAAGCAAACAAAACCTAGGATTAAAAATTTTCTCATGGATAACAAACCTTATTACATTTGTTTGCAATATAAATTATATCTTCTATTTTGTAAAGAAGGCAACTAGCTCGCTGTGATTAGAATAAATAAACTGATCAACCATGGTAATTTCAATCAGTTTGTATCCTCCGCCTATTAAAATATTTGCATCATTAACAAATGTGGAGGGATTGCATGAAATAGCAACAACAATCTCTGGTTTATAGTCTGAGTTAGCTAATTCTTGACAAACAGCTCTGGCTCCTGCTCGTGGAGGATCAAATAAAATAGCACTAAAAGATTTTAATTCTTCGCTATCTAGAGGATATTTAAAAAGGTTTTTATTTATTGTTTTGATATTTGTTATTTTATTGTAATTTACCGATGATTGAAACCCCTTGAGAAGTGTTTCCGAAGAATCAATTGCTGTAATTTGAACATTGGGAATATCAGCTAATAAATACGAGAAAGTTCCCACGCCACAAAATAAATCGGCAATTTGACCTTTAGAGTTTTTCATATATTGCATCACTAAATTGCTTAAAGATTGTTGTCCTTCGCGTGATGGTTGTAAAAACGTACCTGCTGGGATATAAACGTCATATTTTCCTATTTTAATGTAAGGTTTTGCCTTCTCAATTATTGTTTCAGTGTTAGAAAAAGGTGTTCGCCTATGAGATATCCTAATAACATTTGTAGTCGACTGTACAATTTCTGATATAGCCATACGATGAAAAAGAGTAATATCTTCATTATATTCTAGCACAATATCTAATCCATTATCAGCCTCACACATAAATACGTCGCCATTGGTGATATTGTGAGCAATGATTTTTTTACCTTTTTTTTCATTCCAACCTTCACTACATATCATCTCTAATAATTTGCGTATTGATGATAATGTATTGTTTATAGCAGGTGTAAGCAATGGACAATGATTAATATCTATGATTTTATGTGAACTCTCTTGATTAAAACCTAATATCAGTTTTTTCTTTTTGTATTCAAATGTTAATGTTGCTCTGCGTCGACACCCATCTTCAATAAAAATAGGATCACAAATTTTAAAATTTGAATCTGTAATACTAGTGATTATTTTGTTAAAATTATGCTGCTTAAGTTGGTGATATGATGAAATATCCATGTCACGATAGGAACAACCACCGCATATTTTACTTAGAGGACAACTCATATAAATTTCTTTCCTTAAGAAACAATTTTAGTATCTTGAGTATCTGCTCCATCTAGCAACGATATCTCTGCAGAATTTTCTTTATCAAAAATTGGATGCTGATTTTTCTTTTCATTTTTGACTAGTTGCATTCCTTGTTCTTCAAAATGTTTTAAATCATTTTTAGTAAAGACTTCCACCCTATTACGTCCGTTTTGTTTTGCTCGATATAGTGCTTCATCTGCTGTCTTTACAAGAGTATCAACATTATCTGATATATCTGATGAAGATACACCAACAGAAACCGTGAAACGCACTTCTTGATTATCATCAGAATAAACGACTATTGTTGAAATACTCTGACGCAAACGATCAGCAACTTTTTCTGCCTGAATTACATTAATCTCTGGCAGAAAAATTATAAATTCTTCCCCTCCATAACGAGCAACAATATCTTTGTCTCTGAGCGCCTTTTCAGCTCGTGTTGCAAGCTCTATCAAAACCTTATCACCAACCTTATGTCCGTAGGTGTCATTTACTTTTTTGAAATGATCGGCGTCTAACATTAAAATACTGTATGGTAAATTAGTCGTTTTAGCTTTGATAATTTGCTTTTTAACTTCTTCTTCAAAATAACGACGATTATAAAGAGAAGTTAGCGGATCTCTTGTCGCTTGATTTTGAAGCAATTCTTCTCTATTTTTACGAGAAGTAATATCCTGAAATGCTGAATAAAGAGCAACATCATAGTTATAATCAATTATATTAGCCGATGTTAAAAGCCAGAAAGGCGTTTCTGTAGAAGCTGTTTTTATCAATACTTCAAAATCTTGTACTTCTTTACTTTCTTCAATCTTCTCAAGTAGTATTCGACGATTATTCGAATCGGCAAAAAAGTCTTTCAGATGATATTGATTTATTTGTTGGGAATTAATTCCAAAAAGTTTAATAGCATTGTTATTTGCCAATATTATTTTATCATCAGTTAAGCGCGAAATAATTATTGGAAAAGGAGAAGATTTGATAATATCTTCAATACGACGATTGTATTTTTCAATATCTTGCTCTGCTTTTTGGTACTTATCATTTATCACATTACTTTTCATTAATAGAAAGCTAAATGCAAAACCAATATATAAAACCAAGCTCAGATACCAAGCTGAATATATCTCAAAAAATTTAATAGATATACTAATTATTGCTATAATACTCACTATAAAAGCTGTAATATAACCACTGTTGTTAGAAGACGAAAAACGTGCAAACAAGCCTACAGCTAAGTATAGAAATCCTGCTAAAGGAAACATTATCCTCATACTATTAACAGCATCACCTGCAGGCATTATAACCGTAAACAAAATTACAGCAAAAGAACCTAATCCCCCTAAAATCCAAACAGGTAATAATGAAGAATCTGATGAAACAGATATAAATCTTGATGCTGCTAAGGACATAAAAATCATTGATATTAAAAATAGTGCCAACTCAAACATTGTGTACGTTTCTATGGCTAAACCTTTATCGAAAGCAACAACAGCTTTTGCTTCTACCCATACGCCAAAAAAATCAAATACAATTGCTATTGTCAAAAAACTTATAGCTGAAAAAAGGCGATCTTCTTTAGCTGCTAGAATACTACATAATAGTAAGCAAGCAATGGCAAAAAATGATGCATGCATATTTTGTGCTTGTGAAAAAATTTCGAAATTTCCCATTTTTGTTCCTTGCAATAATTATTATTTAGTTTAACATTATAGGCAATATTATTAAAATATGATAAAATTTGCAAAAAAATAATGGATATTTAAAACTTTTGAGATAGCATAAGTAATATCAACTTAAATAAGGTTTTGAGGAAAATATTTATGAATAATGTTACACCCAACCATTTTAGCAATAAGCTTGAATTGAGTTATAAAAATCGTAAGTCTTTTTTGACCGATAGGGCTGAGCTTAAACTTTTACTACCTGGAATTGTTTTTGGTTTTTTATTATTTTTACTTGGGATATACGAATGGTTCAATGGACTTAAAACTGGTGGCGATCTTGTGATACCTGCTATAGAAACTGCTGACTACAAGCCTTTTTTAGCTGTTTGGTTTTTTGATTTATGTTTTGTAATTGTAGGATTGGGAATCGTAATAACGAATATATTGATATATATGCGTTATAATAAATATAAATTTCTTGGAAAAAAAGTTGTAATTATTAAACGCCCAATTTGGCGTGATAAAATAATCTTGCAAGAAGATTTACAAAACTATACAGGTGTTAGATTTAGGGTTGAATTTTTACAATCTGGTTTTTTAACACATAATCGCTATGTTGTAGAATTATATCATCCTAATTCTGAAAAAATTGTTCCTCTTTATTTGTCGACGTCACCAAACGGAGTTAGGAAAAAATGGAAAGAATATGCTAGAGCATTTAAATTGCCAGCATTAATTAATACTGATGATGGATTAAAATCTATTGATCTTAAGAATCTTAATAAATCTGTTAGTCAGTTAGTTAAAATGAATATTATAAAAGACACCTATGACTCTTATGATAGTCTGCCTAGCAGTGTCGATTTTGTACGTAAAAAAGATAAAATGGTTTTAAAAGTTAGAAAGATTGTGTGGGATGCTTACAATTTACTTGCTTGGTTAGCTATTTTGTTGATTGGATCTGTTGTATTATTGGTTTTGTTAAATTTTGATGCTTTTCGTCAGACTTATGCTTCAACCTTATATGTTATGTTAATTGTTGCATTAAGCATTATATTTATTGCTGTTCAAATATTATTTAGAAAAGAAAAACTTGTTATAAAAAAACACAAAATTGTAAATACGCATAAGTATATGTTGTTTTCAACTAAACATAATGAAATTTTTAAGAAAGATATTGAGGCTATTGAGGTTACGGAAAATCCTGCAACAGGACGTTATTTTGTATCTGTTATATCAGAAGATAACACAATTACGTTCGGAGCTAAGATGTCAATCAAAGATTTGCAGTGGATAAAACGTTTTTTAATTCACGAAATTATAAAATAATTAAAATTTGTTTTGCTTAAATTGTATTGTTCAAGTATATATTTAAGCAATAGGTGTTTTGTTTTGGATGGAGATATTTGATGAAGAAAAAATTGCAAAATCAAATTAACGAAGACGCTCTTTTAAGAGAGGTGGTCGAAGACGTTAAAAATGAAGAGTTGCAACAACTATGGAATAAATATGGATTATTTATCATCGTTGGTGTTGCTTTGGTTTTAACTGTTGCAATTAGTTTCGAAAGTATCAGAAATTGGCGTGATAAGAAGAATCAAGAGCTATCTAATGCCTATTCTGTTGCGATGTCCTTACAAAATCAAGGTCGTATTGATGAAAGCCTTGAAATTTACACAACTTTAGCGGAAAAAGCATCAGGAATATATGATGATTTGGCCAAAATGCAAATTGCTAATATTTATTTAGAGCAAGGAAAAAAAGAAGATGCTTTGGCTGTGCTGAAAGCTCTTATAGAAAGTAAAAATACTATTCCACAGATGCGTGATGTGGCATCTTTAAAATTAGTCTCATATAAATTGGATACAGATGCTTCAAAAGATGAGATTATGGTTTTATTGCAGCCAATGCTTGAAAAAGAAAAGGGATTCGAGATTGCTCATGAATTGATGGCAATGCTTTATATTAGAGAAAATGACATTGAATCAGCTAAAGCTCAGTACCAGAAAATCGCTACTTCTGCTGATGTTTCTGAAACCATCAAATCCAGAGCGTTAGACATGGTAAATCTCTTAAATGAACAATAATTGATATAGGAAGATCCAGATATGAAAAAGTTAGTATATGGGTGTATTATGGCAACAGCCTTAGCTGGTTGTGGAATGCTTGAAAAAGAACCTCTGAACATTGATGGCGAACGTGTTAGTGTTATTCGAGAAAATAACAATATTAAACCAGATGCTCGTGCAATAAAAATTAAATTACCGAAAGCTAAAGTTAATTATTCTTGGACACAAAAAGGATTGACATCTGAACATGTTGGGGGACATTTACGAGCTGGTGGTAATTTAGATGAAATTTGGAATGTTTCTTTTGGTGAGGGATCTTCAAAACGTAATGTATTAATTGCAACTCCTGTATCTGATGGACGTTTTGTATATACAATTGATGCAGAGGGATTAATACAGTCCTTTGATATTGAAAATGGTGAAGATATTTGGGAAAGACAATTGACACCATCTAATGAAATGGCTGAGGAAGCATCAATATCTGGTGCGGGAATAGCTGTTTATGGTGATAAACTTTATGCTACAACTGGTTATGGTTTGGTTTTTGCCTTAGATAAAACAGATGGTAGTATTGTTTGGCAACAAGATCTAAAATCACCTATTAGAATTGCTCCAACTGTTAACGAAGACTTAGTTGTTGTCCAGACTTTAGACAACGGTCTTTATGCTCTTAATATAAATTCTGGCGATGTTTTATGGAAAGATAAGTTGGAGGAAGAAGTTACAACAATGATTGGAGGCGCGTCTCCTGCATATAGTCCTAAAAAGGATTTAATTGTTGCAGCTTTTTCAAATGGACAAGTTCAGGCTTATAAGGCATCAACAGGAACACCTCTGTGGTCAGAATGGCTTGTTTCAAGTGCTAGCACCGAATCGATGGCAGATATTACGGCTGTTAAAGCTAATCCTATAATTGATGAAGATAAGGTATTTGCTATTGGTTATAATGCTCCGTTAGTTGCTATTGATATTAGGACAGGAGCGAAAATTTGGCAAAAAGAAATTGCGGCATCTTCACAACCTTGGTTGGCTGGACGTTTTCTGTTTGTACTCACTACTGATGGTGATTTAGTTGCTATTAACAAAGACGATGGTAAAATTGTTTGGAATACCATTATTCCTTATGCAAATGGTGATAATAAAATTGGTGTATTTACATCTGGTCCTTTGTTAGCAAATGATGCTTTGTTGGTGGCGTCATCTATTGGAAAACTCTTTTCTATTTCTCCTTATAATGGTAGGATAATGGGGGTTGCAGATATTGAAGAAGGTGTTGAAACCGCACCTATTATGGTTGATGAGATTCTGCTTTTAACAACAAAAGAGGCTGATTTAACGGCTTATAAGTAAGAGAATAAATATGGCTTTAAAAGTTGCAATAATTGGACGTCCAAATGTTGGAAAATCTACTTTGTTTAATCGTCTTGCAGGGAGAAAAGTAGCTATTGTTCATGATAAACCTGGGGTTACTCGTGATCGTAAAATTACATCGGCAAAATTACATGGGCTTGACTTAGAAATTATTGATACAGCTGGATATGAATATTCTAATACTGACAATATTGAGCAACGCATGTGGTTACAAACACAAAAGGCAATAGATGATGCTGATGTTGCGTTGTTTCTATTTGATGCAAGAGCGGGTATCCAACCTTATGATGAACACTTTGCTGATATAGTGCGTCAAACAGGTAAACCTGTGGTGTTGCTTGCTAATAAATGTGAAGGAAAATTACAAGAAGATAGTATATATGAAGCTTATAAACTAGGTTTAGGACATCCTATAGCCTTTTCAGCGGAACATGGTTTGGGAATACAAGATTTATATGAGGCTTTGAAAGATATTGCAGAAAATCTTGTTATAGAAAATGATACAGATGAAACATCAGAAACTCACCAGAAACCTATCCAATTGGCTATTGTTGGTCGTCCTAATGTAGGTAAATCGACACTTGTTAATGCTTTGTTAGATGACGAAAGAATGCTAACAGGACCAGAAGCTGGAGTCACTCGTGATGCAATAACAAACGAGTGGGAATATATGGGACGAAGAATAAATCTTGTTGATACAGCAGGATTGCGTAAACAATCAAGAGTTGATGATAGTTTGGAGAAAATGTCTGCTGCTGCAACCAAACACGCTGCTTTTATGGCTCAAGTTGTAGTTTTAGTTTTAGATGCTGATGCCGTATTAGATAAACAAGACTTGACTATTGCTAGACAAGTTTTAGATGAAGGAAGAGCTTTGGTTATTGCTGTAAATAAATGGGATATAGCTAATCGTAAAGAAACTTTGGATAGGTTAAACTATAAATTAATGACTTCTTTGACTCAGGCAGAAGGAATTCCTACAGTCACAATTTCAGCCTTAAAAAAAGAAAACCTTGATAAATTGATGCGAGCAGTATTTAAAGTTTATGATAGATGGAACAAACGTATACCAACTTCGCCTTTAAATCAGTGGTTTGCTGATATATTGGATAATAACCCTCCTCCTTTAGGAAAAAATAAACGCAGAATAAAATTACGCTATATTACACAAGCTAAATCTAGACCGCCAGCATTTTATATATTTTCGAGTAATCCTGAGGGACTACCTGATTCGTATTTGAGATATTTAACTAATAATTTGCGTGAAACCTTTGATTTAGGCGGTATTCCGATTAGAATTACTGTTCGTAAAACAGGTAATCCTTACGCTGATAAAGATAAATAAAGCTCCTAGTTTTGGTCGTAAAGTCTAAAAATATTTGTTTTTAGTATGATTATTCTCTATCTGGACAAATAGTATTGTTTCCTTTTGTTCAAAATTTAGCTTTTTTCTATTAAAACACCAAGTAAATGTATGGATTAGTCTTATTTTAAAGGGAAAAGCAAAATTTTAGACAAAAAAGTATTGCAAGAAACTGAAAAATAGTGTATTATCCGAGTAATTGTAAGATTAAAAAACCTTTTTAAGGAGATGAAGGCATGGCTAATTACTGGGATGATGAAGAGTGGTGGAAAAAGCATACAGCAACACATTTATATGATATGTGGCGTAGAGCTAATAGTGATGAAGAAAAAAATGCTATAAAAGATGCTATTGCTTTAAGCTTTGAAACAATTGAAGATTTAAAAACAGTTTCTTCATATGATCTTTTATCATATTTAAAAGTTTTAGGAACAGATAATCTTAAGAATGAAAAACTAGCTACTTCAAATAGTGAAGCTGAAGAACAAGCTTCAGTAGCTGATGTTGTTTATGATGAAATTAGCCGCCGAGAAAAGGACTTGGAAAGTAAAGAAGATCTTATCTCGCGCCTTCAACGTAAGTCTTTATTAGAGGCTGCTAAAATTGTTAAAACAGATGACACAGCTCAAAATGTACTTAATGCTGAAATAAATGGAGCAAAAGAAAAGATAGAGCAAGAATTGAAAAATATTGCTATTGAAAATGTTAATGATGAGGTGTTTGTCAATTATGATAATGCTGAAAAATCTGGTGCCATTGAAGATATTAGTCAAGAAGCTAAAGATAGTTTTGTAGCTAAATTGGCCGAAGCTAATGGATGGGATCTTGTTGATGGTAAAACTATTGAAAATAACGATAGTGCTTTAAATAATGCTGTAAAATCTCTTGATGCTTATAATGCAGGTGGTAATCTTAATGATCTTTATTCTGACTGTGCAGAATTACTTGGTAAAATTAAATATGAGTTTGCAAGTGATATTTCCGAAGCAGATCAAAAAGCACAGACAAAAGCATATAATCAATTACTTTTGGCCAATGCTGCTCAACGTGCAACTATAGAGCTCCTTAAAGACAAATCTTCGCTTGTTAATGCTAAAACTAATGATGAAGTTTTGAATATATACAAATCGATGGTTGCTCAACAATTGGAAAGAGGTGTTGTTTTAGCAGGCCTATCTACAGATCCTAATTTATCAGTTCTTATGGAAAATATTACTAGGGATAAAGATGGTAATATTATTTATAAAGATGGCAACGAAAATATTGAAAATACCATAGCTGGAGTTTTGAATGGCGACATCAAGTTGACATCAGCAGCTATTAGTGTTGATACATGGTGGTTGGAAAATGTAGAAATTCCTAAAGTAAAAACCATAATAAAGCCTAAAGCTGATGTTAATAAGTTGAGCTTCTTCAAGAAATGTACCAATTTTCTTTCTGCTGCTTATGATAATGTGGTCAAAAAAGGTGGTTGGAAAAAAATTGCAGTCAATGTTACAATATTTGGTGGAGCAGCTGCTTTAATGGCAGGTCCTGGTTGGGCTATTGCAACAGGTGCTTCCATTTACGCTGGTTGGAGTACTGCTAATGCTTGGTTGATGCCTGTATATGATAGCTTAACTCAAGAAATGCATGCTAAAAATATAAAAGGATTAGGTAATAAAATCAAATACATTAAAGAAAATTGGGCCAGAGCTAAAAAGGCTAAGATGGCTGAAGATGGTTTTAAATCGCGAGCATGGTATCGTACCGCAGAAGGACTTGCTATTGGTGGATTAACAGGAGGTATAGGCGCAGTTGGAGCTATCGGTAGTTGGACAGGCACTCTTTTGCGTCAAGGATCTATGATTGCAGGTAAAGCTGGCTCTTTTTTCAAAAGTTTGTTTACTCGTAAGTCGAAAAAAACAGATATTATTAATAATGGTATTTCGGTTAAAAAATTGCAGGCCTTGAGAACGGCAGAAGGATATTTAAAGCAAGATAAGGTAGCATTGGGAGCAGTGGTAGCGGGTTCAGTTGTTTGTGATCTTGTAAAATTTGATATTCAAAATGACGGTCCATTAACGCAAGCATATAATAATGTTAAAGAATTAATTAGTAATGATACGCATGTTTCAGATACAACAGATTTGGAAAGTGTTGTTTCTGAACAAAATGTTACACCTGCATCAGAAACGCATGATTTCAGTAATGTAAAAGCGGATACTAACTCAACATCAATTAAAGTTATTGGTGATGGTGAAAATGAATATTTGGTTGCTGAAATTGAAGTTGGAGGCGAACGATCGACAGTTCCTGTTGAATACGATGAATCTACTGGTGAATATAGTGCCAATGGAACTGTTGTTGCGAGAGATGGTAGCAGTGGTATTGAGCTTACAGAAGAAGGTCGTGTATTTAAAATGCAGGCTAATGAAGGAGTTGAAGCTCAAGCTAATACAGAATTTCAGCCTTATACTGATGAAAAAACAGGAATGACTGTCTGGAAAGAGGTTGAAACTAAAAATGGTGTTACTGAGACCTATATGCAGGATGCAAAAGGCAATAATTATATTAGATATGAAGGCTTAAGTACAGACCATCAAGTGTCTGAAGCTACTTATGCGAGATTAGTTAATACAATTAATGACAAAGGTAATCTTAATTTTACTATGAAAGATGGTTCACAGTTTACATTTAAAGAAGCTGTTGAAATGATGAGAGAAAGATTAAGAGCTAATCCAGACCGTTTACCAGAAGGTATGGGAGAAAATCAAGCTATCTATTTAGCAATGATGCGTGCTCGTTATACTGGAAAAATTGATATTCTTAATGATATTAAGTGTAATGATAATGAATTAACATTGTTGGTTGAAGAATCTAAGAAATATGCAACCAATCCTGGACATATCGGTCGATTAATTACTAACAGACCTTTACCAACCAGAGTTGGACCTGCTTCTGAAATAGGAGATCCTTGTACTCCTTCAATAAGCAGAACAACAGGTTTGGATGTTGGTATTGATAACGCAGAAGTTGATATAACGTCTCAAAATCCTGTTTCAAATAATGTTACTGTTGATATGGAAGATCCTCATGCAGAGGTGGAAACTACATATAGCAGAAATAAAGATAATTACCCAATTACTTTGGATAGTATAGCTGGTGAGGGAAGTCAGGTTAAAGGGGGTGATGTTAGAAATTTTGTAACATTTGTTAGTGATACAGATGGTGTAGTGACTTTAAATGGTACAGAAAGTTCTAATATAGGTGTTAACTATTATGCTCCACACGATGCAACAAAGATTATTGCTAATCTAAAGACACCAACATCGGTAGTTACAGATGAAACAACAGGAGCAACAACTATAACCTATGAATTTGAAAAAGGTAAGACCGTATCTGTTATACTTGATAAAGCTAATAATGAAGGAATGCGCGTAGGACACTTTTTAATTAATGGTAAAGAATGTATTATAGATACACAATCAAGTACTGCTTTGACACATTCACTTACTGAAAATGGTGTTGATAATGCAACCTATGTATCTGTAAATGAAGATAATATGGTTCCAGAAGGAGTTCCTAGTGGATATGGAAAAATAGATACCAAAATAGAAGAAATTGCTAACGCACAAAAGGGTGCTATTGTACCCGAGGAAGTAGCTGTAACTCCAAGAAGTATAGTTACAGAACCAACAACAGTTTCTACACCTGTTCAACTAACTACTGAACAAATTAATGCTATAAAATTTGGTGAAAACACCCAATTTACCTGCACTGCCATTGAAGATGGTAAGGCTGTCTTAGCTATTAGCGGAGTTGAAGGCGTTGATAGAATAAAAGTTGTAGAACCTGTTCATTTGGATATGAGGGGGGCAACCTATACAAGTGAAGGAATTTCTACATATTCTACTGAACGGGCTACTGTAACTATTAATACAGCAGATAGTCAAGAGCTTCAAGTAACATATGAAAATGGTAGAGCTACAGCTACTATGGGCAACACCCCTGTCCTACTTGATAAGGGAACGTGTGAAGCAGCCGAAGCCCTTACGGAGAAAGCTTTTCGTGATAAGCATATTGATATAGAAATTGATTTGCATAATAGTTTTACGGATAAAGTTGTTAATGCTATAGAAACTTTTAAAAATAATAACCAAAGTACTTCGAAAGAATTGGTAAGTACTATAATGCACCAGACTAAATCTGGTAATAAAGGAATGGCATAACTTAGTATTAAATAAAAAGAGCGTTTTTAACGCTCTTTTTATTTAAGGTTGTCTGCATAGCTATTGTTTAGGTGCTGTTGCTTGAGCTTTTTTAGCATTGTACATTGCCATAAAATCTATAGGGTTAAGCATTAGTGGAGGCAACCCCGCATTGCTCATTGTGTTTGCTACGATTTGTCTTGCAAATGGAAAGAGCATATGTGGTAATTCTACCAACAATACAGCTTCTTGATGTTCCACAGGGATATTTAAGCTAACAACTGCTCCATAAACTAATTCTAAAATAAAAGCTTTTTCGCCTTCTATATCACCATTAATTTTAACGCTAAGCGATGCATTAAAAATGTTATCTTCTTCTAGTTTTTGTGCTTCTACATTAACCTCAACATTAACTTGTGGATTGTTTTTTGATAACTTTTTAAATATTGCTGGAGCATGAGGAATCTCCATAGAAAGATCTTTGATATATTGGTTTTGAATCAAAATAGCAGGCTGTTTGTTTTCCATAAAATATCTCCTTAAACAGATTATGATTTTGCTAAACAATTTACAATTAAAATTTGTTTAGGTCAAATGATAATAAAAGGTTGATAAAAGTTTATGACGCAGTTATATTATAAAAACATATACGGGAGATAAAAAACAAATGATAAACTTAGATATTATCGTTCTTTTGATTGTGGTGGTTCTTATTTTTCAACGTTTATGGCGTGTACTAGGTACTCGTCCAGAGGTTGAAACTAAAAAAGTGAAACTAAGTCGTGAAGGGGCTGAAAAACTATATAATTTGCTTAAAAATGAGGCCGAAAAAGAGCTTAAAGAAGCAGCTCAAAATGCTGAAGAATTAGTTCCTGTCGATTCTAAGCCTTTTAACGAAATAGACGCTGTTCTTGTTTCAATTCCTAATTTTAATAAAGCAAATTTCATAACAGGTGCCAAAAAAGCATTCCAAGTTATTACTGAAGCATTTAATAAGGCAGATACAGAAACGTTGAAAATGCTTGTAAGTCCATCAATATTAAAAAAAATGCAAGCTGTAATTAAACAACGTCAAGATGAAGCTATTGCAGCCGAAACAGATTTTATTTGTTTTGATAAAGCAGATATTATCAAGGCAAAAGTGGATAGTAAAAATAATGCGTTAATTAGTGTTGAATTTGTTAGTGAACAAGTCAATGTATTGCGTGATAAAGATAATAAAATTATTGAAGGTGATGAAAATTATATTCAAACAATTACAGATGTTTGGACATTTGAAAGAGCCTTGGATGCAAAAACTTTAAATTGGGTGTTGGTATCAACTAAAAAATAATGCATAAATTTGTTTTAGCCTTCATTTTCTTACTTTTTTTATTTGGATGTTCTAGTGAATACCAAGAAAAAGATGTTGTACTAAAAAAAGTTAACTTTTCAGATTTATCAGGATTTGAAGATGATGATATGTTGGCTGCATACAATGCTTTTGCTAAAAGTTGTGATGCAATATCCAAACAAGTAGGTGAGTTTATAGGCAATGCTGAAATTAAAATAAATCGGAAAGATTATTTGAACATTTGTAAAAAAGCCAAAGATATTATGCCTGTAAAGTTCAAAGACTTTATTAAAGATAACTTTACTCCTTATCAGGTACTTTATAAAGGAAAATCAGAAGGTAAATTTACTGCGTATTATGAAGCACAATTAAATGCTTCTTATCAGCGAGATGAAAAATATAAATATCCAATATATGGTATTCCCTATGATCTAGTAGAAGTAAATTTGCTCGATTTTGACCAAACATTACCAAATAAAAAAATATTAGGTAGAGTGGAAAATGGTAAGCTTGTACCATATTATTCTCGCGAATATATTTTTAAAAATGGTATAAACGCACCAGTCATACTCTGGTCTGATAGCTATATTGATATATATATTATGCAAATTCAAGGATCTGCTGTGGCGCATATTTCTGATGGAAGTCAGCTTAGAATCTCATTTGCAGAAAGCAATGGACGACAATTTAAGGGGATTGGTTCAATTTTGTTACAAAAAGGACTTATAAAGTCAGGACAAGCTTCTATGGGTAATGTTAAAAAATGGCTTAAAGAGAACCCTGTTGTGGCTGAAGTTAATATGAATGAAAATGAACGTTATATTTTTCATCGTTTAGGTAACCCTGAAGGTCCTATGGGGGCACTAGGCGTTCCTTTGACACCCAAACGCTCATTGGCCGTTGATAAAAACTTTATTCCTTTAGGATCTATGCTATGGCTTGAAACTTATAAACCTGATGGAACAGAAGTTAATAGGCTTGTATTAGCTCAAGATATTGGTTCAGCAATCAAGGGGGCTATACGAGGTGATTATTTTTGGGGTTCTGGCGGAGATGATGTTTTAGAAGAAGCTGGTAAAATGAATTCTACGGGACAATACTTTATATTTATTCCAAACAAAGCGGAGAATGATGATGGCGAAGCGCATTAGTAAGGCTGATATTTTGGTTTTTAAAGCTATGCAAAAGGCTATTGAAGATAATAAATTGCAAATCTGTCTTATTAATTCTAAGATTAATATTCCAGGATCTCCAGTTTATAATCCTTGGGAAATGCTTTGGCCAATTTTAGCACCTGTTTTACTTGGTCTTGTATTGATAGGATTGGTAGGTGTTTTATTGGGTTTGGCTGTTATGGTTGGAGGAATAATATTGTCATCTAACGTTGTAAAGAAGAAAATGGAACAACGTTTATATGAAAGAGCTAAAAACTTTTTTATTTCTGACTATAATTCTTGCAACTTGCTTTGGGAATTTGGAGGTATAGTTCTTGTTAATGCCAATGATAAGAGACATGGATGTATAGCTCCAGATGGTAATTGGAAAGAGTTTGTTATATTGCATTTTGCTGATTATATGACTGAAAAAAAGGATAAATCAGACACTGAAATAGAGGCTGATAATGAAAAAGTTGCCTGAATGCAATATCCCTGACGATTTAGATTCTTGGTTTGAAGAAATATCTGAAATAAAACAATTAAAACATACTGATGAACTTCCGACATCCCCATTAATCATTAAAGAAATTGAACCATCTTTATGTGGGAAAGGATTTTATAACCACAATTCATTTAATAAGCTTGAAATTGGTGATACAAATAATATTGATAAAAAAACTGCCACGCGATTCCTAAAAGGGCAATTTAAAATTGATGCAAAATTGGATTTACATGGCTATCGAGAAAAAGAAGCTTTTGAGATAGTGCAAGATTTTTTAACCTCTTGCTACATTAAAGGGATGCGATGCTTACTAATTATAACTGGAAAGGGAATTAAAAAAGATAAAGATCCATGGTATGAAACTAAAGGTATTATCAAAGAAGCTTTACCTAGATGGCTTAATCATCCAGATATTCGTCCAATGGTTTTAAGCGTAGCTCAAGCCAAACAAGAAGACGGTGGTAGTGGAGCTTTTTATATATTACTAAAAAGACAGCGTTTTTAGTGATAACCAAAGAATTTTAATAATCCATAAATTGCTATAATCTCTAAAATAATCATCAACTTATATACATATTGGTAGCTTTTTTTGGATGTTTTGTGTCTAAATATTTTTTGAGCAAACCATGCACCAATCCAACCACCTAAAAACTCTAGTAAATGTAAATCTTTTTCTGGCACCCGCCAAGCTTTTTTCTTAGCGGCTCTTTTATCTACCCCATAAGCAATAAATGTTGTTAAATTTATTCCGCCAAGCCAAAACATCAAAAATAATAAAAGCGTTTTATAAGTAAATATATTATTTATTCTAAAATAATTATTTTCAAAAAAATATGCGGCACCAATAATCATGGCTGCATTAAGCAAATAAAATTTATTATATCGTAAAGGATATATTAGAGCGGCAAGCCCCAATAGAATTGCAGTAAAACTAGTTGTCATCATTTTTATGTCAATCACAAAATTTAAACCTGCCCTAAGCTTAGCCTAAACAAAAATAAAAAGCAAATAGTGAATAAGTAAAAAATATAATTTTAATTTTATGGCAAAATATTTATATTAGAAGCAGTTATCATATTTAGGAGTTTTTTGTATGAAAAAACAGCTTGTTTTAATGATATGCATATTAGTTATTTCTGCTTGTGTGGAAGGTGGAACTGGTGAACGCAATGCCACTTTAGCTGATATGTTTGTTTGGGGACAACCAGAGGCATCTGTTAGTAGAACAGTTGCTGTTGAACATGCAGAAAATCAGCATAGGACAGTAACGCTCAAGCAAGAAAATGTTACACCAGAAGTTAAATATGTTGAAGTTGAAAGCGTTGAAGATGGTGTTTCAGATGAAATAAAGGTTCAAGAAACAATAGTTACTGAATCTCCTACGGCTACTCAACCATATAATTTGGCAAAAAAAGGAGAGCGTTATGAAATGGCTGATTATGTTGTGACACCTCAAGTTTATGCTATAGTTGCAACAAGAACTGTTAACAAAATGTTAGTAGATGCTCCAGCCATTTTTGCTGAAAACAAACAAGCTCCTCTATTTATTGATGATACTGTTTACATAGATCGTTATATGCCAACATCGCCTGATGTTGCAGCTAAAACAGTTAAAGATATTTTGCACGGCTCTCAAATGTTTAATATTGTCGATAGTAAGGAAAGAGCTGATTTTGTCTTAAGTAGTTCCCTTAACAATGTAAACACACCTGAAGTTCCTGTTTTTGTATATGAAATAAAATTGCATGATAAAGATGGTAAGCTTCGTGGAAGTTGGAAAGATTCAATTCGCCAAGTTCAAAATGATGATGGAAGTTGGTGGTAATGATACTTCTTTTAAGAACCTTAATAATTACTACATTGCTGTTTTGCTCGACAGCTTTGGCTCAAAATGGTGACAACCAAAGTGAAATATCAATATTTGCTACAACTTGTGAAAAAATAATCAACGGAGAAAGTAAGTCATCAGCAAGAGTTAGAGCTTCTGACAAGGCATCGTTTAAGGCTGTTGAGGAAATTCCAGAATTGAGTAAGTACAGAGCTATTTTAGATGCTCATAACTTTAATCTGAAAGTGTATCGTTTAGTAGACAACTATATTGAAGATATAAAAATTACCGTTATAAATCAAAATGATAGTCAAGTATGTGTTGAAGTAAGTGCATATTTACAACCATCATCTATAAAAGAAGTTTTTTCTGAAGAAGATAAAATGCTTGATCCAATCCCAGAGCTCCAAGATGAATTATCTTTAGATATTGAAGAAGATGCAATTGATGATAAAATTGATATAACAATACCGCCGAAGCCAGATATCACGATTAATGAACAGATTGCTTATGAAGATGTAAACAGTTTGTCTGAACATAATATTACTGCAAATATTACCAAGCAAGATAATATTTCTTTGCCTCAAAAAGATAATAAAACATCAGTCTTTATTGATAAAACTGAATTTTATAACGACACATCAACAAATGGCTTTTTTGGCTATATGGAACGAGAAGTATTAAAAAAAGATGATATAAAGGTAATTGCTCAGCTTGATAACCCTGATTATATATTAAAAGCTAAAGTGTTGAAAGCAAAAATAGATAATATCAACTCAGAAACAGGACGTCTACAAATTGTTATCGCGCTAGAATTGACAGATACAGCATCATCAAAAACTGTAACTGAACACCAAAATCGTTTTATTTTATTTAATAGTACAGATAATACTCAAGATGTTGCTATGAACCTAACCAAAGACTTGATAGCAACTGGAATTGCAAAATTGTTACCACAGATAAAAAATAAAAATTCTGCTAATATATCTGGTTCGATTATAACGCCAAACTAAATTTAGTTTGTAATCCACGCAGAATGTAATTTAATATTTTTGAGAGTGATTGATAAATCGTCTATTTGAGGTTGTTGCATAGTTAAAAAATAACCATTTATTTTATCGATTAGATTTTTTTGCATTGCTTCGTTTTGCTCAATATCATTAGGAGTATATATAACAAACTCTAATGTACCATTATTGTGCATTAAATATTCAAAAGCGCAAATCCTATCATGAAGATTGTCTCTCAATATTTTTAATATGGCTCGATAATCTTTAATAGATAAATCTTTGCAATGATGATCAGCAAAATTAAATAATATAGGCTCTTTATCGTAAACATCTGGATATCCGCCAATCTGTTTAACCAAGGCTAGATTACCTGATAACAAAGCATATTTTATCATAACCGTATAAAAATGCTTAATATTATCACTAATGCTTGCAATCCTAGATTTTAGTAGAATACCAGCCCGTTCAATTTCGCCAATATTTAGTAGGTTATCTGTATAAATAAGTTCAAAAAAAGGAGACAAATTACCACCAATACTCCATATTTTATTGGCTAACCCTTCTGCAATATCTCGTTTTCCAAGCATAATATTGGTTAACATGAGCCCAATGAGGGGTTCAATTGATGTTGGCGATATTTGATATAATTCTTTAAGTTTTTGTTCTGCTGGTGATATATCAAAAATTTGCGAGAAAGGATATTCAATAAGTTCATTAAGAATGATGCGAGTTTGTTTTTTTAGTTCTTCATGTTCCATCTTTATTTCCTTTCCAACATAAACGTTACAGGACCATCATTAATAAGACTAACTTTCATATCAGCTTGAAAAATACCGCATTTAGTCTCAATTCCAAAGTTTCTAAGACATTGCACAAAATATTCATACATAGGTTTTGCTAATTCTGGTTTTTCAGCAGTTTCAAAACCAGGGCGATTACCACACGATGTATTCCCAGCCAATGTAAATTGTGATACAGCCAATATTTCCCCTTTAATATCCAAAACAGATAAGTTCATTTTGCCATTTTCATCTTCAAAAATTCTTAAATTTGCAGTTTTTTTTGCCAAGTATTCTACAACACTCTTATTATCATTTTTTTCGATTCCAACTAATAATAAATATCCTTTTTTTATTGCTGCTACTTTTTCTTTTTCAACAACAACATTAGCTTCACTTACACGTTGAATTAATACTTTCATTTCTTCCTCAATAAAATAAATAAGCCATAACAATAGCTGTAACTATACCAGCAAAATCGGCTAATAATGCTATGGGTAAAGCTGCGCCTGTTTTGCTAATTTTTACAGCTCCAAAATATACTGCTAAGACATAAAAAGTTGTTTCGGTTGAACCTTGTATAACAGATGTTGTAAAAGCAACAAAACTGTCAACTCCATAAGTCATAAAACTGTCTAGCATCATAGCTCTAGCGCCACTACCAGATAACGGTTTCATTAAAGCAGTTGGTAAAGCTGGTACAAACTTAGTATCAAGATCTAAAGTTTCAAATAATTTAGCAATTATGGAACAAAGATAATCCAGAGCTCCTGATGCTCTAAATACTCCTATAGCAACAAGCATTGCTACCAAATAAGGAATTATTTGTACTGCAATCTTAAATCCATCTTTAGCTCCTTCAATAAATAACTCATATACATTAAGCTTTTTTAATAATCCCCAACATATGAAAAGCACAACTAAACCAAATAAAACTAGATTGCTTACCATATAAGATACGCTAGATCTTGTTTGTACATCAAGAGACAAGAAACCCATTGTTAATCCAACAATTAACAAACATCCTACTAATAAATACGTTCCCACAACTCTATTAAATATGTTAATTTTTTGCCAAAATGCAGTAATCAAAAAACCCACTAGTGTTGAAACTGATGTTGCTATTAATATAGGAATAAAAACCGCTGTAGGATTTGTCGCTCCAAACTGAAAACGATACATTAGTATTGTGATAGGAATCAAAGTTACAGCCGAAGAATTGATAACCATAAACAATATTTGAGCGTTTGATGCTTGATCTTTTTTGGGATTAATTTCTTGCAGTTGCTCCATAGCTTTTAGCCCCATCGGTGTTGCAGCATTATCAAGACCCAATATATTGGCTGCAATGTTCATTGTAATAGAACCAAAAGCTGGGGAATTGGCTGGAATTTCTGGCATAATTCTATTAAATAAAGGACGCAAAACTTTAGCAAGTAAATTGGCTAAACCTGATGTTTCGGCAATTTTCATTAGTCCAAGCCAAAAACATAAAATTCCTGTTAGATTAAGGGATATTTTAAAACTACTTTCGGCATTTTCAAATAGGCTAGATACTATTAAAGTCCACACCTCATGATTACCACCTATATATTGAAAAACAGCAGATATTACTGCAAAAATAAAAAATCCTGCCCAAATTATATTTAACATTTATTTCCTATTCAAGACGTGCAATAAAAATCCCCTTATTTACAACTCAAGGGGATGGTAACAAATTTGATTTAAAATTTATTTAAAAACCATGTTTGCTATGAGATTTTTTCAGTTTGGTAAGCTTCTCACTAACAACAGCAGTGTCTCGTCCAGATTTAGCTAACCTATCATACATTCTAGCAATTTCTTTTTCTAAATAAGCCTGTTCAACCTCATCACGTAATGCTTGTTTTTGCTCATTAGTTCCATTTAATTCTATCTCATCCATTTCAGCAATCAAATGTTCAACCCAAATTTTTCCAACTTTCTTTTTAATAAAATATGGCAGTTCATAAGCCACTTTACGAGCTTGGTAATAAGCTTCTTTAAAACTTTCACAATCATTGTAGCGAAGTTTTAATAGACGAAAGGCAATTTCAAGCTCTTCATTATTATCGACAACAATAAAAGGAATAGGTTCTGCAAAACCAGACTTTACCATTTCTTTTAAATATTCAAGAATGTGATGAAAAAAACCATTAATATTATAAATAATAAAAGGCTTTGTTTCGATAAAACCATCTTGCATAGCTACACAGTCATACGCTAATTCATCCAAAGTTCCAACTCCTCCTGGAGCAAAAACAATAATATCAGCGTCAAATAACTTCTTTTTACGATTTTCAATTGTATCAGTTACTACTACATTAGTAACTTTTTCTAACAATTCATCCTTTTCATAAAGATTATAGTACTCTTGTGTTGTAATACCAACAATAGGGCTTACTTCGGTGTAATATTCATCTTTATGCTGATTCCACTCATCCAACACACCTTTAGCAACTGCTCCCATGATTCCGCTATTAGAAAAACCGTAGTCAAGCCTAAATCCAAGCTTAGCAATAAGACGTCCCATTTCATAAGTTTCTTGTTCATAAATAGGGTCATTTCCTGAAGAATGTCCTCCTGATACACAAACCCGTAAATTAGCTTTATTATGTTCACATTCTGTCATTGATTATAACTCCTCAATATCGCCAGCTTGTTGTTTAGCATAAAAATCAGCGGCAAATTCTTGTAACTTATGCTGTTCAATAGCTGTTCGCAAACCATGCATCAATCGTTGATAATACCTGATATTGTGCCATGATAAAAGCATAACTGCAAGAACTTCATTACATTTTTGCAAATGATGAATATAAGCTCGTGAATAATTACGACATAATGGACAATCGCATTCAGCTTCTAGGGGGCGATAGTCTTCTTTATGTCGCGCATTTCTGATATTAATTGTTCCATGCGAAGTAAACGCTTGAGCTGTACGTCCTGAACGTGTTGGCATTACACAATCAAACATATCAACCCCTCTTAAAACCGCACCAACAATATCATCAGGTCGACCAACCCCCATTAAATATCTAGGTTTATCATCTGGAAGCATATTGGGAGCGTAGTCTAAAACTTTAAACATAACTTCTTGTCCTTCGCCAACGGCTAGACCTCCAATAGCATATCCATCAAAACCTATTTGCGTTAGTTTTTCTGCTGAATATGCTCGCAAATCCTCATAGTCGCCACCTTGTTGAATACCAAAAATACCGTACCCATCACGATCAACAAAGGCTTCACGTGACCGTTTTGCCCAACGCATAGACATTTCCATAGATTTTTTTACAACATCATATTTTGCAGGAAGCTTGACACACTCATCCATACACATTGTTATATTTGAATCAAGTTTATGTTGAATCTTTATAGACTCTTCAGGAGACAGAAAATATTTTTTGCCATCAACATGGGATGAAAAAGCAACTCCATCTTCCGAAATTTTACGAAGTCCAGATAAACTCATAACCTGAAAACCACCTGAATCAGTTAAAATAGGTTTATCCCAATTCATAAATTTATGCAAACCACCCATTTTTTCAACAAGATCTGCTCCTGGACGCAGCATCAAATGATAAGTGTTTCCAAGCAAAATTTCAGCGCCTGTAGCGGCTACAGATTCAGGCATCATTGCCTTTACAGTTCCACATGTGCCAACAGGCATAAATGCTGGTGTATTAATTGTGCCGTGTTTAGTGTGTAATTGTCCACGGCGCGCCTTACCATCTTTGGTTAAAATATCAAATTTTAAAGCCATATCATCTACCTCTCTTATTAGCTAGAGATATTGCACCAATAAAAAAATAAAAGCAAGATTTTTGATTTTTACTCTTCAGCTAGCGGGTTTATGTCGATAGCATATCCTGTTGCACGAACAGTCCTAATATAATCCTCACCGTGTTCATTTAGTGCTCGTCTTAGGCGACGAATATGTACGTCAACCGTGCGTGATTCTACATAAATATTGCTTCCCCACACGTTTTTTAGTAAAAATTCTCTTGAAAACACTTTGCAAGGATTTTCCATAAGCATTTTAAGCAAACGAAACTCTGTTGGACCTAAGTGAATATAAGTTTCTCCACGAAAAACCTTTTTTTCAACCAAATCCATTTTAATGTCTTCAAATATTAATTCTTTTTTGGTTTGAGGTTCTGGGGCATGCCTTAATTGAGCCTTAACTCTTGCCATCAGCTCTGGAATAGAGAATGGCTTTGTTACATAGTCATCGGCACCTGCTGATAATCCTTTGACTTTATCTTCTTCTTCACCTTTGGCTGTAAGCATAATAACAGGAATGTCTTTTATATCTGGTTTTGAACGAATTAATTTACAAATCTCAACTCCAGACATTTCTGGCAACATCCAATCAAGCAAAATTACAGAAGGGTTGTTTTTTTCAACATCTGCTAAGACTTTGTTTCCTCTAGATTGAACGACAACATCATAACCTTCTTTTTCAAGATTATATTTGAGCATTAAAGCTAATGCTTCTTCATCTTCAACAACCATAATCAAATGTTTCATGAGGCAGCCTCCTCTCCGTATTGCAAGAATATTAGAAGCCTACATTAATGTCAGTTAAAATTATCTTAAAGCTTCAATATTATTAGCGATGTCATCTCCTGAAAATATTGCTGTTCCAGCAACTAACATATCCGCACCAGCGGCAATTGCCATAGCTGATGTCATTGGATTTATTCCTCCATCAACACTTAAAATGATATCACGATTGCCTATAAGCTTTTTTACTCTAGTTATTTTTTCTAACTGACCTTCCATAAATTTTTGTCCGCCAAAACCTGGATTTACCGTCATAACCAAAATCAAATCTAGTTTATCTATGACGTATTTTAAAACACTTTCTGAGGTAGAAGGGTTTAATGCTACACCAGCTTTTAATCCAAGAGTATGAATAGCATCTATAGTTTTGTCTAGCTGAGGACATGCTTCAGCGTGAACTGTTATTATATCAGCTCCCGCTAAGGCGAACCATTCTAACATTTTATCAGGATTTTGAACCATTAAATGAGCATCAAAAGGAATGTTAGTATATGGTCTTATAGATTTTATAACTACTGGACCAAAAGTCAAATTGGGCACAAAGTTACCATCCATAATATCTAAATGGAGCATATCTGCTCTGGTTTTATTGATACGCAAAATTTCGTTTTTCAAATCAGCAAAATTAGCAGCCAAAAGGCTAGGAGCAATCCGAACCATCTTTTTTCCTTTGTATTTACATATATATTTCAGCATAAAATGAAACCAATAAAAAAGCAATGCTGTTTTGGTAGCTTTTTATTGCTAACTTATGGATTTATATTTAATCTGATAATAATTTGTTTTTGCTGTAAAAATTTAAAAAAACTAATTTTATATTGACATAATTGTTAAAATATGTCAAATTTTTGACAAAACAAGACTCGGATAGTGATTAAAAATTAAGAGTTTTATCTGTCATAAAAGCTTTCATAAACAGCAGACCATAGTCACTACTCCAAACAAACTTTAGAGGTCTGTTTTTGTGTAAAATAGCTGAAACAGATAGAAAGAGGGGCGTGTAAACACGCCCCTTTTGTTGATTGATATTATTACGGTAACGTTGTTACTGTATAGCTTTTACTTTACAGTACATGCAAGCGCTCGTAAGGCCATTTAAATTTGGCGTACAACAATTATAACATTGATTACCAAGACTAGATGTCGTTCCATTGCTCACAATGCCTAAACATATACCATCACAAGCGGTTTCTTCTGTGTATCCTGTTGTACAGTGGTCAATTAGTGTGACATTGGCATAACATTTCATATATAGAGGATTATGTGGACAAGTATCCCCCGCAGTCATACCTAATGAACAAGATCTGTAATTATATCCATCTGCAATACATTTTTCTGCTGTGGTCATTTCCGTACATTTATAATAAGAGTTATCATGAGAACATATTTCTTTCTTGTAGTATGTACCACAATTTGCTCCATCATTTAATGTATACTCTTCATTTATACATTTTCCAGCTAGAGTATCCCCACCACAGAAGAAGTCTTCATCACTAAAAGGACATTTAAGCATAAATTGTCCCGCACAATCGCTAGCACTCTGTATATAACCAAGTGCCTCACAAGTTGGCGGTTTTGTACAGTCTAATGCAGCATAGGCAGGTAAAGCTACCACCATTGCTAAAGATAAAAGTAAATATTTTTTCATAATCGTTCTCCCTTTTTCAAGTTGCCCCTAAATTATCCGAATCGTGCATTTAAACCACCGTTTAAACGCTATATTGGTGAAACGATTTTTAAGGTGAAAAAAGAAAGATAGAAAAACTAGCTAACATATTGAAAATATGTCATAAAACATAATTAATTGCTTTTTTACTTTTTTTGATGTATAATTAAAATAAATATAGCGTTTAAACGGTGGTTTAAATGCTATATTTTTGTTTTGTAATACATTGATTTTGCATAGTTTATTCTCAATAATCCTATAAGATTAAAAATATCATACAAATTGTTGTTAGTAAAAAACTCGTAACATACCTAAAATACAGTAAAAAATATAAAATTATTGCAAAAATTAAGCTTACAATGTTAAAATCGTTGTGTTATGAAAATGATTAAGAAAGCGTCATGAAACTATATCACTATATTACCCGACCAAACACAGCCCTTAAAGATGGTATTTTATCTTTTGCTAAAAACCCTAATGCTGATTTGCGATACTATTACAAAAGATCTGGGCAAGTAACTCATGCTGGTATCGCAAAATGGTTTGAAAGCTGTTTTGAGGGAAGAAGTCGAGGTATTAGAGTTTTTTCTGAACCAATTAAATGGACTGAGAACTCACTTTCACTAAAAGAATTTGTAGATAATGCTGATATGTTTTCGATTGATATTGATGCTTTATATAAGGAAGGGCTATTAGAGGCGGTGTATCTTAGCCCACCAGTTATGATAACTCCGGATGAAAATCCTAAAACCGATATTGGAATTACAGCTGTAGATGAAGTTCTTGAAAAATTAAGCAATTATACCGAAATCAGCCAAACTCCCGTGGATTGGACTGTTTGTGATGATAAAATGGGGCGTCGCTTTGCTTTTGTACCTTACTATCTCCTTATTATTAAGGATGGCGTTATACCTCCTAGATATATAAAAATTGAGAATTAATGTTTGAATATAAATACTATAATATTTAATCAGACTTAGATAGTTTAGCAACTTGGTGCACCAAAGTTGACGAATTGTTGAACTCTATTGTTGTCGAAACAAGAGAAATAAATGAGTGGCAATAATTAAAACATAATAACTTGCGGAGAATAATCATCATATTCTCCGCAAATTTTGCGTAGATTACAATAAAAAAACAGTCCTAAGTTTCAAACTCAGAACTGTTTTATACTACTTAATCGTTGTGTCTAACAATTTCAAACCATCGTTCAACGATACATCGTCTATGCTCTAACAGATTTGGATATGAGATTTCAAAATAGCCTCTTAAAATACCTATATGTGCAAAAAGTATTTGCTTTACACCTTTAGGGCAACTCGGTGAGTTATAATACTCTTCATAAAAAAGAATAGTGTTTACATATCCGTATGCATACAACAACAGTGTATCTTTGCTATTAGGAGGATATGGGGATTCAACTTTTGTATTAATCAAGTTATAAACCTTATCTTTTTTTATGATATTGTTTATATACTCAATATCCTCTTCAGTAACTCTAATCTTAAAAACCATTGCCATATTTGCAAATGGAGGACCTAAACGATGCCAAGTATTTTTATCCAAAAAATCCATAATTATAAAATTTTAAATTATACATACTAATTAATTTTGTAGTTCATTACTTATCATATCTTCTCTATTTTGCAACAAAAAAAATCCCCGCAGATGCGAGGATATAGAAACTTGGTGCTCTGGAAAGGACTTGAACCTTCATGAAGAAACCTTCACAAGTACCTGAAACTTGCGCGTCTACCAATTCCGCCACCAGAGCTTTAGCTTGTTAGATATTTATACTCATAATTCCATAAGAATCAAGCAATAAAATGGAACCAAGTATAATTCTATAAATCACAAAAGGTAAAAATGTTGATTTTTTTAACCACCACATAACAATATAAATGGCAACAATTGATGAAATATATGAATAAATTACACCATCAAACATCCAACCAATTTCTTGTAAATTACCTTGTTGCCAAATTTCCCAACCTGTTAATGTTGCTGCTGCGACAATGGCTGGTATTGATAACAACATTGAAAATTTTGCCGCTTCACGACGTTCTAGTCCTAGAAACCTAGCAAATGTTATAGTTATTCCTGAACGTGATGTTCCTGGTATAAGCGCTAAACATTGCGCACAACCTATAACTATAGCATCAAAAACCCCCATATGTTTTATCTGACGAATAGTCATTGAACATTTATCGGCAAAAAACAACAAAATTCCATATCCTAAAATTGTCCATCCGATGATACGAGTATTTCTTAGCCACTCCATACCGTGTTGTTTAAGAAAATATCCCGCTATAACAGCTGGTATTGTGCCAACGACAATTAACCAAAATATTTGTGCTCCTTCATTCTTTAAAGTTGGACAGAAACGAGTTTTCCAAAGACCTTTGATTATTTCCCAAATAGTGGATGAAAAATATATCATTACAGCCAAAATTGATCCAACATGAACAGCAACATCTAGTGCTAAACCTTGATCGGGTAAATAGCTAAACTTTGACAATAAAATAAGGTGTCCTGAAGAGCTAACTGGTAAAAACTCTGTTATCCCTTGTAACAATGATAAATAAAAAATATGAATATTAGTCATTACTATTTTTCTTTAAAACCAAGTGCTGTGCAAATTCTTTTTTTCAAAGCTAGTGGAGAAATAGGTTTAACCAAATACTCATGAATACCTATGGATTTGGCGTCTAGAACTGTTTTCTCTTTGGTGTCGACCGTTACCATAATTATTGGTATTTCTTTGTCATCACCTATCAAACCTTCTTTAACTTGCTTCGCAAGTTCTAATCCAGTTTGCTCTGGCATTTGGTGGTCTAGTAAAATAACATTTACCTTATAACTACGCAAAATTTCGGTAGCCTCTGCTGTCGTTGCAGCCTCTTTGGTATTCTTAATTCCTATTTGATAAAGTGCTGTTTTTACAAAAGTACGCGAAAATTTATCGTCATCAACCACCAAACAGGTTATCGCATCCCAGTTAATTTGTTTATTACTTGTATCATTCATTTTTAAACCTCTTTTTAGATAAGGTCAGTTTAATACTCATATTATTAAAATTTGTTTTACAATTTTAAACATTTTTTATGGTTATTTTCCATATCTAATAATGATTGTGGATTAAACCTAACATTGCGTAACGAAGCACCCCAGTGTAAATGAGGACCTGTTACTCTACCAGTTTTACCAACACTACCTATAACATCGCCTTGTTTAACAATATCTCCTCTTTTTACATTCATATCCTTAAGATGAGCATAAATAGTCTGCAAACCAAAACCATGATCTATAATAATAACATTACCAGAATAGAATAAATCTGGATACGCCAAAACAACTTTGCCATCTGCTGTAGACTTAACAGGAGTACCTTCTTTAGCCGCAATATCCATACCTTGATGAGGGTTTTTAGGAATATTATTCATAATCCTTTGCCCTCCGAATTTGCCAGAAACTCTTCCTTCTACTGGCCTAACAAAACCAGACCGCCAAAAAGCTGTTGTCGAAATATCTTTTAGTGCGGTTCTAACCACTTTACGCTCTAATTCTATTGCTTCTAGGTCTGAATCTGAAGGAGTTACCTTACGAGGTGGAACCCCTTTAATATTCTGAACATCCCAAGATGTTGGTGCTACTTCAAATTTATAAGAATTTTCTCCTCCTAAATTCTCAACAATTTTTATATTTTGAGTATTTCCTTCATCTCTGCCAAATGCTAACAAAAAAAATCCTTCAGGAGAGGTTATTAGTTGTTCATCATTTAGATATACTTGTTTATCCGATCCTGCTTTACCTATTAAGAACTCGCCTTGATTGACTTTGCCACAAAGTTCTAGAGAATTAGCATTAGTACTTATTAGAAAAAAACTAAAAATCGAAAAGAGATATTTGCTGTTCATGATCTTTATGTACCTTTTTTGTTGTTTTTGAAGAATAAATTCTTGTTGTAGTTATTGGTTTTGCTTTTATAGCTCCATCAGCAAAATTAATTTCTAATTCATTTGTTTGATTAGCATCTTTTACATTATATACTGTTTGTCCTTTTTCATCTTTAATCCAAGCATATCCTCTGTTTAAGACTGCTGCTGGCGATACTGATGATAATCTCAATACTAAATTATTTAAATTTTCTTGTTTTTTTTCTATAATATTTTGGATATATAGAGGCTTTAGTCCACATAACTCTACTTGGTGTAATTTATTATTAATGAAATTTTTAAAAGCTACTTGTATACGTTCTATTCTATCATCAAATTTCTGAATTGCCTCCTGCAAAATTTGACCAAGATTAGGAATGCCTCGTGATAATCCTGTCAGAATATTGTGTTTTTCAGTAAAATATCGAATTACTCCATTTTTTAGGCGAGCATCCAAATTATTTAAACTGGTTAATAACTCTGTTCGTACTGGTACTGCAAATTCAGCTGCTCCCGTTGGCGTTGGAGCTCGTTTGTCTGCGACATAATCGATTAACATAGTATCTGTTTCGTGTCCCACCGCAGAAATTATAGGAATTTCACTAGCAAACACAGCTCTAATAACACATTCCTCATTAAAAGGCCACAAATCCTCTAAGCTACCACCTCCTCGAGCAACAATAAGTACATCTGGTTTAGAATATTGGGATATTTTATCTAATCGATTAAAATCATTAACCGCCTGAGCTATTTTTTCAGCAGCTCCCTCTCCTTGTACAGGTGTTGGTATCAGCAATATATGCGATGGAAATCTATCGCGTACACGATGGATAATATCACGAATAACAGCACCAGATGCTGATGTAATAACACCTATTGTTTTGGGTAAAAATGGAATTGGCTTTTTATGAACAACATCAAAAAGACCTTCTGATGCAAAAAGTTTTTTACGTTCTTCTAAAAGTTTTAGAAGAGCTCCAGCTCCTGCCACTTCTATATTTTCAATCACTAATTGATATGAGGATTTTCCTGCAAAAGTGGTTATCTTACCTGTTGCAATAACCTCCAATCCATCTTCGGGTTTTATAGAAAAATTAGAAGCAACTCCTCGCCAAACAACAGCTGATAACGTTGCATTATCATCCTTTAACGTTAAATACCAATGCCCAGAATCAGCCCTTTTAGCGCCAAAAATTTCTCCTCTTATTCGAACTTTCGCAAACGAGGTTTCAATAAAACGCTTAATCTCAAAAGATATTTCACTGACTGTAAATTCAGGTAACTCTTTTTGAACTATTGTTGAATCAAATAAATCTTCCATATGCTATGCACTTAAAATTGAACTCATGACTAGTATAAAAACATTTTAATACTAGAGCAAGAAATTCATTAGTCTTTTTAAGTGTATTTTTATAACTTAGAGCTTAGATAAAGCTTCATCACTAAGTTCTTTCATTTTTTTAGCGCTAGCCTTGAGCAAAATAGCTTCTTCTTCACTTAACTCAGGATATAAAACATTGTGCACGCCTCTCTTACCAATAACGGTTGGCATTGATATGCAAACATCTTTAATGCCCGCAACTTCTGAATGGTGTGTTGATACGGTAAGAATCGCATATTCATTAGTTGTAATAGCCTGACAAATACGGCACAAACCTCCTGCAATACCGTAAAAAGTAGCCCCTTTACCATTAATTATTTTGTATGCAGCATTTCTAACATCATCATCTATTCTACTTTTAATATCATCAGTTAGGGGCTTGCCTAACTTATTGGCTAACTCTGATAAGGGTATTGTTCCTCCATCGCCATTTGACCAGCATAAAACCTCACTATCTCCATGTTCCCCAAGCACGTTAGCATGTAATGATTTGGGCGAAACACCTAAATGGAATCCTAAATCCGTCCTAAAACGAGCTGTATCTAAAATAGTACCACTACCAATAACTCTTTCTTTAGGAAGCCCAGATAATTTCAAAGCAACTTCTGTCATAATATCAACAGGATTAGTAGCTATAACTAGTGTAGCTGTTGGAGCATTGGATACAACCTGAGGAATTATTTCTGCAAAAATTTTTACATTACGCTCAAGTAAATCAGTTCTTGTTTCACCTGGCTTTTGATTTGCTCCAGCTGTTATAATTACTACTTCACTGCCACATAAATCTTTATAATCTCCTGATTTCACTTTATTTGCAAAAGCAAAAGGTGCTGCATGTGCAATATCGGTAGCCTCAGCCCATGCTTTTTCTTTGTTGACATCTACCAATGTAATTTTTCTGGCAACTCCACGCATAATCAGAGCAAATGCTGTAGCTGCTCCAACCCAACCCGCACCGACAATTCCCACCTGCATATTTTATCTCCTATATCAATTATACCTTTATATTAGGTAGGGATTGAAAATATAAAAAACAACCCCTTATAAAATACAAGGGGTTGTTTTTATAAATAAAGCATAGTTATTCTACGACTGTTTCACCTTCGTCTGCAGTCACTTCTGGATTTTCTTCTACAACTTCAACTGTTACAGCTTCAGATCCAGGTTCTTCATCTACAACAACTACTTCATCCTCAACAACTGGGGCATTATTAACATCAGTTGCTACAACTTTTTCTTGGGTTGTTTCTGGCTCGACAGCAACCGTTTCTACAGCTACAACAGGTTCATCAACTGCAACTGGCGCAGGGTTGTTGCTTTGTAATAGTTTTGACAAACCTAGCAAGATTAATAAGACAACTATAACATAAACTATTTTTTTCATCCTTTAGCTCCTCAGTAATTTAGTTTATTTTAAATTTAAGATTTACAGTACCGTTTGTCAACATCTATTAGTGTTTATTATATACATTTTAAATTGTTTTTTATTTCACATAAAACACACTATAAAACAAGCTGTTAGCAATATCATCCTTTTCTTTTTTGTGTGTTTTTTTAAATAATGCTTGCTAATTTAAAGAAAATAGTGCTAACTAACAACGAACGACCTTTTAGAAGGTTGGTTAATTGTTTTAATTTTTTTGAGGTATACATTATGACTGATACAGCAAATCGCGTTAAGAAAATCGTTGCAGAGCATCTTGGCGTTGAAGAATCTAAAGTTACTGAAGCCGCTAGCTTTATTGACGATTTGGGCGCAGATAGTTTGGATACAGTAGAATTAGTTATGGCTTTTGAAGAAGAATTTGGTTGCGAAATTCCTGATGAAGCTGCTGAAAAAATTCTTACTGTAAAAGATGCTATTGACTATCTTTCAAAAAATGCTTAAGTCTGTATGGCTTTAGGAAAGTTGATGAAACTCGCTTGCTTTGGTGGCGAGTTTCATTTGTTTTATAGATAAAAAACCGAATCGTTAAATATTGTAGAATTTGTACAAATAATTACAATTTAATACTTTTACTTAGCAATGAAATTATCACTAAAAAATATTCTTATTGTTGGCTTGATTGTATTTGTTATTACTTCTGGATTTGCTAGAAAATGGCTTTTTGAAGCAGGTCCTTTAAATAATAATGTTTATATCTTAGTAGCTAAAGGAAGCGGCACTTATGCTGTGGCCAATAAGCTTTATAAGGAAGGAATAATAAATAAGCCTTGGCTTTTTAAATTAGCTGCAAGATTTATGAAGCTTGATAAAAAGCTTAAAGCTGGTGAATATCATTTTGCTCCCAGTATATCTATGTTTGATGTAATACAAAAACTTGCTAATGGTAATGTTGTATATCGCAAAATTACATTGGCGGAAGGATTAACAACCATCCAGATGTTACAAATTATTAATGAAGAAGAGATGTTAACTGGAAATATTACTCTTACTCCAAAAGATGGTGAACTTTTACCTGAGACTTATACATTTATGCGGGGAGATACTAGAGATAGTATTGTACTTCAAGCTCAAAATGCAATGAAAAACGCTGTTGATATCGCGTGGAATCGTAGAGACGATAAACTTCCACTAAAAAATATTAATGAACTATTGGTTTTGGCTTCCATAATTGAAAAAGAAACTTCTATTGATAGCGAAAGAACTCTTGTATCATCAGTATTTATAAACCGTCTAATAAAAGGTATGAAATTGCAAACTGATCCTACTGTTATTTATGCTTTAACTCTAGGAAAAAAAGACTTAGGACGATTATTAACGCGTAAAGATTTACTTATAGACAGCCCCTACAATACTTATAAATATTATGGTCTCCCCCCCTCACCTATATGTAATCCAGGGTTGTCATCCTTAAAGGCTGCAGCAAATCCTGAAATAAGTGATTTTCTTTATTTTGTTGCAGATGGTCAAGGAGGACACAATTTTGCAAAATCGCTTAAAGAGCATAATAATAATGTAAGAGCATGGAAGAAAATAAAGAAATAATTTTTGACAATCATCTATTTTGTTGTTATCTTCCTATCACAAAAACATTATTAATATTAAGTTTAACTAAAATTATCATGACATGAAAAAATTTAAAGCTATTCTTCTAACGCGTCTTAGATGGGTACTAGGGTGTTTGGGTTTCAACGTTTCGGAAGTTAGGCTTCCTCAACCCCAACAGAGTAACACTAAGCAGAATTATCCTACAATATCTCAACGAAAAGTTGATAGTAGGCCCAAAGTGCAAAGAAAACGTTTAGGCATGCAAAACAAGTAAAACTTCTAATCTTAAGTTTATGACAAAAGATAAAAGAGAAAATATTTTGCAACTTTTAAGACAAGAACTTAATGTTCCTGACTTACAAGAAACAGATCTTTTAGATGCTGATATTATTGGAGAAACGACGATTCAAATAACTTTGGAATTTGAATACGGTATCATCGTCAGTGACTATGATTTTAAAAGATATCCAATTGTGTCAGACTTCATTGATTTCGCAATGGGACAGATTTAATAGCGTAATTTATCCCTAGTTTTTTGCAAAACTAGGGATTTTTTATGCTTGACCAACAGTTTCCATCATCATTGGATAGAGAGCATCTTTTGGATTCATACCTTTTGTTAGTACGACCTTAAATATTGGATAAATTTTTTCACACTCATTTACCGCAATGTCTATCATTTGAGATATTTTATGCTCAAAATATTCTTCTTCATAATTCAAAAAAACGGAGTGCTTGAATACTGGCATATTTTCTTCTGTCCAATATGAGAAATGTCCTACCCAAAGATTTTCGTTAACCAACGCCAAAAGTTCAAACACTTTTGCCCTATCTTCAATATTATTTTTTACATCCATTAAACAGGACATATGAAGACACTTCATCGAGGCTTCCCAAGCAAAAAACAATAACATATTAGACCACTTTCCTTGAACCTCAACAACAACTTCATTAATATTTCGTCGCTCAAATTCAAAAGACTTAGCTGTAAATATATTTTCGACCATATCTATAGGGTTTATAATGGAGGCTAAATTCTGAGCCGATTGCATTCTTATTTCTCCAAAAGTACGTTCTTATGCCAATATGTTATCTAGCTTGCATTGACCATAAAACAAAAGCAACTTTCGAGTCGTTTTTTTCCACTATATTTCCCCCTGTGGATAACACCGTTTATGTTATTATATGCAAAAACAATATATTAGCTTTAAAAAAATTTTTTATTACTTTTAGGTGTGGATATATCTGTGGAAATTAATTATTCTTTAAGTTGTTAAAAATTTTTGAAGAGGTTGAAAATGATTGGTTTACCATATCCAGAAATTTCATCTATTGCGTTTAGTATCGGCCCTATAGATATTCGTTGGTATTCTTTGGCTTACTTATTTGGTATTTTAGCTGCTTGGTTCTTAGTATTAAAGAATAATCAAAAAAATAATTTAGGATATACTCGCCAACAAATTGAAGATTTAGTATTTTATGTTACTCTCGGTATAATTATTGGTGGACGCCTAGGATATGCCTTATTTTATGGCGGAAGTGAAATGTGGTTAAAGCCATGGAGAATTTTAGAACTGTGGAAAGGTGGAATGTCTTTTCATGGGGGAATTGCTGGTGTTATTTTAGCAACTTGGCTATATGTTCGTAGATACAATTTTAAATTTTTAGCAATTACCGACCTTATTACATTATATGCGCCGATAGGGATGTTTTTAGGAAGAATAGCAAATTTTATAAATGACGAATTGTGGGGAAGAGTAACAAATGTTCCTTGGGCTGTACGTTTTCCTAATGGAGGTTTTGTCCCTAGACATCCTTCACAATTGTATGAGGCTTTTTTTGAAGGAATCGTTATTTTTGCACTCTTGAATTGGATATGGAAAAAATATCCAAAAGTAAGAAACAATCATGGTATAATCTCTGCTTTGTTTATACTATTGTATGGATTGTTTAGAATTGCTATGGAACAATTTAGACAACCAGATGCTCATTTGGGATTTTTCTTTGGAACAACAACTATGGGACAAATGTTATCTTTGCCATTAATTATTGTTGGTGGACTTATATTGTATCGAAATATCAATAAAGACTAACCTTGTGACGTCACATTATGACTAAATTTTAGTGTTTTACGCATAGCTTTGTCAGCACGCATTAATACTTCTACTGCACCTGCATCACTACGTTTCTTATCTGCTACGCTGCAAGATACGGTTAATTTTATCGATTTTTGATTTTTTGACCATGAGAAACTCATACGAGCTATTGATCTGCGTATCTCGTCAAGATGTGTAAAGGCTTCCTTTTTATCCATAGTCTTATATAGGATTATAAATTGATCTGGAGCATATCGAAATATTACTTGATCGGTTATTAATGTTTGTAGGACCTCTACAATAAGAGAAGTAATTATTCTTTGTTTCTTTGTACCAAAAGATATTCCTAACTTATCGTAATTATCGATACTAACTATACCCAAACTGTACTTAAGAGGAAAATTTTTAGATTGTATAAGATAAGAATTGCGGCTATAAATACCTGTTGTTTCGTCATAAAAATGGTTATATGATAAACTATATACAAGATATATGCTTAAAAACAATTGGGACATAAAGAAGAATAAACTTAATCCCGAAAAATTTGATGAATAATAAATACCTAATCCTACACTAATAGATGAATATAAAAAACTATAATCTAACATCTTTCCTGTTTTGATTGAGTTAGTTAAAGTCCATAATATAAGAACTACAAATCCTATTAACGCAATGACATTAATATTATTTATTGCTAACTTTAAATTAATATTATTGTAGCCTAATTGTTCGACAATGCTATATTCTATTAGGATTATTATTAATATCCAAAGAGATTTTCGGCTTAGAAACTTTTTGCTATAGTATAAGTAGGAGGCTAATAAATTTAAAGGTATTAAAATGCACAACATTTCATACCATATTGTTTCGAAATAGTTGTTTCCATAGCGATTTTTCAGATAATTTATTGATATGTAACCTATGGAAATTATAATTGTAGAAAATAAAGTACACCCTAAATTAAAATTTAATAAAATTACTAAATTTGTAAAAACAAGAGCATAAAAAGACCAATGAAATATCTTACTGTCTGCAAAACTAAAACCATCATTTATCAAAAATGAAAATAAACCAAAAGCAAATATGCTAGCTGGAACCAACATGTTGCTAATAGTTGGCAGATATTTTTCTAATGTCTGCTGTAAACGCAATTTGAACATATCCTTTTAATATTTTTATTGAACGAGTATAGTCAAAAAAGGTTAAATTTTATTTACGCATTTTAGTATTGAACTATCACCATAAGAATAAAAACGATATTTTTTTTCAATAGCGTGAGCATATGCATTTTGCATTCTTTCCAAACCAGCAACCGCGGATACTAACATGAATAACGTAGATTTAGGTAAGTGAAAGTTTGTTATAAGCATATCAATTGCTTTAAATTTGTATCCTGGGGTAATAAATATATCTGTATCTTTTGCAAACGGATGTACAATTCCTTTGTCATCAGTAGCTGTCTCTAGTAATCTTAAAGATGTTGTTCCTACAGCTATTACCCTTCCACCATTTTTTTTAGTTTCATTTATAACATTTGCTGTTTCTGTTGTTATTATACCATATTCAGCATGCATCTTATGATTGTCGGTATCATCTGTTTTGATTGGCAAAAATGTACCTGCTCCGACATGAAGTGTTACAAATACCTGTTTAACCCCTTTTTCCTTAAGCTTTTGCAATACTTCTGGCGTAAAATGTAGCCCAGCTGTTGGTGCGGCAACCGCCCCCTCATTATGAGCATAAATAGTCTGATAATTTTCTTTATCATCAAATTTATACCACAATTTACTTTCTCCTGGACGAGATCTTTTTATATATGGAGGCAAAGGCATATAACCAAACTTTTCTAGCATCACTGGCAATTCTGTTGTTAGGCAATTGAATTTTAATAATACTCCATCTTCCACATCTTTTTGAATAACTGTTGCCGAAAATGGAGATTGAGTAACACCTATTTCTTCATTGTAAAAAGCAATAACATCACCAATTTTAAGACGTTTGGCATTTTTAATAAAAGACCACCAAGATAAACCATCTACAGGGTGATACAATGTTACCTCGACTTTAGCATCTCCTCTTTGTGCATATAAACGAGCTGGAATTACTTTGGTATCATTACAAACCAAAACATCACCAGCCTGAAGTATATCGGGAAGATCTGAAAAATGACGATCATATATCGCATTCTCATCAGATAGATCCAAAAGTTTTGATGTGTGTCTGGGAGTTACTGGTTGTGATGCAATTAATTCACGAGGAAGATTGTAATCAAAAATATCTACTTTCATTTATATCTCTCTTATCAAAATTTTTTGCTTTATATTATAAAGTTATCTTTTTAGCAACTATTTTATAGCAATATTTATGACAATACTCTGGCGATAGTCAAATTATCTATTGACTTGGGTTTAGCTTTTTTTATCACTTTTGCACATTCATTCAATGTGCTTCCTGTCGTTAAGATATCATCAATTAATAATACTCTTTTATTCTGCAACACCTGAGGCTTTTTGACGCAAAAAGCTCCTTTTAAATTGCTCATCCTTTCTGTTCCTGAGCATTCAACTTGTGGTCGCGTTTTTTTATTTTTTACAATTGCATCATATTCAACCTTTATTCCCGTAATATGCCCTAATTCTTTAGCTAAAAGCGATGATTGATTATAACGCCTATACAAAAGGCGGGTATAATGTAATGGTACGGGAACAATTACATCAACACCTGCTGCAAATATATCTTTACCTGCTACATAAATAATTTTTGCTAACAATGATGCTAAATCTGTTTTATCATAAAATTTAAAATCTAATATTAATTTTTTAGAAAAATCGTCATAAGAATATGCAGAACGAGAATAACGAAATAGCTTATTTGGCTTTTTAATACAATTACCACATAATAGATGCTTTTTTGAACTTGTTTCACCTTCTAAAAGAGGGTTGCCACAACGATAACATATAGTGGTGTTTATAAACTCTATTTTAGAAATACAGCTGTCACAAATACCTTTGTCTATATCTAGTATTTTTCCGCAAATAGCACAGCGTGGTGGTAGAATAAAATCTAGTATTTGCTTCCACAAACTCATTTGAATTTAGCCAACTCCACATGTATATCATTTATATGATTAACAACTGTAATTCCTGCTGAAATTAATGCATCTTTTTTATCTAAAACAGATATATAACCATCAGTTATAATATCACCAGCATATCCCATTTTATGCCCAAAGGGTATTGCATTGCCTGCAACAAAAGCTATCACAGGCTTCTTATTTTCTAAACTTTTATACCACTCAGCAGCAGCCTCTTCAAACGCTCCTCCTAACTGACCAACCATAACTATTGTTGTGGTATCTTTATCTTCGTGGAATTCTTTTAAAGCATCTATAAAATCAATACCGATTAAAACATCATCACCTAAACCTATAACAGTGGATTGTCCCATTCCTGCTCTTTTTGTTTCAAGAACTGCTTCATAAGTTAATGTTGATGATCTTGATACAACACCTATTTTACCCTTATTATGAATATTTTCAGGAAAAATTCCTAATCTGGCCTCTTCTGGAGTGATAATTCCAGGAGTGTTTGGTCCAATAAGTTTTGTTTTTGTTCCTTTAAGCATTGATTTTATTTCTAACATATCTTTCAGAGGTACACTGTCTGCTATGCTAACAACCAAATCTAACTCAGCTTCTATAGCTTCTCTTACAGCCGACTTCACAGCTTTGGCTGGAACATACATAACACTGGCCGTTGCTCCCGTTTCTTTAACAGCCTCTTTCACTGTGTCAAAAACAGGTAAATTAAGGTGAAAACTACTACCTTTTCCTGGTGTCACACCTGCAACAACTTTTGTTCCATAATCTAAAGAACGCTGAATGTGAAAAGATGCTTGAGTACCTGTGATACCCTGACACAAAACTTTAGTATTTTTATCGATAAAAATAGACATTTAAGCGGCCTCCTCCATTGCTTTGGTAAGTTTATCAACAGATTCTTCCATTGTATCAGCCCAAATAACTGGCAAACGAGAGTTTTGTAAAATTTCCTTAGCTAAATCTTTGTTTGTTCCCTCAAAACGTACAACCATCGGAACATTTAATCCGACTTCAGATGCTGCTGCTACAATTCCATCAGCAATTAAATTGCAACGTAAAAAACCTCCTAAAATATTTAGTAAAATTCCCTCTACTCGGGGATTTGTCATAATAATTTTTATACCTGAGGCAATTTTATCTTTATCAACTCCTCCTTTTACATTGATAAAGCATGCTGTTCCAATATTTTTATCCCTTAACAAATCCATTACAGCTAAGGCTAAACCGTCTCCATTTACAATGCACCCAACAGAACCATCAAATTCACTATAATTAAACTTGTAGCGAGATGCTTGCAACTCTCGGCTAGATATTTCACAATCATCTTTTAAATTTTGAATATCTAGATGCCGATAAAGGGCATTATCATCAAAAGATATTTTTGCATCAAGAGCTATTAATTCACCATTTTTCATAACGCCAACAGGATTTATCTCTATCATTGAGCAGTCTTTCTCTAAGAATGCTGAATGTAATCCATTAATCAAGTTTTCTAAATGTTTAGCTGCACGAGATGGAAGCCTTAAAAAGTCCATAACTTCACGAACTTGTTCGGGTCTGGTATTACCACTTATATCAAGTTTTATTTTTAATATTTTTTCTGCGTGATTAAGAGCCACCTTTAAAATATCGCTATCTTTTACCTTAGCAACTAGTAGTGTAAGTTCTGCTTTTACTCTATTTATTGCTACAGCCATATAAAAACAATCCTCTACCTTGCTAAAAGCCTCTACATATATGCGACTTACTTTCTTCCCCCAAGGCCCTGTTTGCATGGTAACAAGAGTAGATCCTAACATTTGTTTGGTAACAGCAAATATATGGCGTTTTGATTTTACAATTCTAATTCCACCTTCTTTACCAGCTTTTTTTTCAAGAAAATATCCTTTGCGACGAGCTCCTGACTGTATTTGAGCTTTCAACACCCAAGGCCCTCTAGATGATACTTGTTCGGCTATACTTTTAGCCTCATTTGGAGTGTAGGCAATTTTTCCTTTGGGTATTTTTATCCCATATTGGTTTAATATTTTTTTTGCTTGATATTCGTGAATATTCATAAAACACCCCTTTTATTATAAAATATTCGCATAATACTGTATTTTCTCGACCATCGCCTCCAAACCATTACGTCTTGAGGGAGTAAGATGTTCTTGTAAACCTAACTGTGAAAAAATATCATTTATTACAGTTGATTTTATTTCCTCTGCAGACTTGTTGTTATATATCATCAAGACAATAGCTATAAGTCCTTTTACAATCATAGCATCACTATCTCCAAGAAATTTTATTTTTCCATCGGATAATTTTTGTGGAACTAGCCATACTTGTGACTGACATCCTTTAACCATCCATTCTTGTGTGTGATTCTTTTCAGCTAAAAGCTCTAAATTTTCGCCTAATTCAATAATGTATTTATATTTATCTTCCCAAGAATCTAAAAATTCAAAATTTTCTATCAATTCTTCTACTGTCATTTCTATCTCTATAACTTTTATTTTTTATTGTAATATGTTTAACATCTAAAATAAGTCTGCGCAATAAAAAATACTATATACATAACATTTTAAACCATGTTTGTTTTAGTCAAATACTTGACAAAAAAAGTACCCTATAGTATATGATTCACAATATTTTTCAGTATAGGATTAAGTAACATGTTGCAAGTAAAGAAATTTTCAGGAAGCGTTAAAGAAATTCTTCCATTAGCAGATATCTATATGCGCTCTTATAACGAACTTTCAAAACAATATAAGAGTCATGCGGAAATGCAACTTTATACAAAAGGATCTTTTATTAAAAAGCTTAAAACTTGGGCTGAAAAACAAAAACAAGGTGACGAACCTTTTATATTTGTTTTGTATGATAATGAAAAAGTTTGTGGCGTAATGAGATTAAACAAAATCCCAGAAGACTATAAAAATATAAACAATCTTGAAGCGATTGAAGACGAACATGCTCTTTTAGACGGATGGACTATGTCTAGAAAAAGAAAAATTAAATACTTAAAAGACCCTCAATATACCGAAAACACTCTTATATTAAATCAAATTTATTTAGCACCAGAAGCCCAAAAAAAAGGTTGGGGATCATTTTTTATGAAAAGTGTTATTCCTACCCTACAAAAACAAGGATTTGAGCAATTTATTGTAGAATATAATGACAACAACACCAATGGTAAAAGATTTCATGAAGATGTTCTCTGTGCTGAGAAAATTGCCAAAACGACCGATTTTGATCATATTATAAAAGATGAAAACGGACATACTGAATTTTGTATAAGTCCTGTTACTATCGGAATCAGTAAATTTTCAAAAGTATTACAACGAATTGAAGCTAAAGAACAATTATTTAAATCTCGAGGACGTACTGCAATATGATAAATATTGATGATGTTGCTTATGACGATTTTGCCAACTGCATAAATTTATGGAAATTTGAAACAAATAAAGATAATCCTAACATATTTCTTATCGGGAGATTTCATGGTGATGAACCCGAAGGAGAATATATTTTAGAAAAACTGATAGATAAATTAAAAAACAATAATTTTGACTCAGCTTACAATATTTACATTATCCCTAGCCTTAATCCCAGTGGTAAAAAATTATTTACCAGGGGTAATGCAAATAAAATTGATTTAAACAGAAATTATCCTACAAAAAACTTTTCACCAGATAGTGTTAATCCTCATACTAAAAACTTATCTGCAGGAACTCCTGCTTCTGAAAAAGAAACAGAAGCAATGATCGCTTGGGTAGAAAAATATAACCCTGTTCGCATACTTTCGATACATTCTGATCTTCATTTGGTTGATTATGATGGTCCCGCAAGACAATTGGCTGAACAAATGTCTTTGGATTGCGGTTATAAATTGGTAGACAATATCGGTTATCCGACAAATGGCTCCTTTGGAACCTGGGCTGGAATCGAAAAACAAATTCCTGTTATTACGTTAGAAACATGGAAAGCCAAAACTAAAGAAGATTTTGAAAAAATATATGCTGAAACCGAAAAAGCAATCTTGAATTTTTGTGAACTAGCTTGATAATCAAAACATCTCGAACATTTCTTTAGCTTCATCGCTTAAATTAGCCAAACTCCATGCTGGTTCCCAAACTATTTTAACCTCTACTTTACCAACTCCATTTATTGAAGCCACTGCATCTGCAGCTTGTTGCGGTAAAACACCAGCAACAGGACACATAGGCGAAGTTACGGTCATCTCTATATAGACATCAGCATTTGCTTTTTGTTCGATTTTATAAACCAAGCCCATATCCCAAATATTTATCATAATTTCTGGATCAGAAACGGTTTTTAAGGCTTCGATTATATCGTCACGAGATGCTGTTGTTTTACCTTCAGCCAAAGGCGATCCTGCTTTGGCAACATAATCTTTCTTGTAATCATCAGGATTTATATCCGTAATTTCTTCCATCGTTATAAAAGTCCTTAAAAAAATGTTTTTGCTTTATTCAAAGCTTTACATAATACATCAATATCTTCTTTGGTATTGTATAATCCTAAGCTTGCTCTTACGACTGACTCATGTCCCATACGGCGAACCAGAGGTGCAGCACAATGGTGTCCTACTCGGACCGATATTCCCTCTTTATCTAAAATAAAAGCTAAGTCTTGAGGATGAATATTTTCAATTATAAAAGAAAAAACACCACCTTTTTCTTCTGCTGAGCCTATTTGAACAAGTCCATCTATTTTATTTAGCTCTTGCTTAGTATATTCAATAAGCTCTTTTTCATGAGACATTATATTATCAAAACCAAGATTCATAATATATTCTAGTGCTGTGGCTAAGCCTATTGCTTGTACAATAGCTGGAGTACCTGCTTCAAAACGAGCTGGTGGATCATCAAATGTGGTAGCTTGATATGTTACAACATTAACCATATCTCCACCATATTGATAAGGAGGCATACTGTCTAGAATATCGTATTTACCATAAAGCACGCCTATTCCTGTAGGTCCGTATGTTTTATGACCAGAAAAAGCTAAAAAATCACAATCTAAATCTTGAACATCTATTTTTTGATGAACAGCTAATTGGCAAGCATCAATCAAAACCTTAGCTCCAACCCTATGAGCTGAAGCAATTATTTCTTTTATAGGAAAAATAGTTCCTAATACATTGGACATACCACTTATCGCAATAAGTTTGGTTTTACCATTTAGAAGTTTGCAAAAATCATCCCAATCAAATGAACCATCATCTTTTATTTTACAAATTTTTAATTCAAAACCTATTTCATCACGAAGAACTTGCCAAGGCACTAGGTTAGCATGGTGTTCCGCTTCAGTAATAATAACTTCATCTATTTTTGTTAAAAATTTATGTCCCCAAGTTGACGCAACTAAATTTATAGCTTCTGTAGCATTACGGGTAAAAACTATTTCTGAAGCTTGAGATGCATTTAAAAACTTTTGTACTGTTTGACGCGCTTGTTCATAAGCAGATGTTATTTCTTCAGATAAAAAATATGAACCACGATGTACATTTGCATATTCGTTAGAATATATGCTCATCATTTTGTCTATGACACATCGAGGTTTTTGAGCAGACGCCCCTGAATCAAGAAAAGTATTTCGCTTACCATTAACTAGTACATCAAATATGGGAAAGTCTTTTCTTATTTTCTCTACATCATACATTAATTATCACCATGAAATTATTTTAATAAATCGTCTTTTAATGATAATTTAATCCAATCTTGAATTTTTTCATCGTCTACTTTAGCAATAACATCATTTAGATAGGCATCTATCAACAACTGTTTAGCGACATCCTCCTTTATACCACGTGAACGCATATAAAAAAGTTGATCTTGATCAAGCTCACCACAAGCTGAACCATGTGAACATTTAACATCATCTGCATAAATTTCGAGCTCTGGCTTGACATCTATTTCGGCATCATCACTCAGAAGCATTGCTTTATGTAGCTGATATCCTTCTGTTTTAATTGCGTTAGGTGCTATATGTATTTTGCCTTGAAAAACGCCTTTAGCTTGTCCTCCTACAACGCCTTTAATCAGCTGTGATGATATTGTATGTGGCTTTTGATGTTCAATGTCAGTTGTGATATCTATGGTTGCCCAACCATTCATTAAATACGCTCCATTGATATCAGCTATGGCACCTTCTTCAGATAAGAATACTTTTGTTTCATGACGTGCCATATCTGCACCTTTTTGCAAACAAAAACTATTGTATTTTCCATTACGACAAACTTTGGCAGCATTAAATGTTATATGACCAGCCTTAAATGCATCATTTTGCACTTTATAATGATATAGCTTTGCATCGTTAGCTATAAACATTTCATTTACAACATTTATAACATATGATGACTTTATAACACCATCATAACAGTATAATTCAGCTATTTTGATTGAAGAATTGGAATCAATCACTATCAAATTTCGTACATTATAAAGCTCCGCATTGTTGAGAGCTGTTGTATGATAGATAAAAACTATTGGCTTGGATATATCTACATTAGAATCGACGTGCAAATATATTCCTTCGTTAAGATATGCTGTATTTAAGGCAGCAAAAGGATATTTATCGACATCAACCAATGCTCCTATCTTATCTCTAATATTCGGTTGAAACATTATCGCTTCAATTATTGGAATTATTTCAATTCCTTGTGGAAGATTGGAAAGATGGGGATTAAAAACTCCATTTTCAAAATAAACATAATAACAATCAAAAGGTACCGTAACTGATGAATTTCCTAATACATTATTCCCTCGGCTAACAGGGGTAAAATTTTGCTCAAAAAAACGATTGGGTTTAGTATACTTCCAATTTTCTGTTTTGGCCGTTGGTATTCCATATTTTTTATATGATAATAAACCTTGCTCTCTTAAATTGTGGAGCCATGGCAAATCATTACTTATTAGGGCTATATTTTCAAGCTGAATGGTCATTCTTTTTCTTTCACAAACTCAGCATAGCCTTTTTCTTCTAACTCTAAAGCAAGCTCTTTGCTGCCAGTCTTAACAATTTTTCCGTCGGCATATACATGCACAAAATCAGGTACAATATAGTTTAATAGTCTTTGATAATGCGTAATAATCAAAAGACCATTTTGCTTAGTATGTAAAGAATTTACACCTTCAGCTACAACACGTAAAGCATCAATATCAAGTCCTGAATCTGCCTCGTCTAGAATGGCTAATACAGGCTTTAATACAGACATCTGTAATGTCTCTAACCTCTTTTTTTCACCGCCAGAAAAACCTACATTAACGGCTCTTTTTATCATTTCAGCATCAAGCCCTAACTTTTTACCCTCAGCTCTAACCATTTTGATAAATTCCATTGTATCAAGTTCTGGCTCTCCACGATATGAACGAATCGCATTAACAGAATGTTTTAAAAACGAAGTTACAGGAACACCTGGAATTTCAACTGGATATTGCATTGATAAAAATAAACCTTCACAAGCACGTTCTTCTGGTGATAGAGAAAACAAATCTTTTCCTTTAAATCTTACTGTTCCTGAAGTAGCTTCATACCCTGGTTTACCACAAAGGACATTGGACAATGTAGATTTTCCTGCTCCATTTGGTCCCATAATAGCATGAATTTCTCCATAATTTATGGTAAGGTTAAATCCTTTGATAATTTCCTTACCATCAACCTTAGCATATAAATCTTCTATTTCAAGTAAAGGGGTTGTCATTATTTTTTGTCCCAATCATCTAAACGTTTTGCAATAAGTTTTATTTTTTCAGTCTTGTATGTTTCAACTCTGTCGAATATTTGGTAGTTTTCTTTGAGTTGTGCTAACATAATTTCAACATCTGCCGTTTCTTCAATTATTTGATCTATATTATCTTTATGACGACAAATATTTTTTAATATCTCTTTCATTAGTTCTGACATTTCTTCAACAACCATCATCATCTGAGCCTGCTCGCCCCACGTCTTTAACGCTCTTTTTAGTACGGGATCTATCATTTAACCAACACTTCCTTCCAAACTTATATTTATTAATTTTGCAGCTTCAATGGCAAATTCCATTGGCAAATGTTGCATTACTTCTTTACAAAATCCATTAACAATAAGGCTAACAGCTTCTTCTTCGCCAATACCACGGCTCATGCAATAAAAAAGTTGATCATCTGAAATTTTTGATGTTGTTGCCTCATGTTCAAGTTTAGCTGTTTTATTACGATTTTCAATATAAGGCACTGTGTGTGAACCACAGGTTGTTCCTATAAGTAAACTATCACATTGAGTATAATTACGAGCATTATCTGCTGAAGTAGCTACTTTCACTAACCCTCGATATGTTTGATTTGAAAAACCAGCAGAAATTCCTTTGGATATGATTTTTGACTTGGTGTTTTTGCCGATATGTATCATTTTAGTACCTGTATCAGCCTGTTGTTTATTGTTGGTAATTGCCACCGAATAAAATTCGCCAGAAGAGTTATTGCCTTGTAAAATACAAGATGGGTATTTCCAAGTAACTGCAGAACCTGTTTCAACTTGAGTCCATGAAACTTTTGAATTTTCACCCCTGCAAGCTGCTCTTTTGGTTACAAAGTTGTATACACCACCCTTACCCTCAGCATCTCCTGGATACCAATTTTGAACTGTTGAATATTTAACCTCTGCATTATTTAATACTACAATTTCAACTATGGCAGCATGAAGTTGATTTTCATCTCGCTGAGGAGCTGTACATCCTTCTAAGTAAGATACATAGCTTTCATCATCTGCAATAATAAGTGTTCGCTCAAACTGTCCTGTATTTTTAGCATTAATACGAAAATAGGTTGAAAGTTCCATAGGACATTTAATGCCTTTAGGAATATACACAAAGGAGCCATCTGTGAAAACAGCAGAATTGAGACAAGCAAAAAAGTTGTCTGTATAAGGCACTACCGATCCAAGATATTTTTTTACTAAATCAGGATGTTCTTTAATTGCTTCAGAAATTGAGCAAAATATAACTCCTTGTTCTGCAAGTTTAGCACGATATGTCGTAGCAACCGAAACACTATCAAAAACAGCATCTACAGCTACAACACCCGCCAGTATTTCTTGTTCTTTAAGAGGAATTCCTAGTTTTTCATAAGTATCTAATAAATCTTTATCTACTTCATCTAGGCTTTTTGGTGCAACTTTTTGTTTTGGTGCAGAATAGTACGATAGTCCTTGATAATCAATTTTATCGTAAACTAACTTTGCCCACGTAGGTTCTTTCATATTACACCAAAATTCAAATGCTTTTAGGCGCCAATCTAAAAGCCAATCTGGCTCACCTTTTTTTTGTGATATTAGGCGAATTATATCAGCATTAAGTCCGCAAGGAATCGTATCAGCTTCAATATCTGTTACAAAGCCGTATTTATACTTATCACCTGAACTATCTGTGATAGTTATGTCTTTCTCTTCTTTCATAGTGAATCAGAAACTAGTGCTTTTTTTTATTAAAATCAACCTATTTTTCGGTATTTTATTGATATATATTCCAATTTAGAAAATATTAATGGTTGGGTGGTAAAAGTTTTATAGTAAAGCTTTGCTAACTGAATTGTAGGATTTTTTGAAAAATGCTCTGGCGGAGTATTTTAGCATGTTTATTATCTTTTATTCTTAGCTCCTGTTCATCGGATACTAAGCTGTTTGGTTATACGTTATGGGGACGTCCTTATTATGGTAATAGCTCATCATCAGTTAGAGTGCAAAAGGGGGATACCCTTTATAGTATAGCTAGAGCTAACGATGTTCCAATTCGTGAAATAATAGAGATTAATAATTTTCGACCACCTTACACATTAAGAATCGGACAAATCGTAGCATTACCAAAAGCAAAATATCATATTGTAGAAAAAGGGGATACTCTATACAACATATCAAAAAGATATAATGTAGATATGCCTACCTTGAGCAGAACCAACAATTTAGTTGCTCCTTTTACACTAAAATTAGGACAAAGATTGTTACTACCAGGTAGCATTGTTACCCGACAAAAAAATTATATAAAAACATCTCAAAAGACAAAGACAACTACTCAAAAATCCTCTTATAGCAAATACACCTATAAACAACCATCAACTAAACGTAAACAAAAGTTTGTCTGGCCAGTTAATGGTAAGGTTATATCTAATTATGGTCCTATTGCTAAAGGACGCAATAATGACGGTATCAACATTAAGGCACCTAAAGGAACCCCTATTAAAGCTGCTGATAATGGAACAGTAGCTTATGCTGGAAACGAGTTAAAAGGTTTTGGAAACTTAATTTTAATTAAACATAATGATGGTTGGGTTACAGCCTATGCTCATGCAGATAGAATAAATGTTAGCAAGGGACAAAAAGTAACAAAAGGAGCAACCATTGGAACAGTTGGTACATCTGGTGGAGTTAGTACTCCTCAACTACACTTTGAAACCAGAGCTGGAAAAAAGGCATTGAATCCTAAAGCTTATTTACAATAAAAAAGAGTTGACTGTAACAGTCAACTCCTTTTCCGCTCTAGCACGATTGCATCCAAGATTTAGGGTCTTTTTTAGTCCACTCTTTGTAACTTTTAAGTAGACTACTATAACCACTATCAAGTAAATCGAGTAGATAAGGTAAACTTTCAAGCTGCAAACCATAAGATTTTACAATATTTGCTGTTTGCTCTTCTCCATATAGGGTGATATATTTTAGAAGATATTTTTCAAACAACAAAATATCAGGTTTCAATGTCATTTCAGAACGACACTCTAAGAAAATCTTAGGCATACCTGTTGAGATATTGATATAACAATCTTTGATTCCACATTGTTTGACATACCTTTTAAGTAAATCGATATTATTGTCACGAATAACTATATCAAGGAACTTCGAAACTATGTCTCCTTTAGCTTTGTGCATTGCTTGCCAAACAATAAATTGCTCATTATCCTCAAACATTGGAACAAGATATTTGGCAACACCAATATCATTCTCACCAACATTGCATTGCTTATAAAAGAATTTAGTAAGATCTTTGTCGGCACTATTCACATCTGTGTAATCAAAACTTTGGAACCACTTTAGCCTTAAATTAACAAGTATCTTTTTTTTGAAATCTGTTTCGTGAAATGTTTTTGTTGCAAACAAAAGACGAATATTATCTTTAGTAAGCGCCTCAACATTCATTGAATCAAGCATATCGAAAAGTAAGTCATCACAAATGTGATTTGCCAAGATCAATTCTCGCTGAAAGATAGAATGTTTGCAGAACAATTTCATATGATCTTTTAATAAATCACACCATTTGTTCCTTATGGCTTTAACACCAAGTTTTGCTGCACTTTCACCTATTCTTCCCCTGAGTTTTTTTGCCTTTTCTTCATTAAAGAATTTAACAATCCAGGAGGATAATGCCAAGAAAATTGCTTTCACGTAGAAAGCTACTAAATTTAGTTTTACCATAACTTTTTTGTTTAATTTATAAATTTAGAAAATTAATTATTTTTTGAACAGCTTTTTGTACCACATTTTATTACTTATTGCAAGTCAATTTTGTCTATTTCTTCAAAGAGTGTATTTTACGCAAAAATAACTTGTTAAATACTAAAAATTTCCCTATATAAGCATTAATAAATGTTTTATACATATATTAATAATGTCAATGTAATTTGGAGAAAAATATGTTAATTAACGATGCTTTTGCACAAACTGCGGACGCAGTATCTTCTAGCGGTTCATTTACAGGTATGGTTGTTCAGCTATTACTTATTTTTGCAATTTTTTACTTCTTACTTATTCGCCCACAACAAAAACGTCTTAAAGAGCATGAAGCAAAGCTAAAAGCTATAAAACGTGGTGATAACATTATTACGGGTGGTGGTATTTATGCTAAGGTTATTAGTGTTGATGATGCTAAAGATGAATTGCAAGCTGAAATCGCTAGTAATGTTACTGTCAGAGTTGTGCGCTCGACTGTTCGTGATGTTGTGTTAGAAGAAGTTAAAGCAGCAAATAGTAATAAAAAAACAAAGAAGTAATTTTGTAATTTGGAATGTAAAATGTATAAACTATCAAAATCAAGAATTATAACTATCATTGCAATATGTTTGGTTGGCATCTTTTTTGCTATTCCAAACATAATTGATAACAAGAACGCCCTTCCCAAATGGTGGCAACCTGTAAATTTAGGTCTTGACTTGCAAGGAGGATCAAATCTTTTGTTAGAAGTTAAGATGGATGAAGTATTAAAAGAAAGAATGTCATCAATTGAGGATTCTGTTCGTCAAGTTTTGCGTGAAAATAAAATTCGTTACAAAACATTAACATCTAATGAAGAAGGGGTTAGTGTTGTAATAGAAAATACTGGATCCAGAGCAAAAGCTGCTAATTTGTTCCGCAAGATTGATAATGGAATTGAGATTGTAGAAAATGATGATGGTTCTTTAAATATTGCGTATAGTGATATCGCTCTCGGTCAACTAAAGACAAAAATTGTTGATCAATCAATTGAGATTGTACGTCGTCGTATTGATGAGCTTGGAACAAAAGAACCTGTTATTCAATCTCAGGGAGCGAATCGCATAGTTGTTCAACTGCCTGGTTTACAAAATCCTGAATATGTTAAAACCCTGTTAGGGAAAACAGCGAAAATGTCTTTTCACCTGGTTGATAGTACCGCTAGAGCAAGTGATGCTAAGAGAGGTAAACTTGCTGCCAAGTATAAACTTGCTTATGGAGAAATGGGAGAAACATATGTAATTACACGTAAGCCTGTCGTTGGCGGTGAAAATTTGACAGATGCCCAACCTGCATTCCAAGAAGGACAAGCTGTAGTGTCTTTTAAATTTAATACACTTGGAGGCAAGAAATTTGGTGAAGTTACGAGAGATAACATTGGGGAACGTTTGGCTATTGTTTTAGATAATGAAGTAATATCTGCTCCTGTTATTCAGAGTGCAATTATGGGTGGATCTGGCGTGATCACAGGAAACTTTACTGTAAAGTCTGCTAATGATTTAGCTTTGTTGTTGCGTTCTGGTGCTTTGCCTGCTCCTTTAGAAGTCTTAGAAGAGCGTACTGTTGGTGCTGGTCTTGGAGCAGACTCGATTAGAGCTGGTGTTATAGCCTCTGTTATAGGATTGGCTTTTGTTGTTATGTTTATGCTTGCCGCTTATGGTTTGTTTGGTATATTTACAACTGTTGCTGTGTTTACTAACCTTTTGTTGATGCTTGGTATATTAAGTGCAATGGGAGCAACCTTAACACTTCCTGGTATTGCAGGTATTATATTGACGATAGGTATGGCTGTTGATGCGAATGTGTTAATTTTTGAAAGGATGCGTGAAGAAGTTAAACATGGACGTTCAACTAGAGATGCTGCAGAAGCTGGATTTACTGAAGCATGGACAACAATCGTTGATTCCAATTTAACTACCTTAGTTGCGGCTATTGTACTGTTTTATTTTGGCACAGGTCCTGTTCGTGGTTTTGCTGTTACATTAGCTATTGGTATTGCAACTTCGATGTTTACCTCGGTTACGATAACTAGGTTAATTATTACTGCATGGTTGAATAAATATAAACCAACCAAATTACCAATTTAAGAACTGTTGAAAAAGAATGAGGATATAAAACTATGATGAAAATTTTTAGTTGGGTTACCAAAGACACTAATATAAATTTTATGAAGTCAAAAAATATCACTTATGCTGTTTCGGCTATTCTTTTGGCTTTATCAATTGCTTGTATTGCAATCAAAGGATTTAATTTTGGTATTGACTTTTCAGGAGGTATCTTAATGGAAATTAAGTCTCCAAAGGTTATTGATGTTGATGAAATTCGTACGTCATTAAATAAGTTAGCCATTGATGATCTAAATCTTCAGTCTATGGGAGAAGATGGAACTGAAATAGTAATACGAGCTCAAGCTGCTGATTTAGATGAAAAGGCTCAGATGAATGTAATCAATCAAATAAAAGAGACTCTTGGCAAGACATATGAATATCGAAGGATTGACTTAGTTGGTCCACAAGTTGGTGGAGAACTAAAAAAAGATGGTATTATAGCTTCAATCATTGCGGTTATTGCTATTACTCTTTATGTTTGGTTTAGATTTGAGTGGCAATTTGCTTTAGGTGCGATTATTGGTTTAGTTCATGATCTTGTTATAACATTAGGTTTGTTGTCATTTTTTGGTTTAGATTTTAGTTTGACAACAGTAGCTGCTATTCTAACTTTAGCAGGTTATTCTGTTAATGATACTGTTGTTACATATGATAGAATTCGCGAAAACTTACGTAAGTTTAAGAAAATGGATCAAACTGATTTGTTAAATAAAAGTATAAATGATATTTTATCGCGTACGTTTTTAACAGGATTGACAACAATGTTTGCAGCCCTAGCTTTACTTATTTGGGGTGGTGAGACATTGCGTAGTTTTGCATTTACAATTTTTTGGGGAGTAATTGTTGGAACTTATTCATCTATTTATGTTTCGACAACATTTTTGTCTTTGTTTGATTTGCGAGCAACTCAAGATGAAGCAAATATAAATCCTTTTGGTAATGCATAACGAGGTTGGATATGGCTAAAATATCGTGGAAACCAGGGACAATGCTTTTTCCAGTTCCGCCTGTGATGGTTACTTGCGGAACACTGGATAAAGCAAATGTTTTAACAATTGCGTGGACTGGTATTATAAATTCTGAACCACCAATGACTTATATATCTGTTCGTCCTAGTCGGTTTTCACATAATATAATTAGCGAAACTAAAGAATTTGTTATCAATATTACAAATCTTCCGCTAGCAAAAGCTTGTGATTTTTGCGGCATTCGGTCTGGTAAGAATACTGATAAGCTTAAAGAAATGGGGCTAGAACTTGAAAAATCTTCGAAAATAGAGGCTCCAATGCTAAAGTCAGCTCCTATTTCTCTTGAGTGTCGAGTAACTGAAGTCAAAAGATTCGGTACTCATGATATGTTTATAGCAGAAATTGTTAATGTAAATGTTGATGATAAATATATTGAAGAAGATGGACGTCTTGCGATTGAAAAAGCAGGTCTTCTGGCTTTTGCGCATGGTCGCTACTATACACTTGGTCGTGATTTGGGGGCCTTTGGTTTCTCGGTTGATAAAACCAAAGAAAACAAGACAAAGCCTAGAAAATCAAAGTTTATGGATATATTAAAGATTGAAGAACAATTAAAAGAAGGTACTTTGAAAATTAAAGATAAAAAACCATCTTTACAAAAACTTCGTAACACTAAAAATAATAATGAAAACAAAGCCCAAAAAATTGGCAAAGGAAAAGCTCTTCTGCGACAACACGGGAAGACGTGGTTTGGAAAAGATAAAAAATATAGCTAAGGAAAATACAAAATGACAGATCATAATAAAGAATGTAATTCAAAAAAGTTAGGCGTCAGTAAATCAAAGATTGTCATAGGCACTGTAATACTTGCTGTAGCTATGGCGTTAATAACTTTAGGTATTAACCTTAAAAGAGATAAAACATCAGATAAAGAAGAATTATTAGCTTATTTATCATCTCTTTCTAATGAAGAACAAGTATTTGTAGGGCAACTAATTGGTGATACTTATCGTAATCTTTATGGTTATTATAACGTATGTAAGGAGAATGGTGTTTTAATAAACAATTACTCAAAAGAATTTTCCAAAATATTGGGTGAAGAGCTTAGTATGCTCAATCAATTATTGGCTAAAGATAAGCTTGATTTAAATTCAGCTTTTTTAGTTTTTGTACCAAATGAAAATCGTGAAGAAATCCATAAATCGCTATATAATGATTTACGTCAGTTGGCAGCTCCTGATGATACTGGCATTACCTCATCTTGCAACTTGATTAATAACGAAGCTGTAAAAATTATTCAGACGATGGCTGAGAAATCAAAACCATTTTATCGTAATATTTTAGAACCATTACTAAATGACTAGTTGAAAAGGCTTCTTACTTGAAGCCTTTTTATTTTATTAATAAATTTATTAGCTTTATCAATACAATGTGGTAATCGCTTATATTTTCTACATATATTTAAGCAAAATCAATGCGTTACAAGATAAAAATATAGCATTTAAACCACCGTTTAAACGCTATA
>SUUZ01000003.1 GCA_015062235.1 Alphaproteobacteria bacterium | reverse complement strand
AACATTTCCATGACAGCTAAGTTGATACACCCAATTGCAATGAACGAAGGTTTGCGTTTTGCTATTCGTGAAGGTGGTCATACTGTTGGCGCAGGTGTCGTTGCTAAAATCTTGAAGTAAGATTTGAGATAATAACTTGAATACAAATATAGCCCTGCTGAGAAGCAGGGCTTTTTGCTATATAAATTAAAATTTTGTTGCGCCATATTTTATAATAAAATAAAATTTGAATTATTTTTTAGTGTTGGAGGAGTAAAATGCGAGTATCGAATCGTAAAAATAATCAATTAAGAAATATTGAATTTATTGTAGGATTTAATCCCTATGCAGAAGGTTCTTGTTTAGTTAAATATGGTAATACCCATGTGCTTTGTACGGCAACAATAGATGATAAAGTGCCATCGTGGTTAAAAGGACAGGAAAAGGGTTGGGTTACAGCAGAATATGCAATGTTGCCTAGATCGACTCAGACAAGGGTTCCTAGGGAACTTAAAAAGCCTTCAGGGAGGACACAAGAAATACAAAGGCTAATAGGTCGATCATTAAGGGCTGTTGTTGATTTGGAGAAAATGAAAGACGTATCTATAATAATTGATTGTGATGTTTTACAGGCTGATGGTGGAACAAGAGTTGCTTCAATATCTGGAGGATTTGTTGCCATGTATATTGCTTTGCAAAAGTTAGTAAAAGATAAGATTTTATCAGAGAATCCTGTTAGAGAATTTGTTGCAGCAGTGTCTTGTGATATTTGTGGTGGTGAAGTATTTTTAGATGTAGATTATGTAGAAGATTCGTCATCACAAGTTGATATGAATTTTGTTATTACAGAAAGTGGTAAAATCGTTGAAATACAAGGAACAGCAGAGGGAATGCCTTTTGAAGAAAAAGAATTTTTTGATTTAATGAGTTTAGGTAAAGATGGAATAAAACAAATAATTGCCAAACAGAAGGAGGTTTTAGGGTGTTAAAAGAATTAGTTATTGCTTCACACAATAGTGGTAAAATAGCAGAGTTTGAACAAATATTAAAACCTTTTGGAGTTAAGGTTTATTCGGCTTTAGAGCTTGGTCTACCTGATGTTGAAGAAACAGGGGTAACTTTTGCGGAAAATGCGATAATAAAAGCAGAGGCTTTATCAAGAATTTCAGGGAAAGCTTGTTTGGCAGATGATTCTGGTTTGTGTGTTAATGTATTAGGTGGACGTCCAGGTGTTTTTTCAGCTAGATATGCTCCAGATCGTGATTTTGAGAGAGCTATGACGATGCTTATTGAAGAGATTAGAGCTGTAAATACGGAAGATTGGTCGGCTTTTTTTGCTTGTGTTTTAGCATTAAAAGAACCTGATAAAAATGTAAAGCTTTATGAGGGAAGAGTTGATGGGAAAATAATAGTTGATCGTAAAGGAAGTAATGGTTTTGGTTTTGATCCTATTTTTGTACCAAATGGATTTAGTAAAACTTTTGCAGAGATGACAGCTGAGGAGAAAAGAAAAATTTCTCACAGAGGGCGAGCTGTTAATGTTTTTTTACAAGAGGAATTTAATGTTAAAAATATTTAATGTTTCATCATCTAATTGTTTTGTTGATGTTTTAGCAGAAAAACTTTTGAAAGAGTATAAAGATGACCAGTTAGGACTTGCAAATGTTTTAATTTTATTACCAAATAAAAGAGCTTGTCGTTCTTTGTCAGACGTCTTTGTTCGATTGCAAGGGATGAAGCCGACTCTTTTACCTCAAATGGTGGTGGTTGGTGATATTCAGGAAGAAGAGCTATTTTTAAAAGGTTTGGAAGTAGAAAATGATATACTTTCTTTACCTCCAGTTATTGAGCCTTTGGAAAGAAAATTGTTGTTTATGCGCCTTATTATTGGTCGATATAGAGAATTTGGTTTAGAAGAAGTATCTTTGGCTCAGGCTTGTAGTTTAGCACAAGAACTAGGGAATCTTATAGATACAGCGTCAATGTTTGGTTTAGATTGGCAAAATTTAAAAGACTTAGCCCCAGAGGAGTATGCAGAGCATTGGCAGGAAACATTGAAGTTTTTAAGTATAGTTACAACATATTGGCCAGAAATATTGAGAGAAAAAGGGGTTGTTGATGCTGGATGGCGTAAAAATTTTTTAATAGAAAAACAAAGTGAAATTTGGTTAAAACAAAAGACAAAACAGAGAATTATTGTTGCTGGCACTACAGCTGTTTCGCCGATGATGAAAAACATGGTAAAAGTTGTTTTGTCTTTGCCTAATGGTGAGGTGTGGCTTGCAGGCTTAGATAAAGTTTTAGATAGTGATGCATGGGATAAAGTAGATGAATCACATCCTCAGTTTGAGCTAAAACAGTTGTTAGATTTTTTAGAAATTAATCGAAATGATGTAAAGGATATATTGCCTCCGCTAAATATAAATAGAGAGAAAATAATAAGTGAAATTATGCGTCCAGCGGAAAGTTCTGACAAATGGTTAGATATTGATAAAGATATAGGCGAGAAAGCTATAAAAGGATTAAAATTAGTAGAATGTGATGATCAAAGAATTGAAGCTTTAGTTGTTGCTTTAATTATAAGAAAACTTTTAGAAGAAAGAGAACAAACAATAGCGTTGGTTACTCCTGATAGAATGTTAGCGCGTAGGGTGGCTTCGGAGTTGCAAAGATGGAATATCATGATTGATGATTCAGCAGGTGTTCCTCTTGCTCAGACGTCATGGGGAATTTTTATGCGTCTTTGTATTGCAGCTATAGAACAACAAACTAATAAGCATAATGTGTTGGCGTTGATGAAACATAAGTTTTTTGTTCTTGGAAAAAATAAAAAACAAATTGAGTCGCTCGTTGAGCGTCTTGATAAAAATGTTTGGCGTAAGGGAGATACTGATGGTGAGGCTGAAGATTTATTGAATTTATTAATGGTAAAAGCTGAAAAATTTGCGAATTTATTATCTCAAAATAGAGCAAAGTTGTCTGAATTGTTAAAAGAACATGTTATGTTTGCTGAGAGTATTGCGTCTAGTGATAAACAACAAAGTGGGGGAGATGTTCTCTGGTGTGCAGAAGATGGTGAGGTAGGAGCATCGTTTGTTTCTGATTGGTTATCTAAGGCAGATATATTAGGGGATATAGAAACATCGGAGTATCTTAGTTTGTTTGAAGCGATGATGTCTGGAATTGTGGTTAGAAAAAAGGGCAATATACATCAAAGAGTTAGGATACTTGGTCCTATAGAAGCAAGACTGAATCATTTTGATTATATAATTTTGGGCGGTTTTAATGATGGAGTTTGGCCTGTTTTGCCTGTTGCAGATCCATGGATGTCTAGGCCAATGAAAAAAGATTTTGGATTTGATCAGCCAGAAAAACAAATAGGGGTTTTGGCTCTTGATTTAGCAAATTTATTAGGAGCAAAAAATGTTTGGTTAACCAGGTCTAAAATGAATGCTGGAAATCCAACAATAAAATCACGTTGGTGGATGAGGTTGGAAACGATTTTGTTGGCATTAGAAAGGCAAAAACAGGAAATGATAGATGTTAACATGATAATGTTGGCAAAAAGTTTAGATGAACCATCAAGCTATACTAAAATTGAAGCTCCTGCACCTAAACCACCTGTTAGTGCTAGGCCAAGAAAAATGTCTGCAAGTGCGTTTGAAAAATTATTGAGAGATCCATATAGTGTATATGCTGAGTATATTTTATCTCTTAAGCCGTTAGATGATTTGGAAAAGAATATTGATGTGAGAGATTTTGGAAATATTGTTCACGGAGTTTTGGATAGGTTTGGAAAAGAATACCCTACAACATATCCTGAAAATGCTGAAAAAATATTATTAAAAATGCTTGAAAATGTTCTATATGATTTAAAGATTGCTAACGATAAAAAGATTTTTTGGTATCCGAAAGTAATCAAGATGATACAGTGGTTTATAAATAATGAAAAAGATTATAGAAAGGAAGTCTTAAAGGTTCATAATGAAATTTGGGGGAGTTTTTCTATAGATAATTTACCAGCAGGAAAATTTGAAATTTATGCTAAAGCAGATAGAGTGGATGAGCTTGTTGGGGGTAAGGTTAATATTATTGATTATAAAACGGGTAGAGCAAGAACTGTTAATGAAGTAAAAAAAGGGTATGCACCTCAACTACCAATTGAAGCGTTAATAGCCTCAAAAGGAGGCTTTGATGGAATAAACCGAGAGGTTGAGGTTGATCGCTTAATGTATTGGAAGTTAGGAGATAAAATTGTAAATATAGATGAAGGCATTAATGATATTTTACAAGCTACTTATAGCCATATTACTGAGGTTATAAATTTGTTTGATTTTGAAAGTACAGGATATTTGAGCAGGCCAAATCCTAAAGCTGTTTTGGAATATTCGGATTATGAACATTTAGCAAGAGTTAAAGAATGGTCTGTTAAAGATGACGGGGAAGATGAATGAATGATCTAGAAAATCAAAAAAAGAAAAGAATTGCTCTTGCATCATATAATCAGAGATTAGCAGCTGATCCTAAAGTTTCTGTTTGGGTTGAAGCTTCAGCAGGTACTGGTAAAACAAAAGTTTTATCAGATAGGGTTTTACAACTTTTATTGAAAGGAGCAAATCCCTCAAAAATTTTGTGTTTAACATACACAAAAGCTGCTGCAGTAGAAATGAATAATCGTATAGCAGACAGGCTTAGCAAATGGGCGGTTGAAAAAAGGGATGATTTAGAAAAAGAGCTGAAAGATTTGCTTGGTACAGAGTTTGATTTTGTAAGTGATACTGAAAATATTGTTGGTAAAGCAAGACGGTTATTTGCTGTGTTGCTAGATACTCCTGGTGGTATAAAAATTCAAACGATTCATAGTTTTTGCCAAGAAATTTTGAAAAGGTTTCCATTAGAAGCCAAAATATCTCCGTATTTTGAGGTTATGGATGATCGCGTAGCGAAAGAGGCTATTGATGCCATAAAAAGAGATATGTTAAGCGGTAATATTGGTGAAAAAGCTAAGGATGCTCTAAATTTTTTAATTGAAAATGCAGGTGAATATAAATTTCCTCTTATTATGCAATCAATAGCAGATAAACGTAATTTGGTGGAAGCTTATTTAAATAAATATAAATCTGTAGAAGGTTTGATAGATGAGGTAGCATATTTTTTGGGGGTTAATCAGGATCAAACAATAGAAGATGTTATATTGGAATTTTGGAATAGTGTAAATGAATTTAAAGTAAAGCAAATTATTGAGGTTTTATCGCAGGGTAATGATAAGTTTGTGCAAAAGGCTATTTATTTAGCAAAGGCTTTTGAAAATAAAAATTTTGATGATGTTTGTAGATTTTTTTTAACGGATGGGCGACCTCGTAAAGATTTGTTGAGTGCTAAAATAAAGCAAAATAATCAAGATATTGTTTTATATGTTTTAGATGTTACACAGCAACTGGTTTATACTTTACAGCAGATGAAATCTATTAGGTTGTTACTTTCAACAAAAGCTGTTTTAGTGTTGGCAGGTGAAATGTTGAAAATGTATCAATCATACAAAAGCCGTAAATCAAAATTAGATTATAACGATTTGATTGTAATGACTAGAAATCTTTTAGAGGCACCAAATGTTGCGAATTGGGTTTTGTATAAACTTGATGGAGGGATAGATAATGTATTAATTGATGAAGCACAGGATACATCTTCGGAACAGTGGGCTATAATAAAAGCCATTACAACGGATTTTTTTTCAGGGAAAGGAATAAAAGAAAAAAATCCAACAGTTTTTGTGGTGGGTGATAGAAAACAATCTATTTATTCTTTTCAAGGAGCGAATCCAGCTGAATTTCAGAAAATGTATGATTATTTTTCAAATGCAATATCTGAATTTAGAGATGTTAATATGGAGGTTTCTTTTAGGTCAACGGCTGCGGTTTTAGATGTTGTTAATAAGGTGTTTTCTTGTGAAAAAGCAATGTCTGGAGTTGTTAAGGAGGAGCAAAATATAGCACATGTTCCTTCAAGAATAGGCGATGGAGGAAGAGTGGAGTTGTGGCCTTTAGTTGAGGCTGATGAAGATGATAATAGTAATAAAATTTGGCTTCCACCTGTAGAGAGAATAAATACGATGTCGTCTTCTGCAAGATTAGCTAAACAAATAGCTGAAAATATAAAAAATAAAGTTGAAAAAGGAGAATTGTTAAAATCTAAAGGGCGTCCATTAAGGTATGGAGATTTTCTGATTTTGGTTCAAAGAAGAAATGCTTTTGTAGAGGAAATGGTCAGAGCTTGTAAGAATGTAGGTGTTCAAATTACGGGAGTTGATAGAATAAAATTACAAGATCAGATAGTGGTAAATGATTTGGTATCGTTGGCTAAGTTTGTTCTGTTGCCTGATGATGATTTAAATTTAGCATGTCTTTTGAAATCGCCATTACTTGGGCTTAATGATGATGATTTATTTGAGTTGTGTTATAATCGAGGTGTAGATAGTGTTTGGAAAATAATGCAAAAAAATGGTAGGTTCGTTGAGCAAGTAGCATTTTTGAATGAGCTTTATGAATTAGTAAAGAGAGTTCGTCCATTTGATTTTTTTAATTATGTTTTGACTAAAAAACAAGGGCGTAAGCAGTTTGTTGAACGATTAGGTCCAGATTGTAAGGATGCTTTGGATGAATTTGTTAATTTGACCCTAGAATTTGAACGGGATAATATTCCTTCAATGCAGTTATTTGTTGACTGGTTACAAAAGGATGAAGTTGTTATAAGTCGAAATTTAGAACAAAAGGATGATGATGCGGTAAGATTAATGACTGTTCACGGCTCTAAAGGTTTGCAAGCTCCAATAGTTATTCTTCCAGATACTGTGAGGGTTAAAAGTATTAAACAAGAGGCTAAATGGATCAATAATGACGATGTAATATTATATCCACTAGCTAAAGAATATTATTCTGAAAAATGTTGTGATATGATTGATGATGAAAAAAGATTATCTTTAGAAGAATATCATAGATTGCTTTATGTTGCTTTGACCAGAGCGGAAGAATGTTTGTATATTTGTGGTTATAAGAAAAAAAATAAACCAAGTGATGAATGTTGGTATGAAATTTGTAAAGACGCTTTTAAAGAAATTGCAAATGAAAAGAATGGGGTGCTAGTTTATGAAGTAAATCAGGAAATAATTCCAGACATAAAGCAACAAAAGAGTGATAAAATTATTGAGATGAGAATACCTTATTGGGTTAATGAATCTGTTGAACAAGAAGTAGATTTTGCAAAAACACTTGTTCCGTCTCACCAAGAAGATGAAGAGATGCCGTTTGTATCACCATTATTTGATGGAAATAATAGTTTTTATAATAGAGGTAGAATTATTCATAAAATATTACAATTTTTACCCTCTGTTGATGTTGAAAAAAGAGAAATTTTACTTAAAGATTTTTTAAATAGACAAGTTACAAATTTTGATGAAAAGGAAAAGAAAAAAATAGAATATGAGGTTTTACAACTTTTAAATAATAAACAATTTGCACCATTGTTTTCTCAAGAATCTATAGCAGAAGTTTCATTGATGGGGCAAGTGGGAAATAATATTATATCTGGGCAGATTGATAGGTTGGTTGTATTAGATGATAAAGTTTTAATTGTTGACTATAAAACCAATAGGCCAGCGGCAGAGAGTTTAGAAGATGTTCCTGAGGTATATATTAGGCAGATGAGAGCGTATAAAGAATTGGTTTGTCGTATTTATCCAAATAAAATTGTAGAAACATATATTTTGTGGACCAATAAAGCAAAGATTATGAAAATAGAGTAGTTTTTAATATTTTTAATAAATAGCTTTATTTATTAAAAATATATATTATATTTAACTATGATTTCAATTTAGAAATAAGAGGAAGGATGCAAAATGAAGGCAATTACAGATGCTCAGTTTGAAGAGGAAGTTTTAGGTGCAAAAGGATTGGTTGTGGTTGATTTTTGGGCAGAATGGTGTGGCCCATGTCGTCAATTGTTACCTATTATGGAAGAAGTGTCTAGTGAAATGGCTAGTAAAGTTCATGTGTGTAAAATGAATGTAGATGAATCACCAGAGACACCTGCTAATTTTGGATTAAGAAGTATTCCATCGTTGTTAATGTTTAAGGATGGTAAGTTGATTGATACGAAAGTTGGGTTAAATTCTAAAGCCACAATAGTTGATTGGATTAGTCAAAATTCTTAACGATTTAGCCCGCTATATTGAAGCGGGTTTTTTATATTTTGAGTTTGGATGCGGCAGAGAGAAGAGTTAGTATGGTATAGCTTAGTACGTCTGTTGACGGAGTGTTTGTTGTTTTACAATCTTTTTCTGATTTGTATAATAAGTCCATTATATCAAAAAGTCTATCTTTGGACCAGGCATTTAATTGATTAGCTCCTAGTTCGTAGCGATAGAATAGGTTTTTTGATAGTATTTTTTTTATAGCATTGGATGGGGTTTCGCCTCCTTCTATTAGAGCCTTTCCTTCTAGTAATTTATTGGAATGGCGAATTAAGGCTCTTATTATTTGGATTTCTTCAACGCCTTCATTTAGTAGATGTTTTAAACTGTTTATGCTTTTGGACTTATTTCCAGAAAAAGTGTAAAAACATAGATCATCAATACCAGAAACTGCTTGATCAAAAATTACAGCTTTTATATCTTCAATTTCGAAGTGTTTCTTTGATCCAACATATGTTATTAGTTTTTCAAGTTCATTTAAATTTGATTTTCTGTCATTAGATAGGCGACTGCATAATAACATGAAAGCGTCGTTGGAGTATGTTATATTATTTTCTATTAGGTAGGAACGTACAGATGCTGTAATATTTTCATCTCTATCTTCATAGCAAGCAATTGATGCAAATAACGAAGAGGTATTTGCTAGATTTACTAAAGATGAGCGAGAATTTAAATTTGGTGAGGCGCAAATAATAAGCAGAGTATCAGAAAAGCTTGATTTTAAAATTTCTTCAAGAGGTTTGCTTAGATTATTATCCGCATCACGAATAACTACAACTCGACGGGTTCCCATTAATGATTGACTGTTGTACTCTGATGACAATAAACCAATATCATTTTTTACATCATCCCAATTTAGATATACGACAGAAAAGGGATCAAGAGGATCTGCTGAAATTGTTACAATAAATTTTTTACTATATTCAGCGATTAATCCTTCATTTTGCCCGTATAACAATATAGCCTTTATAGTGTTATTTGGTTTTCTTAGATATGTATCTATTTGAGCTTGTTTAAAAATCATTTATTTTCCGCTAAGTTGAGTATGAAAATAAGCACCTATGCGCAAAGCGATATCGTTAGCAATTATTTTGGAAGCATCTATTTCAGCTTTTTTTTGAGCCATAGTAGTGGAGTATGGGTTTGATAGAATATCGTAGCTTACAAATGCAATAGAATCTCCCGAAACAAGTTTTGTTGTTTCTTCAAATAAATTATATTCAACGCGATATTCTATACGTTCACTAGTTGCGGTTACATCATCACGCATAGCTTGTTGAGTTGTTGTTTTATTAGCCAACTTAATGCTAAGTCTGTATTTTGCATGTTTAGGAGTGCCTTTTGGGGTTAGTATATCAAGGAGTTCATTACGAAGCTGTTGTCCAAATCTATCAGCAATAGGCAATACTTTTATCTGGGACATTTCATTACTGATAGATAAATCATAACTACTGTCTGAATACCAGTCTCCGCTTTTGTGTTGAACATAAAGAGGTTGAAAACCGCAGGCTGTTGTTACGATAATTAGCAAAAATATTGAAATGATTTTCATAAGTTTTTCCTATGCAACAATATTTATAATTTTATTGGGAACTACAATAATTTTTTTGATTTCTTTGCCGTCTAGTTGCTTCTTAACATTTTCAACATTAAGCGCTAATTTTTCAACTTCTTCTTTAGGAGTGTTTTTAGCAACAGAAATTGTTCCTCTTACTTTTCCGCATACTTGAACAGCAATGGTAATATTATTATCTTCGGCTAAATTTTTATCTCCAACAGGCCAAGTTTCTGTAACAATTAATGTATTATAGCCCATTCTGGCCCACATTTCTTCGGCAATATGAGGTGTGAACGGCGATAACATTTTTAATAATGTTGCATAAAGTTCTGCTGGAATTTTATCTTTTGTTGAGAGATAGTTTACATAAGTCATTAAAGAAGATACTGCGGTATTGAAACGCATTTGATCAATACGTTCGGTAACTTCTAAAATACATTTGTGCATTGCTCGCAAGTCTTCGGCAGAGGCATCTATTTTATAAACTTTTTTGAAAAGATTGAATACTTTGCAGGTAAAACGATATACACCCATTAAACTTTCATCTGACCACATAGCTGTTTGATCAAAAGGACCGATAAACATTTCGTACAAACGGAATGTATCTGCACCATAGGCATCAATGATATCGTCAGGATTGATAACATTACCTCGAGATTTTGACATTTTTTCCCCATTTTCAGCTAAAATCATACCATGCGAGGTTCGACGATTGTAAGGTTCTTTAGTTGATACAAGACCACATTCGTGTAAGAATTTATGCCAAAAACGAGAATATAATAAGTGAAGAGTTGTGTGCTCCATACCACCATTATACCAATCAACATTCATCCAATAATCAAGAGCTTCTTTAGAGGCAAATTCCTTGTTGTTGTGAGGGTCGCAATAACGTAAGAAATACCAAGAAGATCCCGCCCAGTTTGGCATAGTGTCGGTTTCGCGACGAGCATGTCCGCCACATTTTGGACAGGTTGTATAGAGCCAATCACCTGCTTTTGATAAAGGAGATTCTCCTTCATCATTTGGATGATAATCAGGAACTTCGGGAAGTTTTAACGGAAGTTCTGATTCAGGAATCGGCTGCCAGCCGCATTTTTCACAATAAACCATCGGAATTGGTTCACCCCAATAACGCTGACGAGAAAATACCCAATCACGAAGTTTGAAGTTTACTTTTGAATCGCCAAAACCATTTTCTTTAGCATATTCAATAGCCTTTTTCATTCCATCTTCTTTGTTTAAACCGTTTAAAAATCCAGAGTTGATATGCTCGCCATCTTCTTCCCAAGCTTTTTCTTCAATATTACCACCTGCTAAAACCTGAATTATTGGTAAGTTGAATACTTTGGCAAAATCGTAATCTCTCTGGTCGTGAGCTGGAACAGCCATAATTGCACCTGTCCCGTAGCCAGTTAAAACATAGTCTGATATGAACACAGGGATCATTTCATTAGTAAACGGATTTTTAGCTTTGATACCTTTTAACTCAACGCCAGTTTTATCTTCGCTCATACTACGTTGTAAGTCAGACTTTTTAGCTGTAGCTTCAATATAGGCTTTAATATCTTCTTGGTTTTCAAATTTTGACATATATTTTTGAACAAATTCGTGTTCTGGAGCCATAACCATGTAGGTTACACCAAAAGCGGTATCAGGACGAGTGGTGAATACTCGTAATTTATCTTCTCCAAATTCAAAGTCAAGTTCAGCACCTTCGGAACGACCAATCCAGTTTATTTGTTGAGCTTTTACCCTGTCAATAAAGTCTAAGTCGCCTAAATCGTTGATAAGTTTGTCGGCGTATTTGGTGATGGCAATCATCCATTGTTCTTTATCTTTGCGGACAACTTCAGCTCCACATCTTTCACAACAACCATTAACAACCTCTTCATTTGCTAGACCAACCTTACAAGATGGGCACCAATTAATTGCAATTTTATCTTTATAAGCCAAACCTTTTTCAAAGAATTTGATGAACATCCATTGTGTCCACTTGTAATATTCAGGATCGCAAGTATTAAAGCATCTGTCCCAGTCAAAACTAAAGCCGATAGATTTTAATTGGCGGGTAAAGTTTTCAATGTTTGCTTTAGTTGAAACAGCAGGATGTACGCCTGTTTTAATGGCATAGTTTTCGGCGGGTAAACCGAAAGCGTCAAAGCCCATAGGGTACAAAACATTGAAACCTTGCATACGTTTTTTACGAGAAATAACATCAAGAGCAGTATATGAACGTGGATGACCAACGTGAAGACCAGCACCAGAAGGATATGGAAACTCAACTAAGGCATAAAACTTTTCTTTGGTTTTATCAATTTCTACTTTGTATGCTTTTTCATCTTCCCAGATTTCTTGCCACTTTTTTTCAATGGTTTTGAAATTATATCTGTCTTCAAGCTTCCATGTTTCTTGCCATTCGCTAAAGTTGGTTTTTCCATTGTATCTTTTATTCATTTTGATGTCCTTGATATTAATAGATGAAATATATTTTTAAAATTTTCTGACATTGAAAGTACCTTAATTTAATATATTTGACAAGGTATTTTTTTTACCTTGTATTTATTATATTCATTAAATAATATAGACATTATTTATTAAATAGAGTGTTTGTTAAATGGTTGATTTAAGAGAAAATGCATTAAATATTCTAAGCGAAGTATTGGATGGTAAAAATCTGGTTGCCAAAATGATAGCAAATGATGAAGATGAAGATAGGGCTTTTGTCTCAATGCTAGTTTTAACAGCGTTTAGAAAGTTGGTATTCATTCGTAAAATTTTGAAGAGTCTTGTTGTTAAGAAGCTTTCTAAACAAGATCTTACAACTCAAGCGGCTTTAGTTTTGGGTGCCGTTGAGCTTTTGTATATGCAAACACCAAATTATGCAGTGATTAATTCTTATGTTAATCTGGTTAAGAAAAAAAAGGATAAGTTTGCTGGAGGCTTTGTTAATGCTATTTTGCGTAGAATTGCTCAACAGAAAAATGTTTTTTTAGGAAAAGATACGGGCGAATTTTTTTCACAAAATTTTAAAACATTACTAAGAAAGAGCTATTCAGCTAAAGAGGTGCACGATATTGAGAAAATGTCTATGCTTCAACCATCTTTGGATATAACTTGCATAAGTGAAGAATCTGCAAAAAAATTGGGAGGATATAAGTTGCCACTGGGGACTGTTAGGTTAACAGTTAAAGGAAAAATAAATTTACTACCAGATTACAATAAAGGGACATGGTGGGTGCAAGATTTTTCCTCATCGTTGGCAATAAAAATGCTTGGAGAGGTAAAAGGAAAAAAGGTTTTAGAATTATGCGCTGCTCCAGGGGGTAAAACAGCCCAGTTGTTAGCGGGAGGAGCTGAGGTTTGTTGTTTGGATATTTCTGAGGATCGGCTTAAGGTTCTACGAGAAAATCTTGTTAGATTAAAAATGAAGCCGAAAGAAGTTATCTGTAAAGAAGGGGTTTCTTTTTTAGAAGGGACACAAGATAAATATGATATAGTAGTTTTAGATGCTCCTTGTTCAGCAACAGGGACTATACGTAGACATCCAGAAATTGTTCATTTGAAATCAGAAGATGATGTTGTTAGACAGTCAGCTTTACAAAAAAGTTTTTTAGATAAAGTAAGTTCTGTTTTGAAGAAAAAAGGGATACTTTTGTATTGCACATGTTCTCTTTGTAAGGAGGAGGGAGAATGGCAAATACAGGATTTTTTAGAAAAAAATAGGCAGTATGAACTAGTAAATCTTGAAAACATGGTGCCAGAGGAGCTTGCACAAATAGTTACTAAAGAGGGGTTTATTAGAGTGTTACCTCAACATTTAAATAAGTTTGGAGGTGCAGACGGGTTTTTTATTGCGTGTTTAAGGAAAGTTGGTGAGGATGTTTTTTAATAGAAGAAATAAAAAAGAAATATTTACAGGAAAAAATGTTGTTGTTGTGGGAACATCTTCTCTTGCAATATTTTGGGCGGCGCTAATGAAAGATAATGGTGCAAATGTAAGTATATTGGTTGCGCCAAATAAGCTTGAAAAATGTAAAAAAAGAGGGATGATAAATTTTAAAGATACAAATTTTCAAGATAGGTATTTTGAATTTAATTTTGTTTCGACAATCAAAGGTAAAGTAGACTACTGTTTTTTAGCATCAAGACCATCTGAGGCAAAGAAGGATTTGTTGTTACTCAATAATCACAGCTTAAAAGGGGTTTGTTGTATTAATTTTTCATCTTTTTATAACTATGGAGAGTTAAAGAAGATGCGGCATGTTGAAGAATTAAGAGGATATTTTGATGGTGCTATAACAGAAGATAAAGGGGAAATACAACTTTTAACTAGAAGTTTTAAGGTGCTTTTTTATTGTGGAGATGATGAGGCAGGAGAACTGAGAAAATTATTAATACAGGCTGGTGTTGATTGCACGAAAGTGGACAAAGATAAGGATAATTTTGAGCAAAAATTATTTTCTTTTGCGTTGATGAATTTGATTATATTGGTTTATGAACAGAGTGTTTCTTCGCTACTTAATTTACCTAATATGAGGGAGCAAATAGATTTAGCAATAAAAGAATATTGTTTATTAAATAAAAATATTGAAGAATCCTCTGTTTTACCAGAAATATATGCTTTCCCAGATGAGTATAAAGGGGAGTTCAGGGATGCTAATGATATTAATTTGTTATATTCTCTGTTTACGGGAATTGATTATTTTAAAACGCCAATCTTATCTCAGTGGTTGATGAAAGCTTCTAAGAAATGCTAGTATAAAATTAATATCTTTCTTGAAGGTGAAAAACTAATTAGCTATATTTATTGGTAGATGTTTTTAAGGAGATGGTTTTTATGGAAACTCTTTTAACAGCAGAAGGAATAGCTTTTATAGTAAGCTTGTTTGTTTCGGCTCTATTATTCTCTTTATTTGGTCGAATTGATTTTTTACGTAAAAATATGATAGGGTCTACTATTTTTACCATGGTTGGTTTGGCGGTGGGTTGCTTGTCTGTGTTACCATTTTTTTGGTATGAATATGATTTTATTGTAAATATAAGTGTTTGGAAATTGTTGGTTCCTTTTGTTGGTGCTGCTATTATTGTTGGTGCTACTATTTTTGATAAAGATTATATTGTTTTAATAGCAATTTTGCTTGCAACGATAATGGGGGTTGCTGTTTTAGATATAGAAGTAGTTTTCTTTGTAGGCGCTCCGAAATTGATTAATCAGGTGGCGACAATAGTTGTTTGGTGGTCGTTTGCTGTGGGGTATAGAGCTTTATCTGGGCTTAATACAATACCACAAACAGAAGCTATCACTGTGGGAGTAGGTTTTTTGTTGTTAAGTTGGCTTGGTTTAGCCCCGTTGATGCTAGGCGTATTCTCATCTTCTTTAATAGCTGTTTTTTTGATTGCTTATTTTTATAGCTCAGAGAATCCTGTAGGAGTGATGGTGTCGCCTGCGATAGGATTTGTTTTGGGATGGTTAGGTTTGATTGCTTATGGCGAATATTTGTTGCCGTGCTTTGTTATTTTTGTTATGTATTATATTATAGAGTTTATAGTTTGCTTGTTGAAAAAAATAACATTCTTGCCCCAATATAAAAATTTTGAAAGCAATTCAGTAACCTTGTATTCTTTTTATAAAGGGCTGCCTGTTATGGTGATTTTGAAAAATGTGTGGATGATAAATTCGGTCTTAATTGTTTTTGGTCTTTTTCAGATAAATGGAGTAAATAGTTATTCTATACCGAGTTTTGTAGCATTACTGGTTTCTTGGCAGTTATATAAAATGTACAGTTGGGAAGATAATGCAAAGGATTTGAACGAAGAAAACAGGGATAAATTTGAGCAAAAGAATATTAGTAAAACTTCAGAAAAATCTGATGAGGTTACGGATAAAGACCAATGATGGACTTTTTTAAAAATATTTTTCTTAAACCCAAAAATGATGATGAAGAGAGTTTGTCTGAAACGGGTGGTTTGGGTATAAAATTTAAGGTTGTTGTTGTCGAATTTGCTGAAAATGTTGAAAGTTCTGCAGGAGAGGTTTTGACAGCGCTTTTGCGTACTCAAGATTATTTAGATGTGCAATATTTTAATGAGCCTTTTGCGAAAAGTTTTCTTAATTTAGAGGGGCGTACTTTTTTTGATTTTATTGATAAAGGGTTGGCTATTTTGGATAAAACGAATGCTGATGTTGTTGTTTGGGGGTATCGTGAAGATAATAAAATTCGTTTAAATTTTCAAACTTCGTCTCAATATGAAAAAAATAACACATCATTAGTATCACTATTAGATAGTTTATATTTACCAGTTTCTTTATTTGATAATGTTGCTACTTTTCCTAACTCTGTATTAAATTTGATTTTGGGTGCTATAATATCTAGTTTGAATGCTGTTAATAAACAGGTTTTAATTCAACAGAAGTATATTCTTAGAAAAATTATAAAAACTCTGTCAGCAGATGATTCTGCTAAAAATATGACTTTAGAGTTTTTGCCATATATTATGAATTTTTTAGCTATAATTTATCTGACATTTTGTCGGCGTAGCGATAATGAAAAAGAATTTAGAATTGTGAATAATTTATTGGATACGGCTATTAAGCATCAGGATTTAATAAAGAATCCATTACATTTGGGGTGTATTTATAATCATTTTGGGCAATTGCATAGTTATGCGATAGAAAGCTTGAATAAAAACCATACAAAACACTATAAAAGTGCTATAAGCAGTTATCAGCGAGCACAGAAATATTTAGGTAAATACATATATCCTTATGATTATGGTTTTATTGCATTTGGTTTATCTAATTTACTTTATGATTATTGGAGACAGAAAGAAGATTTGCAGGCGTTGAGGGATTCTGTTTTTAATCTGCGTGAAGCTGAAAAAATTTTTTCATATGCATTGTTTCCAGAGCTTTGGGCTGATATTGAAGGAGAGTTGGGGCATAGGCTTAATATTTTAAGTTCATTAACAAAAAATAATGCTATAGCTGAGATGGCTATTGTAAGTTATAAGAATCAGCAAAAAATTATTACAGAGAAACGAGATCCTTTTCTGTGGGCTGGTATACAAGAAAATATAGGCAACGTATATTATCGGTTAGGTAAAGAGACTGAAGATAAGGATTTGGTTGAAGAAAGCTTAGAATATTTTCATGACGCTCTTTACATTTTTGAGAATATGGAGCTTGACGATAATGCAAGAAGATTAACGGCAAGCATCGCAAAATCATCAAATTTGTTGTCATAAATTTTGTTAAAGTAAACCTGTATGAAGTAAAGAGTAGTACTTATTTAGCGGACCGTTTATAGTGTTCCAACTAAAGTCTTTTTGCATAGCATTTTTTTGCATGGCTGATAGTAGATTGGGTAGTTCATAAAATGTTTGTAGAGCATTTTCTAAGGTTTCAGTATATGCTGTCTCGTTATTCTGGAGTCTTCTAGCCGTGGTGTTGTTACCATAAACATGGCGATTTTCACTGAAGAAAACATCCGTTCTGAAACCATCTACTTGATTGTTTATTGTATCTACTAATCCACCTGTGGACATAGCTATAGGAAGAGATCCTTTTGCCATTGCTTCCATTTGTGTTAAGCCACAGGGTTCGAATCGGCAGGGCATCATATAAAAGTCTGCAGCAAGTTGTATAGCGTATGCAAACTGATCTTTATAGCCGTGAAATACAAAAATGCGACTAGCGGCAGATTTATTTATTTTTGCTACGCGATCTTTAAGTTTTGTGAGCATTTTAAATAATTCAATGTTTCCAGCTCCTCCTAGGATAAAAACAGGCATTTCATATTTACTGTCATTATGTTTTTTTATCCAAGATAGAATAGATTGTGCTGCAACATCATATCCCTTTTGTTCAACAAGACGAGAAGTTGCACAGACAATAGGTGTTTTTTCGATGTTTTTGATGTCTGTTGAAATATCTTCAAATTGATATGTATCTATTAAGGGTATGATGTTTTCTTTATAGTTTTTATCTGTGGCTATTTTTGATATAAGCTTAACAAATTCTGCTTTATTGTGACGTTTATTTTCTAAAGTATCTCTGTCAAATACTTTGAAATCTGTGGTACCAAAGAAAGAATTTATTGATGATATTTTTTCAACATTTGGAGATATTAACTTTTTATCATAGCCATTTACAATACCGTAAAATGTTCGATGGTCTTTACGTATTTTAAGTATATCGCGAAAATCGTACCCAAATCCCAATTCCTTAGACACTTCTTCCAAATAGTTTTTGGACACAGTAATTATGCGGTCTGCTAAATGAAAGTTACAAGATGCTTGATTATAACAATCGTGGACTATCAAGGTATTTGTTGTACGAGAATTAGAGTTTTTTATTGACTTAGCATTTTTAAAAACGAAAGCAGTTTGTTCTTCGTATAGAGAATTTAGGATACGAGCTGTATTTTCATAATCCCAGCCTTGATAACCAAGGTGATGGGCGATATGAATTATTGGGATTGACCGTATTTTGTCTGCAGTGTCTTCGTTTATAAGATTCTTACTCAGAAGCGCAATGGGAAGATACTTCATTAAACCAGACAAAGCTCCAGAATGCCAGTCATTAGCAATAATTACATTGGGAAAAATATCATGTTGGATACTTGCTTTTAAAAGTTCATATATGGCTTTAGAAAAGAAAGCAAAACGTTCCACTTCGTTGATGCCATTTTTGTTCATAATATAACACCCATCTTGAGTTGATGGATTGTTTTTATGAGGGTCAATATTAAAAAAACGATCGTTGGCTAAAAATATATATGATGTATTTTCACAAACACCTATGAAAATTTCTGTTTTATATCTAACAAGTGTTTCTTTTTCATCCATAAAAGGAACAAAAATATCCATAAGCTTATTCAGATTTATGTTTTTATGTTCAGCTCCTGTATAAATTTTGCCATCAAAAAAGGCCTTTTTCTTTTTTGTGTCACCAGTATATAGAGGAGTAACAACGCAAATACTCTCACCATTGTTTGAATATTGACGATTAAAAGCTTCAGGAAGTTCAGAAGCAATCATACCTAATCCACCTGCTTTCATAAAGGTCGCTGTTTCGGCAGAAAGCATCCATGCTTTGATTTTATTTATTTTAGGCCAAGCGTTTTTTCCTAAACATTGATTCTTTGCTAAATTTTGTATTTCTAAAGCAAAAGGTGTTGTTGGAACAGAGTATGTTATTGTAAATTTTTTTTTGTTAAATTTAGATGGCAAGAAAGTTGTACTCTGCAATAGATCTGAATTTATTCTGGCTTTAGACATAGGCGCTTGTTCTTTCTGTAAGAAATCAAAATAATGATTAATATGTGACTAATTAATATCCATAGCTCTTGACTTGTCAAGTATTACTCACTAAATTTGATTATATATTGTGATGTATGAATAAATTATGAAGTAAAGAGAAAAGAAATGAGTAAAAATAAAAAAAATAATAATGAAGAAGATATAATAGATGAAATGATGGAAAAACAGGATAATGCAGAAGATCTTGAACAAGATGCAGCTAATATTGATGAAGCATTTCGTTTGGAGGAGCTTGAGGCTGAAAACAGAAGACTGAAAGAAGATTATTTAAGAGCTTTTGCTGATGCGGAAAACGTTAAAAAGCGTTGTCAACAAGAGATAGATAAGAATAATAAATATGCGATAGCATCATTTGCTAAAAGTTTATTGAGTGTTGCAGATAATTTACAACGGGCGGTGGATGCTGCTTCTAAAGAAGAAAATAATGAGGCGTGTGCAAATTTGCTAAAAGGGGTTGAGTTGACTCAAAATGAATTAACAAGAGTTTTTGAAAAGTTTAATATTCAAAAAATGAATATTATGGGTACAGTATTTGATCCTAATTTTCATCAAGTTATTCAGGAGGTTGTTGATGTATCAAAACCTGTAGGTACGGTTGTTACGGAAATTCAGACAGGATATATGATTAATGATCGAATTTTAAGAGAAGCCATGGTTGTTGTAACTAAGCATTAATTAAAATCCCTGTTTTACACAAAACAGGGATTTTAATTAATAGTTTATTTCAGCTTCATAAGCATAGATAATTTGGGTTTCTTTTTGATTGTCTTCTATACTTAATTCACAAACGAGAAGTTTATCTGCATCTTGAAGAGAATCTAGTATCTCATCAGTAATGTTTGATAGAGAGACACCGTCATTTGGATTGCGCTGTAAAAAAGCAGTTTTATTTTTAATATCAAGCTCTATACTAGGGTTTTCAGGGGAGCTATCTCTGGCATACAACAATAGCATTGTTTCATCTTCGTCATTTATAAGAAAGTCGTACGTGTTAAAACTGTTCTGGGTCATAAGAAAATCTCCTGTACTCCATAATATATGGGGCCTATGCTAGTTGATAAATGTTGAAGAAATGTTAATATGTTAAAAAATAAGAGTGAAAATAAAGGTAACAACTGGTAAAATTGGTCGGAAAGGGTAGCTATGAGTAATATTTTTGATAAGTTTATTAATTTGATGAAATGGCCAGTTGCTTTGTGGCTTTTATTTTCGTTACCTGCTTTTTTGAAGTCGGTAGATTATTTTAGATTTGCTGATTGGAAATACTTGGCTTTGTTTGCGGGTTTTTTTTGTTTCTTTATAGCTAGATCTTTTATGGATTCATCTGCAAGGGTAGGGATGGAAGTGTTGGCCCATGAGCTAACACATGCTTTTTTTGCATTACTTACATTTCATAAAGTTAAGGGGATAAGTATAAATCCAGATGATAGTGGTGGAAATATGTCGTTTGAGGGAGAGGGGAATTGGCTCATTATTATTGCTCCATATTTTTTTCCATTTTTTGGGATGCTTGCAATGATTTCTATTAGTATTTATACAATTTTTGCACCAATGAACCTTATTTTGAACGGAGTTATGGGTTTTTTTATTGGTTATCATTTGGACACTGTATGGTCTCAAATCCATGAAAAACAAACTGATTTACCTAAAGTTGGATACTATTTTTGTGCTGTTTTTTTACTGCCTGCAAATTTGTGGATGATTGGATCTATGATGGCTTTTAATTCAAGAGGGTGGCAAGGTGTTTTAACTTACCAACGACTTATTTCTTATCTCAATGATAAGAATTTTGGCTATGTTTTGAATTTTTTAGGGCTCTAAATTATAGTTTTTTAAGTAAGTCTCTGCTAAAATCTGCTAAAGAATTGTCGTGAGCCCCCATTATGATAATCCTATCCCCTGCGTTAGCATTTTCTAAAATGAATTTTTCTGTATCATTTTTTGTTGGAAGGAATAGGGTTTGCTTATGACCTTCTTCTTTAATTTTATTTACAATATTATTGGAAGTTATGCCAACATCTTTTGGGGTTAATTCATATATTTCCTGTAGAATCATAATATCATCAGGAGATAGGGTTTTAGCAATTGCTATAGCCATTTCATCGCCTGTATTTACAGCAGAGAAAGGCGTGTGCGGTTGGTACATCGCAATAATGCGGCCAGGATAATCTTTTAATGTTGAGAGAGAAGCCTCTATTTTACTTGGATTGTGAGCAAAATCGTTGTAAATGGTAATATTATTGACACTTCCCATATTTTCTAGGCGTGTTTTTACGCCTAAAAAACCCTCTAAAGCTTTAGCTGTGTCAGTTGGTTTTATTCCCAATAATGAACATGTGGCAATAGTAGCAAGAGCGTTAGATACATTAAACGTTCCTAAAATGTTTAATTTAAATCTTTCTCCAAAAATTGTGTATTCTACTCCATCAGAGACTGTCGTTATTTCAGATGCATAGAAATCTGCGGAAGGATTTTTTGTTGAGAAAGTTTTGCGAGAAGAATGGTTTATTTGCGACGCATAAGGACAGTCTAGGTTTATAACAAGGTTTGTCGAATTATATGCAAAGCTACTAAAGTATTCAACTAGCTTTTCCATTGAAGTGTGATCATGAGATATATTATTTATTATACCAATGAATGGATGATATTTTTTTATAGAGCCATCACTTTCATCGGCTTCTATCACGCAAATATCACCTTCATTGTAGATAAAATTAGGAATACCTTTATGTGAAGAAAAATTGCATAGAGCTCCACCGTTTATCATACAAGGTTTTTTTCCTAGAATATCTAAAACATATCCCATCATTGCGGTTGTAGTGGTTTTACCTGCTGTTCCCCCAACAGCTATACCATAACGGTATTCAGATAATATTTCTTGTAGTAAATCTGAGCGAAAGCGAACAGGGATATTTTTTTCACGAGCTACTTTAATATCAGGGTTGGTCTCATTGATGGCTGCAGACACGCATAAATATTCGGTGTCTGATGTAATCATAGAACCGTCTTGTGGCATTATCTTAATGCCAACATTTTCTAAAGCTTGTTTGCGATCAAGGTCTTTACCTATATCAAAACTGTGGTCTGAGCCATATACAGCATATCCTTTTAAGGACATAATTTGTTCTAGAGGGCTTATTCCATTGCCAGCTGCACCACTAAAGGCTATTTTCTTCATTGTTCTTAAGTCCTTTTTATAAAGCATCTAAAGTTTTTGCTTCTTGTTTTTTTAAGATGTTTAGATTTTTATAGTCGATAACTATATAGCTTTTTTTATCTCCGTCAACACTAATACTTAGTGCGGCAGCAACATCATCGTTATAATATGTAGAATATAGCATGGAAGTACCAGCTTGAAGTTGGGATAAAAATTCAGGGTTTCCTAGAGGGGCTTTTTCTTCAATTTTTTCTTCTTTATCTTGTGCGTTTCTTATGGTTTTTACTATAATGGTAGGAGTAAAAAATGTTTCTTTGTTGCCATATTTTTTGTTGAGTAGTTCGGAAAAAGTGTCATATTGTTTTAGGACAATTGAAGCAGAGGCGTCATCATTAATGAGTTGACTGTAAGCTAGAATACGATATAGAGCATCCTCTTTACCAAAAACAAGATATATTTTGTCAAAAAAAGAAATTGGTTTAGGTAAGTGATTAGCAAGGAAACTGTTGGTGTAATCTTTCATGTTTGTGGCAGATAACTGTACTCCTTGGTTGCGGGTGTCAGCTATGCTAGCTTCCCACAACAGTCCAAAAGGAGCTTCCTTAAATTTTTTTTGATATGAGGGCGTGTTGGTTTGATATGATTTTTGGATTTTTGTTTTGGGAAGATTTTTTGATTGTAGTTTTGTAGGTTGTTTTTCTAGTAAATTTTTAGCTTGATTGATAGCATTAATTTTATCGTTTTCATTTGTCTCCGTTTTTACTTTTTGTGTTTTTTCAGGAGCTTTAATTATAATGTCGGAATCGTCAAATAGAAAATTTTGAGGTAAAGATGGATCTTCAGCTAAGCAGAGACATGGCAATAAAACAAAAATAAAGAGAGACGATAGAAATTTTTTCATTGCAAAATATCCTTAAAATATCACATATTTGAATTGAAACCTTCTTTGAGATGTGTTTAGTATAAATATATAATTACAAATTTTTTATTAAAGTTATGGAATTTATATATGTCTGATTCTAGAGATGTACGTTTGAGAAATTTTGTTAAGGATAAAATAAAAGAAACCCTATTAAAAGTAGGACGAAAGCTTGTTGTTGAAAAAGGAGTGGAGGCATTGAGTGCGAGGAAGTTAGCAACAGCTTCTAACTCTTCGGTGGGTATGATTTATAGTATCTTTGGAACTATGGATGATTATATTGCAGCACAAAATGTTATTACATTGAGTGAGTTATATATACAGATGAAGAAAATAGTTTTAGGAAAGAATCCTTTTAATAATCTGAATCATTATGCCGATGTTTTAACTTTGTATATTGAGGAGAATCCGAATTTGTGGTATTTGCTGTATAGTCGGCATTTATCCGCGGAAGCCAAAAAAAGTACAATATCTGAAGCTAGAATAATAAAAAAAATAGATATTCTTATAGGTATGCAAGCGGCAAGATTGATAAAAGGAATCGTGGGAAGAGAAAAAAGGCTAGTCATAAAAGTACTAGAAATGAGTCTATTTGCAATAAGTGGATATTTGTTAGGGAATAAACTTGGTTTGCGTTCGGGAATAAATCGCTCTAATTTATGTAAATTATTAATGAATACTTATTTGGCTGGTTTGGCATCTATTAAGGAGACAAGATAGTATGATAGAGCAAATTTATGCTAAGTTTATGTATTTGATTGACAAACTTAATTCATATGCATTTTTGCAGTCGTTTTTTGATAACAGATTTTTTTTGATATTGTTAGTTATTGTTTTACTTCATTTAAAGAACGCCACGTATCGTTCAATGTTTATGTGTGCATTGATTAATATTCCTGGAACTTTTTTGCATGAGTTGATGCATTTTGTTGTTGGTTTATTTTTGAATGCAAGGCCTTGTAATTTTACTCTTATTCCAAGAAGAGGAGAGCATGGAGGGTATGTTATGGGAAGTGTTGGTTTTACAAATATAACTTTTTATAATGCAGTTCCTTCGTCTTTAGCGCCATTATTGCTATTACCTATAGGATTTTATGTGAATAGATATTTGTTACCTGAAATTGAACCCACCTTTACAAATTATATTCTTTATGTTTTATTGCAAACCATAATCATTGAAAATGCTATGCCGTCATCTGCAGATTTTAGAGTGGCAAAAATGTATTTTTCGGGAGTAATTTTATATGCATTGTTGGCGGTGGTGTTGTTTACGATGTTATAGATTAAAGAATCTGAGCAAGGTTAACTTATTGTTTAGACTCTAGCTCTTATTATTAGGCCATAATATAACGAATCGACATTTACGGTTTATTGGGAATGTTGGGTTGTATTTTTGTTTGAATTAATTTAATTTTAGGAATTGAATATGATGAATTTGAAAAAGATAAAATGCTGGAGTATTTTGCTTGTGACTGCATTGCTAGTTGTAAGTGGAGAAGCTCTGGCTTCAGAAATTGATCTCAAAATTCCTTCTTTAGACGTTGGTTACAATATTTTTGGTTTTGAGATTACAGGATCTCAAATATTGTTATATGGTCTGGGAATTTGCGTATTTGGATTGTTATTTGGATTATGCGAATTTGTAGGAATTAAAGGATTGCCGGCCCATAAGGCAATGATAAATGTCTCTAATACTATTTATGAGACATGTAAAACATATATGAAACAACAGGCTAAATTATTGGTTGTTTTAGAGGTCTTTATTGCTGTTTGTATTTTTTATTATTTTTATTATCTCAATGCTACTCCGCTACCTAAAGTTATGACGGTTTTGGCTTGGTCGATATTGGGTATTTTGGGGTCTTATGCTGTTGCTTGGTTTGGTATGAGAATTAATACGTACGCAAATTCTAGAACAGCTTTTCTTTCTTTGAAAGGAAAGCCTTTTCCTGTTATGAGTCTTCCCTTAAGGTCTGGTATGTCAATAGGCGTATTATTGATCTGTGTAGAATTGGTTATGATGATAGCAATTTTGTTGTTCGTTGATAAGGAAAATGCGGGAGCTTGCTTTATTGGTTTTGCTATAGGAGAATCTTTGGGAGCTTCTGCTTTGCGTATTTGCGGTGGTATTTTTACAAAAATTGCTGATATTGGCGCAGATTTGATGAAGATTATATTTAAAATTAATGAAGATGATGCTCGTAATCCAGGTGTTATTGCTGACTGTACAGGTGATAATGCAGGTGATAGCGTAGGACCAACAGCGGATGGTTTTGAGACATATGGTGTTACGGGTGTCGCTTTAATCAGCTTCATTGTTTTGGGTGCAGGTATGATGTATGCCAATAATGGTGATTTAGTGTTAATGGCAAATGGTATTGATATTCAAGCAAGATTGATTGTTTGGATTTTTGCGATGCGATTGTTGATGATTTTGACGTCTATAGTTTCTTATTGGATTAATAACTCGGTTGCAAAATGTTTATTTGGTAACAAAAATGCCTTCAATTTTGAAACACCTTTAACGGCTCTTATTTGGTTAACTTCAGTTATATCAATATTGGTTACTTTTGGTGTTTCGTATGTTATGATTGGAGATATGGATGAGGATTTATGGTGGAAACTTTCGGTTATTATATCTTGTGGTACTTTGGCTGCCGCATTGATTCCTGAATTTACCAAAATCTTTACCTCAGCAAAATCTAAACATGTTGAAGAAGTTGTTAATGCTTCAAGAGAAGCAGGTGCTTCATTAAACATTATTTCTGGTATTGTAGCTGGTAATTTCTCAGCTTTTTGGCAGGGATTGGTTATGGTCGGTTTAATGGCTATAGCATATTTTACAGCTCGTAGTGGACTAGATGCATTTATGGTTTATCCAACTGTATTTGCTTTTGGTTTAGTTGCTTTCGGTATGCTTGGTATGGGGCCAGTTACTATTGCTGTAGATTCTTATGGGCCTGTTACAGATAATGCTCAATCTGTTTTTGAATTGTCTCAGATTGAAAACATCAAAGGTATTAGCAAAGAAATTGAAAAAGATTATGGTTTCAAGCCTGATTTTGAAGGTGGTAAGCATTTCTTGGAAGAAAATGATTCTGCAGGTAATACTTTTAAAGCAACAGCTAAGCCTGTACTTATTGGTACGGCAGTTATTGGTGCTACCACAATGATTTTCTCAATCATTTTGCTTTTGAATTTGCAACTTAATCTGTTAGATCCACAGGTGTTGTTTGGTATTATTCTTGGTGGCGCAGTGATATTTTGGTTTTCTGGTGCATCTATGCAAGCTGTTTCGACAGGAGCATACCGTGCTGTTAACTATATTAAAAAGCACATTAAACTAGATACTACTCAAGCTGCATCTATAGAGGATTCAAAGAAGGTTGTTCAAATTTGTACTTTATATGCGCAAAAAGGTATGTTTAATATCTTTATTGTAATTTTTTCATTTACAATTGCATTTGCGTGCTTTGATGCAAGCTTATTTGCAAGTTATTTGATTTCAATAGCTGTGTTTGGTCTTTTCCAAGCTTTGTATATGGCTAATGCTGGTGGTGCTTGGGATAATGCTAAAAAAGTTGTTGAAGTCGATTTAGGTGAAAAAGGGACAGCATTGCATGATGCATCTGTAGTAGGGGATACTGTAGGAGATCCTTATAAAGATACTTCATCGGTTGCTTTGAATCCAATTATCAAGTTTACGACATTGTTTGGTTTGTTAGCAGTTGAAATGGCTGTAGCAGCACCTAAATGTGTTTCTTTGGGACTTGGTATCGCTTTCTTTGTTCTTGGTTTAATTTTCGTATGGAGATCTTTTTATTCTATGAGAATAGAGCCAGCAGACAAAGATTAATTTTGGTTACTATAATAAAAGCTCCTTTGTTAAGGAGCTTTTATTATAAGATTTTTCTAGAATTTAGAGCTAGTTGTATTGTTCCTTCATCCATGTAATCAAGTTCTGCACCCATGGGAATTCCTTGAGCTAAGGTTGTTATTTTGATTCCTGTTTCTTTAAAGCGTGAAACTATGTAGTGAGATGTTATTTGTCCATCAATTGTTGCAGGGAGGGCTAATAAAAGCTCTTTTATCGTTCCTGAATTTATTCTTTTTTCAAGAGAATCTATATTTAGATCGTTAGGAACAATTCCTTCCATTGCAGATAAAACGCCTCCTAAGATGTGATATTTTCCTTTGAAGATAGATACTCTTTCCATCGCCCATAAATCTGCAACATCACGTACAACACATATAAGCCCATTGTCACGTGAATTAGAAGAGCATATTGGACAAGGAGACGTTGTGTCAAAATTGCCACAAATTTCACAGGTTTTGATGTTGTTGGCAACATTGGTTAGACTATCAATTAAAGGAATGAATGCTCCATCTTTTTTATTCAATAAATGTAGCACTATTCGGCGAGCTGAACGAGAACCTAAAGATGGTAATTTAGCTATTTGTTTGATTAATATTTCAATATCTTTTCCAGCCATTTTAATCCCTTAAAAAGGTAGTTTTATTCCGTTGAGATTTAGTCCTCCAGTTATTGAGTTCATTGTTTCTCCCATTTTTGCCTCAGCTTTTGTTTTGGCGTCACTATAAGCTGCAATAATTAGATCTTCTAAAACTTCACTTTCTTCGGGAGCTAAGATGCTTTTATCAATATTTATTTTAAGTATAGAAAATTTGCCGTTTATGATTATTTTTACTATTCCTCCGCCAGATGTGCCTATAAATTCTTGTTGCTCAAGTTTTTCTTGTTCTTCTTGCATTTTTTTTTGCATCATTTGAGCTTGTTTCATTAAACCTTGAATGTTCATCATGTTAGTTGTCCTCTTCTATGTAAATCGGTTCATCATTGAAAAATGATTCTGTAGTATTATCGTTATTATTTTGTGAGATTTTACGGGTTAAAGTATCTATTTTAGCACCTTTAAATTCAGCAAATATAGCTTTAACCAAAGGAATATCCATGACGTCCTTTTTTTCTTCAACATCTTTGGCTTTTTCTTTATCTGCTATGGTTTCGCCCAAAACTCCTTTTTGAACGTCAATTTTCCATTTTTGTCCTGTTGTTTCAAGTAAGGTGTTTTGTAAGGATAATAGAATATCATTGTTAATTTTATCAGATATACAGATCTTAATAAACCCATTACTAAATTCTATGAAAGATATATCATTTTTGATGCTATAAGCTAACATCATTTTTTTATTGTTTGTTAAGTGATTTATAAGTTCTTCGGGTGTGTTTATTATAACACTAGGCTCTTGAGTGTTAGACTCAGAACAAGGTGTTAAATTAGAGTTTTTTTTTAAGCCATCTAAGATTTCAGCAGGAGAAGGAAGATTAGCTGAATACGCTATACGTATAAGAATCATTTCAAGGGCGTCTATTTGTACAGGGGCTATGTTTAGTTCTCCCAACCCCTTAATCAGCATTTGCCATATCTTTGAAAGCGTAGCAATTGCAATATTTGGAGCAATACGTGAACAAAAATCTTTTTCATTTTCTGATAATGATGCGTCATTAATTGCTTCTGGTACAATTTTTATTTTAGCTAATAAATGAGTAATATTAATTAAATCTTGAATTATTGTTAAAGGGTTAGCGCCGTTACGATGTTGTTCGTTAAGATTGGCAATAACATTATCAATTTTACCATTAACAAGATTTTCAAACAAATCAAAAATTAATCCTCTATCAGCCAAACCTATCATGTTTTTTACAATATCAGTTTTAACTTCTCCCGCTCCAAGAGATATGGCCTGATCAAGCAAGGATAGTCCATCACGACAAGAACCATCGGCAGCTTTTGCTATTAGGTGTAGAGCTTCATCTTCTGTGTTAAAATTCTCTTGTTTAGAAATATTTTTAAAATGTTCAATTAGTGTCTCAATAGTTAACCTTTGTAAATCAAAACGTTGGCATCTTGATAGGATTGTTATAGGAACTTTTCTTATTTCAGTTGTAGCAAAAATGAAAATGACGTGTGATGGTGGTTCTTCAAGCGTTTTTAGTAAAGCATTAAAAGCAGATTTAGAAAGCATGTGAACTTCGTCAATCACATAAACCTTGTATCTACCATTTGTTGGACGGTAACGAACACCATCTAATATTTCTCGTATATCATCAACTCCTGTGCGAGAGGCGGCATCTAGTTCAAGAACATCTATATGGCGTGATTCAGAAATAGCTTTGCAATTTTCACATATTCCACAAGGGTTTATGGTGGCTCCCGCAGTTGCATCCTTGCCTGTACAATTTAACGCTTTGGCGATGATGCGAGCTGTTGTGGTTTTTCCAACGCCGCGAATTCCTGTTAGGATATACGCATGGTGAAGACGATTATTTTTTATTGCATTAGTTATAGTTTTTACTAAAGCATCTTGTCCCAAAAGTTCATTGAAATTTTGAGGGCGATATTTACGCGCTAAAACGATGTAGTTGTCTTTTTTTTCTTCAACCATAAATCAATAACTCTTTGGAAATAAAGTGGGCGGAGAGAATACGACCTCAGCATTTTCGTTACGGCTGCTTCTTTCCAGACCTGACCGAGTTGGCGAAATGATGACCCGTCTCTCCCCAAAGTCATAATTAACAAAAAGCTCTTATGTTTTCAAGCATATTTTATTTTTTATAACCTAATTAATATAAATACCTAAGTCTTTTAGTTGTTTATTGGCCACATCAATATCATTTTCGGTGTTATTTATGACACTATTTTGATTTTCTGGAGCTATGGTTTGTCCGTAAATTAAAATTTGAGCAAGAGTATGATCCTTACCGAATATTTTGGGTAGTTGGTAGTTGGAATCAATGTTAAAGTCCTTAAGACTTTCTGATGTTGTTTCAAAATAATTTGAGCCACTATCTACAACTATATTTCCACTAGGTAATATTTCTATAATATCTAGAGAGTGTTGGTTGCTTCCATCTTTAAAAAAGCGTACTTTTCCACCTATTCCTTGAAAGCCAGATGGAGATGTAATGCTTTCGTTTAGATTGTTATCGTTTAAAAAAGATAGTTGGTTGGCAATGGTTATGGCATCGTAAGCAAGGGTATAAAGGCTACTTGGTCTGTCGTTAAAAACAGAGTAGTATTGATTGGCAAAGTAATTTGTTTGAGGTTTAGATATGGCGGTATACAAACCCTTTGCAATAACGGCTTCATTATTGAGCTTGCTTGAATCCCATATTGCTGTTCCTAAAAATTGAACAGACGGAAATGCCGCATCATAATATGCAAACATAGAAATTGCAGCAGTAAGTTTTACTCCCCCTTCAGGAATTATGATGGCATCGAATCCAACATCACCCAAGCCTTCTCTTGTTTCAAGCTTTTTTAGAGCTTTTTGTGCTGAAGCGTCTCCACCGTCAACAAGAGTTTGTAATTTGTTTTTGATATTAACAACTCTTGCATGACGAGCTTCGTAATTGGTCATATCTTTTGCTATTTGAGAGAAATCAGACGTTCCAGGAGTATAAAATCCAATCGTTGTTATTTGTACATTGTTTTTTTGTGCTGATTTAACTGCCGCGCGAGCAACGGATCCGCCTGTTGCGTTATCGGGAAGTAATAGAGCGAATCGTTTACGTCCTTGTAGAGCAGCATAGCTGATGATTCTATCAATTTGCTCATCAATTAAAAGACCCAAAGTATATACAGTTGGTTGAAGAACTTCTTGTGATGTTGAAAAAGCGATTACGGGAACGCCCTGGTAAATTGTTTCGTTGCTTATAGATTGAACTTCTGTACTTTTTAAAGGACCTATAATTAAATTTGATCGTTGGTTAATTGCGTTTTCAATAGCTGTACGTGCACCACTTGGAGAGCTTTGTGTGTCGTAATATTGTAAAACGAGATTTGGGTTGTTGATATCTTGAAGAGCTAACATAGAAGCATTCTTTAACCCTTGACCATATTTAGCATCAGAACCAGATAGGGGAAGAAGCATTCCTATTCTAAAGCTTTTTGAATCTGATATTCCTATTTCAGCTATGTCCGTTGTATAACTTTCTGCTCCACCCTCGTCTTTAATGTTTGTAGAGCTACAAGAAATGGTAAACAGGCACAATATTACAAAACAAAATTTTTTTAACACTTGCATTTTATCCCAAAATATAAAACAATCTTTTCTATCATTCTTATTCCAAAAAAAGCTGAATGTAAAGAGAGGTATTTGTGAAAAACGGTATTTATCTAGTTGCAACTCCGATTGGCAATGTGAGAGATATTAGTTTAAGGGCTCTAGATGTATTAGATAGGGCTGATATAGTTGCTTGTGAGGATACACGAGTTACGAAAAAACTATTCTCGCTGTTAAATTTGTCGATGGTTGGTAAAAAATTTGTTGCCATTCATAATTATAATGAATCTGATGAAGCAACGGAGCTACTTGATAAGGCTGAGAATAATGTAATAGCGTATGTTTCTGATGCGGGCTCTCCTCTTATTTCTGATCCAGGATATAAATTAGCCAGAATGTGTCGTCAGAGGGGAATATTTTTAACAGTGGTTCCAGGAGCTTGTGCAGCTATTTGTGGTTTGCAACTATCAGGACTTCCTACAAATACTTTTATGTTTGCAGGTTTTGTTCCCAATAAAGATAAGGCAAGACGAGATTTTGTTGAAAAATATAGAAATGTAGAAACAACATTAATTTTTTATGAAACAGCAGCTAGATTACGCAAAACTTTGGAAATAATGATAGACGCTTTTAAAGATAGGGAAATAGCTGTAGTTAGGGAAATAACAAAGGTATTTGAAGAATGCCAATGTGGAAATGTAGAATATTTAATGGACTATTATGCAACGAATCCGTTGAAAGGGGAAATAGTTTTAGTGGTAGGACCTTTGGTGAAAAAGATGGAAGTAGACTTTGTCGCAGAATTAAAAGAAGAGATGAAAAAAAGTGGCTTGAAAACCTCGGTTAAATTGATAGTTGAAAAATATAATTTGAACAAAAATGAAGTGTATAAAAAAGCTTTAGAGTTGAAAAATGACTAATGATTATAGTGGTAGAATGGCTGAGTTTATGGCTTTGCAGCATTTGCGGTTAAAAGGGTACATGTTGGTTGCATGTAATTATGTTACAGGACGAGGAACAGGAGCAGGAGAAGTTGATTTAATAGTAAAAAACCAAACAACATTAGTTTTTGTGGAAGTAAAAAAAAGAAAAGATGTTGTTACCGCAGCGTATTCTATACTTCCTAAGCAACAGGAAAGAATAAGAAGAGCGGCAGAGATATTTTTGTCTCGCCATTCAGAATATAATGACTTTGAGGTAAGATTTGATGCTGTTTTAGTAAAAATGCCATTTACAATAGAACATATTGAGAATGCTTTTTAATTAGTAAAAAGCCCTTGAAAAATAAAAATTTTGTAGTATAAGAGGTGCGGAAGATGAGACACCCCTGGAGGTCTTGTCATTTAATTTGATTAAAATTTAAGGAATAAAAAATGATTACATTTAATGCTGAAAAAAGAGAAAAAGCAGGTAAGGGGGCAGCTCGTGCATGTCGTCGTGAGGGTCGCGTTCCTGCGGTTATTTATGGTGGAAAACAGGAACCTGTTATGATTTCATTGCACCCAGTTGAATTGGAAAAGGCTTTAGATACCAAAGGTTTTTACGATATGGATGTTGAAGTTGTTTTGGGCGGTAAAAAAATTGCAGTAGTTTGCAAAGACGTTCAATTCCATCCAGTTTCTGATAAGGCTATTCACGTAGATTTCGTCAGAAAATAAAAAGTTCGTCTAATGGAGAACTAATACAGAATTTGCGAATATTTTGTTCGGTCGTGTAGGTTTATCTGCACTCGCTCGCAAAGTTTCTAAATTCTTATTATTTACCTCATTATCCAAACTTTTAGTAAAATAAAGTTTAGCGGTTGGAGTATTTTTCTTTAACCGCTTTTCTTAAAAAAGGAAAGTATAAAATGTTTTTAATCGTTGGTCTTGGTAATCCTGGAAGAGAGTATGAAAACACTCGTCATAATGCTGGATTTATGACGGTTGATGCTTTGGCTGACGAATGTAGGTTTACATCATTTAAATCAAAGTTTGATGGTGAGATTGCTGAAGGAAAAATAGAAGGTGAAAAAGTTTATATACTAAAACCTCATACATATATGAATTTATCAGGAAATTCGGTAATAAAAGCAGCTAATTTTTACAAAATATTGCCTCAAAATATTATAGTTATTCATGATGATATGGATTTGCCAGTAGGAAAGATAAAAGCAAAGATCGGCGGTGGTGCAGGTGGTCATAACGGATTAAAATCAATTGATGCCGCTATTACACCAAATTACAACCGTATCAGAATCGGAGTAGGACACGCTAAAGATAAAGGTGCAGATGTAGTAAATTATGTATTGTCTGGATTTGGTAAAGAAGATAAAAAACAGCTTGATGAAGCAATTGAAACTGTGGTTAAGACAATAGGTATTTTGATAAAAAAAGGTGTTGAGGAGTATTCAAATCAACTAGGAATGCTCCGACGCTGATAAAAAGTTTTGATAAAACAATTATTAATCTTAAATTTTTAGTTATTATGAAGGAAATGATGAAAATGGTTGCGGTCATATTAGGTTTATATGGCGCGATGGTAAGAAGAGAAGAAAGAGAGGTTATTCGAATTTTAGAAAATCTTGATACCTCCAACCCTCGAATACGACCACGTAACAAATGGGATACAAAGTTTGAGGAGTTTGTGCCTGTGTTGTATAAATATGATATCGCATTGGACTTCATCAATAGATTCGGGTATGTTTGTGAAACATATTTTCTTAATTTGGGTGAAGAAGATGCAAAAAACATTGCATTTCAGCTCAAAATCTGTAGTGTATGGCAAAACACTATTAATGACGAATGGTATATTAAATATCCGAATTTGCTGCACTTTTTTTTATTGAAATGGGACTTAGATGATGCCGTTAAAGCAGAATTGTTGAATGATTCTACAAAAAAAGAAGTGGTGCGTATGTATAATAAATTTGCCGAATTAAAAGGGTAAAAGCTTTTTTAGAAAACGCCGCTGTTATCGTTTGAAAAGACGAAGCAGCGGTTTTTGATTGAAAAAGAAAATATTATCATTTATAAGCTTGGATATTGTAATATTTATCGGAGTTCTTAAAATGGGATTTAATTGCGGAATCGTCGGATTGCCAAATGTAGGAAAATCGACGTTGTTTAATGCACTTACTCAGACAATTGCAGCTCAGGCAGCTAACTTTCCTTTTTGTACTATTGAGCCGAATACGGGAAGAGTGGCTGTGCCAGATAAGCGCTTGGATAAGTTGGTTGAGATGGTTAATCCGAAATCGGTGGTGCCAACACAGCTTGAATTTGTTGATATTGCAGGTCTCGTAAAAGGAGCTTCCAAAGGCGAGGGCTTGGGTAATCAGTTTTTAGCCAACATCAGAGAAGTTGATGCAATTGTTCATGTGTTGCGCTGTTTTGAAGATGAAAATATTACTCATGTTGAAGGCTCGGTTGACCCGATACGTGATGCTGAAATTGTTGAAACAGAGTTGATGATTGCTGATTTGGAATCGTTGGAAAAAAGATTTGATCAAGCTCAGAAAAAAGCCAAGGGTGGTGATAAAGAATCGATATTGAATGTTAGTGTTATGATGCCAGTTATTGAAGCATTAAAAGCTGGAAAACCTGCTCGAACAGCCGCTCCTGATATGGCAAATAAAGATGCGTATAAAACATATAAAATGTTGCAGCTTTTGACATCTAAACCTGTTTTGTATGTTTGTAATGTTGATGAAAATTCAGCCTCTGAAGGTAATGAATTTTCGAAACAAGTTTTTGAAAAAGCTCGCCAAGAAAATGCACGCGCCGTTATTATTTCAGCGGCCATAGAATCGGAAGTTGCACAACTGGATGGCGAAGAAGAAAAGCAAGAATTTTTGGCAACTTTAGGTTTGGAAGAAACGGGTTTGACCAAAATTATTCGTGAAGGATATGAGCTTTTGGGATTGCAAACTTATTTTACTGCTGGACCCAAAGAAGTGAGAGCTTGGACTTTTGTAAAAGGTTCAAAAGCACCGATTTGTGCCGGAATAATTCACTCGGATTTTGAGCGTGGATTTATTCGTGCTGAAACTATAGCTTATGATGATTATGTAAAATTTGGTGGAGAGCAAGGCGCTAAAGAAGCTGGTAAGATGCGTTCTGAAGGTAAGGATTATGTTGTTCGTGATGGTGATCTTTTAAACTTCCTTTTTAATGTGTAAGGATAAAAAATGCGATTAGTTTTATTCCAGCCAGATATTGCACAAAATACAGGTACAATGATGAGACTTTGTGCTTGTGTTGATTTGGGAATCGATATTATTGAACCTTGTGGTTTTATTTTTAATGATAAGGCAATGCGTAGGGCTGGTATGGATTACCTTGATATGGTTGAATATCGCAGACACAATTCTTGGGACGATTTTTTAGCTTATCGTGATGAGCACAAAGATGAGTACGGACGAATCGTATTGATGACTACCAAAGCATCAATTCCTTATACTAATTTTGAGTTTAAAGAAAATGATATAATTCTCATGGGTAGAGAATCGGCAGGAGTTCCTGAGGAAGTACACAAAATTGCCGATAACAGAATAATTATTCCGATGAATGAAAAAGCCCGATCTATTAATGTTGCTGTGTCAGCGACTATGGTTGTGGGTGAGGCTTTGCGGCAATGTGATTTGTTTCCTAGGTTAAATAATTAAACTGTACAAAAAACTTGATTGTTTTGTCTAAAAGTGATATAGTGGTGTCTATAAAAAAATATTATGAAAAGAATTATTGGGTTTTTCAAGCTAGGACGTTAGTGTTTAGAAGCTCTTTTGCTCAATAAATAATCTAAAATAATTAAACATTATGGCAAATGATAATTTAGCCTTAGGGCAAGGGTCTGGTTTTTCTGTGCAGATTTCACAGGATTGGTATCAAAGAGGTTCTGGTAAAAGATCACCATATTTTAGGCAGGTGTGTTCTGATAACAGGACGCGTGCTGAGAAGATGGAAGATGTAATTCATCATTTTCCTTGCGTCTACAAAGAGGAAATGGGAAAGGAACTTTCTTCTGATGCAGAAGGTATAGTGGTACTACAGTTTGGACATTATCCTTATGACAGGGATATTGAGATTAATCCTGATGACAGGCGTTGTTTAACTGCTGCAGTTGGAGTTGCAAACAAGGTTCTTCAAATGGACTATGTCTTTGAGAGCCATACATTGTGGCTTGAGAAAGGATCTAAGAAACCAATCCATTTGTTGGATGCACAAACAGTCCTTATTGATGATTCTGCAAACAATGTGGCAGAATTTATTGCAAAAAAGATTGGCTGTGAGACACCAATGGACATGGGCGTGCAAAGAATAGAGCTTCGGAAAGGATTTAAACATCCTTATCGAGTCTATAGAACTGCAGATGCTAGGTACATTTTGATGAATTTGCTTAATGGCGTAGTGTCCGTAGTTGAAGGTAGGAAGTTGCCTTTAACTGAAGAGCTTGCAGAAAAGTTTAGTGTAGGTACACTTTACTTTGAAAAAGAGAGTAAATGTTGGAGAAAATTCTAACTATTGGAAAAAGTATCAGATGCTTGTGGGTGTCTGATACTTTTTTTTAACTAAAGTTGAGGGTGTAAAGCGGTGTTTTAATAACTATTTGAAGAATAGAAACTTAGAATTGTTTCAATATTAAAAATAAGTTTATAATTAAATTATTAACTTTTTTGATTTATAACTTGCTTTTGTTATTGAAAATTAAGTTTTTATTGCTTAAGTTAAAACTGTATTAGTTGTTTTGCAACTATAATATTTGAAACCCATATGGAGAAAATAAAAATGAAAAAGCTTTTAAGTGTGTTTTGTGCTGTTATTGCTTTGTCTGGATGTTCGACAATGAGCGAGAGTTCTTTGTTTGGTGGTAGCGAATGCGAATCTAAAATGGCTCGTGATTTTATGGCAAATGCTGAGGATAGAGTTTTTTTTGCTTATGATAGCTCGGCAATTTCTGCTAATGCTGCGGAGGTTTTGGATACTCAGGTTAACTGGTTGAAAAAACATGATGAAGTTAAAGTTGTTGTTCAAGGTTACTGCGATGAAAGAGGTACAAGAGAATACAACTTGGCTTTAGGTGAAAGACGTGCTAATGCTGTTAAGCAATACTTGATTTCTAAGGGTGTTGCAGCAAATAGAATCTCTACCATTTCTTATGGTAAAGAAAGACCAGCTGTATTGGGTAACAATGAAGCAGCATGGGCTCAGAATCGTCGCGCAGTTACTGTTGTAGCTGGACGTTAGTTTCTGTCTATGTAATCTAAGATTTCACATTACTTTAAACTGCTCCCAACTTATTTGTTGGGGGCAGTTTTTTTCGCTATTGTACTTTGAATGCTTTTGATTTAGATTATTTGTAAATTAAACACAATTTGTAAAGGTAGAATAAAATGAAGGAATTTGTTTTTGGGCTGTCTATATTAATGTTAATGCTTGCATTTGATAGTAGGGCTGCATCAAATAATGCTTTGCAACGCCAAATCGACACTATAAAAGAAGATTTACAAGTTTTACAACGTCAGGTTGCTCGGGGGGGGAGTGGAGCTGGACAAGATGTTGTTATGGAAGTTAGTCAGATGGATGAGGTTTTAAGGCAGACAGTTGGTCGTATTGATATGCTTGAACATCAGATAAAAACATTAGGTGATAAAATAAATATGATTAATAAAGATATAGATGTACGTTTAAAAATGATTGAGGGTAAGCCTGTTGAAGGTGGTGGTATGAGTAATCAATCTTCTCAGAAGAAGTTTGATGCTCCTGTAGCAAATGGAGCTCCGAAGTCGTTGTTGGGAGGCAGTATAGCTAGAGGAGAAGATTTGCCCGAGGTTAAGACTAAAAGTGCAGAACAAATTTATCAAGAAGGATTAGATGCTATTAATGCTTCAAAATATGATGATGCGGCGGAAAAGTTTACAGCAGTTTTAACCAAATTTCCTAATCATAAGCTAGCAGGTAATGCACAGTATTGGTTGGGAGAATCGTTTTATGGAAAGAAAGATTATGCGAAGGCAGCGGTAGCGTTTGCTAAGGGATATGAAAAATATAAGGGTGGTAATAAAGGTGCTGACAATATTCTTAAGTTAGGTATGTCTATGCAAATGTTGGGTAAGAAAGAAGAAGCTTGTACAGCTTTTGTTAATTTAGCAAAAGAATTTCCAAATGCTCCAGAGAATCTTAAAATAAGAGCAACAAAATCGGCTGAAGAGCTTGCGTGCAAGAAGTAGGTTATGCAAAAATTTTTTGATAAATATAAAATAGAGGATGAGAGGATAGCTGTTGGCGTTTCTGGAGGAGCTGATTCGTTGGCATTGGCTATAAGATTGGCTGAGATAGGAAAAAAAGTTGTTGCATTGACGGTTGATCATGCTTTACGAAAAGAATCTAGAATTGAGGCAGAGTATGTGGCTAAGATTATGTTTGAACACGGAATTGAGCACCATATTTTGACATGGAATGAAAAAAAACCTAAAAAAGGAATAGAAGAAGCTGCGAGACGAGCTAGATATGGGTTGTTATTTGATTTTTGCAAGTTAAATAACATTGGTATTTTAGCTGTTGGGCATCATTTGAGGGATCAGGCAGAAACTTTTTTGCTTAGGTTGCAAAGAGGTAGTGGAGTATTTGGACTTAGTTGTATGCAACCAGTAATTTTGCGAGGTGGAGTAAAATTGATTAGACCTCAACTTGATAAGTCTCCAGAGGAGTTAAAAGAGTATCTTCTAGCAAAAAAAGTGAAGTGGATTGAAGATCCAATGAATGACGATGTTGATTTTGCAAGAGTTAAAATAAGAAAGTTTTTGCCAGAATTAAAAAAAATAGGTATTGATGAGAAGAGGTTAAGTGATACAGCGAGAACTCTTGCTAATACAAGAGCTTTTATACAAAGACAAGTTGATGCTTTTATAAAAAATAATGTAAGATGGTGGGGTGGGATAGTAACTAGTTTGTCTTGGAATAAGCTGAAAAATTTGGATATAGAAGTTTCAATGTTTGTTTTAGGGCAATTATTGCAAGAAATTGGAGATGCAGACTATTATCCTGAAGCAGTGGAATTAGCTAGAGTTTTAACAGAAACAGATAAATTTAAAGGATGTACACTGGGTAAATGTGAATTAGTAATAGCTGTAAAACGTTTGTGGATTATTCCTCAAGATACAAGAAATGAGTTAATGACGAGGAAAGATTGGGATATATTTTTAGAAAAATTTCCAATATATAAAAATGCAGGGCTTCCGTATAAAGTTAGGAGAGCTTTATGGCAAGGTTTGGAAGGGTAATATGGTTAAGGTGAAAAAAAAATCTGATTTTATTTCAACGGGCTTGGTTGCTCAAAATAGGCGAGCTAATTTTGACTATTTAATAGAAGAGAAATTTGTTGCAGGTTTAGAGCTTTTAGGAACAGAAGTAAAGTCGCTAAGATTGGGACATGCAAATATTAATGATGCGTTTGGGGTTGAAAAAAACGGAGAAATTTTTATTTCTAATATGTATATTGCGGAGTATGCTAATAAAGGATATACTTCACATATGGAAAAACGTGAACGTAAACTGCTTTTAAATAAAAAGGAAATAATTGATATTATAAATGCTCTATCTAGAAAGGGATATACGTTGATTGCAATTCGTCTTTTTTTTGATAATAGAGGGAAAGCAAAATTAGAAGTTGGTTTAGGGCGTGGTAAGAAGAACTATGATAAAAGAGAAGTAATTAAAAATCGTGAGTTAGATAGGAAAATTCGTTTGAAAGATTTTTAATTTTATTGGAGCCAATAAAGGAGGCTTTGATGCTTGATGCGCAAAAATTGCGAGAAATGAAGGATAAGCATATAATTTCTGAAGAGGAATTAGTGAAGCATAAACATCATTTGGCAGCAAAAATTATTGAAAAAAATAAAGATTTATCACATATAAATGGTATTGTTTATATTGTTTTGGCCTTTTTTTTGGGAACTTTAGGTGTGCATAATTTTTATGCAAAATATTGGAAAAGGGGGGTAATACAACTTTTTTTGACGCTGATAGCTCAGTTTGCTATGTATATTCCTTTGTTATTTACTAGCTTGTGGGCAGAGTTGGAATTGTTGTTTGTAAATAGAGATTCTAAAGGAGGAATATTTAAAGGGAGTAGAAAAATAATTTGGTCTTTGCGTGTTGTTTCGGTAGTAGTTTTGGTTTGGAGTTTGATGTCTATTAAAACAGCAAATTTTGATGCAATGTTTCAGATGATGGATGAGTTATATGGGGTTGTTCAAGTAGAACAACAAAAGGATTTTGAATAAATATAAAAAAGTTAAAAAAAATACTTGCAAAATAAAAAATATGTGATAATTATCTTTTTGCTATGCGGGCGTAGCTCAGGGGTAGAGCGCAACCTTGCCAAGGTTGATGTCGTGGGTTCGAATCCCATCACCCGCTCCAATTTTTATAGTAAAATCAAACGCTTGAAAATAGTTTCAAAGAGAGGAATATAGTTCCTCTCTTTTTTTGTGCAAAATAATCGGTTCACTACAAACTATATGAGGAAACGCCGATGCTGATATCTTTGACGTAGAACTAATTCAAGTAGTTAGCTACCTGATAGAAGGGTGGTTTTTTTGAGGCTATATGATTATAGTTATTTTTTTCAATTAGATAAGTATTTATTAAACTCATCTTTTTTAATCAAATATATTAAAAGGATAAGTTATGATTTATGCGTATATAAGAGTGTCAACAGATAAGCAACATCAAGAAAACCAAAAATTTGAGATAGAGCAATTTGCAAAAGCTAATAATTTGTATATAAATAAATGGATTGAAGAAACAATTTCATCAAAAAAGTCTTTAGGAGAACGAAAATTAGGTAAGTTGATTAAGAAATTAAAAGCTGATGATATATTAATTACAAGTGAAATAAGTCGTATTGGTCGTAATTTATTGCAAATAATGTCTGTATTACATCACTGTATGAATATTGGTTGTCAAGTGTGGACTATAAAAGACAATTATCGTTTAGGTTATGATGTGCAATCAAAAGTATTGGCTTTTGCTTTTGGATTGTCAGCAGAAATAGAACGAAACCTAATTTCTCAACGCACAAAACAATGTTTAGCAAGATTAAGAGCTGAAGGAAAACACGTAGGAAGACCAAAGGGGAGAAAAAACACCACTACAAAATTAATGGGTAAAGAAAAGTTGGTAAAAAATTTATTAGCACAAAATATTCAGAAAACAAAAATAGCAGAAATGTTAAAAATTAATTATTCAACCTTATATATGTATTTAAAACAAAAAGTGGAATAAAAGAATGTTTATAGAAATTAAAAAAATTCATTTTTCACTTTACTATTAAAAATGATAAAGTTAAACTCTTTACTAGATATAAACAATAGTTTGTATTTAGTACCCGAGTGGTATGGGGCTTTCATCGGCTCTTATTCTCTTCGGTGTTAGGGTATAACATCGTCATATTGTTATCTGTTATTATAGATAACAATAGATATATCCCCGATTCATAGCAATATGGTCGGGGAGATTTTAGTGTATGTTCAGGAAACATATTTACTATCCTTGAAAGAAGTATGATTCTAAAGACTGAAATAATCATTTAAGAGAATATGATTGATGAACTCCCTGACCACCCTTAAAGGTGGTTTTCTTTTAATTGCAATTAAAGAAAAGGAGGTTTAATCATATGAAAAACAATCTTTTATTAACAACAGCTTTGGTAGCAACAGCGTTTGTTGCATCAAATGCTATGGCAGATGAGTTTATAAGAAATCAAAATCAATTAGATAATATTGATTTAGAGTTAACAGATATTGCATTTAATGACACAGATGGTGAATTAAATGATATGGGGACATTAATATTAAAAGATAATCTTGAAATAAATGGACAAGTAACTTTGCACGATAAAGTTACTCTTACTGGTGATAAAACATTAACAGTGAACGGGTATTTAACACAAACTCATTCTGGTTCTGATATATCAGGCACAAATGTTATTATTAACGGAAACAATAGTGCTGGAGGTTTAGTTTTAGGTAATAAGCTGATAATTGGTGATATGACCATTAATGATGCTAAAATATCTTTATATCAATCAACAACTCCTGCTGATGGCGTTGTATATGCAGATAATCCAGTAAAAACCCTAACTATAGCTTCAGGAAAAACATTAACATTAAATGGTAATAATACTATAAATCACAAATCTGGTGGTGATAATAATCAAACATTAACCATTGATGGAGCAGGAACTGTTCAAAATAATGGAACATTAACAGGTAATATTATTTTTGCAGAAGGAAGTTCTTATGCCTTTGATATAAACGAAACAGCGACTGAAGGTGGAAAAGTTAATGGCACAATTACATTGGATGGTAATGTTAAATTAGCTACAGATGTAAGTCACATTACTTCAGCAAATGATTCTTTTGAATTTGCAACTGACGTTGATGGTTCAGGTAATTGGGATACATCAAGTTTGACAAATACTATTTATAATGTTGGAGTTAATAAAACTAAAAACGCACTCACATTTGAAACAAAATCAGCAGGTGAAATTGCTTCATCAATTGGTGCAAACTCAAATCAAGCAGGAACAATTGCTGCTGTAATAACAGGTGGAGATACAGGCAATACAACATTTGATAGTGTTGCTAAAGAAATTACCTCATTGGCTCAAACAAACCCATCTGCAGCTATTGATGCGGCAACAGCATTGGCTCCAGAAGTTAATCCAATGGTTCAACAAGTTCAAACATCAACATTGAGCCAAGTATTCTCTGCTATTTCATCTCGTATGTCGGGAGGTTCTTTGGCTTCTTCTGGTAATGGTATGTCATCAGGTGATAATGTATTTGAAAAAGCAGCAATGTGGGTTAAAGGCCTGTTCAACAAATCAAAACTTGATACAGAAAATGGCTTTGATGCAGATTCAGAAGGTTTAGCATTTGGTTTGGAAAAAATTGTTAAGGATGATGTTAAAGCTGGTATTGCCTATGCATATACAAAAACTGATGTTGATGGATTTATGAGAACAACTGATGTTGATACTCATATATTGGCACTTTATGGTGAATACAAACCAAGTAATTGGTATGTAAATGGTATGATGTCATATGGTTGGTCTGATTATTCTGAAAATAAAAATGTTGCAGGTGTAAACGTAAATGCTGATTATGATGCAGAAACATTTGGTTTACAAGCAATGGCAGGTTATGAAACAGAATATAAAGATTATAAAGTTATACCTGAAGCAGGTTTAAGATATGTTCATGTAAAACAAGACAGTTATACAGATACAGCAGGTCAAAATATATCATCTGATGATTTAGATGTTGTAACAGCTGTTGTAGGTGCAAAAGCAACAAGAAACTGGGAACTTGAAAACGGAACAGTATTGAAACCTGAAGTAAGAGCTGCTTTGACATATGATGTTATAGATGCAGATAATAGTTCTGTTGTAACATTAGCAAATGGTTCAGCTTATACTGTTGAAGGTGAAGGACTTGATAGATTAGGATTTGAATTCGGTGCAGGAATTTCAGCTGATGTAAATGAAAAAATTGAAATTACTGTTGGTTACGAAGGTAAATTCCGTGAAGACTATCAAGACCATACAGGTATGTTGAACGCTAAATATAAATTTTAGTATTTAATTATATAAGTGAATACCCTGTGACTGATTGGTTGCAGGGTATTTGCTTTTTATAAATTTAATGTATTATAGAGTTATGAAAATAAGTGTATTAAAAATATTTGCTATTTTATTATTGATAAGTGGTTGTTCATCAATAAGCATTCCATCTGAATTTGTATATAAAGAAATAAAAACAGATACATTTAATTTAGCAAGTTGGCAAAAAATTACCAATCCAAAAGCAAAATATAAGGTTTATGTTGAAGGTGATGGATATGCCTATAATAAATATGGCAGACCAACCAAAGACCCAACCCCAAGAAGCAAAATGATGCAAAAAATAGCATTTAGTGACCAAAATGCTAATGTTATATATTTGGCAAGACCCTGCCAATATATAAAATCTCCTATTTGTTCTCAAAGACATTGGACAACAGCAAGATTTGCCCCAGAAGTTATAAATGCCCAGTATCAAGCAATTAAAGAAATTGTTGGCAACAATGATGTTGTTTTAATTGGATTCTCTGGTGGAGCACAAGTTGCAGGTTTAATATCAGCTGCCAAACAAGGATTAAATGTTAAAAAAATCATTACTATTGCTGGAAATTTAGATCATCAAAACTGGATTGAATATCATAATATATCACCATTAAATGAATCTCTAAACCTTATAGATTATTATGATAATTTTATAAAAATCCCTCAAATACACTATGTTGGTGAAGATGATGATATAATTCCACCACATTTAGTTCAGCAGTTTATAAAAAATAATGCTCCTATAATTATTGTTCCTAATGCCTCTCATAATAGTGGTTGGGGTAGTATTGGTGATGATATTGTAAAAGAATAAAACAAAAGGAAGTAATAAATCTTCCCACTGTTAAATTCTACTTCTTGAGTAAAAGGAGTATTTTCTACGAAGAAGTCTTAGATGTTTTCTTGTTACTACTGTATCATTAGTGCTTTTTGTGATTAAAAAATAACCTGCAAAATCAGAGGATTAAAAGGTAAATTGGCGGACAGACAGGGATTCGAACCCTGGATACCCTTTGGAGGTATACACGATTTCCAATCGTGCGCCTTCGACCACTCGGCCACCTGTCCTTTGTGAGGTAACTTAATCATTTATGATTAAATACGCAATAATTATTTTTGTTTTTTTATGAATAAAATCATTTTTTTGCTGATATCTTGTAATTAACTTTTCGTTAAATTAAATATTATAGTATAAAGTACATAGATGATGAGTAAAAAATCTTGCTTTTTTTATTATTGTATGTTAGTAGAAACCTTACAAAACTATGGATTACTTTGCAAAATGATAATTGATAGTAACAATAAAAAGCAAAAAAGCATTTTGACTAATAAGTGCTTTTATCAGACAACAGCTCGGATTATGCGTGATTTCGAGGAGAAGGGGTACGCTAATTCTGCTGATGAGACTGCAAAGGTTATTTCTGCATATCACGCAATAGTTAAGAAAAAGGCAAAAAATAATTATAGTTCCGATTATAATGATGCTTTTCGTCGTATTGATACGGCCATACAAACATTAGCTAATCAAGTTTTTTATGATTGCGACAAGAAAAGCTTTGATTATGCTTATCACTCTTTTGAACAGTTTGATCATATTTCTGCTATTGTTACTCGTCAGAGAACAAAAAAAGGTTTTCTTTAATTGTAGTTGTTTATAATGCGATATATCGTGGTTGCCAAAAGTCTTTTTATGAAGTAGATTTTTGGTAGGGTTTTTGTGTTTAATTTTTTAAGGTTATTTCGAATGACTAAAATATCTTTGATAGGTTGCGGACGTTGGGGAACTTTTTTAGGGTGGTATGCTGCAAATTATGGAAAAGCATCAGAAGTTTATATGTATGATATTCCAACCTCTCCTAATTTTATTGAGCTAAAAAATACTAGAAAAAATTCATATCTTTCTTTAAGTGATAATATGTTTTTATTTGATAGCTTGGATAAGGTCTTGGATAATGATTTTATTATTATTTCTATAGGGTGTCAGTATTTTAGAGGACTCTGTAGGGAATTAAGGGTTTACGATTTGAAGGGTAAGACTTTTTTGTTAGCAATGAAGGGATTAGAAGAACCGAGTGGTGAAAGAATGCTTGAAATTATGCGCTCAGAAATCAAACAAGATATTCATGTCGCAACACTTGGGGGACCAGGACATGTGCAAGATTATATGAAAGGTGTTCCTTCAGCTGCAGTGGTTGATAGTGATGAAGAACAAACCAAAGAGACAGTAATAAATATTATGCAAAGTTCTCTTATTCGTTTATATTATGGTAATGATTTGATTGGTAATCAAATAGGAGCGGCAATGAAAAATGTTATAGGTGTTGCTGCAGGTATTTTAGATGGTTTGGAATGGTATGGTCTTAAAGGCGCCTTGATGGCTAGAGCTCCTATAGAAGTGGGGCGTTTAATAAAACATTATGGTGGAAATCCTATGACGGCATATGGATTATCTCATTTGGGTGACTATGAAGCTACGTTGTTTTCTAAAAATAGTCATAATCGTATGTTCGGTGAAAGGTTTGCTCGAGGGGAAGATTTTGGAAAATTGGCCGAAGGTGTTCCTACATTAAAGGCTGTTAAAGCTGTTTCTGATAAGTATGGAATCGAAATGCCTATAAGTCAGGCTTTATATCAGGCTATTTATGAAAAAGGAGATATAAAGAATATTATTGCTGGATTGTTTGAAAGATCGTTAAAGCGAGAGTTTGATTGCTGAAAAATAGCAGCTTAATAAGCTGCTATTTTTTTACTTAAAGTTAAAAATTGTGATGGTGAGATTTCTTCTGGGCGCATTGTTGGTAATAGTCCGATTTCTTCACAAATAGAATCAAGATTCTTTACCGATTTTAAGCTTTGACGTATCATTTTTCGGCGCATAGAAAATGTTTGGGATGTTAATTTTTCCAAATTTGAAATTTCGTTTATATTTAGAGGTGTTTCAGATGGTTGAAACAATAAAACACTAGACCATATTTTTGGTGCAGGAGTGAAACACTCTGGGTTTAAGTCTAGTAATTTTGTTATCTTGCATTGGAGTTGAGACAATATTGATATACGTCCATAGTTTTTTGTTTTGATTGGAGCAGTAATACGATCAGCAACTTCTTTTTGAAACATTAATGTCAAAGATCTATACTTACTTATATCTTGTAGCCACTTTGTTAGTAGTGGAACGGAAATATTATATGGTAAGTTAGATATAATATGCTTGGGTAAATTTTCATCAAAACTAAAATTATATAAAAGAGCGTCATGGTTTACTATCTCTAGTATTTCGCCAGTTTTTGATTGAATATCTTGCATGATTTTTATGCAACGCTCGTCTAGCTCTATTACAGTTAGTTTGCTTGGATTTGAACGTAAAATAGGTCTTGTTAATCCTCCTGGTCCAGGTCCTACTTCAAAAATGTGAGATCCGTTAAAAGATGTTAATCCTTGTTTTTTTAGACTACTTTGTATGATTTTATCTGTAATGTTTCTGTCTAGTAAAAAATTTTGTCCTAGGCTTTTTTTTGCCATAAGATTATAAGCATCTACTGTCGTTTTCAGAGATGGTAAAGAATCTATTGCAGCTTTTAAATCCATTTTTATGCTTTAACCTCAATAATTGCTTTTTGCTTTAAATCTTGAAGAAGTTTTTTGGATATTGCTTCCATTTTTTGATTTTCAAGCAAGCTTTTTATTTCTTTTTGATTTGGAGTAAAGTTGGGGTTTTTCTTTGGATCGAATACATCAATAAGTTTTAGTATATAATAGCCATCGCCGATGAGTGTGGCATCGCTAATTTCTCCAGGTTTCATTGATGATAATCTCATTTCTAGGGCTGACATCATTTTACCAGAGTTTATCCAACCTAAGTTGCCTCCGTTTGCTGCAGATGGAGCGTCAGAAAATCTAGCTGCATATAATTCAAATCTAGGATCCTCTCTTAGTTTGGCAACAAGTGTTTCTATATCATCAGCATTTTCTTTTTTTATAAATATTTCTAATACTTGGTATTTCTTTATTCCCATATCTTTGGTTACATCTGCGATGGTTTCATCAATTTCTTTTTGAGTAAGATTTGCTGTCTGATAATATTTTTTGCGAATTAATTTTACCCAAGCCAGTTCAGATTTTAAGTTGTTTGAGATAGCTTTGCGGGAAATACCTTTACTTGATAATGTTGAAAGATTTATGTTGTTCTTTTTTGCCCAGTTTTTTAATTGAACTTCAATTTCATCGTTACTGATAGATATTCCTTCTTTTTCAGCAGCTTGGTTTTTAATACGCATTTCAATAGTTTGAGCAATTACTCTGCGTTCTATCATCCCTTTTGTTTCTTCGTTGTAGGGAATAGGAGAATTTAGCATAAATATATTGATTTGATCGTTAATATCTTCTGTAGATATGATATCGCCGTTTATTAATGCTGCAATTTTAAAAGTTTCTGCAAAAGATGTGTTTATTAATCCTAAAGCAATAAAAAATCCTAAAATAGTTTTTTTCATATAGTTGACTCCTTTATTTTAGTTTTCACCCAATCCACCAAGTGTTTTAAGGAAGAATGAGAAGTAAAATGATAGGCCTGTGTTTTCGTCTTCTGGATCATCCGAATATTCTTTTTCAGCTCTGAACGAGAATCGAGAACACTCATCCTCATAGATAAGACGTCCACCTCGTGATATAGGCTCGTTATTTTCCAAATCTTGACGGGTATACAAATCTACGCTCCAGTTGCGAGTAACTTTTGCACCAACAGAGGTATAAATTTCTTTACGACGATATTCGTCATAAGCTGCGACCTCAGATGCTTCAGGGAAGAAAATGTATGAAGTTGATAACCATAAAGCATCATTTTTTATGGAGGCTGTCAACTCGCTATAATTTATACTATAATCATCTTTATCCAATTTAAAACGATAGTTCATAGAAAAATATTCATTTGGTTTAGCATAAATTCTACCAACATAATCAGAAAAATGGCTTTGTTTGTTGGATTGATTAAGAAGATTTTCTTCTTTATCAAATTCATATGTTTGAGCTAAAAGCAAAGCAGAACGCCCCCAATATTTATCATAAAAACTCCAGTTTAATCCGTAACTAATGCGACTACCAACATCGTTGCGGTCGTATCCAGAATAACGATCAAGGTCAAAAATGTTAGTGTCTGTAACGTTGGTGTCTTGACTATCTTCATTTGGTATTTTATCTGGCTTGTTATCTTGGTCTGGAGCAATGGCTGCTACAATAATCGGTTCTAATATTTGCGATGATTTAGGTGTGCTTTTGATAAAAGGTAATCGCCATTCTAAGCCTAATTGGGGGAATATACGTCCTGTTGTTCCTGTGTATTCTTCGTTGTTGTTGAGATATTGATCAATATAGTACAAATCTGATTTAACAGATGCTACTAAACGGTATTTTTCTCCATAAGGACTTGTGTAGGGTAGATTCCACGAATTGATCATAGTAGCTCGGTGAGATGAATCGTCTTCTTCATGATATACTGAGGCAGTGTTAAAAATAGTTTTTGTATAAGCTCCATATCTATTTGGTGATGAAATGTTTTCATAACTCATTAATGGAAGGACATATGGTGTGTTATTATTTTTTAGGTTATAACTAAGCATGTCGTAGTAATAACCCTCAATAGAAGCATAATTTCGATTGTCAAAAGCTTGCATTCTTATGCGAGATGTAAGCCAAGAATCATCTTTACGAGGAAGGGATAAATCCTTTAAATAATTGTCATCTGAAGCATAATTTATATCGGTATCTGCAACCCAGTAATCATTTAATTCATAACGTCCATAAAGAAAAAGGTTTCCGCGGTTTTCTTTTTTGTTATTATCATCTTCATCTTGTAAAAAGGTTCCAGAAGCACTTAATTCTCCTCGATAAAAATATTTGTTGTAGATAGCTGAATATACAACCCCTTTATCTGATGATATAAAGGGATTAAATAGAATGTTTTCTTGAGGAGATATATCCCAGAAATATTGAGGTTGGATTGCCGCGCCTAAATAATTGTTACTCATAAAGTGAGGAAAAAGAAATCCAGAACGATGTTTTACAGATGGGTCAGGGTGTGAGAAATAAGGCGTATAAAAAACAGGGATTTCTTTTATTTCTAAGAAAGCACTTTGGTATTCAACATTTTGACCAATAGGGTCGTGTATTACTTTACGAGCTTTCATTTGCCAAAGGGGGGATTTGTTTTGACAGCTATCACAAGGAGTGTATATTGCATTCCGTAACACCTTACTCTCATCGGGTTTTTTGTGGAAAGATGTTGCAGCTAATCTGGTTTTATCAAGAAGTATAACCTTAATATTGTTAACATCAGCTTCTTGCATGCGTTCTTTAAGATTTAATGTGTCGGCAAAAACAACATTGCCATTTTTTTCTAGAAGTACAATATTTCCTTCCGCTTGAATGTGGTCTGTTTTTTGATCATAAGTAACTTTGTCTGCGCGAAGAGTTAAATCTTGGCGTATAATTTCAACATTTCCAATAGCTATTACTTTATTAGAATTAGAATCATTGGAAAGTTCATCTGCGCTAAAATATATTTCTGTTTCATTTGCCACAGAATCTTGAGTATTAAGTACGTTGGTAATATTATATTTAGGCTCTATTTTTGTGAGAGGCTTGGATTTTGTTTTTTCTATGGTTTTATTGGTATTTAAAACTACAAGACTATCATTTTCAGAAGCTAGAGCGTTTGCTGAAAATGTTAGTGTGCAAAGACTGATTAAAAGTAATTTTTTAAGCATAAACCCTCTCTTTTTTATGCTTTTTAAATGATTGCAATATAGTAGTTTTTTTTAAAAGTATAAAGCAAATTGTTAGAGGAAGTATTATATTAGCATACATAATACTTAGCCAATACAAATTTTTTGCAGCTAAATTTCCTGTTATCAAGTCGATGGCTTGGATTAAAACAACACTGCCCAGCGATATAAATAAAGTTTTACTTTGTCCTCGTCTGTTAAAATTGCTTATAAGTAATCCCGTACAAGCAATTAGAGAATAAACTAAAGCAAGTAATGGTGTAGTTATGCGTTTATTGCCTTCTACAAACCATTTGCGTTGTTCGGCTTTTGATAGTGAAGCATCATTTAAAGAATCGATTAAATCATGGAAAGATCTAACCCGTACACTGTCTTTACGACGAGCTCTAGTACCTTTTAATCCAAAATCAACAGAATATCTTTCAAAGCTAACAGAAGAAAATTGACCATTTTTTCGGTTTATTTCTTGTCTGGTGCCGTTTATAAGGACAATACGAGGACCTGTTGCGGTTTGAATTATAATACCTTTTTCAGCTGTAGTTGTTGAGTGACGAATAGGATTTCGTTCATCATTAATCATTATCCCGCTTACGCTGCCATCATCTTCATGTTTTGCGATAAAAATTGTAAGCTGTTTTTGTTTTTGAATGTTTGTAAATTCTCCTTCACGGAACATAAGGTGTGATATGTTATTTTTTACTTTCCATTCTAAATCATTGAAAGTATTTTCTGCCTTTGGTATTCCAACATTCATTACCCAAACATTGAAAAAAAGGAGAAAAAAACCACTCCAAAATGCTGGCTTAGCTAGTTGCAGAGGGCTTATGCCTGCCGATTTCATCACCACCAACTCTTGATCTGCTAGCATACGATTGTAAACAAAAAGTATTGCAGCAAAAAGAGATATAGGTGCAAGAATTGTATAAATACGAGGCATTAAGAGAGATGTCATCTCAATAAAAACACCGATGGTAATCCCGTCAGAAGATATCATATCAAGGAATCGAAGAGATTGTGACAACCAAATGATTGACATTAAAGAAAGACTTACCAAAAGAAAACCAATGATGATTTGTTTGGCAATATATAGGTTTAACTTTTTCATAGCAAAGGATTATAACCATTTTGTTTTATATTTAAACTTATTTATTAAATGGCCGATTTTTTGTGGATTGTCAAAATAAATTTTTGGGGGTTTCATCGAATCTGCTTGCAGTTGATATTTTTTTGCTTTACCCTTTCAAACAGTGAACAGACTATAACAAGGAGATAAAGTATGGTTGATGTTTCTCAGGCCACGCAAGTTGCTAATAAATGGCGTAAAAAACGTGGTTCTTTGATTATGGCTTTGCATGAAATTCAAGGGGTTAAGGGATATATTGATTGGCAAGATGCTGTTGATGTGGCTCAAGGTATGGGAATACCTCTGGCTAGAATCTATGAGGTTTTGACTTTTTACAATTTTTTCAAATTAGAAGCTCCTGGTAAAGCAGTTATTTCTGTTTGTACAGGTACTGCTTGCTATCTTAAAGGTAATGATAAAGTTTTGGAAAAATTTAAAGAAGAATTAGGTGTTAATGAAGGGGAAAGCACTGCTGATAAAATGTTTCATTTACAGAGTGTTCGTTGTGTTGGTTGTTGTGGTTTGGCTCCAGTGTGTGTAGTAAATGGTAAAACATATGGACGTGTTACACCAGATGATGTTCCTGTTATTTTGAATGAATGGCGTAAAGCTTTTGAGGAGAACTAATATGGTCGATATGGATTTAGATAAAAGATTTGATATTCATGAACAGGCAAAAAATAAACTGGCTGAAATAGAAAGATTTGAATGTAGTATATATTGTTGCCATTCTACAGGATGTAAGTCTTCAGGTAGCGATGACATTTTAGATTTGATAAAAAACTTTATTGTGGAAAAACAGATTGAAGATAAAGTCAGAGTTGTTGCTACAGGCTGTATGGGGCTTTGTGCTCAAGGACCATTGATTAGAGTAGAAATTAAAGGTAAAAAAGATGTTTTATTTAAGCGTTTAGATTTAAAAGCTGTTAAAGATATAATGGAAAAATATGTTGAGCCAGCACTGAATACTAAAGGAGTTAATGGTGTTCCTGAAGAGCTTAAAAAATATGTTTTGTCTTTAGATTTGCCATTTTTTACTAAGCAAGAGAAAGTTGTATTAAAAAATGCTGGACATATGGATCCAGAAGATATTCAGGAATATATGGCTCGAGGTGGTTATTTAGCTTTGGAAAAAGCTTTGAAAAATATGACGCCAGCCGAAGTTGTTGATGAAATTAAAAAGTCAGGCTTGCGAGGTCGTGGCGGTGGTGGTTTTTCTACTGGTATGAAATGGGAGTTGGCAGCTAAAGTTCCAACAGTGGATGAAAAATTCATAATTTGTAACGGCGACGAAGGTGATCCCGGTGCTTATATGGATCGTTCAATCTTGGAAGGCGATCCGCACGCCGTTATTGAAGGTATGATGATTGCTGCTTATGCAATCGGAGCAACAGAAGGATGGTTCTATGTTCGTGCCGAATATCCTTTGGCTGTCGAAAGATTGGAAAAAGCTATTAAAGCTTGTAAAAAGAATCGCTTACTCGGTAACAATATTATGGGAACGGATTTCTGCTTTAATATTGATATCAGACTTGGTGCCGGTGCGTTTGTTTGCGGTGAAGAAACTGCTTTGATTCACTCAATTGAAGGCGCCAGAGGTACTCCGAGACCAAGACCTCCTTATCCGACAAACAAAGGTTTGTGGGATAAGCCCTCTTGTGTTAACAATGTTGAAACTTTGGCAAATGTGTCAAAAATTTTGCTTAAAGGTGCTGATTGGTTTGCATCTTTCGGTACAGAAACATCTAAAGGTACCAAAGTTTTTGCTTTGACCGGTCAGGTTGAACACTCCGGTTTGATTGAGGTTCCGATGGGTACTACAATTAACGAAATCGTTAATGAAATCGGTGGTGGTGTTTCTAATGGTAAAAAATTAAAAGCTGTGCAAACAGGAGGACCATCAGGAGGAGTTATTCCTAAAGATTATATGGATATGCCAGTATGTTATGAAGAACTAAAAAAAGTTGGCTCAATTATGGGATCTGGCGGTATGATAGTTATTGATGATTCATCTGATATGGTATCTTTAGCCAAGTTCTATTTAGATTTTACTGTTGATGAATCTTGTGGTAAATGTTCTCCTTGTAGAATCGGCGGAAAACAAATGCTCAATTTGTTAGATAAGATTAATAAAGGTAAGGGTACAAAAGCTGATTTGGAACAACTGAAGAGAATTGCTTCGGCTATGAAAAAAGCGTCGCTTTGCGGACTTGGGCAGACTGCTCCTAATCCAGTATTGTCTACTTTGAATTTCTATGAGAATGAGTATTTAGATAAATTAGTTGATGCAGAGGAGAAATAGTATGGTGAAGCTTAAAATAGATGATGTAGAAGTTGAAGTTGAAGCAGGTACTAGTATTTTGGATGCTGCTCGTAGTGCTAATGTAGATATACCTACTTTATGTAAACATCCAGATGTTGATCCGTCTGCAGGATGTGGAATGTGTATAGTTAAAGTTGGTGGAAGAATTATGCGTTCTTGTTGTACTCCTGTTAGTGAGGGTATGGAAGTTATTACCAATGATGTAGAGTTGCGTGAAACAAGAAAAACGGTTTTAGAGCTTATTTTAAGTAATCATCCAAATCATTGTTTACAATGTGCTAGAAATGGACAATGTGAGCTGCAAGATATGGCTATGCAAATAGGAATTGATAGGGATGAAATTGAAAAAATAGTTGATGAAGAGGAGCTTGATGTTTCAACTCAGGCGGTTGTTCTTGATCCTGCTAAGTGTATCGTTTGTGGACGTTGTGTAGATATTTGTCAGAATATTCAAAATGTTTGGGCTCTGAGTTATCTTAATAGAGGACTTGCAACAAAAATAACAGGGGCAAATGATGCAAAGTTAGCAGATACCCCTTGTATTAAGTGTGGACAATGTGCTGCTCATTGTCCTACAGGAGCAATTGTAGAATATGATGAAACACAAAAAGTGTGGGATATGATAAAGGATAAAGAAACAATTACAGTTGTACAAATTGCTCCAGCAGTTAGAGTGGCTTTGGGTGAAGAATTTGGTTATGATTTTGGTGCAAACTTGACCGAAAAAATCTATGCCGCTTTGAGACGTCTTGGTTTTAACAAGGTGTTTGATACAAATTTTGGTGCTGATTTGACAATTATTGAAGAAGCAAGTGAATTTGTAAAACGCTTTACAGCTAATGATAATTTGCCAATGTTCACATCTTGTTGTCCAGCATGGGTAGATTATATTGAAAAATACTATCCAGAAAATTTGTCGAACTTGTCATCTTGTAAATCTCCTCACCAGATGGTTGGTGCTTTGGCAAAAACATATTATGCTCAAAAAATTGGTGTGGATGCATCAAAGATTAAGGTTGTATCGATTATGCCTTGTACAGCTAAAAAATGGGAAGTGAGACGTCATGAATCTATGTCATCATCAGGATATCAAGATGTTGATGTTGTTTTGACTACTCGTGAGTTAGCTAAAATGATTCGCCAAGCAGGTATTAACTTTAAGTCATTGAAGGAAGAACCTGCTGACAGCCCGTTGGGAGAATATTCTGGTGCAGCTACCATCTTTGGTGTTACTGGCGGTGTGATGACGGCGGCTTTACGTACTGCATATTTTTATATCACAGGAGAAGAGCTAGGAAATTTGAATTTTGAGGCTATTGAAGGGCTTGAAGGTGTTAAAGTTGCTGAAGTAGATATTAATGGTACTAAAATCCGTATAGCTGTTGTTAATGGTGTTGGTAACGTAGAGGATATTATGGCTGAAATTAAAACTGCCCATGATGCTGGTGAAGATTTACCTTATCATTTTATAGAAGTTATGGCTTGTCCTGGAGGGTGCATTGCTGGAGGTGGGCAGCCTAAAGTTATGATGCACAATTTACCAAAACCGTGGGGTATTACTGATGAAATTCGTAAAAAACGTTCCTTGGGGTTAAATTGTGAAGATGAAAAAGCGAAGAATCGTTTATCTCATCATAATGAAGAGGTTAAGCAAGTTTATACGGAATTTTTGGGGCAACCAGGGGAGGGTAAGTCTCATGAGTTGTTGCATACTAAATATCGTCAAAGAAATCTTTATAAATGATTTTGATTGAAGCGAAAAAGCAATCTCCAATATTTTTATTGGAGGTTGTTTTTTTAATTAAATTTTATTTATTTTGTTTTATGTTAGAGACATTACTATAGGAGATATGTGTGTTTTTAAAATGGATTAGATCATTAAAAATTTATGCCGACAAAAGAATGTTGGTTATGTTGTTGTTGGGGTTTGTGTCAGGGTTGCCGTTTTTGTTAGTGTCTTCGACATTATCTTTGTGGCTAAAAGATGCTGGTATATCGCTAGTTACTATAGGATTATTTTCTATAGTTAAAGCTCCGTATAGTTTTAAGTGGTTGGTTTCACCAGTTATAGATCAATTTTCTTTACCTTTTTTTTCGAAATTAGGACGCAGGCGTGGGTGGGCTGTATTTTTACAGATTTTGCTTATTGTGTCGTTATTTTTTATGTCTATAACCAGTCCTAAAGTTTCTCCGATACTTTTTGTTGTTTGGGTATTTTTAACGGCTCTTTTTTCTGCGTCTCAAGATATAGTTTTGGATGCTTATCGTATTGAGAAATTCAAGTCTAAGGAGCAGGCAGCAGCTGTAGCGGTGTTTGTTTTAGGGTATCGGTTTGGTACTTTGTTTTCAGGTGCTGGAGCTTTATTTTTAGCAACGTTATTAAGTTGGGCGTATGTTTATCAAATTATGGCTTTGGGTGTGCTAGTGGGACTTGTTACGATAATGTTTTCTCAAGAGCCAAAAAACAATAAAGCATCTCATCCTTATACCTTGCGAGCAACCATTGTAAATGCTGTAGTAAAACCTTTTTCGGATTTTATGAAAAGAGATAAATGGGTATTTATTCTATTATTTATCTTTTTTTATCGTATGAGTGATGCGTATGTTGCGCCAATGGCTTATCCCTTTTTTGATGATATAGGTTTTACTAAGATTCAGATTGCTTCAATTATTAAGATATATGGAGTAGTGGCGACAATTATTGGAACATTAGTAGGTGGTGTTGTTGTAAAAAGAGTAGGTTTGGTTCGTTCATTAGTTGTTTGTGGATTTTTACAGGGGTTATCTAACCTTGTTTATGTGGGGCAATTTTATGCTGGGAATAATGTTGAGATTTTAATGTTTAATATTTTTGTTGAAAATATTTCTGGAGGAATGGGGACAGCAGCATTTGTAGCGTATTTATCAGCATTATGTAATAGAAAATATACGGCAACACAATATGCTTTGTTATCATCATTTATGGGGGCAGCAAGAGATTTATTTGCAGCTACTTCAGGTTTTGTAGCTATTACACTTTCTTGGCAGTGGTTTTTTGTGGTAACAACCTTGATGGCATTGCCAGGGTTGTTAATTTTGTGGTATCTTATTAGAGCTAGGGCTATAAACGTTTACTAGACTTTATAAGGAAGTTTTGAATAAATAAAATCACTTATACGATTAGGTAATATAGATCCTAGCCAAGTAGCAAAGCGCATTTGCCAAGGAAAGGAAATTAATCCGATGTTTTTTTCTATGTTAGAGGCGATAATTTGAGCAGCTTTATCAGCTTCCATAAAAAAAGGCATAGGGCATGTATTTTTATCTGTTATGCGAGAACGCACGAATCCAGGACATATAGTTGAAACATTAATTCCGCTATCCTTTAAGTTTAAGCGCAGTCCTTCCCCCCAAGCTTTGATACAAGCTTTAGATGCTGAATAGGAAGGACATGTTGGCATTCCATGATATCCTGCTATGGATGATGTTATAGCAATGTGTTTTGTTTGGGATAATGGGGCTTGTTTAAATATTTCAATAGTGGGTAGTATGGTATTTACAATTCCCATTACGTTAATGTTAAATGTTCGGTGAACATTTTCAGTAGTTTCTTGTAGGGTAGCAACACCAGCATTTGCAAATACCAGGTTTAAAGGCATTTTTTTATTGCTTTCGATAATCCAATTATGAACATCTTCTTTATTTGTTACATCCAATATTTTGGTTTCAACTTCACATCCTTTTTGACGACATATTTTAGCAACAATTTCTAAACGTTCTTCGTTTCGACCACAAATAGATAAAAGTTTTGTTCCTTTTGAGGCATAGTGTAAAGCTAGAGCTTCCCCGATACCTGATGATGCTCCAGTGATTAAAATGTGGGAAAATTTTGACATTTTGCCTCCTTAAAAACTTATTAAACTTTTTTATATATAATTATTTCAGTTTTAAAATAATTAAAGGGATCTTGAGCTTTGAGTATAGCAAGTATGACTGGTTTTGCAAGAATTAATGGTGCATTATCATCTAATGACAATAATGTTTCTTGGAGTTGGGAAGTTAAAAGTGTTAATGGTAAAGGGTTGGATATAAAGTATCGTTTGCCTATGGGTTATGACGATTTAGCTTTGATTTTAAAACCTAAAGCTGCAGATGTTTTAAGCCGAGGTAGTGTTAGTGTTTTTTTAGATGTAGTTTGTGAAAATAATACTAAAAGAGTTAAGATAGATGAAGAGCTACTTGATAGTTTGACATTGAAAGCTGTTGAGTTATCTCAAAAATTTGAAGGACAGATAGCTAGTCCATCGGCGGCTGAACTTCTAGGATTAAGAGGTGTTGTGGAACTAGAGGAAAGCAGTATAAGCGATGAGAACTTAGTTCAATTAAAAGATAAGATTGTGGATGATTTTGTGTCTGTTTGTAATTTGTTGCAGCAAGATCGTCAAAAAGAAGGTAGAAAAATAAAGGAAGTTTTATTAGCAATATTAGCTAAAATAGATATAGTGGTAAAAAATATTGAAAATATTGCTGAACAATTACCTTTAAAATTAAAAGAAAAGCTTGACACTCAGTTGCAACAGTATGCTAAAGATATTAATATTAATGAAGAACGCATAGCGCAAGAAATTGTTTTGCTTGTTACAAGGGCAGATATAAGGGAAGAGGTTGACCGCCTAAAGACACATATAAAATCTGCTTATAGTTTATTAGAGGCGAAAGATGCTGTTGGTAGGAGATTAGATTTTTTGTGTCAAGAACTTAATCGTGAAGCAAATACAACGTGTTCAAAAGCTACAGATATTTTGGTTACAAACTTGGGAATGGAGCTTAAGGCTCTTATAGAACAATTTAGAGAACAAGTTCAAAATATAGAATAAAAGGGAGTTTAATTATGGATGAGATTATAGATCGTTTGCGTAAAGTTAGAAAAGGTGCAATGTTTATTATTGAGGCCCCTTCAGGTACAGGCAAAGGGACTGTTATTAAAGAGTTGTTAAAAAGTGATAGCAATATAAAATTTTCAGTTTCAGTCACTACTAGGGAACCTAGAGATTGTGAGGTTGAAGGTGTGGATTATTATTTTGTTACGGATCAACAATATGATGAATTTTTAAAACAAGATGCTTTTTATGAATATGTCGATTCACAGTATGGGTCTCGTTATGGGACTTTGCGTTCAGAAGTTGATAGTTTTATTAACGTCGGGCAAGATGTTTTATTTGATATGGATTGGGCTGGCGCAAGACAAATGAAAGAAAAAGCAGGAAGTGATGTGGTTACAATATATTTATTACCTCCATCAATTAAAGAGTTACGCAATCGTCTAGAGGGTCGGAAAACTGATAGCAAAGAAGTTATTGAAAAGAGAATGGGAATAATTTTGGATAAAGTTAGTCATTGGGATGAATTTGATTATGTCATTGTTAATGTGAGCTTACATGAAACGGTGACTAAAATTCAAAAAATTATTTCAGGTGAACGTATGAAGCGAGTTCGTCAAGTTGGCCTTAAAGGTTTTGTTAGGGAATTGATAAAAGAAGCAGAAGAGATTTCTTAATACCGATTTTTAACCTTGCGTCTTTGTTCGTCATTCATTGATTTGTATATAATTAAAGCATTTTTTTCTGCGTTAGTAACGTTTAATTGAGCGGCCTTTTGGTAAAGCTTAAATGCTTCAATAAAGTCTGTAGATACTCCTGTTCCAGTTGTATACATCCAAGCTAAAATTTCTGTAGCTTTAGGGTCGTTTTCTTTTACACGAGAAGTTATATCTTGAAGTTCTAAGGGAGTAACTTGGTTTGATTTTATAGCAGCTATAGTTTTAAGCCATTGAAGTTGGCGAGCTTTCGCAAGGGCAGAGCGTTTGTTTATATCATTTGATAATTTTACAGGAATATTATCTTTGGTATTTGCTGTTCTCTCATTTTTTTCTATTGCAAGCAGATCATCTTCTTCAATTAAGATAATGGGAGCTTGACGATTTTTAACGAATAAAGGCAAATAACCACTGTTATCGGAACGAATAATGTCACGATAAAGATCATCAAGACTTGAAGCTATAACAAAATTAGGAAAAAATAATGTTATTATGCTTGTTAAAAATAGTATTTTAGAGAGTTTCATTTTACTAGTCTGTAATATTATTTAATGTTTGCAATTGTAGCAGATTCCTGTTATATAGGTCTATATATTTTTAAGCTTTATAAACAATTAGAGAGGTTAATTTTATGCGTAGAGTTTATGATTCTATTGCAAAAATGGTTGGTAATACACCAATGTTTGAGTTTGCACGATTAAAAGAAAAGCTTAATCTTCGGGCTTGTATTTTTGGTAAATGTGAATTTTATAATCCTTTATTTTCAATAAAGGATAGAGCTGCTTTAAAAATGATTGATGATGTTATTAGTAAAACAGACGTAGATGATAAAACAATATTTGTTGAAGCTACTAGTGGTAATATTGGCGTAGCTATAGCTGCTGTATGTGCATCTAAAGGACTTAAATCATTGTTGGTAATGCCAGATAATACATCAATTGAAAAAATTAAGATGGTAAAACACTTAGGCGCAGATGTAATATTAACCCCTAAAGAAGATGGTATGAGAGGGGCAATTGCAAAAGCAGAGATATTGGCTAAAAAATCTGACAAAGTTATTATGTTGAAGCAATTTGAAAACATATCAAATGTTGAAGCTCATCTGTTTAGTACAAGTACTGAGATTTTAGCGGATATGGGCGGAAAGGTTGATGTAATTATTTCGGCGGTGGGTACTTCTGGGACATTAATGGGGGTAGCAAAAGCATTAAAAACTATAAATTCAGATTTACATGTTGTTGCTGTTGAGCCCAATGCTAGTAATGTATTGAATAATGGACAGCGAGGATCGCATAACATTCCAGGTATTGGCGCAGGCTTTGTGCCACCACTATATGATATAAAATTTGTTGATGAGGTTTTTGATGTTGATGATGAAGATGCTTGGGATATGGCTAGAGCTGTAGCTCAGACGGAGGGGCTTCCTATAGGGCCATCTGCAGGAGCAGCTATGGTTGCAGCTGTTGATGTTGCATTAAGGGATAATTTTAGGAATAAAAATATAGTTGTCATTCTACCAGATGCTATTAATAATTATTTGTCAGCTCTTTAGATTGTTGATAAAAGCAAGTATAGTCTGAATATTTTAATTATGTCTTGCAAAAAAAGCATTTTTTGCCTAAGCTATGGGTTATATTTAACTGTTTTATGATGAAGAAAATTTTATGAAACCTACCTCTATTTTGGGTCGTTATTTAACTCGCCAGATTGTTTTAAACTTTCTTGGTGTGTTGATGGTTATCTTAGGAATAATATTTTTATTTGAGATGGTTGAACGCTTGCGACGTATTTCAGGCATGCCAGAATTTGGGATATGGTTTGCAGTTCAGCTGGCTGTTGCGAGATTGCCTAAAACAGCTGAACAGGTTTTTCCTTTTGTTGTTATGATTGCTGCAATGATAACATTTTGGAAATTAAGCAAGACAAGTGAATTTGTTGTAATGCGGGCGGCAGGAGTTTCTATATGGGGTTTCCTCATACCAATTTGTGTTGCGACACTAGGTATTGGTATTGTTAATGTTGTGTTTGTAAATCCAATAGCTGCTAATTTGTATGGTATGTTTGAAACTCTAGAACGAAGAATGGATACTAAGAATATGTCAGCAATGTCTTTTTCAGATCAAGGTTTATGGATTAGAGAGGCTATAGCAGATGATAAAGTTATGGTTCTACAGGCTAAATCTTTGCATCCAGAAAATAATGATTTATTGTTGCGTGGTGTTACTATAATTGAAATGGATAAAAAGTCACATCCAATTAGAAGAATAGAAGCTTTTGCTGCTGTATTAGAGAAAGGTTTTTTTGATCTTAGGGATGTTAGTGTTTATACAGAAGGTAAGCCCATAGAATCTGTTGGTAATATGCGTTATGAGACGGTGTTGGATATTAATAAAATAGAAGAAAATTTTGTTGAGCCTGAGGCTATATCGTTTTGGGATTTACCGCGAGTTATTAGTTTTTATGATAAGTCTGGCTTTGCAGTTACACGGCATCAGATGAGGTTTTGGTCGTTATTTGTTTCTCCTTTGTTTTTGGTTTCAATGATTTTTATGGCTGCAGTATTTGCTTTGAGACCAAATAATCGTAGAGGGGGAGTAATGTTTTTAATTGTTGGTGGAATTGTTACGGGTTTTTCTGCTTATTTTTTGACACAGATTATTTATGCTATGGGTATTAATGGAGGCATACCTGTGGGATTGGCTGTTATTGCTCCAACGACTATAGCGATGCTATTATCTATTTCATTATTGCTTCATCTGGAAGATGGTTGATAAGAAAATATTACATAAAATAAAACCCTACATTTGATGTAGGGTTTTATTTTATGATTAGAGTTTTGCAGCTATTTCCTCAATTTCGTAACATTCAATAAAGTCTCCCTTTTGAATGTCATTGTAATTTTCAAATGAAATACCACACTCAAAACCTTCTTTAACTTCTTTAACATCATCTTTAAATCGTTTAAGTTGACCGATAGCTCCGTCGTGGATAACAACGTTGTCACGAAGTAAACGAATTTTTGCTCCTCGTTTTACCATTCCTTCGGTAACCATACATCCGCCAACCTTACCAACACCTGTGATGTTATAAACTTCACGTATTTCAGCGTATCCAAGTAATTTTTCTCGTAGTTCTGGTGATAACATTCCTTCTAGTCCTTTCTTGATATCGTCAAGAACGTCATAGATAATTGAATAATATTTTATTTCAACATCATCACGTCGTGCCATATCACGAGCTTGTGCATTTGCTCTAACATTGAAACCAATAATCAATGCATGAGATGCTTTTGCTAATGTAACATCAGATTCTGAAATTCCACCAACGGCTGAGTGTAAAATTTGAACACTAACTTCATCATTTGATAATTTAGATACAGTCCCTTCGATGGCTTCTATAGATCCTTGTACATCTGCCTTTATGATTATTGGAAGATGTTTAACTTCACCAGATTTAATCTTATCAAGCATTTGTTCCATAGCAGATTTTGCAGATTTAACTAATTTTGCTTCACGTTCTTTACGGATACGATATCCAGTAATTTCTTTAGCTTTGCCTTCGTCTGCAACAACAATGAAGTCGTCACCAGCAGATGGCGTACCTTGTAAGCCTAATATTTCTACAGGAGTAGCTGGACCAGCTGAAAGGAGTTTTTGTCCGTGTTCATTGAACATTGCGCGAACATGTCCCCACTCTTTACCCGCAATACAAATATCTCCAACATTTAATGTTCCTCTTTGAACAAGAGCTGTTATAACAGTTCCTCTACCTTTTTCCATTTTAGCTTCAATTACAGCGCCTTCACCATTACGTTGAGGATTTGCTTTAAGATCAAGCATTTCTGCTTGAAGCAAAATTGCTTCAACAAGTTTGTCAATATTAATACGTTTTTTAGCAGATACTTCTGCACACAGACATTCTCCCCCCATTTCTTCAACACCAATACCATGTTGTAAAAGAGATGTTTTGACCTTCATTGGGTCTGCGCCAGGGAGGTCTATTTTATTGATGGCAACAACAATAGGAACTTCTGCCGCTTGAGCGTGACGAATAGCTTCTACAGTTTGAGGCATAATCCCGTCATTTGCGGCAACAACAAGTACGACAATATCAGTTACTTTTGCACCGCGTGCGCGCATTTCTGAGAAAGCTTCGTGGCCAGGAGTATCAATAAATGTTATTTTATCACCTGATTTGACAGTAATTTGATAAGCACCAATGTGTTGGGTTATACCTCCTGCTTCTTTCGCAACAACATTAGTTTCACGTAGTGCATCCAGAAGAGATGTTTTACCATGATCTACGTGTCCCATTACGGTTACTACTGGAGCTCGGGGAAGTAACTGTTCAGCTTTATCCTCATCCCCAAATAAACCTTGTTCAACATCACTATCGGCAACTCTCTTATATTTATGACCGAATTCTTCAACAATAATTTGAGCTGTATCAGCATCTATTGGTTGATTAATTGTAGCCATAACACCTAAAGACATGAGTTTTTTTATGACTTCTGCAGATTTTTCTGCCATACGGTTAGCTAGCTCTTGAACAGTTATAACTTCAGGGATAATAACCTCTTTTATTACTTTTTCTGTTGGAACATTTTGAACAACAGGTTTTGGTTGTTTTTTCTTGAATCTACGACGAGGGGATCCAAAACCATAATCATCGTCTTCTTCATCCATGCCAAAATTATGAATGCTTACTTTATTGGAACGGCGTTGAGTTTCAAAAGAACGTTTTGTTATCTGTTTTTTACGCTCTTGCTCAAAAACTTCTTCTTTAGAAAACACTTTTTTATTTGTTTTCGTATTTTCTATCTCATCATCGTCATCATCATCGAAATCTCTTCTTTGGCGTTCTTTGAATTTATTAAGAACACGAGTTTCTGAATCATTCTGAACTGTAACTATAGCTTCATTTTTAATTTTTTCAGCTTCTTGTTTAGCTTTCTCTTCGGCTATACGTTGCTCTTCAGCCTCTTTTTCTTTTTGCTTTTGGAGCTCTTCTTCTTTTTGTTTTTGACGAAGAATATTGCGTTCCTCTTCTTCTTGGCGACGTTTATTATCATATTCTTTCGCCTCGGCAATGAGTTTTAATTTTGCAGCAGTTTCTTCATCAATTTTAGGTTGAACCCCAGATGTTTCTGAAGGCTGATTAATGATTCTTTTTTTACGAACTTCTACTTGAACTATTTTTTTACCATCAGATGGTTGCGATTTAGCAGCCCCATTTAGTTTTAATGTTAGGGTAGATTTTCCTGATAATGTTAATTTCTTTTTTGCATTATCTTCTGTCATATATTATTTCTCCGTTTTTTATAAAACTTTAGTTGTTTATGAATGAGGCTAGACGTTTAAAACTTTCTTTTACCGTATTAGCCATTTTACCTTTGATAAAAGCGATATGAACTGTGTTTTCTTTTGCTAATTCTTTGTCTAACTCCTCAATTGTAAACAAATTAAAAATTTCAACATGTTGAGCCATAGATACAATTTTACTATGTCCATCATTTCCTGCGTCACTTGCTTCTAAAAGAAAAGCAACGCTATTTTTTTTTAAAGCTTCTTTTACTTTATCCATACCACTAACCATAGCTCCAGCTTTACGAGCTAGTGATATAGAATTTAGAGCCTGTTTGTAAAGTAAGAAAGATACTTGATCAACCAGCGCTAAGGTTGCTTTTGCTTTAATTTTTAATGATTTGGCAAACATATTGGTATTAACAGCTTTTTCTAGCAAAGACTTAGAGTTGGTTACATAAATTCCTTTGTTTGGTAGCTTTTTTTTAAAATCGGGAACAACGGTATTGTCGGGCAATGTAGTAAAACGCAACAAAGCCGATTTATCTAAAATTTGTCCTGTTACAATACATTTACGAGTTGTTTCTTTTTGCATGATCTCTACCTTTTCTTACCCTAGATAACCTGATAGTTATCTAGGATAAGAAATAATGATTGTTATTCTTCTTCGAACCAATGAGCTCTAGCAGACATAATAACTTTTTCTGCTTCTTTAGTTGAAAGAGTATCTTCACCCAATATCTCAATTAGTTCATCTGTTGCTAAATCGCCAAGGTCGTCAACTGTACGAATATTATTGTTCGCAAGAGCTAGAAGCATATCTTTATCGAGACCTTCGATTGCTTGTAGTTTTTCATCTATACCTAGAGTTTTACTTTTTTCAGCAAATTCTTTGTTGCGTTTTTCTACATATTCTTTGGCGCGAGATTGTAATTCCTGAGCAACCTCCTCATCAAATCCTTCAATTTCTGCTAATTCCTCTAGACTTACTAAAGCTACTTCGTCAATATTAGAAAAACCTTCTGCAATGAGCAAATGAGCAATCATTTCATCAACATCTAATGCTTCTATAAATCTTTGAGAACGAACTTTGTTTTCATTTGAACGACGTTCTTGTTCTTGTTCTTCGGTCAATACATCAATATCACATCCTAAAAGAAGAGATGCAAGTTTAACGTTTTGTCCACGGCGACCAATTGCAATCGAAAACTGTTCTTCTGGTACAACAGCTTCAATGCGATTATTTTCTTCGTCAATAACAACTTTTGTAACTTCTGCTGGAGCTAAAGCGCTAACCATGTATTGAGCTCTATCGTCTGAATAAGGAACGATGTCAATTTTCTCTCCTTGGAGTTCGTTAACAACGGCCTGAACTCTAATACCTCGAAGACCGACGCAAGCGCCAACAGCATCAACAGTAACGTCATCTGTTTTTACAGCAATTTTAGCCTTTGAACCAGGGTCTCGAGCAACTCCAACAATTTGAACTATACCATCATATATTTCAGGGACTTCTGATGTAAATAATTTAGCTAAAAACTCAGGGCAGGTACGAGATAGGAAAATTTGAGGCCCTTTGTTTTCACGACGAACATCTAATACATAAGCTCTAATACGGTCACCGACCTTAAATTTTTCCCTAGGTATTATTTCTTCTCTACGTAAAACAGCTTCGGTTTTTCCCATGTCAATAGTAACACTATTGAACTCAACTCTTTTAACTGTTCCATTTATAATTGTACCAATTTTTTCTTTATATTCTTCAAATTGTTTATTACGTTCCGCATCACGAACTTTTTGAACAATAACTTGTTTAGCTGTTTGAGCGGCAATACGACCAAAATCAATCGGAGGGAGAGCATCTACGATGAATTCACCAACTTTAATACTTGGATTATAAGCTTCTGCTTCATCTAAAGTTAGTTGTGTTGTTTCGTTTTCAATACTATCTTCATCAGCAACAACCTCACGATAGCGAGCTAAAGATATAGCCCCTGTTTTTCTATCAATATGAGCTCTAATGTCGTGTTCAACGCCATATTTAGAGCGGGCAGATTTTTGAATAGCTATCTCCATAGCTTCTAGAACATCTTCCTTATCTATGTTTTTTTCTCTAGCTACAGTATCTGCAACTAAAATAATTTCTGGTCTAGGCATATTTTCTTGTGTTTGCATATTTTCCTCTATTATATTTAATAAGGTTGGTACAAATTATAGTTTTTCTTGATTACTGATAAACTCTTCCCAAAGTTCATCAGTTAATACTAATTTAGCTTTTGTGATTACGTCAAAAGGAATGTTATATTCTTTGTTATCCATCACAAAGTTTATAATGTTATTTTCTTTTACTGAAACAATTTTTCCTTTAAATCTTTTGCGACCATCAACAGCTTCATCTGTTTCGATTTTTGTTTCATATCCAACAAAACGTGAAAAATGTTCAGGTTTTGTAAGGGGGCGATCAACACCAGGAGAGCTAACTTCAAGTGAATATTCGCCATCAATGGGATCTTTCTCATCCAAAATTGCAGAAATAGCTCGACTTACAGCAGCGCAGTCGTCAACGACCAAATTTTTACGATCTTGACGTTCTATCATAATTTGAAGAGTTACTCTTTGAGCTCCTGTTGTCATAATTCTAACTACTTCAAAACCCATATTTTCAATGGTAGGAGCAACCATATCATAAATCGGATGCTTTTTTTGCATTATACTAAATCTCCTAAACAAAAAGCGGAGCTTTGGGCTCCACTTCATTATATCCACATCTAATATGCTTCACATATATCATAAAAAAAAAAAAAAGCTAGTGTTTTTTTACTATTTTGTGATTTTTTATCAAAAACACCCCGCTGAACTCAGCGAGGTGTTTGGAATGACGAATTAATGCTCAAGATCTTCACCCGTTTCTTGATTTACTCGTTTAGCTGATAATTTGATTTTTCCACGATTATCAGCACCAAGGCATTTAACCCAAATTTGATCTCCTTCCTTGTAAAAGTCAGAAACAGAAGCAATGCGCTCATTTTTTACTTCAGAAATATGAACCAGACCTTCAGTAGTGCCAAGGAAACGGACAAAAGCACCAAAATCCATTATTTTAGTTATAGTGCCATGGTATATTTTACCCATTTCTGGTTCTGCAACAATTCCCATAATCCAGTTTAGAGCAGCATCACCATCTTCTTTTTTTAGTGATGCAATTTTAACAACACCATCATCAGTAATATCAATTTTAGTATGTGTTGTTTCTACGATTTCACGGATAACTTTTCCTCCTGTTCCAATAACTTCACGTATTTTGTCAACGGGTATTTTGATTGCAACAATACGAGGAGCTTTATCGGAAACATTTGGACGAGGTTCTGAAATTGCTTTAGCCATTTCGCCAAGAATATGAATGCGTCCTTCATGGGCTTGATGAAGGGCTTTTTCCATAATTTCCTTAGTGATTGAAGTAATCTTAATATCCATTTGGAGCGCAGTTACACCGTCTTTTGTACCAGCTACTTTAAAATCCATATCTCCGAGATGGTCTTCATCGCCAAGAATGTCAGTAAGAATGGCTACGCGACCATCATCCTCCTTAATTAGCCCCATAGCTATACCTGCGACAGGTTTACGCATAGGCACACCAGCTGCCATTAATGACATTGTTGTACCGCATACTGTGGCCATAGAAGAGGATCCATTTGATTCCATAATTTCAGATACAACACGGATTGTATAAGGGAAGGAATCTTTGTCTTGAGGTAACATAGGGTGAATAGCTCTCCAAGCCAGTTTGCCATGACCTATTTCACGACGACCAGGGGAGCCTATACGCCCACATTCACCAACTGAAAATGGCGGAAAATTATAATTTAGCATAAAATCTTGTTTTGTTTCATCAAAAAGTCCATCAATTATTTGTGCATCCTCACCTGTTCCCAAAGTTGTTACAACAAGCGCTTGAGTTTCGCCACGAGTAAACAAAGCTGAGCCATGAGTTGTAGGCAATACATCCACTTGGCATTGGATTGGACGAACGGTTTTAGTATCGCGCCCATCAATACGACGACCAGTTGTTAAAACTTTTTCACGGACAACTTTGTGCATTAATTTTTCGATAACATCCAGAATGTAGCGGTTTTCAATCTCGTTTTCAGGATCTATTGTTGAACGGACTTCTTCAGAAACTTGCCCTACTAAAGTACCACGAGCGAGTTTATTTGTTTCTTCAAAAGCTTTGGTATATTTTGATTCAAAATCTCTTTCTACGCGAGTATATAATTCGTTAAATTCTGCTGGAAAAACAGGGGTTTCCCAAGCTTCTTTACCTGCTTCAGCTTTGAGCTCGTTAATTAACTCAATAACTGGTTGGAAGCTTTCAAAACCGAACATTACAGCACCGAGCATTGTTTCTTCTGAAAGCTCATTTGCTTCGGATTCAACCATTAGAACGCCCTCATTAGTACCAGCGACGGCCAATTCTAATTCTGACAATGGTTGTTGCTCCATTGTTGGGTTTAGGATATATTCACCATCTTTATAACCAACTTTGGCAGCACCAATTGGACCCAAAAATGGGATGCCAGAAACAGCTAAAGCTGCAGAAGCGGCAATCATAGCAACGACATCAGAATCGGTCTGTTTGTCATGAGCCAAAACAGTACAAATTACTTGAACTTCATTTTTGAATGCGTCAGGGAAAAGAGGACGAATAGGTCTGTCAATAAGACGAGAAATAAGAACTTCGCGTTCAGAAGGTTTGCCTTCTCTTTTCATAAAGCCACCAGGAATTTTTCCAGAAGCATAGTATTTTTCTTGATAGTTTACGGTCAAAGGAAAGAAATCTTGATCTGCCTTTACCTCTTTTGCAGCACAAACTGTACCATGAACTATTGTTTCTCCATAGGTGACAATTACTGAACCAGCAGCTTGTCTCGAAATTTTTCCTGTTTCTAAAATAAGTTTGCGTCCGCCCCACATCATTTCTTTGCGGATTTCATTAAATTCAATCATATTTCTTTACCTTTCATTTCCATATATAACCTCTACCTGCCCTATGCAGGATTTATCAAACAGGTTGCGGAGCTTTTAAAGCCCCGCAACCTATAAATGTTATTATCGTCTGATATTTAATTTGGCGATAATATTTTGATATCTGCTTTCGTCTTTAGACTTTAGATAGTCAAGCATGTGACGACGACGAGCAACTTTCTTCATTAATCCTAAACGTGAATGATTATCTTTAGCATGAACTTTGAAGTGCTCAATTAAATTATTGATCTCAGCTGTCCAAATAGCAATTTGAACTTCTGGAGATCCTGTATCATTTGGGTTTAAACCATAAGATTTAATTAATTCTTGTTTCGACATCAGTTTTTCCTTACTTTAATTAAAGATTAAACACACGGATAGGAGAAATTCTATTTTCTTCAATCCGTACCAATGCTACTAGCTCGTCGTTTAAGGTAGCCGCAACATCTTCCCCTATTAGATTGCTTATATTGTAGCTTCGTGGAGAAATCCGTTGACCTTGTTTAAGTTTGCTAGCATCTTCTTCCTTTACGGCGATTACCGTGATGTCGCACAGTGATGTCAATAGAGGAAGTAATTTCTTTTGGCGTTCGCCAATGTACTCTATATTTTTTAAATTTTCCAGTAAAATCGTATTAGATAGATTAAAGTTAGCACATTTTGTTCTTCGTAAACTGCTTAAATATCCTAGAGAATCTAGGCTTTTTGCAATGTCGGCACCTAAAGTTCTAATATAAGTTCCTTTGGAGCATGATACAAAGAATCGGGCAGATGTTGTCGATGGAAAATCTATGACATCGAGTCGGTGTATTTTAATTGTTCGAGACGGCATAATAAAATGTTTTTTATTGCGAGCTAGATCATAAGCCCTTTTTCCATTTATTTTTATAGCTGAATATATGGGGGGAACTTGGTTGACTGTTCCTATAAATTTAGGGATAATATCTATGATTTCCTGTTGGGTTGGTATACGAGTGCAGGTTGATGTTACGGAACCTGTAGGATCCAGAGTATCAGTTGTTGATCCAAATTGTAAAGTGAATTCATATTCCTTGTCGCCATCCATTACATATGATATTAGTTTCGTGGCTTCACCAAAAGCTATTGGGAGTACTCCTGATGCAAAAGGGTCAAGAGTCCCTGTGTGTCCATTCTTCTTTGCATTTAGAAGGTGTCTTGTTTGGTTAACAATAGTAGTCGAATTTATACCTTCTGGTTTGTCTATTATAAGCCAGCCATTCAGGTTGTCGCCCTTTGAATGTTTCATCTTTTTCTCCTTATATTTTTGTGATATGGGATTTTTTGCTATAAGTCAATAAGCATAAAACTCTTGCCAAAATAGTGTTTTGTAATTATTCTGTAGATATTAGTTTTTTAGGAGATTGATTATGTCAGAAAAAGAGCCTTCACAACGACAATTGAGAGTGGCGCAAGAAATTAAGAAAATTATAGCTCAATTTATAGACAGAGGAGAAGTACGCAATCTGGATGGAATCGCAACTTTGGTAACAATTACAAAAGTTACAGTATCGCCAGATTTGAAGTATTGTACAGTATACTTTATTACGTCAAATGGAGATTATTTACAAGAGGTTTTGGGAGGATTGCAGTTGGCTGCAAACTATTTTAGAAAACAAGTAGCAAATAAAACGGCTCTTCGTTATGTTCCAGAAATTAATTTTAGGGTTGATAAAAGTTTTGAAGAAGTTGATAGAATAGAAAAATTACTACACGATCCTCATGTAGCTCAAGACTTGAAGTAGAATTATCTGTAGAAAACTTTAGTAAACGTTTTGATTTTAATATAGTGACGCACTAATCTTAAGATACTTTATTTAAGATTATGACTATAATATAACCAATTATAAATTTTATTTACATTTTATGAAACAATCTGTTTATATGGAACTTCGCGATATTGCCCAGGGTGATTTTGCGATAAGAGATGGGGTGCTTTTTTATAAAGAGCAGAGGATTGCTACGAATGGTAAACCATTTTTTACTTCGAGTGAAGAAATCTTTTTTTTGTTTGAGGTTGAAGATGAGAAGGTAGCTACAGAGTTTAAAAAAGTTATTTTTTTGAATTTTCGTTGGCCTGAATTCTTTAAAATCAATGAAAATGCTGTTGTTTATGGTCGTGAGGTGCAGTTCGTAACGGTAGATGGTCGTCAGCACGCATATAGAAGAATATCTTACGGCAACAGTACGGTTACAAAGATTATTGGAAGCAATTTTCAATTGTAGTAATTTGTGAAATGATTGTACAAAAAAAGACTTTCTGTTCTATTATGACAGAAAGTCTTTTTTTGTGCTTGGTATTTATATCATTGCCATTCCGCCATTGATATTAATTGTTTGGCCAGTAATGTATTGAGATTCGTCAGAAGCAAGAAAAGCTACAACATTAGCGATGTCTTGAGCTTCACCAAGTTTGCCTTCTGGTATTTTAGCTAAAAGAGCTGACTTTACATCATCAGGAAGAACATCTGTCATAGGTGTTCGTATGAAGCCAGGAGCAATAGAATTTACTGTAATTCCGCGAGAAGCTACTTCCTGAGCCAAACATTTATTCATAGCTATCATACCACCTTTTGATGCAGCATAATTTGCTTGCCCAGGATTACCCATAACACCAACAACAGATGCTATACCTATAATACGTCCGAAGCGGCGTTTCATCATGCCGCGAATTACTCCGCGAGCTAGTTTAAATCCTGCGGAAAGGTTTACATCCAGTACTAGTTGCCATTCTTCATCGCTCATACGCATAAATAAGTTGTCTCTAGTTAAACCAGCATTATTTACTAATATATCAATTTGTCCAAATTTATTTTCAACGTCAGCTACCAATTGTTTGATTGCTTCAGAATCAGACAAGTTAGCTACAAAAATTTCTATGTCGCCACCGAGTTCAGCTTTTAGTTTTTCCATTGGCTCGGCTCTCATGTCTGTAAGAGCCAATTTTGCTCCCTGAGCATGAAGAGTACGAGCTATTTTATCACCTAATCCACCAGCAGCTCCAGTGATTAATGCAACTTTTCCATCTAGTCTGAACATATTTTTTTCCTTATATTAAATTGAAACTGTTTAGAGATTGATTTAATAGTAAAAAAAAGTCAAGTTTTTTGAGATAGTTATAAAATGTTAAAAACATTAAGGGATTTTTGATAATTTGGTTTGTATACTGCTAGATATGGTAGTGTAATTTTAGATGTTATGAAGAAGAAAAATGGCTAGACGTAAAAAAGAAAAATCATTAATAGCAAGATTAGCAGTTTTAGGAATTGGTAGTGGTTTATTAGTATTTACTTTGGTTGTTATAATAAGTTGTTTGGCTTATAATCCTTTTGATGCAGGATATAATATTGCTACATCGAAGTCCATTAACAATATATTTGGTGCTTTTGGAGCTTATAGTTCTTCTTGGATACTGGGGTGGTTTGGTGTTAGTTTACCTATTTTTTTGATAGCTCCATTGGTTTGGGGATATGAAATTATTCGCTATAAAACGTTTATGCACTCGTATGGTAGAATATTTGCGATGTTATTGGGTGTTTTTTGTACATCTGTTTTTTTTGCTATTTGTTTTACAAAAGAGGGGCGTTTTGATGTTGGTGGGGATTTAGGTGTATTTTTCGCTCGACAGTTATTGAGCTTGATGACGCGTTTTTACAGTTTTTATTATAATAAATATATTTTAGCGGTTGTTTTGTTATTTATTTCGTTGATTTCTTTTAATTATGCTTGTGGCATAACATTAATGAGTTGGTATAACTTGGTAAGAAAAGTTGCATTATTTTTGGCAAAAATAGTTTTATTATTGGTAATAAGTGTAAAAAAAGTTTGGAATTTGCTTGTCGCTCATGAGAATAAAGGAAAGCTCAAGAGGTCATCACGTCAAAGAAAAGAACCAAAATTTAAAGAAGACAAAAAGAGTGAGGCGAAAAATCAGGAAACAATTAAAATTGCAAAACCTTTGGGAAAAAGGGATGATGGATATATGCTTCCTGATATTGAATTGTTATCGGTTGGTAAGGATAAAAACACTCAGCATTTAAGTCAAAAAGAATTAGAAAAAATTGCTGCAAGATTAGAAGAAGTTTTGCAAGAATTTGGTGTTTCTGGAAAGATTGTACAAATAAGACCTGGTCCAGTGGTTACTTTGTATGAGTTAGAACCTGCTCCAGGTATAAAAACTGCAAGGGTTATTGGTTTGGCTGATGATATTGCTCGTTCTATGAGTGCTGTTTCGGTACGTATAGCTGTTGTTCCAGGATCTAATACCATAGGCATTGAAATGCCTAATTCTACTAGAGAAATTGTTTATTTACGAGATTTGTTAGATAATGATGAATTTAGGGGTGCAAAATCAGCATTAACAATTAGTTTGGGTAAAGATATTGGTGGTAAAAATACATATGCTGATTTAGCTAAAATGCCTCATTTGTTGGTTGCAGGTACGACAGGGTCTGGTAAGTCAGTTGGTGTAAATTCAATGATTATTTCTCTTTTGTATAAGATGAAACCAGAAGAGTGTAAGTTGATCATGATAGACCCTAAAATGCTTGAGTTTACTATGTATAATGGTATTCCTCATTTATTGACTCCAGTTATTACAGATCCATCTAAGGCTGTTATTGGTTTGAAGTGGGCTGTTAAAGAAATGGAAGATCGTTATAGATCTATGGCACAGTTGAATGTTCGTAATATTACAGGATATAATCAGCGTTTGGAAGAATTGAGATCTAGTGGTGAAAAGATTAAGAGAACAGTTCAAACGGGTTTTGATATGGAAACAGGAAAACCTTTGTATGAAGAACAAGAGCTAGATTTAACTCCTATGCCATACATTGTTATTGTCGTTGATGAGATGGCTGATTTGATGTTGGTAGCAGGTAAGGATGTAGAAGCAGCTATTCAGAGGTTAGCTCAAATGGCTCGTGCAGCGGGTATTCATCTTATTATGTCAACACAAAGACCTTCTGTTGATGTTATTACGGGTACTATTAAGGCTAATTTTCCAACTCGTATAAGTTATCAGGTTACATCAAAAATAGATAGCCGTACAATTCTAGGAGAACAAGGAGCTGAACAATTGTTAGGTATGGGTGATATGCTATATATGCCTGCAGGGCAAAGACCTCGTCGTGTGCACGCTCCTTTTGTTAAAGATAGTGAGGTTGAAAAGATAGTAGAATTTTTGAAGTCGCAACGTCAACCAGAGTATGTTGAAGCTGTTACAGAAGGAGAACTTACAGATGGGAAATCAGTTGGAGGAGCAGTATTTGATAATGGCGATTTTGGAGCAACTGGTGGTGATGAAGATTTGTATCGTCAGGCTGTACAGATAGTTCAGAGTGATAAAAAGGCTTCTATTAGCTACGTCCAACGGAGGTTGCGTATAGGTTATAACAGAGCCGCTTCTATTGTTGATAGAATGGAAGCTGAGGGTATAGTTTCTGCCGCAGATCATGTTGGAAGGCGAGAGGTTTTATAGGTTTTTGAATTCTTTGAGATTGCTAGCTTTAAGATACGGATTACAAAGTTTTTCTTCGCCTAAAGTTATTGGCGCAACGGGTAAACCTTGTTTTATACGTTCTTGGGCTTTGGCGAGATATGATTGAATATCTGAATTTCCGTTGTTATAAATAAAAGCTTGTTTTGCACATCCCATTGTATATTCGTGTCCAGGATAGAAGATGACATCGTTGGGTAAGGATTTTATTTTATTAAGAGCAAGAAACATTTGTTCAGGAGTACCTTCAAATAAACCGCCGATACATAGATTAAATAACGTATCACCAGTAAATAAAATTTTATCTTTTTTGAAATAAAATAAAATATGACCTTGAGTGTGTGCCGATACGTCAATAATTTCAGCAATAGAATCACCAACATTAAAGGTGGTTTCGGGGATAAGAGCAATTTGAGCTCCGTTGATACGGTACATGTCAGATTGATTGCAAACTATTTTAGCATTATATTTTTCAGCAAGTTCAATGTTGCCTTCAACATGATCAAAATGATGATGAGTGTTTAGAATGAATTGGGGTTTGATGTTTAATTCATCACACTTTTTTATAATGGGTAGAGCTTCTGAAGGATCAATGATTGCAGATATTTGTGTGTTACTATCGATTATTATATAGGCATAATTATCCATATATCCAGCACGACATAAGACGGGAATCACTTTTAACATCTATAAAAACTCCTCAGGATTAATATCATCAATTTGGTTTTTATCAATATATTCCTTAGCATAGTCTAGGTAAACACCTCGTTTGATAAATACATTGTATAAATCAGGGTCAAGATGGCCAGTGTTTTTCATTTCTTGCATAATTTTTAATACTTCTGATAGTTTTTTAGGTTTTTTATATGGACGATCTTTGGCGGTAAGAGCTTCATATACATCGGCTATAGCCATAATCTTAGCGGGGATAGACATTTGTTCACCTGTAAGACCATAAGGATATCCTTTGCCATCAATTCTTTCATGATGTGAGCCAGCGTATTCCACAATATTAGATAATTCAGCAGGAAACGGGATGTTTTTTAGTATATTTATTGTAGTTATAATGTGTTCATTAATTTTCTGTCGTTCTTTTGGATTTATAGTGCCTTGAGGAACTTTTATATTGGTTAACTCGCCTTGGTTGTAATGTGATGCTATTTGTTCTGGACGATCTTGTAGAATGTATTCAACCTCTTGTCTTTCTGGTACTATAGACTGTTTTTCTAGGATATCTTTTTCAAGCCAAGATAAACCAGATGTACGGCTAAAATTTCTGGTAAAGCTGTATTTTGCTATTTTGTTGAGGCGTATAATATCTTCATCGCTTAAAGGTACATCACCGATATTGCATTGTCCGATAAATTCAAAATCATCAGTTAAATTTTTTACTTTATTTACAAATTCTGCTTGTAGATTTTCTTTGGTATCAATATTTTGGAGGCGTTTTTGTAGATATTCAATATGTGCGTCACGACGTAGAACTTCAAAACGTGTACGAATTTCGTGGATGCGATTGTATATGGTTTCTAGTTTAGATGATTTATCCATAATATATTCTGGAGTAATAATTTTGCCACAGTCATGGAGCCATGAAGCAATGTGTAAGGAATACCAATCATTATTGGACATATCAAAATTTTTAAGAGGTCCTTCTGTTTCATCAGCTACGGCAGAAGCTAAGAGGCGTGCAATTATTGGTACTTTTTGACAATGGAGTCCTGTGTAAGGTGATTTTGCATCAATAGCTTTAGCAAAAATGTCAATAAAAGATTCTAGTAATTGAGTATAGGTTTCAGATATTTGTTTGCGTTCTAAAATTAAAGAAATAATTTGACATATTGCAATTATTTGGTTTTGTACCCTTGAGGAAAATTTAATTACTTTGCCTTGTAAATCTTTAGCATTTATAAATTGAGCTACAGCTATAATGTTTCTTTTGCTATCGAATATTGGAAAACATAAGGTTGATACGGTAGTATAGTTATTTGTTTCGTCAAATTCTTTTAGAAGAGAGATATTGATGTTTGTTTCATTAAAAATATTTGCTGAATTTATGATTTCTTTATTTGTTGCACATATTTCAAAAGGGGATTTGATGTTTTTGTTTTTTAGGTTAGGTAGATATACAGATTTAAACAAGTTACTATTCGATAAATCGGAAAAAGAGATATTAATGCTTTGAATGTTTCCACAAATAAGATTCATAAAACTGTTTGAAGTGATGTGAAATAAAAAATAACCATCAGCATTAGCTATGTCTGCAGCTGTTTTTATAGTTTGAGTTATGGATAAACCGATGTCATCAGCGTTTTTAAGGCTAGTGAGCAAGTTAAAAATGTTGTCCGTTAAGCTATCCGAAATATCTGGCAAAATGCTAGATCTCCCAAAGTTAATTAATATTTGGGTATTGTAAAAAGTTTTTATAAAAAAATCTAGAACTTAATTAATTTTTGATACTAAATATTTTATATCTTCAGGTGTTAGTTCATCATTATTTTGAAGAAGACTTAAAATACGTTCAACTACTTTATGACCAAAAGCTTTGCTGCTGGATCTTCCGCAATCAAATCTGATTTCTTTAATTATTTTTAAAGCGCTAAAAATTGCAGGAAAAACACTTTTAGGAATAAAAGCTTTGCGTAAAAGGTTGCGTATCATGAAATCGGCTTGATTGCTGAATAATATTTTACGAACTTCAGCTATAGGAAGTTCTGATAAATATACCAAAGCATACTCGAAAAATTTTAAATCACCAAGACAAATGGCTCTAACTACAAGATTAGGTGTTAAACGGTTAGCTTTATATAATTGATGTACTAGCTCTTCGATTTGACTGTCAGAAGAATGCTCTTCTGATATATGTAGAATTATCTTCTCTTTTATTTCTTCAACTAAATTAGAGGCTAGGTCTTTAGGAAGATTATGTCGCAACACAAGATGACTTTTTAATTTATATGAAATTTTTCCAACTATTTTTTCTATAATAGATACTGGCAATTCTGAACGGAAAACCATGCGCTTTTTTATGTCATCATTATCAGAATACTTATCTAAAATAATATTGAAGGAGTTTTCCTGTATATTAGCGCTTTCGTTAGATATGAGCTCTCCAATTACTTCATCGTTACAATTTTCAGTAATATAATTCGATAACTCGGAAGAAAGGTTTTTTCTTTGAGAAACAGCCTTTTGACGTTCAATGTTTGTTGTGTTTAGTATGCGGATTAGATCCTCATCAGAAAGCATTTCATAATATTGAATAAAGGGGATGGCAACACTATCAATATCGTTGAGGATACTATCTACAATATCTTTAGGAAGATGTTTACAGTCTTTTAAGTTGTTGGAGATTACTTCGCGTACTTTAAATTCTGTATCTCGAACCATTATTCTAAAGATGTCTTCAGCTATTTGAATTTCTTGAGAAGATAGTTTAGATTTGCGATAATAAGAACCAATTTTAGAGGCAATCGCTGATTTTGTTTCAACGTTTGGTTTGTTTGCTAGGATGGCAACATCATGCCTATTTAATATGTCCTCGTTCATAGCATCCTCTTTAATTTTTGTGCTATAAGTACTATTCTACAATAAAAAAGCCTGTGTTGCCAATTACATTTTTGTTACATAGGGTTTGAGCTTTTTAAGTATACTGTTGTCTATCATTTTATCAGTGAGAGTCGATTTGTCAATCTCAAGAAATTCATAATAGGATAGGGTATAGTCAAAAAGTCCAGCATAATTTTTTAAGTTAGAGCTACCATAGACATAGGGGGCAATCATTGAGCCTGAAAGATTGTTATTAAGCTCTCTAATCTCACGGCGAAAATTACGTAATAAAGCAAAGCTTCTATGAGAATTTATTTTTAGAGCATAATCTTGAATAGATGAATAGATATCAGGATATGTTTTTATACGATAACTATCATCTGTGTTTTCGCCAATAGGTTTCAATCCTTTATTTGTGTGCCATTCTAAAATTTTGTATAACGAATTGCCTTCTTTAACAACACGTGATGTTCCCCAATTTGTTTCAATAGCGGCGGCAGTTATAATTATTGATGGAGGAATACGATCAACTCTGTTTAATAATTCAGTTATTTGATGTTTATATCTATCAGCACCTTGAAGCCTTGTAAATAAGTCATATTTTTTTGCTACAGTTTCTAGAGTACTAATATCTGATTTAGATAAGATATTATTTTTATTGAATTGTTTTTGGATATTGAGGATGATTTTTCTTTCATTCATAAGATCTTCATTGAGTTTCAACGCTAATGGAGTTACAATTTTTATAAATAAAACATTACGTTCAGCTTCATCTGTTATAGAGGAAAAATCTTTAGGAAAGTTTTTTAGAAATATGCGAGGATATTGGTGAGTGTCTAGCATGAGATATCCTTTTACACCATCATAACCTATTTGGTTGTATAGATTTTTTAATTGTTTTATAGGAATATCTTTTAGCCACAAATCCTCTGCAGCTACTCTGAATGATAGCAAAGAAAAAGAAATTATTATGAATAAGAGTTTAATTATTTGTTTCATCAAGATTACGAACTTCCTTTATTTCGGGAATATATGTTTTTAATATTCTTTCAACTCCATCTTTAAGCGTTCTCATAGCATAAGGACATCCTTTACATGCTCCTTGCATTTCAACTGAAACAATGCCATTTTCAAAATTAATAAATTTTATATCTCCTCCATCTTTTTTTACAGCGGGACGGATACGCGCATTGAGAAGGGATGTTATTTGACCAATTATATTAGCTTCGTCAGATGAAGAAGAAGTAACAACATCTTCGCCTGTTGATATATAATCCATAATTTCAGCCATAATCATAGGCTTTAATTCTTCCCAAGATGCATTTTCTTCTTTTGTTACGGAAACCATTTCAGTTGTTATAAATAATGATACAATACCTCCAAGATCAAATATATGTTCAGCAAGAGGGGATTTGCGTATTGATTTCGCGTCAATAAATTCGGCAGTACCTTGCCTTAGAAGAGGTATTGGCGGAAAAAAGTTGACAACATTAGTGTCTGGTGTTTCTTGTATTTCAATAATCATAATTGTGTATCCGTTGATATGTCCAATTTGTTAATGATGGAATTGAGACGATTTAGAGCTCTTGTTGCATAATAATTTATTGTAATTAAATGATTGGGTGCAAATGAAGAATTTGTATCTGCATTACGTATAATGGAAGGATTTAGTTTGGAAGCTTGTTCTAGCGATTTTAACATTGATGTCCAAGGTGTATAAATATCATGCTTTATTAGGACATTTTTAAAATCGTTTCCAAGGCTCTTTAATATTTGCGAATAAGAGTATAGTTTTCCTTGTGTAAAATAGAATTCGTTATCTGCTTTAAAATCAAAAAAAGATCTATTATTTTCACGAATGTGTTTTTCTAAGTTATTTATGTTTTTGTTGATATCTTTCTTTATTATGTAGAGAAATAAGGATAAATTTTGTGCATTTTTATCTATAGAAACTTTGTTTCCAGCAATTTCGCGGTTAAAATTATTTAGTTTTTTGCGTCCTTTTTTATATTGGGTGTTAGATGATGGAGCTGGAAGTAGGGAATTTTGTGAAGAAAAAAGCCATATTTCTCCAGGATATTGTAACAACTCAATACCTTCTTTCAAATTTGCTCTAGCTGCATCTGATGCGGAAATTAGAGGAATGACATCAAAAGCTTTTGCGGTTGTTGTAATAGCAGACATTAACCCTAGTTGAAAAGATGGCATGTTGTCTAAAAAATATGATGGAAAAATAAAGGGAAGATTAGGTGTCCATAATTTGTGATGAACTTCTCTATTTATAAGGTGGCTGATTGTATCTATAGTTCCTAGGCGTCCGTCATTAGTTTGAGCTTTATATGTTGAGGTGTCAATGTTATGAATAACCCACCCACCAAGAGGATAGTAAAGAAAAACAATGGCAAACACAAGTGTTAGAATTATTTGCCACCATGATGTAAAATATTTTTGAAAAAATAAAGAAATTTTTTTGCCGATAAAAGATACTATATTTGCTGTAATTTTGTGGTATGGCTTTACCAAGGCTATAAATCGCTCTAAGAATTGTTTATGCATTGGAATTTCCTTTTTTTAGTTGCGATATAATTTCTTTAAGGTTTAGTATGTTGCATACTTTAGCACAAAAAATAAAAGTTACCAAGCCTAAAAAACATATAAATAAAAATAGGAAAAATTTAGGTAATATTGATAGGTGAAGCCAGTTTTCAAAATGATAGTTTAGTAAAAACTGTATAAAAATCAAAGCAATACTCATTATAGCAGAGCAAAAGCATATTTTTATTATTTTAATGATAAGTTCTTTAGAGCAACACCAAAAAGAACGTTTTTTTAGGCCGTGAAGATATTGCCAGAGAGAAACAAAGGCGGCAATAGTTGTGGCAGAGGCAATTCCAACATGCCCAAATGGTTTCATCAATATTATGGCAAAGGCTAAATTTGTGAATAAAACAAGCATGCTATACTTTACAGGTGTTTTAGTATCACCACGTGCAAAAAAGTTTGGCGCTAAAGATTTAACTAAAACATAAGCAGGAAGCCCTATAGCATAGGCTATAACAGCTTTGGATGTCATAATAGTTTGTTCTAATCCAAATTTACCATGTTGAAAAAGAATATTAATTATGGGATGTGCTAAAACGATTAGAGCAAAAGCTGCTGGAATCGATAGCAATGCTCCATACTCAAAAGCTTTGGATTGAATTTCTTGAGCTTTTTCTATTTCGTTGGATTTTATGTGACGAGAAAGTATTGGTAAAACAGCAACACTGATTGCTGCTCCAACAACTCCAAGAGGAAGTTGCTGAAGGCGGTTAGCGTAATATAACCAAGAAATAGCACCTGTTCCTACTAAGGATACTAAAATGGTGTCAACAACCATATTAATTTGGTAAATGCCTGCTCCTAGTATACCAGGAGTGATACGCTTGAATAATGTTTTTATTTCGTTATCTTGTATAATAGCTTTTATGTTGGTTTGAGGTTTTATATAAATTTGTTGTTTGTGTAGAAAATAAGTTAACCATATAATTTCTAAAAAACCAGCAGTGGTTACACCGAAAGCAATACCATGAGCTACAGAATGACTAAATGGTACAAAAATAAATATCGATAATATCATCATTATATTTAATATAACAGGTGCGGCAGCAGGGGCTGCAAATTTATTTAAAGAATTTAAGATACCTGACTGGAACGAAACAATTGATATAAATAATAAAAAAGGAAAGGTTATACGAGAAAGTTCTGTCGCTAGTTCAATTTTCCCCAAATTATCGCTAAAGCCAGGAGCTAAAACAGTGATAACCCAAGGCATTGCAAATTCAACTAATAATACAAAAAGCCCAACAAAAAAACAAAGTGCTGATATTGCTTTAGCAGCAAAAAGGATGGCTTGTTTTTTATCTTCACACACTAGTTTTTGTGATAACATAGGGACAAAAGCGGTGGTAAAAGCTCCTTCTGCAAAAAGTGAACGAAATAAATTTGGGAGTTTAAATGCCACAAAAAAGGCATCAGAAGCTAATCCAGCTCCAAGAAAGTTGGCGAGAATCATATCTCGAAAAAATCCTGTGATACGAGAAAGAAGAGTAAAGCCCCCAAAAGTTGCTATTGACCTAAATAAATTCATTTTTTGCCATAGGTTTGTTCATGATATTAATTTGATGTTAAGGGATTATATAATATAGTTTTAGATAATAAAACAATAAAAGTTGAGTTGTTGGCTGTTTTTTGGCTTTTTAAGCTTTTGTTGTTGACAAAGTAGAAAACGATGAAATAATAGACAAAATTTTCACAAGACCGATAGCGGAGATTTTATAATGGTTTCGACAGAAGAAACAGATAAACAAGAAAAGCTAGTAAAACCAACGATTAAAGAAGCTGGTGGTGTTTATGGTTGGCTTTTGAAAAAAGTAAAAACATTTATGTGGGATGCAAAGACTAATACTTTGATTTTACCACAAGGAGTTGTTTTGAGCTTGGAAGAACGAGCCGCTTTAGAAGAAATTATAGGGGCTGTTAAAGATGAGGCTAAAGAAGTGGAAAAACATCGTCAAATGCAGATGGAGGCTATGATTGCAACAGGGATTAAATATAAAGCCAATGTAGTTAAAGGTTATAGTTTGTTGCTTAGTGGGTCGTATCGTGAGTTGACAGGGGTTGTTGCACAAAAGATCCACAGTAATTTGCAAGGAATGCTAATGGTGAATAAACGCTTTTTGGAAGGTGTTTGGAAGGTGCTCGCTAGTATGGTTAAGAGTGAACCCGAAAAAACTAATAAAAACCCAATAATTAAAACTCAAAGGCGAGATGGAAGATAAAATTTGATTTTTTTGTCCAAATGTAGTATAATGAACGAAAGTGTGGTATAAAATTGGAGGGTTGTCTATGAGCGGGGTTAGTATTGCTGATTTTGCTATTACTGTTGACGGTGTTAAGTGGACAGCCCACTGGGATGATAAGGGTAATATTTCTTATACAGGTGTTGATAAAGAAGGTAAAGAGGTAACTGTGCTCCCTCCTTCTTCGGTTGTTAAGGCTGCTAAGGATTATGGGGCTAGCCAAGGTAACGGTGGAGAAGATGGGCGAAAGAAAGGAGAAGGAGATTGGGTTACGGTTACAGAAGACTTTGTGACAGGATTACGGGTTGAAGAATTTAAGGATGGAAGAGTAAGAGTTGATATTGGTGATGCTTGGATGACGTCAGAGCAAAAACAACATCACGAAAATTTAAAGAAAGAAGCATTTATATCGCAAAAAAGCAGTTTTGGATTTGATGATTTAGCAGCATTTGTTAAAGATAATAATCTTACAAGTTGTTCTTTTGAACCTAAAACGGGAAAAGTTGTTGCAAGAGATAAAAATGGTATGGTTAATCTTTCGGAACAACAAGAAAAGTTACTCAGTAATATAATGGGTACTATTCATGCAAATAGTGATAGAAAGAAAGGATTGGATGAATTAAAAAGAGGTTTCAATTCATTGGGAAATGATCCTAAGGCAAATTTAAAAGATCTCGGTGAAATAGATCGTTTTCCTGTTAACACTGTAGAAGATATTTATAAAGCTAGCAAACTTATAGCTAATGGTAAGTTTAGAGAATTGCGGGATAAAACTGCATTGAGAGTTCATGATAATTTGATAGCTATGGGGGTTTTGCCGAGAGGGATAGAAAAAAGAATAGAAGATGCAAATAAAAGAATTGAAGAACGTTTAGGAATAGAAGGTAGAGAATCGAAGCCTAGTGTTTTTGTTGAAGCAGGTGGAAACGGAATTAGAGGAATGCGGGGTGCTTTAAGAAAATTGAGTGGAAGGGGAGAAAATCAGTCAATACGAGGTTATGCAGTCGCAGGAAAATCTAACGATAGAGGTTTTAGTCGTTAATTATATAAGTAAAAGCTCCCGTACGGGAGCTTTTTACTATACAACATCTGGTTTAGCGCGGCGACGAGCGATTGGGTCAAGTATCCTTTTGCGAAGACGTAAGGTTTTAGGAGTTACCTCTAATAATTCATCTTCTTGGATATATGATAATCCTTGTTCTAAAGTAAGTTTACGGGGAGGTACTAAGTCGATAGCTTCGTCTTTGCCTGCGGCACGGATGTTAGTTAATTGTTTAGATTTACAAGGGTTTACCTCTAAATCATTAGGTTTGGTGTGTTCACCAATTATCATACCTGTATAAACAGGAACACTAGGATCAATAAACATAGGTCCGCGATCTTGTAATTTCCATAAAGAATAAGCTATAGCGGTTCCAGTTTCTGATGATATTAAAACACCATTACGGCGACTATCAATATCTCCTTTATGTGGTTCATAATTTTTGAAAATACGGTTCATTACACCAGTACCTCTGGTATCTGTCAAAAATTCGGAATGATAACCAATTAATCCACGAGATGGAGCGTTAAAAATTAGGCGTACTTTATTACCAACTTGAGAAGGAATCATTTCAGTCATTTCAGCACGACGTTGTCCTAATTTTTCTACTACAGCGCCAGAAAATTCTTCATCTACATCGACTACAACTTCTTCAATTGGTTCTAAAAGTTGACCATTTTCATCTTTTTTCATTAGCACACGAGGACGAGAGATTGAAAGCTCAAAACCTTCACGTCTCATTGTTTCGATAAGGACACCTAGTTGCAATTCACCACGTCCAGCAACCTCAAAAGAATCTGATGTATCGGTGCGCGAAATTTTGAGCGCAATATTTCCCTCTGCTTCTTTACATAGTCTATCCCATATCATTCTAGAAGTTACTTTATCTCCCTCACGTCCAGCTAGAGGGGAATCGTTAATTGAAAAAGTCATGGCAAGAGTGGGTGGGTCAATGGGTTGAGCGTGAATTGCTTCGCTTACTTCAAAGGAGCAAATCGTATCTGCTACTGTTCCTTTGACTATACCTGCAACAGCTATAATATCACCTGCATGTGCTACTTCTAGACTTTCACGATTTAATCCACGATAAGCTAAAATTTTACTGATACGAACACGTTCGATTTCTTTGTTGTCGCTATTTAATACTTTTACTGTATCATTAACATGTAGTGTTCCAGATTGAACTTTACCTGTAAGTAAACGTCCAATAAACTTATCAGATTCTAGAGTGGTTGCTAACATAGAAAAAGGAGCTTCGGGTTGACAGTTTGGCTCAGGAACGTATGAGCAAATCATTTCAAATAATGGAGTTAAATCATTTTTTTCATCTTCAAGTTCTTTGACTGCCCAACCACTACGTCCAGAGGCATATAATACAGGGAAATCAAGTTGTTTATCATTAGCATCAAGGCTTACAAATAGATCAAAAATTTCGTTTAGTACTTCATCACAGCGGGCATCTGCTTTATCAGCCTTATTTATTACTACTATAGGGCAAAGGCCAAGTTTTAGAGCTTTACCTAACACGAATTTGGTTTGGGGCATAGGACCTTCTGAGGAATCGACTAACAAAATTACGCCGTCGACCATTGAGAGTATACGTTCTACTTCTCCTCCAAAATCGGCGTGTCCAGGAGTGTCTACAATATTAATATGTGTACCATGCCAATTTACAGATGTACATTTTGAAAGGATAGTAATACCTCTTTCACGTTCAAGTTCATTACTGTCCATAACACAAGTTTCAACTTGTTGATTTTCTCGAAAAGTTCCACTTTGTTTCAATAATCCATCAACCATAGTTGTTTTACCATGGTCAACGTGAGCTATTATAGCTATATTTCTCATATTCATAATTTCTTTTTCTCCTAAACATTTTTCATGTTTATATTGAATATTTCTGCATACAATATATGTTTGAAAATAAATTTCAATATTTTTATTGAAAAAATGACCTGTAATCAGGTCGTTTTTTTTCTAAGCTTTTTTACCATAAGAAAGTAATTTGTTTCTAACTAACCCTCTTAACGATATTTCTGGCCGTGCGCCATAATGGGTTATGACTTCAGCTGCAGCTATTGAACCGATAATTGCACAAGTACCAAGAGAGCGTCCTTGTGTCATTCCGTAAAGAAAACCTGCAGCGTATAAATCTCCCGCACCTGTTGTGTCAATAACGTTGTCAACATGTTCAGCTTCAATAAAACTTTTGATGCGTCCATTTATAACAACAGATCCTTTAGCTCCGCGTGTTATTGCTGCAATTTCAACATGTGGTTTTATAAGATCCAAACATTTATAAAAATCTTCTCCTTTAAATAAGGTTTGAATTTCTGCATCGTTGGCGAATAAAATATCAACATGAGCTTTAATAAATTCGAAAATAATATCTTCTTTATCTTTTAAGCAACTAATATCTGAAAGAGAATAAGCTACTTGACGGTTGTATTGATGCGCAATTTGAGCCGCTTTAGTTGCTATTTCTAAACCTTGTTCATAGTCAAGTAAGTAACCTTCAAGATATGTTATACGACTTGATTTTATAATATTTTCATCAATATCATCTACGCTTAAACTGGTGTTTGCTCCTAGATAAGTAAACATTGAACGCATAGCATCTGGTGTTACTAAGACTATAGAACGTCCAGTCATAGGACCTTCGTTTAGAGGAGGAGTGAAAAAGTCGACTCCTGCAGCACCGATATCTCTGGTAAATTCTTGTCCAAGAACGTCATCATGTACTTTACCTATAAAAGCAGGTGCCCCGCCAAGAGAGGCTAGACCAGCAACAGTATTAGCAGCAGAACCGCCAGGGACTTCACGTTCAGGAACAATATCGGCATAAATTTTACCAGCAGATTGGGCATCAAGTAAGGTCATACAACTTTTTGATAAGTTTCTTTCGGTTAAAAATCTATCTCCAACTTTGGCTAGTACATCAACAATAGCATTACCAATGCCGACAACGTCATAATAAGTGGATATTTCTGTTTTTTGAATCATTGTTCTTCTCAACTTAAAAAACTCCTCTTTATGCAAAGAGGAGTTTTTGATTAAAACTAAAAGAGATTACTCATTTGCATTTGGCAAATTTTTAGCGTTTTCTTGAGCATATTTAATCCATTTTTCATCAGCCTCATCCTCTGAGCTAATAGCTTCTTGAGGACATTCTGAGATGCAAACACCACAGTCGATGCAAACATCTGGATCAATAACTAGCATGTTTTCAGCTTCACGAAAAGCATCAACAGGGCAAACCTCAACGCAAGATTTGCATTTTACACAAGCATCACTAACAACAGATACCATTTTAAACTCCAGTAAGTTATGTAATTATTAAAAATCAGACTTCAATTTATCCTTTTTATAAAATAAATCAAGTACAATCTTGCAAAGGCAAAAAAAAGTTACTAACTAAGGTGATAGATAATGATAAAAATGTAAAGGAGAATAAGTATGGCTGATAAAATTGCTTTTCAAGCAGATGTTAGCAAAATGTTGGATATTGTTATTAATTCACTTTATTCAGAAAAACAAATTTTTTTACGTGAATTAATTTCAAATGCATCAGATGCTTGTGATAAATTAAAATATTTGGCTCTAACAAATCCTGATATAGCTAAAAAATCAGGAGCTTTTAAAATAGTAATTACGCCTAGTGCTAAAGAAAAAACTTTAATAATAGCAGATAATGGAATCGGGATGAGCAAAGATGATTTGATAACTCATCTTGGTACAATAGCTAAATCTGGTACAGCTGATTTTGTTAAAAATGCGTCAGATAATGGTTCTGTTTGTGAACTTATTGGTCAGTTTGGAGTTGGTTTTTATTCTGCTTTTATGGTTGCTGAAAGAGTTGAAATTCTGACAAAAAGGGCTGACGAAAGTAAGGCGTGGAAATGGGTATCTAATGGAATCGATGGTTTTGAAATAAGTGAAGCAGAAAAACAATCAAATGGTACGGAAATTAAGTTGTTTTTGAAAAAAGGTGAAGAAAATTATGTTGATACTATTTATTTACGACAGATTATACGGACATATTCAGATCATATAGATTATCCAATAGTACTTGATTTAGGGGAAGCAGGAGAAGAAACTATAAATAAAGGTTCTGCATTGTGGATGAAAAATAAAGCAGAAATAACAACGGATCAATATAAGGATTTTTATCAGCATATTTCGCATAATTTTGATGATCCGTGGATGACACTTCATTTTAAGGCAGAAGGAAATATAGAGTATAGTGGTTTGTTATTTATCCCAGGTAAAGCTCCATATGATTTATTTCAACCAGATAAAAAGAATTCAATTAAGCTTTATATTAATAAGGTATTTATTTCTGATAAAATAGAACAATTAATGCCTAATTATTTGCGTTTTGTTAAAGGTGTTATTGATAGTGCAGATTTACCATTAAATATATCAAGGGAAATGTTGCAAAATTCTCCGCTTATGGAAAAAATTAAGGCGGGTACTGTTAATAGGATTTTAAAAGAGCTAAAAAAACGTAGTAAAAATTATGATGATTATATGGAGTTTTGGAAGAGTTTTGGGATTGTTTTAAAAGAAGGCATTTATGAAGATTTCAAGAATCGTGAAGAGATAGCTGCAATTTCATATTTTTATTCGACAGCAGATATGGAAAAATTGACTAATTTAGATGAATATATAGGTCGCTGTAATAAGGAGCAAAAAGCCATTTATTATATTACAGGTGATGATATAAATATTTTGCGAAATAGTCCTCAACTAGAAGCATTTAAGCAAAAAGGAATTGAGGTTTTATTAATGAATGAGCCTATTGATGAGTTTTGGCCACAAGTTTTGCCTAGTTATAAGAATTTTGCAATAAAACATATTTCACAAGCAGATATTGATATGACTTGGAAAAGGGATGAAAAAAAGGCTGATGATGGTAGTCTAAAACAGCTAACAGAATTTATGGCTGAGTTTTTAAAAGAAGATGTTGCAAAGGTTGTAACAACTGAAAAATTGACAGCATCTCCGGTGAGTATCACGGTGGAAAATGGACAAATGAGTTTGCATCTTGAAAGGTTAATGAGAAACCACCAACAACAGACAGCTTTTGCATCTACCAGAATATTAGAATTAAATCCTTATCATCCATTAATTATTAGGCTTGCGGATATGGTAATGGTTGATACTAATGCTGAGAAGGTAAAAGAGATTTCTCGTATTTTATTGGATCAAGCTAAGGTTGCTGAGGGAGAACCAATTTCTGATCCATCTTTTTATTCAGAGAGGATAAGTGGGTATATTCTTAAGAGTCTTGATTAGGTAAAAATAGAAAGCTCGCTTTGAATAAGCGAGCTTTCTATTTGATTAGATATATTTTTTTATTTCTATGATAGCTTCATTGAACTTAGATATATCATTTCCTCCTGTTTGTGCCATATCAGGACGCCCCCCTCCTCCTTGTGCGCCAACAAAAGGAGCAATTTTTTTGACTAAATCAACGGCAGATATTCTATTTTTAAGGTCGTCACTAACACCAATAACGACTGATGACTTTCCTTCATTTATGGCAAAAAGGGCTACAATAAGGTTGTCTTTATATTTATCCTTAAAGTCATCAACAATAGCTTTTAATTCTTTAGCTTGAACATCAGTTAATGTTTTTGCTATAAATTTTATACCATTGATTTGTTCAATGTCATCAGTTGTAGATTTTGAACCACTTATGAGCTGTTTTTTTAGTTCAAATATTTTTGTTTCCATTTCTTTGCGTTCAGCTAAGATATTGGTTATTCTCTCTTCAATATCATTAATACCAACTTTTAATAATTGGCTTACATTACGAACCTTGTCTTCTAGATCGTGAGTGTGTTTGGCTGCTCCACAGCCTGTTACACATTCAAGGCGACGAACCCCTGCTGCAATAGCAGAATCTGATAGTATATTAAAACTACCAATATCACCTGTTTGTTTAACATGTGTACCACCGCATAGTTCTGTAGATATACCATTTCCAACACATACTACTCGAACTTCGTCGCTATATTTTTCGCCAAATAAAGCCATTGCTCCAGAATTTACAGCATCTTCTTGGTTCATTATTTTAGTTTTTACTTCATAGTTTGAGCGTATCATTTGGTTAACACGTTCTTCAAGTTGACGAATTTCTTCGCTGGAAATTTGTTTGTTATAAGCAATATCAAAACGCATTCTATCAGCAGCCACATAAGATCCTTTTTGGGTTACAGAAGAGCCAAATTTCTCTTGAAGCGCCCTATGCAATAGATGTGTTACTGTGTGATTTCCTTGAATTGATAATCGGTTGTTTATATCTACTTCAAATAATGCGGTAGTACCTTTTTTGATGCTTCCACTTATTAGGCGGCAAATATGAACATGAAGACCTTCGCATTTTTTCTTTGTATCAATTACTTCTGCGGTGAAATCCATATTTTTAATTATGCCAATATCTCCAACTTGTCCTCCCATTTCAGCGTAGAAAGGTGTTTGATTTGAAAGTAAGTGAAATTCACCAGAAGATACGGTTTCAACGACAGTACCATTTTGTACTAAGGTGGTTATTTGAGCATCTAAACTTAAAGTATTGTAACCTAAAAATTCAGTAGAACCGAGTTTTTCTTGTAGTTCAAACCATATTTTTTCGGTTCCTGCATCTCCTGAACCAGTCCAGTTTTTGCGCGCCTCAGCTTTTTGTGCTTCCATGGCTTCGTTAAAACCTTTTTCATCAACACTGATGTTGCGTAATTTGAGAGCATCTTGGGTAAGATCAAGAGGAAATCCGTAGGTGTCATATAATTTGAATGCTATTTTTCCGTCTAGGCATTCCCCAGTGTTCATATTTTTTGTTTCATCATCTAGAAGTTTAAGACCTTTTTCCATCGTTTTAATAAAGCGTTCTTCTTCGCATTGAATTGTTTCTTTAATTAAAGTTTCAGCTTTATAAAGTTCGGGATATGCTTCTCCCATCTCTGTTTGTAATGATGGGAGAAGTTTATAAATCATTGGTTCATTTATTCCAAGCATGTGAACATGTCTCATGGCACGGCGCATAATACGACGTAAAACATAACCTCGTCCCTCGTTAGAAGGTAAAACACCATCTGCAATTAAAAACGACATGGAACGTAAATGATCTGCAATAACATTGTGGGATGATTTTAGAGGACCAGAAGGGTCAGAATTTGCAATGTCAGCAATTGATTTGATAAGGTTTTGAAAAATATCAATTTCGTAGTTTGAGTGGACGCCTTGAAGAATTGCAGAGATTCTTTCAAGCCCCATTCCTGTATCAATACAACGTTGTTTGAGATTTATTCTAGTTCCATCGGCTAAATCTTCAAACTCATCAAAAACAAGATTCCAAATTTCAATCCAACGGTCACCATCTTCTTCAGGAGTTCCAGGTAGTCCACCCCATACTTCTGGACCATGATCAAAAAATATCTCTGAACAGTATCCGCAAGGCCCTGTGTCGCCCATTTGCCAAAAATTATCTTTGGTGGCGATAGGGATAATGCGATCAGCTGGAAGTCCTGATACCTTTTTCCATATGTCACGAGATATTTCATCAGTGTGGAAATATGTTACAGCTAATCGATCTTTGCTAATACCAAACTCTTTGGTAACAAGTTCCCAAGCAAAAGCTATAGCGTCATCTTTAAAATAATCACCAAATGAAAAATTTCCAAGCATTTCAAAGAAAGTATGATGTCGGACATCATATCCAACAGAATCTAAATCATTGTGTTTACCTCCAGCGCGAACTGATTTTTGGGATGTTGTTGCTCGCTTAAATGGAGCTGATTCATTACCTGTAAAGATATTTTTAAATTGCACCATACCTGAGTTGGTAAACATTAATGTAGGATCGTTATTTGGTACAAGAGATGAAGAAGGTAGTATCTTGTGACCATTTTTTTCAAAATATTTTAAAAATGTATTTCTAATTTCATTTACTGTAGTCATTTTGCTTCCCAAAAAATCAAAAAAGTTAGTTGATTATTGATAAAGCAAAGTTTGTTATTAAGCAAGAGTTTTTTATTGTAATACTATAATCAAACCAAAGTTGTAAATGTAATTAAAGTTCAAAAAAGTAGCAAACATAAGCCACCAATAGTATGGGTATAATAAAACAGATGCCAATTTATTTATTTTTGTAAAGACAGATATCATTTTGAAAACGGTTATATCTAACAATACTATTATTGCAAATCCTAAACCTAAATATCCTTCAGCAAAGAATATAAAGCACCATAGAATTTGTAAAAAAAGTTGTGCTAGAAAGTAGTTATTTACTTTTGCTTGTTGACTGTTTTGTGTATCACGCATGGCTATAAAGCTAGAAATAACAATTAGTGTATATATTATTGACCAAACTATTGGAAAAACGATGTTTGGAGGTGTTAAAAATGGTTTATTAAGATTGTTATACCAATTAGACAGCCCTATGTGTGTAAATTTTGAACATAGATAAGATGTTAGTGATACGGCAATTATGATGTAAATAAATTTAAATATTTTTTTCATGAAGTTTATTCCTTGAAAGATTGATAATTTTGTATAATACTTAAGCTGTTTTTTAATTTTTTTAAGAGGGGCTGCTAGAAAGTGGAATATAAACATAAGCTTTTACCAGCAACAGTAATTTCTGTTTGTAATAATTTGATAGTAGATGCAAAACTAGAAGATTCTCAAGTGGTGTCAGCTTTTTGTGCAGCAGTAGAAGTCGCTGATTTATGTAGGGAAGGAATTAGGGTGTGGCTTAAAAGGTCATCTATCCCCAAAAGGTTGGTAAAATATAATGTTGCTTTTGTTGAAACTCCAGCAGGTATTGTTTTTGCTAATCCTAAATATAGTAGACAATTGTTTCAAGAAGCATTTGAGCAAAAAAGTATAGTTGATTTGATAGATTATGATGAATGTATTTCTTTAGGAGAAGATGATAATTCTAAGGGTATAGATTTTGAATTGAAAGCAAAAAATGGGCGTTCATCTTTTGTTTTTGTTACCTCTATTTATGATAAAATAGATGGTTGTGCAGCATTTCCTCATGCTATTAATTTTTTTGAGATGAAAATGTTTGATGAAATGATGCGCAGGAAGAGAATGGGGGCAGATGTTTATGTGTTTATGATCGTACCGAGAAATGATTGTGTGCAAGCTAAATTTGTGTGGCATTTAGATGCCTTGGCAGCTGCTTCTATTTTTGAGGCTGCAAAAAATGGCGTGAAATTTTTGTGTTATGGTTGCAAAGTTGAAAAAAACCAAATAGAAATAGATAGAAAAATGGAAATATTATATTAGTAGAGGAAAGTGTTGTGGACAAGATAAATGAAGAAGGCATAGTTATTCATAGTGATGTCAATGATTTTGAAGGAATGCGAAAGGCTGGAAAGTTAGCAGCTGAGTGTTTGGATTATATAACATCTTATGTAGACGTTGGTGTTTCTACGGAATATTTGGATGATTTATGTCGTAAGTTTATTTTAGAACACGGTGCTGTACCAGCATGTTTAGGGTATAGAGGCTATCCTAAGAGTACGTGTATTTCTATTAATCATGAGATATGTCATGGTATTCCTTTGCCAGAACGCAAGCTTCTTAATGGAGATATATTAAATATTGATGTGACAGTAATAGTTGACGGATGGTATGGCGATACATCTAGAATGTATTGTGCTGGGAAACCTTCAATTAAGGCTAAAAGACTTTGCGATGTTACATATGAATGTATGATGCGAGGAATCGAAGCTGTTAAACCTGGAGCTTATTTTGGTGATATAGGTGCTGTTATAGAAGAGGTTGCTCATCATTATGGGTATTCAGTTGTAGACATGTTTTGTGGACATGGATTGGGTAGAGTTTTTCATGATGAACCTAATGTTATGCATTGTGGTAAAAAAGGTACAGGGGCAAGGTTGGAAGAGGGGATGTTTTTTACAATAGAGCCTATGATAAATTTTGGTAAGAAAGAAGCAACAATTTTAGCTAATGGTTGGACAGCTGTTACAAAAGATAGATCTTTGTCAGCTCAGTTTGAACATTCATTGGCAGTTACCAAAGATGGTTTTGAGGTGTTTACGTATTCTCCTTTGGGATTGGATTGTCCTCCATATATGAAAAAGTAGGAATTAATGATGGAAAAAGAAAACCATGATTATGTTGGACATCGTCAAAGATTAAGAGAACGTTTTTTAAGGTCGTTAGGTAGCGATATGGCTGATTATGAAGCTTTAGAAATGCTTCTGACTTATGCATTACCAAGGAAAGATGTTAAACCTTTGGCAAAGGTATTGATTAGAAAATTTGGTTCTTTTGCAAAAGTTGTGTCTGCGCCAATAAGTAAACTAACAGATGTTAAAGGGATAAAAGATAATACCGCAATACTGATAAAATTTATAGAATTTGCTGCGCAGAAACTATCTTGGCAGAATTTGGCTTTTGATGATACTCCCATAATTGCAACAATGGATGTTTTACTTGAATATTGTCGCTGTTCAATGGCATATAGCGATGTGGAAGAGTTTAGAATTATATATGTTGATGCAAAATTACGGGTTATAGGTAATGAAATATTACAACGAGGAAGTGTGTCGTCGGTATGTATTCATCATCGAGATGTAGTGGCAAAAGCGTTATCTAATAATGCTGTTGGAGTGATCATGGTTCACAATCATCCGTCAGGAGATTCACGTCCATCGACTAATGATATTGAGGTAACTAAAAGAGTGAGAAAGGCTTGCGAGGCTGCAGACATAATGCTTCATGAGCATATTATAATTACACCATCAAATTATTTTTCTTTTGCAGAACATGGACTTATTTCTGATTTTTAATTGAGAAACTAGTTAGTATGAGATATAAATTTTTCAATTAATAAGGTTATATTGCTAGTAAATAATTTTATTGAAATAGCAAGAAGAATTATTCCAAAAAATTTTTTTAACATATAGAGCATTCCAGCACTTAGCAATTTTTCAATTTTTTCAGTTAGACGTAAAATTGCAAAAACGCAAAGCATGTTAGCAGCAATAGCAGAAAGTAGACTTATTTGGTTGAACTGTGTACGTATCGCAAGCATAGTTGTTAATGCTCCAGCGCCAGCTATTAAAGGAAAAACAACAGGAAAGAAACTAGAATCTTTAGGAGTGTCTTCAGCTTCTTTGAATATTGAAATATCTAAAATCATTTCACACGCCATAACGAATATTATTAAAGAGCCAGCAACAGCGAAAGAAGCAGTATCAACGCCGAATAAATTTAAAAAGGCCTCTCCAACGTAGTAGAATATTAAAAACATAATAAATGCTAAGACAGCAGTTTTTACTGGGCGAACTATTTTTCCTCTTTTGCGTAAGGAAATGATGAGAGGAATTGAACCTGGCATATCAATAATAGCAAATAATACAAAGAAAGCACCTAAAAATTGTTTCCATTCAAATCCTTCAATCATCTTTTACTCCTATACTATTTAAATAATGTTGCGAATATATCATTATAAATTGTTAAAGCAACATATAAAATTTTTGTACACTATTTTTTTGAAAATTGTTGCGTTATGGTCTTTATTGTGGTATGGCTACAACTAATTTTAGAGTGATATGGAGAATGTTGATGGTAGCATTATTGGTATTTTTTATTGGTTATATGCTGTTTTCGTCAGCAAATTGGATTGTGAGAAAATTTGGGGAAGTAACATATGAACAAATTATGTTTCATCTGAATATGCCATTTTCTTCAGAAATACGTATAGTGATGAGTTATTTGAAAAATACAGTAATGACGGGACTTATTATTACCTTGTTGCTGGCATTGTTTTTTTGTTGTAAATATCGGATTCATATCAAAATTATAGATGTTTTTAGAGCTTGGGTTTATAAGCACAGATGTTTAATAAGTTTGGGGTGGTTTATTTTTTGTATTGTTTTTGTCTTCTTTAAGATGAATGTGTGGAATATGATTACCTTTCATAAATATAAGAGCGAAACATCTAATTTTTATGAAGAAAATTATATTATACCACAGGATGCAAAAATAACATTTCCTATTCAAAAAAGAAATTTGATATTAATTTTTGCAGAATCCATGGAAGCAACCTATGCCGTAACTCCTAAACATAATTATTTTGGAGCTGATTTGATAGAGGAGTTACATAAATTAGCAAAAGAAAATATTTCATTTAGTGATAATGAATATATTGGAGGTTCTTATCAAATTGATGGTACACAGTGGACACAGGCAGGATTATTTGCTCAAACGTGTGGTGCACCGATACAATTACCAATAAATGATCCTAATTGGTTTCATCCCAAAGAGGGCTTTTTCCCTAAGGCGTGGTGTTTGTACGATATTTTGAAAGAGCAAGGATATAATCTAACATCTTTGATTGGTTCTAATGGTGAATTTGCTGCAATGGATAAATTTGTTGAAACACATGGGCAACAAAAATTGCTTGATACAAATTTTTATGCGGAAAGAGATGGAATAGAGCTGTCTTTTGAGAAGACCACTAAATTTCCAGATAGACAGGTTTTTGATTATGCTAAAGAGGAATTAAAATTTTTAAGCTCTCAAAAAAAACCATTCGTTTTTACAATGATGACACTTGATACACATTATGGAACGTATCGTTTTGCAGATGATGTGTGTGAGCGTAGATTTGGGATGCATAATAATATAGAAAATGTAGTGTCGTGTTCGGATAAACAGATTGCAAATTTTATTGAATGGTTGAAAGAACAAGATTTTTATAAAGATAGTGTTGTTGTGGTGTTGGGAGACCATTTAACAATGAACCAAAGATTTACAAAAGAAATGGATAGAAAACCTATAAATATTTTTATGAATTCCCCTGTCGCTGCAATTAATGAAAAGAATCGTATTTTTACGCCTTTTGATATTTATCCCACTATAATAGAGAGTTTAGGAGCAAAGATTGATGGTCATAGGTTGGGGTTGGGAACATCATTATTTTCAGATATTCCTACTTTGACAGAAGGTAAGATGACTGTTGAAGATATGGATATTAGCGTTAGGAAAAAATCAAAAATATATGACTGGATGCTTTATGGTAAAAATGTTCATAAATAAAAATCTTGCACCTATTGGATTTTAGAGAACTTTAATTAATTTTTATTGTTTTGAGGCTAGTATTTGAATGTAAAGTGGAGAGAATCGATGGTGTTTTATATTTTACTGGCTCTTATTTTTGGTTTGTTTACTCCTTATACTGCAAGAAGATTTGCTAAATTTATGCCTGCAACTTTTGCAGGTGCATTGTTTGAGATTTTTCGTCCAACTAAAAAAGTTAGTTTATACAGACGTAATAAATTGTATAAAAAGCTTGTTTGGCGCTCAATAGTTGAAGCTTTTGCTTTTGCTATAATTACTTATTTAGCGTATATACATTTTGGGGTACATGGTTTTGGATTTATAGCTATGTATATATGGCTTTTGTTACTTATGGCAGAAATTGATTTTAGAATATTTTTATTACCAGATATACTGACTGTTCCATTGCTTTTATTGGGTTTTTTGGCCTCAAGTTTAAATATGGGATTTGTTGCTTTTAATGAAAGTGCGATAGGAGCGTTTATTGGTTATTTTTTACCTGTGTTAGTTAGTCTTTTGATTGTTTGGCGTAATAAAGATGCTTTTGGAGGTGGAGATATTAAGCTGTTGTCAGCTCTTGGAGCTTGGTTGGGAGTTGAAGGGCTTCTTTATGTGATTGTTTTGGCATCTGTTTTAGGAATTGTGTATAGTTTGATTAGAAAGAAATCTGTGTTAGCATTTGGTCCTATGATAGCTTTGTCAGGAATTGTTGTTGCATTCTGGTTGTTTTAGTTTAGAATGATGTGGATGTTTGAAACTTGAGGAGAGATAATATGGTTGAAAAAAATAAGTCATCATCAAAGAAAATTATATCATCGCTATATTATAACGATGATCAACGCAGGTTGGCGAAATTAGTAACAGGTTTTAGTTTTGATATGTTCATAATGGCAGTTATTTTGGCTAATGCTGTTATTTTAGGTTTGATGACTTCGCCAACAATGGAATTTTATTTTGATAATGGGTTGTTTTTGTTAGATAGGGTTTTTATGGGAATTTTTATGGCGGAAATGTTTTTGAAAATTTTTGCCTTAAAAGGAAAATTTTTTAAATCAGGATGGAATGTTTTTGATCTGGTTATAGTTGTTGTTTCATCACTGCCTGTTATGAGTGCATTTATTGTATTGAGAACATTTCGTCTGTTTAGGTTGTTTAAATATGTAAATCGTTTTTCCAAAATGAATAACTTAGTACAAGTATTTATTGAGTTGTTACCAGCTTTTATTTCTTTTTTGGTTATATTTATTGTATCTTTTTATGTCTTTGGGATAATTGCAGTTAGTCTTTATGGTGAAACTTTTTCGATATTTGGTAATTTAGGAGCAGCTATATTTACTTTGCTTCAAGTATTTACTTTAGACGGATGGGCTTCGACTATTGCTCGTCCTGTTATGTTGGTATATCCTGAAGCTTGGGTATACTTTGTAAGTGTGATGTTGTTCTCATTTTTATTGATTGTAAGTTTTGTTGTTTCAGCGGTGGTTCAAATTGTTGCAACAATAAAGAAAAGTGTTTGATACATTTACTTTTTTATGGTTGCCCTTTATAAAGGGCAACTTTTTTTATTGGTTCTCTTGACAAAGACGTTTTTGATAACTAACTAAAGGTTTAGTTATAATATACAATGGAGTACTAAAAATGAGAATTAGACCCTTACATGATAGAGTATTGGTTAAAAGATTGGAAGAAACAACTAAGACAGCGGGAGGAATAATTATTCCAGATACAGCTAAAGAAAAACCATCTGAAGGTTTGGTGGAAGCTGTTGGTGATGGTTTTCGAACAGATGATGGAAAAATTGTTCCATTAAATGTTAAAGTTGGAGATAAAGTTTTGTTCGGTAAATGGTCTGGAACAGAGGTTAAGCTTAATGGAGAAGAACGCCTTATTATTAAGGAAGCTGAAATTTTGGGCGTTGTTGAAGAATAGTTTTGTTTAGAAAAAGGATTAATTATATGGTTGCAAAAAATATTGAATTTGGAACATCTGCTAGAGAAAAGATGCTTAAAGGTGTAGAAAGTTTAGCAAAAACTGTTAAAGTTACTTTGGGGCCTAAAGGTAGAAATGTTATTTTGGATAAAGCTTATGGAGCACCGAAAATTACTAAAGATGGTGTATCTGTAGCAAAAGAAATAGAATTGGCTGATAAATTTGAAAATATGGGAGCTCAATTAGTTAAGGAAGTTGCTCAAAAAACCGCTGATAAAGCTGGTGATGGTACAACAACGGCTACTGTTTTGGCTGAGGCTATTATTAAAGAGGGTTGTAAAGCTGTAGCAGCAGGTATGAATCCTATGGATTTGAAGCGTGGAATTGATTTAGCGGTTGAAACGGTAGTAAATGATGTTAAGTCTCGCTCTGTTATGATTAAAAGTTCTGAAGAAATTGCGCAGGTAGGTACAATTTCTGCTAATGGCGACACATCTATTGGTGAATATTTAGCTAAAGCGATGGAAAAAGTTGGCAACGAAGGTGTTATTACGGTTGAAGATGCTAAAGGATTGGATACAGAGTTAGATGTTGTTGAGGGTATGCAATTTGATAGAGGGTATTTATCTCCTTACTTTGTAACAAATCCGGATAAAATGATTTGCGAATATGATGCACCATTTATTTTACTTTATGATAAAAAAATTACCAATTTACAGCCATTAATTCCTGTTTTGGAGGCTGTAATGCAATCAGGAAAAGCTTTAGTGATTGTTGCTGAAGATATTGAAGGTGAGGCTTTGGCTACTTTAGTAGTTAATAGATTGCGCGGTGGTTTAAAAGTTTGTGCAGTTAAGGCCCCTGGTTTTGGTGATAGACGAAAAGCAATTTTAGAAGATATTGCTATTTTGACAGGTGGACAGGTTATTTCAGAAGATTTGGGAATGAAGCTTGAAAATGTCAGTTTAGAGATGCTTGGTAATGCTAAACGAGTTGAAATATCCAAAGATGATACAACCATTATTGATGGTGTAGGTGAAAAAGATTTGATTGATGCAAGAATTAATCAGATTAAAAAGCAAATTGCGGAAACCTCATCAGATTATGATCGTGAAAAATTGCAAGAGCGTTTAGGAAAATTATCTGGTGGTGTTGCTGTTATTAAAGTAGGAGGGGCATCAGAAGTTGAGGTTAAAGAGAAAAAAGACCGAATTGATGATGCTTTACATGCAACAAGAGCTGCTGTTAAAGAAGGTGTTGTTGCAGGTGGTGGTTGTGCATTGCTGTATGCAACTAAGGCTTTGGATAAATTGGAAGTGATAAATCAAGATCAAAAAGTTGGTGTTGATATTATTAGACGTGCTTTGCAAGCTCCAATTCGTCAAATTGCTGAAAATGCAGGCGTAGATGGTGCTTTGGTAGTTGGTAAATTACTTGAAAGCACAGATACTAATTTTGGTTATAATGCACAAAAAGGTGAATATGTTGATATGATTAAAGCTGGTATTATAGATCCAACTAAAGTTGTAAGAACGGCTTTGCAAGATGCCGCATCTGTAGCAGGGCTTGTTGTTACAACAGAAGCCATGGTGGCAGAGGCTCCTCAAAAAGAATGCAGTTGTGGTGGTCATGGTGCTGCTGGCGCTCCAGGAATGGGAGCTATGGGGTTCTAAAATATAATAATGACTTATTATAGCGGTCCATTAGTGGGCCGCTTTTTTATGTCATTTATAATTATTGTTTCATACTTTTCAGTAAGGGATGAAATGACCTGTCTACTTGTTGAGATTCAATAATTTTTTGAATAGATTTATTGTAAGTTGTTTTATCAAGTTGAGATTTTTTTAGGTAAATTAAGGTTCGATTGGGAAATTTTATAAAGCAAGAAGAAAGAAGCCAAGCTGCAGCCATTTGAGCATAGTATTGATTATTTTTGAAACTATCGAGTGTTTTGAAAATTAGTGGTAGATATTTTTCTTCTATAAAATAGTTTAGTAGTATCACTAAGCCAAAGCGTAATTCAAATTCTTTTGAGGAAGATAGGTAAGGTTTTAAAAATATTAAGCAATAATCTTTATTGTTTTTTATAAATTTTAAGCTTGAGCAAAAAGTATCACAAATTGCCCAGTTGGTTATTTTGGGAATAAAGTTTTTAATATTGTTGAAATCACTAATGGTTTGAGATTTTTTACCGATGATTATAGCTTGCAATAAAGTTTCTTCTAAAAAAATAGGATTATGATATATATATGATTGCCAATTATTTGAACATATTTGTTTGGCTATTTTTCTTAAAAAAGGTATTCTAACTCCTAGAATATTGGAACAATTAGGAATAAGTTTTATTAGAAAATTTTTATAACAAGTTTCAGCGTTATCAATTAAAACTTGTCGTATATCTTGATATATATCCATGATGATAATTAGCCTATTTAAGATAAAGGTTGTTTTATTTTTATAAAATCATTAAAAGAGTACCAGCTGTGATTAATAGACATCCAACTATTACTTTTAATGTCATTACTTCGCTTAAGATTATTGCAGATAATATGATAGTTAGCACTAAACTAAATTTATCAATTGCAACAACTTTTGAAACATCACCTATTTGCAATGCTTTGAAATAGCAGAGCCATGATGCTCCTGTTGCAATGCCAGAAGCTATTAAAAACCACCAGTTTTTGCTAGATATTGAGCTTAATTGATTGTGAGATCCTGTAAAGAAAACAATACCCCAAGACATGGCTAATATAACAATTGTGCGAATTGCTGTAGCGACATTTGAACTAATTCCTTCTAAACCTATTTTGGCTAAAATTGAAGTAAGTGCTGCAAATAATGCAGCTCCTAAAGCAAATAGAAACCAAGTCATCTTTTGTCCTTTTTATTTATTATTATGAAAAACTGTCAGGTATTTTAACTATTGTTAGTAATTAATCAAGTTTTTTATTGGTGAAGTTCTGTATATTAAAAGATAAAATTTGTTGACATAAAATGAGGTCATGCCTGATGATATAATTGTTGTAATTTACGTAAAAGGCAAAAATATGATTTTTAATAAAAACTCTTTTATAAAATTGAGTAATAAAAAAGCTGAATGCAAAATATCTCTTTTTGGAGGAAACATTGTATCATATCGACCAAAAACAGAAAAACATGATGTTTTTTGGTTGGGAGATTTAAATAAGTTTGATAAAATACAAGCTATTCGGGGAGGAATACCTGTTTGTTGGCCTCGTTTTGCAGAGGAAACATTAAACAACCATTTTCCAAGACATGGCTTTGCAAGATTATCTGTTTGGGATGTTCAAGACATTTTAGTGGATGAAGAAAAAATAGAAGTTAATTTGTTTTTGAAACCAGATGCAAAATTTAATCTTGATGTGGATGTTAGTTTCAATATTAAAATTACTGATAAGTTGGAATGTTATCTAGAGACAACTAATAATGGCAATAAAGAGTTTAGGTTTAGTGAGGCGTTGCATGCTTATTTTTATGTTGGGAATAGAGATGATGTTGTAATTAAAGGTTTGTTAGGGCATCAATATCATAATTCATTAGATGGTAAAATTTACACTCAAGAAAAAGACTTAGAAATTAAGGGCGAAGTTGATGTCGCATTTTTTAATCATACTAAAGATATTGAAATCGTAGATAATAAATTAAATCGTATTATAACATTACAAAAAACAGATTCAAATTCTACGGTTATTTGGAATCCTAATAAAGATCTAGCTGAAATGAGTGAAGGACAATATAAAAAATTTATATGTGTTGAACCTGCTAATCAAGGGAGTAATTTTGTTGTTTTAGCACCTAAAGAAAGGCACAAGATGACAATGTCTGTTGGAGTAAGAAAACTATAAATCTAGGGTGATATTTTTGTTAAAATTTACTAAGTTATTGAAAACTATAGAAGTGATTTCGAAGATGTTGTAAAACAAGCCTTCAAAATATATTCATCTTCGAGGCAGCTTAAATGTTTGAAAATAAAAGAAAAAGTCGCCATTTCTGACGACTTTTGAACTCTGGCTGGAAGCACCTTGTAATACACGGACTAATTAACTATTTGTTGTTTTCATAGTTGTTAAATAGCTTAACAAAATTTTCAATATTAATATTAGGAGTATAACCATACAAACCATTTAGATATGCATCTATAAATGATTTGTTTTTGCGTTTTTCATTTTTATCTCGTAAAGAATGTAGAGATGACCAATAGTTGTTGTTTTTATTTGTAAACCAAATTTGATCTCTAGAAAGAGCATCTCCATCCATTAAATAAAAAGCATATGAAGTAAAAATAAGCTGCGCATTATTTTTGTTTATATTTACATTATTAAATAGATTTATAATATACCTAACAAGATGAGGATGCAATGAAGCATCTAATTCATCTATAAATAGAACACCACCTTTCCTTAAAGTGTTTATAATTGGAGCTGCAAAAGCAATAAAAACTTTAGTTCCTTCGGATTCATTTTCTAGATAACATTGTTTTATGATTCCTTGTTCCGTTTTATGAGATACTTTTATATCAAAAACTTTTGCCTCTCCTGATAATATATTTTTAATTAGGCGTTCAGCAAAATCTCTACTATTCTTGTTTTTATCATTTTTTATATCTTCCATAATATCTTCAGGGGATAATTCTTTAATAGAAATATCTTCTATACCTAAATCAGCTTCTTTTATGTAATCTATAATTAATTGTCCTTCATTACCTTGTAACATTTCGAATGAAATTTTTTCTGATGAATTATTATTAGTCACATTAATATTATTTACAATATAGTTATATGTATTCATAATATGTTCATCAGTGCTACGTCGATTGTTAACAATTTCTGAGAGGAAAAGCCTATTAGGAGCCAGTTCATTAATCCATGATTGAGATATGTTTTTAGCTTTTAATTCTTTTCCAGCTTCTCTTAAAAATACAATATTTTCACGAGCTGACCCATTTTCAGATATATCTGTGTATGTTAAAAATTCTTTTAATATTTCCGAAGGTACATAAGTTATTCCATATTTATAAAGGTTGTTATTGTAAATAAATGAGATTTCAAAAGAAGTTGGTTTATGTGTGTTTTCATCATCTAGAACATATCTATCTTCATTAATTAAGTCGTTTATTTCAGATTTGAAACTTGTTTTAATTAAAAATTTAAAAAGCTGAAAAGCTTTGATTATATTTGATTTACCAGATGCATTTGCTCCAAAAATACCCGCAGTTCTGTATATTTGAGGAATTTTTTTTAAGTTTGTTAATATTGTATTTTTATTATTACCATTTAATGAAGAAGGTTTCATAGAAAAATAAGCTTCGTTTTTAAAGCTTCTAAAGTTCTTAAATTTGAATTCAACTAACATATTGACCTCTTTCTGTGTTAAAATCAAACAAAGAATATATTAAAAATGTTAAAAAATGGTGAACTAGGGCTAAAAAACGAATTTTTAGCCCCTTTATTTTTTTTGCTAAGCCGCTGGAGGTTGCATGTGATTAAAAGGCGGTCTATACATACGATATATGCGTAACTCCTCAGAGTTACGATCACCCTGATAGTATATTACTTCATATTGAAAGAAAGCATAGTTATTCCTGAGGAAATTTCTTAACTCAATATTTGGTTCTTGATAAGAAAGATGCTCTTCATAACGGCGTCTTAAGTCATTAGCTTGACCAACATACTTAACATTGCCCCAAGTATCTGTGATGATATATACACCAGATGATGTTGGAATATAGTTCCTATTTTGAGGGGAATAGGAGACCCGATTATTATAATTATTCAAATTTATTCTCCATTACTTAGTGTCAACATAATTGTTGACAAATTAAACACATGGAGTTACATTTAAACCGTTCCAGGGGTTAATATAACTCCGAGCCACCTTGCTGGGTGGCTTTTTTTGTATTTGTAAATACAGATGGTAGTATATAAGAATAATTTTGAATTGTCAAGCTATTTTGTGAGTAAATTTAGCACAAATTGCGATTAATTTGATTTTTTTAGGATTAAATGTGGGGTTTTGTGTGTTGGGCTTGGTTGCTAAACCACTATAAGATGTTTTCCACACACCTTAACGCCTTCAAACTCATTTAAATTATCTATGACAACAATAGATAATTGTTTGTAGTCATTACATCGGATTAGTTTATCAAAAGGAGCTTTTACTTTATATTCAAGCACTTTACCATTAAGTTTGCAGTCAGATATTAAGATTTTTAGTAGCTGATTTTTGCGAGTAGGTGAGGCTTTATCAAAAATTTCAGAGATATTGCAACTCATAGACATAACTTTACAAATGCTTTCTTTCATTGTGCTATCTATAGTTTTATATTTTTCTGCAGTTGCTTCTAATTCTTGATGCTGTTTCGCAATTTGCTCTTGTTTTGCTTCATATGTTGCTTGAGGAAGTTTTCCTTCTAAATAAAAATCAAGCAAAGCATCTTCTTTTGTTTTTAATTCAATATAGGCTTAAATTTGTCTGCTAATTGACTTTGTATTTAATAATCATTGGGCGTGGATTGTAGTATTCCAAGCCCTTAATAAAAGAAACTTCGCTATTGTTAAATATTGTGCTGGTAATTATTCGGTGATTGAAGTTTAAATAATATCTTTTACATTTTTAGGTAATTTACCACATTTTTTTCAATATTTAACATTACTTCATCTACATTTTGTTCTTTATTTTCTTCATAAATAGTCAAAGTAGTTTCAATAATGGCATCAGTAAAGCAACTACAAGTTTTTCACTATTACCTTTTTTATTATTCTTTTTATATGCTATAATACATTTATCATATATCTTATCATATGCTTCGCTTAATCTTTGTTTGACTTCATCTTCATTTTTTGGATAGTTTTTATATTGAAATTTTATAATTGGAACAGTTCTAATTCTTTCATCTTTACTTTCATATCTATAAACACCATCAACAACAGCACATTTATCGTTAGGAGATTTTACTTTCATTCCATCATAATAAAAAACATTGTGCTGATTATCTAAAAATACTGTTTGATTATAAGCAGAACAATGACCATCTTCACATAAAAAAGCTAATGCACCATCATCAAGAGTTTGAAAAATTTCAAATTCCCTCATATCAGAACAATTTTCATTATCATAAAACGCTTTTTTTATTGATTCTACATTATTCAAAGATGAACAAGATGTAATAAAAAAGATAAAAAGTAATAATGTTTTTTCATTTGTGATCTCAATTATTTTAATTTAGCAGATAACACAGGAATATCATTTTGTAATTGTTCAATTACACTATTTAATGCTTTTTTATATCCTTCAAATGCAGCGGCTGTATATGAGTTATCGTATCCCCAATATGCAGCATAATATTCTGTATCCATTGCTTCGCTTGAATAACGAGCAATTCTTTTACCTGATTTATCTATAACATTTAGTTCTAATTCCCATTTAGATGTATTAGAATAAAGAGGAACACCTAATGATGGGGGAATGAATAAAAGAGGATATAATGTAAATAGCCACGCATTATTTTGGTCTACTTCAAAATATACAGGGTCTAATACTAATTTCCCTTTAATAGGTCCATCTGTTTCAATTAAATTATTTTCAACTTCACGCCTAAATAGTGTAGAAAATTCACTATTGCTTTGAATACTTGCAACACCTGTATCTAATGATTTTCCTGTTTCAAAAATTGCTTCCATATTTGGTAATTTTTTTGCAAGAAAACGATTGTTAGGACGCATAGCTTGTTGCAAATCATAACTTGCACAACCAATTAATAGAAAGATACACAAAACAATAAGTTTTTTCATTTTTAGCCCTTATAAAATTAAATATAAGCGACACTAACCTATTGTTATATAAAAATCAATAGAGTAGTAATACATATTACAACCCAAAATTCTCTTTATATCTGTAATAAGTCGGTTTAGTGATTCCATATTTTTTAAGAATTTCACATACACGCACCTTATTTTTTAGTATTTATTATTGCAAAAAAAATATTTTATTATCAATCCAACCTTTCACATAGCTATGTTACAAGTTCAACCTTTGCAAATTTTTGCAGAGGTTTATTTTTATGCTCAAAGAGGCTAAAATTTGCTAAGTTATTGAAAAATATAGAAGTGAGTTCGAAGATGTTGTAAAACAAGTCTTCAAAATATATTCATCTTCGAACTGGTTTAAATGCTTGTAAAATAAAAGAAAAAGTCGTCAACTTTGACGACTTTTGAGCTCTGGCTGGAGACGACGTGCAGTTCTCGAGATATAATTAAAACAAATGCTTTTTATAATTCCATAGAATTAATATACAATTATCCTTACTTTATATACTTATTTAGACAAGATAATTTGGGGATAAAAGAATAGTTTTTCAATATTTGGTTGAAATGCAATGTTAATAGATTGTGCTTCAGTATTAATTTCAGTTAAACCTTGTTTAAATTCCAAAATATTATTATTCATTAGGTTAAAATGTTCTAGACAGTCTTCACAAATTCTTAAATTTGCATTGTCGTCTGTAATATTATAAACCCTATAAATATTATAACTTCTTTTAGGGCAAGATACTGCAAAATTTATTTCTTTATCGCTATATATAATCCTTTGTTCAAAATCAAATTTTGTAGTTTTAACATCTAAGTATATAATATTATCTGATAAATCTTGATAATAAAAATCAAAAGGCTTTCCACTTTCAAGAGATTTATTTTCCCAGCAAAAATTTTTAATTCTTTTTTCAAACATTAATTTATCAAAATAATTGTTTATGTATTCTTCTCCTTGCTTACCTATTGATGCAAAAATTGCTCTTGCTTTTTCAATGTCATATGTTCTTATTTTAGTTAAAAGTTTACCACAAGTTTGTGCCTCAATTTCTAGATCTTTTAAAATATCTTGAGCTGAAATATCAATATTTTGTTCAATATATACTAGTATTTGTTTGAATGTATTGTCTGAAATAGTCAAACGACCTTTAGAATTAGTATTTAGAGCTAAGCCTAGTTCTTTTATTTTTAAATATGCTTCGGATTCATTATTAAATAGCCAAAAAACAACTTGCTCACTTTCTAATCCAAACCAAAATAAATACCATATAAGCTGTTTATTACTTTGTTTTACGATGTCTCTTATGGCAGATACAATAGATACAGTATCTCTGCCTCCTGTTTTTATTTTAGGACTTCTAAATGTTCCATTAGGATTTTGTATTCTATCAAAATTTAAACTTAGTAGTTCTACATTTTTTTGATATATAAACATGGCACAATCATCTATTGATGCTCTATTAGGTAGAAATGTTAAAACATCATCAAATAAACCAATATGAGTTTGATGGCTAGATGAACTCAATCCCAAATCAGCATCTGTCAATGATTTATATCCAATTATTTGTTCTTTATGTAATTTAAAAAACTTATCCATAATTATGCAACTCCCAATACATTTTCTTTTATTATTAAATAATATAATATTGCATAAACGGTGTTTATGCTAACAGCGTTTCCAGCTTGCTTATATAATTGATGATTGCTAATACCAACCTTTTGAGAATTATTAAAATAAGATTTTGGAAAACCTTGAAGAATTAAAGCTTCTAAAGGTGTAATTTTTCTTATTTTTTTCTTTAACAATTCATCTTTAGTGAAATATAATTTTTTATACTCTAAAGGATTGGAGGAGTTTATAAAATCATCACTAAAATAATTGTCTTGACAGGCTCTATGCATTTTTACCATGGTTGCTGTTAAAGGCTTAGCAATTAAGGGATTTATTTCTGATTTACTTGAAAAATTTTTAGTGCCATTTGATAATATTGTTGGTTTTAAGATATCAGAAATATAGTATTTATTTTCAACATTTTTTTCTAGTACGTCTAAAACAGTTTGTTGTAATAGAAGTGATGTTTTATCCTTTATTTTATCAAAGACAGTTTTTACTTTTTTTTGTGAAAATTCAAAATTAGCACTTAAAGGAGTTTTTGATGCAAATATAAAAACTCTATTTCTAGTTTGAGCTAAGCCGAAATTGTTGGTATTAAATATATCGTAATAAACATATGGATAACCACAATCTTTTATTAAAGATATAATTGTCTTAAATGTTTCGCCTTTATTATGAGAAATTATGTTTCTTACATTTTCAAGTAAAACAATTTTTGGCTTTTTTTCTTTTAAGATATCAATTATTCTAAAAAAAACATTACCACGTAAATCGTTAAAACCTTTTTGTAATCCCATCATGCTAAACGCTTGACAAGGAAAGCCTCCAGTTAATAAGGAAAAATCATCAAGTTTCTTCAAATTATTTTTGTTTTCAGTAAATTTAACAATATCGCCTATTTCTAAATCGTGATTTATGTCGAAATTTGCTTTATAAGTTTTAGTTGCAAAAGCGTCAATTTCAGAGAAACCAATGCATTTCATGTTAATATTAAAATCTTTGCCAAGCAATTCTAATGCAAAGCGAAATCCACCAATTCCGGCAAATAACTCTAAGTGTTTTATTTCTTTATTGTTTTTAGTATACATTTTCCTATTACCTCTGCTAATTTTACAGGAACTGCATTTCCTATTTGCATATACCAACTATTTTGTGAGCCTTTAAATATATAATCATCAGGGAATGTTTGAATACGAGCGGCTTCTCTTGGCGATAAACCTCTAGCCTGTGTTGGATGAATATACATATTACAATCAAATTTCATATGAGATGTTATTGTCTTACAAATATCATTTTGTGATAATTTGTAATATTTATCTTTAAATATGTTATTTCTACTTTTATATGGCATAATATCTTTTATTGACGGATGAAGTGAATTACCACCTTGAGGTAATAAACTAAAAATTTTAATATCACGTTCATTATTATAGCGACTTTTATGATTGTATATTTTATTTATTTTACGATGATTGTTTATGAAAGTGGTAAAAGGCGTATTTTTATAAGTATATTCTTTTTCAAAATACCCACAAAAATCATCTTCATAATCAGTATTGTTTTTATATTTATTGGGTTCAAGTCTAGGTAAATCTAATATAGCCTGTCCCAATGTGAATTGTTTAGCTTTTTTATAATTATCCATTTCTCTAAAAATTTCTTTTGAGGATATACCAACTTTATTTCCTATAACAATTAATCTTTCTCGATTCTGAGGAACTCCAAAATCTTTTGCATTTAAAATTTCGAATGCAATATCATAATTTTTCCCTAATTTATTATAAAAATCTTCAAGTATTTCATCAATTTTTTTTGCCATACCCTTTACATTTTCCATGATGAAAAATTGAGGTTTAACAAAACTTAGAAAATTAAGATAACTTTTATATAATTTATTACGAGGATCATCTATAATTCTCTGTCTATTCGCAAAAGAAAATCCTTGGCAAGGAGGTCCACCACAAACTAAAGTAACATCGCTTAGAATATCTTTGTAGTTATCTATGGAATTTAATAAGTCATTAATATCTCCAATGTACATATTATTACGAGATAATTTTCGATTATATAAGTAAGTTTCTGCACATACGGGATTAATCTCATTAGCAAATATCACTTCAAAACCAGCTTGTTCTAATCCCAAACTAAGTCCACCAGCTCCAGCAAACAAATCTACAAATGTTAATTTTTTAGTATTCATATCGTATTTCTTCTATCACAATATTATTATTTTTACAAAACTCATTAAAATTAACAATAGCTATCTTATTAGGTTTTGTATTACCATTTTCCCATCTATTGACTGTTGCAAACGAGACGCCTAACTCTTTTGCTAATCTGTCCTGTGTTATTCTTAATTTTGCTCTTGCAAAAATGACTTTATCCTTAAATTCCATTTTATAACTCTTTATCGCACTTTATAACATGATATAACATTATTAAATTATTATTCATTTTTATTAAATGATAATTTATTTTTATACACATATTACACACAAAAGATTTTAAGAGAATTAAAAAAAATAATAAAACTATATAATTTTTTATGGAAAATAAACACATTATATAGTTTTTTTTTACAAGTCCAACCTTTGCAAAAATTCGCAGAGGTTCATTTTTCTGCTCAAAAAGGCTGAAATTTACTAAGTTATTGAAAAATAAGTAAAGTCAAATAAAAAAGTTCGGATGTAGTCAAAAAAAGCACCTTTTTGAAATTATAACATTCGAACTCGAAAAAATGATTAAAAAACAAGAGCTTAAATGTTAATTTAAGCTCTTTGTAATTGGTGGCTGGGGTGGCTGGATTCGAACCAACGAATGACGATACCAAAAACCGTTGCCTTACCACTTGGCGACACCCCAACGAACAGGCATATATTTAGAATAAAAAAAATATAAATGCAAGTATTTTTTTATACTTTTTTTATTTACTATAATGAAGGCTCTTTAGAGCTTCTTTTGAATAGTATAGCGACAACATTGTTGCGGCTAGTATTAAGTAAATTTTGAATGTAGTTAAGTCTATAGTTAAGAGGTCTTGATAATCTTGCGTAATCTATATCAATTTTTCGAATGCTTCTAGGTATAAATACGGTGTTGGTTTGAGTTAGATCAGCATTACGAAAACTGATGCTGTAAAGGTTTTTACAGTTGCGCATATCCAAGAAACGTATCTTTTTGAAATCTAAGGTGTTTGCATCCAATTCTTCCAAAGTATTTGGAAATATGATTTCTTGTATATCTCTAAGCTGAACATTTGTTATGTTAAGTTTTTTTACTTTGAGTTTAGACAGATCTAGTTTGGTAATACTTCCGAAATTGAATTGGGTAGCAATATTTATACGGTCAAAGGAAGCAAGACGATTTATTTGATCAAAGGTTTTTGGGGTATAATTTCCTTGTAACCATACAGTATCCGCGTGGATATTTTGTAATTTTATTTTACCAAGATTATGAGCTGTTACAGGTAGCGTTTGAAAGTATAATATTTCGTCACCAATATTATACAAATCACGATATATACCACTTTTGTCTTTTACAATTCCCATATTACGTTTAGCTACTTCTGGGATTTTGTCTGTTTGCAAAAGTTCTTTGTCAGATGATAAACCTAGTCTGGATTTAATAAATTGACGTGTTATATCAACTATGGCTAAATCGGCAATAGCATGATTTGATTTTCCAACAACTTCAAGTAATTCACCTTCGTTAAAATATATTGTTACGAAAGGATAGTTGGGGCGGCCTCGCTTCATATTACGAAGAGAGTAATATTCTGCTGTTGTGTTTAATTTTTCAACATAGCGCTCTCTGCGTATACAATGTCCCATGTTATCGCTTTCAAAGTTTAGTCCTTCTGGACCTATAATGCGCATTAGTTGCAATTTTTGATCGGGATAATTTTCTACTTGAATAACATCTGTTCGTCCAGAAATATAGTCTCCTAAATCTTGGCGTTTTTTATCATAATATCGATCAATGCAATGGTTTAATTCATATATGGATTTTACATTTTTATAAATATCTAGAAAATAGTTTGCTGTTTTTATTTTGTCACCTTCATTTTCAAAGTAAAAGGAGACAAAATCGCGAATGTCAACAGCTAGTTCATGTAAATGACTATTTTCCATTTTTTCAAAGTTAATAATTATATCTCCACTAGAGGTAGTTTCGAAGTTGAGAGGGTTATTTTTAATTATTTCGCCAGTAAGGTATTTTTTTAAAAGAGCAGATGTACAGGCATATTTTTTTGCTTCATTACTTAGTACTGAAAAGCGTGATATTCTGAGCTCGTTAATAGGAAGAGATGTTGTTCTTTGTTGGCGAAGAGTTGCTATTTTGTTAGCTATAATTCTTTTTTCAACAGATGAAGAAGAGTCTGTATATTCTCTAGTAAGCGAGCTGATTTGCAGGCTTAAATTACGTCGTTTTTGGTCAGATTTTTTTAATTCCAGCTCAAACTCTTCAAATTCTTCAATACTGGTAGAATTTGAAAATAGCTGTCTGATATATTGGTTATATTCTTTTTTATTGTAGATCATAATAGCCCTCTTTATTTATCGGACAATTATAGCAAAAATATTTTTTTTGTCTATGATTATTTGACAAAACTTTTGACAGAAATAAAAGGGCAAATTATTTTGATGTGTGAAAAAGTTTTTAAGTTTAATTTTTTTTCTTTTTATTTATTATATTTTTAGCCATTTTCATTAATTTAACTTTTAATTTATTTGGTTTTTCAATTTGTTTTTTCTTTTTATCTTCTTTTACTTTTAGAATATCCAAATCACGTTCAGTAGCCATTTTGTCAAGTATAGTTTTTACAACATGATCTAATTGGCTGTTTTCACGATAATCTGCAGGTAAAGCAAAATTTACGCGATTATCGCTTAGTAATTTGATAGCATTTTTGCGGTGGTTACTTTTAGGACGATATACGGCAATCGCATTGCCACCTTTTTCTTTAGTAATTTTCATTGATGGAATATCGGTCATTCCATCACCAAAGTATATCATACGTTTGTAGGGGATAACACGTTGTTCGTCTGGCATATATTCATTTACAGCTCGATCTTCTGTTTTACTTAATCCTTTGTTAATTTTAGCAATATATTGGGTCTTGGTTGAATAGTTTACGACCCTTGCTGGCCAAATAGGAACGCCATTTTCATCATATACATAAGAGCATCCAAAAACATCTTTGAAGTGATGACGTATGCTTGATCCATCTATCATTTCTTCCATGCCAGATGATATAATGTAGTGTTCTATTGAAAGACCCAGGTTTTTGCCATATTCATTAATACGGTCAAACCATTCTTCAACACCCTCAAAATAAGTAATGCTTTTGGCTGCGTTACATAAAAAATCTTTGGTTAAATTGATACCTTTTTCTTTGGCTGTATGCTGAATATAGTACATGGTTCCTGTGATTTGGTCTGCACAATTATCTTTAGACCATTGATTGGCTTTTTTCCAAAAATTTTCGGGTTTATCGCCAAGAGCAGGAATTAAAATATAGTCTTGCATATATGTTGTACTTAGGGTTTCATCAAAATCGTATATAAAAGCTACTTTTGTAAGATTTTTTGCCATTTTTAAGTGTCTCCATCTAGCAATTCTATATCTTTCATTATAAATGTTAGAAGTTAATTTTTAATTTATATTAAAAGGTATAATTTTTATAGTATTATGGGTAGAGCTAGCAATATAGCTAATATTCCAAATATGAGCTGATTTTTTAAGTTTTGTTCTTTATATCTTAGTGCTGAAATAATCATTACGATAGGAACAGATAATCTTAAAAACAGAGCAACAATTGATACTGGTAAAATATTAATAGATGCATAGATAACTAAAAATTCTGTTACAGCGTAGAAAACACCTGCTAGTATCGTTCGTTTGTCTTTGAACACCATTTTAAAGGCTAATCTTGATATTTTGTATAAAAAACAGCTTAAACACATTATTATGGAAGAAACTAATAGATGGGCATACCAGCCAACTTTAGGTATTGCAATATGGTCTGATATTGAAAAGGATGCCATAATAATGGTAGCTATAAAAAAGAAGAAGATGTCTTTATGGGAAAGTCTTTTAGCGTCTCCTTTATATAGGAATAAAATTCCAAGAATTCCAAATCCACAAATACAAAATACTTTTGTTATTCCAAGATTTTCTGCAAAGAATAGATTGTTTACTAAACTACCTAAAGCCATGGCTATAAAGCTTAAAAAAACTGATGAAGAAAGAGATTTTTTGTTTATAATTTGTTGTAATGTAACAAAGTAAAAAAGAGCTACTCCTTTATATACAGAAATTAAAATATAGGGAGAAAATAAAGCGTTATTACCATTAAATTGTAAAAAATGACCTAAAATTGGATAAGTTAATATCAAACTAAAAACTAACCAAAAAGATGTAAAGGTTGCAGATTGCTTTGCTGGAAAATATTCGGCAATTGGTTTATATAGTAAGGGTCTTATAACCCAAGAAATTAATAATAAGAATCCGATGAATAATTGAAATAAAGTCATTTTTATTTTTCCATTGTGTTTTTGTTGTTTTAAATCCTTGCAATTTCGAGTTTGTCATTATAAAACATTAAGAGTTAATTTTTAATTTATAGCTAAAGAGGTTTAAAATGGTTGCAACATCTATGGAACAATTGGTTTCTTTGTGTAAACGTCGTGGTTTTATTTTTCAAAATGCAGATATCTATGGCGGTTTGCAAGGGGTTTATGACTATGGTCCGTTAGGTGTTGAGTTGAAAAACAACTTGAAAGCGGCATGGTGGCGTTCTATGGTTTATGAACGTGATGATGTAGAAGGTTTGGACGCCGCTATTTTAACTAATCAAAAAGTATTGCACTATTCTGGTCATGAAGATACATTCTCTGATCCTATGGTTGATTGTAAAAAATGTAAAGGGCGTTTTAGAGCAGATCATTTGAAGGATAATAAATGTCCTAATTGTGGGTCAACAGATTTAACAGAACCCAGACCTTTTAATTTGATGTTTAAGACTGCTATAGGTCCAGTCGATGACGGTTCTTCTTTCGGTTATTTGCGTCCAGAAACGGCTCAGGCTATTTTTACTCAATTTAAAAATGTGGTAGATTCAACTTCTCGTAAACTACCTTTTGGTATAGCACAAATCGGTAAATCGTTTAGAAATGAGATTACTCCGCGTAATTTTATCTTTAGAGTGAGGGAATTTGAGCAGGCTGAGTTAGAATATTTTGTTAATCCAGGTGAAGATGAGAAATGGCTTGAAGAGTGGAAAGAAGCTCGTGTTAAATGGTGGGAAGAACAAGGTTTAAAAAGAGAAAATATCAATATTTATACTACCCCAAAAGAAGATTTAGCACATTATGCTAAGGCTTGCTATGATATTGAATATCAGTTTCCTCATGGTATGGAGGAATTGGAAGGGATTGCTAATCGTACAGATTATGACTTGGGTAATCATACTAAAGCACAAGAAGAAATGAATTTGACTTCACATTGTCATGAAAATAGAGAATCTACACAAAAGCTCTGTATTATGGATGATAAAAATAAATGGGTTGTTCCTTTTGTGATTGAACCGTCTATGGGGGTTGATAGGGGTGTATTAGCTGTTATGACAGAGGCTTATACTGAAGAAGACTTAGGTAATGGCAATATACGTACGGTATTAAAATTAAAAAAACATCTTGCTCCGATTAAGGTGGCTGTAATTCCTTTGAAGAAGAATAATGAGCAAATCATGGCAAAATGTTATGAATTGAAAAAGAATTTGTTGAAACTCGGTATCGGTCGTGTAGCTTTGGAAAATACTGGTAATATCGGAAAAGCATATCGTCGCCATGATGAAATTGGGACTCCGATTTGTTTGACTGTTGATTTTGAAACGATTGAGCAACAGCCAGAATCTGTTACAATTAGGGATAGAGATACAATGGAACAAATCAGAGTTAATACTGCCGATTTAAGAGAGTATCTTTTGAACTATTTTAGAGAATAGATTTAAGCCCTGCTATTTTGTTAGATGCAGGGCTTTTAATTCAAATTGATAAAATTTACTAACTATAAATTAGGGCCTGTAAATGCACTGTCTCCTTCAGTGCTATCTGTAGACGCGTTATCTTCAGAATAACTTAATGCACACCGAATAAAATTGTACATATTCTTACCATTACCTCTCATATGGCCATTACTCATGACAAGTATCCATGCATTGTTAGCATTGTACTCAGTAGATGTCCAGTAAGTGTTTTCAGCTAATGCTGTTCCTCCAGTACTGGTAAATGCTGTATTAAGAGTTGTTTTATTATCATATATAGCTTTTAATTCTTTAAGGTTGGGTAAGAACCAAGAACCTTTAGCTTGACCACCTGTTGTTAAATTATAACAGTATCCAGGAGCGTAACTACTAGAAGCATAATTTCCACCTAAAGCTACAATTCTAGTAGTATTTTGTTTTCCTGTTGTGGTTTCTGCTAATGCTGCAGATGATGTGGTATAGTCGCTTAAACTAGAAACGTTTTCGCTTGTATTAGCCGCCCATGTCAACAAGGTATCAGCATTTTCTAATCCAATAGCCAATTTATTAGTAGCATCAAATACTACGGCTATAGGATAGCTGATAGCAGGAGCATCATTAGAAGTATAACATTTTAAATTATTATATAATATTGAACCAACTGGGCAATAACAATTAGTATAACATCCTTTATTTCCAAACGTTACTTCCTCACAAGTATAAGCTTCGGACGGTTTAGCTGAAAGATATCCGCCTTCTTCACAAGTCTTTTCTTTTTCACAGAAAACAGCATTATCATTATTAGGTTCTCGAGGACATCTTAATACAAATTTACCAGCACAATCATCTGTACTCATAGTAAAACCCCATTCGGCACAGGTTAGCGGTGTTGCACAATCTAACGCAGCATAAGCTGATGAAGCCACAGTTAAAGCAGTACACAAAAGTAAATATTTTTTCATAACCTTTCTCCTTTTTTATAAAATCTCACCAATTCCCCGAATTGTGCGTTTAAACCACCGTTTAAACGCTATAGTTTTGGAGTAAATTTTTGAGCAACGAAAAAAGGAGATAAAACACGGCTAACATATTGAAAATACGCCACAAACAAGTTAATTGCTTTTTTACTTTTTTTGATGTAAAATAATAAAATAGATATAGCGTTTAAACGGTGGTTTAAACGCTATATTTTTAAGCGATAACTATTTGATTTTACAAAACATTATTTTGCACATATAGCAAACAACTACTATAGCGTTTAAATCCCTTTAACGTCACCGCCCAAACGCAGCGTTAGCGAACGTCCTACTATTGTCATCCCTTGAGCGAATAAAATGAGTGAAATAAGGGATCTTCAATGTTTTTAAAAACAAGGAAGATCGCCGACCTCGCTCACTTACGTTCGCTTAGGCGATGACTGTGAGTGGGTTATTTATTTCATTTGCTCAGACGATGACCTTAATTAATGTTACATTTGTTCGTGGTGTGACATTAACGAGTAGATCCTTCACTCCGTTCAGGATAGACAATAAAGAAGAGTTGTTTAGGATAAACATGGAAAAACAATGTAATACTACGAATTAGCTTTAGCTAATGAGGTAAGGTGAAATTTATTGCATTTTTAAAGTTGTAGTACAACGCCTATAATAGCAGATAAGCATAGATAAAAGATAGGGCTTTTACGCCAAAGTCTCATCATTGTCAAAATAGCGAAGAAAAATAAAATTTCAATGTTGTCTGAAATTGCTATTTTGCTAATTTGAAGACCAGAAAAAAGAATTAAGGCTAAAACTGTTGGGCGGATTCCTGATAAGACATTATGAACTCTAATGTTGCAACTATATTTGTTTAACATTTTGGCGATGATAATTATAATAATAAGTGAGGGAAGAACTAATCCAATAGTTGCAACTATTGCACCCAAAATACCTGAGGTATTAAATCCAGCAAAAGTTGCCATATTTATGCCTATGGGGCCAGGAGTTGATTCAGATATAGCAATCATGTCAGCTAGTTCTGATTTAGAAAACCAACCATATTTTTCGGATAAGTCAAATAAAAAAGGTACAGTTACAAGCCCTCCACCAATAGCGAAAAGTCCAATCTTAAAAAATTCAATGAACATTATTAAGTATATCATTTTTTTATCTTTCTTTTAAGTTCGCCAAAAGCAAGAGAAAATACAGCCATTAAGAGAATTAGTGTTACTGCAGATATGCTAGTTCCAATTAGTAAGGCTAAAGATGCTAAAAATATTATAGTATTAAGGTAGTCTTTGATATTTTTTCGAGCTAAATCATATATTATATCAGCGATCAAGGCTACTACACAAATACGAATGCCTGCGAAGGCGTATGAAACATAACGATTGTCCATAAAATGAGATAATACAGTTGCTAAAGATATAATTATAATTAGTGATGGGAATATTATACCCATGGTTGAAGCTATGGCTCCTTTGATACCTTTTTGTTGATAGCCAATAAATGTTGCTACATTTACAGCAATTATTCCAGGAGTGCACTGCCCAATAGAATAAAGGTCTAATAATTCTTCTTCGGTTAGGTATCTTCTTTTGGTAACGACTTCGGCTTTTAATAGTGGGAGCATAGCATATCCTCCTCCAAATGTAAAAAGCCCTATTTTGAAGAAAAGTTGAAATAACTTCCATAAATCTTTCATGATAAAACCTCTTGAGGTAAAGCTTGTTATCTTGGCTATGCTGACTATATACCTATTTAGTTGTATAAAGGTTAACAATGGTTAGAACAAAATATGATAATAGGTATTTTAAAAGAAAAAGCTTGTTTTGAAACACGAGTTGCGGTAACCCCTCAAACTGTTGAGCGGTTAAAAAAAATGGGTTTTGATATTGAAATTGAACAATTTGCTGGATTGAGTTCAGGTATTAGTGATGATAGTTACAAAGAAGCTGGTGCCAATATAAAGGCAAATTTTGTAGATATATTGCAACGGGCTGATATTTTATTGTGTGTGCAACCACTACTACAAGATATGATACAATATGTAAAGTCTGGTTGTATACTTATTAGTAATTTTCAAAATTTATTTGCAATGGATATGTTGAAGCTTTTTAAAGAGAAAAAAATAACATGTTTGGCTTTGGATAAATTGCCTAGAATTTCTAGAGCTCAGCCTTTTGATATTTTATCATCACAAAATAATTTGTCTGGTTATCAAGCTGTTCTTTGTGCTGTTAATTTTAGTCGAAGTATTGTCCCAATGATGATAACCTCTGCAGGTGTAGTTGCACCAATGAAATTTTTGATTGTTGGGGTGGGAGTAGCGGGGCTTCAAGCTATAGCTACAGCAAAACGTTTGGGGGCAAAAGTTTATGCATATGATATTAGAGAAGAAGTTAGAGAGCAGGTTAAATCGTTGAATGCAATATTTGTAAGTAGTATTGATGACGTTTTACAAGATATGGATGTGATTATAACATCGGCTTTTGTAGCAGGAAGAAGAGCTCCTCTACTTATAAAAAATAAAATGATTAAATTATTAAAGCAGTCAGTTGTTATTATTGATATGGCTGCTGGATTTGGTGGAAATGTTGAGGGTGTTTGTAATTTTAAAGTTGTGAAAGTTTATGATAGATTAATTTATGGAAATAGTAATTTGGCAGCTAAAATACCAGCAACGGCGAGTATGCTGTTGGCTAATAATTTTGCTAATTTTTTGGAATATATGAAAGATATAGAAATGGATTTTAATGATGAGTTAGTTAAAGAAACTTGCATAGTAAAAGGATGAGATTGATGGATATATGGATTTTTTTGACAATATTTATGCTAGCATGTTTTGTTGGATATTTTGTAATTTGGGGTGTAACTCCAGCACTGCATTCGCCATTGATGAGTGTATCAAATGCTATTTCAGGAATTGTTATTTTAGGGGCAATAATTTCTTTTGAAGATGTTAGAAACGTAGTTGATTTATATTTGGCTTATGGAGCATGTTTTTTGGCTGCTATAAATATTTTTGGAGGATTTGCGATTTCGCAACGAATGCTTGAAATGTTTAAAACTAAGGGAAAGAAGTAATGACAAATATTGTTAATATTCTTTATTTGGTAGCATGCTTTTTAATTATCTTATCAATTAGAACATTAGCAGTTCCTCGTAGTGCTCGTTTTGGCAATATTTTAGGAATGGTAGGAATGTTAATGGCTTTTGTTGGAGCATTTATATCTGTAAATTTGCCAAATTTTTGGGTTGTTATTAGCATAATTGTTGTTGGAGGAGTAGTTGGTGTTTATGCAGGATTGAAAGTTAAAATAGCATCGTTACCACAAATGATAGCCGTTTTTAATGGATTTGGCGGTTTAGCAGCTGTTTGTATAGCTTTGTCTGAGGTTATAGATTTTTCAAAAAATTATTTTGATAATATGATAGGATTAGTTATAGGTGGATTAGCTTTTTCTGGTTCAATGGTAGCGTTTGTGAAATTACAGGGATTTATTTCAGGAAAATCAGTGCATTTTCCATTGCAACAAGCTCTTAATTTGTTGTTATTAATGATTGTTTTAGTGTTGGGAAGTAGCTATATTGTGACACAAGATATTGGTGTCTTTTTGGTTTTAGGTGTTTTGGTATTATTTTTAGGGGTTTTGCTTGTGTTGCCTGTGGGCGGTGCGGATATGCCTGTGATTATTTCTATATTAAATGCATGTTCTGGTTGGGCAACGGTTGGTATAGGGATGTCTTTGGATATTATGTTGTTGGTTATTGTTGGAAGTATTGTTGGAGCGGGCGGTTCTATATTGGCTTATATTATGATGAAATCTATGAAACGTTCTTTTTTTAATATTTTGACAGGGAATTTTATAAATTCAAATTTGTTAAAAGATGAAAATGTTAAAATGGCACAAACAGGATCACCAGAAGAAGCTGCATTTATTATGGAAAATGCAACTAAAATTATAATTGTTCCAGGATATGGTATGGCAGTTGCTCAGGCACAGTATGCTGTTAAGGCAATGACGGATTTATTGCAAAATAAATATGGTGTAGAGGTAAAATTTGCAATTCATCCTGTAGCAGGGCGAATGCCTGGACATATGAATGTTTTGTTAGCTGAGGCCAATGTTGATTATAGTGAAGTTTTTGAAATGAATGATATTAATAATGAATTTTCATCTACAGATGTTGTGTATGTTATTGGTGCAAATGATATTACAAATCCTGAAGCAAAAAATAATCCTCAATCTCCTCTTTATGGGATGCCTGTTTTAGATGTTGAAAAAGCCAAAACAATATTTTTTGTTAAACGCTCTTTAGGAGTTGGATATTCTGGAGTTGAAAATCCATTGTTTTATGCTCCTAATACTATAATGTTATATGGAGATGCCAAAGATGTTACCGAAAAGATAGTAAAATCACTAGAATTAAATTAGTATTTAATTAGTTGTTCCGCTATGGTTTTACTCATTTTTCCAAGTAAATCACTCATTATATTAGCATAGCTATCGTAACCTTTTTTTATTGGAGCATTAAAAGAACTTTGTTGGCGTTTTAAAATTGTGCCATTAGGAGTGCTAATGTACCACCATGCATCTAAGATAGCTTGTTGATTTTTTATCATATCGAATCGAATAATTTGAACATCTACAAGTAAATTGAATTTTTCTAGTAAAGATGATTTAGGTTTAACAATAGAGTTTGGTAAGTATAGAGCTATATCTGATGCAATTGTTCGTTGTATCATTGAATCTAAAGGTTCGCCCCAACGGTTTAATTCATCGATGTTCATTTGTGGGTTTCCCTTATCAAAAGAGATAATTTGTGGTTTATCAATGTAGTCAGGTAGTTCGGTTGGAGAGATGCCGATACTTAGTTTTTTTGTGCTTAATGGAGTTGTTTTGGAAGAAGATAATGGTTGCAAATTATAAAATTTGCTTTGAGGACTGTATCCTCCTAAACATCCGCTTAAGAGGCAGAAAGATAAAATCGTTATTATTTTTTTCATTTATCGTTTTCCTTTTAATAAAGATTCTGGATGACGTTCAAGGTAGTCGGTGAAATTTTGCATTGACTTTGCTGCTTTACTTACATTTATTGTGGCCTTATTGAAATTGTCTAGAATTTCTGTTGATACACCTTTATTTCGCTGAACAATAGTTTCGATATCTGCTACTATCTTATTTATTTCTGGCATTACTTTATTTAAACCTTCAAAAAATTCAGTAAAATTTTTTACACCATCTGCTAATGGTAACTTTTGTAGTCCACGGGATAATTCACCAATAGGAGATAAAGCTGTTGGTATTTCTAACGTTTTTTCATTGTCATGGTATTTGATAGGAGTGTTGGGTAGCATTTCTAATTCTATCATTAGTTGTCCCGTAACGTAGCTTTGAGATATAAGTCTAGCTCGCAGACCTTTTTGAACAAGGGCATCCAAGACCTCACGAGCTGAATCGTATTTTTCAGTACTATCTAAGGATTTGGTGTGCATTTTTGCATAAACAGGAATGCTAAATGAGAGATTTTCGGGGTCAGCTTCAATGTTAATACGGTTAACTTCACCAATTTTTACACCTTTTAATACTACGGGAGATCCGACATTTAATCCATTAATTGATTCTTCAAAATACATTACGACTTCTCGTCCAGAGTTTCCAAATAACTTATTTTGTAATAATGCACCAACAATTATTAGTAAAATAATACTTCCTGTTAGCATAAAAGCCCCTATCATTTTACGATTTGGTTGTCTTGTCATTATTTTTTACCTCCAGTTAAGAATTTAAGAACATTTTGGTTGGGGGGATTTTTTAAAAGTTGGTAAGGATTTCCTTGGGCAGAAATTCCTTTAATGTCAACATCTAAGAAAATAGAGTTATTACCAATTGCAAAAATAGAACTTAATTCATGGGTAATTACAACGATAGTTGTTCCTAAATTTTGATTTATATCTATAATAAGGTCATCTAATAGTTTTGAACTTACAGGATCAAGTCCCGCAGAAGGTTCGTCAAAGTATAGAATTTCTGGATCAAGAGCCAAGGCGCGAGCTAATCCTGCGCGTTTTTTCATTCCACCGCTTATTTCTGATGGATAGAAATCTTCGTATCCTTTTAGACCAACTAGAGCTAATTTTAATGCGACAAGGTCCTTTATCATATTATCAGAGTAATCGGTATATTGTTGCAAAGGTAAAGCAATATTTTCAGCTAGTGTCATAGAGCTAAATAAAGCGCCACTTTGATATAAAATACCACAATTTTGCATAATTAATTTGCGGTTTTCTTCTGTTGTGGCATAAAAATCAGTATTATTAATAAAAATTTTTCCCTTAGTTGGTTCTTTTAATCCTGTCATAATACGCATAAGGCTACTTTTGCCACATCCAGAACCACCCATTATTATAAAAATATCGTTTTTTTTGATTTCAAAGTTTAGATTATGCATAAGGACGTTGTTACCATAAGCAATGGTTATATTAACACCTTTGATTTTTGTATTGTCCTTTATCATAGGCCGATCACCTGAAAAATCAAAGTTAAAAATCCTGTAGCAACAATCATTATTACAATTGATGATACAACAGCTTTGGTGGTTGCTAGACCTACGCTATCGGCGTTGCGTCCACAATTTATTCCATAGTAGCAACCACAACAAGCAATTATTATTCCATAGATAAAGCTGTGAAATAATCCTACTAAAAAGTTAGTCAAACCAAAGGCATCTATAGAATACTGCCAATATTGAGCAATGGAAATGTCAAGCATTATTATTCCAACAAAAGCACCGCCAATTATTCCCATTATATCGGAAAGTATCGTTAAAAAGGGCATGGAGACGACTAAGCTCAAAAAACGTGGAAGAATGAGAAAGTCGCTAACTTCAAAGCCAAAAGTTTTTAACGCATCAATTTCTTCATTTACTTGCATAGTGCCAATGGTTGCAGCATAAGAAGCGCCTGTTCGACCAGCCATTATTATTCCAGTCATTATTGCACCCATAATTCTTATCATGCCAATAGTTACAAGTGATGCTATATATATTTGAGCTCCAAAAGTTTTTAGTTGAATTGCACCGACAAAGGCCAAAATTAGGCCAACCATAAAGCTTACTAAACTTATAATTCCAACAGCTTTGTATCCACTATCTTCTAGAGCAAATTCTAAATCGATTTTCCGCATTACAGCTTTGCCAGAAAAATATCTTCCTAAAGAGAAGATAATTTGTTTTATAAAAAAAATGGTGTTTTTTAAAGTGCTATAAATTAAGAGGCCTTTATTACCTAAATTTTCTAAAAAATTAAATTTTTTTTGAGATGTACGCTCTGGTTTTCGATCAATTTCAATTGATAGTTTTAAAAATTGAGCTAAGTTTTTTGGAAGGCCATCCCATTGTATAATAGAATTATTCTTTTGGGCGATGGTAAGTATTTTATATAATACAGCTGCAAGACTAGAATCCCAAAAAAGATGTGAGGTTGTAGAAAACTTTATTTCATTTATTTGTTGGGCTATATCTAATAATGTTTTGATTTGGCGTTGATCATCATACCTTTTGATGACACCATCAAGGGTTATGATTAGTTGTTGTTTATTTTTTGTATAATGTAATCCCACAAATAAACTCTTATTAAAAATTATTGTTGGTTAATATTATATTTATAAAGATACATAAATCAAGGTGTCAGAATAATAAATAGGTATGTATAAAAATCCCCTACCGATGTAATGTAGGGGATGAGGGCTTAAATATCGAGAGCTTTTTTGTATGTATCAAGTAAGAATTCTTGTTCATCACGATCCGCAGCGTTCATTTTACGGAGTTTAATTACTGCACGCATAATCTTAACATCGAATCCAGCTGATTTTGCTTCTGCAAATATATCCCTTATATCAGAAGATATTGCTTTTTTTTCTTCCTCTAGGCGTTCAATTCTTTCAATAAGTGAACGTAGGCGGTCGGCGGCAATGCCTCCTGTTTCAGTTGTTTGTTCGGTCATTTAAATCTCCTTGGTTATAAAATGATATTTTTGTAGAAATTAGCAAATTAAATTGTTATTTACAAGTATAAAAATAACACCTTATTAACTTATTTTGTTTATGATATTGAGCAAAAGTTTTAGAAAGGATTTTATCTTATGCCTATTGATACACATACCAAAATTTTGGCCACAATAGGGCCTTCTTCAGCAACAAAAGAGCAGATAGCTCGATTGGTGGATGCTGGTGTAGATGCCTTTAGAATTAATTTTAGTCATGGTTCACACGCAGAGCATAAGGAGCGTATTAAAATTATTCGTGCGTTAGAGAAAGAAAAAGGAAGATTTATTGCTATTTTGGCTGATTTGCAAGGACCCAAATTAAGGGTTGGAGATTTTAGAGAAGATAAAGTATGGCTTGATGAAGGGCAAAAATTTATTTTAGATTTAAAGAAAGATTTGGGAGATAAGGCGAGAGTTTGTTTGCCTCATAAAGAGATTTTTGCAGCACTTAAAGTCGGTGATAAGTTGTTGGTAAATGATGGATATATAGTTTTGAGGGTTTTAAAATGTGGTAAAGATTTTGCTGAAACTACGGTTGAAGTTGGTGGTTATATTTCTAGTCATAAAGGGGTAAATTTGCCGAATACAACTCTTAAAATATCTGCTATTACGCCAAAAGATGAAGAAGATTTGAAATTTGCTCTGAAAAATGATGTTGATTGGATAGGCTTGTCCTTTGTGCAGAAGGCTGATGATATAAGAAGGGCAAAAAAACTTATTGATGGTAAAGCTAGAATTATTGCAAAATTGGAAAAACCTAGCGCAATTGATGATTTAGACGAGATTGTCAAAGAAGCGGATGCCATTATGGTGGCACGAGGGGATTTAGGTGTTGAGTGTCCTTTGCCAACGGTACCTGTTATGCAAAAGAAAATAGTTAAAAACTGTAGGTTACATGCAAAGCCAGTTATTGTAGCAACACAGATGTTAGAGTCAATGATTGTTAATCCAACCCCAACGAGAGCAGAGGTTTCAGATGTAGCAACAGCTGTTTATGATGGGGCAGACACAGTTATGTTATCAGCAGAAACAGCAGCAGGTAAATATCCTGAAGAAGCTGTAAAGATGATGCATAATATTATTTGTCAGGTAGAAAATGATCCTCTATTTTTTGAGTTAATGAATAGTTCAAGAAGATATCCTTGTATGGCAGAAGAAGCAGATGCGATAACTTTTGCAGCTTCGGAGTTGTCAGGTATTTTAAAAAATGTAAAAGCAATTGTTAGCTATTCATCTTCTGGTTTTACGACTTTTTTAACAGCTAGAGAACGTCCATCACTGCCTATTCTATCATTATCTCCAGATATTAAAGTGGCTAGACAGATGAGTTTAGTTTGGGGTGTTAAATCTAATATTAATAAAGAAAGTTTTAAGAAGTTTTCTAATGTTGAGGATTGTGCTGTTAAACATGTTAAAGAAGCTGGTCTAGCTAAATCAGGTGATCATATTATTATTACGGCAGGTTTTCCTTTGAATGTTAAAGGGAGGACAAATATGTTGCATACTGTTTATATAAAGTAAGATTGGAGAAAGTGCTAATGCCTAGAGTGTTTATCTTGATGATGGATTCATTTGGAATTGGAGGGGCTCCAGATGCTAGTAAATTTGGTGATGCAGGGGCAGATACTTTTGGGCATATTGTGGATAGTTATCCTAATTTAAGAATACCCAATTTAGTTAGTTTGGGGTTGGTTAGCGCGGCTAATGGAGCTACTGCTTCTAGTCGTAGTTTATCTAGAGAAGGGGCAATGGTTACAATGCCATCAAAGTATGGGCATTGTTTAGAAGTTAGTTTAGCTAAAGATACATCATCAGGGCATTGGGAATTAGCAGGGGTTCCTGTAAAAACTCCATGGGGATATTTTAAGCCTGATTATCCATCTTTTCCCGAAGAGTTGGTGGATAATATTTGTAAAAAAACAGGAATAAGTGGTATATTGGGTAATAAAGCGGCATCTGGAACGGAAATTATTGAAGAATTAGGAGAGGAACATATTAGGACTGGTAAACCGATTTGTTATACTTCAGCTGATAGTTGTTTTCAAATAGCTGCACATGAGAAATATTTTGGATTACAGCGTCTTTACGATCTATGTGAGGTAGCATTTGAAGAAGTCAAACCATATAAAATAGGACGCATTATTGCAAGACCATTTGTTGGTGAGAAGAAGGGGGATTTTACTAGAACTAAAAATCGTCATGATTATTCTGTTGTTCCACCAAAGCCAACATTGCTTGATATAGTTAAAAATAGTGGCAGAAGTGTTTTTGCAATAGGCAAAGTAAGTGATATTTATGCTAATTGTGGTGTTACTGAGAAAATATTAGCTTCTGGTTTGGAGGAGCTTTGGGATAAAACTTTAAGTGTTGGTAAAAAAGCTCCAGATAATAGCTTGATTTTTACTAATTTTGTTGATTTTGATATGCTTTATGGACATAGACGTAATTTAAAAGGTTATGCAGAAGCTTTAGAATATTTTGATAAACGATTACCTGAAATTGAAAAAATTATGAAAAATGATGATATAGCTTTTATAGTTGCAGATCATGGTAATGATCCTACAGCAGATGGTAGCGATCATACAAGAGAGCAAATACCTGTTTTAATGTTTGGTAGAAATGTTATAGCTGAAGATATTGGACAAAGAGATACCTTTGCAGATATTGGACAAACAGTTGCAGATATTTTCGGTGTAAAGCTAGATAATGGCGTGTCTTTTTTAAAGGGAAGTAAATGACTTGGCAGGCAAGCAATTTGGCGAAAGATAAGCACTGTTTTTTTGGTAGAAATGGTGGTGTGTCAGAGGGAAAATATGCATCTCTAAATGTTAATACAAGAAGTTGTGATAGTGTTAATAATTTAAATAAGAATCTTGATATTGCAGCATCGATAATAGGATTGAAAAAGGAAGATTTATTGCTTCTTAGTCAGGGTGTTAGTGATAAGGCTGTGTATGTACAAAAAGCTAGTCGTGATGAAATAGAGGCAGATGGTGTTGTTACAAATAAAAGTAATATAGGACTTTGTATTCGGACAGCAGATTGTGTTCCTATTTTATTTGAAGATAGGATTGCTGGTGTGATTGGTGCGGCTCACGCAGGATGGAGAGGTGCATATAAAGGTATTATAGCTAATGTTGTTAAACTAATGCTGGAAAAAGGGGCAAGAGTGGAGAATATAGCTGTAGGAGTGGGACCGTGTATTGCGCAAAAATCATATGAAGTTGATGCTTCTTTTTATAAACAGTTTGTTGAAGAAGATGGTGTCTTTGTAAAATATTTTAAGAATGGTAATAAAGAGGGATTCTATCTATTTGATTTGCAAAGTTTTTGTGTAGATAGAATATGTGAAGAAGGAATTAATAATATTAAAGTGTCAAATCATGATACATATGCTTTAGAAAAAGAATATTTTAGTTTTAGGCGTTTTACTCATCAAGGAATTATTGAAAAACCTAAGGATTTTGCTACGGAGCTATCTGTAATAGTATTGTAAAAGGACTTTGAATATGTCACCTCTCGGTAAATTAACTTTAGCATTATTTGGACTTAAACTATTTGGAGCGGATGGTTTTTTTATTGGTTTGTTTTTAGGGCATATGTTTATTGATAAGACATATGCGATTAGGAAAATTGAAAAATATATTAGTCATTTAGATGATATAATCAGAGTTAAGTTACCATATAAATATTATCGTTATTATAATCGTCTTGATGGAAATATTTGGGGTAAAATATGGGGATTAGTTATTGGTAGTATCTTATTTGGATTTTGGGGTTTTGTGTTATTATTTATAATGGGACAAGTAATTTTTGATATGCCCTCCAATTTAAAAATTCGTAAGGTTAAGAAAAATACTGATCATTTTTTTGATAATAATTGGGGTAAGATAATGGGGGCAATTATAGGATTTGTTTTGCGGAGTCCTGTGTTGATATTTATTGGTCTTATTTTGGGTTTTATTATGGATTTTAGGCGATTGGAAGGTGCTAAGCTTATTCCATTTAGTGTTTTACAAGGGTATTGGCAAAAAATTAATCCGTTAAAATTGTGGAGAGATGCTCAAGTTGGTGAACATAGACAATATTTAGAGGTTATGGCAGCATTGGCTGCGTTGGTTGTTGAAGCTGATGGTAAGGTAACGGCTAAGGAAAAGAAGGTGTTTTGTCAGGTTTTTGCTGTAAAACCAGAACAGAAATCTTGGATTATGGATATTTTTGAAGATAAGCAAAATCATAGATTTGGTGTTGATAAATATGCTGAGAAGCTAGAGCATTTAACAAGATTTAATGATGGATTAAAAGAGATATCTATTGAAAATTTATTTAGAATAGCAAAAGCTGATGAAAATATTACTAGAGAAGAAATTAGGGTACTAACAAGAGTAGCAAAAATTATTAATTTAGATCAAAGAATTTTTGCCAAAATGAAACGTTTGTTTACACCTAAACCTATAGATAGTAAATTAGCTAAATTTTATGATATTTTGGGTGTTCCATATGATGCTAATATAACAGAAATAAAGGATAAATGGAAGAAGTTAATAGTCATTTATCACCCAGATAAATTAACTGAAGCTTCTTCGGAAGAAATTAAAATCGCAACGGAAAGAATGGCTGAGATTAATTTAGCTTATCAAGAAATTATGAGGGCTAAGAATAAAAAATGAAAAGATGTTTGTTGCCTTTTTGGGGAAAAAGAAAGTTGGATATAGATATGCTCGTTTTGCATTCTGTAGCTATGTCTCCAGAAGAGGCTGTAGATGTTTTTAAGCAATTTAAAGTATCTTGTCATTATATTATTGCAGAAGATGGAGAGATCTGGCAGTTAACATCTCAAAAAAGATGGGCGTGGCATGCAGGAATTTCTAGATGGCGAGATATGGAAGATATTAATTCACGCTCAATAGGGATTGAATTTTGTTCAAAAAATTTAGGGCAATTTTGTTTTAGTGATGCTCAAAAAGAAGCAGGAATTAAGCTTTTACATAGTTTGGTTGATAAGTATAAAATAAAATCGGAAAATATTGTGGGGCATAGTGATATAGCACCAGCGAGAAAAGCAGATCCTGGAAAGGCATTTTTTTGGAAAGAGCTAGCTGATGAAGGAATTGGTATTTGGTATGATATTAGAGATGCAGATAAGATGTTTGAAGATGATGTTGCTAAATTATTGCATATCATAGGATATGATATTAAGAATTTAAAAGCAGCTGCGTATGCTTTTTGTAGGCATTTTTATCCAGAAAGAGTGTGTGTTGTAGAAGATGTATGGCAAATTGAAAAAAATGTATGTTTAGCTGATGATGATTTGTTGATTGATAGTAGATTTATAAAGATATTAAAAGCGGTTGCTTATGCATATTGTAATGCATCTAATACTCCTTGTAAAATGTAAGCGGCAGCAGAGGCATCAAGGGTTTGTTTGCGTTTAGAGCGAGATAGGTCTATTTCTTTGATTAAGAAAGTTTCAACGGCGCGTGATGATAGACGTTCATCCCAGAATATATAAGGTAGATTGATTTCTTTATTTATTGTATCAGCAAATTCACGAACAATAGATGCTGTTTTACCCTCTGTTCCATCCATCTGCAGAGGAAGACCATAAACAATTGCTCCTACTTCTTTATTTGTTATAATTTGTTTTATTTGTTTTATATCGCGATGTATATTGCTACGCTGAATTATAGTAATTGGGTTGGCTGTCATTAATAATAGGTCAGAAACAGCAACACCTAGCCTTTTTTCTCCATAGTCAAAGGCCATAATTGCACGATTACGTGGTAATTGTAATTTAAATTCTTTTATGTTCATAGCTTTATGAGACTATAATAAAAGAAAAAAAAGTCAAGATGTTGATCTTTATTGACAAAGTGGTTTTTAATTGATAGCTTGCGAACACTGTAATTTTAAAAATATTATATTATGAAGATTTTATTTGTATTTATTTGTTTTTTTGTAGGCATTTTGTTGACTGAAACTATTCATTATCAACATGAACGATTAAGAGAAAAAATCAAGCTAAGAGCTACTAAAATTCTGAGTGACTATGATGAAATTAGAGTAGATGCTTTTTTAGAAGGAGCTCTTGGTCGAGAGATTAGGTACTTAGCTTCTTTGGACGATAAAGAGTTTAGTGAATATCTCTGTAATAAACTGGGAGACTAATTGATTTTTAAGTGATATAACCTAGAGGTTATATCACTTTTTTTTGGAGTGCTAATTGATTTTTAAGAAAAACATATTAAAATCCGTATTAATATTTTTGATGTTAGAGGATTAATTTTATGAATTTTCGTTTTAGTTTTAGTTTGTTAATTGCTTTATTTATGGCTTTTTCTGTTCAAGCGGAGTTGGCTATTGATGTTAGTGGAGCAATGAGAGATCCAATGCCTGTAGCTTTACCTGAGATGATTCATGATGGCTTTTTTGTAGGACAACAAGGTAAGAAAATTTTAGAAGTAATAAAAGCAGATTTAGAGCGTTCGGGTTTGTTTGAAATTGTTGATAAAGATAGTTATATTCAAGAATTTTCATCAATGAGTCAGGAACCTGAATTTTTAGATTGGAAAGCAATTAAAGCTCAAGCCTTAATACAAAGTCAAATAGAAGAAGTTGATGCAAATAATATTAAGGTTTCATTTAGGTTGTGGGATGTGTTTGCTGAGAATCAGATGACTGGACAATCTTTTACAACAACTAAAGATAATTGGCGTCGTATTGCTCATGTAATTGCAGATGCTATTTATGAAAGGTTAACAGGAGAAAAGGGATATTTTGATACAAGAATTGTATATGTTTCAGAATCTGGTCCTGCTACAAAAAGAATTAAACGTTTGGCAATAATGGATCAAGATGGTGAAAATCATAAATTTTTAACCAATGGAGCAGCAATGGCTTTAACACCAAGATTTTCCCCGAATTTGCAAAAAATAACCTATATGTCTTATGCTGGAAATACACCAAGAGTTTATATTTTAGATATAGAGAGTGGTGATCAAATGCTGTTAGGTAATTTTCCTGGTATGACGTTTGCTCCGCGATTTTCTCCAGATAGTTCCAAGGTTTTATTATCCTATGCATCAGGAGGTAAAACTAATATTTATGAAATGGATTTAAAGACGCGTAAAAGTCGTCAAATTACATACGGAAGAGCTATTGATACAAGTCCTAGCTATTCACCAGATGGAAGTCAGATTGTTTTTAATTCTGATAGAGGTGGTAATCAACAGCTTTATGTTATGGATGCTGATGGTTCTAATGTAAGACGTATTAGTTTTGGTAATGGGCGTTATGCAACACCAGTATGGTCTCCTCGAGGAGATTATATTGCCTTTACTAAAATGGCAGGGGGGCAATTTTATGTTGGAGTTATGTATCCAGATGGAACAGGAGAGAGAGTATTGGCTTCGGGATATTTGGTTGAAGGACCAACTTGGTCGCCTAATGGTCGTGTTTTAATGTATTTTCGTCAAGATAAAGGAAAAGGGCGCTCTACACCTCCAGTTAAATTATATTCTATTGATTTAACTGGTTATAATGAAAGACAAATTATAACACCAGCAGATGGTTCTGATCCAGCATGGTCTCCGCTACTTCCTTGAAATAATATATAATGAAAGAGCGGTAATTTTACCGCTCTTTCATGTTAGGATATTTTTTTTATAATACAGCGAGATGGCGCTGGCTTTTTGTCGCTGATGGTTATTAGTTTTTTTATATTTTCAGCAGATTGTTGGTATTGTTCTTCTGTTTGGGCATGAATTATTGCTAAAGGTTTTTTGGGGTCTACAAAATCGCCAATCTGACAAAAATCAGAATATCCCGTTGCATAATCTAGTTTTTGTTCAGGAGTAATACGGCCACCATTCATTTCAATTATGCTTAAACCAATACCTCGGGTATTCATACTTGATACATATCCATTAATGTTACTGTATACAGGTTTTATAATTTTTGCTCTTGGCAAGTATTTCCAGACATTCTCACAAAAATCACTAGGTCCTCCAAGATAAGCTACCATTTGGGAGAATTTTTCAAGAGCTGAGCCATTGTCTAGTGATTGTTGTAGTTTAGTTTTTGCCTCACCTAAGTCACTAGCAAGTTTAGCAGATACTAAGAGTTCACCACATAATTCAAGATTTATTTCATGTAAGCGGGTATCAACATTAATACCTTTTAGGTAGTCAACTGCTTCTGCTACTTCTAAAGCATTACCAACATTGTAACCAAGTACTTGATTCATATCTGTAATTACAGCATTAGTTTTGGTGTTAGCAGTATTAGCAACACGAACAATTGATGAGGCAAGTTCCTCAGCTCTTTCAAGGGAATCCATAAAAGCTCCGTTGCCACATTTTAAGTCCATGACTAAGCAATCTAATCCTGCAGCTAATTTTTTTGATAAAATAGATGCTGTTATTAAATCAATAGACTCAACGGTTGCACAAACATCTCTGATTGAGTAGATTTTTTTATCAGCAGGAGCAAGATTGCCTGTTTGCCCAATTATAGCGCATCCTATATTTTTTACAGTGTCTCTAAATAAATCATTGGATGGTTGTGTTTGATAACCAGGTATTGAATCAAATTTATCCAGTGTTCCACCAGTATGTCCTAAACCTCGACCAGATATCATAGGTACATATCCACCACAAGCAGCAATCATAGGGGCGAGCATTAGACTTATCTTATCTCCAACTCCTCCAGATGAATGTTTGTCTACAATTGGACCATTAATATCTTTCCAGCTTAGAACGTCTCCAGAATCGCGCATTGCAAGCGTTAAGGCTGTAGTTTCTTCTTTAGTCATTCCATTTAGAAAGATAGCCATAGTTAAAGCAGCTGTTTGGGCATCAACGATAGAATTATTAGTAATTCCGTTTATGAAATCATTAATTTCATCGGTTGTTAAAGATTGTTTATTACGTTTTTTACGAATTATTTCTTGAGGAAGCATATTAATATCCTTGTTTAATTTTATTTAATAGGTTTGTTAGAACAGAACTGGCACCAAGTCTAAAATGAGATAAATTAACCCAATTGGCTCCCATAATTGATTGGCACAGAGTTAGATATTTTTTAGCATCTTCAAAAGTCTTTATACCTCCAGAAGCTTTAAATCCTACGTTTTTATTACTTTGAGCAATTGTTTCCAAAATAGCATTTGCAGCCTCTGGAGTGGCTGAAATATCAGTTTTGCCAGTAGATGTTTTAACAAAATCAGCATTGGCGTCAATACATAGTTTTGTTGCCAATTTTATGAGCTCTATTTTTTTTAGTTCACCACTTTCAATTATTATTTTAAGGGTTTTATTTGAACTTGTTTTGCGAGCCTCTATAAGATATTCTTGGCAAAAGCTGATGTTTCCATCTAATAAAGAACGATATGGTAACACGACATCGAGTTCATCAGCTCCAAATTTTATGGCTGCAGATATTTCTTTTTGCATAAGCTGTATGTTGGGATCTCCTGTAGGGAAGTTAATTACTGTCGCAATTTTGAAATCCTTAGGTAATATTGTTTTTGCGTAGTGAATGAACTGAGGATATATACATACAGAAGCGGTATTGCCGTAAGGGGTAAAAGCTTTTTGGCAAAGAGTTTTAATGCTGTTATCATCATCTGTTGTATTAAGGGATGTTAAATCAAGGGAATTTATTAGTATTTTTGCTGCAGAAATGTCATCCATAAACTTAAATCCTTTCAAAAATATGTTTTAGTAAGATACTAAGGTTTTGAGTGGCTTTATTTGCCATAGCTAAAGTTTCTGTGTGAGATTGAGTGTTTTTTTGAAGACCTGTTCCAAGGTTAGTAATGACTGAAAAACCGATAGTTTCAATCCCTACATAATTTGCAGATATTACTTCTGGTACGGTAGACATTCCAACAGCACTAGCTCCTAGAATACCGAACGCTTTAACTTCAGCGGCAGTTTCAAAATTTGGTCCAGAAACCATGAGATACACACCTTGAGAAAGAGGAATATTAAGTTCTGAAGCCGTTTGCTTTGCAATTTCTTGTAAATTTAAAGAATAGGCGTTACTCATATCTGGAAATCTGGGGCCAAAATTATCATCGTTAGGACCAATGAGAGGATTATTAAAACTCATGTTTATATGATCAGTTATTAACATTATAGAACCTGCTTGTATTTTGGTGGTTAAAGAACCAGCAGCGTTAGTAACGAAGAGTTTTTTTACGCCTAATAATTTAAATGTTTTGATTATTTGGCATATAATTTGTGGTTGATGTCCTTCATATAGGTGAATGCGCCCTTGCATACAGATGACTTTTTTGTTTTGTAGTGTTCCACAAACAAATTGTCCTTTGTGTCCAGAGACACTACTTTGAGGGAAGTTTTTTATTTCGCTATATTTTATAATTATGGGATTAGATATCTGTTCAGCAAGACTTCCAAGACCAGATCCTAAAATCATAGCAACTTCGGGTTCAAAATCAGAAATATGTTTTTTTATTTGTTCTGCAAAAGAATAACAAAGTTCTGTCATTGATTAAAATTCCTTAAAATTATTAGGGAGTAATTCATTGGCGGTATATTTTTTCTGGACGCCTTTCGAATTAGCAAGATATATAATGGTATCTTTATTGGCAAATTCAGATATACGTTGACGGCAGGCACCACACGGAGTTATTAGTGTTTGAGAATCTGCGTAGATTAATAAGGATTTTATTTGTTTGTCACCGTTAGCAATCATCGATGCAATAGCACCTGCTTCTGCACATGAACCATTAGGATATGCGATGTTTTCAACATTGCATCCGACATAAAAATGCCCTGAATGGCTCAGTATTGCACTACCCACCTTAAAATTTGAATACGGAGCGTAAGCGTTTGAAGCAGCTTCTTGCGCTAATTTAAAGAGTTTATCTATATTATTCATTGTCTATAACCCTTATAAATTAAATGTTTTTTTAATTTTATACCCTATAATAGAGTGAGAATAGTATAAAAGCAAAGATTATTTGCTAGTAATGCAATAAGTAAAATTCTTTTTTATTTGAGGACTAAAAAGTGAGAAAGATTGTTTGGGGTATAGTGATTTTGTTGGTTCTGGCGATAGCGGGAGCGGCTTTGTATATTATGACAATAGATTGGAATCAGCATAAAGAGCGGATATCTAAACAGTTTTATGATTTAACAGGTAAGCACATTAGTTTTGATGGTAGAGTTAGTTTTGAGGTTTTCCCCACTCCATATTTGAAAGCAATTAATGCAAAAGTTTATAATTCAGATGAGGTGGGAGAAAAACCATTATTAGATATTAAGAATGTAATGGTAGAAATGTCTTTAATGCCATTGTTGAAAGGTGAATTTGATGTAAAGAGGATGGTACTTGATGGTGTCATTATTAATGTTGATTGGGATAAAGGAGGTATTAATTGGCAAGGTGATTTAAGTCCTGATCAACGTCAAATGATGGAAGATACTAAAATGGTGCTTAATAGTGTCTCTTTGCAAAATGCGGAAGTTAATTTTGAAGCTCAAGAGGCAGGGATTAGTTTTAAATTAACTAATTTGAGTGGAGAAGTTTCAGCTCAAAGTATTTTTGGTCCTTTTAGGATTGAGGGTAATTATTTAAAAGGAAATACACCTCAAGGTTTTGCGATAACATTGGGGAAGTTATCAGAAAGTTATGCGACAACATTAAATGCTGTGGTTACTCATCCTAAATCAGATAGTTATATTAGGTTTGATGGTTCATTTCATCTTATTAATAGAGTTTTGAATGGCAATGTTATTGTTGAAACACAAAAATTGAGTGGGTTTATTAATGATAATTGGCCATCTTTAAAAATGTCAGCAGAATATAATGAGCCTTTAGCGTTAGGATTTGATTTGGCTCTTAATTCTCAAAATGCTAATTTATCTAATATTGTTGTAAAATATGGTGATACACAAGGAGCTGGTAATATACAGATTCCTCTTGATGATACGGAAGTATGGGATATTACTACGAACTTTGATTTTGCTGATTTAAATTTGGATCCGTTAGCTGGGTTTGTTAGGGGATTTGTTCGTAAATATGTTGAGGAAGCGTACGCACCAGATTATCCGATTAATTTGACGGCTGACATAAAAGCAGTTAGATCTTCAATTGATGGACAGGGTTTGAAAAATTTAGAGACATCATTTTCCTTTGATAATGATACACTGTCTGTTGACAATTTGAGCGTTATGTTGCCTGGTGATACCAATTTTAAACTTAAGGGGAGTGTTTATCCGTATAATGATGAAGTGTATTATCAAGCAGAAACGACACTTAATGCGACGGATTTGATGAAAACATTAAGGTGGTTAAATTTAGAACCTAAAGCTAATGCTGCATCGGTTTATAAAAAAATGCTTTTGACAGCTAAAATAGCGGGCAATTTCGATAGATTTCAGCTATCCCCAATTAAAGTTAGTTTAGATAAAAGTACCTTATCTGGAGAGGTGGGAGTGATATTGGGTGAAAGAAAAGACATAATGTTGGTGTTGACCGCCGATACAATAAATTTTGATAACTATATTAGTTCATTACCAGAAGAGGAAAAAAGTAAGACTTGGGCTCAAAGGATGGCATATAGATTTAGTAAATTAGGAATTTTAAATGATTTTGACATGGTGTTAAACGCTAAAGCAGATTTGGTTATTTATGAGAGTATGCCCTTTGAAAAAGTGGATTTTAAAGGAAATATATTAAAAGGTAAGATGGATATAGAATATTGTAATATTGAAAAAGTTGCCAATACATATGTTGGTTTAAAGGGATCTGTTGCTGGTTTTGGTAATATTCCGCAAATGGATAATTTGCAATATGATATAAAGAGTGATGATGTTATTTCATTGATTAATAAATTAGAACTTAAAGTTCCTAATTTGGATTATAAGAAGTTTAGTAAATTCAGTATAAATGGAGCTATAAATGGAAGTAGTGATGATTTTGCTACTAATATGGTATTTGATATAGGTTCTATGAATGCAAGTTATAAAGGACGAGTCCATAAACTGAATGATAATTTAGAATTTGATGGAGAATTGGATGTAAAGCACCCAGATTTGAGTAGATTGTTGCAAAATATTAAAGCTAAATATGAGCCTGCGTCATCTAATCTTGGATTGTTTAGGTTTAAATCAAAAATTGTTGGAAATGATAAAAATATGGATTTTAGCAACTTGAATGTTAATGTTGGCTATACCGCTTTATCAGGTAGTGCATCGTATGAAGATAGTGGGGAGCGTCCGAGCATTATTGGAAATTTTAAAGTTAATAAGTTAGAGTTGGATAAATATTTAGCTAAGGCAAAAACTGATTTTCAAATTAGAGGAGAGGAGGCGCCTGCTCTAGTATCATTTTTAGATAAACCTTTTTGGGCAACTAATAAAATAGATTATTCTCCGTATATTGGTATTAATATGAAGGCAGATGTAAAGGTTGATGAGTTATCAGTTGGTAGACATTTGTTTAAAGATGCTGATTTTGGTGTATCTTTAGTGAATGGTGTTGTGGAAATAGGTAGTTTTGCAGCTGTTTATAAAAATACACCAATGACTGGAGCACTAACTTTGCATATGATTGGGGAACCCTCTATTAGTGCAAATGTTAATATGCCAGAAGCAAATATGACAGATTTTTCAATTGGAGGGAAAACTTATAATCTTAAAGGTGGTAAATTTTCGACAAGATTTGATTTTAATTCAAAAGCAGATAGTTTAAAATCTTTTGTTAGTAGTCTTAAAGGTAAAGGAGAGTTTAAAGCTACAACAACAGAGGTTGGAGGTATTAATTTGCAAGCGATTTATGATGATTTGATCAAAAGAGAAAAAAAGGATGGATTGTCAGAATTTGTTAAAAATAATGTAGAGTCAGGAAAAACATTAATTGATAAGTTATCAGGGCGAGTAATTGTTGATTCAGGAAATTATAGTTTAGCGGATGTATCGTTGGGTAATGTAAATTCAGAAATAAAGGCTTATGGAGAGGGAAATATAGATGATTGGACGATGAATGTTGTATTTAATGTTAAATATAATGAACCAAAGTATTTGCCTGAATTTTCTTTTTCTTTGAAAAATGGAATGGATAATCCTAATGTTGATGTTAATGTTAGCTCATTATTTAAGATGTATCAGGCAAAAGAGGAGCAACGAGAGGCTGCAAAAGAGGCAGAAATTGAAGCTGAAAAAAATTATTGGACTAATTTGTATGATGAGCAGAAAAAAATTGCAGATGATTTGGTAAAAAGTACGAGAAATAATCTTGAGAAAGAAATAGAAAGTAAAGAGCAAATAGCTTTTAGTGAGGATAGTGTAAATAAGTATAATTTGTTGAAGCAAGAATTGGCAGCTATATTAGCAGCTCTTGTTGAAACGTTCAATAGTGTGGATATTGTAAAAATAGACAATGAAGTAATTAATAAGTTAAAAGGTGCAAATAATATTGCTTTGCAAGAAATTGAAATATGTACAGGAAAGGTTAGTGAAATATATTTAAATGATTTAAAAAAACAAGGGGAGGCTGAATATAATAGGGTGGTTGATATTCATAATCAGTTTAAGCAAGATGTTTTTATGTTTAATTCATTGAATGATAAGTATAGAGAGCGCTTAGCAAGTATTATTACAACTTATAGTTTGGATACAGATCCAGAGGTGAGTTTACTAAAAGAACAAATTGATAGTAAGATAGAAAAACTGGAAAATATAAATAATGATGTAGAAAAACATCAAAAACTTGTGATGGGTGAAGATGCTGATGCTAAAATATATGAGCAACGTAATCAGGACTTAAATTTTAGTTACGAACAAATTAAAAATGGTCGAGATATCTTAAAACAAGATATAGATATTTTTAAAAAAATGGTAGATTCTAAGATTTTGGCTGCCGAGGAAGAATATAATACTAAAATTGAAGATGAAGAAAATAGACGTAGAGTTGAGGAAAATACTGGAAGTATCAGTATTAAAAAAACAGGAAAAACATTAACAGTTGTTCGAGATTTAGAAGAGATTAAGAATGCAGAACAAGAAATTAGTAGCGAGGAAGTAAGAGTTCTTGATTTTTCAAGGGAAAAGCTAAATATTCAAAAACAAGAAGAAGTTTCTAATGAAAATATTATAAAAAAAGGGCGTATCATTCGTGCAAATTAGCTTGAGGAATTCGTTTTTTATTATTATACTGTGAAATATAAAAAGAATAACTGTTATTTGGAGTTTATTTTCATGAGAAAACCAGAGGTTTGTATTTTACCAGTTGCAGGATTGTCAACAAGGAATTTGCCTGCAACCAAGGCTTTGCATAAGGGATTCCTAACATTGCATAGTAAGCCAATCATTCAGTATGCTGTTGATGCTTGTGCTGAAATTGGAATCAAAGAAATTGTATTTATTTATAGTGACCAGTCTTGTAAACATTTATTTGAAAAGCATTTTGCTCCTTATCCATGGTTAGAGAATCATTTGAGAGAAAAAAATAAATTGGCTATTTTAGATGAATTATTAAAGATTATTCCAGAGGGTATGAAGTTTTCATTTGCAGAACAGGCTCAACCGCTAGGTAATGGTCACGCAATTTTGATGGCTAAAGAGATTGTGGGTGATAGAGATTTTGTTGTAATGTGGCCAGATGATGTATATATAAATTTGCATGGTAAGGGGGTTTTGGCTCAGCTTTTGGATGTTTATGAAAAAGAAGGTGGAATGGTTGAAAATATTATGGAATTTCCTAAAGAGGAAGTTATTCGTTATGGTGTTTTATGTGGCGCTGTTCGTGATGGGCGTTTAGTTAGAGCTAAAGGTAAAATTGAAAAACCATCAATTGATAATGTTCCTTCTAATTATGCTAGTATGGGACCATATATTTTACCAAATGAAATTATGGATATTTTGCCAGAAGTTCAAAAAGGAACTAATGGTGAAATTAATTTAGCTGACGCAATGGGGTTGGCAGCAGAAAGAGGAATGAAATTAACAGGTGTGTTATGTGATGCAATGAGATTTGATTGTGGTACGAATAAAGAGCTAGAAAAATCTAACCTCAAACTGACTCTAATGGAAGACCCAGATATGAGGGCATATTGCTGTGATCTGTTGAATACGATGATGGTATAGTGATTAAGCCGTTTAATGTTATTAGGCGGCTTTTTTTTGTATGTTGAAATAATATTGACATATACCCTACAGGGGTATATTACTGGTGTTGTGTTCTAAAAAATACGTTTATAGGAGAAAGAAAATGGTTAAATGTAGCAATCCAAATTGCAAGTGTGAAAATTGTCAATGTGGTGATAATTGTCAATGTGGTCAAGATGGTAGAGAATGTCATTGTGAGAAAAGCTGTACTTGCGGTGATAACTGTCAGTGTGCAGAAGATAATAAATGTTGTGAAGCATGTCATTGTACTAGTAAATAGGATATTAGATGCAAACAATATTAAAACCAAGGCATTCCGATAATTTACCTAAACTTAATCGTATATTAGGACAAGTTGAGGGAATTAAAAAGATGATAGAAGAAGAGCGATATTGTTTAGATATAATATATCAAATAAAAGCAATTCGATCTGCATTAAAAAATGTTGAAAAAAATATATTAAATAAGCATATACATCATTGTGTTGCATCGTCTTTTAATTCGCCTAAAGAAGAATTACAGCAAAAAATAGATGAATTAGTTCTTCTATTTGATAAATCCGATAATTAAAGAAAGTAACTATAATGTCAGGACAGTGTCATCATCATTGTCACCATGGTGAAGTAAATGAAAAATCTGTAAAAATGTTGATTTTATCATTTGTTGTTAATATGCTTTTATCTATAGCAGAAATTATTGGTGGTATATTTTCGGGTAGTGTTGCTTTGGTTGGGGATGCACTGCATAATACTTCTGATGCATTATCAATTTTAATTGCAGTTATTGCGTTTAAGATAGGAAATAAAAAAGCATCTTCTAAGTATACATATGGTTTTAAAAGAGCCGAAATTATTGGTGGTTTTGTAAATTTAATTTTATTATTCATATCAGGTTGCTATTTGTTGATTGAAGGTATTGGACGCTTAATTCAACCTGGGCAAATTGAAGGTATGATGATTGTTTGGATTTCTGTTTTGGCATTAGCTGTTGATATATTTACAGCAAAAATATCTCATCATGATTCGGACCATAATACAAATATGAAAATGGTATTTATTCATAATTTGGCAGATGTATTTGGTTCTATTGGTGTTATTATTTCAGGGATTTGTGTTGTTTGGTTTGAAATATATAGTATCGATGGTGTGGTTGCGATTGTAATTGCTTTTTATATGATTTTTCAATCAATTATAACATTCCCTAAAATTGTTAACATTTTAATGAACGCTGCTCCTGATAATATAGATATTGAGCAAGTAAAGGAGTGTATTTTAGAGATAAAAGATGTTAAAAACGTACACCATATACATTTATGGAGTATAAGTGATAATAATATAGCTTTAGAATGTCATGTTGAAAGTTGTAATATTGATGTAGTGTCAATAATAGCTAGTAGATTAGAGGATAGATTTGGGATAAATCATTGCAATATTCAAGTAGAAAAAACATTTTGTGGTGAGTGTTGTCATCTGTAGGTAAGATATTTTTTTATGTAATTTTTTGGGAATTTTTGTTTAATGGTTTTAGCCCAATTCTTGATGTGTCCATCTTAGATAAAGAGGCATGTGGCGTAGTATGAAGAGACGCGTAAGGTCTTGTTTATGAATAAGAATTATGTTAAAAACTACTTATTTGCTAGCTCACGAATGATTGGCATGGTTTCACCTTTTAGAGATGGTACAGGGACAGGATTTTCTAGCTTGTCCATGATTCCTTTATAGAAATTGATAAGAGTTCTTACGCGAGGAATATCTTTAGTATTTCTGTTGGCATATAAACGATAATGAACGGGTATATCACAAATAATGTTATCTAAACAAACCAATCCTTTTAAAGCGAAACTTAAGGGCATAATACCTATACCAACATTGTTTTCTAATGCGTTAATAATAGCTAAGGTATTATTGGATACGAAATTGATGCGAGCACGTTCAAATTTTTCTGCTCCGATAGCTTTTTTTAATAGGCTATCGTGTTTTGTAATAAAGCGATGATTTTTTACCATATCATCAAGATCAACAGGATAACCATGTTCCGCTAAATATTTTGAAGAGGCAAAAAAGCCACAATGTACTTTTTTATCTATTATTAATGTTACATCAAAATCGTCTATTTCTTCATAAGTTAAAGCTATATCAATATCACGCACGTTAACTGCAGATGCATCTAATGCGGTATTAGATACGATTTTTAGTTCTGGAAATAAATCAAATAAAGATGATAAGTCTTGTGGAACCATATATGAGGCATAACCAAGTGATATAAATACTCTTACTTCGCCTTTTATTTCCCTATTTTCAAGACGAATATTATAAATGTCATCTAAAGCTTCTTTGATTTTGGCTGTTTTAGAAATAATTTTCTGAGCTGCGCTAGTAAGAGTACTACCACGCCCACTAGAAGATATAAGTTTAATCCCTAAATCTTGCTCTAAAGAATCTATATATTTATTAATTGTATCAATGGAAGTAGACAGAGCCTCAGATGCTTTTCGTTTACCTGCGAATTGATCAATCGCCTGTAAAAAAAGCACACTTTCAATCATAGATAAATCTTTTTTGGTAACCATTTTGTCCTCGCTCATCTTACGATGAACTGTTTTAAGGTGGTCGGAGAGTTCAGAAATCAAATGCATTGATATGATCCTTTAACCTTTAAAGTCTTCTAAGACTTCTGTACATTCGTTAAAGCTCCCCGACCATAATATAATGGCGTATAGAGCAAGGACATTTAGGCGATATAGCCAGTTAATGCATTGAGCTTCTGACGGCTCGGACAAACTTAAAACACTTTGTTTTAATAACTGTTCGTCTAGCAGTATATATCTAACTTTTAACTAATCAACAACCTATTTTTAGATAAGAGGTGTCGAAAAATTAGTACACCGATGGTTGCAAAAATATACTACTTACTTTGGCACTTCAATAGTGTTGCGTTAGTTATCCTACTGTTCTAAAAATTAGTGCACTCTGCTATATTTTTTCGAAATATTCGAAAAAATCGGACATTTAATCAGATTTTTTGTTATTGATTTTATTGTGATTTTTGTAAAAAAATATTTTCACTATGAAAAGACGAGATGTTAATTGGTCAAATTTTATTAGCAAAGGAGTATAATAATGATCGAGGAAACAGGTATTGATAATAATGATATTTCTTTTAATTCGAGTCTAACAAGCTATTTGCAAAGTATTAAAAAGTTTCCAATTTTGGAGCAGGCAGAAGAATATATGTTAGCTAAGGAATATAAAATATCTCATAATCCTCAAGTGGTTTACAAGCTTGTTACATCTCATTTACGCTTGGTTGCAAAAGTTGTAAACTCTTATCGCGGATATGGTCTTCCCGTTAGTGAACTTATAGCAGAAGGTAATATAGGTTTAATACAGGCTGTTAGGAAATTTGATCCAGATAAGGGTTTTCGTTTTTCAACATATGCTCTTTGGTGGATAAAAGCTTCTATTCAAAAGTATATTTTAAATTCATGGTCTTTAGTTAAAATAGGGACAACGAACGCTCAGAAGAAATTATTTTTTAATCTTCGAAAAATAAAAAAACAATTAAATCTTATGGATGATAAAGAAATGGATAATAATATAATTAATGATATTGCAGAAAGACTTTCTGTTAGTCCTAAAGATGTTACGGAGATGAATTCTCGTATTTGTTCTCATGACAGTTCCTTAAACTCTTTGGTAAATGATGACGAGTCTGATAGTCCTGAGGTGTTAGATTTTGTGTCTGATATGACTCCTAACCAAGAAGAAAGGATAATTTGTAGTGAAACACATATGTATCGTAAACAGGCGTTTATTCAGGCTCTTGAGTGTTTGAATCCTAGAGAAAAGGATATTTTATTTAAACGACGTTTATATCAAAAACCGATTACTCTTGAAGAATTAAGTAGTGTTTATAATATATCAAAAGAAAGAGTTAGACAAATTGAATTTAATTCAATTAATAAAATAAGAAAAAATATTCCAACTTTACAATAGAATATTCAAGTAGCACACTACAAGAGTGAAAAATTTTCTTGTAGTGTGCATTTTGTTGAATGATTTTGTATTATTCTTTGGTTCCTCGTGCTAAAAAGTATTTTCCGTTATATCCTTGGATAGTCTCATTGATATCTTCTAATCGTTTTTCGCAGATGGAGGCGTATCCTGCGTCTATTTCAATACCAATATAGTTTCTTTTTAATTTTTTTGCCACAACAGACGTTGTTCCAGAGCCTAAAAAAGGATCTAATACCAAATCATTTTCATTTGATGATGCTAAAATTAGTTTAGCTATTAATTTTTCAGGCTTTTGAGTTGGGTGTTCAGTATTTTCTTTCATGGACCAATAAGGTATTGTGATATCCGTCCAAACATTTGATGGCGCTGTTAATCTATATTTTTTACCATTTTCTAAAAACCAATCTTTAGCGTTACCATTTCCATCTCTATAAGGTGCTAGTACGTCTTTTTTTATCATTACTTTATTAAGGTTAAATGTATAATCATCTGAAACCGTTGCAAAATAAATATCTTCAATATTGTTTTTCCAATTTTTTAATGAAGCTCTTCCCTTTTCTCTTTCCCAGGTAATACGATTACGTACTATAAAATATTTTTTCATTACTGACCAAACAAGTGGAGAACTATTCCAATCACAGCAAATGTAAATAGAACCAGTATTTTTTAGAATACGCCGAAGCTCTTTAATCCATATGTCTAGCCATTTGATATAATCGGCATCAATCATTCGCTTAAAAGATTCTTGGTTGAATTTTTTTTCAATATTGTAAGGGGGGTCTGTTACTACTAGGTCTACAGAATCAGTAGGAATCATTTTTAAGATTTCAAAACTATTACCAATAATTGTTTTGTTTTTAATAGTTTCAATATTTCTTATTTTGTTTTCAATTTTTAAACATTTAGTTGCGTACGATTTTATTAAATTGTCTGTAATGTATAACGTTTTATTCTTGGGACTTTTTTTATTCATAATCAGAACCTATTAAAATTTTTTATTGATGATGTTTGCCTTTTTAATTAGTCCATGTGTTTATTTGTTCTAATAGATTATCTATTAGATTTTCTGGTGTTTTTTTAGATATGATATTATTCATTTTTATTTCGACACTTATGGATACTTTAGCTTTTTGTAAGCATAAAGCTTTTAATGTTGCAGCCGCAACTATTGCATCATCAAAGTTATCTGTTTTAATAATATTAGGGAGGGAGGCTTCTCCTAAATACTCCATTTTTAGTATATTATTGCTGTAATTACGGTTAACCTTTATTCCTAAATAACCAAGACCAGAGATATCTCTGTAGGCTTGCTCTATTGTTCCGTCTAGAAGTCTTAAAATGTATTTAATAGCTATAGTACAAGCGACACAAGGTTTGTAGTCTTCTCTGGCTTTTTGTAAATTGTCAACTTTAAAAACGGCACATTCTAAACTATTGGGAAGTTGGCAAGACATAATAAACAATGCTAATGCAAATTTGTTTAGTGAAAAATTTTTATTGGTTAATTTAAATATGATTGCCTCTTCGTTAGAGTACTGATTGATTAAATCTTTGGCATATTTTTTATAACTATTCCAATCATATTTATTCTCTTGGGCAATATTTATAGTAGGGTACTGCTTATTACAAAATTTATCGTCTTTATTGCCATCTAGAACAATTTCTATCATTTTAAGTGCTTCTTATCCATATTAAAGTCTGATTAAATTGGTAGCAAACGTATCATAAAATGATTAAAGTGTCAATAAACCTACATGATTTTGTTGTAGAAGGAATATATTGTATTTGATAAGATTTGTTATGAGAGTTAAAAAATACTTGCGTTTTAAAAAAATATTAGTTATATTCCGTTCAACTTTGTGAGTTCGAAAGCAAAAGACTCTACGAAAGTGCAGATATTTATGAAGGTAGTATCTGTTTTGATAATTATCCAGTCTGTCCATCAGGCTAGTTTTATAAAAGAAAGGAAATGCTATGAGACATGGTGTAAAACATAGAAAACTTAATATGGATACTAATGCTCGCAGAGCTTTGTTCTCTAATTTGACTGCGGCTGTTTTGACACACGAACAAATTAAAGTTACTTTGCCGCGCGCTAAAGAATTGAGAACATTTGTTGATAATATGATTACTTTGGGTAAAAAAGGCCAATTAAGCAATCGCCGTCAGGCATTGGCTTTCTTACGTGATAATGAAGTTGTTGCTAAATTGTTTTCTACTTTGGCAGAGCGTTATAAAGATCGTAATGGTGGTTATACTCGCGTTTTGCGTGCTGGTTTTCGTTATGGGGACTGTGCGGAAATGGCTATTGTTGAATTAGTTGATCGCGATGTTACAGCTAAAGGAGCAAAAGATTTAGCTAGAGTAGCAGCTGAAAAAGCAGCTATTGAAGCGGCAGAAAAAGAGGCTGCAGCTGAAGTTGCTAAAGAAGAGAAGAAAGCTGAAAAGAAAAGCAAAAAATCTGAGAAGAAAGATGCTGAGTAGTTTTTGATTTAGTTGTAAAAAAACCGTTGATAAAATTCAACGGTTTTTTTGTATTAATTTTCTTCAGGTATGTATGGTTCAAATAGTAATTCTCCACCATTTTCAGTAATTAGTACAAGGTAATTTCCTTGCATTTTGTATGATTTTATTTTTGGTATTATTTGGAGAAAGTTTTGTTCTGCTTCCATAGCTTCTTGAGGTCCCATCATCATTGTTGAAGCTAGAGGTCCAAAAGTTATAGTGTTTTTATCTTTTAATTCATATGTTCCCATTAAATAATTTACTACTTTACCATTTAATTTTCCATCTTGTGAAAATGTTAGAGTGGTGGGGATGTTGTTTAGAGAATCGACAAGTTTGTATGAACCTGTTTTAAAACTCGGTGATTGTTCTACACTACAAGCACATAAAAATAGAATTATCACATAAATTAATTTTTTCATTAATATCTCCTTTATTATGTATTATTCTTCCTCATCATCTTTTATTCTTGTAATGTCAGCACCGACCGAACGAAGTTTTTCTTCTAATTTTTCGTAACCACGATCTAAGTGATAGACACGATTTACTATAGTTTCTCCATCTGCAATAAGACCTGCCAAAATTAGGGCAAATGATGCACGTAAATCTGTTGCCATCACTGGAGCACCAGATAATTTAGGAACGCAACGGACAATAGCAGAAGCGTGACCATGTACATTAATATTAGCACCCATACGCAGTAGTTCAGGTACGTGCATAAAACGATTTTCAAATATTGTTTCGGTCACCATTGATGCTCCTTGGGCTGTAAGCATAAGAGCCAAGAATTGTGCTTGAAGGTCTGTTGGAAATCCAGGAAAGGGTTCTGTCATAATATCTTGTCCTGTAAGGATACAATTTTTAGCATCAACAATAATGCTATTGGTAGTTTCTTCTATTTTTACGCCCATATCACGTAAAACTTGTATGGGGCGGCGCAATGTTTCGGGGCGGGCATTTACTAATTCTATGCGACCTCGAGTTATAGCTGCTGCTACAGCATACGATCCTGCCTCAATTCTGTCAGCAATAACCTTATGTACAGTGCCATGTAGTTTTTCAACACCATCAATAGTTAAAACAGCGGTACCAATACCGCTTATCTTAGCACCCATAGCATTTAACATATGAGCAAGATCACCTATTTCTGGTTCTTTAGCTGAATTTTCTAAAACGGTGCGTCCTTCAGCTAAAACAGCGGCCATTAAAACATTGCAAGTTGCACCAACAGATACTCCAGGAAAAATGATGTGAGCACCTTTGAGACGTCCGTTGCTTTCGGCATAAATATAACCATTTTTTATTTCGATTTTAGCTCCCATTTTTTCAAGAGATGATAAATGAATATCCATAGGGCGTGCACCTATTGCACAGCCACCTGGTAGAGATAGTTCACATTTGCCAAAACGAGCTAATAAAGGTCCTAAAACATAATACGAAGCACGCATTTTACGAACATAATCGTAAGGTGCAGTTAGACTTTCGATTGTTTTGGTACGATATGAATATGTTTTAGTTGCATGTCCATCAACAAAATCATCAAAGTCGTTAATTTTAGTACCAAGTTGTTCTAGAAGATTATTCATTGCTTTGATATCAGACAACATAGGCATATTGGTTAAAGTAATGGTTTCGTCAGTCAGGAGAGAGGCACAAATAAGCGGAAGGGCAGCATTTTTTGCACCACTAATGAAAATTTTTCCTTCAAGAATTTTACCGCCACGAATTTTTATTCTATCCATTATTGTTCTCCTTCTTGAGTTGTTCTCGTTTTTTCTGTTGTTGTTTTCTTTTTTCTAAGTTTTTTTGCAAAGCTTTAGCTTCTCGTTCAAAACGTTGGTCATAGCGAGGTTTTGCATTGTTTTTAGCGTCTTTAGACATTTTGAATCCTTTGAATATATTTATTATAGTATTACTCTATATCATAAAAAATGAAAAAATAAGTAAAATAAATAAAAAATCCCTTGATTTTTGTAAAATGGTTTTGTATGTTATGCCTCGCATATGATGTTTATTTTGCCGCTATAGCTCAGTGGTAGAGCACACCCTTGGTAAGGGTGGGGTCGTAAGTCCGATTCTTACTAGCGGCACCATTTGTTGAAAAGCACCATTTAAGGTGCTTTTCTTGTTGATATTACTGGCTCTTACAAAGTACGATAATCAGATTATCTAAAATACTATTGTTGGTATAAAACGCAGGAATATTATTCCTCTTCTTCTGAAGATGGTAGTTTTTTTTGTGTTACTTTTAGTCTAGTTATACGCATATTATCAATATTGATAATTTCATAGTAGCAAAAGTCGTCCTCAACTTTATCGCCAATATTGGGAAGTCGACCTAAAAGACCAAACACATATCCTCCAACAGTAGATTCCTCGTGTTCTATTTTAGGCAATCCCATACACTCAAACGCATCATCAATTAAAAAAGCGCCGTCAAATTCGCATGTACACTCATTAATTTTTTTAACAGCTTCACATCCAGAAATGTCGTGTTCATCCCAAATGTCGCCAACAAGCTCTTCTAAAATATCTTCCATAGTGAGCATTCCTGCTGTACCACCGTATTCATCAACAACTATAGCTAAGTGAGTGCGCTTACGCATCATTTCTTGTAATATTCTAGAAATTGATTTGTTTTCAGGTACAAATAAAATCTCACGTTTTATGTTATTTAAAAAGTTTTTATCATTATTATCAGTATTATGCTCGATAACATCGCGAATATGAACCATTCCGACAACATGATCTCTATCTTTGTCACAAACAGGGAAACGATTGTGACTGTGTTTTTTTATAAAATCAAGGGTTTCTTCAAAAGTATAGTCACTATATAAACACTTCATATCTTGTCTAGGAAGCATAACCTCATAGGCACAAATTTCAGAAAAATCAATCGCGTTTTGAATAATTTCACTTTCTGTTTCGTCAATTATACCACCTTTTTGTGACGCATCGATAATTATTCTTATTTCTTCTTCAGAATGTGCATCCTCATTCTCATCGACTCTACACGTTCCCATTAATCTTAAAATAAGAATGGATATATTATCAAATATCCAAATAAATGGAGAAAATATTTTATTGAAAGTATATAATGTTGGAGCAATACGCAAAACATAACGTTCGGTTTCTTGGATAGCTAGTGATTTGGGAACTAATTCTCCTAATACCACGTGTAATAGAGTAATGAAAGTAAAAGCAATACTGAAACTTAGAGAATGCAATAAAATTGGGTTGTCAGCAAACCAGTTCTCAAAGCATATTTCTAATAATTTTGATACGGCAGGTTCACCTATCCAACCTAATCCTAATGATGCTATTGTAATACCTAGCTGGATTGCACTAAGGTATGTATTTAATCTGTCATTTATTTTTAGTGCAATTTTAGCTCTTTTATTTCCTAGATGTGCTAGCTCTTCAAGTTTTGTACGTCTAATTTTAACAATCGAAAATTCGGATACTACAAAAAATGCATTAGCAAAAACTAAAAACAAAACTAATGCAATGTTTATTATGTACATATAGTATTGCGTCATAATTTAAAATCTTTAACCTCATAAATACAAGAATGCTAAATGTTTATATATATTATTCTTTCATTTGTCAATAAACTACATATATACTTTAGAAATACAAATAGTATACACAGGTGTTTATAAATGAAATAGGTTAATATATGTCTAAAATGATTAAATTTGATTTGGGTAAAAGCAAAAAATGTGGTGAAATAGTTTGTTAATTGAGGTGCAGTTAAAGATATTTGATTTTTGTTTTTGATTAGGTATAACTTAAAAATGCTAGGTTAATTTGGGAATGTTTTTTATGGAAAAATGGGATTTATATGATAGAAACAGGAATATTATCGGCGAACATATTCGCGGTAAAGAACTGCCAGATAATGGTTATCATCTGGTTGTTCATGTATGGATTAAAAATTCTAAAGGACAATATTTAATTGCCCAGCGTTCTGCCAGTCGCAAACAAAACCCATTAATGTGGGAATGCCAAGGTGGTTCTGTTTTGCAAGGAGAAAGTAGTATTCAAGGTGCTGTAAGAGAAGTTAAAGAAGAGGTTGGTATAAATTTAGATATTAAAGATGGGAAACTTGTTTTTTCAAAAGTTAGGGATGTAGTTGCTGGTACAAAGTTTAATGATATTATGGATGTTTGGCTTTTTGAATATGATGGAGCAATATCTTTGAGGCATGCTACAACAGATGAGGTTGCACAAGTAAAATGGTTATATCCTAAAGAAATTATGGAACTGAGGAAACAACAAAAATTCGTTAAAACCCTTAGCTATTTTTTTGATAAAATAGCTGAATAGAATAGTATTTTTGGTTATTTTACATATCTTCCATTAATCTTTTGTAATAATCTATCACTATTCGTACTTTTGGTATATCTTTTGATTTCTTTTTGGCAATTAGATATACTATTGGTGCTTCATCGCATTTGAATTCTTCTAAACAGACAAAACCATCCTCATTCTTATATCTTAAAGGCATAATAGCAATTCCTCCACCACATCTTACAATTTCGGTTGCAGCATAAGTGGAATTTGTAACATATCTAGTGTGTTTAGCGTTTCTTACTACATCTTTCCATTCGTGAATGAAATTTTGGAGTTGTACACGGGTAACGATCCAATGGTTTTCAAGCATATCTTCAATATCTTTAGGGTATCCATATTTTTCTATATATTTTGGGGATGCAAAGTAGCCACATTCTACTTGTTTGGTGTGTAGTATTACAACATCATTGTTATTTGGAGGTAAAAAAGTTAGACCAATATCTGAGTCCATAGTACTAAAATCGGTATTGTCCATAACTGTGCGATTAATAAGGTTGATGTTGGGATACTGTTCAAAAAAATCACTGATTATTCTTGGAAGTAAATTGGTTGATACGCTTAGAGGCATATTGACAAGGACATTACCTCTTAATTCTTTATTGGATACTTCATCATCGTATATGTTATTGAATATATCTTCAATAATATTTGCATGTTTGATGAGTTCTTGGCAACGCATGGTTAGTTGAGAACCTCGACCATTATTGACTAATAATTCATAGCCAAGATCTTCTTCTAAGATGGAGATGTATTTATTAATAGTATCTAGTGATAACCCCAATATTTCAGATACTTTTTTCTTGCCACCGCATTTATCAATAGCGGAAAGTATAAGTAGAGCTTGAAGGCTCATAAAATTCTTTTTTCTTATCATGTTTCTTTTCTTTATTAGAAAAATCTAATCAATTATGTATTTATATGCACTTGAATAGATGTTTAGATATAATATCAGTGTATAGATAATCAAATAAAACTATTTTTGTGTCAATATAAAAAATAAAAGATGTATTTTTTTTATTATTAAACTTTTAGGTGAGTATAAATAAGAGGAAGATAGCAATATCTTCCTCTTATTATAATATGTTAAGCGAGCAATGTATCTGCCAATTTTTCCAAATTAGGAATGTCAGATTTTTTTAAAGTGGATTTTATTGTTACTTTTTCATTGATTAAATTTATATTTTTTAGAGTTGACATTGCATCTATCATTTTTTGTCCAGCAGTTGGAGCCCAAGAGCCATTTTCAATGAAACCAACTCGACGATTTTGATAATTTTTTGATTTGAGTTTGTTAATAAATGTTTCCATATATGGGAACATTCCACCATCGTAAGTTGATGAAGCTAAAACCAAGCGATCGTATCTAAAGGCGTCTTCAATACATTCAGCCATATCATCACGAGCTAGGTCAGCAATAGCTACTTTAGGAGCTCCTTTTTGTTCTAAGATTTCTTTTAATTTTTCAGCTGCTTTTTTCGTATTACCATAAATGGAGGCGTAAGCTATAAAAATTCCCTCATCTTCAGGACGATAGCTACTCCATATATCATATTTATTTATATAATAGCTCAAATTGTCAGTTAGCATTGGACCATGTAAAGGATAGATCTTTTGGATGTCAAGGTTTGTGGCTTTTTTTAGTAAAGTTTGAACAGGAGCGCCGTATTTTCCAACTATATTAATATAGTAACGGCGTGCTTCACAATCCCATTCTTCTTCGATATCTAGTGCGCCAAATTTTCCAAATGCATCTGCAGAGAAAAGAATTTTTTCTTTTTTTTCATAGCTCATCATTACTTCGGGCCAGTGCACCATCGGTGCCATTACGAAAGTTAGAGTATGTTCGCCTAAAAGTAGTTCATCTCCTTCAACAACAATATGTTGACGATTGCTTACATCAAGATCTTCAAAAAATTGGGGCATCATTTGAAAAGTTTTAGCATTAGATACTATTTTAGCATTAGGGTAATAATTAAGGAATTTTTCAATGCTACCAGCATGATCAGGTTCCATGTGTTGTACTATTAAGTAGTCTGGTTGTTTTCCTTCTAAAACTTTATTAAGGTTTTGGCACCATTCGTCACAAAAATGTATATCTACAGTGTCCATTACGGCAATTTTGTTATCCATTATTACAAATGAATTGTAAGATATGCCATTAGGAACAACATATTGTCCTTCAAATAAATCTATTTCTTTGTCATCTACGCCAATATAATAAATTTTATTTGTTAATTGATTATTTTGCATATTAAACTCCTTTTCATAGATATAGTTTTTTTTGCTTTTATTTAAAGTCCTAATAATGATTTAGCAAAATCGTTAGCATTAAATGGTATTAGGTCATCTATTCCTTCGCCAATACCAATAAAATAAATAGGTAGGGGTATTTCTTTGGCTATTGCAACTAAAATCCCTCCTTTTGCAGTACCGTCGAGCTTGTTGATGATTACTCCATCAACTCCAGCAATTTCTTTAAATGTTTTTACTTGGTCTAGAGCGTTCTGTCCAGTTGTTGCATCAATACATAAAATGGTGTGATGAGGTGCTTGAGGTGATATTTTTTTTATAACACGAATTATTTTTTTTAATTCTTCAGTTAGGTTTGTTTTATTTTGTAATCGCCCAGCTGTATCAATAAAAACGATATCGTTTTTTTGTTTTATAGCTTCAGATATTCCATCAAAACAAAGGCTTGCGGCATCACAGCCATTTGGTCCTGAAAATACGCGTATATTATTGCGTTCTCCCCATATTTTTAATTGTTCAACGGCTGCTGCACGGAATGTATCAGCAGCAATTAGGCTTATTTTTTTTTCTGGGAATTTATGAGCTAGTTTTCCGATAGTTGTTGTTTTACCTGCTCCGTTAACCCCTATCATGAGTATTATGTGAGGTTGGTTAGTAGATAAAATAAAATTTTGTTGGCAGGGTATCAAAATTGAGGCTATTTCATCAGATAGACATTGTTTGATATCAATATCTGATGCGTCCTTATTCATTTTTTTTGATGCAAAAGAATTAATTATTGTATTAGTTGCGGCAAAACCAATATCTGATGTTAGTAATAATTCTTCTAATTCTTCAATGGTTGTTGTATCGATTTTACGTTTTGTAAAAATATCCGAAATACCATCACTTAATTTTGTTGATGATTTTTTTAGTCCTGATTTTATATATTGAAACCAGTTAGCCATTATCTTTTTCTCCTTCTTGGCGTAATAAGTTTGCTCTGCGTCGTCTTTCTTCAACAGGAATTTGTGGCATTAACGCTGCAGGTGTACCAGGGCGTTCTGAATATGGAAAAACGTGAAGTTTAGTTATATTAGCTTCGTGAACTAGTTTTATAGTATTATTAAATTGTTCTAATGTTTCGGTAGGAAAACCACATATAAAATCAGCTCCAAAAGTTGCTTCGGGACGTATATTGCGTATTTTTTTGCATAAATTTATTACATCTTCGCGTGAATGGCGACGTTTCATTCTTTTTAAAATCAGGTTATCACCAGATTGGATAGAAAAATGGAAATGAGGTGTAATATTTGGGTATTTTCCTATGAGATTAATAAAGGTATCATCAATAGCGGCAGGGTCAAGAGAGCCAAATTGTAAAGAAGGAAGCTCAGGAATTTGTTCTAAAATGTTTTGTACTAAATTGCTAAAAGATGGTTGATATGAGCATGCATCTACACCAGTTAAACAAATTTCGTTAAATCCTTTAGATAAAAGCTGATAGATTTGTTTAATAATTTCATCTTGAGAAATAGAACGGTTGTTACCTCTAGCATAGGGAACTATACAGTATGTACAACGATGATTACATCCTTGTTGAATTTGAACAAATGCTTTGTGTCGTCCTTCAAAACCTGTGATTAAGAAATTGTCATAACCGCTATAATCAAAAATATCTCCTACGATAGTTTTTTCTTCTAGGGGTTGAGATATTATTTTATCAATTTCTGTTTTTTCTTTATTGCCAAGTATTAAATCGACTTCAGGCATCTCGGCGAATTTTTGTGGAGCAATTTGGGCAGCACATCCTGTTACAACAATTTTTGCACTAGGGTTTTCTTTTGCAAGTTTGCGTATTGTTTGGCGACATTGACGTTCGGCTTCTCCCGTTACAGCACAAGTATTAATTACAATGACGTCATTTAAATGAGAGAGTTTTTCTTTTATGACCTCTGATTCATAAGCGTTTATACGGCAACCTAAAGTTATTACTTTTGTCATTTTCGTTTCTTCAAATTTTATCTGCTATGTCAATATAATGGTAAACACTATAGTTAGCAAGTATAAAAATTGTGATTATAAATTTATTAATATTTGCTTGCCATAATGGGGTAAAATAAAAATTGTAAGTGAGGAGTAATTTAATGAAACTAGAAAAAGTATTGCCTTGTTTGGTTGTTGCAGCAATGTTGCCAACAAATGTGAAAGCTGTGGAAGATATTGCATCTCCGTTTTATTTACCAAGTGAAATGGAAAATTTATCTACGACATCATTGGCTTATAATCGTACTAATTTTGATGATGCTGGAGCAAAAGAAGATTTTATTTTGCGAGAAACTTTGCTAGTTGGATTTGGAATGGAAAATGCTTTGATGGCAAGCATTGGGAATCGTTTCAATTTTGAATATTTGACGAATGAAGATTATAATAATGACCTTAATCTTGATTATGAATTAGGGGTTAAAACGAACTTGCGTTCGGCAAATGGGGTTGTTATGCAGCTTGGAGCTTCATATTATACATATAATCCTAGAAGTTGGTATGGTAGGAGTGGTAAGGCTAAAGAAAAAATTAGAGAAAAATATGGTAATACTCGTTGGCATAAAGAAGTTAGAGGCGATATTAAAGTCGGTTATGAAATGGAAGATGGTTTGATGCCGTATGGTGGCGTTGGAATTGATGGTGTTTTGGATGATTGTGATCGTGATTTTTACTATACCGCAGTTGCTGGCGTACATAAGCTTGAAGATGGTTTTTCATTTGATGCAGCTTTAAAGTATGGTTTTGAGACAAATAATAACAAAGACCACACTTTGTCAGCGCAAGGGGCAGCAGATTATTTTATTAATGATACGATGACAATCGGTGGCTTGCTTGATTATCGTTTAGTTGGTTCAGAAAGTCCTGATATAGATTATAGCTATACAGCAGAGGCAAGATTTAAGATTTTGTTTTAACTAGGTTTGAAAAGCTTTCTGTTGAAGAAAGCTTTTTTTATAAATGTTTAACAACTTGATTTGATTCAAAGTGAGTCTGGCTAAGGATTTAAAAAGAAAATTTTAGAATATTTTTTGCTTGCAAGAATAAAAAAAACGAGTCATTATGCGCCCGAATTATATGTCACGAATCGTGACAAATTGCATGCAATTATTTTAGACTTTCCGCCAAGGGGATCCCAAATCTTATGGTGTGGCGGTTTTATTTGAAATTGAATACTAGTGTATAACCTTCTGCGGTCGGGTTTTGGCATGTCCAATGGTATTGTCGCAGAATTTAACGATGAAGGATTATAGTAAGATGAAAGAATCTTATACGAGCAAAAGACGTGTAAGAAGAAACTTTGGTAGAATCGATGCTGTTGCTGATATGCCAAGTTTAATTGAGGTTCAAACCGGTTCTTATAATAGTTTTATTCAAGCTAATGGTGCTGAAAAATGCGAATTTGGTTTGGAGGAAGTTTTTAGGTCAATTTTTCCGATTAAAGATTTTTCAGGAAATGGTGAGTTGGAGTTTGTTAAATATGAACTTGAAACTCCTAAATATGACGTTGATGAATGTATTAAACGTGATATGACCTTTGCTGCTCCAGTTAAAGCTACATTGCGTTTGGTCGTTTGGGATACAGATGAAGCTACAGGTGCTAAATCTATCCACGACATTAAAGAACAAGATGTCTATATGGGCGACATTCCGCTTATGACTGAAAAAGGTACTTTTATTTTTAATGGTACTGAGCGTGTGGTTGTTTCGCAAATGCATCGTTCTCCAGGTGTATTTTTTGATCATGATAAAGGAAAAACAGTTTCGTCAGGTAAATATTTGTTTGCTGCGAGAATTATTCCATATCGTGGTTCATGGCTTGATTTTGAATTTGACGCTAAAGATTTGGTTTATGCACGTATTGATCGCCGTCGTAAGTTGCCTGTTACCTCTGTTTTGTATTCTTTATATTCTAAAGAAACAATTGAGAAGATAGAAGCTTTGAAAAAGGAAGGCAAACATATTGATCCTGCTGAAATTAAAGGTATGGATAAAGAGGAGATTTTACATTATTTCTACGATGTTGATACTTATGAATTAGCTAAAAAAGAGTGGAAAGTAAAATTTGAGCCTCAACGTATGAAAGGTGTTAAATTTGATTTTGACTTGGTTAATGCCGAGACAGGTAAAACTGTTTGGGAGGCTGGTAAAAAATTAACATCTCGTTCGGCACAGAAATTGGCAGATGATGGTTTGACTTACTATAAGTTAGCAAAAGAGAAAATTTTGGGTAAATTCTTGGCTAATAATATTGTTGTATCTAAAACTGGTGAAGTTTTGGCCGAAGCTGGTGATGAAATAACAGAAGAGTTATTAGGTAAGCTAAGTACAAACAAGATTGATGAAATAAAGACATTGTTTATCGATGGCGTAAATGTTGGTCCATATATTCGCAACACTTTAGCTGTTGATAAAAACTCTTGTCGTGAAGAAGCTCTTTTGGATATTTATCGTGTTATGCGTCCAGGTGATCCTCCAACATATGAAGCTGCTGATGCATTATTTAATGCTTTGTTCTTTGATGAAGATAGGTATGATTTGTCATCTGTTGGTCGTGTTAAAATTAATACAGCATTGGATATTTCTTTTGATGATGCTCCAGATACATATGGTGTTTTGCGTAAAGATGATATTTTGCGTATTGTAAAGCGTATGGTTGAGTTACGTGATGGCAAAGGTGAAGTTGATGATATTGACCATTTGGGTAACCGTCGTGTTCGCTCTGTTGGTGAATTGATGGAAAATCAGTATCGTATGGGCTTGCTTCGTATGGAAAGAGCAATCAGAGAAAGAATGTCTTCAGAAAACTTAAATAATGTTAAACCGCAGGATTTGGTTAATGCTAAGCCTATTGCTTCTGTTATTAGAGAGTTCTTTGGTTCTTCACAATTGTCTCAATTTATGGATCAAAATAATCCATTGTCAGAAATTACTCACAAACGTCGTTTATCAGCGTTAGGTCCTGGCGGTTTGAGCCGTGATCGTGCAGGCTTTGAGGTTCGTGACGTGCATCCGACACATTATGGTCGTATTTGTCCTATTGAAACACCTGAAGGTCCAAATATTGGTTTGATTAACTCATTGTCTACTTATGCTCGTATCAATAAATATGGTTTTATTGAATGTCCGTATCGTAAGGTTGTTGATGGTGTGGTTACTTCAGAGGTTGTTTATTTGTCAGCTAATGAAGAAGGCAAATTTATCATTGCTGAAGCTAATGCTAAAGTTAAAGAAGATGGCCATTTTGTTGAAGAATTAATCGCTTGTCGTAAAGCTGGTGAATTTGAATATGCAAGACCTGAAGAAATTAACTTTATTGACGTTTCACCAAAGCAGTTGGTTTCGGTTGCAACAGCTCTTATTCCATTTTTGGAAAACGATGACGCAAACCGTGCTTTGATGGGATCAAACATGCAACGTCAAGGTGTTCCTCTACTTCGTTCAGAAGCACCTCTTGTTGGTACTGGTGTTGAAGCTGTTGTAGCTAAAGATTCTGGTGCTACTGTGGTATGTAAGGCTGATGGTATAGTTGATTCTGTTGATGCAAACCGTATTGTGGTTCGCTCTAAAGATGAACATGCTGTAAATGCAGGTGTCGAGATTTATCGTTTGGCTAAGTTCCGCCGTTCTAATCAAAATACCTGTATTAATCAGGTTCCTTTGGTTAAAGTTGGTGATGAAGTTAAAGTTGGTGATATTTTGGCAGATGGTCAATGCACGGATATGGGCGAACTTGCTTTAGGTAAAAACGTTTTGGTTGCGTTTATGCCTTGGAATGGTTTGAACTATGAAGATGCTATTTTGCTTTCTGAGAGAATTTCACGTGATGATGTATTTACATCACTTCATATTGAAGAATTTGAAGTAATGGCTCGTGATACAAAATTGGGTCAAGAAGAAATCACTCGTGATATTCCTAATGTTGGTGAAGATGCTTTGCGCAATTTGGACGAAGCTGGTATTGTTTATATTGGTGCAGAAGTGAAGGCTGGAGATATTTTGGTTGGTAAAGTTACACCAAAAGGAGAGTCTCCTGTTACTCCAGAAGAGAAATTGTTGCGTGCAATTTTTGGTGAAAAAGCATCTGACGTTCGTGATACATCTTTACGTGTTCAACCTGGCATTGAAGGTATTGTAGTCGATGTTCATGTGTTCTCAAGACGTGGTGTTGAAAAAGATGAACGCGCTTTGTCTATTGAACAGCAAGAAATTTCACAATTAGCAAAAGATCGTGATGATGAGATTGCAATTATTCGTCGTAACGTTGAGGCTCGTTTGAAGACAATGCTTTTAGGACAGAAAGTTGTGGATGCTCCTAAGGGTACAATAGCCAAAAATGCTACAATTGCAGAAGGCGATTTGAATAATATTCCTTCTTCGCAATGGCGTAAAATTGTTGTTAAAGATGAAGCTGTTATGGCTAATATTGAAGAGTTGTTGGCTGCTTTTGATAAGAGAGTTGAAAAGGTTCAACAGCACTTTGATAATAAGGTTGAAAAAGTACAACGTGGTGATGATTTGTTGCCTGGCGTTTTGAAAATGGTTAAAGTATTTATTGCTACAAAACGTAAAATTCAATCAGGTGATAAAATTGCTGGACGTCATGGTAATAAAGGTACTATTTCTAGAGTGTTGCCATTGCAAGATATGCCGTATATGGAAGATGGTACACCTGTTGATATCGTTTTGAATCCTTTGGGTGTGCCTTCACGTATGAATGTGGGACAAATTCTTGAAACTCACTTAGGTTGGGCTGCTAAAAAACTTGGTCAACAAGTTAATGAATTGTGGGAACAAGTTAAAGCTGGCAATAAGAAAGAGACTGAATTGAGAGCTAAACTAAAAGAAGTTTATGGCGAAAAACAATATAAACGCGAAATTGAACACATGACTTCTGAAGATTTAGATCTTATGATTCCTAATCTTAAAGATGGTATTCCGATGGCTACCCCAGTATTTGATGGTGCAACAGGTGATGATATAAATCAAATGTTGTCTATGGCCGAACTGCCGACATCAGGACAAATTGATTTGTATGATGGTCGTACAGGTGAAAAATTTGACCGTAAAGTTACAGTTGGTATTATATATATGATTAAACTTCACCATATCGTTGATGAAAAGATGCACGCTCGTTCGGTCGGACCTTACTCTTTGGTTACTCAACAACCTTTGGGTGGTAAGGCTCAATTCGGTGGTCAACGTTTCGGTGAAATGGAAGTTTGGGCTTTGCAAGCTTATGGTGCCGCTTATACCTTGCAAGAAATGTTAACGGTTAAGTCTGATGATGTTAATGGTCGTACTAAGGTTTATGAGGCAATCGTAAGAGGTGAAGATACATTTGAATCAGGTATTCCAGAGTCATTTAATGTGTTGACGAAGGAAATTAAGTCTTTGTGTTTGAATGTCGAACTTTTGAGCGAAGAAATTTAAGGTAAAGGAGTTAGTATAATATGAATGATATTGCAAAATATTTTGGTCAACAAGTATCAGCTGAAGCTTTTGATCAAATCAAGATTTCGATTGCTTCTCCTGAGCAAATTCGTTCTTGGTCTTATGGTGAAGTGAAGAAACCAGAAACTATTAACTATCGTACTTTCAAACCTGAACGCGATGGTTTGTTTTGTGCTCGCATTTTCGGACCAGTAAAAGACTACGAATGCTTGTGTGGCAAATACAAAAGAATGAAATATCGTGGTATTGTCTGCGAAAAGTGTGGTGTTGAAGTTACTTTGTCTAAGGTTAGACGTGAAAGAATGGGACATATTGAATTAGCAGCTCCTGTTGCTCATATTTGGTTCTTGAAGTCACTTCCTAGCCGTATTTCAATGTTAACAGATATTCCAATGAAGGCTTTGGAACGAGTTTTGTATTTTGAGAGCTATATCGTTATTGAACCAGGTTTGACCCCTCTTTCTGTTAATGAACTTTTGACAGAAGATCAATATCAAGAAGCTATTGATGAGTATGGTGAAGAGGCTTTTCGTGCTGGTATAGGTGCAGAGGCGTTGAAGGAGATTTTGGCGTCAATTGACTTAGAAGAAGAAAGATCTTCTATAAGAGCTGAGCTGAAAGATAATGCTTCAGAAGCCAAGCGTAAGAAATTAGTTAAGCGTTTGAAAATTATTGAATCGTTCATTGAAGCAAATACAAAACCTGAATGGATGATTTTGGATGTGTTACCAGTTATTCCGCCAGAGTTGCGTCCGTTAGTTCCATTAGACGGTGGTCGTTTTGCTACTTCTGATTTGAACGATTTGTATCGTCGTGTTATTAATCGTAACAATCGTTTAAAGAGATTGATTGAATTGCATGCTCCTGACATTATCATTCGTAATGAAAAGAGAATGTTGCAAGAATCTGTTGATGCATTGTTTGATAATGGTCGTAGAGCTCGTGCTATTACTGGTACAAATAAACGTCCTTTGAAGTCTTTGTCTGATATGCTCAAAGGTAAGCAAGGTCGTTTCCGTCAAAACTTGCTTGGTAAACGTGTTGACTATTCTGGACGTTCAGTTATTACCGTTGGTCCTGAATTGAAACTTCAACAATGTGGTTTGCCAAAGAAGATGGCTTTGGAATTGTTTAAGCCTTTTGTATATGCAAAATTGGAGCTCTATGGTCATGCTACAACAATTAAGGCTGCTAAGAGAATGGTTGAAAAAGAGCGTCCAGAAGTTTGGGATATTTTGGAAGAAGTTATCCGTGAACATCCTGTTTTATTAAACCGTGCTCCTACTTTGCACAGACTTGGTATTCAAGCATTTGAGCCAGTTTTAGTGGAAGGAAAAGCTATTCATTTACATCCTCTTGTTTGTACAGCATTTAACGCTGACTTCGATGGTGACCAAATGGCTGTTCACGTACCTTTGTCTATTGAAGCACAATTAGAAGCTCGTGTGTTGATGATGTCTACAAATAACATATTGTCACCAGCTTCTGGTAAGCCGATTATCGTTCCTACTCAAGATATGGTTTTGGGTATTTACTACCTAACATACGAAGCTGAAGGAATGATTGGTGAGGGTATGGTATTTTCTGATTTTAATGAAGTTCAATTGGCTTTGCATGAAAAAGTTGTTGATCTTCATGCAAAAATTAAGTGTCGTATGGAATACGTTGATGATGAGGGTAATGTTAAAGTTGGTTTAGTTGAAACTACTCCTGGTCGTATTTTGGTGTCAGAGGTTTTACCTAAGCATAAAGATGTTCCTTTCTCACTCGTTAATAGATTGATGCGTAAAAAAGAAATCGGTGAAATCATTGATACTATTTATCGTCATTGTGGTCAGAAAGAGACATGTTTATTTGTTGATAAGATTATGGCTTTAGGGTTTAAGAATGCTTGTAAAGCGGGTATTTCTTTTGGTAAAGATGATCTTATTGTTCCTGATGCAAAGAAGACGTTGATTGCTGAAACAGAAGCTCAGGTTAAAGAGTTTGAAGAACAGTATCAAAATGGTCTTATCACTAAGGGTGAAAAATACAACAAAGTAGTTGATATTTGGGCCGCTTGTACCGATAAGATTGCTGATGAAATGATGAAAAACATTTCAAAAACAGAGAAAGGTTATATCAACTCTGTATACATGATGGCTCACTCAGGTGCGCGAGGTTCTGCTGCTCAAATGCGTCAGTTGGCAGGTATGCGTGGTTTGATGGCAAAACCATCAGGTGAAATTATTGAGCAACCAATTATTTCAAACTTTAAAGAAGGTTTGACGGTGTCGGAATACTTTAATTCTACCCACGGTGCTCGTAAAGGTTTAGCTGATACTGCGTTGAAAACAGCAAACTCTGGTTATTTAACTCGTCGTTTGGTCGATGTTGCTCAAGATGTTGTAGTGACAGAGACAAACTGTGGTACAGATAGAGGAATTATTGTTCGTCCAGTTGTTGATGGTGGAAATGTTATTGTTTCTATTGGTGAGCGTATTTTAGGACGTACAATCCAAGAGGATATTGTTCATCCAGAGACAGGTGATGTTTTGGTTAAGAAGGGTAAACTTATTGACGAAAACGATGTTGAAATTGTTGAAGCAGCTGGTGTTGAACAAGTTAAGATACGTTCTGTTTTGACTTGTGAATCTAAACATGGTGTTTGTGCCGCATGTTATGGTCGAGATTTGGCTAGAGGTACTCCAGTTAACGTTGGTGAAGCCGTGGGTGTTATTGCGGCTCAATCAATTGGTGAACCTGGTACACAATTGACCATGAGAACCTTCCACATCGGTGGTGCAGCTCAGAAAGGTGCTGAACAAGCGTCTGTAGAAGTTCCATTTGCAGGTGTAATGAAACTTGAAAATGGTCATATTGTTGTTAACTCTGAAGGTAATGGTCTGGTTTTGTCTCGTAACTGTGAGATTGTGATTGTTGATACTCAAGGTAGAGAAAAATCTCGCCATAATATTCCTTATGGCACCAAATTATTGGTTGCTGAGGGTGATAAAGTTAAAAAAGGACAGAAGGTCGCAGAATGGGATCCATTTACTATTCCTGTTATTACTGAAAAAGCAGGTGAAGTTGAGTTGGTTGATCTTATTAATAACGTTTCTGTTAAAGAAGTTACAGATGAAACTACAGGCATTGTTTCTAAGACTGTTATTGATTGGCGTTCAAATTCTTCAAGTGCAGGTTTAAAACCTAGTATTATATTGAAGGATGCGAAAGGTAATCAAGTTACTTTTGATAATGGTAAAGAAGTTCGCTACTATATGTCTGCTGATGCTATTTTATCGGTTGATAATGGAGCTGAAGTCAAAGTGGGTGATGTTATTGCTAGAATTCCTCGTGAATCTTCAAAAACTAAAGATATTACAGGTGGTTTGCCTAGAGTTGCTGAGTTGTTTGAAGCACGAAGACCAAAAGATCCTGCTATTATATCGGATATTGATGGACAGGTTGAATTTGGTAAGGACTATAAGGCAAAACAACGCATTACAGTTGTTCCTGTAAAGGGAAATCCTGTAGAGTATTTAATTCCAAAAGGTCGTCATTTGATAGTCCAAGATGGTGATATTGTTAAGAAGGGAGATGCCTTGGTTGATGGTACTCCTGCTCCACACGATATTTTGCGTGTATTGGGCGTTGAAAAATTGGCTGAGTATTTGGTTAAAGAAGTACAAGATGTGTATCGTTTACAAGGTGTTAAAATTAACGATAAGCATATTGAGGTTATTGTTTCTCAAATGTTACGTAAAGTTGAGATTACTAATCCTGGTGATACCACATTCTTGGTTGGTGAACAAGTTGATGCTGATGAATTTGAGCAAAAGAACGCTAAAATGCTAGAAGCAGGCGAAACTCCTGCAGAAGCAGATCCTGTTCTTTTGGGTATTACAAAGGCAAGCTTGCAAACCAAATCGTTCATCTCAGCGGCATCATTCCAAGAGACAACACGTGTCTTGACAGAAGCTGCAGTTGAAGGAAAGGTTGATGATCTTAGAGGTTTGAAAGAAAATGTTATTGTGGGGCGCTTGATTCCTGCAGGTACTGGTACAGTACTTCGTGCATTGAAGAAAGTGGCTGCTCAAAACGATAAAGAGATTCAAGCTCTTAAAGAAGAACAAGCACAAATTGAAAATTCTTCTAATGAGTAATGTAGAGGAATAGTCAAGTTAAATGGTGTCTAGCTTATGGTTAGACACCATTTTTGTAAATGTGAGGGTAAATAAAAGAAAAATTTGTTTTTTAGTTTTTTTATGTTTACTATTAAGTATGGTGTTTGTTGAGGAAAAGGATTTTGAGCATGTTTATGGCTTGTTTTTTTACATTAATAGGTTTTTTATTGCTAGTTGGTGGAGCTGAATGTTTGGTGTTGGGATCTGTAGCTGCAGCTAGTAGATTGAGGATACCGACTCTTATTGTGGGGTTGACAGTTGTTGCTTTGGGTACAACATTGCCAGAATTTATGGTTAGTGTTAAATCAACGATGAATGGAAATGCTGGTATGGCACTGGGTAATATTATAGGTTCTAATATTGCCAATATTTTATTGGTTCTAGCGGTTTCAGCTCTGATTAATCCAATAAAATGTAAGCCTAAAGTGTTTTATAGAGATTTTTCTTTTTTGGCTGTAACGACGTTATTTTTTGCGTTTTTTAGTACAAGGGGTATTCTTCCTCGATGGAATGGTTGGGTTTTGTTACTATTTTTGTTTTGGTTTATTTTTTATAATTTGTACAATGCTCATCATGATTCACACAAAGGTGATAAAATACCGAAGCAGTTTGTTGGTAAGAACTGGTGGGTAATATTGTTGGCTTTGATTGTAGGTGTTGTTGCAGTGGCTTTTGGAACAGATTTTTTATTACAGGGAGCAGTTGCCATAGCGAAGGGTGTTGGTGTATCTGAAGAAATTATAGGTGTTACAATATTAGCTGTTGCAACCTCTATTCCAGAATTGGCAACAAGTTGCGTTGCTGCATATAGAAAGCAAAATGATATTGCTTTGGGTAATGTTATTGGAGCAAATATTTGGAATATTGTATTTATTGTTGGAACAATTGTTTCGATGGGGACGGTAGATGTATCTGCACAATTTGTGGTGTTTGATATTTGGGTAATGTTATTTGCGTCATTTATGTTGTTACCGATTATGATGTTTAAAAATAAAATAATTCGTTGGGAAGCGTTATTTATGTTAGGGTGTTATATGGCATATCTTTATGGACTGTATCTTATTAGTATAGGCGAATGGTTTATGATGTAATTTCTGGTAAAAATATCCTGTTTATGATATAAACAGGATATTTTTATTGCTTTTTATTTACATGATGTGTACTATGAAAAAACTTTAATAATTATGAATAAAATAACTTAAAAATTATATGGTATGCTAAAAGAGTGTATATTGTTATCAGCAATAGTAGTGTTGTTGGTAATTGTTTTGTTCCTTTGGGTACAAAATAGAAGATTAAAAAGGAAGCTCAATATGTATCGTCAAGAATATAGAGCAAAGTATGGGACTTATAATATTTAATTATATGTTGAGATATTTATGGCTTATGTTGTTGTCAGCCCTATTATTGAGTGTTTACTTCTTATTTAAAAGGTTTTGTAAGAAGTTAAAAAAGAAATTCCCTTATCGCACTTTTGATGAGTTTATGAGTGCTAGTGAAGACAAGTTTGAATACCACCTAGACGATGATTAGCGTTCGCGGGTGGTATTCGCGTTTTTAAATGGTTGAAAATTTGCTTGATATAGTTAATATATATCTAATGAAATTAAAGGAGTAGATTTTGTTTGATATAAAAGAAGGTCTGAATAATTTAAAAAGCTATATAAAAATTGCACCAGAAAAGCCAGGCGTCTATAGAATGATAGATAAAGATGGTGTTGTTCTGTATGTAGGTAAGGCTAGAAATATCAGAAAAAGAATTATATCATATTCTCATATTAATAAATTACCAAAGCGTTTGCAGCAAATGGTATCGCGTATTGCTAAAATGGAATTTGTTGTTGTAGAAAATGAAGCAAGGGCTTTGTTAGTTGAAAATGAACTTATTAAACAATTTACTCCTAAGTATAATATATTGTTAAAAGATGATAAAACTTTCCCTTTTTTGATGATTGATATTGAAGCTGACTTTCCTCGATTGTCAAAATATAGAGGAGTCAAAAAAGATAAAAATCGTTATTTTGGACCATTTGCTAGCGTGATGTCTGTTAATGCTGTAGTAGATACGCTACAAAAAGTTTTTTTATTACGTTCCTGTCGTGATGTTTCTTTTAAAAATCGACAAAGACCTTGTTTAATGTATCAAATAAAAAGATGTTCGGCTCCGTGTGTTAATAAGATTAGTAAAGACGAATATAAAAAAAATGTTTGTAAAGCGATTGATTTTTTGGAAGGAAAGAATACAGATATTCAAAAAGATTTATCACATGCAATGGAGGAGGCTAGTAAAAAACTAGATTTTGAAACAGCTTTGGCTATTAGAGATAGGATTAGATCTTTGAGTGTAATTCAATCAAGGCAAAATGTTGAATATTCAGGTTTAGTAAGCACAGATGTTATAGGGGTGGCTTTAGAGAGAAATATATTTGCGGTAGAAGTTTTTTTTATTCGTTCAGGGCAAAATTGTGGTAATGCAGTTTATTTCCCATCTCAAACACAAGATGCTGATAAAAAAGATGTATTAGAAGCTTTTTTAAGTGAATTTTATACTAATCATCAACCAGCAAAAGAGGTTTTAGTTGATGAAAAGATAGATTTTGAATTTTGGCAACGGGCTTTAAATACTAGAGTTGTGCATCCTAAAAATGGAAATAAATATAAATTAATTCAATTTGCTAAAAACAATGCTGTTGATGCTATTAGGCGTAAAATAGCTATGGATGGTTCTGTTAAAAATAATTTGCAAGATTTTAAGGATAAATTTGGGTTAGTTAAAGTTCCTAATAGAATAGAAGTTTATGATAATTCCCATAATCAAGGAAGTTATGCAATAGGAGCAATGATTGTCGCCACCCCTGATGGTTTTGATAAAAAAAGTTATCGCACTTTCAATATAAAATATACTGCAAATACACATGATGATTTTGCAATGATGAAGGAAGTTTTACGTCGAAGATTTGATAAGCTTACCATAGATAATAAACCAGATGTTGTATTAATAGATGGAGGTCGTGGGCAACTTAATGCTGTATTGAAGGCTTTATCTGGTTATGATTTAGAAGGAATAGAATTTATTGCAATTTCTAAGGGGCCAGAAAGGAATGCTGGTAAAGAATTCTATCATATGAAGGATAAGGATAGTTTTGAGCTTGAATATCGTTCTTCTTTGGCGTTTTATTTGCAAAATTTGCGAGATGAAGCACATCGGTTTGCGATAGGTACTCATCGAAGAAAAAGAGCAAAATCAATATATAAATCATCTATTGATGAGGTGGAGGGAATAGGTTTAAAGCGTAAAGCTGATTTATTAAAATATTTTGGTTCAGCAAAAGATGTTGCAGAAGCATCAATGGATGATTTACAAAAAGTTGAAGGTATTAGTAAAAAAACAGCGGAAAAGATTTATAACTACTTTCATAATTAGAATTTATATTTTAGTATTGATGGCAAAGTTAACTTTTAAAGGATATGAAAATGTATAATCTCCCTAATATTTTGACAATTTCGCGTATCGTTGTTATACCTGCAATATTTTTGTCTGTTTATATTACGTCAATGTGGTGGGCTATTGTTGCGGCTATTTTGTTTATCATTGCTTCAATTACCGATTATTTTGATGGTTATTTAGCTAGAGCTCGTGGTGAAACATCTGCTTTAGGACGTTTGCTTGATCCGATAGCTGATAAATTGTTAGTTACTTCGGCATTGGTTGTTTTGTTAGCAAAACCAGATATGGTTGTAACAAAGTTAAGCTTTATTCCTGTGATCGTTATTTTGTGTCGTGAAATATTGGTTTCTGGTTTGCGTGAATTTTTGCGTGAAGTTAATGTTGGAATGCCTGTTACACGTCTTGCAAAATGGAAAACTGGATTTCAGATGACAGCTTTATCAATGATGTTGTTGAAAGGTGTTTGGTTTTGGGGTGGAATAGGTGAAGTGTTGCTTTGGGTTGCAGGTGTTCTGACTTTTATTACGGGTTATCAATATTTTCAAAAAAGTTTAGATTATATTTGTGAAACAGAAAAATGTGCTAAAGTTCCTGCGATGCCAAAAATTAATTTGCCAAAAATAAGTAAGGTAAAAAAAGCTAAAGAAAATAAAGTTGTTGTAAAGAAGAAAGCTTTAGCAAAAAAAAGTGTGGCCAAAAAGAAAGTTGTAACTAAAAAAGCTAAATAAATTTGGGTAGTTTTAATGGAACAAGAGCAAAGGCATATTTTAGTTGTTGATGATGATACTAGATTACGCAATCTATTACAAAGGTTTTTGCGTGATAATGGCTTTTTAGTGTCAACAGCAAAAGATGCTGATGAAGCACGCATTATGCTTGAACATTATAAAGTTTGTTTGTTGATAGTTGATATTATGATGCCCAAGGAAAGTGGTTTAGAATTTTTAGCTAAATTAAGGCAAGAAAGTTCGGTTCCAGTTATTATGTTAACGGCAATGGGAGATGTTGAAGATAGGATAGTTGGACTAGAAAGAGGGGCTGATGATTATGTGGCTAAGCCTTTTGAGCCTAAGGAATTATTGTTACGTATAGCTAGTATTTTAAAGAGAACGCCAGTAGAGAAAAAGGGTAGTCAAAAGCTTGATTTGGGTTTGTGTGTTTTTGATATGCAAACTAAGGAATTAATATCTAAACAAGACGAATTGTTACATATAACTCCAGTTGAGCAGAACTTGCTAGCTATATTGGGAGCAAAGAGCGGACAAGTTTTTTCGAGAGAGAAGTTATCTGAGATTTTGGGAGCAGGGCAATCACCGCGCTCGATTGATGTTCAAATTACAAGATTAAGAAAAAAAATTGAAAAAGATTCAAAAAATCCGCGTTATTTACAGACATTGCGTGGTAAGGGATATATGCTATTGTCTGACTAAAAAGGAGCTGAGAAATGCATATTAGTTTGCCACGAAAAATTGAAGATAAGTTACAGTTTTGGCGTCGTAAATTGTTGCCCAGAACATTGTTTTTTCGTACTATGTTGCTTATATTTGTTCCTTTGATTGTTGTTCAAGTTGTTTCGGTTGTTGTTTTTTTTGATGGTAGCTGGAGTCGAATGGGAAGACGTCTTTCAGATGGTTTGGTTGATGATATTAAAGTATTAATGGAGCTTAAAAAGCAAGGAATGCCGTTGGAACAGGTTAGAAAACTAGCCAAAGAAGGTTTTAATATTAATTTTGATTATTTTACGATTACAGATAATATTCATGTAAAAAGGCAAAAGGCAGCAAACCCGATGATCGTTGCATATTTGGAAGAGGCTTTAGATGCTGCCTTTGTTGATGCTGATTGGAATGTTTGGGTCGATGATGAGCAAGCGACAAATAGTAATTTGACGATTTTAATTAAACAAGATGATGGTGTATATCAGTTTGTATGTTCTAAAAAGAAAATATTTTCTTCTTCGATATTTATGTTTGTAGTTTGGATGGTTGTTACATCAATTTTATTGTTTTTGGTTTCAGTACTATTTTTAAGAATTCAAGTTAGGGCAATTGCAGACCTTGCACAGACAGCTGAAAATTTTGGTAAAGGTGTTGATGATGATGGCTTTAAGCCGTATGGATCTTCGGAAGTTCGTAAAGCTGGTGTTGCTTTCATGATAATGAAAGAAAGAATATTGAAACAAATTATGGAAAGAACTCAGATGTTGGCAGGTATTTCACATGATTTGAGAACGCCATTAACAAGAATGAAATTAATGGTTACAATGATGAATGATAGCCAAGATAAGCAAGATTTTTTTGCTGATATTGATGAAATGGAGAAAATGCTTAATGGCTATTTGTCTTTTGTTAGAGGTGAGGGTGACGAAACTAGTGGAGAGATTAATGTTAAAGATTTGGTAGAAGGAATAGTTGGTCGTTTTGTATCAAAAAAAGTTAAAATAAAAATTCTCTGTGATGAAGGGGATATAAAGATTTTGGGTAAAGAGCAAGCATTGCGAAGAGCTGTTACAAATATTGTGGGTAATGCGTGTAGGTATGGTAAAAAAGTTGAGATAGGGGTAAGTAAAGGAAGACATTATGTGGTTATTGTTGTAGATGATAATGGTCCTGGAATACCTGAAGATAAACGTGAAGATGTTTTTAGGGCTTTTTACCGATTGGAAAATTCGCGTAATAAAGAAACAGGTGGTATAGGGCTTGGTTTGGCTATAACTAAAGATATTATAACATCGCATGGTGGGAAAATTGAGCTTGAAGATAGTCCGTTAGGTGGTTTACGAGTGATTGTTAGTTTGCCATATTAAAAAGGGAATAGTTGATTATGGAAGAAAATAAAGAGTTTGATGATATTAATTTAGATGATTTTAATTTTGATTTTGAACTTTCTTCTAATAATGAAGAGCAAGAAAAATCAACTAATGAAAATGTTAATAATGATTTTGCGGATTTGTCTATGGAGGATTTTAATTTTGACGAATTTACAGAAGTTAGTGTGGTTAATGAAAATGAGCGACAAGAACCTTTTTTTGAGCAAACTTTGGATGATGACACGTTAGAGCAAAATATAAGTAATGATGATTTCCAAACAGCTGACAATGCTTTTGTTGACAATGAAATAGTAGAAGAAGATAGCTCTTTTGTTGTTGATGCTTCTGTTTTGAATAATGATGAGAAAAAAACTTTTGACCCAGAGTTTATAGAAACAGAAGTAGTGTCACAAGAAGACTATAGTGAAGAATTAATAGAAAAAGAAGATCAAGCTGAAATATCGGAAAATGTTGTTGATGATAATACTAAAGCTGAAGAAGAGGTCATCTTTGAAGGTAATTTGGTGGATGAGGTAATAGCTGAAAATCAAGAGCAAGTTTATCCAGAAATGGATAATCACATTGATATGACTGCTGAAGAGGTTGAGGCTGCTCATGGTGAATATTTTGCAGAAAATGGTGAAGTGGCTAGGAATGATGACAATGCTTTAATAAACGATTATGTTCCGACATCTTTTATTGAAAGTATAGAAAAAAGTGGAAATTTAGGATATTTGAAATGGTATAGCGGGTTATCATCGGATAAAGTTTTTGAATTTGGTCGTGATTCTGATAGCGCTACTTTTAATGCAACAGATGATTGTAAAACTATACATGTTAATGTTGGGTATGATACATATGGTTGGGAAGTGCAGTTTTCTGATGGAATAGTCATGAATTTGCGTGATGTTAGAGAATATCAGATAAGGAATGGCTGTTTACCAAATTCTGAGGGACGTATTGTGTATGGGCAAGTAGCGTTGATGTTTTCTGGTGTTGAACGTATTTTAGTGTATGAAAGAGTACGTTATTTTTCTTATGGGGTGTAGATTATATTTTTAAATTTGACTGAGGTTTTGTTGTAAATGCGATTTTAATTATTGAGTAGCTGGTAAATTAGATCAAAAAAACAAGCACCCGACAGGGTGCTTGTTTTTTTGATTGAGGTTATTTTAGCTTGCTGTCAAATCAGAAGCACATTGCAAACATTTATACAAAGTAGATCCACCAACTGTACTTGTACACTCGCTTTGGGTACCACAACGATAACAAGCTGTACCATCAGAAGCTCGGGTACCATCATAATATCTTCCATATGTACAATCACACAATTCATCAGCTCCTGATTTATAATATCCACTTGGACAAGTTGTTGCAGAAGTTGTAGGACAGTTTGTACATTTCATATAGTTACTATCGTAAGGGCAAGTAGTTGTTGTACATCCAATCAAACATCTAGTTTGCGTATATCCTGCATTTTTGCATTGAGTGTAAGTTGCGCTCTCAACACATTTATAATAGGTACTGTCACTAGGACAATATTCTGCTGTGCTTCCAGTGAGACAAAATGTTTTACCAGATGTAACCGTAGAAGTATATCCTAAATCAGAACAAGAAGCTATTTCTCCTCCACAGAAGAAGTCTTCATCACTAAAAGGACATTTAAGCATAAATTTTCCTGCACAATCGGTTTCAGTTTGCGTATAACCAAGTTCATCACAAGTTGGTGGTGTTGCACAATCCAAAGCCGCATAAGCAGGTAAAGATACCGCCATTGCTAAAGATAAAAGTAAATATTTTTTCATAATCGTTCTCCTTTTTTCAAGTTACCCCTAAATTATCCGAATCGTGCATTTAAACCACCGTTTAAATGCTATATTGGTGAAACGATTTTTAAGGTGAAAAAGAAAAGGAACAAAAGGTCACTAACATATTGAAAATATGCAATAAAACATAATTAATTGCTTTTTTACTTTTTTTGATGTATAATTAAAACAAGTATAGCATTTAAACGGTGGTTTAAATGCTATATTTTTGTTTTGTAATGCATTGATTTTACTTGAATATGTTTTTAAAGAATAGTCATGACTTAAGTGAGTGCTAACGAGCGAGGTAAGGCATCTTCAATATTTTAAGATAGTTGGAGGTTTTCTTGGCAAAAACGAGGCGTGACATTATATTAAATTTGAAGATCGCTAATCCTCGTCGTTCCTCCTCGGAGCGATGACGTTATTAGGGGGCTTACGGTTTGGTGGCATGACAATACAAATGGATATAGGTTGTTATTTATACGATATTAATTTTATTTATGTATGCTTGCTTATCGTGGATAATATGGCATTGATATATACTTATAATATGCAAACAAAACAGTGATAACTTTTGAGTATATTATTTTTTAGGAATAGGGAAAACTTCTACACCACTTGCATAATTTCCTGTTTGTGTTTCTTCTGTCGGAGTCCCATATGTGCCTGTCATATAGGACGGCTGAGGTGCTTTTTTCGGAGCTTTTAAAGCTGGAGATAGTGGATAAGCATTTTTGGGAAGGCGCAAAATCATATAGCCATTTCCACCACCATAAGCGGGACCTGAAAAACCAATTGAATAATAGCCACCAATATAACCATAATCAAGGTCAATGTAATCTATGGCAAAAACAGTTTTGACGTTAGTCATCCCGATGGTAGTCATTTTGCAGTTATAGCCAGCATCTTCTAAAATAACATGGTTTATCTTGCGTGCAAATAATAAAGATTGTGCAGGAGTGCATTCTGCTGTTTGGCCACCATAGGTTAAATTGTAATTTAGGATTATATTAAGAGAATTTCCTTGCCTTCCAACTATTACATCAGTAATTTTTGCATGATCAATATAAGCATTAGTAGGAACAATACCAACCTTGATAGGCAAGGTTACTTGATTTTCGAGGCAGACATGAGATTGAGGGTCTGCTTGGCAGATTAAAATCTTTTGATAGTTGTTGTTGTCAAATAGTTGAAGTAGCGAATTATATATATATTCACGAGACATCGAAAGATGTGCTGGAGCACATTGGTGCGAACGACAAACAACTATAGATGATGGCTGTTTTAATAGAGGTACATTACTTTCATAATATTGGTAGCCTTGTTCTTTATTTTCTGGTTTGTTCCAGTTGCCAGTAAACACATCTTGAGGGGTATGGTTACGAAGAAACTCACAACCACAAAGACCAAAGCTAATGATAGGGAGCATGGATATGAAAAAAATTTTGCGTAGCATATTAACATCCTAAATTAAAACAAACATAGCCTATACTAAGATAGATGCTCGCAAATACAAAGAGTTTTTTTATGGTTATTCTATGGATTTTTTTGCTTGTTATTTAATGTAATATAAGGCAAATTGTAAAAGTTATGAAAAAAAGTTTTTGGTACATATTGCAAATAATTGTTTGGATGCTAGTGGTTTTTGCTGTAGCACGGGTTGAAGGTGTAGAAAAATATAAAGTAGTAGATGGTGATAGTCTAGAAAAAGGAAGTATGCGAATTCGTTTGCAAGATATTGATGCTCCTGAATTATTTCAGTATTGTTTTGATAAAAATGAACAGAAATATTACTGTGGTAAAAAAGCTTATAATTTTTTACAAGAGCTTATCGTTGGTATTACTAGTTGTGAAAAATATGGGAAAGACAAATATGGACGGTGGTTAATGGAATGTTTTGATAAAAATGGACGGAGCATTAATCAGCAGATGGTGTTAAATGGTTGGGCACTATCTTATGGTGATAAATATAATGAAGATGAGATAATAGCAAAGAAAATGAAAAGGGGGATTTGGCAGGGAAGATTTATGCGTCCAGAATTATTTAGAGCTTTACAGAAAAAGAAAGAAAACAGTAATAAAATAAAAAAAAGATAGAGATTCTTGTTGACAGTGCAAAAAACTTATGTATATTGCAAGGCAACGTTTTATGTTTTTAAATATAAAGGTGAAGAGAATGTATGCAGTAATTAAAACTGGCGGAAAGCAATACCGCGTTACATCTGGCGATGTAATTAAAATTGAAAAAATTGCCGGAGAAGAAGGTAAAGAAGTTGTTTTTAACGAAGTTTTGGCTTTGGGAGATACAATTGGTACTCCACTCGTTGCAGGAGCTTCTGTAAAAGCTTTGGTTGTTAAACAGGCTAGAGATGCTAAAGTTATTGTTTTTAAGAAGAAAAGAAGACAAAACTATCGTCGTAAAAATGGCCACAGACAAGACATTACATTGGTAAAAATTACTGATGTTGTTGGTAAGTAATAAGGAGAATTAACAATGGCTCATAAGAAATCAGGTGGTAGTTCTAATAATGGACGCGACTCTATCGGACGTCGTTTGGGTTTGAAAAAATCTGGCGGTCAAGCTGTTATTCCTGGAAATATTATCGTTCGTCAACGTGGTACACAATATCATCCAGGTGCTAATGTTGGTATGGGTAAAGATCATACTATCTTTGCTACGAGTGAGGGTAAAGTGGTTTTTTCCAAGAAGGCTGGTAATAGAACCGTTGTTTCGGTTGTTGCTGAATAAGCTTTTGATTGGACTACACAGAAGTTGTAAGGGGATGTTGCTATGCGTCCCCTTTGTTTTAATTGAAACAAAAAGGCATAAAAAATGAAGTTTTTGGATCAGGCAAAAATTTTTATTCAGTCGGGTGACGGTGGTGCAGGTTGTGTTTCGTTTCGCCGAGAGAAGTATATTGAATTTGGAGGTCCAAATGGTGGTGACGGAGGAAAAGGGGGCAGTATTTGGATTGAGGCTGTGCCAAATTTGAATACGTTAATAGACTTTCGTTATCATCAGCATTTTAAAGCACAAAAAGGACGTAATGGCATGGGGTCTGATAAAGCAGGCCCTAAGGGTGAAGATATTGTGATAAAAGTTCCTGTCGGAACAGAAATTTTGGCAGATGATCAGGAAACGTTGATTGTTGATATGATAGAGCCAGGGCAAAGGTTCTTAATTGCTAAAGGCGGTGATGGAGGACGCGGTAATGCTCAATTTAAATCATCGACTAATCAAGCTCCGCGTTATGCAGAACCAGGATGGCCAGGGCAAGAGATGTGGGTTTGGTTGAGACTTAAAGTTATAGCGGATGTTGGTCTTTTAGGGATGCCTAATGCTGGTAAATCTACATTTTTATCTGTAGTGACCAAGGCAAGACCTAAAATTGCTGATTATCCTTTTACCACAATTCATCCTAATTTAGGGGTCGCTTGGGTGGATAATTATGAAATGGTTATAGCTGATGTTCCAGGGCTTATTGAAGGAGCTAGCGAGGGTGTTGGCTTGGGTGATAGGTTTTTGAAGCATATAGAAAGGTGTTATGCTTTGCTGCATTTGATTGATGCAACAAGTGATGATGTTGTTAGGAATTATAAAAATATTCGTAAAGAATTAGAACTATATGATAGCAAATTGGCTGTTAAGCCAGAGGTAGTTGCTCTTAATAAGGTAGATGCTTTGGATGATGAAGAAATATTAAAAAAGAAAAAGTCTTTAGAGAAGGCTATTGGGAAGAAGGTTTTTGTTATATCGGCAATTGCTAAAAAAGGGGTTTTTGATTGTCTTTTAGAGGTTAATAAGTATATTACTCGTGATCGAAGATGCAAAGATGAAGAAGGTAAAAAAGAGGAAGAGGTTGAGTGTAAAACTTGGTCTCCGTTGTAAAGAAAAGTGAGGAGTTTGAAAGTTGGTTGGAAAAATAAAGAAAAAAACAGATAATAATGTTATCGAAGAGATGTTGACGGTTGTTAAAAATTCTCTTGATGATGGTAAAGCAGAGGACATGGTGGTAATTGATTTGGAGGGTAAATCTTCAATAGCTAATTATATGGTTGTAGCTAGTGGAACCTCGAATCGTCATGTTGCATCATTGGCAGAAAATTTGCAGCTTAAGTTGAAAGAAAAAGGGTATCAGTCAATTACGGAAGGAATGGAGAAGGCTGATTGGGTATTGGTTGATGCTTATGATGTTATTGTTCATATCTTTCGTCCAGAAGTTAGAGAGTTTTATAGTTTAGAAAAAATGTGGTCTGCCGTGAAACCTCGTTAAAAAATAAAAAAACGCTGTTCATTGAATGACAGCGTTTTTTTTGAGTTTGTTGGCTACACGATAAGTTTTTCAAATCTGATAGGAAATTTTTTATTATTTTCATCAGCAGCGGCTTCACATTCAAAGTCACCATTTGTGCTTTGGCATTCTTTGAAAAATCCATATGCCCGGACTTTTCCTCTTTTTAACCTACATAGATAAAAGAAATACTGAGGAAAGCTAGAAGAAAAATCGGTTTCCAAGTAGATGCGAAATGTTTCGGCTTTTTCTAATCGCCAGGTTGGCTTTTCTAAAAAATTGAAAAACACTTCACGCTTACCTAGTGTGATGTAAAATATTCCATACGGTTTAACTAGAGCGTAAATCGTATACAGAAATTTGCTACCATCAGATGCGAAAACATTGAATGCTTTTACATCTTTTAATTTGAAGTCTTTGAAGTGATAAACACTTGACATAAATACATTCACTAGATGCACAAATTCTTCAGGTGTTTGAGCATTAGAAGTCAATTTGCAAATCGGTGATTTGTTGAAGTCAAAATCAAATACTTCAAAGCTTTTAAGGTAGTGTTTCTCTCTTTTGTTTTGAACTACTCTACGGCGACCTGTTAGAATAGCCCATAATTTTTGAATTTTTCTATTCATATTGATAGTTTTTAAATTATTGTTATAAAAATTTATTTTGTGGGACAAATATAGACGGAAAACGCATTGTTGTCAAATATTTTTAATTACGATGATAAGGGTGGCCTGATATAATGGTTTGAATCCTATAAATTTGTTCGCTTAAAACTGCACGCATAAGCATATGTGGTAAAGTTAGTTTGCCAAATGAGAGAATTAGATCAGCTTTGTCGCGAGTGGTTGATAAATGACCGTCAGCACCACCTATTAAAAAGCATATTTCAGATATACCATTTATTTGCCAGTTTAAAATTTTGTTAGCAAGTTCTGTTGATTTTATATTTTCGCCACGTTCATCAAGTACTATAATTTTAGCTCCATTAGGAATCGATGAAATAAGAAATTCTGCTTCATCTTTTTGATTAGAGTTATCTTTTTCTTTAATTGATATTTGCCAATTAGAGCGTTTGATATATTCTTCTATTATTGCGGCTTCAGGAGAGTTTTTTTTGCATTTGCCAATGGCTACTATGGTTATTTTCATTGATATACAACCTGATTAAAAACGTTTTGCAAGAAAAATAAAGAAATATAGCAAATTAAAGCTGAAATTACAGGAGCTAAAATCCAGCTAATAGCTATTTTTCCTAAAATTTTCCAATTTATTTGATTGGCGCCTCTGGCAAGACCTATACCAATCACGGCTCCAACAACAGCTTGTGTGCTAGATACTGGAACAAGAGGAATTGTTGGTAAATTATGATTTTGTAAAAAGTTGTATAAATCTTGTGATGAAAATAAGAATAAGACGAGCGCTTGTGATGCTACTACAACAAAAGCCATCATAGGGGACATTTTTATTATATTGTTACCAATAGTACTAATTACTTTTTGCGAATAGGTAAAAATGCCGACAGATATTGCTATAGCACCTAGTAAAAATAAAACTTGAGCTTTGTTTAAGTATAGTCCTAAAGGTAGCTCCAATGAATTTAGAGGGCTGGATGGGACAAAAACGCCCATAACGTTAGCTATATTATTAGCTCCTAAAGCATACGCTCCAAATGCTCCAGCAAGAATTAATCCAACGCGAGTATAATGATCTCGACGAATAAGGTGTATACAAGATCTGCGACAATAAATTTGGATTAATGAGTATAAAACAATGGATATTATTCCAGCGAGGATGGGGCAAATAATCCAAGTTCCAACAATTTGAGTTAAAATATTAATGTCAGTAGGGTATCCAGCATAAAAGTTCCAACCGATAATGGCTCCGACGATTGCTTGAGAGGTAGATACGGGCATTGATAGTTTAACGGACCAGTAAATAGCAATGGCTGCAGAAAGTGCGGCCATAAAAGCTCCTGCTAATGTATTAATACTTCCTAGTTTACCAAGTGTTGCGGCACCTCCTGCTCCAGCATAAACAGCACCAATTATGATAAATATGGAGCTGATAATTGCAGCGCTTTTAAAACGAATCATTTTGGTTGCAATGGCTGTGCCAAAAATGTTAGAAGCATCACTTGCTCCAAGAGACCAACCTAAAAATAAGCCAGAGCTTATGAAAAAAAGAAATAAAAAATCCATCAAATATCTCGTTTAATTGCAAAAATTAAAAGTTGATCAATAAAATCTTCGGCTTCGTCAGCTATATTAGCGATACCGTCAACGAATTGGCGTAATTGTAATTTTTCAGCTAAAGAGCGTGAGGATGCAAAAATATCTTCAAGCATTTTGCGACAGCAAATATCTGATTCATGTTCGATAAAATATACTTTTTGGGAGTAGTCACGCAATGTTGTGAGATCTCGGAAAAAGGCGCGAGATGCTTTGCACATGTTTTCAGCGCAATCAGAGCTTAGCTTACTTAATTCTTTGAAATTTGATTTATATTCTTCAGGAATTTCGGGGCATTCTGCGTAAAACATATAAGTGATTTCTTCAATTTTGTTTATGACTTTATCCAGATTTTCAACTAATTTAAGAACATCTGCTCTTAAATCGGGTAGTAGATTGTAAGAGTATAAACTGTTTTCAATGTTACGTCTCAATTTATCTGCTTCGTGTTCAATTCTTTTTATTTGTTTGGAATATTTTTTGAAGTCATCGCTATGTTGTTCATTAAGGTATGTTTTGACAGCTTTGCTGAAAGTCATTGAGGCATCGATAAGTTTGTCATGGAAAGTATCAATTTCATGCTCTAATGCTTTGGTTTTAGACAGCAAAGAAAAGTGGATTTGAAACATTTTATTTATCCCATATTGTTTTTTGATTTGTTATAATTATTTATGAACCATATTTTTTATATTATCAATAAGATTTATTTTTGTCTTGTAAATAATATTTCGATTGTTTAATATACATTTGTTTTTGAAAATATTATAATATTTTGAAGGAAATTAAAATGAAAAAAATTAATGCTGTTTATGTGTCTTTAGCTGCTTTGGTTGTTGCAGTTGCAGCGCTAGTTATGTGCATTATTTGTTGTACATGCAAACAAAGTGGTAATGTTGAAGAGGTTCTCAAAGCTAAGCCTGAGTTGATTATCGAAGCAATGCAAGCTTATGATATAAAACAAAGAGAAGAAGCTATGAAGAAAGTTGAAGAAAATCTTAAAGCTAATGCTGAAGAATTAAACAACCGTGCTGGTGATGGTATCATTGCTAACCCAGAAGGTAAGTTGGTTTTGGTTGAATTCTTTGATTTTTCTTGTGGATATTGTCATAAAATATATCCAGCTTTGAAAGAGATTGCAGCAAAGAATCCAGATGTTAAAATTGTAGCAAAACCAATGGCATTTTTGTCTCCAGTTTCTAAATATGCTGCTCAAGCTGCTTTGGCTGCTGGTGAACAAGGTAAATTTGCTGAGGTTTACACAGCTTTATTTGAAACAGAAGGTAGATTAACAGAAGCTAAGGTTGATGAAGCTCTTGCTAATGTTGGTCTTGATGTCGCAAAAGCTAAAGAAGATATGAAATCTGCAAAAGTTCAAGAAACAATGAATGCTGTTTCTGAATTAGCAGGTAAAATCCAAGTTGGCGGAGTTCCAACATTGGTTTTCAACAACAAAATTTTACAGACTCTTGATGCTTCTGTTATTCAAGAAGCTATTGATGCTGCTAAATAATTTTTGTTGAAAATTTATTTATAAAAAAGCTGTTTCGAAAGGAACAGCTTTTTTCGTTAGTAATATTTTACAAGCTCTTGTGTTTTGAAAATAAAAAAACTATATATAAAAAGATGAAGTTTTTTATTTAAGGATCTTGATATGGGTATGGGAAAAAGTTTTTTTATTTGGCTTGGTATATTTGTTGTCTTGTCATTGATTATGAGCTTTATTGCTGGTGATCCTGCTAAAGTGGGAGCAGAGCAGTTGGCATTTTCTGAATTTATGGACAGGGTGGAAAATAAGCAAATATCAGAGGTTACTATTACGGGGGCGAGTATTAGTGGTACAGCTACGAATGGTGCAAGGTTTTATACCTATGCGCCGTATGATCCTTCAATGGTTGAAAATTTACGCAAGAATGATGTTAAGGTTACCGCTGCACCAGAGGATACTACAGGTGATAATTTGTGGGGTATGTTTATTTCATGGTTTCCTATGTTGTTGCTTATTGGAGTTTGGGTGTTTTTTATGCGCCAAGCAAATGCGGGTAATAATAAAGCAATGAGTTTTGGTAAATCTCGTGCAAGGTTAATTGAGAATACTAAAAAAGTTACTTTTGCTGATGTTGCTGGAGCTGATGAGGCTAAGCAAGAATTGGAAGAGGTTATAGACTTTTTGAAAGATCCAGCAAAATTTCAACGTTTAGGCGGTAAAATTCCGAAAGGTGTTTTGATGGTTGGACCTCCAGGAACTGGTAAAACATTGTTGGCAAAAGCTGTTGCTGGAGAAGCTGATGTACCGTTCTTTTCAATCTCTGGTTCTGATTTTGTAGAGATGTTTGTTGGTGTGGGTGCAAGCCGTGTCAGAGATATGTTTGCACAAGCCAAGAAAAATGCTCCATGTTTATTGTTTATTGATGAAATTGATGCGGTAGGGCGTCATCGTGGTGCTGGTCTTGGTGGTGGTAATGATGAAAGGGAGCAAACATTAAACCAACTTTTGGTAGAAATGGATGGTTTTGAAGAAAAAGAAAATGTTATTTTGATTGCAGCAACGAACCGTCCTGATGTTTTGGACCCAGCTTTGTTGCGTCCAGGACGTTTTGATAGACAGGTTACTGTTACGAATCCAGATAAAAAAGGACGTGAAGAAATATTAAACGTTCATGTTAAAAAAGTACCGTTGGCCAAAGATGTAAATTTGTCGGTAATTGCTCGTGGTACTCCAGGTTTTTCGGGAGCTGATTTGGCTAATTTGGTGAATGAGGCTGCATTACTTGCTGCTCGTAAAAATAAGACTAAAGTTACATCAAAAGATTTTGATGAAGCCAAAGATAAGGTTTTGATGGGAACGGAACGTAAATCCATGGCTATGGATGAAAATGAGAAAAAATTGACTGCGTATCATGAGGCTGGTCATGCGATTTGCTCATTATTTGTGGAAGAAACAGATCCTATTCATAAAGCGACAATTATTCCTAGGGGTCGTGCTTTAGGGATGGTGCAGCAGTTGCCAGAAAAGGATCAATATTCTTATTCCAAAACCAAGATGTTGTCGCGTCTTATTATTACTATGGGAGGGCGTGTAGCCGAAGAACTAAAGTTTGGTCCCAAAAAAATTACTTCAGGTGCTTCTTCGGATATTGCTGCCGCTACAAACTTGGCACGTTCAATGGTGACTGAGTGGGGTATGAGTGAAAAACTTGGTCCTGTTTTGTATGCTGAAAATACTGGTGAAGTATTTTTAGGAAAATCGGTTACTCAGAGCAAAAATATGAGTGAAGAAACAGCCAAATTGGTTGATGCAGAGATTAAGGCGCTTGTTTTAGGTGGTTATGAAGGAGCTAAAAAGCTTTTGTCTGAGCATCAAGACGATTGGGAAAAGCTATCTGAAGCTTTGATTGAGTATGAAACCTTAACAGGTGAAGAAATCAAAGACATTCTTGCAGGTAAGCAGATTGCTAAAGGAGCAGATGCTCCAGTTGCAGAAGAGAAAAAGACTAAGGCGTCGATACCTGAGTTGTAGATTTTGGACTGTGATGCTTGAGTAATTGGAAACCCCTCACAATTTTATTGTTGTGAGGGGTTTGATGATGTTTGTTAAAGTGACATATCTATAACAATTAGCGAAAAGTTATTGGAGCACTTCATTGCAATTACTGGACGAACGTAGTGTTTGTTACTTTTTGGAGTATCAAAGGTATCATTAAGATGAAGATCAAAGATATATGCATTCTCTTGCAAACTACAACACTCTGAACAAGACCAGTGACATCCAACACGAGGATGACATCTAGAACAAGCTTTTTTTAGAACTTTAATTAGTTGGTGAATATTATACCAAACTATTTTTTCATTCTCTTTGCAAGGATAAGAGAAGTTTTCAAAAAATTTTTTAGCATCGTCCCAAGTGAGTTGCTGTTCTTTTATGGTAAAAAGTTCTGAGGCAGTTAAGTCACCATATATAAAGTCGTCTTCAATAAGTTCAACAATTGCCTTTATTTTTTTATCTGGTATTCTTGATCGTGAAAATGTATCATCTTCATACCAGTAATACCCTGGCTTAATAAGCTCTTTTTTCTCTTTTTTGTTTTTGTGTATTCCTATATTGTTGTCATTAATAGGACTAAAAAAAGCAAAAAAACAAGCTGCAAAAATAAGAGAGCAAGCCGCAAAAATAAAAAACGATGTGCCAATCAAAAAACAAGTAGTGTTCATAATGCAAAGTTTTTAAATTCTATGTACATTTTTTATATCTATATTCTTATAATAACAAGATGCAACTACATCAAGATTAGTTGTCGATGTAATAGGGAGTTTCTTGTTATTAAATACGGCGCGCATGGGTAGTTTAATAAAAGTGCTTAAAATTTTCATCTCTTTCAAAACATCAGAAAGATCAGAACCGCTTGATGGTTCAATAATTACCTCATAGAAAGTTTTAGGTTTACTGCCATTATTTAAAGCTTTTGTTTTTTTTCGCACTTCCTCACCATATTTTTCAGCTCTTTTTAGTAGTTTTCTAAATTCTTTTAATAGTATACTGAAAATTACAATAAATACGATAGCGCAAATAGCAATTACTGACCAAAAAATAATTTCGCCTGTTTCCATACTTCATAATATTTAAATAGTTTAACATCATAATTTTTAATAATGGGCAGATGATAAATCAAGCTTGAAAAAAAATCAAATATTTTCTTGTTCGTTTTTTGTATTTAACAATGATTATTTTAATAGAGTCTAATATGTTTAGACTCTGATTGGACAAAATTTTTGAAGTGACTCAAATTGACTCTGAGTCTTTGTTTGCAGAATCGTGGAGTAGTAATTTTTTTTCATTTTTTTCATTTTTTTTGCTTGCAATTATGTTTTAGATGTGTTACAAAGCGCCTGTGTCAAAGAGATTGGAGTAATATACCCACTAATCTTTGCGATATAAAACATAGCGCAACCTTAGGTTTTTCTGACTTTATATTGAGTTAGAGCGTTTGTTTAAACGGGTAAAAATAAAAAACTGTAAGGCTCTGCATAAAGGTTTAACTTTTAGATGGCAAAATTCTGAAATGGTGGATTTATGCCGTCTAGTTATAAGGAAAAGTGTTTAAGATGGATACACAGAATATTAGAATTCGCTTGAAAGCTTTTGACCATCGTTTGCTGGATCTTTCTACTAAAGAAATCGTTCACACAGCCAAAAGAACAGGCGCTAATGTTAGAGGTCCTATTCCTCTACCAACAAGAATCGAGAAGTTTACTGTGAATAGATCTCCTCACGTTAATAAAAAATCTCGTGAACAGTTCGAAATCAGAACTCACAAAAGACTTTTAGATATCGTAGATCCAACACCACAAACAGTTGATGCTTTGATGAAGCTTGATTTGGCTGCTGGTGTTAATGTTGAAATTAAGTTATAATTTAATGTTGGCTTGGTTTTAGGTAAAAAATTAAGTCAACCTATTAAGAAAAGGAAAAACTAATAATGCGTACAGGTCTAATTGCAAAAAAACTTGGAATGTCCCGCATTTTTGATGTAGATGGTACTCACGTGCCTGTTACTGTTTTGCAAGTTGACGGCTTGGAAGTTGTCGCTGTAAAAACTCAAGAAAAGGATGGTTATACATCTGTTCAGTTGGGTTGCGGCTCTGTAAAAGCAAAGAATTTGTCAAAACCATTGAAGGGATATTTTGCAAAGGCTAATATTGAACCAAAGAAAAAGTTGGCAGAGTTCAGAGTTTCTGAAGATTGTCTTCTTTCTGTTGGTGATAAACTATCTGTAGAACATTTTGTTCCAGGTCAATTTGTTGACGTTTGTGGAACATCTATTGGTAAAGGTTTTGCTGGTGTTATGAAGCGCCACAACTTTGCTGGTTTGGAAGCTACGCACGGTGTGTCTATTTCTCACCGTTCTCATGGTTCTACAGGACAAAGACAAGATCCTGGTAAGGTATTTAAAGGCAAAAAAATGGCTGGGCATATGGGTGATGAACGTGTTACTGTTCAAAACTTGAAGGTTGTAGCTGTTAATGCTGATAAGGGATTGATTATGGTTAAAGGTGGCGTTCCTGGTTCTGAAAATGGCTGGGTATATGTTACTGATGCTGTTAAAAAATCTTCTTCAGTGCAATTGCCAATGCCTGCTGGTTTGATTAAAGTTGATGAACCTGTTGCTAAAGCTGAAGTTGAAGCTCCAGCTGAAAATGCATAGAGATTATAAGGATGAAGATAATGAAACAGGACATCTTGAATTTAGAAAATAAGGTAGTTGGCTCAATTGAACTTGACAAATCTATTTTTGGTTTGGAAGTTTGTGCTGATATCTTGCACCGCGTTGTTGTTTGGCAATTAGCTAGACTTCAGGCTGGAACACACAAGACAAAAGGTCGCTCGGAAGTTGCATTGACTCCTGCTAAGCCATTTAAGCAAAAAGGCGGTGGTCGTGCTCGTCAAGGTTCTCGCAAGGGTACTCAATTCCGTAAAGGTGGTGTTGTGTTTGGTCCAGTTGTTCGTGATCATTCGCATGATTTGACTAAAAAGTTTCGTCAACTTGGGTTGAAGACAGCTTTGTCTGCTAAAGCTCAAGAGGGTAATTTAGTTATTATCGACGAGGCTAAATTGGCTGAACCAAAGACTAAGTTGTTGAACGAGAAATTGATAGCTTGTGGTTTGAAAAACAGCTTGTTTATTGATGGAAAAGAAGTTGATACAAACTTTGCTCTTGCTTCTCGTAATATCGTTGGTGTTGATGTTTTGCCAACTGTTGGTGCTAACGTTTATGACATCTTGAGAAAAGAAAAATTGGTCTTGACTAAAGATGCAGTTGTTTGCTTAGGAGAAAGATTGAAATGAGTAAGTCTAAGAAAACAAACAATGTAACAGCTAAAATGTATGATACTTTAGTGCGTCCAGTTATTACTGAAAAATCTATGATTTCTTCAGAAAATGGAAAAGTTACATTTATAGTTCCTTTGTCTGCAAACAAAGACGAAGTTAAGGCTGCTGTTGAGGCAATCTTTAATGTTAAAGTAAACAAAGTGAATACAATTCGTACAAACGGTAAGGAAAAAGTTTTCCGTGGTCGTATAGGTCAGCGTTCTGACTATAAAAAGGCTGTGGTTACTCTTGCCGAAGGTCAAAACATTGATGTTACTACAGGAATTTAAAAAATGGCATTGAAAAATTATAAGCCCACATCTCCTGGACTTCGTCAGCTCGTTATCGTTGACAGAAGCGAGTTGTACAAAGGTAAACCTGAGAAGACATTGACTGTTGGTTTGACAAAAACTGGTGGTCGTGATAACTTCGGTCATGTTACCAGTCGTAGAATTGGTGGCGGTCATAAACGCAAATTGCGCGTGATTGACTTTAAACGTAGAAAATTTGATTTAGAGGCTACTGTAGAGAGAATAGAATATGATCCTAATCGCTCAGCTTTTATTGCTTTAATTAGCTATGAAGATGGCGAAAAGGCTTATATTTTAGCTCCTCAGAGATTGAAAGCTGGTGATAAAGTTATTTCTTCTGAAAAAGCTGATATCAAACCAGGAAATGCTATGCCTTTAAAGAGTATGCCAGTTGGTACTATCATTCATAACGTTGAGTTAAAGGCTGGAAAAGGTGGACAATTGGTTCGTTCAGCAGGTTGTTATGCTCAATTGGTTGGTAAAGATGCTGGCTATGCTCAATTGAAATTGAGTTCTGGTGAGTTAAGGGTGGTTCGTGAAGAATGTTTGGCTACTGTTGGAGCAGTATCTAACCCTGATAACCAAAACAAATCACTTGGTAAAGCTGGTCGTAATCGTTGGTTAGGTAATCGTCCAGTTTCTCGTGGTGTTGCTATGAACCCAGTTGATCACCCACACGGTGGTGGTGAAGGTCGTACATCAGGCGGTCGTCATCCTGTTACTCCTTGGGGTAAACCAACTAAGGGTGCTAAAACTCGTACTAACAAGAAAACAGACAAGTTCATCATGAGAACTCGTCATGAAAATAAAAAGAAATAAGGAGAAACGCTAATGACACGTTCCGTATGGAAAGGGCCGTTTGTTGATGGCTATCTTCTGAAAAAAGCAGAGGCTGCTAGAGCTTCTAAGCGTAACGAAGTGATTAAAATTTGGTCTCGCCGTTCGACAATGTTGCCACAGTTTGTTGGTTTGACATTCGGTGTCCATAATGGTCATAAGTTCATCCCAGTATTAGTTACTGAGGATATGATTGGTCATAAATTTGGTGAGTTTGCTCCTACCCGTACATTTTACGGTCATGCTGCAGACAAAAAAGCTAAGAGAGGTTAATTATGAGTCAGACTAAGAATGAAAGAAGAGTACAAGCAAATGAGGCTTTGGCTATTTGCCACTCTATTCGTACTTCTCCTCGTAAATTGAACCTTGTGGCTCAGTCAATCCGTGGTTTGAGCGCTTCTAAGGCTGTGGCTGAACTCAGCTTTTCGAAGAAGAGAATTGCTAAGACTGCTTTGGCTGTTTTGCAATCTGCAATTGCCAATGCTGAAAATAACCACCAGCTTAACATTGATAAGCTTTTTGTTAAAGAGGCTTATGTTGGTAAAGGTTTAGTTATGAAACGTATGCATGCACGTGGTCGTGGTAGAGGGGCTAGAGTTTTGAAGCCTTTCTCAAACATGACTATTGTTGTGGCAGAGCGTGGGGAGTAATCTAATGGGACAAAAAGTAAATCCTACAAGTCTTCGTCTTGGAGTTAACCGTACTTGGGACTCTCGTTGGTATGCTGATGACAAATATGCAGATTACCTTCACGAAGATGTTAAAATTAAAGAATTCTTGAAAGAGAAATTGGCTCAGGCTGGTATAAGCAAGATTGTTATTGAACGTCCTGCTAAAAAAGCTAGAGTTACAATTCACTCTGCAAGACCAGGTGTTGTAATTGGTAAAAAGGGTCAGGATATTGAGGTTTTGAGAAAAGAAATCCAAAAGATGACTGATTCTGAAGTTCAATTAAACATTTTGGAAGTTAGAAAACCTGAGTTAGATGCACAATTGGTTGCAGATAGCGTTGCTCAACAATTGGAAAGACGTGTTGCTTTCCGTCGTGCAATGAAACGCGTTATGCAGTCAGCTTTGCGTTTGGGTGCAGAAGGTATTAAGGTTGCTTGTTCTGGTCGTTTAGGCGGCGCAGAAATTGCAAGAACTGAGCACTATCGTGAAGGTCGTGTTCCTTTGCACACATTGCGTGCTGACATTGATTATGCTACCTCAACAGCTCATACAACTTATGGTGCCTGTGGTATTAAAGTTTGGATTTATAAGGGCGAAATTATGGCTCATGATCCAATGGCTCAGGACAAAAAGTTGGCTGAACAGAAATAATGGGTGAATAAAAATGTTAAGTCCAAAAAGATTGAAATTCCGCAAACAGCATAAGGGTCGTATTCACGGCTTGGCCAAAGGCGGATCAGAGTTAAGTTTTGGTTCATATGGTTTGAAGGCTTTGACACCAGAGCGCATTACAGCTCGTCAAATTGAGGCTGCTCGTCGTGCGATTACTCGTGAAATGAAAAGACTTGGCCAATTATGGATTAGAATTTTCCCAGATGTTCCTGTAACTGATAAACCAGCCGAGGTTCGTATGGGTAAAGGTAAGGGTTCTGTTGAGTTCTGGGTTGCCAGAGTTAAACCAGGTAGAGTTTTGTTTGAATGTGGTGGTATTGATGAAGATACTGCTCGTAGAGCTTTGGCTTTAGGTGCTGCAAAACTACCTATCAAAACCAAGTTTGTGAAAAAACTTAATTCAGAACTGGGAGCAGAATAATGGTAAAAACTAAAGATCTTCGTGCTATGAGTTTGGATGAGTTGGAATCTAAATTGGTCGAATGTAAAAAAGAACAATTTAATTTGCGCATCCAACAGTCTACCGGACAATTGCAAAATACAGCTCAGTTGGCAAAGGTCCGTAAAGAAGTAGCAAAAATCAACACGCTCATTACAGAGCGCAAGAAGAATAACTAGAGGGAGAAATAATATGCCTAAAAGAATTCTTCAGGGTGTTGTTGTAAGTGATAAGCAGGATAAGACAGTTGTCGTTAGTGTAGAACGTCAAGTTATGCACCCTGTTTATAGAAAATTCATCAAGAAAAGCAAAAAATATGCTGCTCATGATGAGAATAATCAGTTCAAAGTTGGCGATGTGGTTCGTATTGAAGAATGTGCTCCATATTCTAAAACCAAGACTTGGACTGTAATCGTTGATAACGCCTAAGAAATGTACTGTTTTAAGGACATTGTTGAAAAGGCAATGTCCTAATAAACAGAAAACTAAATTAAAGAAAAGGAATTAGAAAATGATACAGATGCAAACCAACCTTGATGTCGCCGACAACTCTGGTGCTCGTCAGGTGCAGTGCATAAAGGTTCTTGGAGGTTCCAAGAGAATGCATGCCTCTGTTGGCGATGTAATTGTAGTGTCTATTAAAGATGCTATTCCTAGAGGTCGTGTGAAAAAAGGTGATGTTCACAAGGCTGTGATTGTTCGTACAGCTTCTGACATCAGAAGAAAAGACGGATCAGTAATCCGTTTTGATAAAAACGCTGCTGTTCTCATTAATAAAGACGGTGAACCAATAGGTACTCGTATCTTTGGTCCTGTTACAAGAGAACTCAGAAACAAAAAATTTATGAAAATTATTTCATTAGCACCGGAGGTATTATAATGCCTAAGTTGAAAATTAAAAAGGGCGACCAAGTTGTTATTTTGTCAGGTGATGACAAAGGCAAGACTGGTGAAGTTTTGAAAGCAATGCCAAAAGAAAATAAGGTTGTTGTTCAAGGTGTTAATTTGGTAAAAAGACATACCAAACCAAGCCAAACAAACCCTGGAGGTATTGTTACCAAAGAGGCACCTATTAACGTTTCTAATGTAGCTTTTGTTAAAGATGGTAAAGCCACTAAGATTGGTTACAAAGAAGTTGATGGTAAGAAAGTGCGTTTTGCTCGTAAAACTGGTGCAGTAATCGATTAATAGGAGAAAAATTTATGGCAAATTTTGAAGACTTATACAATCAAGTCATAAAAAAATCTCTTGTGGAAAAATTCGGTTACACTAACCCACACGAGATTCCTAAATTGACTAAGATTGTTTTGAATATCGGTGTTGGCGAAGCAACACTTGATAAGAAAAAATTAAATAATGCTGTTGAAGAGTTGGCTTTGATTGCTGGTCAGAAACCAGTTGTTACCACAGCTCGCAAATCAATCGCTACTTTCAAGTTGAGAGAGGGTATGCCTATTGGTTGCAAAGTTACATTACGTTCTACAAGAATGTATGAATTCTTAGAGAGATTGATCAATATGGCTTTGCCACGCGTTAGAGACTTCCATGGTATTAGTGGTAAGAACTTTGATGGTAGAGGAAACTTTGCATTTGGTATTAAAGAGCAAATTATTTTCCCTGAAATCAACTATGATAAAGTTGAGAATATCAGAGGTATGGATATTTGTATTTGTACTACTGCAAAAACTGATGAAGAAGCTAAGGCTCTTCTAACTGGCTTTAACCTTCCTTATAAGAAATAAGCGGAGAGAAACTAATGGCAAAAACAAGTTCAGTTTATAGAAACTTGAAAAGAGCTAAAATGGCAGAGAAGTTTGCTTCACGTCGTAATAAGCTCAAAAAGATAGTTATGGATAAAACCATCTCTCCTGAAGAGAGATTCCAGGCTACTTTAAAATTAGCTGAGATGCCTCGTAATTCTGCAAAGATAAGATACAGAAATCGTTGCAAACTTACAGGTCGTTCTCGTGGTGTTTATAGGAAATTTGGCCTTGCTCGCGTCGAATTAAGAGATATGGCAAGCTTTGGTGAAATTCCTGGTTTGGTTAAATCAAGCTGGTAGGAGATTCGAATATGTCAATGACAGATCCTTTGGGCGATATGCTCACACGCATTAGAAACGCACAAAGAGCAAAGAAGAGTGAAGTCGTGTCACCTGCTTCTCGCTTGCGTGAAAATGTGTTAGAAGTTTTGAAAAAAGAGGGATACATTCTTGGTTATGAAAAATCAAATGTTCGTCCTGGAGTTGATGAACTTCGCATTAAATTGAAGTACTTTGAAGGTGCTTCTGTTATTACTGAAATTTTCCGCGTTTCTACTCCTGGTAGAAGAGTTTATTCTTCAGTTAAAGATCTACCAAGAGTATACAATGGCTTGGGCATTTCTATTATTTCTACACCACAAGGTGTTATGAGTGATAATGATGCTCGTAAAGCTAATGTTGGCGGTGAAATTTTATGCCAAGTATTTTAGGGGAGGATTATCGGTATGTCTAGAGTTGGTAAATATCCGGTTATCGTTCCTGAGGGCGTTAATGTTGCTATTGAAGCAGGTAATGTTTCAGTTAAAGGTAAGAATGGCGAGTTGTCTTGTCATTTTAGTGAAGATTATGTTTCAGTAGCTTTGGATGGAAATAAAGTTGTTGTTTCTCCTAAGGGTGAGACTAAAGAAGCTCGTGCTTTGTGGGGAACAACTAGAGCTAATATCAATACCTTAGTTAAAGGTGTTAGTGAAGGCTTTACAAAAGAATTAGAGTTGATTGGTGTGGGTTATAAGGCTCGCGTAGAAGGCACTAAGTTGATTTTGTCTTTGGGGTATTCTCATGATGTTACTATCGAGACTCCTAAAGGTTTGAAGATCACTTGTGCATCACCTACACAGATCAGCATCTTTGGTGCAGATAAACAACTTGTCGGTCAAACTGCTTCGGAAATTCGCGAATGGAGAAAACCTGAGCCATACAAAGGTAAAGGTATCAGATATGTTGGCGAATATGTACGTCGTAAAGAAGGCAAGAAGAAATAAGGACAAAATTAATGAGTACACCAAAAGAATTGTTTGAAAAGAGAAAAGGTCGTGTTAGATCTGCTCTGAAAAAAGCTGCGAATGGAAAGATGAGATTGTCTGTATTTCGTAGTGGTAAACATATGTATGCTCAGATTATAGACGATGTTAAAGGCGTTACAGTTGCTTCGGCATCTACTTTGGATAAAGAAGTTAGAGAAAGCTTGAAGAATACTGCCAATGTTGAGGCTGCAAGCTTTGTTGGAAAAGTTGTTGCAGAACGCGCTGTTAAGTCTGGCGTAAGTGAAGTGGTCTTTGATCGCGGTGGTTATATTTACCATGGACGCGTCAAGGCTTTGGCTGATGCAGCACGCAGTGCTGGTTTGAAATTCTAAGGGAGAGTAAAAATGGCACAACAAGCTGTAGAACAACGTCGTACTAATAGTAAGGCTGAGAAAAAAGAAGAATTAGTTGAAAAATTAGTTCATGTTAATAGAGTTGCTAAAACCGTTAAAGGTGGTCGCACAATGTCTTTTGCTGCTGTAGTAGTTGTTGGTGATCAAAAAGGACGTGTAGGCTATGGTTCTGGTAAAGCTTCGGAAGTTCCAGAGGCTATTACTAAAGCAACTAATGAAGCAAAAAGAAACATGATACGTATTCCATTGCGTGAGGGTAGAACTTTGCACCATGATGTATCTGGTCGTTTTGGCGCAGGTAAAGTTTATTTGAGAACAGCTCCTGCAGGTACTGGTGTTATTGCTGGTGGTCCAATGCGTGCGGTGTTTGAAGTGTTGGGTATTCAAGATGTAGTTGCTAAATCTGTTGGATCTAACAATCCATATAACATGATTAAAGCTACTTTTGATGCTTTGGAATCAATTAATTCGCCAAGAATGGTTGCTGCAAAACGCGGTAAGAAGGTAGGTGATATTGTTTCTCGTCGTGAAAACTCAAATTCTAAATCTGTAGTAGAGGAGGCTTAATCAATGGCTAATAAGACTATTAAGGTTACTCAAATTGCTAGCCCAATCGGTAAGCCCAAAGATCAAAAAGCTACGTTGGTTGGTTTAGGTTTGAATAAGATGCACAAGACCGCTGTATTAGAAGATACACCATCTGTTCGTGGAATGATCAGAAAGGTTCAGCATTTAGTTAAAGTCGAAGAGTAATAAAATCTTGCAAAAGGGGTTGTCATACTTGAAAATTTTTCGCTCATGTATCTTCTTTTGTACACATCGCTCAAAATTTTCGGCGTAGCACAACCCTTTATCAAGATTTTGGAACTTTAAATAATGACTTTTTGTATTTGAAGGATTAAAAAAAATGAAACTTAACGAAATTAGAGATAACGAAGGCGCCAGAAAATCACGTAAGCGTGTTGCTCGTGGTATTGGTAGCGGTTCTGGTAAAACTGGTGGTCGTGGCGTTAAAGGCCAAAAGTCTCGTTCGGGTGTTGCAGTTAACGGTTTTGAAGGCGGTCAAATGCCTATTTACCGCAGACTTCCGAAACGCGGTTTTAAAAACCACTTTGCAAAGGTTTTTGCAGTTGTTAATTTGGATACATTGCAAAAAGCTATTGATGCTGGTAAGTTGAATGCTGAAGATGTAACTGTTGATGCTTTGCTTAATGCAGGTATCATCGGTAAAAAATTGGATGGTGTTCGCTTGTTGGCAAGAGGTGCTATTACTTCAAAAGTTAATGTTACAGTTAATTCAGCTTCAAAAACTGCGGTTGCTGCAATTGAGAAGGCTGGAGGTAAGGTTACTTTAGCTTAATTTGCTTTTTAGCGGATAGGAAAAGCTGTCTCGGTTTGAGACAGCTTTTTTTATAAAGTAATAACTAATTGAAATGTAAATTTGGATAAGTTTAAAATGTAAAAAGTTGTTTTTATAAAAACTCTCAATATATCTGATATTTAGGTTGCATAAAAAAATTTTTGATGTATTAATATCTTGATTTAGTAGGGCTATACAATGGGCCTATGGTTTGTTTTAAATAGAAATATAAGGATAGAAAAATGGTTTCGTTGGCAGAAAAGATGGCTGCAAATGTTGATATGTCAGCCTTTGGTAAAGCTGAAGAATTAAAGAAAAGATTATGGTTTACGGTTCTGGCGTTGATAGTTTTTCGCGTGGGAACTTTTGTGCCGTTGCCAGGAATTGATCCAACAGTTGTGGCGGAGTTGTTTGCGCAAAATTCTGGTGGTTTGTTAGGTATGTTTAATATGTTTGCTGGTGGCGCATTGGAACGTATGACTATTTTTGCTCTTAATATTATGCCTTATATTTCGGCTTCGATTATTGTTCAGTTAGGACAATCTATTGTTCCTTCACTGCAGTCGTTAAAAAAAGAAGGAGAGGCAGGGCATCGTAAAATTACTCAATATACCCGTTATTTAACAGTTTTAATTACTATTGTTCAAGGATATGGTATTGCTGTGGGCTTGGAAAGTATGAGTGGTTCTATGGGAGCGTCGGCTGTTTTATTGCCAGGGTTTGTATTTAAATTTACAACGATCATTTCGCTTGTTGGTGGTACAATGTTTATTGTCTGGTTGGGTGAACAGATTACAGCTAGAGGCGTTGGTAATGGTTCATCTTTGATTATTACAGTTGGTATTATTGCTAATATACCTGCAGCATTAGCACAAACTTTTGAATTGGGGCGTGTCGGTTCAATGTCTGCGGGGGTTATTTTGATGTTGTTGGTTATGGCTGTTGCTTTGATTTATTTGATTATCTTGGTAGAAAGAGCTCAGCGTAAAATAATTATACAATATCCAAAACGTCAAGCTATGGGGAGAATGGGGTCTGCTGAAACATCGCATTTACCATTGAAGATTAATCCAACAGGTGTTATTCCTCCAATTTTTGCAAGCTCTTTGTTGCTGTTGCCTATTACAATTGCAAATCTGACTGCAGAGAATGGTCCTGTTTGGGTGCAGACTTTGTCTCAGATGTTAGGACATGGTCAACCATTATATTTGGCTTTGTATGCATTTTTGATAGCATTCTTTGCTTTCTTTTATACAGCAATCGTTTTTAATCCAGAAGAAACTGCTGAAAATTTGAAAAAACATGGTGGTTTTGTTGCAGGGATTAGACCAGGTAAAAATACAGCTGAGTATTTGGATTATGTGATTACTCGGTTGACCGTACTTGGTGCTGTATATTTGGTTGGTTTGTGTATATTGCCTGAAATTTTAATTTCAAAATTATCTGTTCCATTTATTTTGGGTGGTACAACATTGCTTATCGTTGTTCAGGTTACAATGGATTTTGTTGGGCAAATACAGTCTCATTTGATTGCTTATCAGTATGAGGGATTAATTCGCAAAGCTCAGTTGGCTTCTAGAAAGAGAAGATAGTATGAATAGCAACGGTTTGGGTTTGCATATAGTTTTGACAGGGGCTCCTGGGTGCGGAAAGGGTACTCAGGCGCGCTTGTTGAAAGAGCGAGTTGCTATACCTCATCTATCAACTGGCGAAATGTTGCGTGCAGAGGCTCAAACAGGTTCGGAGTTGGGACTCGAAATTAAATCCTTGATTGATGGTGGAAATTTAGTTCCTGATGAGATGATAATTAGAATGCTAGGCAACAGAATCGATCAAGAAGATTGTAAGAATGGTTTTATTTTAGATGGTTTTCCTCGAACTTTGCCCCAAGCAGAAGTATTGGAAAATATGCTTAAAGATAAAGGAATTACATTGGATGCAGTTATTGAAATCCAAGTTCCTGATGAGATTATTATGGAGCGTATACTTGGGCGATATTCATGTATGAAGTGTGGACATGGTTATCATGATAAACACCAAAAACCAAAAGTTTATGGTGTTTGTGATGAGTGTGGAGGTACAGAATTTTATCGCCGAATCGATGATAATCGTGCAACAGTTCAGAATCGACTCGTTAATTATAGGGCTTTGACATATCCAACTATTCCTTATTTTGAGAAAAAGGGGGCGTTGCGTTGTGTCGATGGTACGGGGTCGATAGAAGCTGTTGCTAATAAAATAGACAGTTTGTTAGGGGTAGCTTAAAGATTTTTTTTATATAAAATTCTGAAAAAGTACATTTTTTTGAAAATTTTATTAAATCTTTGGTTGACACTAATGAATTTTGTCATATAATCCGCTTAATTTTGAAAAGTGGTGATCAACTTTTTGAATGTGGTTTAATTTTAAAAATGGAGAGTTAATTTGGCTCGTATAGCTGGTGTAAATATTCCAACTGCCAAAAAAATTGAGGTCGCTTTGACTTATATTTATGGCATTGGTAGAAAAACTGCTCAGGACATTTGCAAAAAATCTGGTGTTTCTGCTGAGCGCCGCGTACATGAATTGAGCGATGAAGAGGTCGCTAAGATCCGTGAAGTTATTGACAACGATGTGGTTGTTGAGGGTGAACTTCGTCGTGAAGTTGGTGTGAATATTAAGAGATTGATGGACCTTGGGTGTTATAGAGGTTTGCGTCATCGTAAAGGTTTACCTGTTAGAGGTCAGAGTACAAAACAAAATGCCCGTACTCGTAAGGGTAAACGTAAGACTGTGGCTAATAAGAAGAAATAAGGTGATTTGAGAAATGGCAAAAGCAGTATCACAACGTGTTAAAAGAAAAGAGAAAAAGAATATTACGGCAGGTGTTGCCCATATCAATTCTACTTTCAACAATACTAGAGTTACTATTACAGATGCTCAAGGCAATACAGTTGCTTGGTCAACTGCAGGGGCTCAAGGTTTTAAGGGGTCAAGAAAATCTACTCCTTATGCTGCACAGGTTGCAGCAGAAGAAGCTGGTAAAAAAGCTCAAGAGCATGGCATGAAAACTTTAGAAGTTGAAGTTAAAGGTCCAGGTTCTGGAAGAGAATCGGCTATTAGGGCTTTGCAGGTTATTGGTTTTACAATTACAACAATTCGTGATGTTACACCAATTCCTCATAATGGCTGTAGATTGAGAAAAAGACGCCGCGTATAGTATTTGACTTGTGGGGTTGCAGGGTAAGCAAAGGCTCTGCAATCCTTTAGTCGTGTTTATTGAACTTTGCATATGCAATAAAACTTAGAGGGCATTCCAGTGATTCAAAAAAATTGGCAAGAACTTATTAAACCAACAAATTTAGATATTAATGCTTTGGATGGAGCTAATAAGACTAAAATTGTTGTAGAACCTTTGGAAAGAGGATTTGGTTTGACTTTGGGTAACGCTCTTCGTAGAGTGTTGCTTTCATCTTTGCAAGGCGGTGCTGTTACAAGCATCAAAATTGACGGAGTGTTACACGAATTTTCAGTGGTTCCTGGAGTAAGGGAAGATGTTACTGATATCGTTTTGAATATTAAATGTTTGGCAGTTGCTGTTCACAGCGAAGGTGTTAAAACTATGTCTTTGAAGGCAGAAGGACCATGTGTTGTTACTGCAGCAATGATTGAAACAGGTCATGATGTCGAAATTATGAATCCTGATTTGGTTATTTGTAATTTGGATGCAGGTGCTAAACTTAATATGGAGATGACTGTTAGCACAGGTAAGGGGTATGTTCCAGCAGCAATGAATAAGACTGCTGATACTCCAATTGGAGTTATTCCTGTTGACGCTATCTATTCTCCAGTTAGAAAGGTTTCTTATAAAGTTGAGAATACTCGTGTTGGACAGGCTACTGACTATGATAAGTTAACTTTGGTTGTGGAAACTAATGGTGTTGTATCTCCTGAAGATGCTGTAGCTTATGCTGCTAGAATTTTGCAAGATCAGTTGAAACCATTTATTAATTTTGATGAGCCAGAGGCTGAATCAGCTCAAGAAAAAGAAGAGCTACCGTTTAATCGTAATTTGCTCAAGAAAGTTGAAGAGCTTGAGCTTTCTGTTCGTTCGGCTAACTGCTTAAAGAATGATAATATTGTTTATATTGGTGATTTGGCTCAAAAGACAGAAGCAGAGATGCTTAGGACACCAAACTTTGGTCGTAAGTCTTTGAATGAAATTAAAGAAGTGTTGGCTAAGATGGGAATCCATTTGGGTATGGATACTCCAGGTTGGCCACCAGAGAATATTGAAGAATTGATTCGTCGTTGTGATGAACATTTCTAAAAATGGTATTACGAGCTCCGCAAATGCGGAGCTTTTTTTATGTCTATTCTGAGGCTTTTAGCTGAATGATTGCTATTCTACCTTTTATGGTGTGACAAAAATACTGTCATGCTATCAAACCACAAGGTTTGGTTTAGGTATATTCAATATTTTTTTAAATATTGAATATGCTTTACCTCGCTCGTTAGCACTCACTCAGGGCATGACTATTCATTTAAAACATATTCAAGCAAAATCAATGTATTACAAAACAAAAATATAGCATTTAAACCACCGTTTAAATGCTATATTTATTTTAATTGTACATCAAAAAAAGTAAAAAAGCAATTAATTATGTTTTATGACATATTTTCAAGGTGTTAGCTCGTTTTTTCATCTCTCTTTTTTCATCTTAAAAACAACTCAAAATCTATAGCACTTAAACGGTGGTTTAAATGCACGGTTCGGGGATTTGAGGACAGATTAAAAAAAGGGAGATAAGGTTATGAGAAAATATTTACTTTTGTGTACAGCTTTAACAATATCATCATCAGCTTATGCTGCATTAGACTGTGCAACACCGCCTACTTGTGAAGAATGGGGATTTACTATG